>NZ_JAWDIC010000001.1:0-1217340 GCF_032464895.1 Phycicoccus sp. M110.8
AGACGAGGTTATTGGCATCGATTTTTGACACGCTGTTGAGTTCTCAAGGATCGGACGCGCACCTTTCGCAGACCTTGTCGGCCGGCGTCCGGGGCAACCCTTCAATCTTATGCTCTCCGTTTCCTTTTCCCAAATCCGCTTCTCGGCGGCGGAATCCGGTCTGGAGATTCCCCGTTCCTGGCTTCGGACGCGGTGAAGCGTTCGAGCAGTTCTTTCGGGGGTTCCAACCCGCGGGACCGGCCTTCTTCGCGGTGGTGACCGCGGTGGTGTCCGTTCCTCCCTGTCGGGCTGACGTCGAGAACATTAGACGGGGCCTCGCCGAAAAGACAAATCCGCTGGTCAGCGCCCTGCGGGGCGCCGGACCAGCGGATCGGTCGGGTGCGGGTCGGGGCGTCAGCCCGACCGACGTCCTGCCGCCAGGGACTTGCGGCCACGGCGCAGCAGGGCGACCTTGCCGTGCAGGAAGTCCCCCTCCCCCAGGACTCGCTCCGCGTCGGTGAGCTTCACGTTGTTCAGCGAGGCGCCTCCCTCGGAGATGGCTCTGCGCGCGGCGTTGCGCGAGTCGACCAGGCCCACGGCCACCAGCGCGTCGGTGACCGAGGTGCCCACCTCCACCGGGGCGCCCGGCAGCTCGGCCGTGGCATCGAGCAGCGTGCCCTCGTCGAGGGCGCCCACGTCCCCCTTGCCGAAGAGCGCCTCGGAGGCCGACTGCACCGCCGCCGTCGCCTCGGCGCCGTGGACGAGGGTCGTGACGTCCGCCGCGAGAGCCTTCTGGGCCTCCCGCAGGAACGGCTTCTCCGCCAGGGACTGCTCCAGCTCGGCGACCTCCTCCTGGGTGCGGTCGGTGAACACCTTGAGCAGGGTGACGACGGAGGCGTCCTCGACGTTGATCCAGTACTGGTAGAAGGCGTACGGGCTCGTCATCTCCGGCGACAGCCAGATGGCGTTGCCCGCGCTCTTGCCGAATTTCTCACCCGAGCTGTCGGTGAGCAACGGGGTCGTCAGCAGGTGCACCGACTTCCCCTCGACCCGGTGGATGAGGTCCGAGCCGGCGGTGAGGTTGCCCCACTGGTCGTTGCCGCCGGTCTGCAGCGTGCAGCCGAAGTCGCGGAACAGCTGCAGGTAGTCCAGCCCCTGCAGCAGCTGGTAGCTGAACTCGGTGTAGGAGATCCCCTCGTCGGAGTTGAGCCGCGCGGCGATCGCCTCCTTCTTGACCATCTGGTTGACCCGGAAGTGCTTGCCGATGTCGCGCAGGAAGTCCAGCGCCGACAGGCCCTCCGTCCAGTCGAGGTTGTTCACGAAGACCGCGGGGTTGTCCCCGTCCGTGGCCAGGAACGGGCGGACCTGGCGCTGGATGTTCGCCACCCACTCGGCGGTCTGCTCCTTGGTCTTGAGCACACGCTCCGCCGACGGCCGCGGGTCGCCGATGAGCCCCGTCGAGCCGCCCACCAGGCAGATGACGCGGTGCCCCGCGCGCTGGAGGTGGCGCAGCACCACGAGCTGGACGAGGTTTCCGAAGTGCAGCGACGGGGCCGTCGGGTCGAACCCGCAATAGGCCGTGATCGGTCCGTCGCCGAGGGCCTGGCGCAGCGCAGCCTCGTCGGTGGTCTGCGCCACCAGGCCGCGCCACTGCAGCTCGTCGAGAACGTTCGTCACGGTCGTCGGTCTCCTTCGGTCGGTGCGCCGCACCGCGCGGCACGGGCCAAGCCTGCCCTATGCGCCCCGGCGACGGGCGCGCGGTTTCGCTGCGCGGTACACCGAGACGCTCGGCTCGTCCGCCAGCCAGAAGCGCCACGGGTATGCCGTGGCGTCGCCGCCGGCGCCGCTCACCCCGACCCGGGGACCGGTCCTGATGCGGCCGGCGGGCACATGGGCGACGGGCGCGTGGAGGGCGATCCGGCCGTCCTCGGCGCAGGCGTCGGCGCCCGAGTCCTCGCCCCGCAGCCCGAGCGTCGTCGCCAGCCGCGCCGGCCCCCGGGTCCAGTCGCGCCGGGCGATCCCCGCGCGCCGTCCGGCTGCCACCTCCTCGCCAGCCACCACCTCACCGGCCCGTAGCAGCACCGCGCTGGCGTGGCCCTCGGAGCCGGTGACGACGTTGGCACACCAGTGCATCCCGTAGGTGAAGTAGACGTAGAGGTGACCCGCGCGGCCGAACATGACCTGGGTGCGGGGCGTCGGCCCGCGGAAGGCGTGGGACCCGGGATCGGACTCCCCGGCATACGCCTCGACCTCGGTGAGGCGCACGGTCACCGGACCGACGGTGAGGAACGTGCCCAGGAGCGCCGGCGCGACGTCGAGGACGTCCTCGGCGAAGAAGGACCGCTCGAGCCGCGGTCCGAGCCCGAGCGCGGCGTGCGGTTCGGCCTCGGTCAGCCCTTGCGCCGTCGGATCGTGTTGCCCAGCCACACGAGGGGATCGTAGTGGCGGTCGACGACGCGTTCCTTGAGCGGGATGAGGGCGTTGTCGGTGATCTTGATGTGCTCGGGGCAGACCTCGGTGCAGCACTTGGTGATGTTGCAGAACCCGAGCCCGTGCTTGGCCCGCGCGGCCGGGCGCCGGTCGGCGGAGTCCAGCGGGTGCATGTCGAGCTCGGCGATGCGCATGAGGAAGCGCGGGCCCGAGAAGGCGGCCTTGTTGTCCTCGTGGTCACGCACGACGTGGCAGACGTCCTGGCACAGGAAGCACTCGATGCACTTGCGGAACTCCTGGCTGCGCTCGACGTCGACCTGCTGCATGCGGTACTCACCCGGCGCCACGCCCTCGGGCGGGCTGAAGGCCTGGACCTCGCGCGCCTTCTCGTAGTTGAACGACACGTCGGTGACGAGGTCCTTCTCGACGGGGAACGTGCGCAGCGGCGTCACCGTGACCGTGTCGCCCTCCTCGAAGGTGCTCATCCGCGTCATGCACAGCAGCCGCGGCCGGCCGTTGACCTCGGCCGAGCACGAGCCGCACTTGCCGGCCTTGCAGTTCCAGCGGACCGCGAGGTCGGGGGCCTGCGTCGCCTGCAGGCGGTGGATGATGTCGAGCACGACCTCGCCCTCGTTGACCTCGACGGTGAAGTCCTGCAGCGCTCCCCCGTCGGCGTCGCCGCGCCACACCCGGAAGCTCCCCTGGTAGCTCATGCCCCGCTCCCTCCATGCCGCTGCAGCTCGGTCTCGGTGAGGTACTTCGACAGCTCGGAGCGCTCGAACAGCTCGAGCAGGTCCTGGCGGATCTCGGGGACGGGCTGGCGCCGCATCTCGATCCGCCCGTCGTCGGTCATGGTCTCGACGAGGTTGATCCGGCGCCACTCGGGGTCCATGGCCGGGAAGTCCTCGCGGGTGTGCCCGCCGCGGGACTCGGTGCGCTCCAGGGCCGCCATCGCGACGCACCGGCACACGGCCAGCATGTTGCGCAGGTCCATCGCCAGGTGCCAGCCCGGGTTGAACCGCCGTCCGCCGGCGACGACGACGCCGCGCGCCCGGGCGTCGAGCTCGTCGAGCACCTCGAGCGCCTCGCGGACCTCGTGCTCGCGGCGGATGATGCCGACGAGGTCGTTCATCTTCCGCTGCAGCTCGTGGTGCAGGTCATAGGGGCTCTGGCCGCCGTCCTTCGCGTCGAACAGCGACAGCGCAGCCCGCGTCGCTGCCGCCACCTCGGCCTCGGCCGGGGCGGGGTGGCCGCCGCCCTCGACGCCCTTGGCCCGCACGTAGTCGACGGCCCCGACCCCGGCCCGTCGGCCGAAGACCAGCAGGTCGGACAGGCTGTTGCCGCCCAGGCGGTTCGAGCCGTGCATGCCGCCCGCGACCTCGCCCGCGGCGAAGAGACCGGGGACGCTCGTCGCCGCGGTGTCGGCATCGACCTCGACACCGCCCATGACGTAGTGGCACGTCGGGCCGACCTCCATCGGCTCGGCGGTGATGTCGACGTCGGCGAGCTCCTTGAACTGGTGGTGCATCGACGGCAGGCGCCGGATGATCTCCTCCGCGGGGAGGCGGGTCGAGACGTCGAGGAAGACACCCCCGTGCGGCGAGCCGCGCCCCTCCTTGACCTCGTTGTTGATGGCCCGCGCCACCTCGTCACGAGGCAGCAGCTCGGGCGGTCGCTTGTTGTTGTCGGCGTCCTGGTACCAGCGGTCCGCCTCCTCCTCGGTGTCGGCGTACTGCGCCCGGAACACGTCGGGCACGTAGTCGAACATGAACCGCCTGCCCTCGGAGTTGCGCAGCACTCCCCCGTCGCCGCGCACCGACTCGGTGACGAGGATGCCCTTCACCGACGGAGGCCACACCATGCCGGTCGGGTGGAACTGGATGAACTCCATGTTGATGAGCGCCGCCCCGGTCCGCAGGGCCAGGGCGTGGCCGTCGCCGGTGTACTCCCAGGAGTTGCTCGTGACCGTGAAGGACTTGCCGATACCGCCCGTGGCCAGGACCACGGCCGGGGCGCGGAAGAGGAGGAACTCGCCGCTCTCGCGCCAGTACGCCAGCGCACCGGAGACCGCACCCGAGGCGTCCTTGAAGATGTCGGTCACCGTGCACTCGGCGAAGACCCTCAGCCGGGCGTCGAAGTCGCCGGTCGCGCGCCGGTCCTCCTGCTGCAGGCTCACGATCTTCTGCTGGAGGGTGCGGATCAGCTCCAGGCCGGTGCGGTCGCCGACGTGGGCGAGGCGGGGGTACTCGTGCCCGCCGAAGTTGCGCTGGCTGATCTTGCCCTCGGGCGTGCGGTCGAACAGCGCGCCGTACGTCTCGAGCTCCCACACCCGCTGCGGAGCCTCCTTGGCGTGCAGCTCGGCCATCCGCGGGTTGTTGAGGAACTTGCCGCCGCGCATGGTGTCGCGGAAGTGGACCTCCCAGTTGTCCTTGGGGTTGGCGTTGCCCATCGACGCGGCGATGCCGCCCTCGGCCATCACGGTGTGGGCCTTGCCGAACAGGCTCTTGCACACGACGGCCGTGCGCAGCCCCTGCTCGCGCGCCTCGATGGCGGCGCGCAGGCCGGCGCCACCGGCACCGATGACGAGGACGTCGACGTCGTGCGTCTCGAGGTCGGTCACGGGGCTCCTCAGTTGAGAATGCGCAGGTCGGAGATGGTGCCGGACGACACGAGCGCGATGTACGCGTCGGTGACGACGAGGCTGCCGAGGGTGATCCAGGCGAACTGCATGTGGCGCGCGTTGAGCTTGCCCACGAAGCCCCAGGCCTTGTAGCGCAACGGGTGCTTCGAGAAGTGGTTGAGCCGGCCGCCGACGATGTTGCGGCAGGAGTGGCAGCCGAGGGTGTAGCACCACAGCAGCACGACGTTCGCCAGCAGGATCAGCGTCCCGAGCCCGATGCCGAACCCGCCGTCCTTGCCGCGGAACGCGTGCAGCACGTCGTAGGTGTTGATGAGGCTGACGATGACGGCCGCGTAGAAGAAGTAGCGGTGCAGGTTCTGGGCGACCAGCGGGAACCGGGTCTCCCCGGAGTACGCACGGTGCGCCTCGGGGACCGCACAGGCCGGCGGGGAGAGCCAGAACGAGCGGTAGTAGGCCTTGCGGTAGTAGTAGCAGGTCAGCCGGAACAGCAGCAGGAACGGCAGCGTCAGCACCGCGAACGGGATGAGCGGCGGCCACTGCCCGAACGGCGTGCCGAAGTGCGTCGACCCCGGGACGCACGACGTGGACAGGCACGGCGAGGCGAACGGCGTGAGGTAGCCGTAGTCCGCGACGAAGTAGTCCTTCTGCGTCGAGGCCCGGATGAGCCCGTAGAGCAGCCAGGCCGTGAAGCAGACGAAGGTGACGAGCGGCTGGAGCCACCACCGGTCCTCGCGCAGGGTGCGGGCGGTGATGCGGGCGCGTCCGGGGGCGTGGACGCCTCCGCTGAAGGGTGCGCTCACGTCACTGGCCCCGGCGGTAGCCGACGCCCTCGTCCTCGACGTCCGACCACATCGCGGGGTCGTAGTCCTCGTCCGGGATGAACACGATCTCACCGGGTCCGCCGGCCCGGTCCTGCGAGCCGACCCCGGCGCCGCGCGCCACGAGGTCGACGTCGTCGGCGAGCCGCACGACGTCGTCGCGAAGCCGCTGGATGTCGATGGTGTTGCCGAGCTCCTTGGACAGGGCGGTCACCGCCCGTCGCAGTCCCGCCACGTGCCCTGCCGCCGCGGTGAGGTCGTCGCTGACACCCATGCCGTCATCCCTTCGAACGCCGGAGCGGGTCGGCTGTGACCCACGTCACCGAACCTAGCGAATGCTCGGTCCGATGTCCCGCATCCGGGACATCCGGTATGCCGTGGGCCCCCTGCGCGCGTGCCGGTCCCCCTGCTCCTGGCGCCCCCGGGTGGGGTCAGCGGACCTCGACGGGCCGGTCGGCCCAGGCGCGCGCCCGGGTGACGGCTGCGCCGAGCCGCTCCCTCTGCTCCGCGACGCGGGCGGGGGCGGTGCCTCCCTTGGCGTCCCGGGAGGCGAGCGAGCCCTCGACGGTGAGCACGCTGCGTACGCCCGGGGTGAGGTGGGGCGAGATCGCGGTGAGGTCGTCGTCGGTGAGGTCCCACAGCTCGATGCCCCGCTCCTCGCAGGCGCGCACACAGGCACCGGCCACCTCGTGGGCGACCCGGAAGGGCACGCCCTGGCGCACGAGCCACTCGGCCACGTCGGTGGCGAGCGAGAAGCCCTGCGGCGCCAGGGACGCGAGCCGGTCGGTGTCGAAGACCATCGTGTCGACCATGCCGCTGAAGGCGGGCAGCAGGACCTCGAGGGTGTCGACGGCGTCGAAGACCGGCTCCTTGTCCTCCTGCAGGTCGCGGTTGTAGGCGAGCGGCAGCGACTTGAGCGTGGTCAGCAGGCCGGCGAGGTCGCCGACGAGACGGCCGGCCTTGCCACGGGCGAGCTCGGCGACGTCGGGGTTCTTCTTCTGCGGCATGATGCTCGACCCCGTCGAGTAGGCGTCGTCGAGCGTGACGAAGGAGAACTCCTTGGTCGCCCAGAGGACGACCTCCTCGGCGAGCCGCGACACGTCGACGGCGGTCATGGCCGCGACGAACGCGAACTCGGCCACGAAGTCGCGCGAGGCGGTGCCGTCGATGGAGTTCTCGACGGAGGTGTCGAACCCGAGGTCGGCGGCGACGGCCTCGGGGTCGAGGCCGAGCGAGGAGCCGGCCAGCGCCCCGGATCCGTACGGCGACACGGCCGCGCGGGCGTCCCAGTCCTGCAGACGGTGGACGTCGCGCAGCAGGGCCCACCCGTGGGCGAGCAGGTGGTGCGCGAGCAGCACCGGCTGTGCGTGCTGGAGGTGCGTGCGACCCGGCATGGCGGTGTCGGGATGACGGGCTGCCTGCGAGAGCAGGGCGTCGACGACGTCGAGGACGAGGGCGGCCACGGAACGGGCGTGGTCGCGCAGGTACATCCGGAACAGCGTGGCGACCTGGTCGTTGCGCGAGCGCCCGGCCCGCAGCCGGCCCCCGACGTCGGCCCTGGCGCGCTCGATCAGCCCGCGCTCGAGCGCGGTGTGCACGTCCTCGTCGTCCTCGGCCGGCACGAAGGCGCCCGCCTCGACGTCGGCGGCCAGCCGGGCCAGCGCGTCCAGCATCGCCTCGAGCGAGGCGTCGTCGAGCAGCCCGGCCGCGTGCAGCACGCGGGCGTGGGCCCGCGACCCGGCCAGGTCGTACGGCGCGAGCCGCCAGTCGAAGTGCGTCGACTTGCTCAGGGCGGCCAGCGCGTCGGCCGGACCCCCTGCGAAGCGTCCGCCCCAGAGGCTGACCCGCTCGTTCACCGCTGCTCCTCGTTGTTCGTCGTGGTGCCCGCCAGTGCGAGCAGGTGGTCGGCGACCCTCCGCGAGGCGGCGGCGCCGGTCGTGATGACCATGATGGTGTCGTCGCCGGCGATGGTGCCGAGCAGCCCCTCGATGCGGGCGTGGTCGATGGCCGAGGCGAGGAAGTTCGCCGCTCCGGGAGGGGTGCGCAGGACCACGAGGTTGTGCGACGGCTCGGCGGTGACGAGCAGCTCGGAGCAGACCCGGCGCAGCCGGGAGCTCACCGCCTGCGCCCCCTGGGCCGGGCGGGCCGTGGGGTCGCCGCCCTCCCCCGGCACGGCATACACCAGCGTGCGTCCCGAGCGGACCTTGACGGCGCCGAGCTCGACGAGGTCGCGCGACAGGGTCGCCTGGGTGACCTCGACGCCGTCCTGGGCGAGCAGGTCGAGCAGCTCGGTCTGCGAGCGGACCTCGGTGCGCCCCAGGATCTCGACGATGCGCTGGTGGCGAGCGGTCCGGGTGGCGGCGATGCTCACCGGTGCCCCGCGACGGGCCGGCCCACGTGTCCTCGGCGCGACGTCACGCGGACTCCTCGACGAGGAAGGACAGGAGGGCCTTCTGGGCGTGCAGCCGGTTCTCCGCCTCGTCCCAGACGACCGACTGCGGTCCGTCGATGACGGCCGCCTCGACCTCGAAGCCGCGGTAGGCGGGCAGGCAGTGCAGGAAGATCGCCTCGGCATCGGCCTGCGCCATGAGGGACTCGGTGACGGCGAACGGCACGAACGGGCTGGCGCTGCCCTGCCGCTCGCCCTTCTGCGCCTCCATGCCCATCGAGACCCAGGTGTCGGTGACGACGACGTCGGCCCCGGCCACGGCCGCAGCGGCCTCGTCGACCACGACCACCGAGCCGCCCTGCTCGGCGGCGAGCTCCTCGGCACGGGCGAGGACCGCGGCCTGGGGCTGGTGCGACCCGGGGGTCCCGATGCGGACGTGCATGCCGGCCAGGGCGCAGCCCAGGAGGTAGGAGTGGGCCATGTTGTTCGCGCCGTCGCCGACGTAGGCCAGGGTCAACCCCGCGAGCACGCCCTTGCGCTCGTTGACGGTCAGCAGGTCGGCCAGGATCTGGCAGGGGTGGAAGTCGTCGGTGAGCGCGTTGACCACCGGCACCCCGGCGAACGCGGCCATCTCCTCGATCCGGTCCTGGCCGTACGTGCGCCAGACGATCGCCGCGGACTGCCGCCCGAGGACCCGCGCGGTGTCGGCGACCGACTCGCGGACCCCGATCTGCGCCAGGGCGCCGTCGACGACGAGCGGGTGGCCGCCGAGCTGGGCGATGGCACCCGTGAACGACACCTGCGTGCGCAGCGTCGGCTTGTCGAACACGACCGAGACGACCTGCGGGCCGGCCAGGCTCTGGCGTGAGAACGGCGCCGCCTTGAGCTCGGCCGCGCGGGCCAGGACCAGCGCCTGCTCCTCGGCGGTGAGGTCGTCGTCGCGCAGGAAGTGGCGGAGGGTCACGAGGTCTCCTTCGGGGTCGGCTCGGGCGGGGTGGACGCGGCGTCGAGGAAGGCGGGCAGGGCGGCGACGAACGCGTCGACCTGCTCGGTCGTGATGACGAGCGGTGGCGCCAGCCGGAGCGCGTTCGGCGCGACGGGGTTCACGATGAACCCGCCCTCGCGCGCCGCGGCCGCGACGGCGGGGGCCACGTCGGCGGCCAGGGTGATCGCCCTCAGCAGGCCCGCACCCCGCACCCCGGTGACGAGGGGGTGGCCGAGGGCGGTGACGGCCGCGACGAGGTGCTCGCCGACCTCCCGGACGTGCGCGAGCAGGCCCTGCGACTCGATCGTCTCCAGGACGGCGAGCCCGGCGGCCGCGGCCAGCGGGTTGCCGCCGAAGGTCGAGCCGTGCTGCCCCACGGTGAGCATCCCGGAGACCTGCGGACCGAAGGTGACCAGCGCCCCGATCGGCACTCCCCCGCCGAGTCCCTTGGCCAGGGTCATCGCGTCCGGGACGATCCCCGCCTGCTGGAAGGCGAACCACGTGCCGGTGCGGCCGACCCCCGTCTGGATCTCGTCGACCACGAGCAGGGCACCGTGGGCGGTGGTGAGCTCGCGCGCCAGCCGCAGGTATGCCGGGCCCGGGCTCAGGACCCCGGCCTCGCCCTGCACGGGCTCGAGGACCACGGCCGCGGTCTCGTCGGTGACGGCCGCGCGCAGCGCGTCCTCGTCGCCGTAGGGCACGTGCGTGACGCCGGGGATCAGCGGCTCGAACGGCTCGCGGTAGGCAGCCTTGTGCGTGAGGGCGAGCGCCCCGGTGGTGCGGCCGTGGAAGGCGCCCTCGGCGGCGACGATGCCCGAGCGCCCGGTGCGGCGGGACAGCTTGATCGCTGCCTCGATGGCCTCGGCGCCGGAGTTCGCGAAGAAGACGGCGGACCCCTCGGGCGCCTCGGCGACCTGCAGGATCCGCTCGGCCAGCTCGACCTGGGCCGGGGAGGTGAACAAGTTGGAGACGTGGATCGCCTCGGCCGCCTGCTTGCTCACCGCGGCGACGAGGGCCGGGTGGCCGTGGCCGAGGGCGTTGACGGCGATGCCGCCGACCAGGTCGAGGTAGCGGTTGCCGTCGACGTCCCACACCCAGCAGCCGTCGCCGTGGGACAGCACCAACGGGGGACGTCCGAAGACCCCGAGGACGGACCGCTGGTAGCGGTCGAGGAGCTCGTCGTTGTGGGTGCCCATCAGGACCTCTCCTCGTCGGGGACGATCATCGTGCCGATGCCCTCGGAGGTGAACACCTCGAGCAGCAGCGAGTGCGGCTGGCGGCCGTCGACGACGTGCGCCTGCGGGACGCCCTGCTCGACCGCACGCACGCAGGCCTCGAGCTTGGGGATCATCCCGGCGTCGACCCGGGTCAGCAGCTCCTTGGCCCCGCTGACCGACAGCGAGGACAGCAGCGAGTCGCGGTCCGGCCACGCGGCGTACACGCCCTCGACGTCGGTGAGGACGACGAGCTTGCGCGCCCGCAGGGCGACGGCGAGCGCCGCGGCGGCGGTGTCGGCGTTGATGTTGAGGACCTGGCCGTCGACGTCGAGGTCGGGCGCCACGGTCGAGACGACTGGGATGCGCCCGGCGTCGAGGATGTCCTGCACCGCGCCGGGGTCCACCTCGACGACGTCGCCGACGAGGCCGAGGTCGACGTCCTCACCGTCGACCGTGGTCCCCCGACGGCGGGCGCCGAAGAGCCCGGCGTCCTCACCGGAGAGGCCGACGGCGACCGGGCCGTGCTGGTTGAGCAGGCCGACCAGCTCTCGCCCGACCTGCCCGGTCAGGACCATGCGCACCACGTCCATGACCTCGGGCGTCGTCACGCGCAGGCCGCCGCGGAACTCGCTCTCCAGACCGAGGCGGTCCAGCATCGAGGCGATCTGCGGGCCACCGCCGTGCACGACCACTGGCCGCAGCCCGGCATACCGCAGGAACGCCACGTCCTGGGCGAAGGCGGCCTTGAGGGTGTCGTCGGTCATGGCGTTGCCGCCGTACTTGACCACGACGAGGGCACCGCGGAAGCGCTCGAGCCACGGCAGCGCCTCGACCAGGGTCTGGGCCTTGGCCTGGGCGACGCGCAGGGCGGCGGCGCCGATGTGGCCGCGGACGGTGTTGGCCGTCCGCGGGGGTGCGGGGGGCTGGTTCGGGGTCATGTCGAGTAGGCCGAGTTCTCGTGGACGTAGTCGTGGGTGAGGTCGTTGGTCCAGATCGTCGCGGCCTGCGCGCCCGCGTGCAGGTCGACGAGCACGTGCACCTCCCGGCCGGTGAGGTCCACGAGGGACCGGTCCTCACCGACGCCACCGGACCGGCACACCTGCACACCGTTGATGGCGACGTCGAGCTGATTCGGCTCGAACGCCGCGCGCGTGGTGCCGACCGCGGCGAGCACGCGTCCCCAGTTGGGGTCGTTGCCGAAGACCGCGCACTTGAACAGGTTGTTGCGGGCGATGGAGCGCCCGACCTCGAGGGCGTCGTCGACCGAGGCGGCGCCGACCACCTCCACTGCGATGTCGTGGTGGGCGCCCTCGGCGTCGCCGATGAGCTGCCGCGCCAGCGAGGCGCACACCTCGGTGACGGCGTCGGCGAGCTCCTCGGTCGAGGGCCGCACCCCGGAGGCCCCGGACGCCATGAGCAGCACGGTGTCGTTGGTCGACTGGCACCCGTCGGAGTCGACCCGGTCGAAGCTGACGGCCGTGGCGGCACGGAGCACGCCGTCGAGCTCGCCCGGCTCGACCACCGCGTCGGTCGTCACCACGACCAGCATCGTCGCCAGGGCGGGGGCGAGCATCCCCGCCCCCTTGGCCATGCCCCCGACGGACCAGCCGTCGCCTGCAGCGGTGGCCTGCTTGTGCACCGTGTCCGTCGTCTTGATGGCGACCGCAGCGTCGTCCCCGCCGTCGGCGGCGAGGGCAGCAGCTGCGGCGTCGACGCCGGCCAGCACCTTGGCCATCGGCAGCAGCTCGCCGATGAGGCCGGTCGAGCAGACGACGACGTCGCCGGCGGAGATGCCCAGCGCCCCGGCGACGTGCTCGGCCGTGGCGTGCGTGTCGGCGAAGCCCTGGGGCCCGGTGCACGCGTTCGCGCCGCCGGAGTTGAGGACCACCGCGTCCGCCCGACCGTCGCTGACGACCTGCCGGGACCACGTCACGGGTGCCGCCTCGACCCGGTTGCTCGTGAAGACCGCGGCGGCGTGGTGGGTGGGCCCGTCGTTGACCACGAGCGCGAGGTCGGGGGCGCCCGACGCCTTGAGCCCTGCGGTGACACCGGCCGCGCGGAAGCCCCGAGGAGCCGTGACGCTCACGACGCGCCCCCGGACAGCCGGGCCGGAGCGGCCGTGTTCCCGTCGCGCTTCCACAGCGCCATCGCCTCGTCGGCGTGCTGGGCGTCGACGAGGATCCAGTCGGTGTCGAAGGTCGACATCGCCAGGATGCTGATCCCCTGGGTGGCCAGCGGGTCGAGCAGGCCGGCGAGCACCCCGACGGTGGAGAAGTCGAGCGGGCCGGCGATCTCGAACGCCGTCAGCGGCCCCTGGGCGCGAGCGCCCGCAGGGACGGCGTCGTGCGCGCACACGACCGAGGTCTCGCTGTCGGTGTAGGTGACGGACGCGAGCGGACCGGTCCGCCAGTCGAAGTCCGGCTCGGTCCCGGCCGGCAGGCGGACGAACGCCACCTCGACCGCGTGCCTCATCAGGTGCAGGGGCAGACTCATGGTGCGACTCCAGCGATGGGAAGCCCGGTGGTCTCGGGCAGGTCGAGGGCGAGGTTGGTGCACTGCACGGCTGCCCCGGCCGTGCCCTTGGTCAGGTTGTCGACCGCGGCAACGGCCACGACCCGGCCGACCCGCTCGTCGAGCACCACCTGGACGTGGACGCAGTTGCTGCCGAGGACGCTCGCCGTCGACGGCCACTGCCCCTCGGGCAGGACGTGGACGAACGGCTCGTCGGCATACGCCTCCACCCAGGCCGCGCGCACGGTCTGCGCGGACGCGCCTCCTGCCACCGGGGCGGTGCACGTCGCCAGGATGCCGCGCGGCATCGGCGCGAGCGTCGGCGTGAACGAGACCGTCACGTCGTCGCCGGCCACACCGCGCAGGTTCTGCTCGATCTCCGGCGTGTGGCGGTGCACGCCGCCGACGCCGTACGGCGACATCGCCCCCATCACCTCACTGCCCAGCAGGTGCGCCTTCGCGGACTTGCCGGCGCCCGAGGTGCCCGAGGCCGCGACGACGACCACGTCGTGGGGGGCCAGCACCCCGGCGGCGTAGCCGGGCGCGAGCGCGAGGCTCACCGCGGTCGGGTAGCACCCGGGCACGGCGACACGGGGCGTGCCTGCCAGGGCCGCGCGCTGCTTGCCTCCCGGGACGCAGAGCTCCGGCATGCCGTAGGCCCACGAGCCCGCCCAGGGCGTGTCGTAGAAGGTCGTCCAGGCTTCCGCGTCCCGGAGGCGGAAGTCGGCGCCGCAGTCGACGACGACCACGTCGTCCGGCAGCTCGGCGGCGATCCGAGCGGAGTGGCCGTGCGGCAGGGCCAGCACGACGACGTCGTGGCCCGCGAGCGTCTCGGCCGTCGTGTCCTCGACGACCCGGTCGGCCAGCGGTGTCAGGTGCGGGTGGACCACAACCAGCGGTTGTCCAGCACTCGACGCGGCCGTGACCGCACCCACCTCGAGCTCGGGGTGGCCGAGCAGCAGCCGCAGGACCTCGCCTCCGGCATACCCGCTCGCACCGGCAACTGCCACTCTCCGCATGTGCATGACCATACAGGCTCACGGATGGGCATGCACAGGCATCCGCTCCTCGGACACCGGCCGGCGGCCGCGGACCCGGGCTAGCTCAGCGGGTCGTCCTCGCCCCAGCGCAGCAGGCCCAGGGTGCGGTCACCCTCGCCGATGCCCTGCTCGGCCCGCTCCTGCAGGGACTCCACCGTGTCGACCCCGGCACGGACCATACGGCCCGTCCACGCGTCGAGCTGCCCGTCGGCCATCGCGAGGAGCAGCGCGGTGACCTCCTCGGGCGAGGTCCACTCGGTGCGGTCCTCGTGCGCCTTCATGGCGAGCGTCATGTCGGTCTGCACGACGCCGGGGGCCAGGTCGAAGGCCCTGACGCCGTGCTCGCCGCCGATCCCCGTGGCCGCGGTCAGGCGGGCCAGGGCGCCCTTGCTGACGTTGTAGGCCGTGGCGATGTCGTAGTTCCGGTACGCGGCGCCCGAGTTGATGTTGACGATCCGCCCACCCGTCGCCGCGAGGTGCGGCAGGGCGGTGCGGGTCATGAGGTACGGACCGCGCACGTTGACCTCGACCGTGTGCCACCACTCGTCCGGGTCGCTGTCGGCCAGCGGTACCTCCTCGTCGATGACCCCGGCGTTGTTGACCAGCAGGTCGAGGCGACCGTGGCGCGCCACCACGTCCGCCACCCACCGCTCGACGGCGGCCCGGTCCGTCACCGGGGCGACGGCCGTGGAGCCGCGCTCGACGACCCACCCGGCGGCCTCCAGGGCGTCCGCGACGTGGCGGCCGATGCCGCGGGAGGCACCCGTGACGACCGCGACGCGGGCGGTCACCGCTGTACCGCGCCGGTCCGCCGCCCGGCCTCGGCGACCGCGGCGTCGCGGAGCGCGGAGACCTCGTCGGTGGTCAGCGTGCGCGAGGTCGGGCGGAAGGTGAGCCGGTAGGCCAGCGACTTGCGCCCCTCACCGACCTGCTCGCCGCGGTAGACGTCGAACAGCACGAGCGACTCGAGCTCCGGGCCCGCACCGGCCGAGAGCGCGCCCTCGACGTCGGCCGCGGGGACCGCCTCGTCGACGACCAGCGCCACGTCGGTGTGCGCCACCGGGAACGTCGACAGTGCCGTCGCGTCGTGCGGCGTGCCGCTCGCGGCGACCAGGACGTCGACGTCCAGCTCCCCGGCGACGGTGCGGGCCGGCAGCTCGAGAGCCGCCACGACCTTGGGGTGCAGCTCGCCGGCGTAGCCGACGACCGTGCCTTCCTCGAGGGTCAGCTGGGCGCACCGGCCGGGGTGCCACGGCGCGCGCTCGGTCGCCCGCACCCGCAGCTCGAGCCCGAGCGCCTCGCCCACCGTGAGGGCCCAGGCGACGGCGTCCGAGGTGTCGACGGGGCGGGCGGGCCGCCAGGGACCACCGCGCTCGGCCTCGCCGGAGGCGGCGTATGCGACGTGGCGCGGCTGGGCGGGCACCGCGCCGGTGATGGCGGCGAGGGTCGCGTCGTCGGGGCGTGACTCGGTGGCCGGCACCGGGGCCGACAGGGGCTCCTGGGGCGCCTGCGTCACTAGCCCCACCTCGTACACCGCGACGTCGCGCGTACCGCGGGCGACGTTGCGGCGCAACGTGTCGAGCAGGGAGTCCAGCACCGACGTACGCATCAGCGGCGCCTCGTCGGAGAGCGGGTTGGCCAGCCGCACGGCACGCCTGCGCGGGTCGTCCGCGGCATACGCCAGCGCGTCGAAGAGCCCCGGCGCGACGAACGGGTAGCTGAGGACCTCGGTCAGCCCCTGGTGCGCGAGGGTCGTCGCGACGAGGCGACGGACGCGCTGTCCGTGGGTGAGGCCGCGCCCAGCGGACTTGGGCTGGGGCAGCACCGAGGGGATCTGGTCGTAGCCACGGACGCGCGCGACCTCCTCGACCAGCTCGGGGCCGTCGGTCAGGTCGGGCCGCCACGACGGGGGCCGCACCAGCACGGTGTCACCCTCCCCCTGCTCGACCTCGCAGCCGATCGCGGCGAGGGTCGAGAGGACCTCCTCGCGCGGGTACTCGAGGCCGACGTAGCGCGTGGGCAGGGTGGTGTCGAACTCGAACGGCTCCCGGGGCACGCGGTGGTCGACGTCGGTGTGTGCCGTGTCGGCCGTGCCCCCGCCGTGCTCGACGAGCAGGTCGACGGCGAGCTGCGCCGCGGCCGCGGTCACGTCCGGGTCCACGCCCCGCTCGAACCGGCGCGACGCCTCGGTCGTGAGCCGGTGCCGGCGGGCCGACCGGGCGACGGTGACCGGATCGAAGTGGGCGGCCTCCACGAGCACGTTCGTCGTGGTGCCGGACACCTCGGAGGACGCGCCACCCATGACCCCGGCGATCGCAAGGGGGGTGTCGGCACCGTCGACGATGAGGAGGTCCTCGGGGTCGAGGACTCGCGCCACGTCGTCGAGCGTGGTGAGCTTCTCCCCCACCCGGGCGCGGCGGGTGCCCACCGAGCCCGACAGGGTGTCGAGGTCGAACGCGTGCAGCGGCTGGCCGAGCAGCATCATCACGTAGTTGGTGACGTCGACGGCGAGGGAGATCGGGCGCATGCCGACCTGCGTGAGCCGTTTCTGCATCCACTGCGGGCTCGACGCCGAGGTGTCGACGCCGCGGACCACCCGTGCGATGTAGCGGTCGCAGCCCTCGCGGCCGTCGATCGGCGCCTCGTCGGTGAGGTGCACGGCATACCCGCCCTCGCCCGCGGGCGCCACGTCGAGGTCGGCCGGGTCGCGGTAGGCGACCCCCTCGGACAGGGCGTACTCCCGCGCGATGCCGCGCATCGAGAAGCAGTAGCCGCGATCGGGCGTGACGTTGACCTCGACGACCTCGTCGGCCAGACCGAGCAGGGCGATGGCGTCGTCGCCGGGCCGCAGCGCCGCGGCCGCCTCCTCGCCGAGCAGTTCGGACAGGACGATGATCCCGCTGTGGTCCTCGCCGAGGCCGAGCTCCTTCGCCGAGCAGATCATGCCGTTGCTGACGTGGCCGTAGGTCTTGCGCGCCGAGATCTCGAAGCCGCCGGGCAGGACGCCGCCCGGCAGGACGACCACGACGAGGTCGCCGGGGCCGAAGTTGTGTGCGCCGCAGACGATCTCCTGGGCCTTGCCCTCGGTGAGCCGCTGGCCGTTCTCGCCGACGTCGACGGTGCACCAGTTGATCGTCTTGCCGTTCTTCTGCGGCTCGGGCTCGACGGTCAGGACGCGACCCACGACGAGGGGCCCGGAGATGTCGCCGCCGTGCAGCCCCTCCTCCTCCAGGCCGACCCGCACCAGCGAGGCGGCGACGTCGGCACCGGTGGCGTCGGCGGGCACGTCGGTGAGCTCGCGCAGCCAGGACACGGGCGCGTACATCAGATCTCCATTCCGAACTGCTGGGAGAACCGCACGTCTCCCTCGACGATGTCGTGCATGTCGGCGACGTTGTGGCGCAGCATCAGCGAGCGCTCGACGCCGAGCCCGAACGCGAACCCGGTGTAGCGGTCGGTGTCGACGCCGGCCGCGCGCAGGACCCGCTGGTTGACCATCCCGGAACCACCGAGCTCGATCCACCCGGTGCCACCGCACGTGCGGCAGGAGGCGCCGTCGAGCGTGCCCGAGCCACCGCACACCCAGCAGCGGCAGTCGATCTCGGCGCTCGGCTCGGTGAACGGGAAGTAGTTGGGGCGCAGCCGGGTCTCGATGCCGTCGCCGAACAGCCGCTGCACGAACGCGTCGAGCGTGCCCTTGAGGTGGGCCATCGTGATGCCCTCGTCGACCACGAGCCCCTCGAACTGGTGGAAGACCGGGGTGTGGGTGGCGTCGAGGTCGTCGGTGCGGAAGACCTTGCCGGGGCACAGGACGTAGACCGGCGGCTCGTGCGTCAGCATCGTGCGGACCTGCACCGGCGAGGTGTGGGTGCGCAGGACCAGCCCGGAGCCGGCGGGCTCGACGAAGAAGGTGTCCTGCTCCTGGCGGGCCGGGTGGTCGGCGCCGATGTTGAGCGCGTCGAAGTTGAGCCACTCGGCCTCGACCTCGGGGCCCTCGGCGATCTCCCAGCCCATCGCGACGAAGATGTCCTCGACCCGCTCGGACACCAGGCTGATGGGGTGGCGGGCGCCGATCGGGCGCCGGGGCACGCGGACCGTGACGTCGACGGCCTCCTCGACGAGGATGCGGGCGTCGCGCTCGGCCTCGAGCTCGGCCTGGCGGCGGGCCAGCGCCTGCCCGACGCGGCCCCGGGCCTGGCCGACCCGCTTGCCGGCCTCGGCCTTCGCGCTCGGCGGCAGCGCGCCGATCTCGCGGTTCGCCAGGGCCAGCGGGCTCTTCTCCCCCTGGTGGGCCAGGCGCGCTGCCTTGAGCTCCTCCAGGGTGCCGGCGGCGGCGATGGAGGCGACGGCGTCGTCCACGGCCTGCTCGATGGCCGCCGGGTCCAGCGCGGCCACCTCGACGGGGTCGTACTGCTTGTTGGGTCCGGACATGTCCTTCATCTCTGCTGGGGGCGCGGCTCCCCGAGTCTAGGGGCGCCCGCGCACGGCTTCCCCACGTGGGGCGGGTGGCGGAGGAGCCTTCGGACGCGGGCCGCCGGACGGCGAAGGAGGTGTGCCGGGGAGTCGCCGCGGGATGTGCCGCGGGACGGTTCGGGGCGCCCTCAGCGCAGCACGGCGGCCGCGTCCGAAGGCGCGGTAAATCGCAGCGTGCTGCCGGTCATGGCACCAGCGTGGCGGGAAACCGCGGCGAGGCGCAACGGCGTTCCACGTGGCGACCTCTGCCCGAGGGGGCGCCGCCCGCCGCGGTGTCAGCGCCCCGGGTCCGTGAAGGCGTGGTCGAGCACCATCCGCCGTGCCGCGAGCGCACCCTCGAACGCGGCGAGCTGGGCGGCCTGCGCCGTCGAGGTGGCGTCGCCGGCGGCGTAGATGCCCGGCACCGACGTGACGAACAGCGGCAGCGTGGGGTCGGGGACGGCGTAGTCCTTGCGCACGGCCACGTAGGCGCCGAAGGTGAGGTCGAGCCCGAGGACGCGGACGAGGTCGGTGGGTCGTTGTTCGTTGTGGACGTAGACCGTGCCGACGTCCGCGGTCGAGCCGTCGGCGAACTCCAGCTCCTGCAGCACCCCGTCGTGCCCGTGCAGCGCCACCACCGGGGCCTCGTGCAACGACACACCGGCCGCGCCGAGGACCTCTCGCGCCGTCGACGTCGGCTCCCATCCGGGCGCCGCGAGGGCCACGAGGGATGTGGCCCACCGCCCGTGGAAGCGCAGCATCTCGGCGAGCAGCACGTCGTCGCCGATGACCACTGCTGCCGGGCGGGTCCGCGCCTCCCAGCCGTGGCAGAACGGGCACTGCACGACGGAGGTCCCCCAGTAGGCGTCCACGTCCGGGAGGTCCGGCAGCACGTCCACCACGCCGGTGGCCAGCAGGACGCGCCTGGCCTGCCAGCTGCGGTCCCCCGCCCACACCGTGAACCCGCCCTCGTCCTGCCGGTTGACGCGGTCGACCCAGGCCTCGGCGAGCTCGACCTCGGGGTAGCGGGTCAGGTCGTCACGTAGCCGCTCGCGGAACACCGGCAGGGGCACACGGTCCAGGCCGGCATACCCGTTGACGTGCTGCGCCCGGGCATTGCGCGGCACCCCCGCGTCGAGGACGAGCGTCGTGGCGCACGCCCGCGCGAGCTGCTGGGCCGCGCTCAGGCCCGCCGGTCCCCCACCGACCACCACCGCGTCGTACATGGGAGCGGACGCTAGCGACCTCACCCGGCCGCGTCGTCGTGCATCTGCACGAGAAGGCCGTCGACCTGCCTCAGGTGAGGTACTCGGGCGCCGTCGAGGGCAGGCTGAGGCGGAACTGCGCCCCACCCGAGGGCGCGGAGCCGACGACCACGCGCCCACCGTGGGCCTCGACGAGGCCACGTACGACGTACAGCCCGAGTCCGGTGCTCCCCCGCCCCGAGCCGTGCCAGAACCGGCTGAACACCAGGGCGCGGTGGTCCTCGGGGATGCCCTGGCCCTCGTCGCTCACGACGATCTCGACGCCCTCGTCGCCGCGCCCCTTGGCCACCATGGCGGCCCGCGCCTCGGGACCGGCAGGCACCGCGGCCAGGGTGACGACGCCCTCGCCGTGGCGCACGGCGTTCTCGAGCAGGTTGGACAGGATCTGGTCGAGCCGGTCGGGATCGGCCCAGACCTCGGGCAGGTCCTCGGCGACCTCAATCGCGAACCGGTCGCGCTCGAGCCCGCTGGCCACCGCCCGCTCCACGTGCCGGTGGAACACCGAGGAGACGTCGAGCGGCAGCGGCCGGATCTGCAGCCGCCCGGAGTCGATCCGGGACACGTCCAGGAGCTCGGTGATGAGCCGGGTGACGCGGTCGGCGTCGGCCTCGATCGTCTCGAGCATGAGGCGCTTCTGCTCGTCGGTGAACCGGTCCCAGCGCCGCAGCAGGGTCGAGGAGAAGCCCTTGACGCTGGTCAGCGGGGAGCGCAGCTCGTGGGCGACGGTGGAGATGACGGCGGCGTTCTCGGCCTCCTGGCGGCGGCGGTAGAGCGCGTCGCGCATGAGGATGTTGACCCGGTTCACGGGCTGGTTCCGGCCAGGGCGGAGGTACTTCGCGGTCACGAGGACCTCGCGGCCGTTGTGCCGCAGCATCAGCATCTTCTCGCGGTGGCCGGTGCGGATCCGCAGGCCGCCCCACGGGTTCGTGGTCTCCCACCACGAGCTGCCGTCGCTGTCCTGCAGGTCGACGGCCTCGCGGATGTCCGCGCCCACGACCTCCTCGCGCGGACGGCCCAGGATGCGGCCGGCGCGGCTGTTGAGGAACAGGATCCGGGCGTCGCCGTCGGCGGCGACCAGCCCGTCGGGGATCAGCTCGGCTGCGATGCCGGCGGACTCGTTGTCCATGAGCATCCCGGGCGTGAACTCCATGGCGGGACCCTAGCCGTTCTGGGCGCTCGCCGAGGCGTAGAGGCAGACGGTCGCGGCCATGGCGAGGTTGAGCGACTCCGCGTGGCCGTAGATGGGCACCCGGACCACCTCGTCGCACTGTGCCCGGGTCTCCTCCGGGAGCCCCCACGCCTCGTTGCCCATGACCCAGGCATGTGGGCCGACCAGGTCGACGTCGCCGAGGACCCGGTCACCCGCCCCGTCGGCCGCGAGCGTGCGTATGCCGGCGGCGCGCAACCGCTGGACCGTGTGCTCGAGGGCGAGCCCGGTGACGACCGGCAGGTGGAACAGCGACCCGGCCGTGGACCGGACGACCTTGGGACCGAACACGTCGACGGAGGCGTCGGTGACGAGCACCGCGTCGGCACCGACCGCGTCGGCACCGCGGATCACGGTCCCGGCGTTGCCGGGGTCCCGGACGTGGGTGAGCAGGACCAGCAGCCGCGGGCCCCGCTCGAGGACCTCGTCCAGGCCGGCTGCCAGGACCCGGCACACCGCGGCCACCCCCTGGGGCGACCCGGTGTCGCACATGGCCGCGAGGACCTCCTCGTCGACCTCGTGCACGTGCAGGCCCGCCGCCAGCGCGGGCTCGAGGATGTCCGCGGCATACCGCTGCGCGGCGGCGGGCGTGGCGTAGACGTCGACCACGCAGTCCGGGCGGTGGTGCACCGCCTCGCGCACGGCCTGGGGGCCCTCGGCGAGGAACCGGCCGGACCGATCACGCACCGAGCGCCGGGACAGCGCCCGCACCGCCTTGACCCGGTCCGACCTGGGGTTGGTCAGGGGGGCGCTCAGCGGGGGCATGTCCCGGCGCTCGGTGTGCGCTGAGGTGGAGCTCAGGCGGTGGCGTCGGCGGTCGCCGGCACGTTGGCCCGGGCGATCTCGACGAGCGCGGCGAAGGCGGCCTCGTCGTTGACGGCCAGCTCGGCCAGCATGCGACGGTCGACCTCGATCTCCGCGGCCTTGAGGCCCTGGATGAAGCGGTTGTAGGTCATGCCGTTGGCGCGGGCGCCGGCGTTGATCCGCTGGATCCAGAGGCGACGGAAGTCGCCCTTCTTGGCCCGGCGGTCACGGTAGGCGTACCCGAGGGAGTGGGTGACCTGCTCCTTGGCCTTGCGGTACAGGCGCGAGCGCTGACCGCGGTAGCCGCTGGCCCGCTCGAGGACGACCCGGCGCTTCTTCTGGGCGTTGACCGCCCGCTTCACGCGTGCCACGTGAGTTCTCCTTGCTTGGTTCTAGACGATCCGGAGCTGCTGCTGTGCTGAGCCCGGTGCTGCTGTCAGGGGTGGGCTCGGCTCAGCGGCCGAGGAGCTTCTTGACCTTCTTGGCGTCCGGCTTGGACACCTCGACGTCGTTCGCGATCGAGCGCATGTACTTCGAGGACTTGTGCTCGAGCAGGTGGCGGCCGTTGGTCTGCTCGCGCATGACCTTGCCCTTGCCGGTGATCCGGAAGCGCTTCTTGGCGCCAGAGTGCGTCTTGTTCTTCGGCATGGCTGCCGATCTCCTTCTGTCCGACGTGGTCGTCTGGTGGGTGGTGCTCGGGTGGTTCGGGGGGCCTACTCGGCCGGGGCCTGCTCCGCTGCCGGGGCGTCGGCGACCGGCGCCTCGGCGGCCGGCGCGTCCGCAGCCGCTGCGGGCTGCTCGGCGGCGGGCGTCTTGCGGGCGCGGCGCTGCTCGGCCATCGCCTCGGACTTCTTCTTCGTCGGCGCCAGCACCATGATCATGTTGCGGCCGTCCTGCTTGGGGGCCGACTCCACGGTGCCGAGCTCGATGACGTCCTCGGCCAGGCGCTGCAGCAGCCGGAAGCCCAGCTCGGGGCGGGACTGCTCGCGGCCGCGGAACATGATCGTCACCTTGACCTTGTCGCCGCCCTTGAGGAACCGCTCGACGTGGCCCTTCTTGGTGCCGTAGTCGTGCGGGTCGATCTTCGGGCGGAGCTTGATCTCCTTGATGACCGTGTTGACCTGGTTCTTGCGGGCTTCCCGGGCCTTCATGGCGGCTTCGTACTTGAACTTGCCGAAGTCCATGAGCTTGGCGACGGGAGGCTTGGCCATCGGGGCCACCTCGACGAGGTCGAGGTCGGCCTCGGCGGCCAGCCGCAGCGCGTCCTCGACGCGCACGATGCCGACCTGTTCTCCGTTGGGACCAACCAACCGCACCTCCGGTACCCGGATGCGGTCGTTGATGCGAGGCTCGCTGATGGGTGTCTCCTTGTGCTGGGATCCAGGGTCGTGTCCGCGACAACGAGAAAGGCTTCCCGTCGCCGTTGCGCGGAAAGCCTCACCTGGTCCGTCTCGGGGTCCACCGAGGGCCGGTATGCCGTGGAGCTCGCGCCCCGCGGCATACGCCTCGGTGACCTCGGGAACCCGGCGACCTGGTGGTCGTCGCGGGTGGAAGCAGGTGCTGCTTCACTTGCACACCGTCCCCCTCGTGGAGGCCTCCGCTGGAGTCCCCCGGCGCTGGGCACGGCCGGTCGATCTGCAAGGCTACCAGCGTGAGCACGCAATCTCCCAATCCCGACGGCACCCCCCTCGGCACCGACCCCACCGAGCAGGCCACCCGCGACATCGCGGAGGTCCCGGCCGTCGAGGTCATCACCACCGCCGCCATCCACCTCATGTCGGCCGCCGCCGTCAAGTGCGGGCTCGCCGAGGGGCCGGACGCCGCCGAGCACCTCGACCTCGACGAGGCCCGCCGGCTGATCAACGCCCTCGCCGGCCTCATCACCGCCTCGGCGCCCGACCTCGGCAGCCAGCACGCCGCCCCCCTGCGCGACGGGCTCAAGTCGCTCCAGCTCGCCTTCCGCGAGGCCTCGGTCATCCCGGACCCGCCCGGGCAGGGGCCGGGCGAGAAGCTCACCGGCTCGGTCGTCTGACCCGGCGGGCTGCTCAGCCGGCCGCTGCCCGCACCTCCACCGCCGCGTAGTTCCACTGGTCGCCGGTGGGTGCGCTGTCGGCGACGGTGACGAGGGAGAGGCCGGCCGCGGGTGCGCTCGGGGACTGCACCCAGAAGGTGTCACCGACGCTCGTCACCACGTCCTGGTGCTGGAGGACCTGTCCCGACACGGGGGTGCGGGCGACCGCGTTGTCCCAGTCGTTGCCCACGGCGAAGACCCAGGACCCGCGCGCGACCCCCGGCAGGTAGATGGAGGGTGCGCCGGACGGTGCACCGGCAGCCCCGGCCACACCCGTGCCGGCGGCGCCCTTGAACGCAAGGACCGTGAGCGCGCCCGCGTACCCGCCCCGCGCCGGGGTGGCGCTCACCGACGCCGCCGACAGCGTGCCGGTCGGGTGGGCGGTCCAGACCTCCGCGTCGCCGGACTGGGTGTTGGCGCGCTTCACCAGGGTCCACACCAGACCTGCGCCGGACACCGTCGCGCTCTGCTGGCCGGCGCCGGCTGGGCCGTCGAGGCCGACGAACGCGACGAGGGTGTCGCCCGCGCTCGCCGTGGTCAGCCCCGTCGCGGTCAGTGTGCCGGTGCCCTGCACGCTGCTGCGGCCGTCCACGGCCACCAGCTGGGGCGGCGGGGCCGTGTTGTCGACGGTCACGGTCACCGGGCCGGACGTCGCCGTGTTGCCGGACGTGTCGACGGCACGCGCCGTGACGGTGTGGCTGCCGGAGGACGCCTTCGTGCTGTCCCAGGTCGTCATGAAGGGGGCAGCCGTGTCCGCGGCCCCGACCGCGACCCCGTCCACCAGGAAGGTCACCGACGCGACGGCGACGTTGTCGGCTGCGGTGGCCGCCAGGACCGTGGCGCCGCTGATCGTGGACCCGGCCGCCGGGTCGGTCACCGACACCGTGGGCCTGGTGGTGTCGGCCGGCGGCGGAGACGTGGTGGAGGCGAGCACCTCGACGGCGGCGAGGTTCCACTGGTCGTTGGTGGGTGCCGTCGTGCCGAGGGTCACCGAGGTCCCGCTCGCGGACGTCGGCGCGCTGGTGGACTGCGACCAGAAGGTGTTGCCGACCGAGGTGTCCACCCACTGGTGGCGCATGGTCTGGCTCGTGGCCAGCGTGCGCCCGACCGCCCCGTCCCAGTCGTTCCCGACCCCGAAGAGCCACGACCCGGCCCGCGTCGTCGTCAGGGAGGCCGTCGCCGCGCCGGTCGTGGCGCTGCGGGCGACCCCGGTCCCGACGCCGGCCGAGCCGTCGAAGGCCAGGAGGGTGAGGGACGCGTGGTACGCCCCGCCCGCTGGTGTGGCGGTGGCCGACACCGACGTCGTGGCCGAGGGGACCACGGCCTTCCAGACCTCGGCGACCCCTGCGGAGGTGTTGGCCCGGCGCACGAGGTACCAGGTCAGGCCGCTGCCACTGACCGTGGTCGTCTCGGGGTCGCCGGCCGGCCCGTCGGAGGCGACGAGGGCCAGCGCGAGGTTGCCGCCCTTGAGGCCGGTGAGCGTCGCGGTGCGGGCCCCGGCGCCGTCGCTGTATGCCGTGCCGGCGACGGCCAGCGGGAGGCTGGACGGCGGCGGTGCCACGTTCGAGACGTCCACTGCGGCCACGGGGCTGGTGCCGACGCGTCCGAGCGTGTCGGTGACCCGCGCCGCGACCCAGTGCGACCCGTCGACGACCGACGCCGAGTTCCACGTGTAGGTCCAGCCGGTGCTGCCGGCGACCGCCGGTCCGACCACGGTGCCGTCGACGACGAACTCGACCTTCGCCGGCGTGGTGAGCGGCGTGGTGGCACGCAGCACCACCTGGCCACGCACGGTCGCGCCCTCGGTCGGGGCGGCGAGGGACACCGGTGGTGGCGTCGTGTCCGGGTGCCGCACCTCGCCCGCCGTCACCGTCGAGCCCTGGATCGTGACCTTGACGTCGGTCTCGTTGTTGGCCTCGTCAGCCTCGACGAAGTCGTTGTTCGGGTCGGTGACCGCCTTGAACCAGTACGTGCCGTCCGGGACCCCGTCGATGGGGATGGCCTGGCCCGGGTCGCGGTAGTCGTACTCGTCCGCCCCGCCGACGGACAGGCCACGCAGGCCGCTGGGGTCCGTGCAGCTGCTGCGGGTGCCGACGAACGTGCCCGAGTGCTCGACCGTGGAGCTGTAGATGTACGAGTCGTCGATGCAGAACCCCACCTTCGGGGACAGGGCCACGGCGGCACCGACACCTCCGGTTGCCGACACCCGGTAGAGGCCGAAGCTGGCCAGCGGGAAGTGGAAGTGGCCGTGCTCGGCGTGGTACACGAAGACGTCCGGGACGCGGTACTGCCCGACCTGGCTCCAGGTGCCGTTGGCGTCGTGCGTGAAGACCTCCTGGGTCCCCCGGTACCCGCCGGTGGACTGGACGTAGGTCGGCTGGACCTCGAGCGGCCCGGGACCGGCGTCGTAGACGAGGTGGGTGTACCGGAACTCCTTGCCGGTCGTCGTGGTGACGACGCTGAAGGCATCGGTCGGGATGATGGTCTGCAGGTCCGGGAGGTGGACGGTGCCGGCGGGCGCTGCGACACCGGGGCCCGGCGTCAGGGTCACCAGCGCCGCGGCGAGGGACGCGGTAGCCGTGGCAGCGACGAGGAGTCGGGGACGGGGACGGGTCGGACGCGCCATGGTGGACCTCAGTCGACGGGCCTGGAGGCAACGAGTTGGGGACGGACGTGTCTCCCGACATCGCACGGTAAGTCAACGCATCCGCCCGCAACTCCATCCGAAGGATGAGCTCCAACCTGCGCGTTCGCGCCGCCTCGGGCCTCGGACCCGCCGCGTCAGTCCTGTGGCGCGGCTCCTCCCGACGGGGGTGCGGCGACCGGGCGCCCGACTGTGAGGGCGGACTGCATCGGCTGCGGCAGGGCGCCCAACTGCTCGTCCGGCTCGGCGCCCAGCCCGTCGAGGACCGTGGCGAAGAAGCACCGGGCCGCCACGGCCGCCACGACCAGGAAGATCTCGCGGTCGTCCAGGCCGAGGTCCTGCAGCCGGAGCACCTCGGACCGGTCCACGGTCGACGGGTCGCGGGCGAGGTGCCGGGCGAGCTCCATGAGAGCCGTGTCGACCTCGTCGACGGGAACCGGCTCGTCCGGGGCGCCCGCGAGCCCCGCGACCTCGTCCGGCGTGTGGAACAGGTCGGCGAGGAACTTGCCGTGGGCCAGGGAGCAGTAGCTCGACCCGCGGGCCTGCGCGGCCGCCAGCGTCACCAGCTCGAACCGGCGGCGGTCGAGGTTCCGCCGGATCGAGCCGACCAGCTGGCGCCAGGCGCCCATCACCGCCGGCTCGTGGCTGAACAGCTCCGCGTAGTTGGGCAGGTACCCCCACGAGGCACGCTCGTCGGCATACATCGCGGCCACCCGCGGGTCAGACTCCCCCGCCGCCGCTGGGTCGATGAAGGACATGGCGGTCCACCTCCGCGAGCAAGCATGCCCGTCGTCCCGCCGCCGGGGCTCGGCCCTACGACGGAGGCAGCGCCGGGCCGCCCCCCGACGCTCTCGGGCGCTCACCGGTGCTCACCGGCGACGTCCGGGGGTCGGCCTCAGCGGTCCTGCGGGGCCCGCACCGGCTCGTGGCCGAGGGCCGAGGCCGTGTCGAGCCGCGTGCGCTGCCTGCCGTCGGCGTCGAAGTTGCCGGCGTCGAGCCAGCGCCCGAGCTCGGCCCGCAGCGCCGGCCACTCCTCGCCGGTGATCGAGTACCAGTCCGTGTCGCGGTTGCGGCCGCGGTAGACGACGGCGTTGCGGAAGGTGCCCTCGTAGGAGAAGCCCAGCCGCCCCGCGGCCCGGCGTGACGGCGCGTTCGTGGAGTCGCACTTCCACTCGTACCGGCGGTACCCGAGGTCGTCGAAGGCGTGGCGCATCATGAGGTACATCGCCTCGGTGGCAGCGGTGGTGCGCTGCAGGGCGTCGGACAGCACGATGCCCCCGACCTCGACCGAGCCGTTCGCGGGGTCGATCCGCAGGTAGCTGGCGATGCCGCGGGCTGTCCCGTCCGCGTCGAGCACCGCCAGCGGGACCGAGGTCGGCGACGCGTCGAGCGAGGCCACCCACGCGGCCATGGCCGGCTCGTCCGAGAGCGGCCCCTGCGGGTAGTACGCCCAGGTGGAGGGGTGGCTCTGCAGGTCCAGGGCCCGGTGCAGCCCCTCGGTGTGGCGCGCCGCCGGCTCGAGGCGGCAGGTGCGGCCCGTGAGCGTCACGGGCTCCACCGGGGGACGCGGGACCCAGCCGGGAACCGGCCGCCCGACCGGCTGCCCGAACTCGTTGGTGTGGCCGAACTCGTTGGTGTGGCCGGAGCCCTCGGTGGGGTGGCCGGAGCCCTCGGTGGGGTGGCCGGAGCCAGGGCCCGCGTCGGGGGTGGCGGTCGCCGCGGCGGGCCCGTCGGGACGGGCGCCGGCAGTGTCGGGTCGGGTCGGCACGGGCGGGAGGCTATCGCCCGGCCGGGACCTCGTGCGGGACGACCGCCCGGGCCCGGCGCTCCCGTGCCCGGGCCGAGGTCCCGATGCCGCCGACGACCGCCACGACGGCCCCGACCACGGCCACGGCGACGAAGCCGGTGGACCACCCGCGGTGGTCGATGGCGAACCCCGCCACCGGCGCGCCGAGCGCCATGCCGGCGGTCATGAACGAGCCGTGCCACCCCATGGCCTCGCCCCGTGCGGCCGACGGCACGACGCGGCTGACCTGGTCGACGGTGGCGGTGATCGTCGGCGCGCAGAAGAGGCCGGCGACGAAGCCGAGCACCCCCAGCGACACCGGGCCGCCGCCGAAGGCCATGGGTGCGGTGACGAGCGCCAGGGCGCCCAGCAGCCAGAAGGCGGAGACCGACCGGTGCAGTCCGCCGTAGACGAGGCCGCCGAGCAGCGAGCCGAAGCCCCACAGGGCCAGCACCCAGCCGATCGAGGACTGGGCGTCGAAGTCGCGCAGCGCCGCGACGATCCCGATGTCGGTGCCACCGAGCACGAACGTCGTGGCAGCGGCGCCGAGGCACACGACGACGAAGGCCGGGCGGAACCACTGTCCCCGCGTGACGGGCGCCGGCGCGGCCCCGTCGACCTCGTCCTCGTCGGGCGCCTCGCGCAGCACGGGGTCTGCGAACCACAGCAGCACGCCCGCAGCCACGCCCAGCATCTCGATGGCGAACAGCACCCAGTCGGTGGACCACACGGTGGCGGCCCACACCCCGGCCGCCGGGCCGATCATGAACGACAGCTCCACGGCCACGGAGTCGAGCGAGATCGCCGTGCGCCGGTCGTCCTCCGGCACGGCGGCGATGATGGCCTGCCGGATGATCGAGAACGACGGGATGACGAACAGACCGGCCAGCGCCGCCAGCGCCATGAGCAGCCAGTAGCCCACGAAGGGCGCCACCGACCAGCACACCGCGGCGACGACGATCGACGGGACGACCACGCGACGCAGCCCGTGCCGGTCGAGCAGCCGGCCACGCCACGGACCGCTGATCGCGATCGCCACGGTGGCCGCCGCCGACACCAGCCCGGCTGCGCCGTACGACCGGTGCAGGTGGCTCACGACGTGCAGGGTGATGACGACGCCTCCGGCGAAGATCGGCATCCGCACCAGGAACCCGAGGACCAGCGCCCGGCGCAGGGCGGGGACGACCAGGACTCGGCGGTAGCGGGTGAGCACCACCCCACTGTCCCAGCCGCCACCGACACCGATCAACGCGATTTCACTCCTGACACGGACGTGCCGCGCCGCCCCGGATGCGCCCCCTCCCGGGCGGAGGGAGGGTGGAGACGCTGCTCGTGCCCAGACGGACGACGACAGACGCACCCCACGACAAACGAAGGAGCAGCCATGACGGACCAGCAGACCCGCCGGGAGTCGATCCCGACCGCCCCCAGCGAGGAGGCGCGGCTCGGCTCGACCACCGACACCGGCGCCCCGGCGCCCAGCGACCGCAACAGCCTCACCATCGGCCCGGACGGCCCGATCGTCCTGCACGACGTGCACTTCCTCAACCAGATGGCGCACTTCAACCGCGAACGCATCCCCGAGCGCAACGTCCACGCCAAGGGGTCGGGCGCCTTCGGGACGTTCGAGTGCACCGAGGACGTCTCGGCATACACCAAGGCGGCGCTGTTCCAGCAGGGCAGCACCGTCGAGATGCTGGCCCGCTTCTCCACCGTCGCCGGCGAGCAGGGCTCGCCCGACACCTGGCGCGACCCGCGCGGGTTCGCGCTGAAGTTCTACACGCCCGAGGGCAACTACGACCTCGTCGGCAACAACACCCCGGTCTTCTTCATCCGCGACACCATGAAGTTCCCGCACTTCATCCGCAGCCAGAAGCGCCGCGGCGGCTCGGGCCTGCGGGACAACCACATGCAGTGGGACTTCTGGAGCCTCAACCCCGAGTCGGCGCACCAGGTCACCTACCTCATGGGCGACCGCGGCATCCCGCGCTCGTTCCGCCACATGAACGGCTACGGGTCGCACACCTACATGTGGGTCAACGCGGCCGGCGAGAAGTCGTGGGTCAAGTACCACTTCCACAGCGACCAGGGCGTGCAGGGCCTGACCGGCGACGAGGCGGCCGTGGTCGCCGGGCAGGACGCCGACTTCCACCGCCGCGACCTCTACGAGGCGATCGAGCGGGGTGAGTTCCCGAGCTGGACCCTGTCGGTCCAGGTGATGCCGTACGAGGACGCGAAGACGTACCACCTCAACCCGTTCGACCTCACCAAGGTCTGGCCGCACTCGGACTACCCGCTCATCAAGGTCGGCACGATGACCCTGAACCGGAACCCGGAGAACTTCTTCGCCGAGGTCGAGCAGGCGGCCTTCGAGCCGTCGGCGCTCGTGCCGGGCATCGGCTTCTCGCCCGACAAGATGCTGCTCGGGCGGGCGTTCGCGTATGCCGACACGCACCGGTACCGCATCGGCCCGAACTACCACCAGCTCCCGGTGAACCGGCCCAAGGCGGTGGCCGAGCTCAACACCTACGTCCAGGACGGGCCGATGGCCTACGACCACCACGGCGACCAGCCCGTCTACGCGCCCAACAGCGAGGGGCGCGGCTACGCCGACCAGGTCGGCGAGGCCGAGGAGAGCTGGGAGTCCGACGGCGCGATGGTGCGCCAGGCGTACACGCTCCGCGAGGACGACGACGACTTCGGCCAGGCCGGCACGCTGGTGCGCGAGGTGTGGGACGACGCCCAGCGCGAGCAGTTCGTGAAGACCGTCGCCGGGCACCTGCTCGGCGGGGTGCGCAGCCCCGTGCTCGATCGGGCGATCGAGTACTGGAAGAACGTCGACGCCGACACCGGCAAGCAGATCGAGGAGGCGGTGCGGGCCGGCCACGGCGGCACCAACCCCGGCGGCGAGGCGGACGACGCCAAGGACCTGCACGAGCCGGTGGTCGAGTCCCGCACGCAGGCGGGCAGCTAGCGAGAGCCGGTATGCCGCGTGCCCCGGTGCCGGGGCACGCGGCATACGCTCGCCCGGTGACGATCTACCACCTGGCCGAGCCAGAGCACTGGGAGCGGGCGCAGGAGACGGGTGTCTACACCGCGTCCACCCGCGGCCGGACCTTCGAGGACGAGGGGTTCATCCACTGCTCGTCCGCGGAGCAGTGGCCGGTCGTGCGGCGGTCGTTCTACGCCGACGTCACGACCCCGCTGCTGCTGCTCGAGGTCGACGAGTCGCTGCTGGCGGAGCCGCCGGTGCTCGAGGTCGGCAACCCGCAGACCGGCGAGACGTTCCCCCACCTGTACCGGCCGCTCCCGGTGTCGGCCGTCGTCGGCGTCACCGAGCTGATGCCGCCCCACGACGCTCGGGACTGACTCCCCCGCCGGGCGTCAGCGGATCGAGAACGCGAGCCCGTCGATCCGGGCGCGGACCTCGCCGTCGGTGGCCAGGCGCTCCCCCACGGCCGTCGCCACTGCCTGCACCTGCTCGGCGGTCAGGCCCGGGCTGAGCTCGAGCGAGACGCGCAGGACACCCTGACCGGGGTCGCCGGCGGACAGCTCGTGGGCGAGCACGTCGGGCTGCTCGCGGACCGCCGCCGCGACCGCGCGGGCGACGACGTCGTCCTCGTGGGCCGGCACCCAGTCGCGCTGCTGGGCGAGCGCCCACACCATCGACGGGCGCAGGGCCACGGTGCTGGGACCGGCCACGTCGACGACCATGACGTCGCAGCGCTCGGACACGGCGGCCTGCGCCGCCCGTGCCGCCGTGACCGGGACGGGCCGCGCGGCGGCGTCCCAGGCCGCCAGCGAGGCCATCGACGTGAAGACCGGCAGCGCGCGGGTGCCGTCCGGCGCGACGAGCGTGACGGCAGCCATGTCGGTCTGCTTCTCGACCGCCAAGGCGCCGGAGTCGTCGACCTCGGCGGGCTCGGCGACCACCGGCACCAGCAGCCGCGCCGCGGCGACCGCCGACACGAGGGCGGCCTCGTCGCCGGGGTGCCGCAGGGCAGCCGCCAGCGCCGGGTCCGCGGATCCGGTGTCGCCGTCGAAGCCCGTCCCGGTCAGCTCGCGGCCGCCGAACGGGATGCCGGCCGAGTCGGCACGCCCGCCGCCGAGGTCCGCGGGACCGCCGTCCGCGTGGTCCGCCGGCCCGGTCACGGGCGCCCCGCCACGTCGAGGGCGTCGGGCAGCGTGAACGCGCCCCGGTACAGCGCGGAGCCGACGATGGCGCCCTCGACGCCGAGCGGCACCAGCTCGCGGATCGCCGCGACGTCCTCGAGCGTGGACACTCCCCCGGATGCCACGACCGGGCGCTCCGTGCGGGCGCAGACGTCGCGGAGCAGGTCGAGGTTGGGACCCTTGAGCATCCCGTCCTTGTTGACGTCGGTGACGACGTAGCGGGCGCAGCCCTCGGCGTCGAGCCGGGCCAGCGTCTCCCACAGGTCGCCGCCGTCCTTGGTCCAGCCCCGCGCCGCGAGCGTCGTGCCGCGGACGTCGAGGCCCACCGCGACGCGGTCACCGTGCTCGGCGATCGCCGCCGCCGTCCACTCGGGGTCCTCCAGGGCGGCGGTGCCCAGGTTGACCCGGCGGCAGCCGCTCGCCAGAGCCGCCTCCAGCGACGCGGCGTCACGGATGCCGCCGCTCATCTCGACCTTGATGTCGAGCCGGCCGACGATGTCGGCCAGCAGCTCGCGGTTGGAGCCCCGGCCGAAGGCGGCGTCGAGGTCGACCAGGTGCAGCCACTCGGCCCCCTGCTCCTGCCAGGCGAGGGCCGCCTCCCACGGGTCGCCGAACTCGCCCCCGCTGCCGGCGACGCCCTGCACGAGCTGGACGGCTCGGCCACCCTGCACGTCGACGGCGGGCAGCAGCTCGAGACGGGGGGTCTGGCTCATGGGAAGGCTCTCTCCTCGGGGATCGGTGTCGGTGTCGGTGTCGGCGCGGTCGGGTGGTGTCACAGCGAGCGCACCCAGTTCTCCAGCAGCGCCAGGCCGGCGTCACCGGACTTCTCGGGGTGGAACTGCGTCGCCGACAGCGGGCCGTTCTCGACGGCGGCGACGAACCGCCCACCGTGCTCGGCCCACGTCACGGTCGGCGTCATCACGGCCATGGGCCCGTGCGGGTCGGGCATCACCCAGTCCTGCACCGCGTAGGAGTGGACGAAGTAGAACCGCTCGCCCTCGATCCCGGCGAACAGCCGCGACCCGGCGCCGGGCTCGACCGTCGACCAGCCCATGTGCGGGACCACGTCGGCCTTCAGCCGCTCGACCCGCCCGGGCCACTCACCCATGCCGTCCGCGACCGAGCCGCCGGGTTCGTCGGACCCCTCGAAGAGGACCTGCATGCCCACGCACACCCCGAGGACCGGGCGGCCGCCGGACAGCCGGGTCTCGATGACGCGGGGTCCGTCCGCGGCACGCAGCCCGGCCATGCACGCGTGGAAGTTCCCCACCCCGGGCACGAGCAGGCCGTCGGCCTCCTGGGCCAGGGTGCGGTCCCCCGTCAGCTCCACCTGCGCGCCGACGTGCTCCAGCGCGCGGACGGCGGAGCGGACGTTGCCGCTGCCGTAGTCGAAGACGACCACTCGGGCCATCAGCTGTCCTCCAGTTCCCTGTGGTGGCGGGCGATCTCGGCCATCCGGCGCTCGAACCGGGCGACCGCCTGGGCCGTGGGTGCGACGACCTGCCCGCGCAGGCCGACGTGCGGGCCGATGAGGTCCGCCCCGGGCAGGCCGAGCACGGTCAGCAGGTCGGTGAGCAGGCGCTGGGCGTCCCCCGAGCGGTCGCGCACGACGGCGGCGACCTGCCGGGCCGCGGCCGGGTGCCCGGCGGCTGCCGCGAGCTCCCGCGGCCCCGCCTGCTGGAGCTCGCGGGTCCGCACCGGACCACGGCCGGGCTCCCAGAGCAGCCAGCGGGGCGAGTCGCGCAGCCCTCGGGCGCGGACGACCACCGCGGCGCGGTGGTCGGCCACGACGAAGCCGAGGGCGGGACGCAGGCGCCGCGGCAGCGGACGGCCCACGAGGACCGAGGCGGCACCGTCGTACGGCGCCTGCGCCCGGGACGCGGGCTCCACGGGGACGACAGCGGTCCACGACGTCAGCGGGACGAGCTGGCAGGCCACGAGACCCCCGCGCACCCACCTCGTCACGGCGGGCGGCTCGGCCCGCACCAGGAGCAGCCCGCGCATCTCCTGCGCCGGCTGCCACCGCTCGTTCACGTGGAGAGGCTGCCCTTCGCGCTGGGGACGCCGACCACGCGGGGGTCGCGCGCCACGGCGGCCCGCAGCGCCCTCGCCACGGCCTTGAACTGCGCCTCCACGATGTGGTGCGGGTCGCGGCCGGAGAGCACCCGAACGTGCAGGGCGATCCCTGCCCGGCCGGCGAACGACTCCCAGACGTGGCGGGTCATCGAGCCGGTGAAGTGGCCGCCGATGAGGGCGTACTGCTGCCCCTCGGGCTCGCCGGTGTGGACGACGTACGGCCGCCCCGCCACGTCGACGACGGCCTGGCACAGCGCCTCGTCGAGCGGCACGGTGGCGTCACCGAAGCGCGCGATCCCGCTCTTGTCGCCCAGCGCCTCGCGCAGGGCGTCGCCGAGCACGATCGCGACGTCCTCGACCGTGTGGTGCACGTCGACGTCGACGTCGCCGGTCGCCTTGACCCGCAGGTCGAGCAGGGAGTGCTTGGCCAGCGAGGCCAGCATGTGGTCGTAGAAGCGGACGCCGGTGTCGACGTCCGCCTGGCCCGTGCCGTCGAGGTTGAGCTCGAGCTCGACGCTGGACTCCGAGGTCGTCCTGCTCAGTGCCGCCGTGCGGTCCCCTGCGGTCACCGCGTGCTCCCGTCGTCCGTCCCGAAACCGTCCTGACCGACGACCTGCGCCATCGCGGCGAGGAACGCGTCGGTCTCGGCCGGGGTCCCGGCCGTGACACGAAGATAGTGCGGGATGCCCACGTCCCGGACCAGCACACCCCGGTCGAGCAGCGCCTGCCACGTCGCGCGGGCGTCGGCGAGGCCGCCGAAGAGCACGAAGTTCGCGTCGCTCGGCACCGGCTCGAGCCCCAGTCCGGTCAGGCCCTCGACCATCCGGTCGCGCTCGTGCTTGATCGCCTCCACCGTCGCCAGCATGGTGTCGGCGTGGTGCAGGGCCGCCAGCGCGACCGCCTGGGTCGGCGAGGACAGGTGGTACGGCAGACGCACCAGGCGCAGCGCGTCGACGAACGCCGGGTCCGCGGCGAGGTAGCCCAGCCGGCCGCCGGCGAACGCGAAGGCCTTGCTCATCGTGCGCGTCACGACCAGCCGCGGCCGGCCCTCGAGCAGCCCGAGGGCGCTCGGCGTCCCCGGCCGGGCGAACTCGGCATACGCCTCGTCGACGACGACCACCGCACGCTGGGCGGCGTCGTACACGCGCTCGACCACGTCGAGCCCCAGCGCCGTGCCGGTGGGGTTGTTGGGCGAGCAGAGGAAGACGAGGTGCGGGTCGTGCGCGCCCACCTGCTCCACCGCCGACTCGGCCGTGAGGTCGAACGCCTGGGTGCTCCCCTGCCCGCGCAGGCCGTCGACCCACGTCGTGCCGACGGAGCGGCTGATGATCGGGTGCATGGAGTACGCGGGGGTGAAGCCCAGCGCCGTGCGTCCCGGTCCGCCGAACGCGAGGACGACGTGCTGGAGGACCTCGTTGGAACCGTTGCCGGCCCACACCTGCGCCGGGTCCACCGCGGTGCCGGTGGTGCGGGTCAGGTATGCCGCGAGCTCGGTGCGCAGCGCCGTGAACTCCCGGTCGGGGTACCGGTTGAGGTCGGGCGCCACTGCGGCGACCGCGGACGTGATCTCGGCGACCACCTCGGGCGGCACCGGGTAGGAGCTCTCGTTGGTGTTGAGCCGGACCGGGACCTCGAGCTGGGGCGCGCCGTAGGGCGTGCTGCCGCGCAGGTCCTCGCGCAGCAGCTCCTGCAGGCCGGTCACGACCGGTCGCCGAACCGGGCCGAGACCGCCTCGCCGTGGGCGGGCAGGTCCTCGGCCTGGGCGAGCACCACGACCCGGTCAGCCACCTCGCGCAGGGCCTCCTCGTCGTAGGAGATCACCTGGACCGAGCGCAGGAACGACGTCACGGACAGTCCGCTGCTGTGGCAGGCGCACCCGCCCGTGGGCAGGACGTGGTTGGACCCGGCGAGGTAGTCGCCGAGGCTCACCGGCGAGAAGGGGCCCACGAAGACGGCACCCGCGTTGCGGATGCGGCGGCTGGCGGCCTGCGCGTCGGCGACCTGCAGCTCGAGGTGCTCGGCGCCGTAGGCGTTGACGACGGCGAGGCCCGCGTCGAGGTCGTCGACGAGGACGACACCCGACTGCTGCCCGGAGAGCGCCTCGGTGACGCGGCCGGAGTGCTTGGTGGCGGCCGCGCGACGCTCGACCTCGGCCACGACGGCCTCGGCCAGGGCGGCGCTCGGGGTCACGAGGACCGACGCGGCCTGCGGGTCGTGCTCGGCCTGCGACACCAGATCGGACGCGACGTGCACGGGGTCGGCGCTGTCATCGGCGAGGACGGCGATCTCGGTCGGGCCGGCCTCGGAGTCGATGCCGATGACGCCCTTGAGGTAGCGCTTGGCCGCCGCGACATAGATGTTGCCGGGGCCGGTGACGAGGCTGACCGGCTCGCAGGAGTCCTCGCCGTCGGTGAAGCCGAACGCGAAGGCGGCCACCGCCTGGGCGCCGCCCACGGCATACACCTCCTCGACCCCGAGGAGCGCGCACGCGGCGAGCACGGTCGGGTGGGGGTAGCCCTCGAAGACGCCGGTGTTCTCGCGCTGCGGCGGGCTTGCCACCGCCAGCGACCCGACCCCCGCGACCTGCGCCGGGACGACGTTCATGACGACGCTGGACGGGTAGACCGCGCGGCCACCCGGCACGTACAGCCCGACCCGGTCGACCGGCAGCCAGCGGTTCTCCACGCGACCGCCCGCGACGACGTCGACGGTGGTCTCGGCGGGGCGCTGGCGCTCGTGCACCTGTCGGGTGCGGCGGACCGCCTCCTCCAGCGCCTCGCGCACCTGGGGGTCGAGCTGCTCGAGGGCAGCCGCGAGCACCTCGGCGGGGACGCGCAGGCGGGGCGGCCGGACGCCGTCGAACCGCTGGCCGAGGTCGTAGAGCGCCTCGGCACCGCGATGGCGCACGTCCTCGCACAGCGGCCGCACCGTCTCGACGGCGGCCGCCACGTCGAAGTCCGCCCGCGGCAGGAGGTCCCGCAGCTCGCGGGCTCCCAGCGCGCGTCCGCGCAGGTCGATCGTGGCCATCATGACCACGATTCTACGGAGCCGCCCTGACTGCCCCTGCGCCGGTCTCAGCCCCCGGGAACCGTGCCCCTGCGCTGCTCGGCCGTGGCGCCGGCTGCGGGCCCGTCCTCGGGGTCGGCCAGGACGATGCGGGGCGGCGGTGCCGTGGTGGGCGAGGTGGTGGTGTCGACCACCTCGTGCGCCACCTCGTGGTCGTCCGGGCCCGCGAAGGTGTCGTGGATGCGGCCGGCGACCTCCTCACGCGGCCAGCGCGCGGCGAGGAGCACCAGCGCGCCGAACGTCACCACGGCGCACACCCCCACCGACGCGGCGGGCGACGTCTTCTCCGACACCCACCCGGCGGCCAGGAAGCACAGGCCGGTGACCCCGACCGAGAGCGCGCCGGCGAGGCCGAACACGCGCCCGCGCATGGCGGTGGGGACCAGGAGCGTGAACGCCGCCTGCAGCGGCAGCATGTAGCTCTGCAGGGCGCCGCAGAGGAACCAGGCGACCCAGACGACGCCGAGGTGCGGCTCGAACACCGTCACGAGCAGCGGCAGCGGCATGAGCAGGGCGAGCCGCATGATGAGGCCCGACTGGCGCTCCGCCGGCAGCCGGCCGATGAGCAGCAGCCCGGCCACGGCGCCGACGATGGGCGCGGCCATGAGCAGACCGCCCCAGGCCGAGGAGCCGGTGTGGGCGCTGGCGTACGGGAGCGCGACGGCCTCCGGCGCTGCGATGCCGAGCCCGCTGACCAGGGAGAGGGCGAGCAGGCGGGTGAGGACGCGGTTGCCCCGGATCTGCCGCCAGCCGGCGACGAGGTCCCGGACGAAGGAGGTGTCGTCGCGGGCGGCCGGGGACGTGCGCGGCCGGATGGTGGCCAGGACGGCGGCCCCGACGACGAAGGTGGCGAGGTCGAGCAGCAACGCCTTGGTGTCACCGAGCACGCCGACGACGGCGCCACCGACGGCCAGGCCGATCGCCTGGTTGATCTGGGTGGCCAAGGTGTTGAGCCCGAACGCGCGGGCATACAGGCGGCGGTCGGGGAAGACGTCGGTCAGGAGCATCTGCCCGGCGGTGGCGGCGGGGCCGCCGACGAACTCCAGCGCGAAGACCAGGACCAGGACGAGCGGCACCGACTGGGTCGTGGTCACCGTGACCATGAGCAGGGCCACGACCAGGGCCCGGACCAGGTGGGTGCCGACGAGCGTCAGCCGCGGCGGGAACCGGTCGCAGAAGGGCCCGAGCAGGGCGCGGCCGAGGATGGTGGGGACGAGGGAGACGGCGAAGGTTGCCGCGGTCGCGAGCGCCGACCCGGTCCAGCCGAAGACGACGGCCGCGATCGTGATGCGCGCGATGTAGTCGCCCCAGGTGGACAGGGTGGAGGCGACGAAGATCGGCAGGAACGAGGGAGCCCGGAGCACCTCGGCGTACGAGGGCACCACGACAGCGCCGTCCCTGCCCCTGACCATGCGCTCGACCGTACCTCGCTACCGGGTCCCGTAAAAGTCGAGCTCGGTGACCGTCCGCGCGTGCCGCGCGACCCTGCGGTAGGTCTGGGCGAGCTCGGCACCCGAGCCGGGTTCGAGGCCCAGGATCCGGCCCACGCCGTCGGCGACGCGAAGGTCGGACGGCACGCTGTCCACCGGCTTCCCGCGGTAGAGCACGGCCGCGTTGCGCAGCCGCGAGGCGAGGGTCCATGCCTCGCGCAGCGCGGCGACGCGGTCGGCCGGCAGCAGCCCCGCCTCCTCGACCGCCGCGAGGGCGGGCAGGGTGCTGGTCGTCCGCAGGCCGGGGAGCTCGTGGGCGTGCCGCATCTGCAGCAGCTGGACGGTCCACTCGACGTCGCTCAGCCCACCGCGACCGAGCTTGAAGTGGGCCTTGGGGTCCGCGCCCCGCGGCAGCCGCTCCGCCTCCATCCGCGCCTTGAGCGTGCGGATCTCGCGGACCTGGGACTCGCTGAGCCCCTCGGCCGGCCAGCGCAGGGGGTCGACCAGCTGCACGAAGGCGTCGCCGAGCTCCGTGTCGCCGGCGATGGGGTCGGCGCGCAGCAGCGCCTGCGACTCCCACGTGAGCGACCACCGTTCGTAGTAGGCGCGGTAGCTGGCGAGGCTGCGCACGAGCGGGCCGTTCTTGCCCTCGGGTCGCAGGTCGGCGTCGAGCCCGAGCTGGGGGTCCGGTCCGGCCGAGCCGAGGAGGCGACGCAGTTCCTGCACCACCTCGAGGGCCTGGTCCTGCGCCACGGCCTCGTCGGCGCCCGGCAGGGGGTCGTGGACGAAGAGCACGTCGGCGTCCGAGCCGTACGCCACCTCGCGGCCGCCGAGCCGGCCCATGCCCACGACGAGCAGGCGGGTCACCAGGGCGCCGTGCCGCTGCTCGACGACGCGCCGGGCCACGGCGAGCGCCGTCTCGATGAGCGCGGCGGTGAGGTCGGTCAGCGCGGCGCCCACCTCCTGCAGGTCGAGCTCGCCCCGCAGGTCGGCCGCGGCCACGCGGAACAGCTCCTGCCGGCGCAGGCCGCGCGCGGTGCGGACGGCCTTGTCGGGGTCGTCCTGGCGCCCTGCCGCTGCGGTCATCCGGCGGACGAGGTCCGCCCGCGGCAGGGGCTGCAGCCCCCCGGCCTCGCCGAGCATCGCCACCGCCTCCGGCGCCCCCACGAGCAGGTCCGCGGCATACCGGCTCCGCGCGAGGATGTGCGCGAGCCGCTCGGCCGAGGAGCCCTCGTCGCGCAGGAGCCGCAGGTACCAGTGGGTGGTGCCCAGCTCCTCGCTCACCTTGCGGAAGGCCAGGAGCCCGCCGTCGGGGTCGGCCTCGTCGGCGAACCACCCGAGCATGACCGGCAGCAGGGTCCGCTGGATCGCGGCCCGCCGGCTGACGCCGGACGTCAGCGCCTCGAGGTGCCGGATCGCCCCCGCCGGGTCGCGGAAGCCGAGGGCGGAGAGGCGGTCGCGGGCCGCCTCGGGGCCGAGCCGCGCGTCGCTGCTGCTGAGCCGCGCGACGGCGGCGAGCAGCGGCCGGTAGAACAGGCGCTCGTGGATGCGGCGGACCTCCCGCGCCTGCCTCTGCCACTGGTCCTCGACCGCCCTGGCGGCGTCGGACCGGTGGCCGAGGGCGCGACCCAGCCGGCGCAGGTCGGCCTCGCCGGTGGGCATGAGGTGGGTGCGGCGGAGGCGGTAGAGCTGGATCCGGTGCTCCAGGGTGCGCAGCAGCCGGTAGCTGGAGTCGAGGACCGCCGCGTCGTCACGACCGACGTACCCGCCGCGGGCGAGGGCGTCGAGTGCCTCGAGCGTCGTGCCGGAGCGCAGCGTCTCGTCGGTGCGCCCGTGGACCAGCTGGAGAAGCTGCACGCTGAACTCGACGTCGCGCAGGCCCCCCGGGCCGAGCTTGAGCTGGCGGTCCGCCTCCGCGGCGGGCACGTGCTGCTCCACCCGGCGGCGCATCGCCTGCACGTCCTCGATGAAGTTCTCGCGTGAGGCCGCCTGCCACACCATCGGCCGGACGGCCGCCAGGTAGGTCTCGCCCAGGTCGCGGTCGCCGGCCACGACGCGGGCCTTGAGCAGCGCCTGGAACTCCCAGGTCTTGGCCCAGCGCTCGTAGTAGGCGCGGTGCGACTCCACCGTCCGCACCAGCGGCCCGTTCTTGCCCTCGGGACGCAGGGCAGCGTCCACCGGCCAGAGGGTGCCGTGACCGGTCGAGGTGGAGCAGGCCCGCATGAGCTGGGTCGCGAGCGCGGTCCCGGCAGCCATGGCCACGGCCTCGTCGACGCCCTCGCGCGGCTCGGCGACGAAGATGACGTCGACGTCGCTGACGTAGTTGAGCTCACGGCCGCCCGTCTTGCCCATCCCGATGACCGCGAAGTCGCACGCGTCGGCCTGCTCCCCCACCTGGTCCCGGGCGATGACGAGCGCACCCTCCAGGGCGGCCTGGGCCAGGTCGGCGAGCGCCGCCGCCGTGCGGGGCAGCTCCTCGACGACGTCCGGAGCGGTGAGGTCGAGGGCCGCGATGCCGAGCAGGTTGCGCCGGTAGGCGATGCGCAGGGCGTCGTATGCCGTGTCCTCGCCGTGGTCGCGCACGGCGGCGACGACGTCGCGCACCCGGTCGGCGGCCTCCACCGGAGCGGCGTGCGCGACGCTGCGCCAGTGCTCGGGGTGTGCCACGAGGTGGTCGGCGAGCGCGGTCGAGGCACCGAGGACGGCGAGCAGCCGGTCCCGGGCGGGACCCGGGTGGCGCATCGCGGCGAGCAGCCCGCGCACCTCCGCCCCCGGCCCGTCCTCCTCGTCGCGACGGCGGGGCTCGCTGGCACGCAGGGACTCCATGAGCCGCACGAGCGACAGCAGCGCCAGGTCGGGGTCGGCGACGGCACCCAGGGCGTCGGGCAGGCCGTCGCGGAAGACGTCGTCGAGGGGGTCGACGAGGCCGGCCAGCGCCGGGTCGGCGAGCAGCTGGCCGGCCCGCTGGGCGTCGGCGAACCCGAGCCGCACCAGCGCGCCGGCCTGGGACGACGACCGGCCGGTGCTCACCCGACCACCCTAGTGACGCGGTCGGAGCGCCGGCGTGGCCGCACCGGGCTCCCGGTCAGAGGCCCGGCAGGTAGCGCTCGAGCTCGAACCGCGTGATCTCGCCGCGGTAGTCGTCCCACTCCGACCGCTTGTTGCGCAGGAAGAAGTCGAAGACGTGCTCGCCCAGCGTCTCGGCGACGAGGTCGCTGCGCTCCATGACGCGGATGGCCTCGTAGAGGGAGGTGGGCAGCGCCTCGATGCCCATCGCCTGGCGCTCCCCGGAGGTCAAGCCCCACACGTCGTCCTCGGTCTCGGGCGGCAGCGGGTAGTCCTCCTCGATGCCCTTGAGGCCGGCGGCGAGCATGAGCGCGAACGCGAGGTAGGGGTTGCAGGCGGCGTCGAGGGTGCGCACCTCGACCCGGCTGCTCTGCCCCTTGGTCGGCTTGTACATCGGCACCCGCACCATCGCGGAGCGGTTGTTGTGCCCCCACGTGAGGTGGGCCGGGGCCTCCCCGCCGCCCCAGAGCCGCTTGTAGGAGTTGACCCACTGGTTGGTCACGGCGGTGATCTCCGCGCCGTGGCGCAGCAGCCCGGCGATGAACTGCCGGCCCACCTTGGACAGCTGGTACGGCGCGCCCGGCTCGTGGAAGGCGTTGCTGTCGCCGTCGAACAGCGACATGTGGGTGTGCATGCCCGACCCCGGGTGCTGGGCGAACGGCTTGGGCATGAAGGAGGCGAAGATGCCCTGCTCGAGCGCGACCTCCTTGATGACCGTGCGGAAGGTCATGATGTTGTCGGCCGTCGACAGGGCGTCGGCGTAGCGCAGGTCGATCTCGTTCTGCCCCGGGCCGCCCTCGTGGTGGCTGAACTCCACCGAGATGCCCATGGACTCGAGCATGGTGATGGCCGCCCGGCGGAAGTCGTGGCCGGTGCCGTGCGGCACGTGGTCGAAGTACCCGGCCTGGTCGACCGGCTCGGGCACCTCCCCCGGCGCGAAGCCCTGCTTGAGCAGGTAGAACTCGATCTCCGGGTGCGTGTAGAAGGTGAAGCCGAGGTCGGCGGCCTTGCCCAGCGCCCGCTGCAGCACGTGGCGCGGGTCGGCGAAGCTCGGCGCCCCGTCGGGCAGGGTGATGTCGCAGAACATGCGGGCGGTGCCGGGGTTGTCACCGCGCCACGGCAGCACCTGGAACGTGGAGGGGTCGGGCTTGGCCAGCATGTCGGCCTCGTACACCCGGGCGAAGCCCTCGATCGCGGACCCGTCGAAGCCGATCCCCTCGGAGAACGCCCCCTCGAGCTCGGCCGGCGCCACCGCCACCGACTTCAGCGTGCCGAGCACGTCGGTGAACCACAGCCGCACGAAGCGGATGTCGCGCTCCTCGATGGTGCGGAGGACGAACTCCTGCTGACGATCCATGTGACGAATCCTGCCCTAGTCGTGTTTCACCGGGGTTACCTGACGCGCGGGCTGCTCAGGCCTCGAGCACCGACCGGGCCGCGTTGTGGCCCGGTATGCCGCTGACGCCGCCACCGCGGCGCGCGCCGGCACCGGCGAGGCGCACCCGCTCGTGCCGGGTCTCGACGCCCCACGTGCCGACCTCCTCGGGCCGCTCGGCCCAGGGCCACTGCAGGGACCGGTGGAAGATGTTGCCGCCGGGCAGGCCGAGGTCGGCCTCGAGCTCGACGGGGGTCCGCGCCTCGAGGCAGTAGGCGCCGTCGTCGTCGCGCAGCAGCACGTCCTGGACCGGCTCGGCGAGCACGGAGTTGAGCGACTCGAGGGTGCGGGCCAGGGCGAGGTCCTTGACCTGGTCGTGCTCCTCCCGGGTCCCGCGGAACAGCCGCGCCGGCAGGTGCAGGCCGAAGAGCGTGAGCGTCTGCGCATCGGTCGCGGCGAGCCCCGGGCCGAGGATCGAGCGGTCCGACAGGCTGTGGCAGTAGATCTCGCAGGGCGGGACCTGCGGCACCCGCCCGGCCTCGGCCGCGGCATACGCCTCCTGGAGCTGGGCGTAGCCCTCGTTGACGTGGAACGTCCCGGCGAAGGCGGCGCGTGGGTCGACGGCCTCGTCGCGCAGCCGCGGCAGCCGCGAGAGCAGCATGTTGACCTTGAGCTGGGCACCCTCGGGCTGTGCCTCGGTCTCGACCGGGTCGGCGCCGGCGGCGGCGAGCAGGTCGTTGAGGACCGCCGGCGCGCAGGCGGCGTGCACGGTCGAGGCGCGGGCCGAGCCGCCGTCCCACTCCACGGTGCCGTCGGGGTCCACGGCGAGCACCCGCGCCCCGGTGCGGATGTCGGCGCCCGCGGCCGTGGCGGCGCGCGCGAGCCCGTCGGTCACGGCACCCATGCCGCCGACCGGCACGTCCCAGTCCCCCGTGCCGCCGCCGATGAGGTGGTAGAGGAAGCAGACGTTCTGGCGCAGGTCCGCGCCGCGCAGGTCGGCGAACGTGCCGATGAGGGCGTCGGTCGCGACGACGCCGCGCACGGTGTCGTCGGCGAAGCGCTCCTCGAGCACCTCCCCGAGCGGCCGGCGCACGATTGCCTCCCAGAGCTCGTCGTCACCCACGAGGGCGGCGAGGTCCTCCTCGGTGCGCAGCGGCTCCAGGACCGTGGGGAAGACCTTCTCGGCCATGGCCTGCACGCGACCGTAGAAGTCCTGCCAGGCGGCGTGCTCGCGCTGCCCGCCCGTGAGTGCCGCGAAGCCCGCGGCGGTCGCCGCCTCGTCGGCGTTGTCGACCAGCAACCCGCGCGCCGGGTCTGCGGGGACGGGCGTGAAGGAGGAGAAGCGGCGCCGGATGAGCCGCAGGTCCAGGTCGAGGTCGCCGACGACCTGCCGGGGCAGCAGCGAGACGAGGTAGGAGTACCGCGACAGCCGGGCGTCGACGCCGGGGAACGCCTGCGCGGAGACGGCCGCACCGCCGACGTGGTCGGCCGCCTCGAGGACGAGGACCCGCCGGCCGGCCCGCGCGAGGTATGCCGCGGCCGTGAGCCCGTTGTGCCCGGCACCGATGACGACGTCGTCGTAGTCCACGGCCGGAAGCCTACGGGTGGCTGCGGCGGTCGGTCCGGCGCCTCTCCAGGCACCATGACCGATGTCATGGGTGCCGGTCTGCTGCTCGTCCACCCTGCGGGACGGGCGGCGCGGAGGTCACGAGTGCATAACGAAACGGTTGTCGGGTGATCACAAGCGGCGCCTGCGGGGCGTTCACTGTCCCCGTCCCGGTCAGCCGCACCTGATCGAAGGGGCCGACCGAGTCACCAGGAGGAGTTCCCAGCGACACAAGGACGGTCCACGTGACACAAGCAGTCCGCGCACGACGGCGGCGGGTCTACAGCCTGCTCGCCGCAAGCTCGCTGGTGGTGGGGGCATTCCTCACCACCGGCCCGGCCAGCGCCGTCCCACCGACGGACACGGCCGCGGGGAAGGCCAAGGGCGGGTCGGACAACCGGCCCCACCCCCTGCCCATCGCGCAGAAGAAGGCGGCCCAGAAGGAAGCCGCCCTCCAGCGACGCCTCGAGGGCGACAAGGCCATGCAGGGCAAGGTCGCCAAGATCGGCAAGGGTCAGTACGTCAAGCTCGACAACGAGGGCACCGACAAGATCTTCGTCGTGCTCGCGGAGTTCGGGGACCAGCAGTACCCCGACCCGCGGTTCCAGGGACCACCGCCGGACGGCAGCGCCACCGACGTCACCGGCCCGCGCCGCAACGAGATCCCGGCCCCCGACCGCTCCGTCGACAACTCGACGCTGTGGCAGCCGGACTACGACCGGGCGCACTACCAGGACATGTACTTCAACCGGATGCGGAAGTACTACGAGGCCCAGTCCTCGGGCCGGTACTCCGTGGACGGCGCGGTCACCGAGTGGGTGAGGGTCCCGTTCAACGAGGCCCTCTACGGGCGGGACTACTGCGGCGACATCGTCTGCAACACGAGCAAGGCGCTGATCCGCGACGCGCTCGCCGTGTGGACGAAGAACCAGCTCGACAGCGGCATGACGATGGCGCAGGTGCAGGCGTACCTGCGCACCTTCGACCAGCAGGACCGCTACGACGTGGACGGTGACGGGAACTTCGCCGAGCCGGACGGCTTCATCGACCACTTCCAGATCGTCCACGCCGGCGGCGACCAGGCCGCCGGTGACCCGAACCAGGGCTCGGACGCCATCTGGAGCCACCGCTCGTACGCCAACCTCCAGGGTGGCGGCCCCGGCGGCCTGCCGGGCGTGAACATCGGCTCGAACACCGGCCTCGTCTCCAGCGCGCAGGTGCCGAACAACCCGACCGGCGTGTGGGTCGGTGACTACACGGTGCAGCCGGAGAACGGCGGGCTCGGCGTCTTCGCCCACGAGTTCGGCCACGACCTCGGCCTGCCGGACCTCTACGACACCTCCGGCAACACCGGCGGTGCGGAGAACAACACGGCGTTCTGGACCCTGATGTCGTCCGGCGCGAACATCGGCGACGGCGGCCCCGACGGCATCGGTGACGCACCGACCGACATGGGTGTCTGGGAGAAGTTCCAGCTCGGGTGGCTCTCCCCGCAGGGCGACGACGGACCCTTGTACGAGGTGGCCAGGGCCGGCCAGAAGTCGACGCACAAGCTCGGCCCGAACACGCCGGCCACGAAGTCGCCGCAGGCGGTGTTCGTCGTCCTGCCGGAGAAGAACGTCCCGCTCCAGCTCGGTGCTCCGGCCGAGGGCTCGACCTTCTTCTGGTCGACGGCCGGCAACGACCTGAACACCTACATGACCGCGCCCGTCGCCGGTACCGCGGTGACGGCCAAGGTCCGGTACCAGATCGAGCAGGACTGGGACTACGCGTTCCTCGAGGCCTCGACGGACGGCACCACGTGGACCAAGGTCCCGACGAACCGCTCCGACACCGGCCCCCACACCGGGCACAACCAGAGCGGCTTCAACGACTCGGGCACCGGCATCACGGGTTCGACGGCGGGGAGCTGGGTCGACCTGACCGCCACCCTGCCGGCAGGCACCACCAAGATGCGGTTCCACTACGAGACGGACGCGGCCGCGGTCGAGCCCGGCTTCCAGGTGGACGCCGTGGCCGTGGGCGGCACACCCGTCGCCGACTCCGCGTGGACGCTGGACGGCTTCGTCTCGACCAGCGGGTCCGAGGACCGGTTCTACTTCAACGCCTACGTGCTGGAGAACCGGCAGTACGACGGGTACGACGCCTCGCTGAGGACGGCGTACAACTTCGGGTTCCTCAACACCCGTCCCGACTGGGTCGAGTCCTACCCGTACCAGGACGGCCTGCTCGTGTCGTACTGGGACGACTCGTTCAGCGACAACAACGTCGGTGACCACCCGGGCGGCGGGCTCGTCCTGCCGGTCGACGCGCACCCGCAGTTCAGCCACTGGCCCGACGGCACGTTGATGCGCAACCGGATCCTGTCCTACGACTCGACCTTCGGCGTCGAGCCCACGGACCCGATCACGCTGCACAACAACGGCGTGGCCGGGAGCATCGCCTCCAAGCCGGCGGTCAGCGTCTTCGACGACACGAAGTCGTGGTGGAGCAACTGCGACGAGCACGCCTGCACGGGTGCCCACGCGGGCCGCTACGAGCCGGGCTGGTACGGCGTGGACGTCCCGAAGACGGGGACCACGGTGACCGTCAACGGCAAGGCCAACGGCGGCCACCTCAACATCACGGTGGCTCCCAAGTAGGTCGGACCTGCACCACGAGGGGCCCCGCCGGCACCAGCCGGCGGGGCCCCTTCCCGTCCCGGGGTCGAGGGTCCGCCGGCGCCCGCCGGGGGCCTCGTCCCGGCGCGCGGTGCGCGCTGCGCGGTGCGGCTGCCCGCCCACCCCGGACACGCAGGAGCCCCGCGACGCCGTTGTCGCGGGGCTCCTGGGACGGGTGCTCAGGGCATCCGGTCAGCTCACTTGAAGCTGACCTGCACCTGCAGCTCGTTGCCGCCGTCCTCGGACTTGTTCACCTTCATGACGGTGCCGGAGCCCGCAACCTTCGTGGAGTTCCACGGGTTCGCCGCGCTCCAGTAGGCGTTGGGGTTGCTGTCGTCGAAGGTCGGCATCGCCGGCTGCGAGGGAACCTCGGTGGGCACGCCGTTCTTGTGGAACGTGACCGCGTCGGTCTTCTCGAGGCCGAAGGTGGCGTCGAACGGCTGGCGCCGGTTGCCCAGCAGCTTGCCGTCGTAGAACTTCACCGGCGTCGGACGTGCGTCCAGCGGGAGCACCTCGCCGCCACCGGGGTGGCCACTGGTGTTGTTGTCGGTGTACTGGCCGTCGATGTACCAGACGAGCATGCCGTTCTGGTACGGGAACCGCTCCACCCAGTCGGGCTTGGTGTTCGCCCAGCCGAAGTTGTACGGGCCGGTCTGCAGGGTCTTGTCGTAGCCGGTGTACGTGCGGTTCTCGGCGATGTAGTAGTGGCTGGCCTGCACGGAGGTCGAGCCGCCCATGCGGGTGAAGCCCTTGGCCGTCCAGCCGTTGTCACCGGACTCCGCGTCGTCGCTGAAGACCTGCGCGCCGTCGGCGTTCACCGTGATGTCGTCGACGAACGGGCCCTCGTAGTGCAGGCCGCCGTCGGTGGCGTAGCGGAAGCGGAACTGGACGCTCTTGCCGGCGTACGGCGTGAGGTCCCAGGTCTGCTGCGCCCAGGGCGTCATGGCCTCGTTGTCGACCGGACCGCTGATCGGCGAGCCGAGCTGGGTCCAGTTGCTGCCGTCGGTGCTGACCTCGGCGTAGAGGTAGTCGTATCCGTACTCGATGTTGTACTGCAGCCACGCCGACACCGAGCCGGACTGCTTACCGGTCAGGTCGACCGTGCGGGTCAGCGTGTTGTTGAGGCTGTCGTCCGCACCGCCCCACCACTCCATCGAACCGCCGTGCGGCGTGTTGTAGTCGGTGGTCACCGTCTTGTCCGGGAGCGTCGTGATGAGCGCCTGGTACTCGGACCGGCTCGCCGGCTTGTCAGCCGGGCCGAGCTTGACGGTCGCGTCCTGGCCGTACGGGACGACCTTGTAGTCGAGCCAGCCGAGCTGCAGCTTCTCCCACGGGCCCATGTAGCCGGGCGTGGTGCCGATCGAGTCGGTGCCGTGGTTCAGCCACGAGCCACCGGACATCAGCGTCCAGAAGCCGGTGCCGTTGTCGCCGCCCTGGGTGTCGTACAGGTCCGGGAGGCCGAGGTCGTGGCCGAACTCGTGCGTGAAGACGCCGAGGCCACCGTTCTCGGGCTCGGTGGTGTAGTCACCGATCCACATGCCGGAGTTGCCGAGCGGCACGCCGCCGAGCTTGTTGAAGTCGGGGCCGGTCTTGCCCTGGTCGGTGGAGTAGGCGTACCAGCGGTGCGACCAGATGGCGTCCTCGCCCTGGGCGCCGCCACCGGCCTCCTCGCCCTCCCCGGCGTGGATCGCCTGGAAGTGGTCGATGTAGCCGTCGGGCTCGTTGAAGTTGCCGTCACCGTCGTAGTCGTAGCGGTCGACCTTGTCGAACTGCTTGAGGTACTCGGCGATCTGGGCGTCGGTCTTGCCCTGGGCCTTCTGGGCGTCGTACCAGGCGGAGGCGGTGTCCTTGATGTAGTTCCAGTAGCCGTCCGACTCGCTGGTGCCGTCACCCTTGACCGGGTTGTGACCGTACCGGGACTCGTTGTAGGGCACCGTCACCCAGTCGGAGACGTCGCCCTTGGCGGCGAACCGGCCGTTGGACTGCTTGGCGTAGAAGTCCTTGAAGGACTCGCCATCGCCGAACATCATGTCCAGGTAGTGCTGGCGGTCGTAGTTGCTCGTCCACGCCGTCGAGTTGTCGTCGGTGCTGTTGCCGTCCCAGTTGCGGTCGGGCTGCGGGATGTTGTTGTGCACCGGGCCTGCAGTGCCGCCGGTGCGCGGGTCGACCTTGTCGCCGAAGTCGGTGAGGATCGTGAAGATGTCCTCCTCACGCTCCACGGGGTAGGACACGTAGCGGTCCTGGGCGGCCTTGCTGCCCTTGGCGGCCTTGGCGTTCCCCTTCAGCTTGATGACACGCTGACCGCCGCGGGTCTCGGTGGTGGCCTCGCCCTTGACGAGCTTCTCCACCGCCTCCTTGCGCAGCGCGCGCTGGGCGTCGCCCAGCGGGTTGGGCAGGTCGTGCGCCCGGTTGGCGGCCTTCGGCTCGTTCTGGGTCGGCGCAGGGGTCGCCTGCGCCGGCGCCGTCGCGACACTCAGGGCGACGGCTGCGATGGCCGCGCCCGAGATGACGCTCAGATGACGTCTTTTCACGGATCCTCCAGTTTTATGTGTGTTGCGCACCCTTCGGCACACACAAGGGCGAGCCAAACACGGCGGGACGGACCACACCTAGACCCCTGTCGTTAAGGAGTTCGTAAATTTGTGACCGATCGGTCGAGAATTGACGGGCGTCCACGGCCAGTTGCGTCGGTTTGGTTGCACTGGGGAACCAACTTCGTTGCAGAAAGCAACCACCGAGCAGCCCGGCGGCGACGGGAGCTCGCGGGCACCCGCCGTGACACGGACCTGCTCCTAGGATGCCGCCATGACCGAGCAGCCCAGCCCGTCCTCCCCCGCCCACGAGACGACCGCGCCGTACGGCACGGGGGTGCAGGCGGCGCCGCAGCGCCGCGTCCGCATCCCGCACCTGCAGGCGTGGAAGGAGGAGGGGCGCAAGTGGGCCATGCTCACGGCATACGACATGTACTCGGCCGAGATCTTCGACGAGGCGGGCATCCCCGTGCTGCTCGTGGGTGACTCGGCCGGCAACAACGTCTACGGCTTCGAGACCACGGTGCCCGTGACGGTCGACCACCTCGTCCCCCTCGTCCGCGCGGTCACGTCCGCGGCGCGTCACGCGATGGTCGTGGCGGACCTGCCGTTCGGCTCCTACCAGGCGAGCCCGCAGCAGGCCCTGGCCACCGCGACCCGCTTCATGAAGGAGGGCCTGGCGCACGCGGTCAAGCTCGAGGGCGGCGCGGCGATGGTGCCCGAGGTCGAGCTCCTCGTCCGCGCGGGCATCCCCGTGATGGGCCACATCGGCTTCACCCCGCAGAGCGAGCACGTGCTCGGTGGCTACAAGGTGCAGGGCCGTGGCGACGCCGCCGACCGGCTGGTCGACGACGCCGTGGCCCTCGAGCGCGCCGGCTGCTTCGCGGTCGTGATGGAGATGGTCCCCGCACCGCTGGCTGCGCGGGTCACGGAGGTCCTCGGCATCCCCACCATCGGCATCGGCGCCGGCCCGGACTGCGACGCCCAGGTGCTGGTGTGGCAGGACATGGCCGGCCTGCGGGGAGGCAAGGCGCCGCGCTTCGTGAAGAAGTACGCCGACCTGCGTGGCGACCTCGGCCGGGCCGCGCAGGCGTATGCCGCGGACGTCGCCTCGGGCGCGTTCCCGGCGGCGGAGCACTCCTTCCCCGAGTGACCAGCCCGCCTGACGCGCGAGCGGCGTCCCGACCCGCGTGGGCTTTGCGGCACACCGAAGTCGTGCAGCGGTAGGACCCACAACGGGTCCGAGAGGGGCTAGCGTCGCCGCGTCCGGCCCCGAACCGGGGGCCGCCCGTCCACCGGAGGAACCCGTGCCCGTGCGTCGTCACCACCTCTCAGCCCTGGCGGCAGTTGCCGTCACCGGCCTCGCCACGACCCTCGCCGTCGCCGCCCCGGCGTCGGCGACCAAGTCCACCCCCGGGACCTCGACCGGGACGGCCTCGGTCTTCATGGTCAACCCGGTGCAGTCCTCCGGCGACGAGTCCCTCACCGACCAGAACGACTCGGACGCCGCGGTCCCGGCCAGCGCCTACGCCACCGTCCAGCTGCGCAACCTCGACGGGTCCGGATACCTGCGCGGCAAGTGGGTGACGGTCGAGTCCTCTACGGGCACACCGGCATTCAGCTCGACCAACACGTTCGTGTACACGCGCCACCAGGACCAGTTCGAGCAGGTCATGGGCTACTTCTGGGTCAACCAGGCGCAGGAGTACCTGCAGTCGCTCGGCTTCGGGTCGACCCTCCCGGGCATCGTCAAGCAGCCGTTCGACGTGAAGATCGACCAGTACGGCGGCGACAACAGCTACCAGACCGACAAGCCGTACCGGATCCGGCTCGGCAAGGGCGGGGTCGACGACGCCGAGGACGCGGAGGTGATCGTGCACGAGTACGGCCACGCGGTGCACGCCTCGCAGGTCCCCGGCTACGGCACGTCCCTCGACGCCGGCTCCATCGGTGAGGCGTTCGGCGACTACTTCGGCGTCTCGGTGGGCCTTGCCGCGGCGAAGCAGTACGGCTGGCCGGTCAAGGCGGAGGAGGCCTGCCCGATGGACTGGGACTCCACGTCGTACACCGCGGCACCGCACTGCATCCGCCGCTTCGACCGCAACCTGACCGTGGCGACCCGCAAGGGCGAGGTCCACTACGACGGCCAGATCTGGAGCCAGGCCCTGTGGGAGATCCGCAAGGGCTACGAGGCGATGGGCCGCTCCACGACCGCGTGGGACACGACGATGATCGACGCCCAGTTCGACTTCGCGCCCGACACGTCGTTCTCCGCTGCGGCCAAGGCGGTCTACGACAAGGCGCTGGCGCGTGACGGTGCCAAGGCCGCCGCGCTCGTCAAGGACCGGTTCGCCGCTCGCGGCATCACCTTCTGAGCGGGTCCGCCCACCTCGCTCACGCTGCTGGTCCTGTGCCGCCGCACCGGCGCAGGGCCAGCAGCGCGTAGGCCCGGGCGCAGGACACCAGCTCGGCCACGGTGACCCCCTCGTCGACGGCGTGCGCGTCCGCGAGGAGCCCCGGTCCGTACTGCAGGGTCGGGATGCCGTAAGCGGCGTAGTGCCGCAGGTCCGACCCGTAGGGTGCGCCCTCGACACGGGGCCTGGCCGCCTCGCTGCTTCCGCCGGCCTCTGCGTTCCCGCCTGCCACGGCGGGCGCCGCCGAGATGGCGGCATCGAGCACCTGGCCCAGCAGCGGGTCGCCCTCAGGGAGGGCACCGGGCGCGAACGAGCCGCCGGGCCACGACACGCGCACCGGGTGCTCGGCCAACCACGGATCCCCGCGTCCGACCCCCGCCACAGCCTCCTCGAAGACTGCGCGGGCCGAGTCCAGGGACTCCCCCGGCAGCACGCCGTAGCGCCCCTCGGTGACGAGCAGGTCCGGCACGGTGCTCGCCCAGTCGCCTGCGCGCAGCATCCCGACCGACAGCGGGGCCGCCAGGTCCAGGTGGGCGAAGAGGCCGCCGACCCGTGCGTTCCGGCGCGCCTCGAGCGCCCGCAGCGCCGCGAGGACCGGCTCGAGGTGGTCGACCGCACTCTCCCCCGACATGCGGGTCGAGCCGTGGGCCGCCCGCCCCGGGATCTCCAGCCGGAACGTGAGGGACCCGGCATTCGCGGGGATGACGGCACCACCGGTCGGCTCCGCGATGACGCACGCGGCACCCCGGTGCCCGGCACGCAGCGTGGCGAACGCGCCGACGCCACCGTCCTCCTCGCCGCTGACCAGGTGGACCGCCAGCGGCCGGCGCAGGGTGGCCCCCGCCGCCCGGAGCGCCCGCACCGCTGCCAGCACGGCGGCCACTCCCCCGAGCATGTCGCAGGCTCCCCGCCCCACGACCCGGTCGCCCTGACGAACCAGGAGGAACGGGTCATCGGTCCACCTGGTTCGGTCCCCGACGGGGACGACGTCGGTGTGCCCGCACAGGACGAGACCCGCCACCTCCCCGGAAGGCGCGCCGTCTCCCTCGGCCGCCCAGGTGCCGACGACACCGACGAGCTCGCGGCGGTCCACCTCCTCGCCCGGGTGGTCGTCCGAGGCGCGCAGCGCCTCGAGGTCGACGTCCCACTCGTCCACGGTCAGCCCCAGCTCCCGCAGCCGCTGCGCTCCCCACCGCTGGGCGACCACCTCGCCCGGCGTGCCGCCGACCGGCGCCGTCGCGACCAGCGCCGCCAGGTCCGCCAACAGCGCCTCGCGGTCGACCGCGTCGAGCACCGCCCGCTCGAGAGCCGCGCCCTCGAGCGTGCCGGCCTCCGTCTCGGCCTGGGTTCCCTCGTCGTCCGTCCGCACCCCCCGAGCCTGCCACTGCGGGCGGCCGGCCGCGCCGGACGCGAGGCGGCGGCATACGGTGGCGCCATGACGCTGCGCATCGGGTACAAGGCCTCCGCAGAGCAGTTCGCCCCCCGCGAGCTGCTCGACTACGCCGTGCAGGCCGAGCAGGTCGGCCTGGACAGCGTGTGGATCTCCGACCACTTCCAGCCCTGGCGCCACCACGGCGGCCACGCGCCGTTCTCCCTCGCCTGGCTCGCCGCGCTGGGTGAGCGCACGGAGCGGGTCCAGTTCGGCACGTCCGTGATGACGCCGACGTTCCGCTACAACCCGGCGGTCGTGGCGCAGGCGTTCGGCACCCTCGGCTCGCTCTACCCGGGCCGGGTCGCCCTCGGCATCGGGACGGGCGAGGCGCTCAACGAGGTCGTCGTCGGGTCGGTGCAGGAGTGGCCGGAGTTCAAGGAGCGCTTCGCCCGGCTGCGCGAGTCGGTGCGGCTCATGCGCGCGCTGTGGACCGGTGAGCGGGTCAGCTTCGAGGGCGACTACTACTCCCTGACCGACGCCACCGTGTACGACCGCCCCGAGGAGCCGGTGCCCGTCTACGTCGCCGCCGGCGGCCCCCTGGTGGCCCGGTATGCCGGTCGGTCCGGGAACGGCTTCATCTGCACCTCCGGCAAGGGCGAGGAGCTCTACCGCGACCAGCTCGTGCCCGCCGTCGACGAGGGCCTGGAGAAGTCCGGCCGCACCCGCGACGACATCGACCGGATGATCGAGGTGAAGCTCTCCTGGGACCCCGACAGGGAGCGGGCCGTCGCCAACTGCCGCTTCTGGGCCGCCCTGTCGCTCACGGCCGAGCAGAAGCACGGCACCAGCGACCCGCTCGAGATGGAGCGGCTCGGCGACGAGCTCTCCGACGAGCAGGTGGCCTCGCGGTGGATCGTCTCCGACGACCCCGAGGAGGTCGTCGAGGCGGTGCGGCCCTACGTCGACCTCGGCTTCGACCACCTCGTCTTCCACGCCCCCGGCGACGACCAGTCGCGGTTCCTCAGCACGTTTGCCGAGCGGGTGCTGCCCGGCCTCAGGGAGCTCGGCTGAGCACCGGGTTCCGTTCCAGCGCAGGCGAATCTAGGCTGATGGCATGAGCGACGGACTGGAGGGCGAGCCCCGCACGCGGTGGTCGGAGGTGTCCGGCGGCATCGGTGCGGCCACGGCATACCAGCAGCGTTTCGACGACCTCGCAGCCAGCGGGGTGGACATCCACGGCGAGGCCGCCTTCGTCGAGGCCCTCCTGCCGCCGCCGGCGCGCGTCCTCGACGCGGGGTGCGGCACCGGACGGGTGGCGACGCAGCTCACCGCCCTCGGGTACCGGTGCGTCGGGGTCGACGCCGACCCCGACATGATCGCCGTGGCGGAGCAGCGCGACACCAAGACCAGCTGGGTCCGCCAGGACCTCAGCCGGCTGCAGCTGCGCAGCCAGGCCTTCGACGTCGCCGTCCTCGCCGGCAACGTCGTCCCCCTGCTCGCACCGGGCACGCTGCTGCAGGCCGTGGAGCGGGTCGCGGCCCACCTGCGCCCGGGTGGCCTGGTCGTGGCCGGGTTCGGGCTCGACGCCGCCCACCTGCCCCCGGGCTGCCCCGTCACCCCGCTCGAGGAGTACGACCGCGCGTGCACGGTCGCCGGGCTGTCCGTCGGACCGCGCTACTCCACGTGGGACAAGCAGGTCTGGCGCCCGGACGCCGGCTACGTCGTGGCGGTCAACCACCTCGCCGACTGAGGCCTCGACGGCCGGGGCCGCGGCGACGACCGCGACCGGTCCGGCACCGACTCGGACGCGGCGAGGTCAGTCCTCGCCCTCGTCCCACTCGCGGTCGGCGGCGTCCCAGGCCTCGGTCTTCTCCCGAGCGGTCTGCAGCGCGTGCGACGCGGCATCCTGGCTGTCGTAGGGGCCCATGAGGTTCGCGCCCTGGCTCTTGTCCTCGTCGGTCTCCACCTGGCCGGTGTCGACGTTGTACCAGTAAGCCATGGGGTGACCTCCCACTCGACGGATGCGGTGACGTCCCTAGACTCCACCGTATGCCGTTGACGTACGCAAGCGTGGCGCCCGGCGTGGTGTCGCCACGTCGTCCGGTGCCGGCCTCGATCGCCCGCCCGGAGTACGTCGACCGACCCCAGCCGCGGCGTGACCTCGACGGCGACGTCAAGGACGCCGAGACCATCGAGAAGATGAGGGTCGCCGGTCGGATCGCCGCCCAGGCCATGGCGGCCGCGGCGGAGGTCATCGCCCCGGGGGTCACCACGGACGAGATCGACCGGGTCGGCCACGAGTTCCTCATGGACCACCGGGCGTACCCGTCGACGCTCGGCTACCGCGGCTTCCCGAAGTCGCTGTGCACCAGCGTCAACGAGGTGATCTGCCACGGGATCCCGGACAGCCGGGTCCTCGAGGACGGCGACATCGTCAACATCGACATCACCGCCTACGTCGACGGCGTGCACGGCGACACCGACGCGACCTACCTGTGCGGGGAGGTCGACGAGGAGTCCCGGCTGCTGGTCGAGCGCACGCGTGAGGCCCTGGCCCGCGGCATCAAGGCCGCCCAGCCCGGCCGGTCGGTCAACGTCATCGGGCGCGTCATCGAGAGCTATGCCCGGCGCTTCGGCTACGGCGTTGTGCGCGACTTCACCGGCCACGGGATCGGTCGCTCCTTCCACAGCGGCCTGGTCATCCCCCACTACGACGCTGCACCGGCATACGACACCCTCATCGAGCCGGGGATGACGTTCACCATCGAGCCCATGCTCAACCTCGGAACGCACGAGTGGGAGATGTGGGACGACGGGTGGACCGTGGTGACCCGCGACCGCCGGCGCTCGGCGCAGTTCGAGCACACCATCCTCATCACCGACAGCGGCAACGAGATCCTGACCCTGCCGTGACGCGCGGCGACAGCCTGACCTGACGACACCCTGACCACGCCGTGACGCACGGCGACCGCAAGGAGGCGGACACATGGCCAAGCACGGACTCCCTCTCGGCATCGACGTGGGTGGCAGCGGCATCAAGGGCGCACCCGTCGACCTGGACGAGGGGGCGTTCGCGGCGAAGCGGATGCGGATCGACACCCCCGTGCCGTCCACGCCCGACGCCATCGCCGACGTCATCTCCGGCATCGTCGACCACTTCGACGAGGTGCGCGGCGACTCGCCCATCGGCATCACCATGCCCAGCGTCGTGACCCACGGGATCGTCCGCAGCGCCGCCAACATCGACAAGTCGTGGATCGACTTCGAGGGCGAGAAGCTGTTCGAGGCCAAGCTCGGCCACGACGTGGTGCTCGTCAACGACGCGGACGCCGCCGGCGTCGCCGAGCTCCACTACGGGGCCGCGAAGGGCCAGAAGGGCCTGGTCGTCATGACCACCCTGGGCACCGGCATCGGCAGTGCGCTCATCTACGACGGCGTCCTCATCCCCAACTCCGAGCTGGGCCACCTCGAGATCGACGGCTACGACGCCGAGACGCGCGCCGCCTCCTCGATCAAGGACAAGGAGGGGCTGAGCTACCCGGAGTGGACCAAGCGGCTGCAGCGGTACTACAGCCACCTCGAGGCGCTGCTCTGGCCGGACCTCATCGTCGTCGGCGGCGGCGTGTCCAAGGACCACGAGGAGTTCCTGCCGCTGCTGAAGCTCAAGACCCCGATCGTCCCGGCCAAGCTGGAGAACAAGGCCGGCATCATCGGCGCCGCCTGGCTGGCCGCCCACAAGTAGGGCGGCCGGCGCGCCGGTTCAGCGCATCGCGACGAGGTCCTGCAGGAGCAGGGCCTGGCGCCTGCTGAACAGGTCGGCCCCCAGCCGCGTCCCCACGACCAGGGCGACGACCCCGAGCACCGGCCCCACGGCCAGGGCGGTCCAGGCCGCCCACTGCCAGCCGTACCAGGCCGCGACCCCCAGGGCGAGCGCCGGCAGCGACAGGGCGACGACCGCGCCACCGCAGACCGTCTGCACGGCCATGGTCACCCCGACCGAGCCGGGGCGGCTGCTGAAGGGGTTCTCCCCCGGCGGCGGCACGGCATACTGCTTGACCGCACTGGTCACGCACGCGACGGCGAACCCGTTGAGCACCAGGCCGACCGCGACGCCGAGGGTGGCCGGCAGCAGGCGCCACGGGCCGCCGACGAAGGGTCCGAGCAGGGCGTAGAGCGGGATGCACGCGGTCGCCATGACCGCCGAGGGGAACAGCCGGCCGAGCCGGTCCGCGACAGGGTCCATGCCCGCGCTCACGTGCATCCAGAACGCCGTGGAGTCGTAGCCGACGTCGTTGTGCTGCCCCCACCCGATGAGGTATGCCGACACGAGCGGCATCGCGACCAGGGCCAGCTCGGAGTGCTTGGCCAGCCCCGGGAACAGCAGCGCCGAGGGCAGCAGGATCGTCATGAGCGCGGGGACGTTGAACCGCGGGTCCCGCACCCAGTAGGTCCCGGCCCGCGCGGCGACCGCGCCGAGCGGGGTGCCGGGCAGGCGCCCGAACAGGCCCAGCCCGCGGTGACCGCCTCCCCCGCCTCCGGTGCTGCGGGGGTTGCGCAGGACCGAGGTCAGCAGCCGTTCCCAGGCCACCAGGAGGACCCCCGTCCAGGCCAGGGCGAGGGCGAGCAGGCCGATGGCCCTCCCCCAGTGGCCGGCCGCAGCCGCGGCGGGTGCGCCCCAGGCCCAGCCGAGGGGGGTCCACGCAAGGCCGTCTGCGATGACCCGGGTCGTGTCGGCGGTGATCCCGCCGCTGCCGAGGCTCGCCGCCAGGGGTCCGACGGCCAGCAGCAGCACGAGGCCGCCGACACCGGCCACGTCCCGGCCCCTGCGGCTCGCGAGCACCGCCGCCGCCGCAGCCGTCACGATGCGACTGAGCAGGACGCACCCGAGCAAGGCAAGCGGGACGGCGACCAGCGCCACGAGCAGCGAGCCCACGCTGAACGAGCTGGCCACGACGGCGCCGAGCCCGAGCAGCACCGTCGCCAGCCCCGGCAGCCCCACGAAGCCGGTGACGACGAGGCCCGTGGCGAGGGTCCGCTCGGGGACGGCGAACGTGGAGAACCGCGCGGGGTCGAGGGTCGGGTCGGTGCCGAAGAGCACCACGGGGAGCAGCGACCAGCCGAGGACCAGGGCGGACCCGCCCACGAGCAGGACCGTCCGCAGCAGCTGGGCGTCGCCGGCGACGCGCACCCCCACCAGGCCGACCAGAGCGGCCAGGAGGAACCCGCCCCCGTAGAGCACGCCGACGACGAGCCCGACGATGACGGCGACGCCGCGGCGCAGGCTGTTCCGCAACAGCTGGAGCTTCAGTCGGACGAGGTGCGCAACCACGCGAGCCCCTCCACGTCCGCGGCCCCGCCGACCAGGTCGAGGAACCGGTCCTCGAGGCTCATCCCGCCGCGGACGTCGTCCAGTGGGCCGGCGGCGCGGACGACGCCCCCGGCGAGGATCGCGACGTCGGTGCAGATCCGCTCGACCAGCTCCATGACGTGGCTGGACAGGACGACCGTGCCGCCGCTGCCGGCGAAGTCCTCGAGGATGCCGCGGATGGTCCGCGCGGAGACGGGGTCCACCGCCTCGAACGGCTCGTCGAGCACGAGCAGGCGCGGCGCGTGGACGAGGGCACAGGCGAGCGTGACCTTCTTGGTCATGCCGGCGGAGTAGTCGATGACGAGCTTGTCGGCGGCGTCGGTCAGCCCCAGCGCCGTGAGCAGCTCGGCGACCCGCTGCGCCACCAGCTCCCGGTCCATGCCCCGCAGCAGGCCGGCATACGTCACGAGCTGCTGGCCGGTGAGCCGGTCGAACAGGCGCAGGCCGTCCGGGAGCACTCCGATGCGGGACTTCGCCGCGACCGGGTCGTCCCAGACGTCGACGCCCAGCACGTGCGCGGTGCCGGCGTCGGGCCGCAGCAGCCCGGTGGCCATCGACAGCGTCGTGGTCTTGCCCGCGCCGTTGGGCCCGACCAGCCCGTAGAAGGCGCCACGGGGCACGTCGAGGTCGATCCGGTCGACGGCGACGACGTCGTCGAACCGCTTGGTCAGTCCGCGCAGGCTCACGGCGGGCTCGGGGCTGGGCATGTCTCGGACGCTACCCCGGGCACGCGGCCCGGCGAGGCTGCTCCCGGGCGATTCGCGGGCCGGCGTCTCGCGGGCCGGCGTCTCGCGGGCGGGCGTCTCGGCCCTCGGGAGGGCGCGCGGCGACTAGCCCGCCGAGAACTCCTCCGTGCGGCCGCCGGCCAGGTCGTGGACCTGCGTGTCGGGGGACCCCAGGTCGCGCGCCTGCCCGAGGTACAGGCCGCGCCCGGTCTCGCTGAGCAGGGCGTCGTGCACGGGGATCGCGTGCGGGGCGGCGAGACGCCGCAGGAACGCCGTCATCTCGCGGCTGCGCTGCCAGGGGGCGTTGAGCGGGAAGGCGAGGACGTCGACGTGGCCCGGCTCGGCGTCGAGGGCGTCGCCGGGGTGGAAGAACGTGGGCTCGCCCTCGGCCCGCAGCAGCATCCCGGTGTTGTGGATGCGAGGGAGATCGTCGTGGATCAGGGCGTGCAGCTCCCCCACGCCCGTCACCGTCACCGGGCCGACCTCGACGGTGTCACCAGCCACCACGGCTCGGGCGTCGACGCCCTTGTCCTGCAGCAGCTTCGCGGTGTCGGGGTCGGCCAGCACCTGCGCACCCGGGTTCGCATCGAGCAGGGCCGGGAGCCGGTCCTGGTCGAGGTGGTCGGGGTGCTGGTGGGTGACGAGCACTGCGGCCAGGTCGCGCTGCCCGGCTGCACCGGGCGACCACACACCGGGGTCCAGGAGCAGGCGGGTGTCGGCGATCTCGACGAGGAGGCTCGCGTGGCCGAGGGAGGTGATCCGCATGGGCCCACCGTATGCCGGGTGGGGGCGCCGGGCGCGCCCACGAGCGGCGGGGGGACTGACCCCGAGCGGTGCACGCTCGCCCACCAACGGCGCACGGCTCGGCGAAGGGGGCCCTCGGCCGAACGGACGAGCGTCGCGCGGCCCTTCGGCCGGACCCCGGCCTCGGGGCCCCCAACCTCTCGCCCGGCCGTGTCGGCGGCCTCTACGGTGGCAGCGAGCACCGGTCGCGTGCCCGCACCGTGGGTCCGCCGGTGCAGAGGCTCCCGCACGCCATCGCAGGTGAGCCCACGCTCCCGCAGGCGAACAGCCGCTTTAACAAACCTTTACCATCAATACCAAGCGATTGCCTGCACTTGACCTCTCCTTTGCGCTTTGCTGAGAGCAGCACACGGGGCGCCCACATCGCCGCCCCACCACCGCGCAGGGCAGGAGGCAGGACCATGCAGCAGGTCGGCAACGAGCTGGGTCGCATCATCGAGGCACGGCTGGGCGAGCGAGGGTGGCCGCTCACGCGACTGGTCGACGCCGCAGGCCTGGAGCCGGACGTCGTCGCGGAGCTGGTCGGTCCCACCGAGCTGGCCGCGATGCCGGACGAGGAGACCCTGCAGGCCCTGAGCGACGCGCTCGACCTGCCGTACCGCGAGCTGGTCATCACCGCGGCGTCCGCGTGCGGACTGGCCCGCTCCATGGAGGGCGAGCGCGTGTACGTGCTCCGCTTCGCGACGAACGAGGAGCTGCTCGCCGAGCTGCGCCGGCGGCTGGTCCTCGGTCGCGGCGCTGCCGACCCGACCCGCCGCCGCCTGGCCCACTGGGCGCTCGCGCAGCAGGCGCTCGACTCCGAGGCCGTCTGAGCCCGGGCAGGTTCCTGCCCGGCCCGCAGCCGCCGTCCTCCTGACGGGGCCGACAGCGCCCGTTCAGCCAACCCTCAGCCTGCGGGCGCATCCTGACCGGGTGAGCACCCGGACCGGCCACCTGCGACACCGCTGGCACCTCTGGCAGAGGTCGGGAGCCGCCTCCCGCGTCCGGGACGTCGCGCTCGTGCTGGCCGCGCTCCTCGTCCTCGCCATCGTGGTCGTGGCGATGCACGTCGACCACTGACCGCCTGCCCGCTCCGGACTCCACGCGCTGTCGAGGCCCCTTCTGGCGAGGCGCCCGGCACAGCCCTGCGGGGGGCGTGGGTGGATGAGTCGGTCGATACGCCGGGTTCTGTTCCGCGCCGCCGTTACCAGCGACGCGGCGACGGTCATCCATCTACGACAGCCGTTGCCGGCTCCCTCCAGCGTCCTACCCGTGTGCTCGGGCGGGCCGCCCTCGGACGCACACTGTCTGGACTTGCTCCGGGTGGGGTTTACCGAGCCGACCTGGTCACCCAGGCCGCTGGTGGTCTCTTACACCACCGTTTCACCCTTGCCGCGGCGCCTGCCCGGCCGGAGCCGGGTGGTTCACCGTGGCGGTCTGTTCTCTGTGGCACTTTCCCGCGGGTCACCCCGGGTGGCTGTTGGCCACCACCCTGCCCTGTGGAGCCCGGACGTTCCTCGGCGGTGGTTGCCCACCGACGCGACCGCCTGACCGACTCATCCGCCCCCAAGGATAGGGGACGGATGCCGGGCAGCCGGCCACCCGGCATACCGGCACCGCCGACCCCGCCAGCGGATCACCGGACCCACCCGGCGACACGGCAGTTGCTGGCATGAAACGGGAGTCCTGAACTGCCGTTTCATGCCAGCAACTGCCGTATTGCGGAAGGCGGGCGTGCGCGCGGTCAGGCGGGGGCGACGACCTCGAACCGGGTCACGCCGGTCGCGACGGTCGCCTCGACCAGCCGGACGGTGACCCACGTGCCCAGCTCGGCGGCCCCGGACGCGCGGCCGAGCACCGCCGGGTCGTCGATCTGGATCTGCACGTGCTCGTTGTCCCGCTCGTCGACGACCATGGCCCGGAACTCCTGCCCCACCCGGTCGGCCAGGGCCGCCGCCTCGACGGCGTCGGCACACGCACGTTCCACCCCGGCGGCCACCTTGTCGCTCGCGGCCATCACCTCCGGCAGCCCGGGCAGCGCCTCGCGCACCCAACCCGGTACCTCGCGCCCCTGCGACACGGCCTCGCAGACGACGAGCCCGAACCGGTCCACCAGCCGGCGCAGTGGCGCCGTGACGTGGGCGTATGCCGCGGCCACCGCCGCGTGCTCGGTCTCGGCGGGCGTGTCCCCGTCGAACGGGGTGTAGCCGGCACCGCGGAACAGGGCCGTCGCCTCGTGGATCAGCGCGAGGTGCTTGGGGTTGTCACGGTCGAGCGTGCGCAGGAACTCGCCGTACGCCGTCCCCTCCTGCCACTCGACCCCGAGCGCGCGGGCGGCATGGCGGAAGCGGCGTACCGCACGCTCGTCCGGGGCGGGCATCGTCCGCAGGATCCCGACCTTCGCCCCCAGCATCAGCTCGGCCCCGGCCATGCCGGTCATGAGCGAGATCTGCGCGTTCCAGTCCTCGACCTCCAGCGGCGGGCGGAAGCCGAGCCGGAAGTGGCCCTGCTCGTCCTCGCTGACCTCCTGCTCGGGCATGGGCAGGCTCGCCCCACCGCGCTTGCGCTCCAGCTCGACCCGCAGCAGCCCGACCTCCTTGAGCAGCTGCAGCCGCTCGTCGGCCGAGCCGTCGTCGAGCGCCGACTGCACGCCCGCGTAGTCGAGGCGGTCGGTGCTGCGGACCAGTGCGCGGCGCACCTCGACCGCGGTGCACTCCCCCACCGCGTCGAGCCGCAGGTCCCACACGAACGCCGGACGCACCTGGCCCGGCAGCAGGCTTGCCGCGGACTCGCTGAGCACCGGTGGGTGCAGGGGCGTCCGCTTGTCCGGCGCGTAGACGGTCTGCCCGCGACGCCGTGCCTCCGTGTCGACCGCACCCCCGGCCGCCACGAAGGCGGGGACGTCGGCGATGGCATACCGCACCCGGTAGCCGTCGCCGTCGCGCTCGAGGTGCATCGCCTGGTCGAGGTCCATCGAGCCCGCGGGGTCGATGGTCAGGTACGGCACGTCGGTCTCGTCCCGGTCCGGCAGGGTCGGCGCCGTCGCCGCGCGCTCGGCCTCGGCGACCACCTCCGGCGGGAAGGAGTCGGGCACGCCGTTCTCCTCCCGGATGGCGGCGAAGCGCTGCTGGAGCGCCGCGGTCGCCGGGACCTGGGTGTCGGTGGGGTGCTCGGGGGCCTGGACCGTGATCCTGCGCAGGGGCATGGGCCCCAACGTAGCCACCGTCCGGCCGCTCCACCGGTCGGTGAGACCGGTCGAGCGGCTTCGTGGGCCCCCACCTAGGCTGTCGCGCGTGCTGATCCTGCTCCCCCCGTCGGAGTCCAAGACCGGCCGCACCCGCGGCAACGCGGTGGACCACGAACGACTCTCCTTCCCCGGTCTCACCGACACCCGCAAGGTCGTCGCCGAGGCGCTCGCCGACGTCAGCGGCAGGCCCGACGCCGCGCAGGCCCTGGGCGTCAGCCCCAACCTCACCGAGGACATCGCCCGCAACCTCGTCCTGCACACCGCCCCCGCCCTGCCCGCCTCCCGGGTCTACAGCGGCGTCCTCTATGACGCGCTCTCGTACGCCACCCTCGACGCCGCCGCCCGCCGACGCGCCAACCGCTGGCTCGTGGTCGTGTCCGCGCTCTACGGCGCAGTCCGCCCGACGGACTCCGTTGCGCCGTACCGGCTCTCGATGGCCGTCAACCTCCCCGGCCTCGGCCCGCTCGCCTCCGTGTGGAAGCCCGTGCTCGCCGGGCCCCTGACCGAGGCCGCCGGGCGCGGGCTCGTGGTCGACTGCCGCTCGAGCACGTATGCCGCCGCCTGGACGCCCACGGGCGCGCTCGCCGAGCGCTGGGTGCAGGTCAAGGTCCCGGGGGCGACGCACATGGCGAAGCACACCCGTGGCCTCGTCGCCCGGGCGCTGTGCGAGGAAGGGGCTGACCCCAGGCGGGTGACGGCGCTGCCCGACGTCCTGGGCGACCGGTTCGAGGTGCGGCTGCACGAGCCCGCCGGCGCCGGCCGTCCGTGGGTGCTCGAGGCGACGGCCCGGTGAGCACCGACCTCGCCGACCTCGCGGCCCGCATCGGCCCGGTCCTCGTCTTCTTCGTCGCCATCACCGTCGTGGCCGAGATCGCCGACACCGCAGGCGTGTTCGACGTCGCGGGCCACTGGACGGCCAGGGCGGGACGGCACCGGACGCTCGTGCTGTGGCTGCTGTTCGTGGTCCTCGCGGTCGTCTGCACGGTCGTCCTGTCCTTGGACACGACGGCCGTCCTGCTGACCCCCGTGGGGCTCGCCGTGGCGGCCCAGCTGGGTGTCTCGCCCGTGCCGTTCGCCCTGACCACCCTGTGGCTCGCGAACACCGCCTCCATGCTGCTGCCCGTCTCGAATCTCACGAACCTGCTTGCGCTGCACCGGTTCGAGGAGCTCGGGAAGACCCACGGCGACTACGTCCGCCTGGCCGCCGCACCCGCAGCCGCGGCCGTGGTGGGGACCGTCGTCGTGCTCTGGCTGCTGCACCGCCGCGACCTCTCCGGCAGGTACGAGCTGGAGGCGCCGGCCGAGCCGCACGACACGGTCCTGCTGCGCGTCTCTGCCGCGGTCTGCCTCGCCATCGGGCCGCTCTTCGCGGTGGGGCTGTCCCCCGCCTGGGTGTCGAGCGCGGCCGCCGTGGTGCTGCTCGTCGCCGTGGCGTTCCGCTCCCCCGCCACCCTGCGCCGGCTCAGCGTCCCGTGGCAGATGGCCGTCGGTGTGGCGGTGCTGTTCGTCGTGGTCGACGTCGCCCTGGGCCACGGCCTGCGCTCGGTGCTGCAGGACGTCGCGGGCAGCGGCACGGGCGACGCCGCCCTGCTGCGGGTCGGGGCGGTCGGAGCGGTCGGGGCGAACGTGGTCAACAACCTCCCGGCCTACGCGGCCCTGGAAGCCGTCACCGCGGACCACCCCACCCGGTTGATGGCGCTGCTCGTCGGCGTCAACGTCGGCCCGCTGGTCACGCCGTGGGCCTCGCTGGCGACCCTGCTGTGGGCGCAGCGGTGCCGGGCGCGCGGGGTCCGGATCAACGCGGGCAGGCTCGCGGTCCAGGGCCTGGCGTGCGCCGTCCTGTCCGGCGGCCTCGCGCTCGGGGCCCTGGTCCTCGTCCGCTGACGAGGCCAAGCGTCCGCAGGGGCGTCAGCCGAGGGCGTCCAGCGCGGCCGTCAGGTCCTCGACGAGGTCCTGCGGGTCCTCCAGCCCGACCGAGATGCGCACGGTGCCGTCCGTGATCCCGACCGCAGCCCGGGCCTCGGGCGTCAGCCGCCGGTGCGTGGTGGTCGCCGGGTGGGTGACCATCGACTTGGCGTCGCCCAGGTTGTTGCTGATGTCGACGATGCGCAGGGCGTTCATCAGGACGAACGCCTCGTCCTTGCCGCCGTCGAGCTGGAACGTCACAACCGTCCCCCCGCCGAGCATCTGCCGCCGGGCGAGCTCGTGCTGGGGGTGCGACTCGAGCCACGGGTAGAGCACGCCGGTCACCCGCGGGTGCGCCTCCAGCGCCTTCGCGACGGTCAGCGCGTTGGCCGCCTGCTTCTCGACCCGCAGCGTCAGGGTCTCCAGGCCCTTGACCAGCACCCAGGCGTTGAACGGCGACATCGCCGGCCCCGTGTGGCGCATGAGGTTCTTGACCGGGCCGCCGACGAACTCGGTGCTGCCGAGCACAGCCCCGCCGAGCGTGCGGCCCTGCCCGTCGATGTGCTTGGTCGCGGAGTACACGACGACGTCGGCGCCGTGCTCGAGCGGCTTGGAGAAGACCGGCGTGCCGAACACGTTGTCGACCACGACCTGCGCCCCAGCCGCGTGGGCCAGGTCGGAGACGGCCCGCATGTCGACGAGCTCCTGCATCGGGTTGCTCGGCGTCTCGAAGAACACTGCCTGCGTCGGCACCGACAGCGCCTCGCGCCACTGCTCGAGGTCGGGGCCGTCGACGAAGACGGTCTCGACACCCCAGCGCGGCAGGATCTCGTCGAGGATCACGAAGCACGACCCGAACAGGCCGCGCGAGGCGACGACGCGGTCACCCTTGCCGAGCAGGGCGGCCAGGGCGACGAAGACCGCGGACATGCCGGACGCCGTGGCGAAGCACGCCGGGGCGCCCTCGAGCTGGGCCAGCCGCTGCTCGAACATCGCGACCGTCGGGTTGCCGTAGCGGCTGTAGATGAAGTGGTCGACCTCGTCCTTGAACGCCGCCTCGGCCTGCTCGGCGCTCTGGTACACGAAGCCGGAGGTGAGGAACAGCGCCTCCGCGGTCTCGTCGAAGCTGCTGCGGGCCAGGCCGCCGCGGACGGCGATCGTGTCGGGACGGAAGCCGCGCGCGTCCAGCGGCTGCCCGCTCATGCCTGCCGCCAGGGCAGCTCGGAGTTCTTCCACCCCGACACCGCCCGGTGCCCGTGCTCGTCCGGTGGCCCCTCGAAGCCCTCGAGGACGTTGTACGCCGGCCCGAGACCGGCCTCGGTCGCCGCCTTCGCGGCCGCGATCGAACGGACCCCCGAGCGGCACAGGAAGTACAGGGGTGCGCCGTCGGGCAGGCCCGCGTCCTGCAGCTGGTCGACGAAGTCGCCGTTGACCGCGCCGTCGGGGAACCGCTGCCACTCGACGCACACGACCCGCTTGCCGATCGGGCTCAGGTCGGGCAGGCCGACGTAGCTCCACTCCGCAGTCGTGCGGACGTCGACGAGGACGGCGTCCTCGTCCGCCGCCAGCGCGGCATACGCGTCCTGGGGAGTGACGTCTCCGGCGTAGCTCATGCTCCCAGCCTAGGAGAACCCGCCACATGCCGAGACGCGCGGGTCACTTGGTGGACGCCGCGCGGCTCGCCACCGCCGCCGGGCGCACGGCCGCGCGCTAGGTCCGGTTGGTGAAGGCGACCGAGACCGTGCCGTCCGGCCAGACCTCTAGGGCCGTGAGCGAGCCGGGAGCCGCCGCGAGCCGCCACACCTTGTCGTGAGGGATGCCGAGCACCTCGGCGAGCACCACCATGATCGGCTTGCGATGGCACACGACGACGGTGGTGCCCCCCGCGTCGACGACGCGCCGGAAGGCGGCCAGCACGCGCGCCTCGAGCTGCTCGTGCGACTCCCCGCCCGGACGTGCGTATGCCGGGTCGGCGCGCAGCGCGGCCAGGTCGTCCGCCGCGTCGCGGGCCAGGTCGTGCACGCTGGCGCCGTCCCAGTCGCCGAAGTCCTGCTCGTCCCAGTCGCCGTCCACCTCGGGAGCGACGCCCAGCGCCTCCGCGACGGCGGCTCCGGTCTGGACCGCTCGCGCCAGCGACGACGTCACGACGCGGGCGGGGGCACCCGCGAGCAGGTGCGCGACGGCGCGACCGGCACGGGCTGCCTGGCTGCGACCGGTGTCGTTGAGCGAGGGGTCGCTGCCCCCACGACCGTCGAGGCGTGCCTGTGCCGTGAAGTCGGTGACCCCGTGGCGCACGAGCACGACACGTGTCACGTCGCCGCCATGGGGCGGTGCAGTCGCCGGTTCGGGGTCCACGACCTCCTCCACCAGCTCCTCGACGACCTCGTGGGAGTCCGGGGCGTCCCCGGCCTGGAGCATGCGGTCGATGGTCCGGCCGTCCATGCCGTCGTTCGAGAGGGCGTCGGCGGCCTTGTTCTTCTCGCGCGGGATCCAGGTGAACGACACGGACCCCCCGCCGCGGCTGAGCTCGGCGCACAGGTCGCGGGCCTGCAGGGCCAGGCGGCGCATGTCCTCGTGCTTGATCTTCCAGCGGCCGGCCATCTGCTCGATCACGAGCTTGGAGTCCATCCGGACCTCGACGTCGGCGCCGGGGTCGATGCGCAGCGCCGCCCCGAGCCCGGCGATCAGGCCGGAGTACTCGGCGACGTTGTTCGAGGCCTTGCCGAGCGGCGCCGCGCCCTCCCAGAGGACGGCGCCGGTCGAGGCGTCACGGACGAGAGCGCCCCAGCCCGCGACCCCGGGGTTGCCCCGGGAGCCGCCGTCGGCCTCGACGACGAGCGCGCGACCCACGGCGCTCAGATGCCGGACTCGGCGGTGCGCACGAGGATGCGCCGGCACTCCTCGCACCGCAGCACCTCGTCGGCCGGGGCCGCCTTGATGCGATTCATGTCCACGTTGTTGAGCTCGAGCTGGCACCCGCCGCAGCGGCGCTGGCGCAGCGGGGCCGCGGCCAGGCCCCCACTCTGGGCACGGATCTTGTCGTAGAGGGCGACCAGGTCGGCACCGACGCCCGCGACGACGTCGGCGCGCGGCGCGGCCACCTCGCGCTCCTGCTTGTCGAGGTCGGCGAGCGCCTCGTCGCGGGCCACGACGGCCTGCTCGAGCTCGCCGGCCAGGATCGACTGCTGCTGCTCGAGCTGGGTGACGGCGGACTGGGCGTCCTCGGCCCGCTCCATGACCTCGAGCTCGACGTCCTCGAGCTCGGACTGGCGGCGGGCGAGCGACTGCAGCTCGTGCTGCAGGGCGGTGAGGTCCTTGGCCGAACCGGTGCCGGAGTCCAGCCGCGCCTGGTCGCGGGCCGCCCGGTCACGGACGAGCTGCACGTCGGCCTCGGCCTTCGCCACCTCGCGCTGCATGTCGCCGAGCTCGGTGCGCGCCCGGACGAGGAGCGAGTCCAGCGCCTCCGCCTTCTCCTCCAGCGCCCGCACCTGCGCCAGCTGCGGGAGCGTCTTGCGGGAGTGGGCGATCTGGTCGAGCCGGGTGTCGATCGCCTGCAGGTCGAGCAGTCGCCACTGGCGGGACGGGTCGGCGTTCAGGACGTGCCTCCGAGATCTGGTGGTGCGCTGGGCGCAGGGGTGGCTCCGACGACGAAGTCCCACGGGTCGGTGCGCAGGGTGGAGATGTGGGTGTCCACTGTAGATGGCGGCCACCCGGCGTCGGCAAGCGCCGCGACCAGGCGCTCCGCCGCCCCCGCCAGCCACAGCGACTCGGTCGCCCAGTGGCCGGCGTCGACGAGGTACGGGGTGCCCCCGCGCGCCTCCTCGCGGGCCTCGAGCGCGGGGTGGTGGCGCAGGTCGGCCGTGACGTACACGTCGGCGCCGCTCGCCCGTACGGCGTCGAAGAGGTCGTCGCCCGCGCCGCCCATCACGGCCACCCTGCGCACCTCGGCGCCGGGCGGCCCCGCGACCCGGATCCCCCCGGCGGCGTGCGGCAGGGCGGCGTGGAGTCGCTCGGCGAACTCGGCGAGGCGCAGGGGTTCGGGGAGCCTGCCGACCCGTCCGAGGGGTTGCCCCTCGACGACGGTCAGCGGCTCGAGGTCCGCGAGGCCGCAGGCATGCGCCAGGGCGTCGTTCACGCCCGGGTCGGCCACGTCGGCGTTGGTGTGGGCCACCCACAGGGCGATGTCGTGCACGACCAGGGCGGTGACGCTCGCGCCCTTGGCGCTCGTGGTGGCGACGCTGTGGACCCCGCGCAACAGGAGGGGGTGGTGCGTCACGAGGAGGTCGGCGCCCAGGGCGCGCGCCTCCTCGATGACCGCCATCGTGGGGTCGACGGCGAAGTGGATGCGGCCGACGGGCTGGGTCGGGTCACCGGCCACGAGGCCCACGCGGTCCCAGGACTGCGCGGTCTGCGGCGGGTAGAGGTCCTCCAGGACGCCGACCACGTCGGCGAGGGTGAGCTGCACGTGGGCCCGGCCGGGGTCGAACCGACGACATCCACGGTGTAAACGTGGCGCTCTGCCAGCTGAGCTACAGGCCCCCGACCCGTTGCGGGTCAGCGGTGAGGCTAGCAGCGAGTGCGGCTAGCGGAGGTCCGCGAGCGCGGCGTGGTAGCCGGAGAAGTCGCGGGCCTCACCGATCTCGTTGACCAGCGACCAGCGGATGACGCCCTCGCGGTCGACGAGGAACGTGCCGCGCACCGCCGCGCCCGCCTTCTCGTTGAGCACTCCGAACGACTCGGCCACGGCCCCGTGCGGCCAGTAGTCCGACAGCAGGGGGAAGAAGTACCCCTCCTTGTCGGCCCAGGCTCGCTGGCTGAACATGTGGTCGCACGAGACCGCCAGCACCTGGACGTCGTCGCCGACGAAGGCACCGAGGTTGTCGCGGATCTCGCACAGCTCGCCGGTGCAGATGCCCGAGAACGCGAACGGGTAGAACACGACGACGACGTTCTTGTGACCCCGGAACTCCGAGAGCGTGACGTCCTGGCCGTTCTGGTCCTTGAGGGTGAAGTCCGGTGCGGTGTCGCCCACGGCGAGGGGTGCGGTCATGGCAGGAATTCTGCCAGCGGAGTCAGCGCCGCACCGATTTGGGGGCGACCAGCCGGGTGGCGGTCCAGTCCTCGCAGGCGTTCACGGCGCCGGACGTGTGCAGGCCCGCCGTGGTGGCGGCCTCCTCGAGGTCGCTGGCGTCGACGTGGCCGGGTCGCCCGGCCTTCGGGGTGAGGACGATGATCGACCCGCCCTCGGCGAGGTTGGTGAGGCCGTCGACGACCGCGTCGACGAGGTCCCCGTCGTCCTGGCGCCACCAGATGAGGACGGCGTCGGCCACGTCGCCGTAGTCCTCGTCCTCGAGCTCGGTGCCCGTGAGGTCCTCGATGGCGAACCGGAAGTCGTCGTCGACGTCGGCGTCGTAGCCGAACTCCTGGACGACCTGTCCCGCAGTGAGGCCAAGACGGCCCACCGACGGCTGCTGCGCCGGACGAGCTGGCGTGCTCACACCCTTCTCCACTTCCTTCTGCGGACCGGTTGCGGGACAGTCCACCGCGCCGGGACCCGTTATGCAACCGAGTCGGCCGAAGATGCCACCGATTCCCAGCCGTCGGACCGTCCCGGGCGGCCCGTTCGGGGCCGGAGCAACGGCTCAGGCGGTATCCGGGCAGGTCACGGCGCTGCCGTGGCCGCGAGGCGGCGCGCGACGCCCGAGCGGGCGGACTGCTCGTCGAGCAGCCTGTGGGCCTGCTCGATGTCCAGGTGCTCGACGACCGGCTCGACCGGTCCCGGTGTCGAGACCAGGGACACCGTGGCGACGCCCTGGTGCCGCTGCAGGGGACCCTGGGTCAGGCGCATCGACTGGATGCGCGCGTGCGGGACCACCTGCGCGGTCCGGTACAACCGGCCGCGCCGCAGCACGAGGCAGTCGGGCAGGGCGGCATACCCCAGGCGGCGCCAGCCGAGCGGGTCGAGCCGCGCCGCGCGACGGCTCGCCGTGACGAAGCCCTGCCCGGCTCCGCTGCCCTCCAGGGCGCCGACAGCGAGCGCGGCCGGTATGCCGGGCCTCAGCAGCTCCAGGACGCGCAGCGCCTCCTCGCGCGTGCCGACCGGGAGGACGACCGTGTCGGTGTCCTCGTCACGACTGCCACCGACCCCCGCGACGTTCACCCGGATGCGCCACCACCCGACCAGCCGCCAGGGCAGCGTCTGGCGCAGCTCGATCGCCTGGACGCGGTGCAGGGGCACGGTCGTCGTGCGCAGGTCGGTGAGGCCGTGCCGGATGCGGAGCCGGTCGCCCTGGTGGTGCAGCTCGAAGTTGGCCTCGTGCGTGAGCCGCTTGAGCAGCGAGCCACCGATGCCCAGCGTCATCGGGCCGAGCCAGGCGACCATCCCGCCGGCGCCGAGGGCGAGCGAGGTGAGCAGGGCGGGCACCGCGAGGACGAACGTCAGGGCCGGCCCGCCGTAGAGGATCGACTGCACGATGCGGGTGTTGGGGACGCCGAGCACCCGGGTGGCGTCCGTGACGGGGGCGGCGGCAGCCGCGACGGCCGGGTCGCGCCCGTCGTGGTCCTCCCCGGCGGCGTGGTCCGACGTGGGAGCCCCCGGCGCGGCCGGGACGACCTCGTCGCCGTGGCGGGCCAGCTCGATGAGCCGCTCGCGCACCGCCTGGGCCGTGGGGTCGCCGAGGAACGCCAGCTTGAGGTTCGCGTCGCGCCCGCCGGCCGACTGCACGACGACCTCGGAGAGGCCGACGAGGCGCGCGAGGAGGGGTCGCCCCACGTCGACGGCCTGGATCCGGTCGAACCGGACCTGCCGGTGCTGGCGGAAGAGCACCCCGGTGCGCAGCTCGATCAGCGTGCCGCCCAGGCGGTAGCGCGAGAACCGCCACGACACCCAGGCGCCCAGCACGATGAGCACCAGGACGACCAGCACCGCGACCGCGGCCCACCCGAGGTGACCGCGGGTGGGGTCCTCCCGGTCGGCACCGAAGAACGTGTCGAGCTGCTGGGACAGGATGTACGCGAGCACGGCGACGGACGCGATGCCGCCGCGCAGCAGGGGCGACAGCGGGTGCAGGTGCTGCCAGCCGTCCCCCTCCCGGGCCCAGCCGTCCCCCTCCCGGGCCTCGGCACGGGACCCGCCGGAGACCGTGTCGGCGACCGTGGCGGGGACCGCGGTGCGGTCGACGCCGGGCTCGTCCGGACCGGGCTGGGTCACAGGCCCGCCCGTTGCGACTCGCCCCGGGCTGCCAGCCGCTCGCGCAGGCCCTCCGCCAGCTCAGTGGGCAGGCCCGGGATCGACCCGCCGCTCGCCGGCGAGGCCGTGTGCAGCTGCAGCGACGCCATGCCGAGGCGCCGCAGCAGGGGCCCCGAGTGCAGGTCGACGAACTGCAGCCGGCCGTACGGCACGCTCACCAGGCTCCGGAACAGCCGCCCCTTGCGGATGACGAGCTCCTCCGGCCCCTCGGCCCAGGTGATGGCCGGCACCTGGCGCCGCACCACCCACGACCCGCCGGCGAGGGCACCGAGCACGGCGACGGCTGCCAACCAGGCCCAGGGCGTGACCAGCGCGGCGAGGACCGCGGTTCCGAGCAGCGGCAGGGCCGCGACCGCGAGCAGCACCAGCGACCGTGCCACGACCAGCCGCGGTGAGACCGGCTGCCACGGCACGGCCCCGTCCTCGTCGAGCCGGACGGCGAGGGGCGCAGGGGCTGGGGCGGCTGGCTCGTCGCTCACGGCCCCAACCTAGCCGCCGCCGGTGACGTCCCGAGCCGGTCCCGGCCACGCGGCATACAGTCGGGGCATGGGACGGGTGACGCAGCGGGCGCCGAGCACGCGCGTGGAGGTCCTCGAGGACGGCAGCGTGCGCAGCACGTCGCGACCGGACACCCTCGCGGTGGAGGAGCCGCTCGAGATCCGCGTCGCCGGGCACCCGGTGACCGTCACGATGCGCACGCCGGGCGACGACTTCGACCTCACCCTGGGCAACCTGCTGACCGAGGGCGTCGTGACCAAGGCGGTCGACGTCGCCCAGCTGATGCACTGCCTCGACGAGGACGAGTCCGGCTCCCCCACCTACAACGTCGTCGACGTCACCCTGGCAGCCGGGGTCGTCCCCGACCTCGACCGCACCGCGCGCTCGGGTTACCAGTCCAGCGCCTGCGGGGTGTGCGGCAAGACCAGCGTCGACGCCATCACCGCGACGAGCCCGTATGCCGTCGCCGATGACGCCGTGCGCCTGTCGCCGGCCGTGGTGGCGGTCCTGCCCGACCGGCTGCGCGAGCGGCAGAAGGTGTTCGACCGGACGGGGGGCCTGCACGCCGCCGGCATCTTCACCGCCGAGGGCGAGCCGCTGGTCGTGCGCGAGGACGTCGGGCGGCACAACGCCGTCGACAAGGTCGTCGGCTGGGCCGGTCGCGAGGGGCTGCTCCCCCTGACCGGACACGTCCTGGTGGTGAGCGGTCGGGCGAGCTTCGAGCTGGTGCAGAAGGCGGTCATGGCCGGGATCCCCGCCCTCGTGGCGGTGTCGGCACCCTCGTCGCTGGCGGTGCAGCTGGCCACGGAGTCGGGGCTCACCCTGGTCGGGTTCACCCGCCCGCCGCGCATGACCGTCTACGCCGGCGGCTCCCGGTTGGGCCTCTGACCGGCGACGACGCCGGCCGGCGCGCGCTCCGCATACCGGTCAGTAGGCACGGCCGGTTGTGACGTGCACCTCGTCGGGGTGGAAGATGGACGCAGGGCCGCAGGCACCCCCGCGGCCGCAGCGCGAGAAAGGACTCACGACCGTGGCCGCACGCGAGGAAGCCGGACCCATCCTCAACGGCATCCCCAGCCAGCTCCCGGACATCGACCCCGAGGAGACCCGGGAGTGGCTCGAGTCGCTCGACGGCGTCATCGACGAGGGCGGCCGGAACCGGGCGCGGTACGTGATGCTCAAGCTGCTCGAGCGCGCCCGCGAGCAGCAGGTCGGCGTCCCGTCGCTGACCGCCACCGACTACATCAACACGATCTCCCCCGAGCAGGAGCCGTGGTTCCCCGGGGACGAGGAGGTCGAGCGCCGCTACCGCGCGTACCTGCGCTGGAACGCCGCGGTCATGGTGCACCGCGCCCAGCGCCCCGACATCTCCGTCGGCGGCCACATCTCCACCTACGCCTCCGCGGCCACTCTCTACGAGGTGGGCTTCAACCACTTCTGGCGCGGGGCGGACCACCCCGGCGGCGGCGACCAGGTGTTCTTCCAGGGCCACGCCTCCCCCGGCATGTACGCCCGCGCGTTCCTCGAGGGCCGCCTGTCCGAGGACCAGCTCGACGGCTTCCGCCAGGAGAAGAGCCACATCGTCGCCGGGCAGCCGCTCGCGCTGCCGTCCTACCCGCACCCGCGGCTCATGCCGGACTTCTGGCAGTTCCCGACGGTGTCGATGGGCATCGGCCCGATGAACGCGATCTACCAGGCGCAGTTCAACAAGTACCTGCACAACCGTGGCCTCAAGGACACCAGCCAGCAGCACGTCTGGGCGTTCCTCGGCGACGGCGAGATGGACGAGCCCGAGTCGCGCGGCCTGCTGCAGCTCGCCGCCCAGGAGGAGCTCGACAACCTCACCTTCGTCATCAACTGCAACCTGCAGCGGCTCGACGGCCCGGTGCGCGGCAACGGCAAGATCATCCAGGAGCTCGAGGCGTTCTTCCGCGGCGCCGGCTGGAACGTCATCAAGGTCGTCTGGGGCCGTGGCTGGGACCCGCTGCTCGCGGCGGACCGCGACGGCGCGCTGGTGCACCTGATGAACACCACGAGTGACGGCGACTACCAGACCTTCCGCGCCAACGACGGCAAGTACGTCCGCGAGAACTTCTTCGGCCGCGACCCGCGCACCCGCGACATGGTCAAGGACTGGTCCGACGAGGACGTCTGGTGGAAGCTCAAGCGCGGTGGCCACGACTACCGCAAGGTCTTCGCGGCGTACCAGGCGGCGATGAACCACAACGGCCAGCCGACGGTCATCCTCGCCAAGACCATCAAGGGCTACGGCCTCGGCTCGCACTTCGCCGGCCGCAACGCCACGCACCAGATGAAGAAGCTGACCCTCGACGACCTCAAGGGCCTGCGCGACAGCCTCAAGCTGCCGATCTCCGACGAGGTGCTCGAGAAGGACCCGTACGCGCCCCCGTACTTCCACCCGGGACCGGACGACCCGACCATCAAGTACCTCCGCGAGCGCCGCGAGAAGCTCGGTGGCCCGCTGCCGGCACGCCGGGTCGAGCACGAGCCGCTCAAGCTGCCCGACCACTCGTCCTACGCGGTCGTGAAGAAGGGCACCGGCAAGCAGCAGGTCGCCACGACGATGGCGTTCGTGCGGCTGCTCAAGGAGCTCATGCGCGACAAGGAGTTCGGCAAGCACGTGGTGCCGATCATCCCTGACGAGGCGCGCACGTTCGGCATGGACGCGTTCTTCCCGACGATCAAGATCTACAACCCGCACGGGCAGAACTACACGTCGGTCGACGCCGAGCTGATGCTCTCCTACAAGGAGTCGGCGCAGGGCCAGATCCTGCACCTCGGCATCAACGAGGCCGGCTCGGTCGCGGCGTTCACCGCGGCCGGCACGTCCTACGCCACCCACGGCATCCCCATGGTGCCGATCTACGTCTTCTACTCGATGTTCGGCTTCCAGCGCACGGGCGACTCGATCTGGGCGGCCGCCGACCAGATGACCCGGGGCTTTCTCATCGGCGCCACCGCCGGCCGCACCACCCTCACCGGTGAGGGCCTGCAGCACGCCGACGGCCACAGCCCGCTGCTCGCCGCGACCAACCCGGCCGTCGTGTCCTACGACCCGGCGTTCGCGTTCGAGATCGGGCACATCATGGAGGACGGGCTGCGCCGTATGTACGGCGACGACCCGGAGAACGTCATCTACTACCTGACGGTCTACAACGAGCCGATGAGCCAGCCCTCCGAGCCGGAGGACGTCGACCGCGAGGGCATCCTGCGCGGCATGCACCTCTTCGCCCCCGGCATCGCCGACGGACTGCCCGAGGACGCACCGCGGGTGCAGCTGCTCGCGTCCGGCGTCGGTGTGCCGTGGGCGCTCGAGGCCCAGGAGCTGCTGCGCAACGACTGGGGCGTCGTCGCCGACGTGTGGTCGGTGACCTCGTGGAGCGAGCTGCGCCGCGACGCGATGGCGTGCGACGAGCAGCGGTTCCTGCACCCCGACGGTGAGAACCGCACCCCGTACGTCACCGAGCGGCTGCGCGACCGGCCCGGCCCGGTCGTCGCGGTGAGCGACTACATGCGCCAGGTGCAGGACCAGATCGCCCAGTGGGTGCCCGGCGACTACGCCTCGCTCGGCGCCGACGGGTTCGGCTTCTCCGACACCCGCCCGGCCGCGCGTCGCTTCTTCCACATCGACGGCCCCTCGGTCGCGGTGCGGGCGCTGCAGATGCTCGTCCAGCGCGGGGAGGTCGACGCCAGCACGGCGCGGGAGGCCGCCCAGCGGTACCGCCTGCTCGACGTCACCGCCGGCACCTCCGGCACCGCGGGTGGCGACGCCTGACGCGTCCAACACCCAAGCGCACCAACGGTATGCCGCCCGCTCACCTCGAGCGGGCGGCATACCGCTGCCGGGTGCGGGACAACGCCACGGCGGCGAGGATGGGGGCATGACCTCCTCCCCCACCGCATCGCTCCCCCGCCGCGTCGTCGTCACCGGGGCGACCGGCAAGCTCGGCCGGGCCGTCGTCGCCCACCTGCGCGACCTGGGCCTCGACGTGCTCGCCGTCGACCGCGCCGGTGGCCGCGACCCGCGGCAGGTCGAGGGCGAGTTCATGCTGGTCGACCTCACCGACTACGGGCAGGTCGTCGAGGCGCTGTCCGGCAGCGTCGACGAGCACGACGGCCCGGCCGACGCGGTGGTCCACCTCGCGGCCATCCCCCAGCCGGGCCTGCACTCCAACGCGGTGACGTTCGCGAACAACTCGGCCGCCACCTACAACGTCTTCGCTGCGGCTCGTGCGCTGGGGATCCGGAAGGTCGTCTGGGCGTCGAGCGAGACGGTGCTCGGGCTGCCGTTCGACAGCCCTCCGCCGTACGCCCCGGTCGACGAGGAGTACGCGGCCCGGCCGGAGTCCACGTACTCGCTCAACAAGGCGCTCGAGGAGGAGATGGCCCGGCACTTCTGCCGCTGGGACCCCGAGCTGGTGGCGGTCGGGCTGCGCTTCTCCAACGTCATGGAGGTCGAGGACTACGCGCAGTTCCCGTCCTTCGACGCCGACCCACAGGCGCGGCGCTGGAACCTCTGGGGCTACATCGACGCCCGCGACGGGGCCCAGGCGGTGGAGCGCAGCCTGGCGCACGACCTGCCCGGTGCGGACGTGTTCGTGATCGCGAACGCCGACACCGTGATGTGCCGGTCCAGCGCGTCGCTCATGGCCGAGGTGTACCCCGGGGTGGAGGTGCGGCGCGAGCTCGGCGAGCACGAGACGCTGCTGTGCATCGACAAGGCACGGCGGGTGCTCGGGTACGAGCCCCGGCACTCCTGGCGCGACCACGTCTGACCCGGCGGCCCGGGTCGGGCGGGTCAGGCGGTCGGGCGGGTCGGACGAGTCAGCGTCGCGGCTTGTGCCAGGTGCGGAGCAGCATGACGCGGTGGCGGGCCGGCGCGGCGAGACACAGGTCGGGTTGGTCGCAGAACATGCCGTCGACACCGGCGTTCATCACGGCGCCGTCGTAGTCGACCGCCCGGCCGATGGTCGCGGGATCGGTGCCCACGCGGTAGTCGACCGGCAGGAACACGTTCTCCGCGCGGAGCGTGTAGACGTGGACGCGCAGGCCTGCGGCGTGGGCCCGTCGGACGAGCCCCGTGGGCGTGCCGAGCCGGCCGTCCGAACGCCGAGGTCGAGGCGGAGGTGGCGCAGCGACGTCGGTTCGAACGACTGGACCAGCACGGGGGCCGTCGCCGAGTCCAGCCCGTTGGCGCGCAGCGCCGCCAGGAGGGGCTCCTCGAGCGGAAGGCCCTCGCCCCGGAAGTAGGTGGGGTTCTTCGACTCCGGGTAGACCACGATCGCGCGCCCGGTCGAGCGGCTGAGCTCGGCCCGCAGGGCCAGCACCTCGTCGAACGTCGGCACCTCGAACTTGCCGTCCCAGGCCGTGTTGGCGGGGCGGATCGCGGGCATGCGCTCGCGCACCCTCAGGGTCTTCAGCTCTGCCAGCGTGAGGTCGTCGACGAACCAGCCGGTCTGGGTGATCCCGCTGACCTGCTTGGTCGTCTTCCGGTCCGCGAGCTCGGGGTGGTCCGCCACGTCGGTGATGCTCGACAGCTCGACGTCGTGGGTGTCGACCAGCACGTGGTCCCGGGTCGAGGCGAGGTCCGGCTCGATGGCGTCGGCGCCCTGGGCCACGGCGACGCGGTAGGCCTCGAGCGTGTGCTCGGGCCGGTAGCCCGACGCCCCCCGGTGCCCCACGACCATGGCCGACGACACCAGCGAGGGCACCCGGTCGGGGTCCCTGGGCAGTGCCCCGGCCGGACCGGGAGCGGCGACGGCGAGCCCGGCGGCGAGCGCCGCGGCCGCCGCGAGAGCACGCACGGTCCTGTGCAGACGGTCCCCCACGGCGCTGGACTCTAGGCCACCGGCCGGGCGCCGCCGCGGCTTTTCGGCCCATCTGCACGATTCCGTCCGGAAGGACCACCTCCCGGCCGCCCCGGTCCGGTCAGCCACCGCTCGCGGCGGTTGTGGGCGGCATACAAATAGACTCGGTCGTATGCCGCCTGCGGACCTGGGCTTCTCGTCGGACACCGTGCAGCGCGTCGAGCGCTCGGCCGGCGAGCTCTCGAGCGCCGCCACCCGGCGGATGGAGGCGTCCCACGACTGGTACCGCGCCCTGTCGGCGGAGGACCGGTCCTGGGTGGGCCTGGTCGCCCAGGCCGGCATCGCGGCCTTCATCGCCTGGCTGCGCGACGGCGGTGACCAGGCGCCGGTCACTGCCGACGTGTTCGGCACCGCCCCGCGCGAGCTCACCCGCTCCATCACGCTGCGGCACACCCTCGACCTCGTCCGCTCGGTCGTCGACGTGGTCGAGCAGGACGCCACCGCCCTCGCCGAGCCCGGCCAGGAGCAGGCCCTGCGCGAGGCGGTGCTGCGCTACTCGCGCGAGATCGCGTTCGCCGCGGCGGAGGTCTACGCGCACGCCGCGGAGGCCCGCGGCGCCTGGGACGCCCGGCTGGAGGGCCTGGTCGTCGACGCCGTGCTCCGCGGGGAGGCCGACGACTCGATGCAGTCCCGCGCCGCGGCCCTCGGCTGGGGCTCGACTACCCGCGTCGCCGTGGTGGCCGGCAGCACGCCCCACGGCAGCCCGGCCGGCGTCGTCGACGGCCTGCGGCGGGCGGCCGAACGGGTCGGCGTCGACACCCTCGCCGCGGTCCAGGGGCGGCGGCTCGTGTGCATCTTCGGCAACGTCGAGGACCCGCTCGCGGCGGCCCGGGAGGTGGGCGACCACTTCGGCGACGGCCCACTGGTGGTCGGACCCACCGTGCCGCACCTGTTCGCCGCCGGGCGCTCGGCCCGGGCGGCCCTCGCCGGGCAGAGCTGCGCGCAGGCCTGGCCCGAGGCGCCGCGACCGGTGGCCGCCGACGACCTGCTCGCCGAGCGCGTCCTCGTGGGCGACGCCCCGGCCCGGGCCCTGCTGCTCGACCGCATCTGGCACCCGCTGACGACCCACTCCGGCGGCGTCCTGCTGGAGACGGCGTCGGTCTACCTCGAGTCCGGCGGCGGCCTGGAGGGCACGGCGAGGCTGCTGTTCGTGCACCCGAACACCGTGCGGTACCGCCTCGGGCGCATCGCGGACCTCACCGGCTACCAGCTCACCGACCCCCACGACGCGCACACGGTGCGGATCGCGCTCGCGCTCGGCCGCCTCAGCCGCCCCGCCGGTGTTGTGAGACGGCCCACACCCTCGTGACGCCCGGTGCGTGGTTTGGAGGATTCCTCCAAAGCACGCCCCTCAAGTTCGTCGCGAACGGTCACGACCCCGGCACCCGGCACTCGGAAGGCTGGGTCCGTGCTCGCGATCCTCTGCCCCGGACAGGGCTCCCAGACCCCCGGCTTCCTCACCCCGTGGCTCGAGCTGCCGGAGTTCCGCTCCCGGCTCGAGGCGCTGTCGGACGTGGCGGGCATCGACCTCGTCGCCCACGGCACCACCTCGGACGCCGAGACCATCAAGGACACCGCCGTCGCCCAGCCGCTGATCGTCGGCGCGGGCCTGGCCGTCGCGAGCGTGCTGTTCCCCGACGGTCCGGCGGCTGCCGGCGTCTCGGCAGTGGCCGGCCACTCCGTCGGTGAGATCACCGCTGCGGCCTTCGCCGGCGTCCTGGACGACCACGACGCCATGGTCTTCGTGCGCGAGCGCGGCGCCGGCATGGCCGCGGCGTCCGCCGTCACCCCGACCGGCATGAGCGCCGTCCTCGGCGGGGACCCCGAGGAGGTCCTGGCCGTGCTCGAGCGGCACGGCCTCACCCCCGCCAACGCCAACGGCGCCGGCCAGACCGTTGCCGCGGGGACGCTCGAGCAGCTGCAGGCCCTCGCGGCCGACCCGCCGGCGAAGGCGCGCGTCATCCCGCTGCAGGTGGCCGGCGCGTTCCACACCGCGCACATGGCCCCGGCCGTCGACGCCCTGCGGGAGCTCAGCGCCGACTTCGACGTCAGCGACCCCGGCGTGACCCTGCTGTCGAACGCCGACGGCTCGGCGGTCGCCGACGGGCGGGACGCGCTGACCCGCCTCGTCGCCCAGGTCAGCAACCCGGTGCGCTGGGACCGCTGCATGCAGACCCTCGTCGACCTCGGCGTCACCGCCGTCCTCGAGCTGGCCCCGGCCGGCACCCTCGTCGGCCTCGCCAAGCGCGGGATGCCCGGCGTCGCCACACTGGGGGTGAAGAGCCCCGACGACCTCGAGGCGGCCCGCACCCTGATCCGCGAGCACGGCGGCGAACCCGCCGGCGCACCGACCTCCCCCACCGATGCGCAGGAAGCCTGACATGACGACCCCAGCCCCCAAGGCCACCGGCACGATCACGGCACCGGAGGGTGCCCGCTACGCCCGCATCATGGGCGTCGGCGGCTACCGCCCCGAGCGCGTGGTCCCCAACTCCGAGATCGTCGACCTGATCGACTCCTCCGACGAGTGGATCCGCGAGCGCTCCGGAATCATCGAGCGCCGGTTCGCGGCCCCCGACGAGTCGGTCGTGGACATGTCCGAGGCCGCCACCCGACAGGCCCTCGAGGCCGCAGGGCTCGAGGCCGCCCAGGTGGACGCGGTCATCGTCGCCACGGTGACCCACCCGTACCAGACCCCGGCCGCCGCCCCGATCCTCGCCGACCGGCTCGGGATCCGCGGTGCCGCCTTCGACATCAGCGCGGCCTGCGCCGGCTACTGCCACGGCATCAGCCTCGCCAGCGACATGGTGCGCGGCGGCTCGGCCCAGCACGTCCTGGTCGTCGGGGTCGAGAAGCTGTCGGACTTCACCGACCCGCGCGACCGCGGGACGGCGTTCATCTTCGGCGACGGTGCCGGTGCGGCCATCGTCGGCCCGTCGGACACGCCGGCGATCGGACCCACTGTGTGGGGCTCGGACGGCTCGCAGTGGCGCACCATCAGTCAGCGCGACTCGTGGGTCGAGCTGAAGCAGAACGACGGCGTCGGCTCCCCCGCGATCGGCATGGCGGGCCAGTCCGTCTTCCGCTGGGCCGTCTGGGGCATGGCCCCCGTGGCCCAGAAGGCGCTCGACGCGGCGGGCGTGCGGGCCGAGGACCTCGACGCGTTCATCCCCCACCAGGCGAACATGCGGATCATCGACGCGATGATCAAGCAGCTCAAGCTCCCTGCCGACATCCCCGTCGCGCGCGACATCGCCCAGACCGCCAACACCTCGGCAGCCTCCATCCCGCTCGCCACCGAGCGGATGCTGCGCGAGGGCGAGGCACCGCACGGCGGCCTGGCGCTCCAGATCGGCTTCGGCGCCGGCCTGGTGTACGCCGCGCAGGTCGTCGTCCTGCCCTGAGACCCCCGCCGGCCCGCGGGCAACCGGGCCACCGACCGATGCACGACACCCACGCGACACACACGAAGGAGCGCAAGCCAATGGCGCAGAGCGAGCAGGAGATCCTCGAGGGTCTGGCCGAGATCGTCAACGAGGAGACCGGTCTCGACACCGAGTCGGTGCAGCCGGAGAAGTCCTTCACCGACGACCTCGACATCGACTCCCTGTCGATGATGACCATCGTCGTCAACGCCGAGGAGAAGTTCGGCGTCCGCATCCCCGACGACGAGGTGAAGAACCTCAAGACGGTCGGCGACGCCGTCTCGTTCATCGCCAAGAACCAGGGCTGAGCCCGCAGAGCGGCGGCCCCGCCGAGCCACCCGGCACACTGGTGCCAGGACCCGGGCCCGGCGTGGGCCGCCGCCCCGCACCGCACCCCACGCGAACGAAGGAGCACCCCAGTCATGACCGCACAGCGACGCGTCGTCGTCACGGGCATCGGAGCCACCACCCCGGTCGGCGGCACCGCCACGGAGACGTGGGACGCCATCCTCGCGGGCCGCTCCGGCGCCCGGACCATGGACTTCGAGTGGGTGCAGAAGCACGAGCTGCCGGTGCACTTCGCCGCCACCATCCACACCCAGCCGCTCGACGTCCTGACCAAGGTCGAGGTGCGGCGCAACGACCCGTCCGCGCAGTACTCGCTCATCGCGGCGCGCGAGGCCTGGGCCGACGCCGGCTCCCCCGAGGTCGACCCCGAGCGCCTGGCCGCCTGCATCGGCACCGGCATCGGCGGCGTGTGGACCCTGCTCGACGCCTGGGACACGCTGCGCGAGAAGGGCCCGCGACGCGTCTTCCCGCTGTCGGTCCCCATGCTCATGCCCAACACCTCCTCCGCCGCCGTGTCGCTCGACCTCGGCGCGCGGGCCGGCGCCCACACGCCCGTGTCCGCCTGCGCCTCGGGCCTGGAGGCCATGGGGTATGCCGCGGAGATGATCCGCAGCGGGCGCGCCGACATCGCGGTCGCCGGTGGCACGGAGGCTGCGGTCCACCCGCTGCCCATCGCCGGGTTCGCCGCCATGCAGGCGCTCTCGACCCGCAACGACGACCCGGAGCACGCCTCCCGCCCGTACGACACCGGCCGTGACGGCTTCGTCCTCGGTGAGGGTGCCGCGGTCATCGTGCTCGAGGACTACGAGGCCGCCAAGGCCCGTGGCGCCACGATCTACGCCGAGCTGTCCGGGATCGGCATGTCCTCCGACAGCCACCACATCACGGCACCCGAGCCGGAGGGCGCCGGGGCGTCGCGAGCGATGCGCGAGGCCGTGCAGTCGGCGGGGCTGACCCCCAAGGACGTCGTCCACATCAACGCGCACGCCACCTCGACGCCGGTCGGTGACGTGGCGGAGTCCAACGCGATCCGCCGCGCCTTCGGCGCCGATGCCGATGGGATGCCCGTCAGCGCCACGAAGTCGATGACCGGGCACCTCCTCGGCGCGGCCGGCGCGCTCGAAGGCGTCCTGACGATCCTCGCCGTCCACCACCGGATCGCACCGGCGACGATCAACGTCGACGACCTGGACCCGAAGATCGAGCTCGACGTCGTCCGCGGCGAGGCGCGCAAGCTGCCCGAGGGCGACATCGCCGCGCTGAACAACAGCTTCGGCTTCGGTGGCCACAACGTCGCCGTGCTCTTCACCAGCGTCTGACCGACCCCGACGCTCGGCCCGCGCCGGGCAGCGGCCCCCGTGCCGCTGCCCGGCTCCGTCGTGTCCCGGACGGCGCCTCAGGGCGCTGGGTGGTGGGCGGCCCGCCTGTCAGGGTGACCGAGCGGAGCCCCGCGTCAGGGTGACCGGGCGGAGCCGCCCGTCAGGGTGACCGGGCGGAGCCGCCCGTCAGGGTGACCGGGGTGAACCGCTCGTCAGGATGACCGGGCGGAGCCGCGGGTCAGGGGTGGCCGGTGGTGGTCGGCCGGTGCGTCGGAGTGGGCGTGGTCCGAGTCGGCGTCGGCCTGGTCGTCGGGCTGCCCACGGACGTCGGGCTCCCGGCCGAGGTGGGGCTCCCGACGCTCGTCGGCGAGGGCACCGTGGTGGGCGACCCCGAAGGCGTCGTGGACGTCGCCGAGGGCCGGCTGGTCGTGGACGGCGAGGCCGACGAGGACGCCCCCGACCTGCTCGACGACGAGGTCGTCACACCCACCGGCGCGACCCCGACCGGCGCCGTGGACGACGACGTCGTGGTCGTCGACCTGCCGGGGGCGTGCCGTGCGGCGGTGTGGTGGCCCGGTGACGGACCCACCCGCGGGACGGCTGCGGTGCGCGGTGCCTCGTGGGAGGCGGGCTGCACGAGGAGCATCACCACGGCCGCGAGCGCGCCGACGCCGGCGACGGTCGCCAGGGAGGTGCGGGCCCTCGGACCCCACCACCCGCGCGCCCACTCTGCGGTGCGCCGGCGACGCAGGTCGGCCGGCAGGTCCGCCCGCATCGCCGCGATGCTGTGCGCCGGGGCGGCGAGCCACCCGGCGACGGGGACGACCAGGAGGCCCGACAGGCCCACCGTCACCCACCCGGGACGGGCCACGACGCCGCCGGCGGCACTCGCCAGCGCCACGACTGCCAGCCCGACCTCGACGACGTGGGCGCGCACGGCCTGGAACCAGTGCACGTCGCCGCGGACCTTCGGCGTGCGCAGGAAGACCCCGCGAGGCTCCACCAGCCCCCGCACGCAGGCCATCGCCACGACCCAGCCCAGGGACAGCCAGATGAGGAACGCCCCGAGCGCGTCGCGCCACGTGGCGTCCCGCCCGACCGCCTTGACCACTGCCACGGCGCGGACGAGGCCGACGAGGACGAGGGCCGGCACGGCGAGGACGAGCAGGCCGCTGAGACGCCGGACGACGAGGCCGCCGCCCAGCGCGAGGTCGACCAGGCTCAGCACCACCAGGAGGCTGAACAGCAGGCCGACGAGGTCGCCCAGCCACTGGATCCCGCCGTTGAGGTAGCCGACGCGCTGGGCCAGGTCCAGCCGCGTGCCGCGGTGCCACGGCATCAGCATGCGCCAGTGCCGCTTGAGGATCTGCATGCCGCCGAAGCACCAGCGGAACCGCTGTCGCTTCAGGGCCTCGAAGGTGAGCGGCATGACCCCGTGCCCGAAGGTGCGGTCGACGTGGTGGCCCGACCAGCCTCGGGCGAGCAGGCGCAGCGAGAGCTCGGCGTCCTCGGTGACGCACCACTCGTCCCAGCCGCCGACGTCGCGCAGTGCCTCCCGTCGGACCAGCCCCATGGTGCCGCCGAAGATCGCGCTGTTCCGCTCGTCGCGCGAGGGTTGGGAGACCGCGAAGAAGTAGTCGTAGCTGTAGTACAGGCTCCGCAGGTACTGCGAGCCGGTCCAGTCGCGGTAGTCCTGCGGGGTCTGGACGAAGGCGACCGACGGGTCCGCGAACGCGCCGACCGTGTCGCGCAGCCAGCCCCGGTCCACCTGGTAGTCGGCGTCGACGACGGCGATGAGCTCGGTGCGGGGATCGCTGTGCTCCTCGGCGTAGTTGAGCGCCCCCGACTTGAACCCCGGCCAGTCGAGCAGCCGGTGGAACCGCAGCCGCTCCGGGTGCGCCCGGCAGAACGCCTCGACGGGGGCGACGAGGGTGTCGTCATCGGTGTTGTTGTCGACGAGCAGCACTTCGTATGCCGGGTAGTCCAGGTCGAGGAGCGACCGCAGCGTGGCGATCACCATCTCGGGCGGCTCGCGGTGGCTCGGGACGTGGATCGATACGAACGGGTGGTGCTCGTCCGCGCCGACCGGCGCAGGGCCGGCGCCTCGGCCGAGACGGCGCTGCCACGTCCGGGACGCCAGGGCGTCGTGGATCTCCCACCCGTAGGCGAGGACGAGGACGTAGGCCGCCACCTCGAGCGCCCACAGGGCCCACGCCCCCACGACGCTGAAGCCGGTGAGGCCGGAGGAGGTCGTCCAGAGCGCCATGGCGAGGACGTAGGCCAGACCCGTGGAGGCGGACAGGGCCCAGCTCGCGTGCCCCAGGGCCGACCAGCGGCTGGTGAGGGGCACCCACACCAGCGTGGTGACCCACAGGGCCACCACGGACCATCCGACATCGGAGGGAGGGAGGACGGGGACGAGCAGGGCGCCGGCCAGGACCAGTCCGGGCAGCGGGGCCAGGACACGTGCTGCGGGGGACGCCCCGCGGGCGTGCCGGGCGTCGGCCGGGTCGCGGTCGCGCGCAGCGACGAGGAACGCCGCGGTCGTCAGGACGGTGGCGACGACGGCGACGAGGACGAGGGCTGTCACGCGTGCTCCTTGGTTCCGTGGGGCAGCTCACCAGAGTAGGGCCGGTGCATGAGGGGAAGGGACGCGGTCTCGTCCTCATCCGTTCGGTCAGACCTGCAGGTCACCGCGTCCACGGGGCGGTCCGGGGGTCCTAGCCTCCTGCCGGGGCAGCAGGAGGGAACACGATGCGGGAAGTGGTCGGCGCCGACGAGGGTGCACGCGAGGCGATCGTCGTCGTCGACGAGCAGATGGCACGGCGGGCCCTGCGGGCCGCCCGGCGGCACGTCCTGCGGCGTCCGCAGACCTGGGCGATGCTGCTCGGGGCGGTCGCGCTGATCTGGCTGCCGACCGTGACGACCGAGCTGACGGGACCCGGCCTGAGTCCCCACGTGCTGGCCTCCTCGGCCGGCATACTCCTGTGCGCCACCGCCCTGTGCCCCGTGGTCGCGCTGGCCATGGTGCGGCTGTCGACGAGCGCGGCGGTGGCCCGCAACCTGGCCCCCGGCCAGCTCGTCGGGGTCGTCGTCGGCCCGCACTCGCTGCGGCTGCGCGGACACCATTGCTCGCACGAGGTCAGCTACGACCTGCTCCACACGGTCGAGCAGTCCGACGGCATCGTCGTGGTGGCGATGACCGGGCGGTACTGGCTGCTCCCGGCGGAGGTGTTCGACACGGCGAGCCTGGTCGCGCTGCGCCAGCGCGCTGGACGGCGGCCGTTCCCGCAGGCGCTGCTGGTGGGCTGACCCGCCTGCGCCGAGGTCCGCGCTCAGTGGCCCTTGGTCCGCACGGGCGGCAGGGTGATCGTGACGAGCGGACCCGAGGTCGTCGTCGACGTGGTCGGCCGCGGCGCGGTGGTGATCGTCGACGTCGGACGTGCGGTCGCGGCCGTGGTCGACGTCGTCACGGGTCGGGGCGTGCCCGACCCCGGCGCCGCGGACGTCGACGTGCTGACGGGCGACGGGGTCCGCGTGGCCCCTCGCGACGGGCTGGTCGGCGATGTCCGCGCGGGGACCGGCGTCGAGGACGTCGGGGCGCTCGGCGTGTCGACGGCGTCCGCGGGGGCACTGTCGGGCTGCACCCTGGCCGCCCCGGCTGCGCTGGACTCCGACAGCATGAAGGGGAAGGCGGCCAGCGCGGTCAGACCGGCCACCCAGAGCAGGACGAGGCCGGGCAGGGGCTTGGCCGAGGACCGGTGCCGCGACCGGTCCGCCCGGTGCCGCTCGACCTCCCGGACGTATGCCGCGAGGGTCGCGACGGCGCCGGCGGCGAGCAGCCAGAGCACGACGACGGCGACGGTCGTGCCGGTGGTCAGGTTGGCCTGCAGCACCAGCCACGCGCACCAGAGCAGGGCGATGCCACCGACCGCTGCCACGACGCCCGTGAGCGCATGACGGGGTCTCACACGGTCCTCCTGGGATCAGGGATCAGCGCAGAAGGGTACCGGCCGAGCCCCGGGAGGCGGGAAACGTGCAGGTCGCAGCGGGTGTCCCGGTGCGGCTCAGCCCACCTTGTGCAGCCAGCGGACGGGGGCGCCGTCCCCGGCATACCGGAAGGGCTCGAGCTCGTCGTCCCAGTCGGTGCCGAGCAGCTCGTCGAGCATCTCGGCCATGGCCTCCGAGGAGCCCTGGGACAGCCGCAGCACCTCGCGCAGGCGGTCCTCGTTGACGACGGCGTCACCGCTCGCCGAGGTCCATGTGTGGTGGATGCCGAGGCTGGGGGTGTGCGACCACCGCGAGCCGTCGGCGCCCGGGCTGGGCTCCTCCGTGATCTCGTAGCGCAGGTTGTCCCACCCGCGCAGGGTCGAGGCGAGCTTGGCGCCGGTGCCTTGCACACCGCTCCACGGGAACTCCGCGCGGACCAGTGAGGCACCGGCAGGCTGAGGCGTCCAGTCGATGGAGAGCCGGGTCTCGAGGACCGACTCGAGTGCCCAGGTGATGTGCGGGCACAGCGCCTTGGGGGTGGAGTGCACGAACACCACCCCGCGAGTCATGACACGCGGCATCGCGACAGACATCCGGGCCTCCTTCGTGTGTGAGGGACGTCTTCCCCAACGACCTCGATCACGAGAGCTCGGCGTGTGCCGCGGCTGTTCAGTTGTGCGTGCTGAGGCCCCATTGTGCACCACGAGCACCGGCAGCACCAGCATTCCCAGGAATCACGGCCGTGCCACGCGGCGCAGAGCGGCCACCGGTCGGTGGCCGCCCTGCCCGGAACCGGGGTCAGCTGGTCGCGCTGGGCGCGGAGGTCGAGCCCTGCTGGGACCCGCCCGTTCCGCCGGGACGCTGCCCGCCGGGGCTGCCCTGCCCCATCACCTGCACGTTAGTCACGGCATACGACTTGTCGATCTGCACGATGACCTGGGTGCCGTCGGTGCGCACCATGTGCGCCTCGTACACGCCGTCGGAGTCGGTCTCCACCCGCTGGATGGTGGCGGTCGGCTCCTTCTTCTTGGCGGCGGCGGTCACCTTGGCGGCCACGTCGCCGGTGAGCAGCTTCTCGTCGCTGCGCATCGGCTTGCTGGGGTCGGTGTTGCCGTTGCCGCGCGGCGGCTGGCCGTTCGGCACCTCGCCGTTCTGCTGCGGGGCGGTGTATGCCGTGGCGGCGGTGGAGGTCGCCGGCGCGGCGTTGGCCAGGGAGGCGCCGGTGATGGCGATGCCTGCTGCGGCGGCGAGGCCGGCGGCGACGGGGACGATGCGGATCTTCACGAGGTTCTCCTTCAGGTGGTGGAGCTCCACCGTCGGGGTCGGCGCTGTGGCGGCGGGCAGCCGCAGCCGTGAGCCTGCTGTCAGGTCGGCGCCACCCTGTGAACAGAGCCAGCGCAGGCCGATAGGCTTCCGGCGCCCAGCGCGGTGCGAGCCGGGCTGGCGCGGGGCAGTAGCTCAGTCGGTCAGAGCAGCGGACTCATAATCCGTCGGTCGTCGGTTCAAGCCCGACCTGCCCCACCGACGTGTTGTATGACTCCGCCTGATGCTTGACGTTTGGTCTTCGGTTGATGCCTGACGGTGTTTCGGCTGATGCTTGACAGGTCCTTCGGCCAGAACGACAGCACCGGATTCGCTCCGACGCCCGGCTGAGGCGATGCACAGGGTCTACCCAGCCGGCGTGCAGGACGACTTGGTGCGGTGTGGGCCGTGTCAAGTCCCTCCGTCGTGTCCCTGCCCGCCCCCGCACGGGTGGCCCCCAGCGTTCCCCACGTCGCGCTCGCTTTCTGGGTGATGAAGCTGCTGACGACGGGGATGGGAGAGGCGATCTCCGATTTCCTCGCAGGACGCAGCCCGGTCGTGGCCGTGGGCGTGGGCTTCGTCGCCTTCGTGGTCGCGATCGTCGTCCAGCTCCGGAGCGCCTCCTACAGCCCCGTGCGCTATTGGACAGCCGTCGCAATGGTGGCCGTGTTCGGGACCATGGTTGCGGACGCGGTGCACGTGGTCCTGGGCGTGCCGTATGCCGTGACGACCGTGGGCTACCTCCTCGCGGTGCTCGCCTGCCTGGGGGCCTGGCGGGCCGTCGAGGGCAGCGTCTCGATCCACAGCATCACCACCCGCCGCCGCGAGCTCTTCTACTGGGCCACGGTCGTGGCCACCTTCGCCCTGGGGACTGCCGCCGGCGACCTCACCGCGTTCACGTTGCGGCTGGGCTACCTCTCCTCCGTGCTCGTCTTCGGCATGCTCATTCTCGTGCCGCTCGCGCTGTGCCGGCTGCAGGTCCTCGGCCCGGTCACCTGCTTCTGGACGGCATACGTTCTGACCCGTCCGCTGGGGGCCTCGATCGCCGACTGGCTCGGAAAACCCCCCACCAAGGCCGCCGGCCTGGGGTTCGGCGACGGCAGCGTGTCGCTCGTCGCCCTCCTCCTCTTCGCAGCACTCGTCGCGTGGTTACAGCGCACGGGCGCCGACCGGCCCCGCGTCGACGAGCCCGCCTGAGGAGACGAGTGTGCTGGAGCACGCTCCGCTCGTGTGCCCGCGAAGCAGAATAAATGCGCAGGTGAGAGTGGATGCGAGGGAATCTGGCGTACAGTTCCCGTGAAGGTCCACATCCGGACCTTGATGGGCACCGTTCGTGACCCTCAGGCGACTCGTCCCAGCAACGCGACCGCTTGGTGATCATCTCACCGCAGTCGACTGGAGTCGCCGTGAAGCCTTCGCCTTCCACCAACCTCGTCGCCCTCGACGGGCGCGCCTCCGCCTGGTGCGGAGGGGCTGTCCTACCTGCTCTGGAGTCGCTCCTGGACATGGCCGAGCTGTGGGCGCCCGGCACTTTCGTCGGCATCAGTGGCGCCAACCGGTCGGGCACGTACACCACCCTGGTCGCCAACCACCAGGTCGTCTTCGACCTCGACTCCCTCCAGAACGACCTCGACGAGGGTCCCGGGCTCACCGCCCTGCGTGAGGACCACACCGTCGTCGTCGACGACGCCGAGAGCGAGCACCGCTGGGGGGTGTTCACGTCGCGTGCAGTCGAGGCGGGCATGCGGTCGATCCTCAGCGTGCCCCTCGTGCTCGGCAGCAAGACCTTCGGCGCGCTGAACCTGTACTCCGCGACGTACCTGCCCGTCGACATGGCGCGGCTCGCGCAGGCCAAGCTCCTCGCCGGTCAGGCGGCGCTGGCCCTGGCCCAGGCGCAGCGCGAGCACCAGCTGACGGTTGCGCTCGAGACCAACCGCGTGGTCGGCAAGGCGGTGGGCCTGGCCATGGAGCGCTTCGGCCTCGACGACCACGCCGCCTTCGCCTACCTGACCACCCTGGCGCAGAAGAGCACCATCGACCTGCGCGAGATCGCCCGGCACTTCGTCGATCAGGCCAACGCCCTCCACACGAGTGCCGACCGCCCGGACGACTCCGGGCAACCCGACGTGTCCGGGGTTCCCATGGTGACCGCGCACCCCGCCGTGACCCCGCACTCCACCGTGACCGCGCACGCGGACAGCTCGACACAGCCCGCTCGCGCCCCCGAAGTCGTCGCGGCCACCCTCTCGACCGCCTCCGACACCGACGAGACGCACGGACCGTCCGGGACACCGGTCGCCGAACCGGGATGGCCCGCGGTCGCTGTCGAGTCCTGACGCGACCTATCCGCGGTCGCCGGCCCCGGCGGCCACCGCGCGGAACACCGTCGCGGCCTCGCGCCCGGCAGCACTCAACGTCCGGTCCGCAAGGCGTGCCAGCAGGATCCGCCGGCTCGGAGAGTCGTGAAGCGGCACCGCCACGATGTCGGGCCGCAGGGCGCTGAGGGCCAGTTGGGGTGCCAGGGCGATCCCGATACCTGCCGCGACCATCCCCTGCGTCTCCTGGTAGTCGTTGGCTGCGAAGGCCACCTCGGGCTCGAAGCCCGCGCGGCGGCACACCCGGCGCAACACGTCGGCCACCGGGTGCTCGTCACGGACCACCCACTGCTCGTCGCGTAGCTGCTCCACCCTCACCACGTCGACGCCTGCGAGCGGGTGGCTGCGCGGAAGCAGCAGGAGCGTGGGGTCCTTGCGCAGCGTGGTCGTCGAGAGCTCGGCATCGTCGACGCGCTGCCAGGGGTAGTCCCACAACAGGGTCAGCTCGATGTCGCGCCGCTTGAGCCTGTCGACGAGCCCCGCGCGCCGGGCGCTGACCACGGTCACGACCACATCGGGGTGGCGGGCACGGAACGCAAGCACCACCTCGGGCATGAGCGATGCGCCCACCGTCGGGAAGGTGCCGAGTCGCAGCTGGCCGCGGCGCAGGTCGGCGAACTCGCTCATCTCGGCGCGGGCTGCGTCGATGCTCCGGTCGATGTCGTCGGCATACCGGAGCAGTGCCCGGCCGGCCTCGGTCAGGACAGCACCTCGGGGGTGACGTTCGAGCAGGGGCACTCCCATGTCGCGCTCCAGCTTCGTCACCTGCTGGGACACGGCAGAGGTCGTGAACGACAGTGCCGCCGCTGCGGCGGTCAGTGAGCCTGACCGACCCACCTCCCTCAGCACGTGGAGCCGCCGCAGGTCCATCTGAGCCATGGCGTGACTTTAGCAGAAGCACACAGCGGTTCACTTTCCTGTGATTGTGCTGAACCCCGCAGGTCGCGATGGTTGTCCGTGGACGGGGGCCGCAGCGGCCCCCACGACGGACAGGAGAACGACGTGCAGCTCCGGGGGCAGTGGTACCGAGGCGGCACCAGCAAGTGCTGGCTCTTCGACGCCGGCGACGTGGCGCGGCACGCGCCCACGCAGGAGGACGTCCTGGCCCTCCTGGCCGACGCCTTCGGTGCGGCCGACTCCCGGCAGCTCGACGGCGTGGGTGGCGGGACCTCGACCACCTCGAAGGCAGCCGTCATCACCGCCACCCCCGACGGCCCGGCCGACCTCGACTACCTCTTCGCGCAGGTCGGCATCGGGCAGGCCACTGTCGAGCTGGGCTCGAACTGCGGCAACTGCGCGACGGCCATCGCCCTGTACGCCGTCCAGAACGGGATCGTCGCCGCTGGGGACGTCGCCACCCGGGTCACCATGCGGAACCTGAACACGGGAGCCGTCCTCAGCGGCACCGTCTCGACACCGCGCCGCCGTGTTCCGACCGCCGGGCAGGCGCGCGTCCCCGGCAGCACCGCACCAGGTGTCCCGGTGCGCCTGTCCTTCCACGGACCGTGGGGGCAGTCGACCGGAGCGCTGCTGCCCACCGGGCGCACGACCGACCGGCTCGTTCTCCCCGGCGGCGCAGCCCCGGAGGTGACGATGGTCGACGCCGGCGCGCCGGCGGTCTTCGCGCCCGCCTCGGACCTGGGCGTCGACCTGTCCTCCATGACGGCGGGGCTGGACCACCGACTGCCCGAGCTCCTCGAGCTGCGGGCCGAGGCCGGTCTCGCGATGGGGTTGCGCGGCCCCGACGACACGCCGCAGCACGCGATCCCCAAGGTCGGACTGGTCGCTCCCCCGGCCGGCTACACGGCAGCCGACGGATCGCACGTTGCGGCCGACACCCACGACCTGCGGGTGCGGATGCTCTCCATGTTCGCCCCCCACCCCGCGATCGGCCTGACCTCGGCCGTCGCGCTCTCCTCCGCGGCCACCATCCCCGGCTCGCTCGTAGCCCGCAGCATCGGGCCCTCCTCACCCGAGGAGCGGACGCGCCACCTTCGCATCGGGACCCCCGCCGGCGTGGTTGCGACCGAGGTCGTGACCGACGCGGACGGCAACGTCGTCGAGGTCGTGCTCGACCGCGCTGCCCGACAGCTGGCAGTCGCCCAGATCGAGGTCGCACGGACCGTGGCCTAGCGACACCCCCTACCCTCAGAAGCGCCTCTCGTCCGCGAGGGGCCGACCCAGGAAGTTGTTCAATGAAGATCAAACCAATCCTCGGGCACCTCTACGTCCAGGTCCTTCTCGGTGTGGCGCTCGGCATCCTCGTCGGAGCCCTGTGGCCCGACCTCGGTGCCGGCCTGAAGCCGCTCGGCGACGCCTTCGTGAAGCTGGTGAAGTTCATGATCGCCCCGATCGTCTTCTGCACCATCGTCAGCGGGATCACGTCGATGACGGACGTGAAGAAGGTCGGCCCCACGCTCCTGCGGGCCCTCGGGCTGTTCTACGCGCTCACCGCCCTGGCCCTGGCCCTCGGCCTCGGGGCAGTCCTGTTGCTCCACCCGGGCACGGGCATGCACGTCGACCCTGCCCACCTCGACGGCAGCGTGGCGGCCAAGGTCAGCGGCGAGCTCAAGGACAGCACGCCGGTCGAGTTCCTGCTCGGACTGATCCCGACCACGTTCGTCGGCGCCTTCGCCGACGGGCAGGTCCTGCCCGTCCTGCTGCTCGCCCTGCTGTGCGGCTTCGCCTTCACCAAGCTGGGACCGACGGGGCGGCTCGCCCTCGACGTCGTGAACAGCTTCAATCGTCTCTTCTTCGTCGTCTTCGGCTTCCTGATGCGGTTCGCCCCCATCGGCGCCTTCGGCGCGATGGCGTTCACCGTCGGCAAGTACGGCGCGCACTCCATCGGCAACCTGGGCCTGCTCATCCTCGCCTTCTACCTGGCGTGCGTCGTGTTCGTCGTCGTCGGGCTCGGCGTCGTGGCGAGGGCCAGCGGGGTCAGCCTCTGGCGCGTCCTGAAGTACTTCCGCGACGAGATCCTCATCGTCCTCGCGACCTCCTCGAGCGAGCCGGTGCTGCCTCGCCTGCTGTCCAAGCTCGAGCGGCTCGGGTGCGACCGCGGCGTGGTGGGGCTGGTCGTGCCGACCGGCTACTCCTTCAACCTCACCGGCACCGCCGTCTACCTGACCCTCGCCTCGATGTTCATCGCCCAGGCCTGTGACATCCACCTGGGGTGGGGCGAGATCGCGCTCATGCTCGGCATGATGCTGCTCACGTCGAAGGGGGCTGCGGGCGTCACTGGCAGCGGCTTCGTGGCCCTGGTGGCGACTCTCTCCGTGATGCCGCACGTCCCGGTGGCCGGAGTCGCCCTGATCGTGGGGATCGACCGCTTCATGAGCGAGGCGCGCGCACTCACGAGCACCGTCTGCAACGTCGTCTGCTGCATCGCGGTCGCGCGGTGGCAGAAGGCCCTGGACGTCGAGGTGCTGCGGGCCGAGCTGCACGCCGGCTTCGTCCCCTCACCGGCGGAGAGGCGGGCACTCGCGGCAGCCGTCCCGAGCCACTGACGCCCTGCAGGACCAGGGGTCCCGACCCCACTGGGTGCTTGCGCCCGCCTGCCACCCATGAGGGCGGCAGGCGGGCGCAGGTGCGAGTGGACTCCGACGCGCGGGGTTCAGACCAGCGAGGCGCACTGGCCGATCGCGTTGCGGCCCACGACGTTGACGCTGCCGGGGACGAACCCGCCGGACACACCCGGCGTGAGCCCCATGCAGGTCAGGTTCTTCCCGATCGTGTTGCGCACGACGTAGACGCCCGGGGCCCCGGGGTGCTCGTCCTGGATGGTGATGTCGGTCAGCGTCGTGTTGCCGGCGATCCTGTTGAACAGCACGCCGAGCCACTCACTCGTCTGGCCGCTGACGGTGAGGTTGCCGCCGATGGTGTTGTTCTTGATCGACCACGGGATGCCGGAGCCGCCGCCGGTGAACGTGACGTTCCCCTTCACGGTGGCGCCGTTGAGCAGGAAGGCCAGCGCATCGGTGGCGGTGACGTTGCCCTGCACGCTGATGGTCGAGTGGCCCTCCGGCTCGACCGCGCACTCGTGCGCGGAGTTGCCGGTGTAGGACGGCGGCTGGCACCCGAGGCCGACGAGCGATCCCGCGCCGGCCGTGACGTTGTGCCCCACCATGATGGTCGCCGGAGCGCTCTGCGCGTCGAGCATGGCTCCGGCCATGACGTCGATGTTGCCGGCGACGTCGATGACTGCCCCGGCGCCGACCGAGCACATGCCCGTGACGGTGATGCGCGAGTACGTCCCGGACGGGACGTCCCCACCCGTGCACGTGTATGCCGTGGCGGCGCCCGAGCCCGCAGCCATCGCCGGGCTTCCCGTCAGCCCGAGTGCTCCGGCGAGGGCGAGCGCTGCGAGGACCTTCGTCCGCGTTCCCTTCATCATGGGTCGACCCCTTCTCTTGCGGCCCTGGCGCGGGCCGGACCTGTCAGGTCTACTCCGCGCCCCCGCTCCCGTCCTCGGCCACAAGGGTGACCGGCGGGCAGACGCCCGCCGCCCCGGCCGGCCGGCCGGCATACCGCCGCCCCGGCCGCCCGGCATACCGGCCGTGCCCGCCACCCGGCATACCGGCACCTGGACCTGGTGTGCGGGATGGCACCGGGACGGTGAGAGGATCATCGTCCTGTGACACACGAACAGGGCCACGCCCCGCGGCGAGGAGCAGGACTGGCGCTGGCCGCCCTCGGCGTCGTCTTCGGCGACATCGGTACCAGCCCCCTGTACGCGCTGCAGACCGTCTTCTCGATCGACCACAACATGGTGCAGACCTCCCCGGGGGACGTCTACGGCGTCATCTCGCTGGTGTTCTGGGCGATCACCCTCGTCGTCTCGGTGAAGTACGTGTACTTCATCCTGCGCGCGGACAACGACGGAGAGGGCGGCGTCATGGCCCTCGCGGCCCTGGCCCGGCGCTCGGTGCGCCCCGGCGGCAGGCGGTTCACCCTCGTGATGCTGCTCGGCGTGCTCGGCGCCTCGCTGTTCTACGGCGACAGCGTGATCACCCCCGCCATCTCGGTGATGTCGGCCATCGAGGGCCTGTCGGTGCCGGCGCCCCAGCTCGGCCACCTCGTCGTGCCCATCGGGGCCGCGATCATCGCGCTGCTGTTCGGCGTGCAGCGCTACGGCACGCAGCTCGTCGGCCGGTTCTTCGGCCCGGTGATGGTCCTGTGGTTCCTCGTGCTCGGCGTCCTGGGGGCGGCGCAGGTCGTGCGCGACCCGGCGATCCTCAGCGGGCTCTCACCGCACCACGCCGTCCTGTTCGTCGTCGACCACCCCTTCATCGCGTTCGTCGCCATGGGCGCCGTGGTCCTGTCGATCACCGGGGCCGAGGCGCTCTACGCCGACATGGGCCACTTCGGACGCGGGCCCATCAGCCGGGCGTGGTTCGCGGTGGTGTTCCCGGCCCTGACCCTGAACTACCTCGGCCAGGGCGCCATGATCCTGAAGCACCCCGACACCGCGGCGAACCCCTTCTTCCACCTCGCCCCGGACGCGCTCGGGGTCCCGCTCGTCGTCCTGGCGACGGCCGCGACCGTGATCGCCTCGCAGGCGGTCATCTCCGGTGCCTTCTCGGTGTCGCGCCAGGCCGAGCGCCTGGGCTACCTGCCGCGCCTGACCGTGCGCCACACGTCCACGCAGGAGCAGGGCCAGATCTACGTCCCCGCCGTCAACTGGACCCTGTTCGTCGGGGTCATGCTGCTGCTGCTCACGTTCCAGTCCTCCCAGCGGCTCGCCACCGCGTACGGCCTCGCCGTGACCGGCACCTTCCTCATCACGACGACCCTGTTCCTCATCCTGGCCGAGTCGGCCTGGGGCTGGAGCCGGACGCAGCTGGTCCTGCTCGCGGTGCCCCTGCTCGTCCTGGAGCTGACGTTCTTCGGCGCCAACCTGACCAAGGTGCTGCACGGCGGCTGGCTCCCGCTGCTGATCGCGGTGCTGGTGGCGACCGTCATGCTCACGTGGCAGCGAGGGCGCACCCTGGTCACCGACCGCCGCTCGGCCATGGAGGGTCCGCTCGACCCGTTCATCGACTGGCTCCAGGGCGACCCGGTCGGCAAGGTCCCGGGCACGGCCGTCTTCCTGCACCCCGACAAGGCGTCGACACCGCTGGCGTTGCGGGAGAACGCCATGTTCAACCACGTGATCCACGAGACAGTCCTGATCGTCAGCACGACGTCGGAGAACATCCCTGTGGTGGCCGACGTCGACCGGGTCGAGGTGGACGACCTCGGCGACCCGTACGACGCCATCACCCACCTCACGCTGCGGTTCGGCTTCCAGGAGGACCAGGACGTCCCGGCGGCCCTGAGGCTGGCGCGGGACCGCGGCCTGGTGGAGGTCGACCCGGACGACGCGTACTACTTCCTGTCGCGCATCGCTCTCCAGCGGGGGTCCGGCAGCGACCTTCCGGCGTGGCGCAAGCGCCTGTTCCTGGCCCTGGCGCACAACGCCGCGTCGCCCGTCGAGTACTTCCGCCTGCCCGCCGACCGCACCGTCGCGATGGGCGCGACCGTGGTCTTCTGACGGCGGCCGTGGTCTTCTGACGGCGGAGGGGTCCACTCGTTGCAGTGCCCCCGCTGTGGGAACTCGGCGGGGGCACTGCGCGACCCGGGGGTCGCACCGCCGGGGTCCCGAGGGAGCTCCTGGCGCGGTGGCGGGCCGATGACGGGGGTGCACGCCCGACTACCACGTCGAGGCTACTCCCAATCAGCCCCCGCGAACCGATCGGGACGAAACCTTTACGTAGATGTGCCCGACTCATCCGGTTGGTCCCGGTTCCTGGGGGCCGGGCGCGCACGGATCGTCCGGCAACGGGTAGGTTGCCCCGCATGACGGAGCCCCTCGTCGTCCTCGAAGGCGTCAACAAGCACTTCGGCGACCTCCACGTCCTGCAGGACATCAACCTGTCCATCGGCAAGGGCGAGGTCGTCGTCGTCATCGGCCCCTCCGGCTCGGGGAAGTCCACCCTGTGCCGCACGATCAACCGGCTCGAGACGTTCGAGACCGGCTCGATCACCATCGACGGCAAGCCCCTGCCCGAGGAGGGCAAGGAGCTCGCGCAGCTGCGCGCCGACGTCGGCATGGTCTTCCAGTCCTTCAACCTCTTCGCCCACAAGACGATTCTCGAGAACGTCACGCTCGGCCCCATCAAGGTGCGCAAGACGCCCAAGAAGGACGCCGAGAAGCGCGCGCTGGAGCTCCTCGAGCGCGTCGGGGTCGCCCACCAGGCGCAGAAGTACCCGGCGCAGCTCTCCGGCGGCCAGCAGCAGCGCGTGGCGATCGCGCGCAGCCTGGCCATGGAGCCCAAGGTCATGCTCTTCGACGAGCCGACCTCGGCGCTGGACCCCGAGATGATCAACGAGGTCCTCGACGTCATGGTCGGCCTGGCCAGGGACGGCATGACCATGGTGGTCGTCACCCACGAGATGGGCTTCGCCCGCAAGGCGGCCAACCGGGTCGTCTTCATGGCCGACGGACAGATCGTCGAGGAGGCCGCACCCGAGACGTTCTTCACGGCACCGACCTCGGACCGCGCCAAGGACTTCCTCGGCAAGATCCTCACGCACTGACCGGCTGCCCCTCCGGGCATCCGGCACCCCCGCACCACCAACAGGAGGAAACACATGAAGGTTCGCCAGATTGGCGCGGTTGCCGCCGCATCGGTGCTCGCGCTCGCCCTGGCCGCGTGCAGCGACAGCGCGAAGGACGGAGGCAGCGGCGGGGGTGGTGGCGGTTCGTTCAAGATCGGCATCAAGTTCGACCAGCCCGGCCTCGGCCTCAAGCAGGGCTCGGACTACAAGGGCCTCGACGTCGACGTCGCCAAGTACGTCGCCAAGGAGCTCGGCCACTCCGAGAACGACATCCAGTGGGTGCAGGCACCGTCGGCCCAGCGCGAGACGCTCATCTCGACCGGCCAGGTCAACATGGTCGTCGCGACCTACTCGATCACCGACGCCCGCAAGGAGAAGGTCTCCTTCGCCGGCCCGTACTTCATCGCCGGGCAGGACCTGCTCGTGCGCGCCGACGACTCCTCGATCACCGGCCCGGAGTCCCTGACCGGCAAGAAGCTGTGCTCGGTCACCGGCTCGACCTCCGCCCAGAAGGTCAAGGACAAGTACCCCGGCGTCCAGCTGCAGGAGTTCGGCACCTACTCCGAGTGCGTCACCGCCCTCGTGTCCAAGGGCGTCGACGCCCTCACGACCGATAACACGATCCTCGCCGGCTACGCCGCGCAGGACCAGTACAAGGGCAAGCTCAAGGTCGTCGGCAAGACCTTCTCCGAGGAGCGCTACGGCATCGGGATCAAGAAGGGCGACACCGCCACCTGCGAGAAGATCAACACCGCGCTCAAGAAGATGGTCGACTCCGGCGCCTGGAAGAAGGCCGTCGACGACAACCTCGGCCCGGCCGGCTTCAAGCCCGACGCGAAGAACCCGCCGACCCCGGACGCCTGTTCCTGACCGGTCGCGCACCCGGGGGTATGCCGCCCGCTCGGCTGAGCGGGCGGCATACCCCCGCGCGAATCACGTTCTCCCGCAACGGAAGGTCCCTGCATGGGTGACATCCTCAGCACCTACGGCGACGACATCCTCCGCGCCTTCTGGGGCACGATCCAACTGGCCGTGCTCGGGACGATCGGCTCGCTCGTCCTCGGCACGCTCGTCGCCGTCCTGCGCCTCTCGCCCGTGAGCCTGTTCCGCTGGATGGGCACGTGGTACGTGAACACGTTCCGGAACACCCCGCTGACACTGCTCATGGTCTTCAGCATCCTGGCCATGAGCTTCATCCTCGGCATCCAGCTCAACCCGACCGACATCACGAGCAACGCGTTCCGCTGGGCTGCCGTGATGCTGTCGGTCTACCACGGTGCTTTCATCTGCGAGGCGCTGCGCTCCGGCGTCAACACCATCCCCGTCGGCCAGGCCGAGGCGGCCCGCTCGATCGGGCTCACGTTCGGACAGAGCATGCGCGAGGTCCTGCTCCCGCAGGCCTTCCGCGGAGCGATCGCCCCCATCGGCTCGACCATCATCGCCCTCATCAAGAACACCACGGTGGCCGCGGTCATCGTCTCGGTCGAGGCGGCCGGGCAGATGAAGGTCATCATCGAGAACGAGGGCAGCAGCCCCAGCGTGTTCCTCGTCTTCGCCATCGGGTTCGTCATCCTGACCCTCCCGCTCGGGCTGGCCTTCACGTCCCTCTCGCGTCGCCTGGCGGTGAAGCGATGAGTGCGCAGTCGGTCCTCTTCGACGCGCCCGGCCCACGCGCCCGGCGCCGGCACGCTGTGCTGGCGGCGGTCGGCCTCCTCGTCGTCATCGGCATCGTGTGGGTCGTCATCCGCAAGATGGCCGACGCCAACCAGCTGCAGGGTTTCATGTGGAAGCCGTTCGTCACGGACCGGTCGGTGTGGCGCGACTACCTGCTGCCGGGCCTGTGGGGCACGCTCAAGGCGGCCCTGATCTCCATCGTCCTGGCCGCGGTGTTCGGGCTGGTCTTCGGCATCGGACGCCTCTCGACCGTCGCCCCCGTGCGCTGGGTCAGCAGCGTCGTCGTCGAGTTCTTCCGCTCCGTTCCGGTGCTGATCATGATGATCTTCGCCTTCGGCGTGTACACGCAGAACTCGGTCTTCGCGAACGACGTCAACCCGCTCGCGGCGGTCGTCACCGGCCTGACCCTCTACAACGGCTCCGTCATCGCCGAGCTGGTCCGCTCCGGTGTGCACTCGCTGCCCAAGGGGCAGGGTGAGGCTGGCCTGTCGGTCGGCCTGACGCCGGGCCAGGTGCTCCGCTCGATCCAGCTGCCACAGGCGCTGACCGCGATGCTCCCAGCACTCATCGGGCAGTTCGTGACCGTCCTGAAGGACTCGGCCCTCGGCACGGCGATCACCTACCAGGAGCTCCTCGACTGGTCCAAGACGCTGGGATCGGCCTTCGCCAACACGCTCCCCGCCTACATCGTCGCAGCGATCCTGTTCATCACCATGAACTACCTGCTGTCGCGCCTGGCGGTGTCCGTCGAGAAGCGGCTCTCGCGCCGCGGCCGCACCACGCTGCACGCGGAAGGCCCCGCGGACGGCGAGGTCGACGAGGCGGCCGCCCCCGCACCGACCCGCTGACGCACCGACCCGCTGACGCACCGACCCGCTGACGCGGCGACCAACTGACGCCGGGGTCACGCCCGTCGCGCGCAGGCGCGCTCCGCACCGTCACGGCGGGATCCCGGGAGGCAGGGGACTTCCCGGGACCCCGCCCTGACGGCGGGGCGGTCAGCTGCTCAGCGGTCGGCACCGTCCCCGGTCGAGCCCGAGTCCGCCCCGTCGTGGCCGTCGCCCGAGCCGTCGCCGTCGTCCTGCGTGTCGGTCGCGCCGTCGCCGGTCCCGCTGGTCGCCTCGTCGGTAGTGCCCGCCTGCGCGCCGTCACCCGTCCCGCCGTCGTCGTCCCGGCCGTCGTCGGACGACGTCCGCGTCGCGGACGGGCTGGGGCTTCCGGACTCCTCGTCCTCCCCGGCCCGGTCCGGCGAGCCCGAGCCGCCACGGTCGCCGTCCTCCGAGCTCTCGGTGTCCTCGCTCCTCGTGCCGCTCGGGCGGCCCGGGGCCACCGACTGCCGCACCGGCCGCCCGGTCCCGTCGGCGGTCGGGTCGTCGCCGGTCGGCGCGGGTACGGACGTGGTGGTCGGGGTGGGCAGGACCGCCGAGGGCGTCGTCCCGGCACCCGTCCGCTGCTCCTCGGGGTGCGGTATGCCGGGGAGCCACCCCGCGGTGAGCCGCGCCACCGCGCGCTGGGCGGGCGCGGGGAGCTGGTCCGCGGCAGCGGCAGCCCAGCCCGTCCCCACCAGGGTCACGACGCCCAGGGCAGTCGCGCTCGCAACGGTGCGTGGGGCGATACGCCGGACCCGCGCCTGCCCGGGGGCGCCGAGGACGGCCGCGAGGCGAGCGCTCGGCGCGGGCGCGGGACCCTGCCCGAGCGCCTGGACGCGCAGGAGGAACTCCTCGAGCGCGGCGTCGCCGGTCGGCTCCACGGGGTCCTCCTTCCTGCCTGTCACGTCTGCGTCATCGCCCGACCGGGTCATCCGGTTACCCCCTCGTCCCCCACGACGTCGCGAAGCGCCAGCAGCGCGCGCCGGTACAGCTGCTTCACGGCACCCTCCGAGCGACCCATCACCGTGGCCGTCGCGGCCACACCGAGGTCTGCGACGACGCGCAGCAGCACGACGTCCCGGTAGTCGTCGGGCAGGCCGGCCAGGACGGACTCGACCCGGGCGACGCCGTCGCGCCGCAGGGCGACCGCCTCCGCCGAGGGCGCCACGCGGTCGTCCCACGTCGGCTCGTAGGGCACCGACGGCGCCCGCCTCGCGGCACGGCGGAGCTGGTCCACGAGCCGGGCGTGCGCCACCGAGAACACGAGCGTCCGCAGTCCCTCTGCACCACCCACGACGGTGTCGAGCCGGGTGAAGACGGCGAGGAAGACCTCGCTCGTGGCATCCTCCGGCTCCGGGGCCCCGTGACCCCGCAGGTAGCCGTGGACGGCGGGCGCGAGGGCCTCGTAGATCCGTCGCAGCGCCGCCTGGTCACCGCGAGCGGCGGCCGCGAGGTCGTCGTCGGCCGAGGCCTCGGACCCGGCCGCGGACGTGCGGGGGCGGTGGGCCGCCGTGCGGCCCACCGCCGTGCTCGACCCGCTAGCTGTCGTCACCGCCGTCGGACTGGCCGTCGCCGCCCTCCTCGCCGTCGTGGTGGTCGCCCTGGTGGTCGGAGGTCGAGTCCTCGCCGGACTGGTCCTCGCCCTGGTGGTCGGAGGTGGAGTCCTCACCGGACTGGTCCTCGCCCTGGTCGTCCGATGCCTCGGTGGACCGCGTCGGCTCGGGCGTGTGGGTCCGGGTCGGCTCCGGGCTCTCGGTCTCGGTCGGCTCGGGCGCCTGCGTCTCCGTCGGCTCGGGGCTCTCGGTCTCGGTCTCGGTCTCGCTCGGCTCGGGCGCCTGCGTCTCCGTCGGCTCCGGGCTCTCGGTCTCGGTGGGCTCGGGGCTCTCGGTCTCGGTGGGCTCGGGCGCCTGCGTGGTCGTCGCACTGGCCGGCGTCAGGGTGACCTGCTGGTACGAGTGGTGCGACGGTGAGGCCGTCGCTGCCGTTGCGGCGGCTCCGGCGACGCACACGGCGGCCACGGCCACCGCTGCATACACGCGGCGACGGCCGACGAGGGTACGGGGGGAAGCGGGCATGGGGGGACCTTTCCTGCGGCGGCGTCCGTTTCGGACCGTTCACCTACGGTCATCGCCGACAGCGGGCCCTAGGTTACGCCGGGACGAGAAAAGGTCCGCGGAAATCCGCGGACCTCTTGTCGGGGCTCCCCCGGTTGGACTCGAACCAACAACCCTTCGATTAACAGTCGAATGCTCTGCCAATTGAGCTACGGGGGAATGGCTTCGGCGGCATCCCGCCCTCAGCGCTGCGCAACCATAGCAAAGGATGCACGCGGTTCTGAAAACGGGGCGGACGCCGCCGGGTCAGCCCAGCCCGACCTGCTCGCGCAGGTAGGCCAGAGCCGCCTCGGCGGCCTGCGAGACCTCCTCGTCGGAGGCCGGTGTGCCCCTGCCGAGGAGCACCTGCTCGACCAGTGCACCGGTCGCGAGCTCCTGGCGGATCACCGCGCGAGCCGTGCGCCGCCGACCCAGGTCGACCCGCTGGGTGAGCACGACGCTGGCCTGGACCCGCTCGCGAACGGTCTCCGGCACCATCGAGGTCACCCCCAGCGTCCACTGCGTGGGCCGCGCACCGTCGACCCACGTCACCGTCAGCTGGCCGAGCTCGGAGGACCACGTGCCGGCGTCGACCTCGTGCCAGGGGCGGCGCAGGGCGACCCCGGAGGCCTCGCCGCCCTCGGCACCGGCCGCCACGGCATACACGTGGTGGTTGGTGGCGACGACGGTGGTGGCGGTCCCCTCCACCTGGCCCCAGGACAGCACGCGCTCCCCCGCGCCGAGCTCGAGGGCCGACCGGACGCCCTGGGCCAGCCTGGGCCGGCGACGCAGCGAGAGTGCCATCACGACGCCCGCTCGCGCAGCTGGGCGAGCTCGCGCTGCAGGTCCTGCAGCTCGGCGCTGAGCGCTCGCGCCCGGGCCGGGTCGCTGTGCGGGTCGGCCGCCATGCGGCGCATGGCGGACATGGCATCGGCGATCTTGCGGGTCAGGGTGACCTCCTGGACGCGCACGAGGAGCGCGTCGACGTAGCGGCGTTCGGGCAGGCCGGTGGCCTTGTCCATGCGGGTGGGCAGCGCGGCGACGGCGAGCTCGGCGACGAGCCCGCGCACCGACAGCGGGGCGGCCTCGGTCACGCGGTCGGCCCACGCCTTCGCCGAGAGGCCGGGCTGCGGTCCGCCGGCGCCGCGGATGCCGTCGAAGACCGCGCGGTGGGCCGGGGCGGTGAAGGCCGTCGGCTCGATGGCGTCGAGGTCTGCGGCCGAGAAGCTGCTCGGGTACTGCAGGACGGTCTGCAGCAGCTGGCGCTCGGCGAAGACGACCGGGTCGCGCAGGTCGGGCGGCGGCAGCGCGGCGCGGGCCTCCTGCTCCGAGGGCTCCGGGACGGCGTCGGCGTCCGGCAGGCTCGCGCTCGGGCCTGAGTCCTTCTGCGCGTCGCGGGCGGCGATGCGTCCGGCCCGGGCGACCTCGGCCTGGACCTGCTCGACCTCGACGCCGATCCAGCCCGCGACCGTGCGGACGTACTCGGGGCGCATCGAGCTGTCGCGGATCGAGTTCACGATGGGGGCGGCGGCCCGCATCGCCTGCACGCGACCCTCGGCCGTGGACATGTCGAACCGGGCGATGGTGGTCCGCACGGCGAACTCGAACATCGGCACGGCGTCGTCGACGAGGTGGCGCACCGCGTCGTCGCCCTGGGCGATCCGCAGCTCGCACGGGTCCATGCCGCCCTCGGCCACGGCGACGAACGACTGTGAGGCCCAGCGCTGGTCCTCGGCGAAGGCCTTCATCGCCGCCTTCTGCCCCGCGGCGTCGCCGTCGAAGGTGAAGACGACCCGGGCCGGGGCGAGGTCCGCCTCGTCGCGCATGATCCGCCGCAGGACCTTGATGTGGTCGACGCCGAACGCGGTGCCACAGGAGGCGACCGCGCCCTCGACCCCGGCCAGGTGGCACGCCATGACGTCGGTGTAGCCCTCGACCACGACGGCCTTGCGCTCGGCCGCGATCGCCTTCTTCGCCAGGTCGAGGCCGTAGAGGACGGTCGACTTCTTGTAGATCGGCGTCTCGGACGTGTTGAGGTACTTCGCCGCGATCCGGTCGTCGTCGTAGAGCCGGCGCGCACCGAAGCCGACGGTGTCGCCGGTGATGTCGCGGATCGGCCAGACCAGGCGCCCGCGGAACCGGTCGTAGGTGCCACGGCTCCCCCGACCGGACAGGCCCCCGAGGACGAGCTCCTCGTCGCTGAAGCCCTTGGCGCGCAGGTGGCGGCTCAGCTCCTCGCCACCGCGCGGGGCGAACCCGACGCCGAACCGGCGGGCCGCGTCGCCGCCGAAGCCGCGCTCGCGCAGGAAGTCGCGGCCGATGCGCGCCTCCTGGGACTCCAGCAGCCGCTCGAGGTAGAACTCCTGCGCCGCCCGGTGCGCCTCGACGAGCCGGGAGCGGCGCCCCAGGCTCTCGCCGTCGCGCGGGCGCCCGCCCTCCTCGTAGTGCAGCTCGAGCCCGAGCTTGCCCGCCAGCCGCTCGACCGACTCGGTGAAGGTGAGGTGCTCGACCTTCTGCACGAACGAGATGACGTCGCCGCCCTCGCCGCAGCCGAAGCAGTGCCAGGCGCCGACGGCCGGGCGGATCGTGAAGGAGGGCGTCTTCTCGTCGTGGAAGGGGCACAGGCCCTTCATCGAGCCGGGACCCGCGGGGCGCAGCGTGACGTGCTCGCGCACGACGTCCTCGATCGACGAGCGCTCCTTGACGAGCGCGATGTCGTCGGTCTTGATCCGACCCGCCACTGGCCCTCCTGTTCGCCGCCGAGTCTAGGTGGTGGCCCGACAACTCATGTGGCCAGTTCCACAGCACCGCCGCGTGACGTGCGCCGGGACCGCTCAGCGCGGGTATGCCGTGTGCTCCACCTGCGCCCCGACCCGGGTGAACACCCACGTGTTGCCCCCCGACGAGCGTCGTGTGGAACCACGGTTCGGCGAACTGGCCCTTCTCGAAGCGCACGTTCCGCCACAGGAACCAGCGGTTCACGCCCTTGAGGACGAACACGTCGACCGACCCACCGTCCAGCCGGGTGGCCGCCTCGGCGAAGGCCTTCGGGTCGTGCACCGCCGACAGCCGCCACACCTCGGCCTCACGGTGCGGCCAGTGCGCCAGCGAGTTCGCCGAGTTCCCACCGGTGCCGATGTACTGGTACCAGGGGAAGTAGCTCGACAGAGACTCGTCGTAGCTGAGCACCGTCGGCACGGCGCCCCTCCCGTACTCGCGCTCGACCACCGCGCGGACCCCGTCGGCCGGGATGGTCGGCAGCTGCCCGGCCGCTGCGTTGTACCGCGGCCAGCCGCCGTCCGGGAGCTGGGTCGCGTGGGCGAGCCGGGCGAAGTTGGGGGTGTCCCGGTTGTCGGGGTGGCCCAGCCGCTGACCGCCCCAGTACGTCCCGAGCCCCAGCACGACGACGGCGGCGGCCGCCAGCGCGGGTATGCCGGGGAGCACCGCCAGGCGCGCCGGCCCCCGGCCCCCGCGCCGCAGCCGGCCTGCCACGGCGGGCCAGGAGGCCGCGAGCCCGAGCACGAACCCGATGACGAGCACGCCGTCGTAGAGCCGGTCGGTGTACTGGAGGAACCCGGTGTGCCCGGTGCGGTGGTAGCGCCACAGCATCACCCAGCGGTAGGTCATGGCCGACAGCGCGACGGCCAGGAGCACGCGGGCCCAGTCCCGACGCCGGGCGTGCCACAGGAGCAGCAGCAGCCCCCCGGTCAGGACCGCCCCGACCTGGACCGGCCCGTGCCAGGGCAGGTGCAGGGGGTCGCGCTCGATCTCGAACGGCACGAAGAGGTCGGCACTGCCGTCCCCGCCCAACCGCATGAGGTCCGACAGCCAGGGGACGAGGAACCACGACGCGGTGAGGAGCGCCGTCGCCGTGGCCAGGACCAGGTGTCGCAGGTACGGCCAGCGCGGCCCGTGCACCAGGCCGAGGGCGACCACGACGAGCAGGCCGGCGACCGAGAAGACGAGGTAGGCCTGGTAGTCGGTGAGCAGCAGGCCGCCGACGATGCCGGTGGCCCACCACGACAGGGCGGGGGTCCTCGCGCGGCCGAGACGGGCCAGCCCGGCGAGCACCCACGGCGCCATCACCGACAGGGCGGCCACCTCGTGCGCCTCGCGGGGGTCGCCGTAGACGGCGGCGGGCAGGGCGCACAGGGCCAGCGCCAGCGCTCCGGTGACCACGCGCGCCCACAGCAGGTACCCCACCAGCACGGCCAGGCCGCAGAAGGCCACCGAGGCCACGCCGACCAGCGTCCAGGCCGGCTGCCCGCTCAGGGCCGACACGCGCCCGACCACCCAGGGGAAGAGGGGCGGGTACTCGATCGGCAGCCCCTTGACGAGCAGGTCCGTCGAGCCGACGTGCACCGAGAACTTGGTCGCGGCGGCGGTGAGCCGCGCGATGTCGGCCGACATGCCGCCGTACGGGAAGGGCGTCCCGTGCAGCTGGCTCGCGCCGAACTAGCTGACCCAGGCGGCGACGAGCAGCGCCCCGACGTCGGGGCCGGTCCGTCGCGACCGCACCACCAGCGGCACGACGAGCAGGCCCAGCACCGCGAGCACGACGAGCGGCACCGTCTGGCCCCGAGGGCTGAAGGGGTCCACGTAGACGGCGTGCCCGAACACGGCGGCACCGGTGCACCCCAGCGCCCCGAGGACGAGCAGCACGGCCGAGCGGGCCGCGGACGGGAGGGCTCGCTCCCCCTGCTGGAGGAAGGGTCCCGGCGCGGTCATGGCGGGAGGCTAACCGAGGCGCGTGCCGCCCTCGGGCAGGTGAGCCGATTCACTCGTCGAGCGGCCGACCTCGATTCGGACGAGGGCAGGAGCGCAGGTAAGGTAAGCCTTGCCTTTGCAAGCCGATCCGAGTCTGGAGAACCCGCGTGCTCCCTCGCCGCACCGTCCTGGTCGCCCTCGCCTCGACCGCCGCCCTCGCCCTCACGGCCTGCGGCAGCGGCAGCCTCGAGGCCAAGGGCTCGCTCGACCCGGACAAGCTGACCATCTACAGCGCCCAGCACGAGAACCTCACCCAGGCGTGGGCCAAGAAGTTCCAGGAGAAGACGGGGATCAAGGTCCAGATCCGCTACGGCTCGGACTCCTCGATGGGCGCGCAGATCGTGCAGGAGGGGTCCAAGAGCCCTGCCGACGTGTTCCTCACGGAGAACTCCCCCGCGATGACCACCGTGCAGAACGCCGGCCTGCTGGCCAAGGTCGACCCGGCCACGATCGCCCAGGTGGGCGCGGCGTACCACCCCAGCAGCAACGACTGGGTGGGCATCGCCGCGCGCTCGACGGTCCTCGTCTACAACCCGAGCAAGATCAGCGAGGCGCAGCTGCCGAAGTCGATCATGGACCTCGCCGACCCGGCCTGGAAGGGCAAGTGGGGCGCGGCCGCCGGCGGCGCCGACTTCCAGGCGATCGTGAGCGCGATCCTCGCGACCCAGGGCGAGCAGAAGACCGCCGCCTGGCTCAAGGGCCTCAAGGACGGCGCGCAGGTCTACCAGAACAACATCGCCGTGATGAAGGCCGTCAACGCCGGCCAGGTGCCGGTCGGGATCATGTACCACTACTACTGGTACCGCGACCAGGCCCTCACCAAGGCCGGCAGCAAGAACACCAAGCTGCTCTACTTCCGCCACCAGGACCCGGGCGCGTTCGTCAGCATCTCCGGCGGCGGCGTCCTGAAGTCGAGCAAGCACGCGGCCAACGCCCAGAAGTTCCTCGCCTTCGTCACGAGCAAGGAGGGCCAGCAGATGCTCGCCACCAGTGACGCCAAGGAGTACGCCGTCGGCAACGGGGTCGCCTCGGACAAGGCGCTCGAGCCGCTCGACAGCCTCGAGGCCCCCAAGGTCGACCCGTACACGCTCAACGGCCCCAAGGTCATCGAGCTCATGACCCAGGCGGGCATCCTCTAGGTGGCCCGCTCCCCCCGCCCCGTCGCGGGCCCCACCCCCGCAGCAGTGACCGTCGCGGCCCTGGCCGTGGCGGCGCTGTGCGTCGTCCCGCTGGTGGTCGTCGTCGTCAAGGCGTTCGACGTGGGACCGGCGGCGGCGTGGGACCTGCTGTGGCGTCCCCGGGTCGGTGAGCTGCTGCGCAACACCGCCGGCCTCGTCGTCTGCACGGTCGCCCTCACCACGGTGCTGGGCATCGCGACCGCCTGGCTGGTCGAACGGACCTCGCTGCCGGGGGCCCGGTTCTGGCGGGTGCTCATGGTGGCGCCGCTGGCCGTGCCCGCCTTCGTCAACTCGTACGCGTGGGTCACCGTGCGGCCCGACCTCCAGGGGCTGAACGGAGCCGTCCTGGTCACGACGCTGTCGTACTTCCCGTTCGTGTTCCTGCCCGTGGCGGCGGTGCTGCGCGGGCTCGACCAGTCGCTCGAGGACTCGGCGCGCTCGCTGGGCCTCGGCCCGTGGCGCGCGTTCTTCCGGGCCGTGCTCCCCCAGCTCCGGCCGGCCGCCCTCGGCGGGATGCTGCTGGTGTCGCTGCACCTGCTGTCGGAGTTCGGCGTGCTGGCGATGCTGCGCTTCCCGACGTTCACGACCGCGATCCTCGAGCAGTTCCAGGTGGCGTTCTCGAACTCGGCGGGCAGCCTGCTCGCCCTCGTGCTCATCGCCCTGTGCCTGGCGCTGCTCACCGCCGAGCAGCTGCTGCGCGGCACCACCCGGTACGCCCGCCTCGGCCGCGGCACGACCCGCCGGGCCCTGCCCGCTCGCCTGGGCCGCTGGACCGTGCCGGCCCTCGCCGGCATGGCGCTGCTGACCGTCCTGGCCCTCGGGGTGCCCCTCGGCAGCCTCGTCTACTGGTTCCGCGCCGGCTCCGGCGGCCTGTCCGAGAGCACCTTCGACCCGGCCGAGCTGGTCTCGACCCTGTGGGGCACGCTGCGCCTCGCCGTGCTCGCCGGCCTCGTGTCGGTCGTCGCGGCCTTCCCGGTGGCGTGGCTCATCGCCCGCCGGCGCTCGTGGCTGTCGGTGCTGGTCGAGCGCGCCACCTACGTCGCGTCATCCCTGCCCGGTGTCGTCATCGCCCTCGCCCTGGTCACCCTCGCCGTCCGGTACGCCCGGCCCGTGTACCAGACCGCGGCGGTGCTCGTCGCGGCATACGTCGTGCTGTTCATCCCGCGCGCGATGGTGAGCATCCGCGCTTCGCTCGCGCAGGCGCCGGAGGAGCTCACCGACGCGGCACGCGCGCTGGGCGACCGGCCGCTGCGGGCGTTCCTGCGGGTGACGCTGCCGCTGACCGCGCCGGGTGTGCTCGCCGGGTTCGCGATGGTGTTCATCGCGACGTCGACCGAGCTCACCGCGACGCTGCTGCTCGCGCCGACGGGCACGCAGACGCTGGCGACGGCGTTCTGGAGCGCGAGTGAGAGCATCGACTACGCGGGTGCAGCACCGTATGCCGCGGCGCTGGTGCTCGTGTCCGCCCCCCTAACCTACCTGTTGCTGCGACGGAACGACGAGGAGCCTGCACTGTGACCACGCTGCGCATCGAGGGGGTGGCCGCGTCCTACGACGGCCGGCCCGTCCTGCACGGCCTCGACCTGCAGGTGCCGTCCGGGACGACGACGGCGATCCTCGGGCCGTCGGGCTGCGGCAAGACCACGCTGCTGCGCGTCATCGCCGGCTTCCAGCCCGCCGACGAGGGCACCGTGACCCTGGGCGACACCGTCGTCGTCGGCCCCGGCCGCTGGGTGGCCCCCGAGCGCCGCGGCATCGGCTACGTCGCGCAGGAGGGCAACCTCTTCCCGCACCTGACCGTCGGGCAGAACGTCTCCTACGGCCTGCCGCGGGCGGCCCGCCGTGCCGGTGAGCGCGTGGCCGAGCTGCTTGAGCTCGTCGGCCTCACCCCCGACCTCGCGGCCCGTCGTCCGGACCAGCTGTCCGGCGGCCAGCAGCAGCGCGTCGCCCTCGCCCGCGCGCTGGCCCGCAAGCCCACGCTGGTCCTGCTGGACGAGCCGTTCTCCTCCCTCGACGCCGGGCTCCGCGCCACGACCCGCGAGGCGGTGTCGGACGCCCTGGCCCACGAGGACGTCACCGTCGTCCTCGTCACCCACGACCAGGCCGAGGCGCTGTCGTTCGCCGACCAGGTCGCGATCATGCACGAGGGACGGTTCTCCCAGGTCGGGACGCCGTCGCAGGTCTACGCCACCCCGACCGACCGGCACGCGGCCGCCTTCCTCGGCGACGCGGTGTTCCTGCGTGGCCGCGCCGACGGCACCTCGGTCGTCACCGCGCTCGGCACCCTGCCGGTGCACCAGCCGGCCCCGGCCGGCACGGTGGACGTGCTGCTGCGCCCGGAGCAGATCCAGCTGCGGGCGATGTCGCCGGGCACCCCCTGCGCCGAGGTCGTCTCAACGACCTACTTCGGCCACGACGCGCTCGTCGCCCTGCGGCTGCAGGCCGACCGCACCGTCGTCACCGCCCGCGTCAACGGCCACGAGGTCCCGCCCGCCGGCTCGATCGTCGGCCTGTCGGTCGTCGGCCAGGCGCGGGCCTTCGCCGGCTGAGCGCGGCCGGGCGCAGGAGCCGTCGCGGGCTGACCGGCGTCAGCCGATGGCCCAGTGGCGCCCGTAGCCGTAGACGAGGAACGCCACGAAGTTCACCAGTCCGAGGGCGAGCATGACGGCCGCGACGGCGCGCCACCGCGGCCGGCTCAGCGGCCGGCGCCAGTAGTCGACGGTCGCCCAGACCGCGAACGGGACGAGCAGCGGGAACAGCCCGAGCACCAGCGCCACGACGAGGGGCCAGACCCGTGGTCGCGACGGCGGGGTGCGCGCCAGCAGGTGCGACAGCCCCTCCCCCTCCGCGCGCGGGTAACCGACGACCGTGCCCCTCTGCGACGTGCCCTCCACGACGTCCCCCTCCCTCAGGTGGGACCAGTCAGCCAGAGGGGGATGCGTCCCCGCAAGCGTTTCGGTGAAGTCAGCTCCAGGCGGCGTGCAGGGCCAGCGCCCGCACGTCGGTGAGCGAGGCGACCTGGTCGACGACGACGCGCAGTGCCGCTCCGTCGTCCGGCGCCTCCTTCCAGTCGGCGAGCAGGTCACGGTCGAGCCTGCCCACCGGGTCGGCGAGGTACGCCGCCACCAGGTCGCGCACGACCTCGCGCTGCCCCGCCAGCACGTCGAGCCGCTCCTGCGCGTGCATCACGAAGTGCGCGGCCACCGCCTTGAGGACGGCGCACTCGGCCCGGGTGTCGTCGGGCACCACGAGCTCGGCGTCGTACCGCGTGAGGTCGCCGTCACCGTGCCGCTCGCGCGTGGCGCGCTCTACCGCGAGGACGAACCGGCCGATGAGCCGCGAGGTCATGTCCTTGAGGGCCGCCCGGTCCCCTCGCGAGCCGTCGTACGCCGCGGGCACCGCGCCGCTGGCCAGCACCCGTTCCAGCGCGGCCCCGAGCGCGTCGGTCCCGAGGTCCGCGGCGTAGAGACCGGTCGCGACCGCGAGGACGCTGTCGACGTCCGTCGCGTCCCGCAGCCGACGCAGGTCGAGCCGGCCGGAGGCCACGGCGTCCTCGACGTCGTGCACCGAGTAGGCGACGTCGTCCGACCAGTCCATGACGTCGGCCTCGATGCATCGCCGTCCCGGCGGACGGCCGTCACGGAACCACTCGAAGACCGGCAGGTCGTCGGCATACACACCGAACTTGGCTGTGCCGGAAGGGCCCTCGCCACGCGGCCACGGGTACTTGGTGGATGCGTCGAGGCTCGCGCGGGTGAGGTTCAGCCCGGCCGGCCGGCCGTCCGGGTGCACCCGCTTGGGCTCGAGCCGGGTGAGCAGGCGCAGCGTCTGGGCGTTGCCCTCGAAACCGCCGATACCTGCCGCCACCGCGTCGAGCGCCTGTTCGCCGTTGTGGCCGAAGGGCGGGTGACCGAGGTCGTGGGCGAGGCAGGCGGTGTCGACGACGTCGGCGCTGCAGCCGAGGGCGGCCCCGAACTCGCGCCCGATCTGCGCGACCTCCAGGGAGTGCGTGAGCCGGTTGCGGACGAAGTCGTCGTCGCCGGGCTGGAGCACCTGCGTCTTGGCCGACAGCCGGCGCAGTGAGGCCGAGTGCAGCAGCCGGGCACGGTCACGGGCGAAGTCGTCCCGGTCGGCACGCTTGGTCACGGGGTCCTCGCGGACCCAGCGCTCCCGGTCGGCCTCGGCGTATCCCACGAGCCGAGCCTAGATGGCAGGCGTCAGGAGCCGCCTGCAGCCCGCGCGGCGTCGGCCGCCCGCTCGACCCACCGGGGCTGCTCGCCGTACCGCTGGGGCGCGATGAGCCTGCCCGCGGCGCTGTCGCTCACGAGCTGCGCCATCCGCTTGTCGCGGGTGGCCTCCTGCTTGGCGCTGGTGACCCAGTGAACGGCGACCCGACGGTAGGACGGCGTGGCCTCCCGCCAGAACGCCGAGGCCGCCGGGTCGGCCGCGAGCTGCACGGCGTGGGCGGGGTCGAGCTCGCGCTCGTCGCCCTCGTAGGAGTACGTGCCCGAGCGGTCCTCGCGACGCCGCGCGTACGCCGCGAGGCCGGCAGGTCGCATGCGCCCCTCCGCGACCAGCCGCTCGACCGTGGCGATGTTGATCGCGGACCAGGTGCTGCCCGGCTTGCGCGGCGTCCAGCGCTGCCGCGTGGTGTCCTCGTCGATGCGCTGCGCCACCGAGTCGATCCAGCCGAAGCACAGTGCCTCCACGACGGCGTCCTCCCACAGGAGACCGCGCTCGGGCACGTGCTTCTTGTGCAGCCCCATCCAGAGCTCGGGCTCGGTCTCGTGGTGGGCCTCGAGCCAGGCCCGGAACTCCTCAGGCCCGCTGAAGAACGTCGCAGGCCTCTCCGGTGTCCCGCCCGGCGTCCCCGCCGCGTAGCGCCGTGCCATGGCGCAAGGGTGCCACGCGGCGCCGACGCGCGGCAGCGCCCTGCCAGGCGAGCGAGGCGACGACCACCCCGAGTGCCCACGCCACGTGCCAGCCGTTCATGACGAGCAGCACCAGCACGGAGGTGAGGGCCACGACCGCGGTCCACCAGGCGGCGCCTCCCCGCGGGAGGAGCCGGACGGCCGCGCCCGTGCCGAGCACGTACACGAGGGTGAAGCAGCCGGTCGCCATGAGCATGAGCGGCGTCATACCCAGGTGCAGCACCTCGGCGGCGACGAGCCACGCCATCGACTGGCCCGCCACCAGGGCGAGGCTGCGCCGCGGCACCTCACCCGGACCGCTGCCGCGCGCGAGGGCGACGGGGAGGGCGCCGTCGCGGGCGAGCGCGGCCCCGAGCCGCGCCCCGCCCGCGTAGTACGCGTTCATCGCGCCGATCGTGAGCAGCACCGCGACGAGCGCGGTGACGACCCGCACCGAACCGCCCACCCCGGCCGCCAGCAGGTCGGAGAGCGGGGCCTCGCTGCGGGCCGTCGCCGGACCCAGGACCAGCAGGCTCGTCGCCGCCAGCGCCAGGTAGAGGACGCCGACGACGACGATCGCGATGCCGGTGGCGCGGGGGACGTCACGGCGCGGCGTGCGGTACTCCCCGGCGAGGGACGCGACGGCCTCCCACCCGGCGAACCCCCACACGAGCAGGGCCGCCGCGGTGCCCACGGCACCCCACCCGTGCGGCGCGAAGGGGGTGAGGTGGTCCCACCGGGCGTGGGGCAGGGCCGCTGCCACGGTGACGGTCATGAGGGTCGCGAGGACGCCCGTGAGCACCAGCTGGACCCGCCCGGACAGGCGCAGGCCGGCGGCGTTCACCAGGCCCACTCCCCCGATGAGCAGGACGGCCACGGCGACGGCCGTCCGGCGACCGCCGCCGAGCGCGTCCGCGACGTAGCCACCGGCCATGAGCGAGGCAGGTGGGGCGCCCACGGGGATCGCGAAGTAGAAGCACCACCCGACGGCCCCGGCTGCCCGGCGCCCGAAGGCGCGGCCCACGTAGGTCGAGACCCCACCGGTGTCCGGGAAGCGGGCTCCCATCGCCGCGAAGGTGAGCGCGAGCGGGACGCTGAGGAGCACGAGCGCCAGCCACGCCACCAGCGACGCCGGCCCGGCGATCCCGGCAGCGAGGGCGGGCAGCGTGATCACTCCGGTGCCCAGGACGGCGCCGATGGACAGGGCGGCCCCCTGGGGGACGGACAGGCGTGCGCTCACGGTGCTCATGGCTCGATCGTGGTCGCCGATTGGCCCCCTCGGAAGGGCCAAACCTGGGCAGGTCGTTTGGGCCAATCTAGGCTGGCGTCGTGGACCTGCACCTCGACCTCGGCCGCGACCTCGGCGGCGACCTCGGCGGAAACCCGCGCACCGGCGGGGACCGCACGGTGCGGCTGTACCGGGCGCTGCTCGACGCCGTCCTCGACGGCCGGCTCTCCCCCGGCGACCGGCTCCCCCCGACCCGCGAGCTCGCCGGCCGGCTGGGCCTGGCCCGCGGGACGGTGGCGACGGCATACGACCGGCTCGCGGCGGAGGGGTTCCTGGAGAGCCGCGTCGGCTCGGGTACCTACGTGGCGCCCGACGTGCAGCCCCGTCGCCCGCGCCGGGCCCCGGCCGGGGAGGTGAGCCCGCGCGAGGTCTGGTCGTCGCTGCCGCCCCCGGTCCTCGATGCCACGCCGGTGGGGTACGACCTGTCGGTGGGCGGGCCGGACACCAGCCTCTTCCCGCTCGGCACGTGGCGCCGGCTCGTCTCCGCGACGCTGCGCCCGGCGCTGCTGCAGGCGTCGGCCTACGCCGGCGGTGGTCACCCGGACCTGCAGCGGGAGGTCGCCCGGCACGTCGGGCAGGCCCGCGGCGTCGTGGCCGGGCCGGACGACGTCGTCCTCACCGGTGGCGCCCAGCAGGGTCTGGACGTCGTGACGCGTGCCCTGGTCGAGCGGGGCGACGTGGTCGTCGTCGAGGACCCCGGATACACCGCCGCCGTGCGCCTGTTCGCCTCGCACGGCGCGACAGTGGTCGGCGTCCCGGTCGACGAGGAGGGGCTGGTCGTCGACGCGCTGCCCCGCCGCGCCCGGATGGTCTACGTGACGCCGTCGCACCAGTTCCCCACCGGGGCCGTGATGTCGCTGCGCCGCCGGATCGCGTTGCTGGAGTGGGCATCCCGGCGCAACAGCGTCGTGGTCGAGGACGACTATGACAGCGAGTTCCGGTACGAGGACAGGCCGCTCGCGCCGCTGCAGAGCCTGGACCGGGACGGGCGCGTGGTCTACGTCGGGTCCTTCTCCAAGACGCTGATGCCGTCGCTGCGCGTCGGGTACGTCGTCGCGCCGCGGTCGGTCCAGGGCGCCGTTCGGGCCGCGAAGCTGCTCAGCGACTGGCAGGGCGACGCCGTCACCCAGGGCGCACTGGCGCGCTTCCTCGCCGAGGGGCTGCTCGCCGCCCACGTGCGTCGCGTGACCACGGTGTATGCCGAGCGCCGCGCGGCGCTGCTCGCCGCACTGGACGCCCTGCCGGAGGGGACGCTCGAGGTGGTGCCGTCCTCGGCCGGCCTGCACGTCTGCGCGTGGCTGGGTGACCGCGGGCGCGACGACGTGTCGCTGGTCGCCGCGGCGTCTCGGGCGGGTGTGACGGTCGAGCCGGTGTCCCCCCTCGCTTCCACGGCTCGCCGCCCCGCCCCGGTTTGGCCATGGGCTTCCGGCGGGTCCCGGCAGGGCAGATGCAGCAGGCCGTCGAGCGGCTCGCCGAGGTGCTGTGACCCCGGCCACCCCTCCCCGGATTGCGAGGTCCCGGGGGCCGACGGAGGGTGGAGCCATGACAGACCTCAGTGGAAAGACCGTGGCCTTCCTCGTCGCCAAGGAGGGCATCGAGCGGGTGGAGCTGACCGAGCCCTGGAAGGCCGTCGAGCAGGCCGGAGCCACCCCCAAGCTGCTGTCCCCGGAGACGGGTGAGGTGCAGACCTTCGACCACCTGGACAAGGCCGAGACGCGTCCGGTCGACACCGCCGTGGGCCAGGCGTCGATGGACGACTACGACGCCCTCGTGCTGCCCGGCGGCGTCGCCAACCCCGACGCGCTGCGCACCGACGAGACCGCGGTCGGCTTCGTCCGCGACTTCGTCGCCAGCGGCAAGCCGGTCGCCGCGATCTGCCACGCGCCGTGGACCCTGGTCGAGGCGGACGTGGTCAAGGGCCGCACGCTCACCTCGTGGCCGAGCCTGCAGACCGACATCCGCAACGCCGGTGGCGAGTGGGTGGACAAGGAGGTCGTCCAGGACGGCAACCTCATCACCAGCCGCAACCCCGACGACATCCCGGCGTTCAACGACGCGCTGCTCGAGGCCCTCAGCCACGGGGCGGCCGCGCAGAACGCCTGACCCACCGCAGCACGAAGGGCGCCCCCGGAATCCGGGGGCGCCCTTCGCGCGGTCCCGCCCGCTGTGATCGCTCCAACACACGCAGTGGCACCTGCCAGGAGGTGTCGCTCAGCCGCCCGAGACGGACAGCTCGGCCTCGGCGACGGCGCGGCGGTGGTCGGCGCTCAGCTCGCGGCTCGAGAGCCAGCCGTCGGGCAGGGCGACGACCCGCGGCGAGCCGGCCCGGCCGCGTTGGCCCTCGGCGGGCTCGCCCGGCCACGGGGCCGACGCGTCCATGCTCGCCAGCAGCTCGTCGAGCGCCTCGAGCGAGTCGACCAGGGCGAGGGAGTTGCGGACCGTGGACCCGGCCGGGAAACCCTTGAGGTACCAGGCGATGTGCTTGCGGATGTCGCGGCAGGCCTTGAGCTCGTCGTCGTAGAAGTCGACGAGGTAGACGGCGTGCCGGCGCAGGGTGGCCGTGACCTCGCCCAGCGTCGGCTGCACCCGGACGGGGCTCCCGGCGAACGCCGCGGCCAGGTCGGTGAACAGCCACGGCCGCCCGAGGCAGCCACGGCCGACCACGACGCCGTCGCAGCCGGTCTCCTCGACCATGCGCACGGCGTCCTCGGCCGACCAGATGTCGCCGTTGCCCAGCACCGGGATCGACCGCACCGTCTCCTTGAGGCGCGCGATCGCGGTCCAGTCGGCCTCGCCGGAGTACGCCTGGGAGGCCGTGCGCCCGTGCAGGGCGACTGCCACGACCCCGGCGCGCTCGGCCGTGAGACCGGCCTCGAGGTAGGTCAGGTGGTCGTCGTCGATGCCCTTGCGCATCTTGACGGTGACGGGCACGGCATACGGGTCGGCCTCACGGACCGCGGCCGTGACGATGCCCTCGAACAGGTCGCGCTTCCACGGCAGGGCGGCGCCGCCGCCCTTGCGGGTGACCTTGGGGACGGGGCAGCCGAAGTTGAGGTCGATGTGGTCGGCGCGGTCCTCGGTCACGAGCATCCGCACGGCGGCCGCGACGGTGGCAGGGTCGACGCCGTAGAGCTGGATGGAGCGCGGGCTCTCCTCGGGGTCGTGCTCGATGAGCCGCATCGTCTCCGGGGTGCGCTCGACCAGGGCGCGGGAGGTGATCATCTCGCTGACGTACAGCGACGTGGCGCCGCTCGCTCCCCCGCGGCTGAGCCCGTCCTCGCCGTACTCGCGGCACAGCTTGCGGAAGGCGCGGTTCGTGATGCCCGCCATGGGTGCGAGCACGACCGGGGACTCGATGGTGTGCCGCCCGATCTGGAGGGGCGGCAGGACGGCGTTCGGTGCGGTGGTGACGGTCATGGCCGCACCAGTGTCCCACCTGCTGGTTGGATGGCCGAATGCGCGCACTCGTGTCCGCCGAGGCCCTCCTCGAGGAGGGGCTGGAGGGTCTGGTCCTCGTCGACGTCCAGTGGAGCCTGTCAGGATCCGGGGGTCCGCCCGGGCGCGACCCGTACGAGGTCGCTCACCTGCCGGGCGCGCACCACGTCGACCTCGACGCCGAGCTGGCCGGGTCACCCGGACCGGGTGGGCGCCACCCGATGCCCACGGGCCACGCGGTGCAGGAGGCGCTGCGCCGCTGCGGTGCCGACAACGCCTCCTGCGTCGTGGTGTACGACCAGGGCCCCTCGTATGCCGCGGCGCGGGCCTGGTGGGTGATGCGCCACTTCGGCGCGCAGGACCTCCGCGTCCTCGACGGCGGGCTGGCCGCCTGGCAGCGGGCGGGTGGACCCGTCACCACAGAGCTCCCCGAGCCGGGCGCCGGGACGTTCGAGGCGGGGCTGGACGGCGAGCTGTCCGTCCTCGACGCTGACGCGGCCGCCCGGGTCGCTCGCGACGGCATACTGCTCGACGCACGCGCGCCTGAGCGGTTCCGCGGGGAGACCGAGCCGATCGACCCGGTGGCCGGTCACGTGCCGGGTGCGGTCAACCTGCCCACGACGACCACGGCACAGCCGGACGGTCGGTTCCGGCCGGCACCGGAGCTGCGGAAGCTTTTCTCCGACAACGGGGTCCGCGACGGCGTCGAGGTCGGGGTGTACTGCGGGTCGGGCGTCACGGCCGCCCACGAGGTCCTGGCGCTGCACGAGGCGGGCATCAAGGCCGCGCTCTACGTCGGCTCCTGGAGCGACTGGATCACGGACCCGACGCGCCCCGTCGCGACCGGCGACTGACTGCGCGAGCTCCCGGTTCGAAGTGTCCGGCCCTCACCCGGTGATGGCCGAGCACATCGAACGAGGAAGGCGGTAGGTGCGGCAGAGGCGGCCAGGGGCGGCGTCAGAGCCAGCCGTACTCGTCGGCGATCCGCACGGCGTCGGCCCGGTTGCGCGCCATGGTCTTGCCGATCGCCGAGGACAGGTGGTTGCGCACGGTGCCCTCCGACAGCATCACCTGCCGGGCGATGTCGGCCACGGAGCCACCGCCCCGGGCCGCGATGAGCACCTCGGTCTCCCGTGCCGTCAGGGGTGACTCGCCGCCGGCGAGCGAGTCGGCCGCCAGCGACGGGTCGACGACCCGCAGGCCGGAGTGGACGCGGCGCACCGCCTCGGCGAGCTGGCGGGCGGGCGTGTCCTTGACGACGAACCCGCTCGCACCAGCCTGCAGGGCCCGGCGCAGGAACCCGGGCCGGCCGAACGTGGTCACGATGAGCACCCGCACCGCGGGCATGGCGTCGTGCAGCGCGGCCGTGGCGGCGATGCCGTCGAGCCCGGGCATCTCCACGTCGATGAGCGCGACGTCCGGGTTGCTCGTGACGGCCGCGGGCACGACCTCGTCGCCCGTGCCCACCTCCGCGACCACCTCCATGTCGGGCTCCAGCCCGAGCAGGGAGGCCAGGGCACCGCGCACGAGCGCCTGGTCGTCGGCGAGCAGCAGTCGGATCGTCATGCATCCACCTTGTCCGGTCGGGGTGTGGGGGTGTGGTCGAGGCCGTCGCGGGCGAGCACCGAGAGCTCGAAACCGCGCGGCGTGAGGCGGCGCGTACGCAGGGACGCGCCGACGGCGGAGGCGCGCTCGGTGAGTCCGATCAGCCCTGTGCCCGGCTGGCCCGCCCCTGCGCCGACGCCGTCGTCGGCGACGGTGATGCCCCGCTCCGTCAGCGTCACCGTGCAGGTCGTGGCGCCGCTGTGCCGGATGACGTTCGTGACGCCCTCGCGCAGCGCCCAGGCGCACAGCTCGCGCAGGCGGGTCGGCACGGCCTCCGTCGAGTTCGGCAGCTCGGCCTCGATCCCAGCGGCGGCCAGCGAGGACCGGGCGCGTGCGAGCTCGGCCGGCAGCGACATGTCCCGGAAGCCGGCCACCGCCTGGCGGACGTCGGCGAGCGCGTCGCGCGCGAGCCGCTCGAGGTCCTCGACCTCGGCCTGGGCGCGCTCGGGACTGACCTCGAGCAACCGGGCGGCGAGCTCGGCCTTGACGGTGATGACGGTGAGGCTGTGGCCGAGGATGTCGTGCACGTCGCGCGCCATCCGGTTGCGCTCCTCCTGGATCGCCAGCCGCGCGTTCTCCTCCCGCGCCTCCGCCAGGGCCCGCTGCCGCTGCGACGCCAGCATCCCCCCGGTGACCGCGAGCATCGCCAGGACGATGGACATGCTGATGCCGGGGTTGTGGCTCCACCCGTGCAGGTGGAAGGTCAGGAACTCGTAGACCGCCACGAGGACCAGGCCGATGACGAGCCCCACCCGGATCCGGAACGTCCACAGCCCAGAGACCGCGAGGAAGACCCACGTCGAGGCGCCCTCCTGGCCGATCGTGACGGTGGCGAGCGCGGCGAGGACGGCCAGCCCGGCCCAGTAGACGAGGGCCAGCCGGCTGACGTACCACCGGGTGGCGGGGGCGACGAACCGCGTCCCCCACACGGCCGAGCGCAGGTGGCTGAAGCTGAGCAGGTACAGCACGACGAACGCGGTCAGGACGATGAGGCCGCCGTCCGCACGCGGCTCGTCGCGCTTGGCCCAGGCCTGCGTGTACGCGTCCGACAGGAAGACCAGCCAGACCCCGCCGAGCAGCAGGGCGCCGAGGCGGGCCCGCCAGCCTGCGGTCTCGTCCCCGGCGAAGAACCGGGGACGCGGCTCCGCGAAGTCCGCGGCACCAGTGCGTTCGCTCACGACCCCCAGCCTCTCAGAGTCGGGGGCCGTGAGCGTACGCAGCGCGGCCGAGATCAGACCCGCGCCGTGTCTCGGCGGAACCGCCACGCCGCGCCTCCCGCGAACACCGCGAGCCACACCACGACGTTGACCACTGCGGCGGCACCGGGGCTGTCACCGGTCAGGGGCGAGTGCACCAGCTGGCTCAACCCGTACATGGGCGTGAGCTTGGCGATGGTGGCGAAGGTGCTGCCCATCTGGTCCAGCGGCACGAACAGCCCGCCGAGGAAGGCGAAGAGCGCCAGCCCGGGGCCGATGATCTGCATGACGTTCTCGCTGGGCAGCAGGTACCCCATGAACACGCCGAACGCCGCGAAGACGAGCGACCCGACCCACGCGATCAGCCCGGTCTCCAGCCACAGGTGCGAGTCCATGTGCGCGCCGCTGAAGGCGCCCGCGGCATACGTCACGGCGATGGAGACCGCGCCGAGGAGCATCGCCACGAGCACCTTGACGACGATGTATGCCGTGGACGTGAGCGGGGTGAGACGCAGCTGCCGGCTCCAGCCCTGGCTGCGCTCCACAGCCACCATGGCGCCGCCGCCGGTAGTCGACAGCATGGCTCCGTAGAGCGCCATCGACAGCATGATGAAGGCCGCGACGTTGCCGTGGCCGGCGTCCTGGTTCGAGTAGGACTTGCCGGTGCCGAAGATGAGGAAGAACAGCACGGGCATGACGACCGAGAAGATGACGGTTCGCCGGTTGCGCAGCATCCGGCGCACCTCGAGCCGCAGCAGCGTCGGGTTGAGGCTGCCCAGCGGTGGCACGGTGCGGTGCGGGACGGCGCCGGCCGTCGCGGTGGGGCCGGTCGAGGCGGTGGCGCTCATCGGCGCGCTCCTTCGGTGGTCGTGACGGCCGTGTCCGCAACCTCGGCGGTCGGGTCGGCGGTCAGGGAGATGAAGGCGTCCTCGAGCCCGCGGGAGGCGATCTCGAGGTCACGTGCAGCGGTGTGCGTCAGCAGGTGCCGGGCGACGGCGTCGCTGTCGGTGGACGCCACCAGGACCGAGTCGCCCCGGACCTCGACGGTCTCGACGCCCGGGATCGCCTGCAGCGCAGCGACATCCGCGTCGGGCAGCGTCGCGCGCACGGTGCGGCCGGAGACGAGGGCCTTCACCTCGGCCGCCGTCCCGTCGGCCACGACCTGCCCCTGGCTGACGAGGACGATGCGGTCGGCGTACGCGTCCGCCTCCTCGAGGTAGTGCGTCGCGAAGAGGACCGTCCTCCCCCGCTCGGCGTCCTCGCGGATGGCGGCCCAGAAGTCGCGCCGCCCGGTCACGTCCATGCCCGTCGTCGGTTCGTCCAGGACCAGCAGCTCCGGATCGGGCAGCAGGGCCATGGCGAAGCGCAGTCGCTGCTGCTGGCCGCCCGAGCACTTGCCGACCCTCCGGTCCGCGATCTCGGCGATCCCCGCCCGCGCCAGCACCTCCTCCACCGGGCGCGTGTCGCTGAACAGGCTCGCGGTCAAGCGGAGGGTCTCGCCGACGGTGAGGTCCTTGAGCAGCCCGCCGGTCTGCATGACCGCCGAGATGAGGCCGTGCCGCACGGCAACCTGCGGGTCCATGCCGTAGACCTCGGCGGTGCCGCTGTCCGGGCGGGACAGGCCCAGCATCATGTCGATGGTGGTGGTCTTGCCTGCGCCGTTGGGGCCGAGGAAGGCGACGATCTCGCCCGGCCGCACGGTGAGGTCGATCCCCCGTACGGCACGGACGCGGCCGAAGCTCTTGGCCAGCCCGGCGAGCCGGACCGCCGGCACCCCGGTGGTCGGCGCGGCCGCGCGTGTCTGCGTCTGTGTCATGGCAGGAAGCCTGCCGGGAGCGGGCGCGGGAGCCGCCACACACGCGTCACGAGCTCCCCGTGACCTTTGTCAGCCGGCTCCCAGCCGACTGTCAGGCGCCCCCGCGGGTGCAGAATGCCCCCCGTGCGCGCACTCGTCCTCGCCGGCGGCGGAGCAGCCGGCAACGCCTGGGAGATCGGCCTGCTCGCGGGGCTCGCCGACGCCGGCCTCGACGTGACCGACGCCGACGTCGTCATCGGCACCTCGGCCGGGTCCACCGTGGCAGCCCAGGTGACGAGCGGGACACCCCTCGCCGACCTGTACGCCGCGGTGCTCACCGAGGTGCCCCCGTCACGCCCGACCGTCCGCGGCTCCCGCGACTCTCCTACCTCGCGGGACTCCGGCGACCCCCGTGTCTCGCGCGGCGGCGCGGCGGGCAACGGTCCGGCCCGGGGAGTGTCGGGGAGCGCCTACCTGGACTGGTCGAACGACGTCGTCGCCGCCGCGTCGGACCCGGCCGACATGAGGCGCCGGATGGGCGCTGCGGCGCTCGAGCGGATGGGGGACGACGACTCGGGCACGTCCCGCTGGCGCGACGTCACCGCCTCGCGGCTGCCCGGCCACGAGTGGCCGGACCGGCGGGTGCTGATCCCCGCCGTCGACGCCCGGACCGGGGAGCCGGTCGTCTTCGACCGCCACAGCGGTGTCGACCTCGTGGACGCCGTGGCCGCCAGCACCTCCGCGATGACGCCGTACCGCATCCGCGGGACGTGGTACCTCAACGGCGGCTACCGGCGCAGCGAGAACGCCGACCTCGCCGCCGGGTGTGAGCGGGTCCTCGTGCTGTCGCCCTTCGGCGGCAGGTCACGGATGCCCGCGGGCTGGGGCATGGACCTCGCGACCCAGGTGCGCGAACTGCGCGCGGCGGGCAGCCAGGTCGAGACGGTGTTTCCCGACGCCCGCGCCGGGGCCGTCTTCGACGCGAACGCGCTCGACCCGTCGACCCGGCCGCAGGCGGCTCGGGGAGGCCACGAGCAGGGACGCGCCCTCGCCGCCGAGCTAGCCCAGCTCTGGCGGTGAGCGCCGGGCCGCGGCTGCGGTGAGCGCCGGGCCGCGGCTGCGGCGCGCGAGGACTGGAGCGCGGAGGGCGAGGGCGCAGCGTGAGGGCGCTGCGCGAGGACTGGAGCGCGAGGACTGCCCGCTAGGAGCGGGACCCGACGGCCAGGGCGATCCGTGGGACCTCCTGCTTCGCCGGGTTGGCCGCGATCCGGGTGACCCGCATGACGCGCCCGCTCTCGACGTCCCACGCCAGCACCCACGACCCGTGCGCGCCGACCGTCTGCACCAGTGCGGTGTGCGCGTCCGCCCAGCCCAGCACCGAGCAGCACCGGGTGACCCGCCCCACCTGGCCGTCGGGGTTCTCGGGTGCGGCCAGGACGGTCACCGACCCGGTGTCGGGACGAACGGCGACGAGCCCCTGGTAGATGGGGCCGTTGCCGCGCCTGATGAGCGGGTACGTCAGGTCCTGGTCGAGGAACGCCCCCGTGGCGACCCACTGCGCCGAGGCGACAGTGGGTCCCCAGAGCTCGGTCGCCGGCGCGGCGACGGAGCGCTCGCCGACCACGGCGTGCGACGTCGCGTCGTAGCGGGCGACGCGCAGAGACTGCGTGCCCGGCGCGAGCGCGAGCGCCGTCGCACCGTCCGACACCGAGGCGTCGGCCGGGACCGCGGCAGCCCCCGGCGCCGAGGTGTCGATGGTCCATGCCCGGTCAGCCGCCCGCACGCGGACCTCGCCCGCGGCCGAGCCCCACGCGGCCGAGTCGACGTACGGTGACGGCACGGCATACGAGGTGACGGAGCCGTCCCGCACGTCCAGGCGCACCACCTTCCCTGGTTGCGGGAACACGACGTAGCGCCCCGCACCGAACGCCCGGGGCCCCAGCGGCACGCCGTCGCCCCCGGCCCTGTCGCGCGTCGGCGACAGGAGCAGCCGGTCCACGACCACCTGCTCGCCGGCCGCCGTCACCAGCACCGGCCGGTACCCGCCCCCGTCGCGGCGCAGGACCACGGCGACCACGTCCCGCGGGGGCCCGGCCAGGGTGGACAGGGGCGTGCTCGGCCCGTAGGCGTCGACGACCTGGGGCAGCCCGGCCTCGAACAGCGGCAGCCCGCCCTCGACCCCCTCGAGCGGCAGCACCGCGTAGGGCGTCCGGTCACCGAGCGTGCCGGTGGTCGGGGGCGTGGTGACGGTGTACCGCGGCGGGTGCGCAGGCCCACCGCCGGTGAGCTGCAGGGCCGCCACCGCGAGCACCCCCGCGGCGAGCGCACCGACGCCGCCACTCACCGCGCGGCGTCGCCGCGCACGCTCCTGCAGGGCCGCGCCCCACGCGTCCTCGACGAGGTCCACCTCGATGACGTCCGCGGAGGCGCGCTGGAGCAGGGCACCGAGGTCGCGGTCGGTCACGGCAGCGCCTCCCCCGCCAGCCCGACCTCGAGATCCGGCACCCTGGCGCGCATCCTGGCCACGGCGGCGCGGGCCACCCCGTCGACGGCACCGGCGGACATCCCCAGCACCTCGGCGGTGTCCTCCACGCTGCGCTCCTCGAAGTACCGCAGGACCACCACCGCCCGCTGCTTCGGCGTCAGTGCCGCGAGCGCCTCGTCCACGCCACCCCGGCCGGGCACGGTCGTGCCGTCGCTGCCGGCGAGCTGCTGCAGCGCCCCGGCGATGGAGTCCCTCCGGGCGCGGCGCAGGGCCGCCATGGCGTCACGGTAGAGGACCCGGCGCACGTGGGCGTCGGGATCCCCCGTGCGCACCCGGTGCCAGCGCAGGGCCACGGAGGTGAAGGCACCCCGGAGCAGGTCCTCGGCGAGCCGGGCGTCACCGCAGAGCAGGTATGCCGCGCGCAGCAGGGAGTGCTGCCGCGCCCGCACGTAGCGGGCGAAGTCCTCGTCGACCTCGCGCTGCACCCGAACCCCTCTCCACCGCGATTCTCCCCCTCACCGCGAGGGACGGCACGGGAGCGCGGCGCGGACGACTGCGCCCCCTGCCCACGACGTGTCGTGGGCAGGGGGCGCAGGGCGGTGTGCCGAGCGGCGTGTGCCGAGGAGTCAGCAGACGAGGAGTCAGCAGCCGAGCAGGCGGCTGCCGAGGGGTCAGCAGCCGAGCAGGCGGCTGCCGAGGTACTCCTCGACCTTGTCGAGCGAGACGCGCTCCTGGGCCATCGTGTCGCGCTCGCGCACGGTGACGGCCTGGTCCTCGAGGGTGTCGAAGTCGACCGTGACGCAGAACGGCGTGCCGATCTCGTCCTGGCGGCGGTAGCGGCGGCCGATGGCGCCGGCGTCGTCGAAGTCGATGTTCCAGTTGCGGCGCAGGCGGGCGGCGAGGTCGCGGGCCTTGGGCGACAGGTCGGCGTTGCGCGACAGCGGCAGCACGGCGGCCTTCACCGGCGCGAGCCGGCGGTCCAGCCGCAGCACGACGCGCTTGTCGACACCGCCCTTGGTGTTGGGTGCCTCGTCCTCGGTGTACGCGTCGACGAGGAACGTCATGAGCGAGCGGGACAGGCCGGCCGCGGGCTCGATGACGTACGGGGTGTAGCGCTCACCGCTGGCCTGGTCGAAGTAGACGAGGTCGGTGCCCGAGTGCTTGCTGTGGGTCGTGAGGTCGAAGTCGGTGCGGTTGGCGATGCCCTCGAGCTCGCCCCACTCCGAGCCGGTGAAGTTGAAGCGGTACTCGATGTCGACCGTGCGCTTGGAGTAGTGCGACAGCTTGTCGGCGGGGTGCTCGTAGTGCCGCAGGTTGTCGGGGTTGATGCCGAGGTCGGTGTACCAGCGGGTGCGCTCGTCGATCCAGTACTGGTGCCACTCCTCGTCCTCACCCGGCTTGACGAAGAACTCCATCTCCATCTGCTCGAACTCCCGGGTGCGGAAGATGAAGTTGCCGGGGGTGATCTCGTTGCGGAAGCTCTTGCCGGTCTGGCCGATGCCGAACGGCGGCTTCTTGCGCGAGGCGTTCATGACGTTGAGGAAGTTGACGAAGATGCCCTGCGCCGTCTCGGGCCGCAGGTAGTGCAGGCCGGACTCGTCCTCGATGACGCCGAGGTAGGTCTTGAGCATCATGTTGAACTCGCGGGGCTCGGTCCACGCGCCGCGGGTGCCGCAGTTCGGGCAGGCGATCTCGGCCAGCGGGATCGAGTCGGGGTCGACCTCGGCGTCACCCGCGCCCTTCTTGGCGTTCTTCTTCTCCGCGATGGCCTCCTGCATGTGGTCCACGCGGAACCGCTTGTGGCAGGACTGGCACTCGGTCAGCGGGTCGGTGAACTCGCCGACGTGGCCGCTGGCGACCCAGGTCTGGCGCGGCAGGATGATCGAGGAGTCGAGGCCGACGACGTCGTCGCGGCCGGTGACCATGGACTTCCACCACTGCCGCTTGATGTTCTCCTTGAGCTCCACGCCGAGCGGGCCGTAGTCCCAGGCAGACCTCGTACCGCCGTAGATCTCGCCGCTGGGGAAGACGAAGCCCCGGCGCTTGCAGAGGGAGACGACGGTGTCGATGGTGGAGGGCGCTGCCATGCGGGCAAGGCTACTGTGCGCCCGCTGCGGCCTCGACGGGGTGTGTCCGCGGGGTACGTCCGCGGGGTATGTCGACGGGGCGCCTCGACGGGATGTCCCGGCCGCACCACGGCCCGTCGTAGGGTTCGTCCGTGCCCACGACGACACGCCAACGGATCGAGTCCGCCAGCCTGCCCCTGCTCCAGCGACTCAACGCCCTGCCGCGCGCGGTGCCGTTCCTCGTGGTCCTGGCGTTGATGGTCGGCGGGATCGCGCTCCCCGGCCTCGGCTGGCTGCTCCTCGTGCCGGTCGTCCTGTTCCTCGTGTGGACGCTCTACCTCGGCTGGCCGGCGCTGGACGGCGGCGCCCGGGCCGGTCGCGCCACCGTCGTCATCATGGCCCTCGCAATCACCGTCATCCAGGCGGTGCCGCGCACCTGACGCGCGCGGCCTAGTTGACAACGATTCTCATTTCAGATGAGAATCGTTGTCATGTCGTGCCGCCGCCACGTCACCGCCCTCGGGCTCGCCGCCCTCGCCGTCACCGGCGTCGCGGCGTGCGGCTCCGGCACGGGCACCGCGACCGACGGCAGCAGGCGCCTGGCCGTCTCGGCCGCGTTCTACCCCCTCGAGTACCTCGTGCACCGCGTCGGCGGCGACCACGTCGAGGTGCAGGGCCTGACCAAGCCGGGCGGCGAACCGCACGACATCGAGCTCACCCCGCGACAGGTGGGCGCCATGGCCACCGCCGACCTCGTCGTCTACGAGAAGGGGTTCCAGCCCGCGGTCGACCAGGCCGTGCGGCAGGACGCCGCTCGCCAGGCGTTCGACGTCTCCCCCGCCGCCGACCTCTCCCTCGTCAGCACCGAGGACGGCCACGACCACGCCGGTGAGAGCGCGTCCGCCCACGCGGCGCACGCCGCGGTCGACCCGCACTTCTGGCTGGACCCCCAGCGCTACGCCGCGGTCGCCACAGCCGTCGCCGACCGGCTGGCCGCGCTCGACCCCGCCCACGCCACGGCATACCGGGACAACGCGGCGGGCCTGCGGGCGGACCTCACCGCCCTCGACGGCCAGTACCGCACCGGGCTCGCGAGCTGTCGCAGCAAGGACCTCGTGACGTCGCACGCCGCGTTCGGCTACCTCGCGCAGCGCTACGGCCTGCACCAGGAGGGCATCACCGGGCTCGACCCCGAGGCCGAGCCGAACCCGGCGGAGCTGGCCGCCGTGGCCGCGCACGTGCGCGCGGTGGGCGCCAGGACCATCTACGCCGAGACGCTGGTGAGCCCCGCGGTGGCCGACACGCTGGCGCGCGAGACGGGCGCGCGGGTCGCGGTGCTCGACCCCATCGAGGGCATCACCTCCGACAGCCGTGGCACCGACTACCTCGCGGTGATGCGCAGCAACCTGCAGGTCCTCCGATCCGGACAGGAGTGCTCATGACGACCACGACCCCGACCACGACCCCGATCATCAGGCTGGACGGTGCCGCCTTCGGCTACGGCGACCACGCCGTCGTCAGCGGGGTGGACCTGACCGTCTCGGCCGGAGAGGTCGTCGCCGTGCTCGGGCCGAACGGCTCGGGCAAGTCCACGCTGGTGCGCGGGCTGCTCGGGCTCAACGACCAGGTCGCCGGCCGGGCGCTGCTGTTCGGCGTCCCCCGCGACGACTTCACCCAGCACTCGCGGATCGGCTACGTGCCGCAGCGGCACACCCTCTCCTCCTCGGTGCGCGCCACGGTGCGCGAGGTCGTGGCCGCGGGCCGGCTGTCCCACCACCGCTGGTGGGCACCGGTCCTGCGCACCGCCCACGAGACCGCAGTCGTGGACCGGGCGGTGGAGCTCGTGGGCCTGTCCGACCGCCCCGGAGCCGACGTCACCACACTCTCGGGGGGCCAGCAGCGCCGCGTGCTCATCGCGCGGGCCCTCGCCTCCGAGCCCGACGTCCTGATCATGGACGAGCCGACGGCCGGCGTCGATGTCGCCAACCAGCGCGTGCTCGCCGACGTGATGGCCCGGCTCGCGGCCGCGGGCACCACGATGGTCGTCGTCACGCACGAGCTCGCCGCGCTCGCCGAGGTCGTCACCCGCGTGGTGGTCGTCGACGGCGGCCGCGTCCGGTTCGACGGACCGCTGCAGGAGTACGCCGCCGGTCGCCACGAGCGGCACGACGGGCACCATGACGACAGCCATGACCACCCGCCGACCCGTGCCTTCACGCCGAGCGCCGGCCCCGTAGACCCCCGTGGAGGTGACCTCGCATGACCGAGCTGCTCGCCCTGGGGTTCATGCGCCAGGCGCTCGTCGCCGCCGTGCTCGTGGGCATCGCAGCCCCCCTCGTCGGCGTCTTCCTCGTGCAGCGACGGCTCTCGCTCATCGGCGACGGGATGGGCCACGTCGCCCTCGCCGGTGTCGCCGTCGGTGTGCTGACCGGGCAGGCGCCCGTCCTGACCGCCCTGGTGGCCGCGGTCGCCGCGGCCGTGGGCATCGAGCTGATCCGTGCCAGTGGGCGCACGAGCGGCGACATCGCCCTGGCCGTGATGTTCTACGGCGGCATCGCCGCCGGTGTCGTCATCATCGCGAAGTCGCCGTCGAGCTCCCCGGCCAACCTCACGGCATACCTGTTCGGCGCGATCACCACCGCCGACCAGCGCGACCTGTGGGTGTTCGCCGGGCTGGCGCTCGTCGTCCTGCTCGCGACGTGGCTGCTGCGCCCGTGGCTCTTCGCGGTCGCCAACGACGAGGAGTACGCCCGTGCCTCGGGCCTGCCCGTCACCGGGCTCAACATCGCGCTGGCCGTGCTGACCGCGGTCACCGTGGTCGTCTCGATGCGCGTGGTGGGGCTGCTGCTCATCTCCGCGCTCATGATCATCCCGAACGCGACCGCCCAGCTGCTCGGCCGGTCCTTCCGCTCGTCCGTGCGGTGGGCCGTGCTGATCGGCGTGCTGTCGAGCGTCGGGGGCGTGGTGACCTCGTTCTACGCCGAGACGCCGTCCGGCGGGACCATCGTGCTCCTGGCGATCGGTGCGTTCGTGGTCGTGTCGGCCGTCTCGGCGGTCGCGGCCCGGAGCAGCGCTCGCCGGCACCGGCGGGCCGAGCGGCACGACCACGAGCACGGTCCCGCCTGCGGCCACCCCGCCGTGGCCCACGGCGACCACGTCGACTACCTCCACGGCGACCACCGGCACGCGGCGCACGAGGGCCACTGGGACGAGCACGCCACGCACGAAGGCCACCGTGACGAGCACGAGCCCGGCCCCGGCAGCGATGGAGACCACCGGGACGAGCCTGCCGGCACCAGCACCCAGGGAGGAACTCGATGACGACCACCCCCCGCAAGCCCACCCGTCAGCGCGCCGCCGTGGCCGCGGTGCTGTCGGGCAGCTCGGAGTTCCGGTCAGCCCAGGAGCTGCACGCCCTGCTGCGCGACTCCGGCGACCCCGTCGGGCTCGCCACCGTCTACCGGAACCTGCAGGCGATGGCGGCCGACGGCGAGATCGACATGCTGCGCACCGACGAGGGCGAGGCGGTCTACCGCGCCTGCTCCACCGGTCACCACCACCACCTCGTCTGCCGCGAGTGCGGCCGCGCGGTCGAGGTGGAGGGCCCGGCGGTCGAGTCCTGGGCCGCCGCGGTCAGTGCGGCGCACGGGTTCCGCGACGTCGAGCACACGGTCGAGATCGTCGGCACCTGCGCCGACTGCTCCGCCTGAGCCGGACGACCCTGCACTCCTCCCCCCCGACCGCCGGCACCCCCGACCGCCGGCAACCGGCATTGCAGGCAGACATGGCTACCGACGAGGCCGCAGCCACCGAGGTGGCCACCACCGATGTGCGCGACACGGCACCGCCGGGAGGCTGTCCGCGGTAGCCTCCCGGCCGTGGGGGGAGGACGACAGGGGAGGCTGAGGGTGGCGTGCGCTGCCCTCGCCGCTGCGACGGCTGTGGCACTGACGGCCTGCGGAGGCGGAGCCGCCGAGCCCGCGGCACCCAGCGGGTCCCACTGGGTGACCGTGCCCCGATCCCAGGTGGTCCTGTCCGTCCCGAACTCGTGGGAGGCGCTCGACGCGGCCGCCCTCGACCCCAGCGACCAGGCCGGTTCCGACCGCCTGGCCGAGGTGGCCAGGCGCACGCACGTGGAGATGAGCGATCTGCGCCAGCAGCTGCGACAGCTCGACCTGGTCCTCGCCGGCCCGGCCGGCTCCTCGTCCCAGGTCACGCTCGACATGCAGGGCATGGACGCGCTGCCCACCGACGGCGAGATCTACCAGCAGCTGGCCCCGGTCGCCGCGGGCCGGGTGGACATCCGACGGTTCCACAGTGCCGTCGGCGACGCGCTCACGGCTTCGTACGACATGTCCCCCGAGACCGGAGGGGCCAACGTCCGGCTCACGGCGCTCCACGTCGACGAGGGAGTGCTCCTGGTGGTCGTGTCCTCGCCGGAGGCCACGACGAGCAAGTCGATCGAGGCCGACACGCTGGGGCACATCCACCGCAAGGCCTGACGGAGGGTGCGCCACGACCGGGCGGTCAGCCGCGCTCCTCGGCGATGCTGTTGCCGCCGTCGACGACCAAGCACTGGCCGGTGACGTAGGACGCGCCCGGGCTGCAGAGGAAGGCCACCGCAGCGGCGACCTCGTCGGGCGTCGCGCTGCGGCCCACCGGCGTCCGTCGACCGTGCCCCACCTCGTCGGCGGTCTGGCTCCCGGTCGCGATCCAGCCGGGGGCGACCGCGTTGGCCGTGATGCCCCGGCCGGCGTAGTCGACCGCCACCGACCGGGCCAGGCCGACGAGGCCGGCCTTCGCGGCGGCATACCCGGCCTCCTCGCGCATGGCCATCACGGGTCCGGTCAGTGACGACACCATGACGACCCTGCCCCAGCCCGCCGCCTCCATCGCCGGCAGCGCGGCCCTGGTGACGAGGAACGCCGTGTCGAGGTTGCGGGCCAGTGCCAGCCGCCACCGCGCGGGGTCCATTGCCCCGACCGAGCCGGACTCCGTGCCGCCGGAGGAGGCGACGTCCACGGCCGGGGAGGCGACGCTCGTCATGCCGGCGTTGTTGACGACGACGGTGGGCGCGCCCAGGGCCCGCGTGACCTCGGCGAGCACGCGGCCCACCTGGTCGGGGTCGGTGAGGTCGCCCACCACCCCGACCGCCGGCGTGCCGACCGCCTCCAGCTCGGTCGCGCGCTCGCGCGCCCGGTCCGTCGTCGCCGCGACGGCGACCGCGGCGCCGAGGCTGCCGAGCAGCCGGGCGGTCGCCATGCCGATGCCGTCCGGCGCGCCGGCGCCGGTGACGAGAGCGACCCGCCCGCGCAGGTCGAACGCGCCGGGCAGACCCGCAGCCGGCCCGGTCACGGAGTCGCCCCGGTCACGCCGTCACCCGGGTCACGCCGACGGTTCCGCGCGGTCGACGGCTCCGCCGTAGCGGCGGTCGCGCGCGGCATACGTCTCGATCGCCTGCCACAGGTGGCGGCGGTCGTAGTCGGGCCACAGCGTGTCCTGGAACACCATCTCGGCGTACGCGCTCTGCCACAGCAGGAAGTTGCTCGTCCGCTGCTCCCCCGACGACCGCACGAACAGGTCGACGTCGGGCATGTCCGGCTCAGGCAGGTAGCGCGCGATCGTCTTCTCGTCGATCGACCCGGGCTTGAGCTTGCCGCGCTGCACCTGCTCGGCGACCCGCTGGACGGCGTCGGCGATCTCCGCCCGGCCGCCGTAGTTGACGCAGAAGTACAGCGTCAGCCCGGTGTTGTCCTTGGTGAGCTCCTGGGCGGTCTCGAGCTCCTTGATGACCGAGCCCCACAGCCGCGGACGGCGGCCGACCCAGCGCATCCGCACGCCCCACTCGTGGAGCTGGTCGCGGCGGCGCCGGATGACGTCGCGGTTGAAGCCCATGAGGAAGCGCACCTCGTCGGGGCTGCGCTTCCAGTTCTCGGTCGAGAACGCGTACGCCGACAGGTGGCCGACCCCGATCTCGATGGCGCCGGCGACGACGTCGAGCAGCGCGGCCTCGCCCGCCTCGTGACCCTTGGTCCGCGGGAGACCGCGCTGGTTGGCCCACCGCCCGTTGCCGTCCATCACGACCGCGACGTGGTCGGGCACCAGCTCGCGCGGGACCGGCGGCGGCGTCGCCCCGCTCGGGTGCGGGAACGGCTTCGCGTATGCCGGGCTCACGCCTCCCCCGTCCGTCCGGCGAGCGCGGCGTGGGCCTGCGCGACCCGTTCCACCGGCGCTGCCTCGACGGGCGGCGGGGCCGACCACGTGATGGCGGGGTTGGTCTCGGGGCGGTCGGGGTCGCGGCGGTCCACGAGGCGCAACGATCGCACACCGCGTTCGAGGTGCCACTGCAGGAACGCGCTGGCCAGGCTGCTCGCCTCGCGCCGGTGGCGGCCCGATGAGGCGTCCGCGATCACCCAGTCCCCCGCGAGCAGCGACGCGAGCAGCGCCAGGGTCTCCGGGGCCGGCGCCGCCGAGGCGGGCGGGCGGCACGACGGGCAGACGGTGCCGCCGGACGCGAGGTTGAACGCGCGGTGCGGGCCCGGCGCGCCACAGCGGGCGCAGTCGTGGAAGCTCGGCGCCCAGCCCGCGATCGCGAGCGCCCGCAGCAGGTAGGCGTCGAGCACCAGCCCCGGGTCGTGCAGGCCCTCGGCCATGGAGCGCAGGGCGCCGGCGAGCAGCAGGTACTGCTGCAGGTTCGGCTCGCGCTCCTCGGTGAGCCGGTCGGCCGTCTCGAGCATCGCGGCCGCGGCGGTGTACGTCGTGTAGTCGCGCGCCAGGACGTCGCCCCAGCTGGCGATCGACTCGGCCTGCGTCACCGTGTCGAGCGAGCGACCCTCGTAGCACTGGACGTCGACGTGCATGCCGGGCTCGAGCCGCGCCCCGAACCGGCTCTTGGTGCGCCGGACGCCCTTGCCGACCACGCGCACCTTGCCCAGGCGGCGCGTCAGCAGCGTGACGATGCGGTCCGCCTCACCCAGCTTCTGGGTGCGCAGGACGATGCCTTCGTCGCGGTACAGGGGCACCGCACCATTGTCTCAACCCGGCGGGCCGTTGGCGGGAGGCGGGCCGTGACGTGGCACAACGCCGACGTCGTGGCTAACGCACACCGGTTTTCGCACCGACCCACTAGAACGTGTGTTCGAATCGGCGTACGCTCGCAGCATGACCGCTGCATGGCAGGCATCGCTGCTCGACACCGGAGACGACGTCGCGCTGCACGACCTCGACGCGGGGCTCAGCAGGACCCCGCTGTCACGGGGTGCGTGGGTCGACTACCGCCCCGGCTGGCTGGCCGGCGCCGACCGGGTCTTCGACGAGCTGCACCACGACGTGCCGTGGAAGGCCGAGCGCCGGGAGATGTACGAGCGCGTCGTCGACGTCCCCAGACTGCTCAAGTTCTATGACGAGGGCGAGCGGCTCCCCCACCCCGTGCTCGCCGAGGCGCGGGAGGCCCTGAGCCGCCGGTATGCCGCGGAGCTGGGCGAGCCGTTCGTCACCGCGGGCATGTGCCTCTACCGGGACGGGCGGGACTCGGTGGCCTGGCACGGCGACCGGATCGGCAGGTCGAAAGACCTCGACACCATGGTGGCGATCCTGTCGGTCGGCTCGGCGCGCTCGCTGATGCTGCGTCCGCGGGGAGGCGGCTCCTCCATCGGCTTCTCGCTCGGGCACGGGGACCTGGTGGTCATGGGCGGCTCGTGCCAGCGCACGTGGGACCACTGCATCCCCAAGACCACCAAGGCCGTGGGGCCCCGGATCTCGATCCAGTTCCGTCCGCGCGGCGTCCGCTGAGGGGCCGGGAGGAGCTCCGAGGGCGCCACGCGGCGCTCCGTCCCCGGACCGGAGGTGTGCCGCGACGCCGGGCCCCCCGGCACACCTCACCTCACGGGGTGGCGGGCTCGCGCTCGGCGCGGTTCACCGCGGACAGCACGGCCGTCAGCGACGCCTTGACGATCGAGGCGTGCAGGCCGACGCCCCACAGCACGCGGTCGCCGACGGCGCACTCCACGTAGGCCGCGGCGCGCGCGTCGCCACCGGCGGACAGCGCGTGCTCGGCGTAGTCGAGCACACGCACGTCCACCCCGAGCGTCGACAGCGCGTCGATGAAGGCGGCGATGGGGCCGTTGCCGCTGCCCTCGACGGTGACCTCCTGGCCGTGGTCGAGCATCGTGGCCGTGATGCGGTCGACCCCGCCGTCCTCGGTGATGAGGGAATGGGTGACCGGGGTGAACCGGCCCCAGGTGTTGGCCGCACCGTCCACCGCGGGCAGGTACTCGTCCTGGAAGACGTCCCACAGCTGCGCGGCGCTGACCTCGCCACCCTCGGTGTCGGTCTTGGCCTGCACGACCCCGCTGAACTCGATCTGCAGCCGGCGCGGCAGGTCGAGCTGGTGCTCCTTCTTGAGCAGGTACGCGACACCGCCCTTGCCGGACTGGCTGTTGACACGCACCACGGCCTCGTACGAGCGCCCCACGTCGTGCGGGTCGATGGGCAGGTACGGCACGCCCCACACGAGCTCGTCGATCGACTTCCCGGACGACGCCACTTGGCGCTCCATGTCCTCGAAGCCCTTCTTGATCGCGTCCTGGTGGGACCCGGAGAACGCCGTGAAGACGAGGTCGCCGCCCCACGGGTGCCGCTCCGCGACGGGGAGCTGGTTGCAGTGCTCGACCGTGCGACGGATCTCGTCGAGGTCGGAGAAGTCGATCTCGGGGTCGATCCCCTGGCTGAACAGGTTCATACCCAGCGTCACGAGGTCGACGTTGCCGGTGCGCTCCCCGTTGCCGAACAGGCACCCCTCGATCCGGTCGGCCCCTGCGAGGTAGCCGAGCTCGGCTGCCGCGACCCCGGTGCCGCGGTCGTTGTGCGGGTGCAGGCTGACGACGATCGACTCGCGGCGCTCGAGGTGGCGGATCATCCACTCGATCGAGTCGGCGTACACGTTCGGCGTCGCCATCTCGACCGTGGCGGGAAGGTTGATGATCATCTTGTGGTCGGGCGTCGGGTCGATGACGTCGGCCACCTCGTTGCAGATCCGCACGGCGAACTCGAGCTCGGTGCCGGTGTAGGACTCCGGGCTGTACTCGTAGTAGACGACCGTGTCGGGGATGGTCTCCTCGAGCTTGCGGCACAGGCGGGCCGCCTGCAGCGCGATGTCGACGATGCCGTCCTGGTCGAGCCCGAAGACGACGCGCCGCTGCAGCACCGAGGTCGAGTTGTAGAAGTGCACGATCGCCTGCTTGGCGCCGCGGATCGCGTCGAAGGTGCGCTCGATGAGGTGGTCGCGGCACTGCGTCAGGACCTGGATCGTCACGTCGTCGGGGATCATGTCGTCCTCGATGAGCATGCGCACGAAGTCGAAGTCGGTCTGGCTCGCCGACGGGAAGCCGACCTCGATCTCCTTGTAGCCCATGCGGACCAGCAGCTCGAACATCCGCTTCTTGCGGTCCGGGCTCATGGGGTCGATGAGGGCCTGGTTGCCGTCGCGCAGGTCGACCGCGCACCAGCGCGGTGCCTTCTCGATGACCCGGGTCGGCCAGGTGCGGTCGGGCAGGTCCACCGCGATCTGGTCCTGGAACGGCACGTACTTCGCGACCGGCATACCCGACGGCTGCTGGGGGTGGATCATGGTGTCTCGCCTAACGATTCGCTGGGGTGGCCCGGGAGGGCCTCAGCCGGCAACGCGAACTCCGCGACGAGGGGCGGCTGATCGGTCAGGCCCCGCCGCGGCGGCGAAGGAGGAGGCGCGAGGAACGCACGCGTCGAGGGTATGCCGGTGGGCGGCATCCGTCCAACGTGCGGTTGGGTGCGCCCACGATCCGGACACGCCGCGTCCCGCGCAGACGCGGTCCAGTCGGCCTCGCGCAGCCCGCCGGTGCCCTCACGACGAGAAGGGGAAGATCCCGGAGTACGCGTTGAGGGCCGGCTGGCCGCCGAGGTGGGCGTAGAGGACGGTCGAGTCCCTGCCGATCTCGCCGGAGGTCACCAGGTCGACGAGGCCGGCCATCGACTTCCCCTCGTAGACGGGGTCGAGAATCATCCCCTCGAGCCGCCCGCTGAGCAGGATCGCCTCGACGGTGGACTCGACCGGGATGCCGTAGAGGTCGCCGGCCCATCCCTCGAGCACGGTCACCTCCTCGTCGCGCAGCTCGCGCTCGAGGCCGATCAGCGACGCCGTGTGGCGCGCGATGCGGTCGACCTGGGCGCGGGTCTTCTCCAGCGTCGCCGAGGCGTCGATGCCGATGACGCGTCGGGGGCGGCCGCCGGCGTCCTCGAGGGCCGCGAACCCCGCGACCATCCCGGCGTGCGTCGAGCCCGTCACCGTGCAGACGACGACGGTGTCGAAGAAGACGCCGAGCTCGCGCTCCTGCTCGGCCACCTCGTACGCCCAGTTCGCGAATCCAAGGCCCCCGAGCGGGTGCTCCGACGCACCCGCCGGGATGCCGTACGGCGTGCCACCCGCCTCCTCGACCTCGCGCAGGGCGTCCTCCCACGAGGTGCGGATGCCGATGTCGAAGCCGTGCGGGTCGAGCCGGCTGTCGGCGCCCATGATCCGCGACAGCAGGATGTTGCCGACCCTGTCGTTGACCGGGTCGTCCCAGTCCACCCACTTCTCCTGCACGAGGCGGCACTTCAGGCCGAGCTTCGCAGCGACGGCCGCGACCTGCCGGGTGTGGTTGGACTGGTAGCCGCCGATGGAGACGAGCGTGTCGGCGCCCGAGGCGAGCACGTCGGGGACGATGTACTCCAGCTTGCGGGTCTTGTTGCCCCCGAACGCGAGGCCGCTGTTGCAGTCCTCGCGCTTGGCCCACACCTGCGCGCCCCCGAGGTGTGCGGTGAGCCGGTCGAGCCGGTGCACCGGGCTGGGCCCGAAGGTGAGCGGGTACCGCTCGAAGTCGTCGATGCTCACAGCGTGCCTCCGGTGGACTGGTCGAGGAGTGGGACGAGGGTCTGCCAGGTGAGGGTGCTCGCCCGGGCGGCAGCCTCTGCGTCGCGGGCGGTGCACGCGGCGATGAGCTGGTCGTGCAGCCGGACGGATCCCCGCGCGTCGAGCGAGCCGAACCGCAGCCGCTCCACGCGGCGCAGGACCGGGGTGTACTGCTCGAGGACGTCGCGGACCGCCGCGTTGCCCGCCGCCCGCACCGGTATGCCGTGCAGCTCGTCGTCCGCGGCGAGCGCGGCCTCGGCGTCGCCGCGCCGCAGCGCCCGGCTGAACCGCCGGTTCGCCTCGGCCATGGCGGCGAGGTCGTCGGCGGTGAGCTGCTCGACGGCAGCCCGGACGGCAACCTCGTGCACGGCGGCGACCACGGCTTGCGCGTCCCGGGTGGCCCGGGCGTCGAGGGACGCCACGCGGGTGGACCGTCCGGGCGTGGCGGTCACGAGGCCTGCCTGCTGCAGCCGCAGGAGCGCCTCACGCACGGGCGTCCGGCTCACCCCGAGCCAGGCGGCCAGCTCCTGGTCCCGGACGACCTCGTCCGGTTCGAGCGTGCCGTCGACGATGGCCGACCGCAGGCGCTGGTAGACGTCGTCGCGCAGCAGCTGTCGGGGCGACGACACGTCTGACGGAGCAGGGACGGGCACGCGATATATTGCATATCACTGCTGCGGTCGCGTCAAGCGGTCCCGTCGAGCGGTTGCGTCACGTGGCCGCGCGGCGGACCAGTCGGACGAACGCCACGACGACCGCGATCGAGGCCCCGACGATGCCGATCCCGAGGAAGACCCTCGCCACGAGCTCCCAGTCGAAGCCGCCCGGGGCGAAGTGGACGGGGAACACCTGCCACAGACGCACCATGGCGACCAGGCCGACGATGTTCTGCACACCGTCGCCGACGGCGCGCAGCCACGGCGGGTCGCTCACGGCATACACGAGGTTGGCGAGCAGGCCCACCACGATGGAGGCGTTGACCCAGCCGAGCACCAGCCGGAAGTCATCGGTGAGGAACGGCAGGGCGTCCCAGCCCGGCCAGCCGTTCACGGCCCCGAGCAGCAGTGCGTTGACGAACGCCCCTGCGACGTAGCCCACCCGTCGCTGGGTCCGGGTGGGGCGCGTCCGGGTCGGGGACGTCCGGGTCCGGGGTTCGATGGTGGGGCTCGTCATGGTGCACCTCCGCGTCTCCTCGATCCCACTGGACCGCCCGCGAGAAGGTGGGCGACAGTGCCGAAGGTCCGTCGGTAGGTTCGGCGCATGATGATCCGCCCCGACACCCTCGCGGCCATCAAGGCCGGTGACGTGGACCTGGCGTTCCGCCGCTGGGACCGGCCGCGGGTGCTCGTCGGCACCCGGTTGCGCACGCGGGTCGGTCTGCTGGAGGTCACCAGCGTCGACCAGGTCGCACCGTCCCGGATCACCGCGACCGACGCGCGCCGGGCGGGCTCGCCGTCGCTGGCGCACCTGCGCGGGATGCTCGAGGCGAAGGCGGACCGGCCCGTCTGGCGGGTCGGGCTGCGCTATGCCGGAGCGGACCCGCGCGAGGAGCTGCGCGCCGCGGTGCCGGACGCCGAGGAGGTCGCCACGATCCGGCGGCGGCTGGACCGGCTCGACGCGGCGTCGTCGATCGGGCCGTGGACCCGGGCCACCCTGGGCATCATCGACCGCTCCCCCACCGTCCGCGCGCCCGAGCTCGCGGCGGAGCTCGGACGCGACACCCCGTCGTTCAAGCGGGACGTCCGCAAGCTCAAGGAGCTCGGGCTCACCGAGTCCCTCGACATCGGCTACCGGCTCTCGCCGCGCGGGGCGGCCGTGGTGGACGCCGAGTCGGGGACACCGCGGACGGACCGGGCCGCCGCGCCGGAGGGCACGCCGCTCCCGCGGATCGGCGCACCGGCGACCCGGGCCCTGCGAGGCCAGGGGATCTGGACCCTGGAGCAGGTCCGCGACCTGCGCGAGGACGAGCTGGCCGCGCTGCACGGCGTCGGACCCGTGGCGGTCAGGTTCCTGCGGGACGCCCTGGCCGAGCGCGGCTGGGGCTTCGCGCCGGGCTGAGTCAGCCTGTCGCCGCAGGTGCGGTCACCGGTTCGGGCACCTCGAGGTCGTCCATGCCGCGGGTGGAGGCGATCGGCGAGCGGAGGAGCCAGGCGAACGCGAGCGCTCCCCCGACGGCCGCGACCACCAGCGTGGGGCGGATGCCGATCGCGTCACCCAGCAGGCCGCCCACCACCGCCCCCAGCGGCCGGATCCCGTAGTTGACGGTCGAGAACGCGCCGGTCACCCGGCTACGGACGGGGTCGGGGGTGACCGCGGCCATCACCGCGTTGAGCGGGACGTCGAAGCACATCACCCCGAAGTCCGACACGAACTCGACCAGGGCGAGGGCCGCCACGCGCGACCACACGGGGCCGCCGGCCAGGGGCAGGGCGGCGAACGGGGCCGAGAAGAGGACGGCTCCGGCGATGATCGTCCGGCCCATGCCGAACCGCCTCGACAGCCGCCCGGCTGCCACCGTCCCGAGCAGGCCGCCCGTCGCTCCGATGCCCAGGGCGAGCCCGATGAGCCCGGCCGACAGTTCCAGCTCCCGGCTCGCGAAGAGCACGAGCAGGGCGCCCACCATCAGGTTGAAGAAGTTGACCGTGGTGGCGCAGGGCAGCGACGGGCGCAGGTACGGGTGTCGCACGACCAGCGCCATGCCGTCGCGAGCCCGCCGGAGAAGGCCACCGGACGGCGCCGGATCGACCGGGAGGTCCGCCACCCGGACCCGCCCGATGAGGACGGCGGACACCAGGAAGGAGGCCGCGTCGACCACCATCGCGACCGGGGCCGTCAGTGCCTGGATGAGGCCACCCGCCACCGCCGGGCCGGCGACGAACGATGCCGACCGCGTGGCGCTGAGCAGGCTGGTCGCCTCGACGTACTGGTCCCGGCGGACGAGCCCGACGAAGAAGCTCGGGTAGGAGGTCTGGTAGAGCACCTGCCCGAGCCCGGCGACGAGGGCGACGGCGAAGAGCTGGGGCAGCGTGACCAGCCCGAACCAGTGGGCGAGCGGGAGCGTGAGGAGGACAGCCGCCCGTAACAGGTCCGCCAGGACGAGCAGCCGGCGCTTGCGCTCGTGGTGGTCCACCCAGGTGCCGATGAGCAGCGACACCAGGTTCGGCGCCCACACCGCGGCGGTGAGCAGGCCCACCGTCCGGGCCTCGGCGTGCAAGGTCGTCACCGCGATGAGCGGGAGGGCCAGCTCGGTGATCCGGTCGCCGAACTGCGACACCCCCTGCCCGACCCAGTACGTGGCGAAGCGGCGGTCGCGCCACAACGGCCCGGTGCCGGCCACGTCCCCGACGGTCATGACTCGCTCCGGTCGCGCGCCTCCCGGCCGGCCTCGTCAACGGCAGGGGCCTCGGGCAGGACGTAGCGCAGCATCCGCACGCGGCGGGCACCGTCGGGGCGTCCGCCGCGCTTGCGCAGGACGTACGGGGCCAGCACCTGCTCGATGGCAGCCTCGATGTCGGCGAGCTCGTCGGCCGTCACCTCGACGGTCGTGTTCGACAGCCCGGCCGAGCGGCGCCAGTCGACCTCGAGCAGCGGCTCCACGTCGCGCACCCAGCGCTCGGGCAGCGCGGCCGCCTGCTCCATGATCGTCCGGCCGAGGACGGTCGCGGCGTCGAGGCTCGCCTCGTCCGTCGCCGCGAAGCGGAAGCCCCCACCCACGGCCTCCCACCACCGCTGCCGGCCGTCGGACTCGACGTCGGCGTCTCGCACCAGCCCGTGCTCCGCCAGGTGGCGCAGGTGCCAGCTCGTGACCGACGGCGTCGCGCCGACGAGCGGCGCGAGGGCGGTGGCGGTGCTGGGCCCGTCGCTCTGCAGCCGGCTCAGGATGGCGAGCCGGACCGGGTGGGCCAGCGCCCGCATGCCCCGGGGGTCGAGCTCGATGTCGCCGTACGGGTTCGCCATGACAGGGTCCTCGACACACGTGAGAGAACTGTTTCGAGAGGACTCTCTCACATCCTCCGAGTCTCGTCCACGACGCCACCCGGGGGCGCGCAACACCGCAGCCGCCGCGGCAGCACCGCGGCCCAGCCGAAAACCGCAGAGCTGCAGCCGCAGCCGCAGCCGCAGCCGAAAACGGAGTGCAGGCACTCCCCCGCACCCGGCACCATGCCGCCATGGCACTTCCCGACGGGTTCACCGCCCGCCCCCACGAGCCGACGGACGCCCAGGCGGTCTTCGAGGTCGTCCACGCGGCCGAGACCCACGACATCGGTCAGGCCGCCATCGAGCTCGAGGACATCCAGGGCGACTGGGCGCGCGCGAGCTTCGACCTGGCAACACAGAGCATCGGCGTGTGGGACGGCGAGCGCCTGGCCGCCTTCGGCGAGGTGTTCAAGGGTCGTCGCGCCGACGCCGCGGTCCACCCCGACTACCGCGGCCTGGGCATCGGCACCTTCGTCGCGGACTGGGTGGAGGACTGCGCCCGTGCCGGCGGCTCGCGCCTCGTCGGGCAGACCGTCCCCGGCGGCAGTGGCGCGGAGACGTTCTTCCAGGGGCGCGGCTACCGGGAGGGGTGGACGTCGTGGGTGCTCCAGGTGCCGTCCGACGGCACGATCGAGCCGCAGCCGCTGCCGCACGGGTATGCGTTGCGCGAGTTCGTGCCCGGCGACCGGGACGGGCGGACGGCCTTCCAGCTCATCGAGGACGCCTTCAACGAGTGGCCCGACCGTGACCCGTCGAACTACGAGGACTGGGCGCCCCGCGGCCCGCTGCGGCCGGGCTTCGAGCCGTGGCAGATCCGGTTCGTCACCGATGCCGCGGGCACCGAGGTCGGGGTCTGCTACACGATCCTGGCCGGCGACACCGGGTACGTCGACGCCATCGCGGTCCGTCGCGACCAGCGCGGCCTGGGCCTGGCCCGCGCCCTGCTGGTGGACGCGTTCGAGCGCGCCCGCGGCCACGGCGCCACGGTGAGCGAGCTGTCGACCGACTCCCGCACGGGCGCGCTCGGCCTCTACGAGCACGTGGGCATGCACGTCACCCAGACGTGGCGCCACTGGATGACCGACCTCTGACGCACCCGTGGCGCCGGCCCGGCCCGGCGCCAGGGCTTTCCCTTCCCCCACCCCGGGGCGAGACTGGGGCGAGGGAGGCGATGTCATGAGCAGTGACGTCCGGCAGGGAGCAGGTCAGGGAGCACGCGAGCGCGGCACCCCGACAACGAACGCGGGAGCCGGGGCGGAAGTGAGCCCACGGGTCGACGCCAGCGAACGCGAGTCGCGCGCCGTCGCCGAGGAGGCGCGCGAGACCGAGTGGCAGCGGCCGAGCTTCGCCAAGGGGCTCTACCTCGGCCACTTCGACCTCGACCTCGTGCACCCGCACCCCCGGGCGAGCCGTGAGGACGAGGCCCGCGGCGAGGAGTTCCTGGCCCGGTTGCGCGAGGTGTGCGCCACCATCGACGGTGCCCGGATCGAGCGCGAGTCGAGGATCCCGGACGGGGACCTCGCCCGGCTCGCCGAGATCGGCACGTTCGGGATGAAGATCCCCCGCGAGTACGGCGGCCTCGGGCTCACCATGTCGGCCTACGGCAAGGCGCTCATGCTCATCGGCTCCGCGCACCCGAGCCTCGGCGCGCTGGTGTCGGCACACCAGTCGATCGGCGTCCCCGAGCCGGTCAAGCTCGTCGGCACGCCCGAGCAGAAGCAGGCGTTCCTCCCCCGCTGTGCGGCTGGCGCCATCTCCGCGTTCCTGCTGACCGAGCCCGATGTCGGCTCGGACCCCGCGCGGATGGCGAGCACGGCGACCCCCACCGAGGACGGCACGGCATACCTGCTCGACGGGGTGAAGCTCTGGGCCACCAACGGCGTCGTCGCGGAGCTGCTCGTCGTCACGGCCCGGGTGCCCGAGCACGACGGGCAGAAGGGCGGGATCACGGCGTTCGTCGTCGAGGGCACGGCCGAGGGCATCACCGTCGAGCGGCGCAACTCGTTCATGGGGCTCAAGGGGATCGAGAACGGGCTGACGCGCTTCCACCAGGTGCGCGTGCCCGCGGAGAACCGCCTCGGCAGGGAGGGCGAGGGCCTCAAGATCGCGCTCACCACCCTCAACGCCGGCCGCCTGTCGATCCCGGCGATGTGCGCGGCCGCGGGCAAGTGGTCGCTCAAGATCGCGCGCGAGTGGTCGGCCGCGCGGGTTCAGTGGGGCAGGCCGGTCGGCGAGCACGGCGCGGTCGCGGAGAAGCTGGCCTTCATCGCCGCGACCACCTACGGGCTGGAGTCGGTGCTGGAGCTGTCGGCGCAGCTGGCCGACGCCGGAAGCAAGGACATCCGGATCGAGGCCGCCTTGGCGAAGCTCTGGTCCAGCGAGATGGCGTGGCGGATCGCCGACGAGCTGGTGCAGGTGCGGGGCGGGCGCGGGTACGAGACGGCGGAGTCGCTGCGCGCCCGCGGCGAGCGCGCGGTGCCCGCCGAGCAGATGCTGCGCGACCTGCGGATCAACCGGATCTTCGAGGGCTCGACCGAGATCATGCACCTGCTCATCGCCCGCGAGGCCGTCGACGCCCACCTCAAGGCGGCCGGCGCGCTGGCCGAGAAGGACGCGACCCTCGAGGACAAGGCCCGAGCGGCCGCGGGCGCCAGTGGGTTCTACGCGAAGTGGCTGCCGCAGCTCGTCGCCGGCAAGGGTGCGGTCCCCACGTCGTATGCCGAGTTCGGCCCCCTCGCGCGGCACCTGCGGTTCGTCGAGCGGTCCAGCCGCAAGCTGGCCCGGCAGACGTTCTACGGGATGTCGCGCTGGCAGGCGGGGATGGAGTACCGGCAGGCGTTCCTCGGCCGGGTCGTCGACATCGGCGCCGAGCTGTTCGCGATGACCGCCGCGTGCAGCCGGGCCGAGATGCTGCGGACCGACGACGAGGCCCGGGGGCGCTCGGCCTACCGGCTCGCCGACACCTTCTGCGAGCAGAGCCGGCTGCGGGTAGAGGCGCTCTTCACGGCGCTGTGGGCCAACACCGACGACGACGACCGTCGGCTGGCGAAGGGCGTCCTCGCCGGCGACTACGCCTGGCTCGAGGAGGGAGTGCTCGACCCGAGCGAGGGCACCGGTCCGTGGATCGCCCCCTGGTCGCCGGGCGCGAGCGAGGTCGTCCGTCTGGCGCGCCGTGCGCTGAGCCCGCCCCGCCGAATCTTGGCCCAACATCCGCTGTGCTGGTGAACCTTCACCCGCCAGCCGAATCTTGGGCCAAGATTCGTGCGCCTGGTCGGCCGTCGGCTCAGGAGCAGGTCACCGACATCTTGTCGAAGGACACGACCGGGTCGATCGGGTCGACGGCGTTGAACGCGACGTGCGCGACTTCGTGCCCGACCTCGAGGTGGGTGACGCCGTTCGCGTCAACTGCGGAGAGCGTGAAGGTCGCCGTGAAGGTGTCGTTGCTGTTCTTCTCGTTGACGTTGAAGTTGCCCCACACCGTGACGCGGCCGCTGTAGGTCAGGCCGCTGGACGGCTGGACGAACGAGCCCGTGCCCTCCGTGGTGAAGGTCCCCCAGACCTCGTCACCGGCGGGGAAGTAGGTCACGTGCATGACCGAGTTACCGGTGATGGTGGGCGAGATCGTCTCGCCGGTGCAGAAGTCGGTGTCCCCCGTCTCGGTCCACGTGCCGTGCTGGGTGACCGTCTGCGTGACCGTGTGCCCGGTCCCCCCGGCAGCTGCGAGCGCGGGCACCGCCTGGAAGGCGACGGCGGACAACCCCACCGCAGCCCCTGCCACCACGACCCGCCACATTCGTCGTTCCACTGTGAGCTCCTCGCGACTGTGCGGCCGGCACGCCCGTCGCCTGCCGGTCCGCCCGTCCAAGGAACACCCGCGGGGAGCCGGCCGGTACCGGCACAAGGAGCAGGGACGAAACGGTCACATCGCGTATGCGCGGGGTGCCGTTTGTCACGGGTCGCCCGTTCTGCTCCCCGCCCGTCAGCGGCGCTTGAGGAGCTCCTCGGCGACCTGGACGGCGTTGAGGGCCGCACCCTTGCGCAGGTTGTCGCCGACCACGAAGAGGACGAGGCCCTTGCCCTCGGGGGCGGACTGGTCGACCCGGACGCGGCCGACGAAGACCTCGTCGCGGCCGGCGGCCTCGAGCGGGTTCGGGACGTCGCTCACGACGACGCCCGGCGCGCGGCCGAGCAGCTCGAGCGCCTCCTCGGGGCTGAGGTCCTGCGAGAACTCGGCGTGGATCGCGAGCGAGTGACCCGTGAACACGGGGACGCGCACGCAGGTGCCCGAGACGCGCAGGTCGGGGATGTGCAGGATCTTGCGCGACTCGTTGCGCAGCTTCTGCTCCTCGTCGGTCTCCAGCGAGCCGTCGTCGACGATCGAGCCGGCGAGCGGGATCACGTTGAAGCCCACCGGAACCGCGTAGACGTTCGGCTCGGGCACGGCGATCGCACGCCCGTCGAGCGCGAGGCCGCGGGGGTCGCCCGCGGCATACCCACCACGCAGCTGGGTGTCGAGCTCGGCCACGCCCTTGCCGCCCGAGCCGGACACGGCCTGGTACGACGCGACGGTGAGCCGCACGAGCCCGGCGGCGTCGTGCAGCGGCTTGAGGACGGGCATCGCGGCCATGGTGGTGCAGTTCGGGTTGGCGACGATGCCCTTGGGGATCGTGTCGAGGTCGTCGGCGTTGACCTCGCTCACGACCAGCGGCACGTCCGGGTCCTTGCGCCAGGCGCTGGAGTTGTCGACGACGACGGCACCGGCGGCCGCGACCTTGGGCGCCCACTCCTTGGAGGTCGAGCCGCCGTTGGAGAACAGCGCGATGTCGAGGCCGGAGAAGTCTGCCGTCGCGGTGTCCTCGACCGTGACGTCCTCGCCCTTCCACGGCAGGGTCGTCCCCGCCGAGCGCGCGGAGGCGAAGTAGCGCATCTCGTCGACCGGGAAGCCGCGCTCGTCGAGCAGCGCACGCATGACCGAGCCGACCTGTCCTGTGGCCCCAAACACTCCAACTCGCATGGGACCAAGGATAGGTCGGCTCGGACGGCGGCCCGGTCAGCGGCTCACGATGTGGCCGGATCCTCGCGGTCGATGGCAGGGCTCGCGGCGGTCGTAGTGGTCGTCGACGTCGTGGTCGTGGTGGTGGTGGTGGTCACCAGGTCGCCCACGCCCTCACCGGGTGCGGCCTCCTCGAACGTGAGCGTGAAGTCGTCACCGTGCTCGGTCACGCCGGCGACCACGGCCTGCTCGACCGCGGCCACGGCATACGCCCGGCGCACGATGAGCGGGTCGGAGCTGAGGTCCTTCACCAGGGCAACGGCCAGTCCCACCATGACCAGCAGGAACGGCAGCGCCGCGACGATGGTGATGTTCTGCAGGCCGGAGAGGGCGTCCTCGCCGCCGACGATCAGCATGACCGCACCGACGGCGCCGGTCGCGGCGCCCCAGAAGATGACCGTCTTGCGGCTCGGTGCGAGGGTCCCGCGCTCGGACAGCGTGCCCATGACGATGGACGCCGCGTCAGCGCCGGAGACGAAGAAGATCGCGACGAGCACCATGACGATGACCGAGGTGATGGTCGACAGCGGCAGGTGGCCGAGCATCGCGAACAGGGACGCCTCGGACGAGCCCTCGCTGGCGAGGTCGGTGCCACCGCGCTGCATGTCGATGCCGGCGCCGCCGAAGATGGCGAACCACACGAGCGACACGACGCTCGGCACCAGCAGCACGCCGGTCACGAACTGGCGGATCGTGCGGCCACGGGAGATGCGGGCGATGAACATGCCGACGAACGGCGTCCAGCTGACCCACCAGGCCCAGTAGAAGATCGTCCAGCCGGACAGCCACTCCTGCATCGCGCTGCCACCCGCCGCGTCGGTGCGGGCGGACATCATCGCGAGGTCCTGGAAGTACGAGCCGACCGCGGTCGGGACGAGGTCGAGGATGAAGACGGTCGGGCCGACGACGAACACGAAGACCGCCAGCGCGATGGCCAGCACCATGTTGATGTTCGACAGCCACTGGATGCCCTTGGCGACACCCGAGACCGCAGACAGGATGAAGCACACGGTCAGCACCGTGATGATCGCGACGAGGACGCCGTTGCCGACCTTGCCGATGCCGGTGACGATCTCGAGGCCGGAGCCGATCTGCAGGGCGCCGAGGCCGAGGGAGGCCGCGGAGCCGAAGAGCGTGGCGAAGATGGCCAGGATGTCGATGACCTTGCCCGCCGGGCCGCCCGCGCGCTTCTCACCGAGCAGCGGTGCGAAGGCGGAGCTGATGAGCAGCGAGCGCCCCTTGCGGAAGACGCCGTATGCCACGGCGAGGCCCACCACCGCGTAGATCGCCCACGGGTGCAGGGTCCAGTGGAACAGCGTGGTGGCCATCGCGGTCTGGACGGCGTGCTCGTTGCCGGCAGGCCCGGTGCCGGGCGGCGGCTTCACGAAGTGCGACAGCGGCTCGGAGACGCCGTAGAACATCAGGCCGATGCCCATGCCCGCGCTGAACATCATCGCGATCCACGAGACCGTCTTGAACTCCGGCTCCTCGTCGTCGCGCCCGAGGGGGATGCGGCCGAACTTGCCTGCGGCGAGCCAGATCACGAACAGCACGAAGCCGGACGCCACCAGGGCGAACAGCCAGCCCATGTTGTGCACGACCCAGCCGAGGCTGCTGGTCGAGGCGGTGCTGAGGGTGTCGGTCGACAGGAAGCCCCAGAGCACGAAGCCGATCGCGATGACGGCGGTCACGCCGAAGACGATCGAGTCGAGCTTCTGCGGCTCCTCCGCGGGGTGCTCCTCGATCACGGGATCGAGGGCGGGGTGGACGGTTTCGAGGGTGTCGGTCTCGTGGCCGGCTTCACCGGGTCCGGCCGGACCTGTCTTCGTCAGCTGTGTCGTCACGTGGTGTCTGGCACGCGGGCGTGCCACTCCTCCGTTGTTCTCGTTGGTTGCGTATCAAAACCTCTTCGGGCCAACGCACCACTGTGCCGAAGACGCGCACGGCAGACAAATCACAGAGCGGACATGGCGGCTATCAGCGACGGAAGACGTTGGGCCGCAAGCAGATCCGACGACGTGACCTTCGCCACGGCATACTCCTGCACGCCGCACTTCGGGCCTCTCGACCCGCAACCGGGGGCCACGGTCCGGGGCCGAGTGGCCCGAAGTGGGAGGAGGATGGTGGTCAGAAGCCGAGGCGCTGCAGCTGCTTGGGGTCGCGCTGCCAGTCCTTGGCGATCTTGACGTGCAGGTCGAGGTACACCTTCTGGCCGAGCAGGGCCTCGATGCCGCGGCGGGCGTTGGTCCCGACCTCGCGCAACCGCGAGCCCCCGCGACCGATGACGATCGCCTTCTGCGAGGGCCGTTCGACGAACACGTTGACCCGCACGTCGAGCAGCGGCCTGTCGGCGGGCCGCCCCTCGCGCGGGACCATCTCCTCCACCACGACGGCGAGGGAGTGCGGCAGCTCGTCGCGGACGCCCTCGAGCGCTGCCTCGCGGACGAGCTCGGCGATCATGACCGCCTCGGGCTCGTCGGTAAGGACACCCTCGGGGTAGAGCGGGCCGGGCGACGGCGGCAGGTGCGAGGACAGCAGGCGGGCGACGTCGTCGACCTGCGAGCCGTTGGTCGCCGAGCAGGGGACGATCTCGTCCCACGACCCGAGCTGGTCGATGGCGATGAGGTGCTCGGCCAGCCGCTGCCGGTCGACCAGGTCGGTCTTGGTGGCGATGGCCACGACGGGCTTGCGCTTGGCCCGCTGGACCTCGGCGAGCTCGCGGGCGATGAAGGCGTCGCCGGGCCCGGGCTTCTGGTCCGCGGGCAGGCAGAACCCGATGACGTCGACCTCGAGCAGGGTCTCGCGCACGACGTCGTTGAGCCGCTCGCCCAGCAGGGTCCGCGGCTTGTGCAGCCCGGGGGTGTCGACGAGCACCAGCTGCGAGGTGTCCGTGGTGACGATGCCTCGGATGGTGTGGCGCGTGGTCTGCGGCTTGGAGGACGTGATCGCGACCTTCTGGCCGACGAGGGCGTTGGTCAGGGTCGACTTGCCCGCGTTGGGACGGCCGACCAGGCACGCGAAACCGGCGACGTACCCGCTTGCCGGCTGCCCGGCATACCCGCTCGTGGACCCGTTGCCGCTCATGACACTCCTTCGCGCTCGGGCTCCACCGTAGTGCCCGGCGAACCCGCCCCGTGACCGTGCCCCGCGCCGTCGCCCGCGACCCGGACGGGCTCGACGATGACGCTCGCGATCCGGTGCCGGCGCCCGGCCATGCGCTCGGCGGTGAGCCGCAGCCCCGCCACCTCGCAGCTCGAGCCGACGATCGGCACCCGGCCGATCATCTTGCCGATGAGCCCGCCGACGGTGTCGACCTCGTCCTCCTCGATCTCGACGTCGAACAGGTCGGCCAGGTCGTCGATGTCCATCGTCGCGGGCACGCGGATCGTGCCGTCGCCGAGGTCCTCGACACCGGGTGCCTCACGGTCGTACTCGTCCGCGATCTCGCCCACGATCTCTTCGAGGATGTCCTCGATCGTGACGAGGCCGGCCGTGCCGCCGTACTCGTCGACGACGACGGCGAAGTGGCTCTGGTCGTGCTGCATCTCCCGGAGCAGGTCGTCGACGGGCTTGCTCTCGGGGACGTAGTGCATCGGCCGCATCTGGGCGGTGACCGGCAGGGTGACCGCCTCGGGGTCGGCGTTGACGCGGCGGGCGACGTCCTTGAAGTACAGCAGCCCGAGGATGTCGTCGGACCCGTCGCCGACCACCGGGATGCGCGAGAAGCCGGACCGCAGGAACAGCGACATCGCCGAGCGCAGCGACTTCTCGCCGTCGATGGTGACCATGTCGGTGCGCGGCACCATGACCTCGCGGGCCACCGTGTCGCCGAGCTCGAAGACGGAGTGGATCATCTGCCGCTCGTCGGCCTCGATGACCGCGCTCTCCCCCGCCAGGTCGACGAGGTCGCGCAGCTCGGACTCGCTCTGGAACGGCCCGTCGCGGTAGCCGCGGCCCGGGGTGACGGCGTTGCCGAGCGCGACCAGCACGCGGGCCACCGGGCCGAGGATGCCGCGCAGCCCGATGATCAGCGGCGAGGCGAGCAGCGCCACCGTGTCGGAGTGCTGGCGGCCCAGCGTGCGCGGCGAGACGCCGACGATGACGAACGACACGAGCGCCATGACGCCGATCGCGATGAGCAGCCGGGTCCAGAAGCCGTCGACCAGGTCGATCGTGCCCAAGGTGATGAGGACGGCCGTCGTCGCCTCCGCCACGACGCGGAGGAACGCCGTGACCGACAGGTATGCCGCGGAGTCGCCCATGATCCGCGCGAGCGACTTCGCGCCCGTGCGGTTCTCCTCGACGAGCTCGTTCGCGCGGACCCGGGAGATCTTCCAGATCGCGGCCTCCGCCGCGGAGAGGACGAACGCGACGGCGATCGACAGGAGGGCGGCGACGACGACCCCGGTCACGGCTCCCCCGCTCAGGACGAGGGCCGGCCGCGGCCGGCGAGGAAGGTCAGCAGCAGCTGGCGCTGGAGCTCGAACATCTCGCGCTCCTCGTCCGGCTCGGCATGGTCGTAGCCGAGCAGGTGCAGGATGCCGTGCGTCGTGAGCAGCAGCAGCTCCTCCTCGGTCGCGTGGCCGGCCTCCTTGGCCTGCCGTGCCGCGACGGAGGGACACAGCACGATGTCGCCGAGCACGCCCTCCTCGGGCTCCTCACCCTCACGGCCGGGCCGCAGCTCGTCCATCGGGAAGCTCATGACGTCGGTTGGGCCCGGCAGGTCCATCCACTGCACGTGCAGGACCTCCATGGCCGGCTCGTCGACCAGCCGCAGGCACAGGTCGGCCCCGGGGTGGACCCGCATCTGGGTCATGACGTACTTGCTCAGCGCCACCAGCTCGAGCTCGTCGAGCTGGTAGTCGGTCTCATTGAGGACGTCGATGCTCACGCTGCCCACGTCCTCCCTGCTCGCGGCCACCCCGGGCCTGCTGGCCGCGGGTCTGCTGCTCGTCGTCCCAGCGGCCGTAGGCGTCGACGATCGCGCCGACGAGCCGGTGCCGCACGACGTCCTGCGGGGTGAGGACGGAGAAGTGGATGTCCTCGACGTCGGCGAGGATGTCGCGGACGACCCGGAGGCCGGAGCGCGTCCCGTCGGGCAGGTCGACCTGGGTGACGTCACCGGTGACGACCATCTTGGAGCCGAAGCCGAGCCGGGTGAGGAACATCTTCATCTGCTCGGGCGAGGTGTTCTGCGCCTCGTCGAGGATGATGAACGCGTCGTTCAGCGAGCGGCCGCGCATGTAGGCCAGCGGGGCGACCTCGATCGTGCCGGCCGCCATGAGCCGCGGGATCGACTCCGGGTCGACCATGTCGTGCAGCGCGTCGTAGAGCGGGCGCAGGTACGGGTCGATCTTGTCGTTGAGCGTGCCGGGCAGGAAGCCGAGCCGCTCCCCCGCCTCGACCGCGGGCCGGGTCAGGATGATCCGGTTGACCTGCTTGGCCTGCAGGGCCTGCACGGCCTTGGCCATCGCCAGGTACGTCTTGCCCGTGCCGGCGGGGCCGATGCCGAAGACGATCGTGTGCTTGTCGATCGCGTCGACGTAGTGCTTCTGGTTCAGCGTCTTGGGACGGATCGTGCGACCACGGTTGCTGACGATGTTCATGGTCAGCACGTCGGCCGGCCGCTCGACCGTCTGCGCCCGCAGCATCTGGATCGAGCGCTCGACGGCGTCGCGGTTGAGCGGCTGGCCGCCCTCCATCACGGCGAGCAGCTCGTCGACCGTGCGCTCGGCGAGCGCCACCTCGGCGCTGGGCCCGGACAGGTGGAACTCGTTGCCGCGCACGTGGATCTGCAGCTGGGGGAACGCCCGCTCCATGGTGCGCAGCAGCTCGTCGCGCGGACCGAGGAGGGTCACCATCTGCACCTGCGGCGGGATCACGACGGTGTGCGTCGGGACTGGGCGGGCCTCGTCGGCGTCGGCGCCCAGTGAGGTCGAATGATCAGCGTCTGCCATGGTCCGTCCAGTCTACGGTGCGCCTCAGCCGGGCGGCCACGTCATTGCCCGGCCGCCCAGCACGTGCACGTGGGCGTGGAAGACGCTCTGCTGGGCACCCGCACCCGTGTTGAAGACGCTGCGGTAGCCGCTCCCGTCGATCCCCTCCTGCTCGGCGACGGCGCGCACCGCGGCGAACAGGGGCGCGACCTCCTCGGGCGCCTCCAGCGCCAGGGAGCCCACGTCGGGCAGGTGCCGCCGCGGGATGACCAGCACGTGGGTGGGCGCCTGCGGCTCGAGGTCGCGGAACGCGACCGTGTGCTCGTCCTCGCGCACCACGTCGGCGGGGATGTCGCCCGTGAGGATCTTGCAGAAGATGCAGTCGGCGTCGGCCATGCCCCGAGACTAGCCATCTCGGCGCGTCAACCTCGGGGTCGACCAGCGCGTCGTAGGGGCGTGGGACCGTTGGGCGTGGCCGTGCGCGACCGGAGCGACGAAGGGCACCCGGGCGCCGACGAGGGCGTGCGGGAGCTGTATGCCGCCCACTGGGCCGGCCTCGTCCGGCTCGCCTGGCTGCTCCTGCGCGACGACCTCGCCGCCGAGGAGGTCGTCCAGGAGGCCTTCATCGCGGTGCACCGCCGCTGGGACTCGCTGCGCGACCCGGAGAAGGCCACGGCATACCTGCGCCGGTCGGTCGTCAACGGCGCCCGGTCGAGCCTGCGGCACCGGGGCGTCGAGGAGCGGCACCTCGCCCGCGAGCGCGCCGACGCCGGGGCACCCGGCCGGCGCACCGAGGCCAGTGCCGAGGACCGGGCGCTCGGGTCCGAGGCGAGACGGTCCATGGTCCGAGCGCTGGGCGGCCTGCCCCAGCGCCAGAGAGAGGTGCTGACGATGCGCTACTACCTCGACCTCAGCGAGGCCGAGATCGCCGACGCCCTCGGCATCTCCCCCGGCTCGGTCAAGGCCCATGCCCACCGCGGGCTCGCCGGCCTGCGCGACCGGATGGGAGACCAGTCATGAGCGACCGCCCGACGCCCGACCCCCGCTTCGACCCCGACCTCGAGCCCGAGGAGCTCCGCCGGCTCGAGGACCAGCTCCGCACCGAACTCGCAGAGGAGACCCGCAGTGTCCGACCACCAGACCGCCTCGAGGCGATCCTGCACCAGGCCCGAGAGGCGGGGCCGGTGAGCGCCCGGGCGGGTCACGCCCCGCGTCGCTGGCTCGTGCCCGTCGCCGCCGCGGCAGCCGTCGCCCTCATCGCCGGCGGCGTGTGGTGGGCGGGCCAGGACCGTTCCACGCGGACGGCCGCACCCGCGACGACGGGACCCACCACGTCGCAGGCCACGCCCGCACCGTCGGGCAGCAGCCCGTCCGCGCCGGCGTCGGCAGTCACCTCGGGGAGCGCGACCCTCACGGCCGGCCCGGGGCCCACGACGCTGCCGGTCTACTTCGTCGGGCCGCAGGGCGGTGACAAGCCCGCCTACGGGTTGTACCGCGAGTTCGTGCCCGGCCCGGTGACCAGCGGGGACGCCGCGGCCAGGGCCAAGGCCGCGCTCGGGCTCGCGCTGCGCCCGCCGACCTCCACGACCGACGCTGCCTACCTCGCGCCGTGGGCAGGGCAGTCCATCCGAGCGGTCACCGTCACGCCGAAGCTCATCACCGTCGACCTCGCCGTGCCCGGCGACCCCGCCGCGGCGACGACGGCCGGAGTGCGACGGCTGGCGGTCCAGGAGCTCGTCTGGACGGCGCAGGCAGCGGTCCAGAAGGGCAACGTCCCGGTCCGCTTCACCGTCCAGGGCAAGGACACGAAGCTGTTCGGGTCCATCGCGACAGCAGGCCGCACGTTCACGCGTCCGTCGTCGGACCGGCTCTACGAGGACCTTGCCCCGATCTGGGTCACGTCGCCGAGCCGCGGGCAGCTCGTGTCCGCGACCACGCCGCTCACGGTCACCGGGCAGGCCATCGTCTTCGAGGCGACCGTGAGCTGGGAGCTCTACCGTGACGGCGCCAAGGTCAAGGGCGGGCACACCATGGCCTCCGTGGGTGCGCCGCAGCAGGGCTCCTACTCGATCCAGCTCGGCACCCTGCCCGCCGGCAGCTACTCGATCCGGGTCTTCGAGCCCAGCCAGGCCGACGGGCAGTCGGTCGTGGCCGCCAGGACGGTGACCTTCTCGGTCCAGTAGGTCTCAGCGCCAGCGGCCGGCCGCGCTCAGCACCGCGAGCGCGGCCGGCCCGGCGCTGGAGGACCGCAGCACGGTGTCGCCCAGCCGGACGGCCACCGCGCCGGCCGCCTCGAGCGCGGCCACCTCCTCGGGGGTGATGCCGCCCTCGGGCCCGACGACGACGACCACGTCGCCCTCGTCCGGCAGCGCCTGGCTCGCCAGGCTCGTGGTGGCGTCCTCGTGCAGGACGTATGCCGCCGCGGCGCCGGCGACCCGGGCCGCGAGCGCCTTCGTCGTGGCCAGCTCGGCGACGACGGGCACCCTGGCCCGGCGGGACTGCTTGGCCGCCGCCACGACGGTCGCGACCCACTTTCCCCGGGCCTTCTCCCCGCGCTCGCCGCGCCACTGGACGATGCACCGGGCTGCCTGCCACGGGACCACCTCGTCTACGCCGCACTCGGTCGCCGCCTCGACCGCCTGGTCGTCCCGGTCCCCCTTGGCCAACGCCTGCACCAGCACGAACCGGGGCCGGGGTTCGGGGACCTGCTCGACCTCGAGGACCCGCAGGTCCAGCTCCGCGCGGCCGGCGCCGGCGACCTCGCACACGAGGCGCCTGCCCGCTCCGTCGGAGAGGAGGACGCGCTCGCCCACGGTGATCCGGCGCACCGTCGCGGCGTGCCGCCCCTCGGGGCCGTCGAGCAGCACGGCTCCACCGGGGGCGGCGGAGGCCACGAGGGCCGGGTCGACGAGGAAGAGCGGCAGCGTCACGCGGCCAGCCTAGGCAGTCCCCGCAGCCGCGCGACGCGCCGCTGCCGGGGAGCCCGGGGTGGGGGCGAACCGCCAGACCAGGCCCTGCTGCACGAAGGTCCACAGGTTGTTCAGGAACCAGTACGCGACAAGACCGGCCGGGACGACGCACGCGGCGGCGAGGACCCCCACCGCACCCAGCGCCGGGATCCACCGCTGGACCGTCGTCAGCAGGTCGGGCTGGCCGGTCGTGTCGGTCATCGGCAGCGTGAACCACCGGGACGTAGCGAACGAGAGCAGTGCCGACGCGAGCGCCACGACGACCAGGGTGGCGAGTCCGACGGGGTCGTGGCCGAGCTGCACCAGCCGGCTCGACAAGTGCAGCCCCACGAGCGACGCGGATGCCGCAGATGCGACCAGGCCGGCGTCGAGCGCGCCGAGCGGGTGGCCGGCCGTGACCTGGCTGATGACGCGGTACAGAGCGAGCAGCAGTGGCAGCTGGAGCAGCGTCGGGGCCAGGCCCCACCGTGCGACGCCGTGCTCGGCATGGATCGACCGGCGCTCGGCCTGCAGCGCCCGCAGACCCTCCGCGTCGAGCCGGCCGGCATACCGCTCCTGCAGGGCAACCAGCTGTGGTCGGGCGTGCGCCCGGGCATGGCTGTCGCGCACCCCGCGCAGGACCAGGGGCACGGTGAGGCCGCGCACGGCCACGACGAGCAGGGCGATGGCGGCCAGCCAGGCGGCGGCGGACCCGGGCGCGAGGCCGAGGGAGGTCGCGAGGGTGTGGGCCCCGGCCAGGACGGCGGCGAGGGCATGGCTGATGGGTGTGATCGGGTTCATGGGTCGAGCTCCTCTGCCCGGGAGACCGGGCGGTCGGTGTGTGGGGTCGGCGGAACCGTCCGCACACCGGGAGGGCGCGGACGGTCAGCGGGACCCGGGAGCTCGGGGACGCCGGGGCCGGCGCGGGACGTCGACATGGAGCCAGGAGGGCGTGGCCGAGACGGGCCGAGACCCGTCGGTCGGACGCCGCACGGCTGCCAGGGCCGGCACCGGCACGTGGACCCGCGCGACCGCGGTCAGCGCGAGCAGCGCCGTGCCCAGACCGGCGACGAGCACGGCCTGTGGCACCGACCCGGTGGTGCCGGCCACACCGAGCAGGACGACGGTGACTGCGCTCGACGCGACGAGCAGGAGGGCGGCGTGCCTCAGCCGCTCGACGGTGGTGTCCACGCGCCCCTCCTCCCCAGTCGTGGTGCTGGCCCCAGCGTACGCCGGAGCGGGCTCAGCGGCCCTTGAACGCCTCGCGCAGCTTGCCGAACAGGCCCTGGTTGGCGGGGGCGAGCCGTCCCTCGGGGCGCTCCTCCCCGCGCAGCCCCGCGAGCTGGCGCAGGAGCTCCTCCTGCTGCTCGTCCAGGCGGGTCGGGGTCATCACGTTCGCGTGGACGATCAGGTCGCCGCGGCCGCCGCCGCGCAGGTGCGTGACCCCCAGCCCGCGCAGCGTGACCGCGTCACCGGCCTGGGTGCCCGGCTTGACCTCGAGCTCCTGGGAGCCGTCGAAGGTGTCGAGCTTGAGCGTGGTGCCGAGCGCGGCTGCGGTCATGGGCAGCTCGACCGTGGCGTGCAGGTCGTCCCCGCGACGCTGGAACGTCGCGTGCGGGCGGACCGACACCTCGACGTAGAGGTCGCCGGCAGGGCCGCCGCCCTGGCCGACCTCGCCCTCGCCCGTCAGCTGGATGCGGGTGCCGGTGTCGACGCCGGCGGGCACCTTGATGGTCAGGGTGCGGCGGGTGCGGACCCGGCCGTCGCCGGAGCACTCGAAGCAGGGGCTGACGAGCACCTCGCCGTACCCCTGGCAGGTCATGCAGGGACGGCTGGTCATGACCTGCCCGAGGAACGACCGCTGCACCTGCTGGATCTCGCCCCGGCCGCCGCAGACGTCACAGGTCCGGCGCGAGGTGCCCGGCTGGGCGCCGTCGCCGTGGCAGGTCGAGCAGACGACAGCCGTCTCGACCGTGAGCTCCTTCTCGGCACCGAACACGGCGTCGGCCATGTCGATGTCGAGCCGGATCAGGGCGTCCTGGCCGCGGCGCTGGCGCGAGCGCGGGCCACGCTGGGCGGTGCCGGCGCCCGCGCCGAAGAACGCGTCCATGATGTCGCTGAACGAGAAGCCCTGGCCGAAGCCGGCGGCCCCGGCGGCGTACGGGTCGGCGCCCATGTCGTACGAGCGGCGCTTCTCCGGGTCGGAGAGCACGTCGTACGCCTGGGACACCTTCTTGAACTGCTCCTCCGCCTCCGGGCTGGGGTTGACGTCCGGGTGCAGGGTGCGGGCCTTCTTGCGGTAGGCCCGCTTGATGTCCTCGGCGGTGGCGTCCCGCGAGACGCCGAGGTCCTGGTAGTAGTCGTTCACGAAGATCCTTGTCAGTGGTGCATCGACACGGTCGGGGAGCCGGCGGCGGTGACGGCCCCGCGGGAGGTGGACCCGGCGCTCACTGCGCGAGGATCCGGGAGACGTAGGTGGCGACCGCCCGCACCGAGGCCATGGTGGTCGGGTAGTCCATGCGGGTCGGCCCGAGGACGCCGAGCCCGGCGACGAGATCGGCCCCGGTGCCGTACTCGGTCGAGACGACCGAGGTCGACTGCAGCCCGGCGAACGGGTTCTCGTGGCCGATCCGCACGGAGACGGCGTCGGAGGTCTCGCGCGCGGTCCCGAGCAGCTTGAGCAGGACGACGTGCTGCTCGAGCGCCTCGAGGACCGGCCCGATGGTGAGCGGGAAGTCCGTACCGACGCGGGCGAGGTTGGCCGTGCCGGCGAGCACGACCCGCTCCTCGCGCTCCTCGACGAGGGCGTCCTCCAGCGACTGCACGACGGCGCGCACGAGGTCGCGGTCGGCGGGGTCGAACTCCTCGGGCAGCGACGACAGGGCTGCCGACGCGTCGACGAGGCGCTCCCCCACGGCGCGCGCGTTGACCTTGGCCCGCACGAGGCCAAGGGTGGCCTCACCCTCGGGGGTGCTCAGGTCGGCGGTGGTCTCGATGACCCGCTGCTCGACCCGCCCGGTGTTGACGATGAGCACGACCATGAGCCGCCGGCCGCCCATGGGCACGAACTCGATGTGCCGCACCGAGGACCGGGTCAGCGAGGGGTACTGCATGACCGCGACCTGACGGGTCAGCTGGGCCAGCAGCCGCACCGTCCGGTCGACGACGTCGTCGAGGTCGACGGCGCCCTCGAGGAAGTGCGCGATCGCGGCGCGCTCGGCTGCGGACATCGGCTTGACCGAGCTGAGCCGGTCGACGAACAGGCGGTACCCGGCGTCGGTCGGCACGCGTCCGGCGCTGGTGTGCGGGGCCGCGATCAGCCCCTCCTCCTCGAGCACGGCCATGTCGTTGCGGACCGTCGCCGCGGACACCCCGAGGTGGTGGCGCTCGAGCAGCGCCTTGGACCCGACCGGCTCGGACGTCTCGACGTAGTCCTGGACGATGGCGCGCAGCACGGCGAGGCGACGTTCTTCGCTCATGGCGCTCCTGTCGTTCGGCTGGCACTTCGACCGCGGGCGGGGCCGTCCGCGGCAGCTCCCCACGTTGGCACTCACACCCTCGGAGTGCCAAGTCTATGTCGTCCGGCGCGTCTGGGCCGCATCGACCGGCGCACCTCGGCCGCATCCACCGGCGCGCCCCCGTGGCCGGCCGGCGCACCCGGCATACCCTTCCCCGGTGCCCGACCGCTATGGCTCCGACGTGCTGTCCACCGACTGGCGCAAGCCCCCTCGCGGGCGCGCGACGGAGGTCGAGGCCGAGACCGGTCTCGTCGTCGAGGACGTCGAGACCGGCTGGTGCGGCGCGGTCGTGCGCGTCGAGAAGGCGGGCGGCATGCGGGTCGTCCACCTCGAGGACCGGCGGGGCCGGGTCAAGGGCTTCCCGCTCGGCCCGGGGTTCCTGCTCGACGGCGCCCCGGTCGTCCTGACGCCCCCGACCGCAGCCGCCCGGGCGCAGCTCGCGGCGGCGAAGCAGGCCTCCTCGCGCACGGCCTCGGGGTCGCGCGCCGTCGAGGGCGTGCGCGCCAAGGTGGCGAGCGGGTCCCGGATCTTCGTCGAGGGCCGGCACGACGCCGAGCTCGTCGAGAAGGTCTGGGGCGAGGACCTGCGCATCGAGGGTGTTGTCGTCGAGATGCTCGACGGCGTGGACGACCTCTCTGCCGCGATCCGCGACTTCTCCCCCGGCCCCGGCCGGCGGATGGGCGTCCTCGTCGACCACCTCGTGCCTGGCACGAAGGAGCACCGGGTCGTGGAGGAGGCGCGCCGCTTGCAGCCGTATGCCGGGCACGTGCGCATCCTGGGCCACCCCTACGTCGACGTGTGGCAGAGCGTGCGACCCGAGCGGCTCGGACTCGGCGCGTGGCCGGTCATCCCCCGCGGCACGTCGTGGAAGCACGGCATCTGCGCCCACCTCGGCTGGGCGCACGACAGCCAGGCCGACATCGCCCGGGCGTGGAAGCAGATCCTCGGGACGGTGCGCAGCTACGCCGACCTCGAGCCGACGCTGCTGGCCAGCGTCGAGGAGCTCATCGACTTCGTGACCGAGCCCGGCCACTGACTCCTGCCGGCCGGTGCTCGGGGTCGCCCCTCAGGGTCGGCCCTGACGCTGCCCTGACCGCACCCCGAAACGGGGATGATCGGCGTCCGTCATGCGCTTCACTGGGTGAAGGCACCATCCACGGAGGAGAGACATGACCGCCTCACCGCAGTACCCGCAACAGCCCGCGCAGCCCATGTCGCAGCAGGAGGAGAAGACCTGGGCCACCCTGACCCACGTCATCTCCGGCGTGGCCATGGTCGTCAGCGCCGGCACCCTCGGCTTCGTCGCCAGCCTGATCATCTACCTCGTCTACCGCGACCGCGGCCCGTTCGTGCGGGCGCACGCCGCCAACGCGGTCAACGTGCAGCTGACGGCCCTCATCGGCCTCATCGTCTCGGGCGTCCTGATGATCGTGCTCGTGGGCTTCGTCCTCTACCCGATCGTGGTCGTCGCCGCGGTGGTCATCCACGCGATCGCCGCCATGCGCGCCAACGCCGGGGAGTGGTACGACCCGCCGTTCACCATCCGCTTCGTCAAGTGAGCCGGCTCGGGCGCACGCTCGGGAGCTAGCGCAGGCCGAGGAGCCGTCGCACGACGGTGTCGGCCAGCAGGCGGCCCTGCCTCGTCAGCACCACCCGCTGGCGGCGCAGGGCCGCTGCCGCGTCCACCAGGCCGTCGACGATCAGGCCCGCGACGGCCGTGCGGCCCTCGTCGCGCAGGTCCGCGAGAGGCAGCCCGTCGACCAGCCGCACCCCCAGCAGCACCCGCTCGTCGTAGCGCTGCTCGGCGGTCAGCGTCTCCCGGCCGTGGGCGGGGCTGACCCCCTCGGCGACGCGACCGGCATACGCGGTGGGGTGCTTGACGTTCCACCAGCGCACGCCGCCGACGTGGCTGTGGGCGCCGGGGCCGATGCCCCACCAGTTGCCGTCGTCCCAGTAGCCCTCGTTATGGCGGCAGCGCGCGTCCGGGCGGCTTGCCCAGTTGCTCACCTCGTACCAGTCGTAGCCGGCCGCGGAGAGCACCTCGTCGGCCAGCTCGTACTTGGCGGCCTCGTCGTCGTCCTCGGGCGCGGCGACCTCGCCACGGCGCACCTGGGCGGCGAGCCGGGTGCCCTCCTCGACGACGAGCGCGTAGGCCGAGACGTGGTCGGGCTGCAGCGCGACGACGGCGTCCAGGCTCGTGCGCCAGTCCGCCATGCTCTCCCCCGGCGTGCCGTAGATGAGATCGAGGCTGACCTGCAGGCCCGCGCCGCGCGCCGCGTCGACGGCGCGGGCGACGTTGGCGGGGTCGTGGGTGCGGTCCAGGGTCCGCAGCACGTGCGGCACGGCCGACTGCATCCCGAGCGAGACGCGGGTGAAGCCGGCGTCGGCGAGGACGGCGAGGGACTCGGGTGTCACCGAGTCGGGGTTGGCCTCGGTCGTCACCTCCGCGTCGTCGGCGAGCCCCCACTGCTCCCGTATGCCGTGCAGCATGCGGGCGAGGTCGCTGGCGGCAAGCATCGTCGGGGTGCCGCCGCCGACGAAGACCGTCCCGACCGCGGGGACGTCCGCCCCCAGGACGTCGCCCGCCAGCGCCAGCTCCTTGAGCGCGGCATCGGCGAAGGTGGAGACCCCGGCGCCGTCGGCGCCGAGCTCGAGCAGCGTGTAGGTGTTGAAGTCGCAGTAGCCGCAGCGCACCCGGCAGAACGGCACGTGCAGGTAGACCCCGAACGGCCGCTCGACGAGGGTCGCGAGCGAGGCCTCCGGCAGCCGCCCGTCGGGCGGCGCGGGGTCGCCGTCGGGCAGGGCGCTGGGCATGGACCCCATTGTCTCAGGGGTGTCAGGCGGTCCCGTCCGCGGCCACGGGACCGGTTGGCGGCACCACCGGCCACTGACCTCGTCCCACCCGTCACACCGCGTCCGGCGTGTCCCGGCGACACGCCGGACGCCCCTGAAAAAGGGCCTCCCACCTGCGGGAAAGCCCTTGTGGAGCGGCGTGCCGGCGACTAGAAATAGGGGCACGCCCCCACCTCGGTGGGAGCGCCGACCCGGACCTCGGTCCGAGTCGTAGAGGGCCTCGGAAACTCATACTTTCCGAGGCCCTCACCTATGTGCCCCCTCCTCGTGTGCCCGTCCCCGTGTGGGCCGTCCTCGTGTGGGCCGTCCTCGTGTGCCCCGCTCGCGTGGGGGCCGGCTCCGCGTAGGTTCGGCGGGTGCGCTTCCTCACCGACGCCGACGTGGCGGCCCTCCTCCCGACGCCGCTCGAGACCGTCGCCCTGGCCCGCGAGGCCCTGGTCGCCCGCGCGTCCGGCGACGTGGAGGTCCCGCCGAAGCCGGCCGTCCACACGGTGCCCGGCAGCTTCGCCAACGCGATGCCCGCCGCGTGGCCCGCGCGGAACCTGCTGGGCTGCAAGTGGATCACGATCTTCCCGGACAACCCGGCCGCCGGGCTCCCGACCGCCGACGGCCTGATGGTCGTCAACGACGGAGCCACCGGGCGGACCCGGTGCGTCATGCAGGCCGGGGTGCTCACCGCCGCCCGGACCGCGGCCGTGTCCGGCGCCTGCGTGCAGGCACTCGCGCCCGCCGGCGCTGCGGTGGCCGTCACCGGCGCCGGCGTCCAGGCGCGGTCGCACCTTCGCGTCCTGGCAGCCCTCGGCCACACCGACGTCCGCGTCTACTCGCGGCGGGAGGAGGCGCGCCAGGAGCTGCACGAGTGGGCCGCCGGCGAGGTGCCGGAGGTGCACCTGCGCTGCACCGACGACCCGGAGCGAGCGGTGCGCGGTGCGGTGGTCGTGGTGACCGCCCTGGGCATCGGGGTGCAGGGGGCCCACCTGGACCCGTCGTGGGTGTCGCCGGACGCGCTGCTGCTGCCGCTGGACTACGCGACCTCGGTCGGCCCCGACCTGGCCACGGGTGCGGTGCTGGTCGCCGACGACGTCGACCAGTTCGAGGCCGTCAGGGCGACCGGTCGTCTCGGCAGCTACCCCGCACCCGGCGACTGGACCGGCGCGCTGCTCGGGCGCGGCCGACCCGCCCACGGCCGGGTCGTCTGCCAGAACCTCGGCAACGGCCTCAGCGACCTCGTCGTGGCGTCCGCCGTCGCCGACGCGGCCGAGGCGTCGGGTGCCGGACACCTGCTCGACACCGAGGGCACCTAGAGTCGGTGGGGTGAGCACTCCCGGCTGGATCGACCTCGACGGCGTCGTCAACATGCGTGACGTGGGCGGCCTCCCGACCACCGACGGCGGGAGGGTGGCCACCGGCCGCCTGCTGCGCTCGGACAACCTCCAGGACCTCACCGACGCCGACGTCCGGCACCTCGTCGAGCGGGTGGGCGTCACCGACATCGTCGACCTGCGCAGCGACGTCGAGGTGCGGATCGAGGGCCCCGGCCCGCTCCAGGTCCGCGAGCTCGCCACCCACCACCGGCACTCGCTCTTCCGCGACGACGAGGTGGAGGTCAGCGCCGAGGACGCCCTCGTCCTCCCGTGGTCGAAGTCGGCCCGCACCGAGCGCCCGAAGCCGCCGCGGCGCGACGACGACTACTGGGCCAGCCACTACCTGGGCTACCTCGCCGACCGCCCCGACTCGGTGCTCGGCGCGCTGCAGGTCGTGGCGGAGAGCCGTGGCGCGACGATCGTGCACTGCGCCGCGGGCAAGGACCGCACCGGCACCGTGGTCGGTCTCGCACTCTCGGTGGCCGGCGTCTCGGACGAGGACGTCGTCGCCGACTACGTCGCCACCGGTGAGCGGATCGAGGCGATCGTGGCGCGCCTCATGGCCCGGCCGGCATACGAGGAGGTGCTCCGGGACCAGCCGATGAGCCACCACCTGCCGCGCCCGGAGACCATGGAGCGCATCCTCGCCGTGCTCGCGGAGCGCCACGGCGGCGCGGCCGGCTGGCTGCTCGAGAACGGCTGGAGCGAGGACCAGGTCGCCCAGCTGCGCGGCCGCCTGCGCGACTGAGCCTCAGGCCGACGGGCGGACCGGTGTGCCGGGCTTGTCGGTCACCCAGAGGCGGACCACGCCCTCGACCACGGTCGTGCCGTCGGACCGCACGCCGCGCACCCGCACCGGCACCTCGGTGTCGCCCGCCCGCTCCCAGTCGGCCGGGTCGGTCTCGGCGACGCAGGTGATGTCGGACGTCGCCTTCGCGGTGTAGGCGACCTCCATGCCCTTGGGGATCCAGCGCCGCGTGGGCGGGATGCTCGCCTCGGCCAGCGCGCCCATCGCCGCCTCGAGGCCGTTGCAGATCGCGATGACGTGGACCGTGCCGAGGTGGTTCTGCACCCGCCGGCGCTTGCGGACCGTCAGCACGGCGCGGTTCGGCTCCAGGCTCACGAACCGCGGGCGGGCCGAACGGAAGTAGGGCGCTGCCTGCTCGAAGACCAGCGAGAACAGCCGGTTCCCCTGCGGGTATGCCGCGAGCCGCCGGTAGAGCGCGTAGGTGTCGACCATGCCGCCGATGTTACCGCCCGGTAACCCCAGGCTGGCGCTACTTCTTGGACTTCTCGGTGTCGCTGGACAGGGCTGCGATGAAGGCCTCCGGCGGGACCTCGACGGTGCCGATGCTCTTCATCCGCTTCTTGCCGGCCTTCTGCTTCTCGAGCAGCTTGCGCTTGCGGCTGATGTCACCGCCGTAGCACTTGGCGAGCACGTCCTTGCGGATCGCGCGGATGTTCTCACGGGCGATGATCCGGGCGCCGATCGCGGCCTGGATGGGCACCTCGAACTGCTGCCGGGGGATGAGGTCCTTGAGCTTGCTGGCCATCATGACGCCGTACGCGTAGGCCTTGTCCTTGTGGACGATCGCCGAGAACGCGTCGACGGTCTCGCCCTGCAGGAGGATGTCGACCTTGACGAGGTCGGCCTCCTGCTCGCCGTCGGGCTCGTAGTCGAGCGAGGCGTACCCGCGGGTGCGCGACTTCAGCTGGTCGAAGAAGTCGAAGACGATCTCGGCCAGCGGCAGGGTGTAGCGCATCTCGACGCGGTCCTCGGACAGGTAGTCCATGCCGCGCAGGCTCCCCCGCTTCTGCTGGCAGAGCTCCATGATCGCGCCGATGAACTCGCTCGGCGCCAGGATCGTGGCCCGCACGACCGGCTCGGTCACCGAGGCGACCTTGCCGTAGGGGAACTCGCTGGGGTTGGTGACGACGATCTCCTTGCCGTCGTCCATCGTCACGTCGTAGACGACGTTGGGCAGCGTCGAGATGAGGTCGAGGTTGAACTCCCGCTCGAGCCGCTCGCGGACGATCTCGAGGTGCAGCATCCCGAGGAAGCCGATGCGGAAGCCGAAGCCGAGCGCCGCCGACGTCTCCGGCTCGTACACCAGCGCGGCGTCGTTGAGCTTGAGCTTGTCGAGGGCGTCGCGCAGGTCGGGGTAGTCCGACCCGTCGATCGGGTAGAGCCCGGAGAACACCATCGGCTTGGGGTCGCGGTAGCCGCCGAGTGCGTCCTTGGCCGGCTTGGACTGGTTCGTCACCGTGTCGCCCACGCGCGACTGGCGCACGTCCTTCACGCCGGTGATGAGGTAGCCGACCTCGCCGACGCCGAGGCCCTTGGAGGGCACCGGCTCGGGGCTGATGACGCCGATCTCGAGCAGCTCGTGCGTCGCCCGGGTCGACATCATCTGGATCCGCTCGCGCGGGCTCAGGTGGCCGTCGACGACGCGGACGTAGGTGACGACGCCGCGGTAGGTGTCGTAGACCGAGTCGAAGATCATGGCCCGGGCCGGGGCGTCGGCCACGCCGACCGGGGCGGGCAGCTGCCTGACGATCTCGTCGAGGAGCGGCTCGACGCCCACGCCGGTCTTGCCGGAGACCTTGAGGCAGTCCTCGGGGTCGCACCCGATGAGCCCGGCCAGCTCGTCGGCATACTTCTCCGGCTGCGCGGCGGGCAGGTCGATCTTGTTGAGGACCGGGATGATCGTGAGGTCGTTCTCCATGGCGAGGTAGAGGTTCGCCAGGGTCTGCGCCTCGATGCCCTGCGCCGCGTCGACGAGCAGGACCGCGCCCTCGCACGCAGCCAGCGACCGCGAGACCTCGTAGGTGAAGTCGACGTGCCCGGGGGTGTCGATCATGTTGAGCGCGTAGGTCGTGCCCTCGAGCTCCCACGGCATGCGGACGGCCTGGCTCTTGATCGTGATGCCCCGCTCGCGCTCGATGTCCATGCGGTCGAGGTACTGGGCGCGCATCGCCCGCTCGTCGACGACGCCCGTCATCTGCAGCATCCGGTCGGCCAGGGTCGACTTGCCGTGGTCGATGTGGGCGATGATGCAGAAGTTCCGGATCAGCTCCGGCGGCGTCGCGGCAGGCTGCAGCGCGGTGCGGGCCAGGGGGGACACGGGTGCTTCGAACCTCACGAGGACGTCGGACGGACGGATCGACCCATCCTCCCATGCGCCGGGGTATGCCGGTGACGCCCCACCCGTGCTCGCGTCACCCCAGCCAACGCCCCGAAGTCCGGGACTTCGGTCTCTCGTGGGGCGTTTGACGCCGAAGTCTGGGACTTCGGCGGGGCCGGTCAGGCAGCGTGGGTGCCCGACCGGCCTGTCCGGCGGTCGAGGGCGAGCGACCACAGGGCGATGCCGACACCCAGGACGGCGAGGATCGCCCCGACGCGCGACGGCCACTCGTAGCCCAGGCCCGCCGCCAGCACGATCGACCCCAACCAGGCACCGAGGGCGTTGGCGATGTTCAGGGTCGAGTGGTTGAGCGCGGCGGCGAGTGCCTGGCCCTCGTGCGCGACGTCCATGAGCCGCGTCTGCAGCATCGGGACGAGCACGCTCGGCAGCAGGCCGAGCAGGAAGACCGCGACGAGCGCCAGGGCCTGCGACGCCTGCACGGCCGGCCCGAAGAGGGCGAGCATGACGGCAATAGTCACCAGCGAGAGCGTGATGCCACGGAGCAACCCGACCCGTGACACCGGCCCGGACAGCATGGCCCCGGCGGTCATGCCCACGCCGTACAGCGCCAGGATCAGCGGGATCGTGGCGCTCGAGAAGCCCCCGAGGTCGGTCATCGTCGGCGCGATGTAGGAGAACGTCGCGAACATGCCGCCGAAGCCCACGGTCCCGATACCGAGCGCGAGCCACACCTGCGGCCGCTTGAGCGCCGACAGCTCCGAGCGCACGGACACCCCGCCGTCGGCCGGGCAGAACGGCACCCAGCGCCACACCGCGAGCACGGTGACCAGGGCGATGACGCTCACCGCGGCATACGGCCACTGCCACCCGTAGGCCTGGCCGAGGCGCGTCGTGAGCGGGACGCCCACGATGTTCGCCACGGTGAGCCCCGCGATCATCATCGACACCGCCCACGTACGGCGGTGCGTCGGGACGAGCGAGGCGGCGACGAGCGAGCCGACGCCGAAGTACGCACCGTGCGGCAGGCCGGAGAGGAAGCGCGCGACCATGAGCAGGCCGTAGCTGCCGGCGAGCGCCGACAGGCCGTTGGCCACGGCGAACCCCAGCATCAGCCACAGCAGCAGGGTCTTGCGCGGCAGCTTCGACCCCAGGGTCGCCAGCACAGGGGCACCGACGACGACGCCCGCGGCATACGCCGACACGACGTGCCCGGCGGTGGGGATGTCGATGCCGACACCGTCGGCGACCTGCGGCAGCAGTCCCATGGTCACGAACTCGGTGGTGCCGATGGCGAAGCCGCCCACGGCCAGCGCCAGCAGGGCCAGCCGCATGTGCGCCGGGTGGACCTCGGGACCGACGGGGTCGACGGGGTCGATGACGGGCACGGCGGTCTGGGCGTCGGTCACGCGAGGTCCAACGGGTCGGTCTGCGCGTCGCATTCCCACAGCGTCGGGGTGAGGACCCCTCGCGCGCCCGGGCGTCCACGGGATGACGCACGGAAGGTCCTCGGGATGAGGCCGGGGGGTCCACGGGATGAGGAGGAACCCGACATACGATCGGGGCGACCGCGCACAGATCGAGGGGACCATGGCCGAGCAGACCCAGTACGCACCGCCCGTCGGCCCGACCGGCCCGATGCCCCCGATGTTCCCGCCCGGGTACCGCAAACGAGTCCGCACGCACCTGCGCCACCCGCTGGAGAACCTCTGCCTCGTCCTGGTGCTGCTCGGGTCCGTGCTCGTGTGGACGTTCGCGGGGTACGAGGTCGCGTCCGCGATCGTGGAGCGGCGCCAGCCCGACCCGTACGCCATCTTCTTCCTGGCCGCGCCCGTCATCGTCTACTTCGCGCGCGGCCAGCTCTACGCCCAGCTGCGGCTCAGCGGCGTCAAGATCACCCCGACGCAGTACCCGCAGGCGCACCAGATGCTCGTCGAGGCCGCCGCCCACCACGGCCTGCCGAAGCTGCCCGACGCCTACGTCGTCCTCGGCAACGGCATGATCAACGCCGCGGCGTCCGGGCACGGGTTCCGCAAGTTCGTCTTCGTCTACAGCGACCTGTTCGAGATCGGCGGCGAGGCGCGCAACCCCGACGCGCTGCGGTTCATCATCGGCCACGAGGTCGGCCACATCGCCGCCGGGCACACGAGCTACTGGCGGCTGCTGGGCATCAGCGGGGCGTCCTGGATCCCGTTCCTCGGATCGACCCTGTCGCGCAGCCAGGAGTACACCGCCGACAACTTCGGCTACGCGATGGTGCCGCAGGGCAGTGCCGCAGCCATGGCGACCCTCGCCGCCGGCAAGTACCTCAACCGCACCGTCGACGTGAACGCCCTGGCCGACCGCGCGACCACCGAGACCGGCTTCTTCGTCTGGTGGGTCAACGCCCTCGCGTCCCACCCGGTGCTGGTCTGGCGCTCGCACGCCCTGCGCGACCGTCGCCGCCCCGGCCGCCTCCTGTGGCGGCCGAAGGCCCGCGGGTGACCGCCCCGAGCCCGGCGTCCACACAGCCGGCCGGAGGGCTTTCCTGGTGGATCCGGCTCTGGCGGCGACTGACCGGCGCCTACCCCGGGGACTTCGTGGGCGTACCGGAGATGACGTACGCACCCACGCGCGACGGGCGGCCGGACCCTGGCGAGGTCGTGTGGACCTGGGTGCCCTTTCAAGAGGACCACCGCAAGGGCAAGGACCGTCCTGTCCTGCTCATCGGTCGCGACGGCAGGTGGCTGCTCGGGCTGATGCTGACGACGCGGGCTCGGAGCAGTGTGGAGGCCCAGCGTGGCTACACGCGCCGGAGCTGGGTGGCCATCGGCAGCGGGCCCTGGGACCGACAGGGGCGCCCGAGCGAGGTACGCGTCGACAGGGTTGTCCGGGTCGACTCCCGCAGGGTCAGGCGAGAGGGCGCCGCTCTGGATGCCACTCGTTTCGCCCAGGTTGCGGAGGCGGTCCGCCGGCGTGGGTCGCCTGATGGCAGACGGTGAAGCTCTGCGTGGTCCTTGCGAGAACGGCCTGACCGCGGACGTGGACTACCGGTTCACCTCGCGGCGGCCCGAGTTCGCCGATCTCCCGGAGGTGGTGCAGGCGCGCATTGCCGGCCTCGCCGGGGCCGAGGTGGCGCACGCGCACCCGGCCGTGACGAGCGGCTTCACCGGCGCGTATGCCGGGCTGCTCGAGCTGCGCGACGGCCGCCGGGTGTTCGCCAAGGCGGCCGACCCGGACCACCCCTTCGCGCACGCCGCCCTCCCCCGTGAGGCGGCGGTCCTAGCCCTGCTGGACGGGCGTGCGGGAGCGCCGAACCTCGTCGGGGCCGGCGAGGCCGACGTGTGGACCGTGAACGTCCTGGAGGCGATCGACGGCCGCCTCCCGGGTATGCCGTGGACGCCCACCGACGCCGCGGCGGCGCACGCGGCCTGCGTGGAGTGGGCCGCCCTGCCCACCGACCTCGTCGCGCGGCTCACGGACAACACCGTGGCCGAGGACGTCGGCAGAGACCAGGTGGCGCTCACCTGCCTCGACGACCTCGCCGCCGGCGCGCGGCCGTGGCCCGAGGGCTGCCGCCCCCTGAGCGCGGACCAGGCGCGGGAGCTCGCGGAGCTCGGCCGGTCCGCCGCTCGCGCCCTCGTCGGGGACCGACTGGTGCACGGCGACCTGCGGCCGGACAACATGCTCATGACCCCCGGCGGCCGGGCCCGGTTCGTCGACTGGAACTGGGTGGCCCGCGGGCCGGGCTGGTGCGACTTCGTCGGGCTACTGCCCCTCATGGCCCACCAGGGCCTGGACGCCGACCGCCTGGCGCTGGAGTCGCCCCTGCTGGCCGGTGTGGACCCCGACGCGGTCGACGCGTTCCTCGCCGTCATCATCGGCTTCATGGTCGAGCACGCCGGCCACCCCGACGTCGACAGCTCGCAGTCGGCGGTCCGGGCCCACCAGGCGCAGATGGCGCGTACCTTCCTCGCCTGGCTCGCCCACCGCCGGAGCTGGTAGCCCCGAGTACGGCCGTGTGCGGCGAGCCGGCGCAGCCGTGCTCGCGTAGCGTGCGCGCATGCGCGGACTCCTGCAGCGACTTCTCGGACGGGCTCGACCCTCGCACCGCCCGGCGACGCGGCCGGCGCCGAGGCGGGCACCGAGGCAGGGAAACCCGCCGAGTGGCTCCGGCGCGGGCAGCGCGCAGCCCGCTCGGGACTATCCCGGCGACTACACGGGCACACCGCGGCTCTCCTACTCCCCCAGCCCCGATGGCCAGCCCGACCCGGGCGAGATCGTGTGGACCTGGGTGCCCTACGAGGAGGACCACCGCCAGGGCAAGGACCGGCCCGTGCTCGTCGTCGGCCGCGACGGGCCGTGGCTGCTCGGGCTGATGCTGACCAGCAAGGACCACGACCGCGACGCAGCCGACGAGGCGCGGTGGGGGCGGCACTGGGTCGACATCGGCGTGGGCGACTGGGACCGGCAGCGGCGCCCCAGCGAGGTGCGTGTGGACCGGGTGCTGCGCGTCGACCCGGCCGGTGTACGCCGCGAGGGTGCCGCGCTCGACCGGTCCCGTTTCCAGCAGGTCGCCGAAGCCGTCCGCGACGCCCACCGCTGAGCGGCACCGCGCGGCGCACGTCTTGGCGCAGATTTGCCTCCCTCTTGGGCAACCCCTCACCCGACGCTGACCTGTCGATGGAATGCCGCCCCTAGCGTCACGGATGGCCAAGGGGCCACCGAGACGAGGGGGAACCATGAACACCCGCACGCTTCCACGCAGGGCCGCGACCGTCACCACCGTTGTCGCCGCCGCAGTCGTCTGCCTCGCGTCCGTGCTGGCCGCGCCGGCCGACGCGGCGCCCACCACCGGCGGTCCGACGCCGGCGGCGCGCGACGCCGGCATCCGGGCCGTCGGCGACGCCTACATGGGGTGGGAGCAGGACGGGGGCCGGGCGTCGCGCCCCGCCCCTCCCGTGACGGCCCCGTCGGGGGCGACGAGCCTGGCAGCCGCCACCCAGACACCAGGCATCGACGTGTCCAAGTGGCAGGGCAACGTCGACTGGGCCTCGTGGTGGTCGCAGGGCAAGCGGTTCGCCTACGTCAAGGCCACCGAGGGCACGTCGTACCAGAACTCCTACTTCGCCCAGCAGTACAACGGCTCGTACAACGTCGGCATGATCCGCGGCTCGTACCACTTCGCCCTGCCCGACAACTCCTCCGGCACGTCGCAGGCCGACTACTTCGTCGACCACGGTGGCGGCTGGTCGGCCGACGGCAAGACGCTGCCCGGGGTGCTCGACATCGAGTACAACCCCTACGGCGCGACCTGCTACGGCCTGAGCCAGTCCACGATGCGCAGCTGGATCGCGGCCTTCACGAGCCGGTACAAGGCGCGCACGGGGCGGGACGCGGTGATCTACAGCACGACGAGCTGGTGGACCACCTGCACCGGCAACACGAGCCAGTTCTCGACCACGAACCCGCTGTGGATCGCGCGCTACAGCTCGACCGTGGGCACGCTGCCCGCGGGCTGGTCGTACTACACGTTCTGGCAGTACACCGACAGCCCGCTCGACCAGGACTGGTTCAACGGGGACCTGACCCGGCTCAAGGCGCTCGCCCTCGGCTGAGGGTGGAGCAGGGTCTCGACAGGGCCCGGGCACGGCGAAGGGCCGGTCACCATGGTGGTGACCGGCCCTTCGAACGTCAGGGTTGCCTCAGAGCGAGGCGGCCTTCTTCGCCATGGCCGACTTCTTGTTGGCGGCCTGGTTGGCGTGGATGACGCCCTTGCTCACGGCCTTGTCGAGCTTCTTGGACGCGACCTTGAGGGCGTCCTGAGCCGCCGCGGCGTCGCCGGAGGCAGCGGCCTCGCGGAACTTGCGGATGTGGGTCTTGAGCTCGCTCTTGACGGCCTTGTTGCGCTCGGTCGCCACGCGGTTCGTCTTGATCCGCTTGAGCTGGGACTTGATGTTTGCCACGGGGTGTTTCTTTCTGGTTGGTCGGTGGGTTGCCGTTAGAGGGCGGCAGAAGCCACTCGGGACCAGGCGTGGGGCACCTGTGGTTGAGCGGCTCTGGGTGCTGCTGTCGTGCGCGCACGACCTAGGCGCGCACGCGAAGAAGAAATCTACCAGCCGGGCCCCCGCTCCCCCAAAACAGCGACGGCGTCGTCACCGGCCGGTGCGTGCCTCGCTGATCGTGAGGATGGCCCGCTCCACGGCATACACGGGGTCGCGGCCGCCGCCCTTGACCTCGAAGTCCGCCTGCGCGACCGCCTGGATCGCTTCGGCGAGGCCCTCGGGACCCCAGCCGGACAGCCCCCGCCGCGCCTTGTCCACCTGCCATGGCGCCATCCCGAGCTCGCGCGCGACGTCGGCGGACCGGCCCCGTCCCGCCGCCCCCACCTTGACCAGCTGGCGCAGCTGCTGGGCCAGGACGGCGACGATCGGCACGGGGTCGACGCCGGTGGCGATCGCGTGCCGGAGCAGCCGCAGCGCCTCGCCGGTCTGGCCGGCGACGGCGGCGTCGGCGACGCGGAAGCCGGTCGCCTCGACCTTCCCGCCGTGGTACCGGGCCACGAGCTCCTCGTCGACCACGCCCGTGGTGTCGGCGACGAGCTGGCCGCAGGCGGCGGCGAGCTCGCGCACGTCCTTGCCGACCGCCTCGATGAGCGCCCGGACCGCATCGGGCGTGACCTTGCGGCCGGCACGGCGGAACTCGTGGGTCGCGAACTCGGTCTTGTCGCGGTCGGTCTTGATCGCAGGGGCCTCGAGGACCCGGGCCTTGGACTTCTTCAGCGTGTCGAGGACCTTCTTGCCACGCTGGCCGCTCTTGTGGGTGACGACGAGGGTGACGTCCGGCTCGGGAGCGGCGAGGAACGCGAGCAGGTCCTCCTGCAGCTCGTCCGGCGCCTCGTCGAGGTCCTCCACGACGAGGCACTTCTCGCCGCCGAACAGGGAGGGGCTGGCGTGGATGCCGATCGAGCCCGCCTCGTACGTCGCCGCCGCGAGCCGCACCACCTCCAGGTCCGGGGCGGATGCCTTGAGCTCCTCCAGGGTGCTCGCCAGGGCGCGCTCGGCGAGCACGCCCTCGGGCCCGGCGATGAGGACGAGCGGCGGCACGCTGCGGGTGGGTGTCGCGGTCACGGGCACAGCCTGCCACGTGGGGAGGACAGCCCCGGACGGCGTCGAAGCCGGGACCGCGCGGTGCACCGACCCGCGCCGTCAGCCGCCCTGGCCCCCACCTGCTCGCCGGCGTCAGCCGCCCGGGCAGGTGGCCTCGCCCGGCGCCAGGTCGGGGTGGAATGCGCCGTCGCGGTCGGCGACCGAGCCGACCTCCGCGCGGCCGGCTCGGGCCGCCACGACCTCCGCGAGGATCGACACGGCGATCTCGGCCGGGGAGTCCGCGCCGATGTCGAGCCCGATAGGCGCGCGCACCCGCCCGAGCTCCACCTCGCCCACACCGTGCGCCAGCAGCCACTCGCGCCGCCTGGCCTGGGTGCGCCGGGAGCCCATCGCCCCGATGTATGCCGTGCCGGCGGCGAGCGCCGCCCGGATCGCCGGGCCGTCGACCCCGTCGTGGTGGCTCGTGACGACGAGCGCGTCGAGGCCGTCGGGGAGGGTCGTGTCGTCGGCCGTGACCGTGACGTCCCAGCCCAGCGGGGGCGTCATGGCCACGATGGCGTCGGCCACCGGCCCGTCGCCGACCACCCGGAGCGTGAAGGTGTCACCCATGCCGCCAGTATGGCCGCGACCTGCGCGGGCGCGGCAGCGGTCCACGGCTCTCGTGGCGCGGCCGAGTGAAGGAGCTCAGTCGACGGACCTCAGTCGAAGGACATCGTCGTGGCGCCCGAGGCGTCGAGGCCCAGGCCCTTGAGCCGGGCGGCGACGACGTCGGCGGGGATCTCCAGGCTCTCGGCCAGCTCCTCGACCGACAGTCCGAGCTCGACGCCGTCGCGCAGCTCCTCGTCGGCGTCTGCGGTCCAGGCGTGGCCACCCGTCACCGCGGTGCGGGCCGACGGTGCCGGCGGCGGGTCCTCGGCGACCGGTCGGGCGTCCTCGACAGGCGGCCGGGGATGCTCGGCCGCGTCCTCGCCGACCCGCCCCATCGACGTCCCGGACAGGGCGCCCGTCGCGCCGCGCAGGGCCGGCTCGCGCACCTCGACCGGCGGCGGCGCGGTCTCGTCGAGGCGGCGCAGGGCCGCCAGCACCCGCTCGCGGTCAGTGGTGGGCCAGAAGGGGGGCAGCGAGCGCTGGAGGAACCCGGCATACCGCGCAGTCATCATGCGCGAGTCGAGGAAGGCGACCACGCCGCGGTCGTCGGAGCGGCGAATGAGCCGCCCGGCGCCCTGCGCGAGCCGCAGCGCCGCATGGGTCGCGGACACGGCCATGAAGCCGTTGCCGCCCATGCGCGCGATGGCCTGCGAGCGCGCCGAGGCGAGCGGGTCGTCGGGCCGCGGGAACGGGATGCGGTCGATGATGACGAGCTGGCAGGACGACCCGGGCACGTCGACGCCCTGCCACAGCGTCAGCGTGCCGAAGAGACAGGTCTGCGGGTCGCGGGCGAACTGGCGCACCAGCGTCGTCACCTGGTCCTCGCCCTGGCACAGGAAGCCGATGTCACCGTCGAAGCGCTTGCGCATCTCCTCGGTGGCGGCCTTGGCGGCGCGCATCGAGGAGAACAGGCCGAGGGTGCGACCGCCGGCGGCCCGCACGAGCGCCTCGATCTCGTCCATCGCCGCATCGCTGAGCCCGTCGCGGCCGGGAGCCGGGAGGTGCTGGGCGACGTACGCGATCGCCTGCTGGGGGTAGTCGAACGGGCTGCCGACGTCGAGCCCGCGCCACTCGGGGGATCCCTCGCCGCGCAGCCCCATGGTCCCCGCGACCGCGTCGAACGTGCCGCCGAGCTCGAGGGTCGCCGAGGTCAGCACGACAGTGCGGTCGCCGAACACCTTGTCCCGCAACAGCATCGCCACGCTCATAGGGGCCACCCGCAGGACCGTGCCGCGGCGTGGGTCACGGCTGACCCAGACGACGTCGAGCTCGCGCTCCTCCAGCACCCGGGCGGTGTTCTCGAAGACCTCGTCGATGGCCGCCTGGGCGACCTTGCGGGTGCCGTCGGCCTCGGTGCCCTTCTCCGGCTTGAGCTCGGACTGCACCTGGCGGGTCGTGTCCCGCACCCGGGCGAGCGCGAGGCCGAGCGAGTCCGGTATGCCGGTGAGCCGGCCCTCCGGGAGCTCGTCGAGGACGCCCTGGAGGAAGGCGGCTGCGTCGTCGACGGCCTCGGTCGACTCGGCCAGGCGGGACGCCCGCTTGGCCGCGGCGGCCACCGCGTTGGCGGTGATCTCGTCTGTCACCGTCGAGGTCACCCGGTCGACGAGCTCGTGGCCCTCATCGACGACGAGGAGGTCGTGCTCGGGCAGCATCTGCCGGCCCTCGAAGCTGTCGATCGCCATGAACGAGTGGTTGGTGACGATGACGTCGCACTCCTTGGCGGCCTCGCGCGACCGCTCGACAAAGCACTCGGCGATCATCGGGCACTTGCCGCCCATGCACTCGTGCGCGCTGACGGACACCTGCCGCCACGCGCGCTCGCTCACCCCCGGGACGAGCTCGTCGCGGTCGCCCGACTCGGTGACCTCGGCCCACTCCCGGAGCCGCACGACCTCCTGACCGAGCCGGGACGCGGCCCGGTCGACCTCGCCGACGTCGAACAGCCCGTCCTCGTCATCGGGGAAGCCGCCCTCGAGCTTGTGCGCGCACAAGTAGTTGCGCCGGCCCTTGACCAGGCCGTACGTGGGACGGCGCCGCAGCAGCGGCGCGAGGGCGTCGGCCAGCCGCGGCATGTCGCGGTCGACGATCTGGGCCTGCAGGGCCAGTGTCGCCGTCGCGACGACGGCCGGCTTGCCCGTGGCCTGCGCGTGCAGGATCGCGGGGACGAGGTAGGCCAGGGACTTGCCGGTGCCGGTGCCGGCCTGGACGAGCAGGTGCTCGTCCTTCTCGACGGCCTCGTGGACCGCGTGCGCCATGGCGACCTGGCCGGGCCGCTCGATGCCGCCGACCCCCTGGACGGCGGCGTGCAGGAGCTCGTCGAGGGTGGCCATTGGGCCAGCCTATGGGGTGGCGCCGTCAGCCCGGAGGGGCGTGCACACGGGGCTGGGCAGGCGCGGGGTCAGTCGCCTCCGTGGGCCACGAGCGCCCCTCCGTCGACCCTCCGCGCCATGGTGATGTCGTCGCGGTCGTCGCCCTCGCCCACCCGGATCGCACCGGGAATCCTGCCGACCTCGACGTACCCGACCTGCCGGTACAGGCGGCTCGCCCCGGACCCGCTGCGCACCGACAGCACGAGCACCTCGGCACCCTCCTGGCGCGCGAGCCGGTGCAGCCCGGCCAGGAGGACGAGCCCGAGCCCGCGTCCCTGCCGCTCCGGGTCCACCATCAGCCGGTAGAGCCACCGGCCGTGGTGCAGCAGCGGGTTCTCCGACCGCACCCACCACCCCCAGCCGAGGAGTGTCCCGTCCGGGTCGCGCAGGGCACCGGCGACGGCGTTCCCGGCGGCCATCTGCTCCTCGTGCCGTGCCGCAGCGGCAGCCACGTCCTCGCGCGGCGCCCCCGGCAGGAACCCGACCGCTCCCCCGGCGTCGTTGACCCGCTGCCACAGGTCGAGCAGCTCCTCGCGGGTGCCGGCGTCGAGCAGGTCGACCCGCTCGAGCTGCGGCGCCTCGAAGACGAGCGACGACGGCTCGTCGGCCCGGTCGTCGGCCAGCACGACCTCGCGCCCCGTGTCCGCCAGCCCGCTCGCGAGCGCCGTGCGGACCGAGGCGGTGTTGTGCCCCTTGACCAGGGCCCGGACGGGCAGCTGCGGGCCCCACTCCGTGGCCATGCCCACCGCGGCCCGGCCGGCCTCCCTGGCCAGGCCGCGCCCCTGCGCCTCCACGACGAAGCGGTAGTAGAGGTTGAGGTAGGCGTCCCCGCGCTGCACGCCCACCCAGCCCAGCGGCATACCGGACTCGCGGTCCTCGGCCACCCAGTAGCCGAAGCCGTGCTCCTCCCAGTGCGCCAGGATCCGCGCGAAGAAGGCGGCGTTCGTCTCGGGGGTGCCCACCACGTGCGGCGCGTGGGTGTAGAGCCGCGGGTCGCTGTGGACGCGGGCGTGGAAGTCGCGGTCGGCCTCGGTGGGTCGGCGCAGGACGAGGCGGCGGGTGGTGGTCTCGAAGGGTGGTGCGGGCACGCGCCGGACGCTACCGGTGCCCACCGACGTCGCGTCCGGGCGTCGAGGGGTGGCGCAGCTCGTAGTCCCGGAAGGCCTCCTCGAGCGTTCGGAGCAGGCCGGCGTGGTCGGTGCGCAGGCCGGTGCTCGCCAAGGTCACCGGCGAGCCGACCAGGCCGAGGTTGGCGCGGGCCGCGGAGCGTCGGAGCCGTCCCATGCGCGCGAGGTAGGTGTCGGGGTTCCGCACCGTGACCACGACGACGGGGCTGCCGAGATCGGTCCGCTCCGACACGTCGACGACGTCGGCCCACGGCACCCGGCCGACCGCGGTGGCGGAGCTGTGGTCGTCCAGTCCCTCGCCGTCGACCACGAGGCCGCCGCCCCGGAGCGCCATGCGGACCCACAGCACGAGGAACACGCCGAACGTGACCGCCCCGAGCACCCCCACGACGACCCCCGACGGGCCGCCGAACAGCACCAGCAGCACCGACACGGCGATGAACCCTATGCACCCCAGCAGCGCCAGCACGTTCTTCCCCCGGCTGCGCTCTATCTCCACCCGCACGGCCCGAGTATGGCCGAGCCGGCCCTTCCCTGTCGGGCACCGTGGGCCCGCGCGGGTGGCGACCTGCGAGGATGCTCGCGATGACCTCCACCGCGCCGCTCGCCGACCTCGTGCCCGTGGGCGCCTCCCCCGACGACGTGTATGCCGCGTTCGCCGGCTGGTCGGAGGAGCGCGGGCTGCCGCTGTACCCCCACCAGGACGAGGCGCTGGTCGCCCTGCTCGACGGGGAGAACGTCGTGCTGTCGACCCCGACCGGCTCGGGCAAGTCGCTGGTCGCGACCGGCGCGCACCTGGCGGCGCTGGCGAGCGACCGGGTCAGCTTCTACACCGCACCGATCAAGGCCCTGGTGTCGGAGAAGTTCTTCGACCTGTGCGAGCTGTTCGGAGCCTCGGAGGTCGGGATGCTGACCGGCGACGCGTCGGTGAACCCGGACGCCCCGATCATCTGCTGCACCGCGGAGATCCTCGCCAACATCGCGCTGCGCGAGGGCCGGGACGCCGACGTCGGCCTCGTCGTCATGGACGAGTTCCACTACTACGCCGAGCCGGACCGCGGCTGGGCCTGGCAGGTCCCGCTGCTCGAGCTGCCGCAGGCGCAGTTCGTCCTCATGTCCGCCACCCTCGGCGACGTCACCCCGATCGCCGAGGACCTCACGCGCCGCAACGGCCGCGAGACGGCGCTCGTGACCGGCACGCAGCGCCCCGTGCCGCTGTCGTTCTCGTGGGCGATGACGCCGCTCGACGAGACCGTCGAGGAGCTGCTCACGACCCGGCAGGCGCCGGTCTACGTCGTCCACTTCACCCAGGCGGCGGCCCTCGACCACGCCAAGGCGCTCCTGGCGCAGAAGGCGACGCGCTCGGTCGACAAGGAGGCGATCGCCGCGCGGATCGGCGGCTTCCGCTTCACGGCGGGCTTCGGGAAGACCCTGTCGCAGCTGGTGCGCAACGGCATCGGCGTGCACCACGCGGGAATGCTGCCGCGGTACCGGAGGCTGGTCGAGCAGCTCGCGCAGGACGGGCTGCTGCAGGTCATCTGCGGCACCGACACCCTCGGTGTCGGTATCAACGTGCCGATCCGGACGGTGCTCTTCACCGCGTTGGTGAAGTACGACGGCTCGCGGCAGCGGGTGCTGCGCGCCCGGGAGTTCCACCAGATCGCCGGCCGCGCCGGTCGGGCGGGGTTCGACACGAGCGGTTCGGTCGTCGTCCAGGCGCCCGAGCACGTCATCGAGAACGCGCGCGCCCTGGCGAAGGCCGGCGACGACCCGAAGAAGCAGCGCAAGGTCCAGCGCAAGAAGCCGCCTGAGGGCACGGTGTCGTGGACCGAGCAGACCTACGACAAGCTCGTGCACGCCGAGCCCGAGCCGCTGGTCTCGCGGATGCGGGTCGACCACGCCATGGTGCTCAACGTCGTCCAACGTCCGGGCGACCCGGTGCGGGCCCTGTCCCGGTTGCTGCGCGACAACCACGAGACGCCGCGCAACCGGGCCCGGCTCGCCCGGCGCGCGATCACGCTGGGGCGCTCGCTGCTCGAGACCGGGGTGCTGCAGCGGGTCTCGCCTCCCGGTCCCGACGGGCGGGGCGTCGAGCTCGACCCCGGGGTGTCGGAGGACTTCGCCCTCAACCAGCCGTTGTCCCCGCTGGCGCTGGCCTCGTTCGAGGTGCTCGACCCCGACTCCCCCACCCATGCGCTCGACGTCGTGTCCGTCGTCGAGGCGATCCTCGACGACCCGTGGCAGGTGCTGCTCGCCCAGCAGTTCAAGGCCCGGGGCGAGGCCGTCGCCGAGATGAAGGCCGACGGGATCGAGTACGAGGAGCGGATGACGCTGCTCGAGGACGTCACCTGGCCCAAGCCGCTGGAGGACCTGCTCGAGGCGACGTTCGAGATCTTCCGGCGCAGCCACCCGTGGGTGGGCGAGTCGGCCCTGTCGCCGAAGTCGGTGGTGCGCGAGATGTACGAGCGCGCGATGACGTTCACCGAGTTCGTGTCGGCGTACCAGCTGTCCCGGTCGGAGGGCACGGTCCTGCGCTACCTCACGGACGCCTACCGCACGCTGCGCCAGCTCGTCCCCGCGGCCCAGCGCGACGAGCAGTTCGAGGAGCTGCTGGAGTGGCTCGGCGAGACGATCCGCCAGACCGACTCCTCGCTGCTCGACGAGTGGGAGGCGCTCACCGACCCCGACGCGCAGGAGCGGCTCGCCGACCTCGAGGGGCTGCACGCCCACCTCGGCACCCGTCCGAGCCGTCCCATCACCGGCAACGAGCGCGCGTTCCGGGTCATGGTGCGCAACGCCATGTTCCGCCGGGTCGAGCTCGCGAGCCGCGACCGGTTCGTGGACCTCGCTGCCCTGGAGCGGACGAATGCCGCGCTGCCCGAGCCGCCCCGTCAACCCCTCATGGACGAGGCCGCGTGGGACGCGGCGCTCGGCACCTACTGGGACGACCACGACACCATCGGCACGGACTCGGCCGCGCGCGGACCTGCGCTCCTCGCGGTCGAGGTCACGACCGGCCCGCCGCCGGGGGCAGCCGAGACGGCGACCGCCGACGGCGACGAGGGGGCGCCGGAGCACCGGCTGTGGCTGGTGCGGCAGACGCTGGCCGACCCGGACGACGACCACGACTGGGTCATCGCGGCCACGGTCGACCTCGACGCCTCCGACGAGGCCGGCGAACCGGTCGTGCTGGCCACCGCCCTGCGCCGCCTCTGAGCCACCGCCTCAGGCGGACGCGTCCCTCGTCAGCGACCAGACCCGCCCCTCGTCAGCGACCAGACCCGTCCTTCGTCAGCGCCTCGAACCGGGACAGGAACAGCGGCCAGGCGCCCGGCGACGCCATGCCGGCGGCATACCCCTCCCAGCCCTCGCCGTGCCGGTCGAGGTGACGGTGCTCGAGCTCGACCCGGGTACGGGTGTCGCCCTCCGCCAGGAAACGGACCTCCACCTCGCTGCACCGCTCAGGGTCGGTCTCGAGCTGCCAGCGCGGGCTGATGACCCAGGTGAAGACGAGCCGCAGTGGCGGCTCGAAGGCCAGGACACGGGCCCAGCGGCACGTCGTCCCGTCGGCAGCGCGGTCGTAGATGTGCCCACCGACCCGCGGCTCGAGGACGGTCTCCACGATCGGGACATCGAGCAGGTTGTACTCCCGCGGCTTCACCTGGTCGAAGTGCTCGGTGAACAGGCGGAAGGCAGTGCCGACCGGCACGTCGACGGTGACGTCGAGCAGGACGGTGGTGGCGGTGGTGCTGGTCATCGGCTTGTCTCCTTGCTGCTGGGATCGGTCGTGGTGCTGTGCCGTTCTGCGAGCTGGGCGAAGTTGGCGAGCGCGGTCCCCCAGAACGAGTCGAGCTCGGCGCGCAGGGCGGCCAAGCCGGCCGGGTCGACCCGGTAGATGCGACGCGTCCCCTGCGGCTGCACGACGACGAGGCCGGAGTCCTTGAGGACCTTCAGGTGCTGTGACACGGCCGGTCGGCTGATCGGCAGCCCCTCGGCCAGCTCGGCGACCGAGGCCGGCCGGGTCGCCAGCAGCCGCAGGATCCGTCGTCGGGAGGGATCACCCAGCGCTGCCCACGGGTCCCCGGCAATGCGGTCCGACAGCATCCCAACTTCGTCAGCGATCACTTACGGTAAGTTAGAACTTACAAACGGTGCCGTCAAGGCCCTCCGTCTGGCGGTCACCACGGCCGCGCTCGGTCCAGCGTCGGGCGTCGCTATGCGTTGCCCCGGCTCGTGGGGCAACGCACAGCGACGGCGCCACCCACCCCGGGCCAGGTGTGCCCCCAGCCGCGGGGCAGCGCACAACACCGCGAGTGCAGCCGAAAAGCCGTGGACCCGACCGTCCCGTCGCTGGCAGCCTGCCGACCCATGGAGCAGGACGAGAGCTGGGACGAGACCGCGGCCGCGCAGTACGACACCCCCGGTGAGGGCATGTTCGCCCCCGAGGTGCTCGGGCCGACCGTCGACTTCCTCGCCGACCTCGCCGACGGCGCCCCCGCCCTCGAGCTGGCGATCGGCACTGGGCGCGTCGGCATACCGCTGCGCGAGCGCGGCGTCCCGGTCACCGGCATCGAGCTGTCCGAGCCGATGGTCGCCCGGCTCCGCGAGAAGGTCGGCGAGGACGAGCTCCCCGTGGCCGTCGGCGACATGGCGACGACGCGGGTCGCCGGTGGGTTCGGGCTCGTCTACCTCGTCTTCAACACCATCTCGAACCTGCTCACCCAGGACGCCCAGGTCGAGTGCTTCGCGAACGCCGCGCGGCACCTGTCGCCCGGCGGCCGGTTCGTCGTCGAGCTGTGGGTGCCGCAGCTGCGCCAGCTCCCGCCGGGCACGCCGGCCGCGGTGTTCGCCGCCGAGCGGGGGTACGTCGGCCTCGACACGTACGACACCGTCGGCCAGCAGGTCGTGTCGCACCACTTCCGCTTCGGGCGAGGTCGGGAGGCGAGCCACGGCATCAGCGCGCACCGGTACATCTGGCCGGCCGAGCTCGACCTCATGGGCCGGTTGGCCGGGTTCGAGCTCGAGGCGAGGTATGCCGACTGGGACCGGTCTGCGTTCACCGCCGAGTCCCGCTCGCACGTGTCGGTCTACCGGCTCCCGGTGAGCGCCTGAGCCTGGTTTGGGGGTGCACGAGTGATGCGGAGGTCACACCTGCACCCCCAATGCCGGGCGGCGTGGGTCGCCTCCCCGTCAGCCGCGTCGGAGCAGCTCGCGCAGGCTGGTCGCGGGGTGACCGGTGAGCCGCGGGACCGCGTCGCTGACCGTCGCCAGCTCACCGGCGGCGATGGCCGTGTACGTCGACACCCAGGCGTCCACCTGCCAGTCCGGGGCGCCGTAGGACGCGCGTGAGGCGTAGGCCTGCTCGAGCGTCTGGGGCTCGTACCGGGTGGGCGTACCGGTCACCTCACTGACGACCTGCGCCACCTCGTCCAGGGTGAGCGCCTCGGGCCCCGTGAGGTCGTACGTCGCGCCGGCGTGGGGACCGGGGTCGCGCAGCACGACGGCGGCCACGTCGGCGATGTCGTCCTGCGCGACCGCCGCGACGCGTCCGTCGCCCGCCGGCCCACGGATGGCGCCGTCGACGGTCATCATCGGCAGGAAGTCGGCATACAGGCCGTCGCGCAGGAACGTCCACGACAGCCCGCTCGCGCGCAGGTGCTCCTCGGTGGCCCAGTGGTCGCGGGCGAGGGTGAACGTGGCGTCCGGCGCGGCCCCGAGGAACGAGGTGTAGGCGACGTGCCGCACCCCGGCTGCCACCGCCGCATCGACGAGGGCGACGTGCTGGTCGACCCGGTCGGGCGTCTCCGCGCCCGAGACCATGAACAGGACGTCGACGCCGCGCAGGGCCGCCTGCGCCCCCGTGGGGTCGGCGTAGTCGCAGCGCCGCCGCTCCCAGTCCGAGGGAGCGTCCACGCGCTCGGGACGGCGCGCGAGGAGCACCGCGGGCGTGCCGGCGGCCACCAGGCGGTCCAGGACCTTGCGCCCCAGGTGCCCGGTGACCCCGGTCAGCCCGATGACGTCCGTGCGGGTGTCGGCCATGCGGCGACGCTACCCCGCGAGCTCGAGGGTCATGAACACGCTGAACTCGTCCAGGGCGTACGGGCCGAACGGGCCGCACTCGACGAACCCGTGGCGGGCGTACAGCGCGCGGGCCGGCGCGAACTCGGCCTGCGGTCCGGTCTCGAGGCTGACCCTGGCGTAACCCCGCCGCGTGGCCTCGCCCACGAGGTGCGCGAGCACCATCGCCCCCACCCCCCGGCGACGGTGGGCCGTCGCGACGCGCATCGACTTGAGCTCGCCGTGGGTCGGGTCGAGCTCACGCAGGGCACCGCACCCGATCGCCTCGTCACCGTCCCAGACGCTCCAGAAGGTCAGGTCCGGTGTGCGCAGCCGGTCCGCGTCGAGGGCGTGCACGCTCTCGGCCGGCGAGTAGCGGTGCATGTCGGCGAGGTGCTCGGCGAGCAGCGCCCGGACCTGCGGCGTGTCGAGACCGCCGAGCCGGATCTGCGCGGCTCCCCGTACCTCTGGGACGTCCGGGACCGTGGCGGACACCGGCTCAGGCGGCGTATGCCGCGAGCTCGCTGGCGAGGTCCGCGTGCACCCGGGCCTTGACCCGCGTGCCGTCGGAGGTGTGCTCGCTCGCGAGGACGTCGGCCTCCTGGTGCAGCCGGCTGACCAGGTCACCCCGGTCGTACGGCAGCAGCACGTCGACGTCGATCGTGGGGCGGGGCAGCTCGTCGGCGATGAGCGCACGCAGCTCGGCCAGGCCCTGGCCGGTGCGGGCCGACACGATGACGCAGTGCTTCTCGTGGCGGCGCAGCCGGTCGAGCACCTCGGGGTCGGCGGCGTCGGCCTTGTTGACGACGACGACCTCCTTGACGTCGGCGGCGTCCACGTCGGCGAGGACCGCGCGGACGGCGCTGATCTGGCCCTCGGGGTCGGGGTGCGAGCCGTCGACCACGTGGAGCAGAAGGTCGGCGTCACCGACCTCCTCGAGGGTCGAGCGGAACGCCTCGACCAGCTGGGTCGGCAGCTGCCGCACGAACCCGACCGTGTCGGCGAGCGTGTAGAGGCGGCCGTCCTCCGTCTCGGCCCGGCGCACCGTCGGGTCCAGCGTGGCGAACAGCTGGTTCTGCACCAGCACGCCGGCGTTGGTCAGCCGGTTGAGCAGCGAGGACTTGCCGGCGTTGGTGTAGCCGGCGATGGCCACGCTCGGCACGGCATTGGCGCGACGGGAGAGCCGGCGGGTGTCGCGGCTGGTCTTCATCTCCTTGATCTCGCGCCGGAGCTTGGCCATCCGCTGGTTGATCCGGCGGCGGTCCAGCTCGATCTTGGTCTCACCGGGACCACGCGAGCCCATGCCCTGGCCGCCCGCGGCCTGGCCACCGGCCTGCCGGGACATCGACTCACCCCAGCCACGAAGGCGCGGCAGGAGGTACTGCATCTGGGCCAGCTCGACCTGGGCCTTGCCCTCACGGGACTTCGCGTGCTGGGCGAAGATGTCGAGGATCAGCGCGGTCCGGTCGATGACCTTGACCTTGACGACGTCCTCCAGCGCTCGCCGCTGGGACGGGGTGAGCTCGGTGTCGCAGATGACGGTGTCGGCGCCCTCGGCGACGACGATGTCGCGCAGCTCGTGCGCCTTGCCCTTGCCGAGGTAGGTGCTGTTGTCCGGGTGGCTGCGCCGCTGCACCACACCCGCGAGCACCTCCGAGCCGGCCGTCTCGGCCAGCGCGGCGAGCTCGCGCATCGAGTTGTCGGCGTCCTCCTGCGTGCCCTCGGTCCACACCGCGGCGAGGACCACGCGCTCGAGGCGCAGCTGCCGGTACTCGACCTCCGTGATGTCCTCGAGCTCGGTGGACAGGCCGGCGACACGGCGCAGCGCCGCCCGCTCCTCGCGGTCGTACTGGTCGCCGTCGAACGTGGCCAGGTCGCTGTCGAGGATCCGCTCCTCGTCGGCCAGCGCCGTGGCCCTCTGGTCAAAGATGTTCTGCTTCGTCATGTCCCCTCTAGGTTCTCACCCTGCAACACCTGCGGCGAACCGTTTAGTCCGATCGCGGCGGTGGGCCCGCCCGGCTGCGCCGCTACGGTGTCCCCTGATGAGCACCGGCGACCACTACTTCACCGCCTCCCCCGCCAGCCCCGAGCAGCAGCGCAGCCTCACCGTGCGGCTGGCCGGGCGTGACGTCACGGTTCGCACCGCCGGTGGCATCTTCAGCCCCGACGGCCTCGACAAGGGCACCGCGGTGCTGCTCCGCGAGGCGCCCGCCCCGCCGGCAACGGGAACCTTCCTCGACCTGGGCTGCGGTTGGGGACCCCTCGCGCTGAGCCTCGCGCTGCTGGCCCCGGACGCCCGGGTGTATGCCGTGGACGTCAACGAGCGCGCGCTCGACCTGCTTCGCAGCAACGCCCGCTCGCTCGGCCTGTCTCAGGTGCAGGCAGGTCTCGCGGAGGACGTGCCGGTCGACGTGTCGTTCGACCTGATCTGGTCGAACCCGCCGATCCGGGTCGGCAAGGCGGTCCTGCACGAGCTGCTGCTCACCTGGTTGCCGCGGCTGGCACCCGGCGGGGTCGCCTACCTCGTCGTGCAGAAGAACCTCGGCTCGGACTCGTTGCAGCGCTGGCTCGCCGAGCAGCTGCCGGCCGACTCGTATGCCGTGTCCCGGTACGCGTCGGACAAGGGCTTCCGGGTGCTCGAGGTCCGCCGGGCGGCCTGATCCGAGCAGATCGGCACGGCGCGGCATACCGGTCAGGAACTGGCCTCAACGCCGCCTAGCGTCGGCGACATGACCCCGAACACACACAGCTCCACGCCCACAGCCACCTTCGCCTCCGTCCGCGTGATCACGGACGACGTCCCGCGCCTGGTCGCCTTCTACGAGCTCGTCACCGACCGGGCCGCCCGCTGGGCCACCCCCACCTTCGCCGAGCTGTCGAGCGACCGCGCCACCCTGGCTGTCGCCGGGACCGAGACCCTCGCCCTCTTCGGGGAGCAGCTGGCCGAGCCCGGCGCCAACCGCTCGGTGATCATCGAGTGGCACGTCGACGACGTGGACGCCGAGCACGAGCGCCTGGGCGGCTCCGTGGGGGCGGTCGAGCAGGTCCCGACGACCATGCCCTGGGGCAACCGGTCGATGCTGTTGCGGGACCCCGACGGCAACCTGGTCAACCTGTTCACCCCGGTGTCCGATGCGGCGAGGGAGCGGTTCAGCCCAGCGAGGTGACGCCGTCGGCGACGAGCACTGCCGGGCCGGCCAGCTCGACCTCGTCGCCGGGCAGGGCGCGGACCCGCAGGCGGCCACCCGGGACGTCGACCGTCCAGGTGTCGCCCCGGCCACCCGCCCAGAAGCGGGTCGCCAGGGCGGCGGCCGCGGCGCCCGTGCCGCAGGACCGGGTCTCGCCCACGCCGCGCTCGTGGACGCGCATGCGGACGTGCCCGGCGCCGAGGGGGCGGACCAGCTCGACGTTGGTGCCGTGCTCGGGCGCGGGGTTGACCAAGGGGGCGAGGTGCAGGTCGAGGGCGTCGAGGTCGACCTGTTCGGGCAGGGCGACGACCGTGTGCGGGTTGCCGAGGTCGAGGCTGAGGGCCGACATCGGCTCATGGCCCGGCAGGTGGACGAGCGCGTCGAAGCCCTCATCCTCGGCGATCGCCGGCTGGGCCAGCCGCCACGGGCCGAGGTTGACGGCGATGACCGCGTCGGCGCCCTGGCCCTCGAACCGCACGACCTTGGTGCCGGCCCGGGTGGCGATGGCGAACTCGTCCGCGGTCTCCAGTCCCTCCCGCCGCAGGTAGGTGGCGAAGACGCGGGTGCCGTTGCCGCACATCTCGGCGATGCTGCCGTCGGCGTTGCGGTAGTCCATGAACCAGCGGGCGTGGGCCGCCTGGGCCAGCACGCCGGGCTCGGTGGCGGCCGCGCTCGGCACCACCCGGATCACGCCGTCACCGCCGATGCCGGCGTGCCGGTCGGCGAGGCGGGCGGCCTGCTGGGCGGTCAGGTCGAGGGCGCCCTCGAGGTCGGGGACGAGGACGAAGTCGTTCTCGGTGCCGTGCCCCTTGGTGAAGGCGATCTGGTCAGCCATGCCTGTCATTCTCGCCGATCGCGGCCCGGACGAGTGCCACGGCCCGCGGGACGAGGCCGGGGTCCGTCGCGTCCAGCCAGGCGATCCTCGGGTCGGGCGTGAACCACGACTCCTGCCGCCGGGCGAACCGTCGCGTCATCGCGGTCGTCTGCGCCTGTGCCTCCTCGCGCGTCATCGTGCCGTCGAGCTCGGCGAGGGCCTGGGCGTAACCGAGTGCCCTGGAGGCGGTGCGGCCCTGACGAAGGCCACGCCGTTCCAGGCCGCGCGCCTCCTCGAGCAGCCCGTCGTCCCACATGCGGGCGACCCGCTGCGCGATGCGGTCGTCGAGCACGCCGCGGTCCAGCCGCAGCCCGATGGTGGTCGTGGGCTGGAGGTGCTCGCGGCGGGGCATGGTGGCCGAGAAGGGGCGACCGGTGAGCTCGACGACCTCGAGCGCACGCACCACCCGTCGCACGTTGCGGGGCTCGATCGCCTGCGCCGCAACGGGATCCACCTCGCACAGCCGCTCGTACACCGCCTCGGGGCCGACCGCCTCCGCCTCAGCCTCCAGCCGCGCTCGGACGGCCGGGTCGGTGGGTGGGATGTCGAGGACGTCGAGCGCCGCCCGGACGTACAAGCCGGATCCACCCACGACCACCGGGTGCGCGCCACGGCCCTGGATCGCCGCGATGTCCGCCCGCGCCGCCTGCTGGTATGCCGCGACGCTCGCCTCCTGCGTCACGTCCAGCACGTCGAGCTGGTGGTGCGGGATGCCGCGGCGCTCCGCCACGGACAGCTTGGCCGTGCCGATGTCCATGCCGCGGTAGAGCTGGCTGGCGTCGGCGTTGACCACCTCGCCGCCGAGCTCCTCCGCGAGGTGCAGCCCGAGGTCGGACTTGCCGGTGGCGGTGGGCCCGACGACCGCGACCACCAGGGGGCGCGAGGTCCGGGGGCGGGAGGTCACCGGGTCAGAGATCGTGCTCGTCCGGGGCGTCGTGGCCGAACGGGTCCTCGTCGACACCCGGCATCCACGAGTGGCCGGGCACGCCCCAACCCTGCTTCTTGACAGCCTTGCGGGCCTTCTTGCCCCAGCGGTCGTTGAGCCGGTCCACGTAGAGGAAACCGTTGAGGTGGTCGTACTCGTGCTGCATGCACCGGGCGAACCAGCCGCTGGCCTCGAACGAGATCTCGTTGCCCTCGACGTCGAAGCCCGTGACCTTCGCACTCAGGCCTCGCTTGAGCGGGAAGCTCTCCCCCGGCACCGACAGGCAGCCCTCGACCTCGTCGTGCGGGTCCGGGTCCTCGACCGCCGGCTTCGAGGCCGTGACGTACGGGTTCACCACGACGCCACGCGGGGGCACGCCGTCGTCGTTCTCCATCTGCCAGGTGAAGATGCGCAGCCCCACGCCGACCTGGGGCGCGGCGAGGCCGACGCCGTTCGCCGCGTCCATGGTCTCGAACATGTCGGCGACGAGGTCGGCGAGCTCGGCGTCGAAGTGCTGCACGGGTTCGGCCCGACGGTGCAGGACGGGCTCGCCCGTGATGACGATGGGGCGCACGGTCATGCGGGGAAGTCTTCCAGATCGGGGCGGTCGCGTCCGGCGGGGGCGAAAACGTCAGCCACAGCTCGGGGCGGTCACCGTGGCAGGCCGACCCACGCCCGGCATGCCGAGGCTGACGGCGGGCTTGCCGCCACCGGTGGGCTGGTCCTGCAGCGCCGCCCACGCGTCACCCCCGGCAGTGCGGCGCACGGCATACGCACCGCCGGAGAGGGCGGCGTCGGCGACGAGGTGGTGCGGGGCGCCGTAGGTGACGCCGACGGTGACCATGTCGCCGGGGCGCGGCTTCTCGGCGCCCTCGGGCACGGCGAAGTGGACGAGGCGGTTGTCACGGGCCCGGCCCGACAGGCGCTGGGTCTCGGTGTCCTTGCGGCCCTCACCGGTGGCGACGAGGACCTCCACCTCCCGGCCCTCGATGGCGCGGTTCTCGGCCCAGGAGATCTCCTCCTGCAGCTCGATCAGGCGGTCGTAGCGCTCCTGCACGACGGCCTTGGGCAGCTGGTCGGGCATCGTCGCTGCCGGCGTGCCGGGCCGGATCGAGTACTGGAAGGTGAACGCGCTGGAGAAGCGGCTCTCGCGCACGACGCGCAGCGTCTCCTCGAAGTCCGCGTCCGTCTCCCCCGGGAAGCCGACGATGATGTCGGTCGTGATCGCGGCATCCGGGATCTGCGCCCGGACCTTGTCGAGGATGCCGAGGAACTTGGCGCTGCGGTAGGAGCGGCGCATGTCCTTGAGCACCTTGTCCGAGCCGGACTGCAGCGGCATGTGCAGGCTCGGCATGACGTTGGGGGTCTCGGCCATCGCGGCGATGACGTCGTCGGTGAAGGCCGCCGGGTGCGGGCTGGTGAAGCGCACCCGCTCCAGGCCGTCGATCTCGCCGCAGGCCCGCAGCAGCTTGCCGAACGCGAGCCGGTCGCCGAACTCGACGCCGTAGGTGTTGACGTTCTGCCCGAGCAGGGTGACCTCGACGACGCCTTGGTCGACGAGCGCCTGCACCTCGGCGAGCACGTCGCCGGGGCGGCGGTCGGCCTCCTTGCCGCGCAGGCTGGGGACGATGCAGAACGTGCAGGTGTTGTTGCACCCCACCGAGATCGACACCCAGCCGGCGTAGGCGGAGTCGCGGCGCGTGGGCAGGGTCGAGGGGAAGACCTCGAGGCTCTCGAGGATCTCGACCTCGGCGCGCTTGTTGTGGCGGGCGCGGTCGAGCAGGGCCGGGAGGCTGCCGATGTTGTGGGTGCCGAAGACGACGTCGACCCACGGGGCCCGCTGCACGATGGTCGAGCGGTCCTTCTGGGCCATGCAGCCACCGACCGCGATCTGCATGTCGGGGTTGCGGGTCTTGGCGGGACGCAGCTGGCCGAGGTTGCCGTAGAGCTTGTTGTCGGCGTTCTCGCGGACAGCGCAGGTGTTGAAGACGACGACGTCGGCGGCCTCGGGCCGCTCCCCCGCGGGGAGGCTGTTGACGTCGACGTAGCCGGCGGTCTCGAGCAGGCCGGCGAGCCGCTCGGAGTCGTGGACGTTCATCTGGCACCCGTGGGTGCGCACGTCGTAGGTCTTCGCTCCGGCGGTGGGGGTGGCAACTGTGGTCGTCATCGCACCGACAAGGGTACGTGCTCCCCACCGCTGCGTATGCCGGGTCGGCGCCGGCACACTGCGATGCCGGGCTCGATCCGGCGCCGGGGTCGGTCCGGGGCCGGGTCGGCGCCCGGCGACGGTCAGTCGCGCTGGTGCTCGGGGGCCCCGCGGACGGCCTCGCGGATGACCTGCATGGACAGGTCGCCCGGGTAGCCCTTGCGGGCGAGCATGCCGGCGAGCCGGCGGGTCTGCACCGTGGCGTCGAGCCCGTGCATGGTCCGGAGCTTCTTGGCGACCAGGCGCTCGGCCTGCTCGCGCTCGTCCTCGGGGCGGACCTCCTCGAGGGCGGCCTGCGCCGTCTCGTCGTCGACGCCCTTGGTGCGCAGCTCGCGCGCCAGCGCGCGTTTGGCGAGCCCCCGGCTGGCCTGCTGGGAGCGGACCAGCATCCCGGCATAAGCCTCGTCGTCGATGAGGCCCACCTCGGTCATGCGGTCGAGGACACGCTCGGCGACGTCGTCGGCGCAGCCACGCTGGCGCAGCTTGTCGGCCAGCTGCTTGCGGCTGCGCGGCGCCATCGCCAGCTGGCGCAGGACGATCTGCCGTGCGACGTCCTCGGCATCCGGCTCGCCGTCACGAGTCGTGGGGTCGGACTCGGGGTCGCCCGGGATGGGCTGCCACGCCCGCGGTCGGCGCTCTCGGCTCTCTGGCCGCTCTCGGCGCTTCGGCCTGGACGCCGTACGGGGCTCCCGGGGCGCGTCGGGCTCCCAGATCGCACCCGGCTCCGCAGCGGCGCCCGTGCCCGCGTCCGCACCTCGTTCCGCAGGGGCACCCGGTTCGGACGCCGTGGGCGGGACGTCGCCGAACCACGAGGGTCCGTGGGACGACGTCGCGGCCTGGGCTGCCTCGAGGGCAGCCCAGGCCGCGGCACGCTTGTCAGTCATGATCGGTGACTGGTGGAGCGGTCAGGTCCGGTCAGAACTCGACCGGCACCTCGGGGACGACCTCGGCCGGCTTGTCGACCTGCGGGCCGACGCCCAGCTTCTCCTTGATCTTCTTCTCGATCTCGTTGGCGAGGTCGGGGTTGTCCTTGAGGAAGTTGCGGGCGTTCTCCTTGCCCTGCCCGAGCTGGTCGCCGTCGTAGGTGTACCAAGCGCCGGACTTGCGGACGAACCCGTGCTCGACACCCATGTCGATGAGGCCGCCCTCACGCGAGATGCCCTGCCCGTAGAGGATGTCGAACTCGGCCTGCTTGAACGGCGGGGACACCTTGTTCTTGACGACCTTGACGCGGGTGCGGTTGCCGACCGGCTCGCTGCCGTCCTTGAGGGTCTCGATCCGGCGGACGTCGAGGCGGACCGAGGCGTAGAACTTCAGCGCCTTGCCACCGGTCGTCGTCTCCGGCGAGCCGAACATGACGCCGATCTTCTCGCGGAGCTGGTTGATGAAGATCGCGGTCGTGCCGGTGGTGTTGAGCGCACCGGTGATCTTGCGCAGCGCCTGCGACATCAGGCGCGCCTGGAGGCCGACGTGGCTGTCACCCATCTCGCCCTCGATCTCGGCGCGCGGCACGAGCGCCGCCACCGAGTCGATGACGATGATGTCGAGGGCGCCGGAGCGGATCAGCATGTCGGCGATCTCGAGCGCCTGCTCACCGGTGTCGGGCTGGGACACGAGGAGGGCGTCGGTGTCGACGCCGAGCTTCTTGGCGTACTCGGGGTCGAGGGCGTGCTCGGCGTCGATGAACGCCGCGATGCCGCCGTTGCGCTGGGCGTTGGCCACGGCGTGCAGGGCGACGGTCGTCTTGCCCGAGGACTCCGGGCCGTAGATCTCGACGACGCGGCCGCGCGGCAGCCCGCCGATGCCCAGTGCGACGTCGAGGGAGATCGACCCGGTGGGGATGACCTCGATGGGGGGTCGGACGTCGTCGCCGAGGCGCATGACCGCGCCCTTGCCGAAGTTCTTCTCGATCTGACCCATGACGGTGTCGAGGGACCTTGCCTTCTGGTCCAGTCCCACTGCTGAGGGGTTGGTCGGTGCGGCCATCTTCGCCACGCTTCCTTCTTTCGTCTCGTGTCGGGCGCGCCTGCCGTCGACCCTGCTGCAGCCTGGGCTCTGGTTGGCCTCGCACTCTCCTGCGTTCGGGTCAGACGCTAGGTGTCGGCACCGACAGCCGTCGCGAGGCCGAGTGCGGGCCTGTGGACGGTCGGTCTGGCGGGACGCCACCTGTGGAGAAACCTACCGAACACGTGTTCGAAAGTCGCGCACGTGCGCGGCCGACACGCCGGTCGCCCCCCGACGGACCCGACGTGCCGGCCGCAGTCCCTGCTGCCGCCTCCTCAGCGGGTGACGGCGTCCCGCGCCCGGACCATGGCCTGGCGCAAGTCGTCGAACGCGTGCTCGACGCCGGACGTGACGGCCTCGACCGCCTCCTCCGCGGCCTCGCCCCGGTTCTCCACCCGAGCCCGCGCCTTCGCGATCCGGTGCCGGACGTCGGCGAGCGCCGCCGCGAGCCGCTCGTCGGCCTCCATGCGCCCGAGGTGGTACTGCAGCTCGAGGTCGTCGAGCCGGCCGGCCCACTGCTCGATCCGCGTGCGCGCCAGCTCGATCCGCAGGCCGACGATCTCCGCCTGCAGCGCGTCGATCCGATCCCGGGTCGCCGTCTCGTCCTTGGCCGTGCGGTCGTCCTTCTCCGCGGTCATGTCCTCGTTCCTCTCCGGTTCGGCGGGCGCCGGACCCCGGCACCTCTTCCATGCTGGGAGCCGCCCCCGACCCGGAACAGGGACTTCGGACCCGGGTGGGCGACCGGCGCCCGGTGGAGCGTGGGCGTGAGCCCGCACCGAGGAGGACGCCATGACGCACGACGGCACGTGGGAGATCTCGATCTCCCTCGACGAGCACGACGGACGCACCCGCGCGGAGGTCCGGCTGCACACGCACGGCGGCACCCACTTGCGCGGCGTCGGGTGGGCCGACCGCAACCCCAAGGACCCCGAGGTGCCCCAGATCGGCGAGGAGCTCGCCGTGTCGCGCGCGCTCTCCGAGCTGGCCCACGAGCTCCTGCAGAGCACGGCGGACGACATCGCCGCCTCGCTGCACCACCCGGTGACCCTGCGCCGCTGACGCCGCAGCAGACCCACCGACCCCTTCTCCGCCATGAGCGCCCCGGCCGGCACCCCGTCACACGAGCACGTCCTGGTCGCCCAGCACCTGACGCGCAGTTTCGGCGACCGGGTGGCAGTGGACGACGTCTCGTTCCACATCGCGCCCGGCGAGGCCTACGGGCTCCTCGGCCCCAACGGGGCCGGCAAGACCACGACGATCCGGCTCGTGTGCGGGCTGCTCACCCCCGACGCGGGGTCGGTGGAGGTGACGGGCATCCCGGTCAGCGCCGGCGCGACCCGCGCCAAGGCCCGCATCGGCTACGTCCCGCAGGACGTCTCGCTCTACCCGGACCTCACCGCCCGGGAGAACCTCGCCTTCTTCGGCCGGCTCTACCGGCTCTCGGGGTCGACGCTGCGCGCCCGCGTGGACGAGGTGCTCGACCTGGTGGACCTGCGCGACCGGGGCGACGACCGGGTCGAGTCCTACAGCGGCGGTATGCGGCGCCGGCTCAACATCGGCGCGAGCCTGCTGCACCGGCCCGAGCTGCTCGTCCTCGACGAGCCCACCGTCGGGGTGGACCCGCAGAGCCGCCACGCGATCATGGAGAGCATCCGCGCGCTCGGCTCCTCCGGCCTCGCCGTGCTCTACACGACGCACTACATGGAGGAGGCGGAGCGCCTCTGCGACCGGGTCGCCATCATCGACCGTGGACGCCTCGTCGCCGAGGGCACGCGCCGCGAGCTCGTTGCCCGGGTGGGCGAACGCGACCGGATCCTGTTGTCCGCCAGTGGTTCCCTGGCCACGTTCGCGGAGACGTGCCGGTCGATGGAGGGGATCGACAGCGTCGACGTCTCCGACTCCTCGGTCGAGCTGCTGGCGACCGAGGGGCGCCTGCGACTGCCCTGCGTGCTGGCCGCCGCCACCAGTGCGGGGGCAGCGGTGCGCTCGGTCGAGGTGGTCGAGCCCGACCTCGAGGCGGTCTTCCTGCACCTGACCGGCACGGCCCTCAGGGAGTGAGACGTGCACCCCGTCCTCGCCATCGCCCTGAAGGACCTGCGGCAGCGCATGCGCGACCGGTCGGTGTGGGTGCTGGGGTTCCTCGCACCGCTGGCGGTGGCGGCGCTGATCAGCCTCGCGTTCGGGGGCGCGCAGACGTTCCACACGTCGGTGGCGGTGGTGGACGAGGACCACGGTGCGATCGCCGCCGGCTTCACGCAGTTCCTGCGCAGCCCCGACCTCCACGGCCTGCTGACGGTGCGGACCGTGTCCGGCACTGCCGACGCCCGGGCGAAGGTCGCGAACGGCACGCTCGGCGCGGCATACGTCATCCCGGCGGGCTTCTCCGACGCGGTGACGGCCGGGCGCAGCCAGCCCATCACGGTGCTCGCCAGCGTGGACGCCACGGTGGCCGCGCAGGTGGCGAGGGCGCTCGCCCAGTCGTTCACCGCGCACCTCGAGGGCGTGCAGCTGTCGGTGCGCACGGCGGTGGCGGCAGGCGCCCCGCCGAGCGCGATCGCCGCCCTCGCCGCGCAGGCCTCGACCAGGGAGCTGCCCGAGCAGGCGCAGCCCCGGGCGTCCGGGGCCAAGACCCTCACCGCGGTCAGCTACTACGCGCCGGCGATGGGCACGTTCTTCATGTTCTTCGCGATCGGGTTCGGCTCGCGCGGCTGGTTCCTCGAGCGCAGCGGCGGGACCCTGGAGCGGTTGGCCGTGGCCCCCATGGGGATGGGCGCCGTGCTGGCGGGCAAGTCGCTCGCGACGTTCGTCTACGGCGCCGCCAGCCTCGGCACGGTGGCGCTCGTGAGCTCGCTCGCCTTCGGGGCGGACTGGGGTCCCCCACCTGTCGTGGTGGCGCTGGTCCTCGCGCTGGCCCTGACGCTGGTGGGCCTCACCGCCCTCGTGATCACGCTGGCGCGCACCGAGCGACAGGCGGAGGGCATCGCCTCGATCATCACGTTCGGGCTGGTGCTGCTCGGTGGCAACTTCGTCTTCATCTCGCAGGCGCCGGACGCCGTGCGCACGCTGTCGCGCCTCACCCCGAACGGGTGGGCCCTGCGGGCGTTCACCGACCTGTCGGGTGGGGCGCCATGGACGGCGGCGGTCGTACCGTTGCTGGCGGTGCTGGCGTTCGCCGCCGGGACGGCGTTCATCGCCTTCCTGCTGCGCGGTCGGGTGCTGGCGCGATGACCGGCCGGGAGATGAGTGGTCGCGCGAAGTCGGGGCGGCCGACGGCCGGGCGGCCTACGACGGGACGGGCGACGACGGGACGGGCGACGACGGGGCGGGCGACGACGGGGCGGCGGTCGCGATGACCGCCCTGACGCTGGCGTGGACCGAGCTGCGGCGGGCGGCGCGTGACCGCACCTTCCTGTTCTTCGCGCTGTTCCTGCCGTTCATGGTCATCCTGCTCATCGGGGTGACGACGTCGGGGTTCGCGCAGGAGCGGGTCGCCGTGGTCCAGGGAGACCGCAGCGCCATGGCGAACTCGCTGGTGACCGAGCTGGACGCGGCCCCGGGCCTGCAGGTCGTGCGCGTGGCGGACCGGGAGGCTGGCGTCCAACGGCTGCGGTCCGGCGAGGTGACGGCGGTAGTGCTGGTCCCGCCGGACTTCTCGACCACGCTGGAAGCGGGCCGCTCGGTGGTCCTGCCGGTGCTGACCACCGGCGCAGTGGGTTCGGGCGGCTCGACACTCACGACCATCCGGTCCGTCGTCGCGCGACAGGCTGCGACGGTGCAGGCCGCGGCGTTCGCCACCGAACGCGTCGGCGGCACGTTCGCGCAGAACCGGGCTCGCGCCCTGGCCCTGCAGAGCCAGGCGCCGGTCGCGGGAGTGCGCACCGTGGTCGTCGACAGCGCGAGCAACTACCTGCCGCTCGGCTTCAGCTACAGCGCACCGACCATGCTGGTGCTCTTCGTCTTCATCAACGCGATGGCCGGCGGCGCCGCGATCATCCAGACCCGGCGGCTGGGCATCTTCTCCCGGGCCCTGGCCGCACCCGTCCGGCCGCGCGACCTCGTCCTGGGCGAGGGCCTGTGCTACCTCACCCTCGCCGCAGCCCAGGCCGCGCTCATCGTGGTCGTCGGCGCGGTCGTCTTCGGTGTCGGCTGGGGGGACCCGCTCGCGGCGGGACTGCTCATCGGCGTGTGGTGCCTCGTCGGGACCGGCGCCGGCCTCGTCAGCGGGACGCTCTTCCACACACCCGAGCAGGCCAGTGCGATCGGGCCGGCGGTCGGGATCGCCTTCGGGATGCTCGGCGGCTGCATGTGGCCGCTCGAGATCGTGCCTGCCGGCGTCCGGGCCGCCGGGCACCTCACGCCGCACGCCTGGGCCGTCGACGCCTGGGTGACGCTGCTGTCGCGTGGGGGCGGGGTCGGCGACATCCTGGTGGAGCTGGCCGTGCTGGCCGGGTTCGCGGTGCTGCTGCTGGCCACGGCGACGCTGCGCCTGCGCCGCTCGCTGGTCACCGGCTGACGCTCGTCTGCGCGCAGACGAGCGGGTGGGTGGGGACGCGGGTCTGACACAGACGATCGCGTCACTGCGCGCGGATCCGCTCTCTGCGCAGTGGCACGGAGGTCTGTGCGCAGACCTCCGGGTCGGGGGCGCCGGGGACCGCGGCATGTCGGGTGGTCGTGGCCTCCGTGGGCGCGTCGGTCAGGGACGGCGGCGCATGGGGGTGTGCGGGATGCCGTCCTCGACGAAGCCCCGCCCGTCGGGCACGAACCCGAACCCGGCGTACCAGTCGGCCAGGTGCGACTGGGCGTCGAGGACGACGTCGCGCTCCCCTGCCAGGTCCAGTGCGGCCCGCACCAGCCGGGCCGCCAGCCCGCGCCCCCGTGCGGACTCGGCTGTCGCGACCCGACCGACACGCAGCGCCGTGCCGTCCTCCAGCACCCGCAACGTCGAGACCGGCACGCCGTCGACCTCCACCCACAGGTGCCTGGCCGAGGGCTCGCTGTCGCGGCCGTCGAGGTCGAGGTAGGGGCAGTCCTGCTCGACCACGAAGACCTGCGAGCGCAACGCCCAGAGCCGGTATGCCGTGTGCGCGTCGAGCTCCTCGAACGTCGCCACCCGGACCGGCGACTCGGGCGTGGACGGGTCGACGAGGTGGCGCGGCATACGGACGAGGCTACGAGAGCAGGAGGCGCTCGAGTCGACGGGCCGCCCCCAGGACCCCGACGAGTCCCAGCACGACGAGGTAGGCGACGTGGCCGAGCACGCCCCAGCCCATGTCCCCGAGCATGAGGGCACGCTCGAGGGCGACCCCGTGGTACAGCGGCGTCGCCCGGACGAGCCACTGCAGCGCGTCGGGGTAGGTCGCCAGCGGGAAGAAGGTCGCCGAGAACAGGAACATCGGCTGGATCGCGAGCGTGACGTAGTCGAAGTCGACCCACGAGCGCATGAACGTCGTCGCGAACATCCCCAGCGCGGCGAACGCGAACCCGATGAAGACCGCAGCCGGCACCGCCAGCACCGCCCACCACGAGTGCACCGCACCCGCGAGCAGCGCCACGACGAGGAACGCCAGCGAGTACAGCCCGCCGCGGATCAGCGACCAGGAGATCTCCCCCACGGCGATGTCCCGCGGACCCATCGGGGTCGCCAGCACGGCGTCGTAGAGCTTGGCGTACTTGAGCTTGAAGAATACGTTGAACGTCGAGTCGAACACGGCACCATTCATCGCCGACGCGGCGAGCAGGGCCGGTGCGACGAACTGCGGATAGGTGACGACCATCCCGCTGTCGGTTGTCACCGTCCTCACCAGCGCCCCGATGCCCACGCCGAGCGAGAACAGGTAGAACACCGGCTCGGCGAACCCGGTGACGAGCGCGATCCACCCGTGGCGGAAGGAGGTGACGTTGCGCTCGACCAGCATCCGCGCGAGCCCGGCGCCGGCCGGCACCGGGACGGCGCGCGCCAACCGGGTCGCCGCCGTCGGGCGGGAGGGACCGCCCGGGCGGGTCGGGGTCGTCGAGGTGGCGCTCACGGTTCGAGCCTCCTGGTGAAGGTGCGGTGCGCGAGCCACGCACCCACGGCGGCATACAGGGCGAGCACGAGCAGGTGGCCCGCGAAGGGGAGGACGGACACGTCGCCGACCGACACCGACCGGGCGGCGGCGACGCCGTGCCACAGCGGGGTCACCCAGGCGACCGGCTGCATCCAGGCCGGCAGCTGATCGACCGGGAAGAACGTGCCGGAGAAGAGCATGAGCGGCGTGATGATCCAGCGGTAGAGGATGTTGAAGCCGTTGTCGCCCTCCTGCGTGGCGGTGAAGGCGAACATCGGTGTCGAGAACGCGAGGCCGGTCAGGACCGCGATCGGCAGGCACAACACCGCCCACCACGAGTCGAACCCGCCGAACAGGGCCGCGATGACCATGAAGATCGAGGTCGCCATGACCAGGTGCAGGCCGACCATCGTGAAGTGGCCGGCCAGCACGTCGCGCACACGCAGGGGCGTCGCGAGCTGGGCGTGGTAGCCCATGTTCCACTTGATGTAGCCGAGCACCTGGTAGCTCGACTCGCCCCACGCGACCCACATCGACTGGGCGGCGACGATGGCCGGGACGACGAAGTGCAGGTACGGCGTGCCGTCGACCCCGCCCGCACGCGAGTCGACGAGCGAGCCGAGGCCGACACCCATCGCGAGCAGGAACAGCACCGGCGAGAGCACCCGGGTGATGACCGAGCCGCGCCAGGTGCGCCGGTAGACGGTCGCGTGGTAGCCGAGGACGGCCAGCAGCCGCTCTCCCCCGCTCATGGGGGCGCGGACGCCGTGCGCGGCCCGGCTGCCGGCGACCGACGAGCCGTCGGCGGGACCGTGGCCGCCGCCCCCCTGACCGGGAGACGGCTGCGAGGCCGAGGGCTGGGAGTGGGCGATGGACATCAGTCGACCAGCGTCCGGCCGGTGAGGTGCAGGAACACGTCCTCGAGGGTGGAACGCCGCACCAGCGACGACAGCGGCTCGACCCCGCGGGCGTGGACCTTGGCCATGGTCTCGTCGCCGTCCTCGGTGTAGAGCAGCAGCCGGTCGGGCAGCACCTCGACCCGCTCGGCGACACCGGAGACCTGCTCGGCGAAGTGGCCCTGCTCCTCGGCGTCGAACCGCAGCTCGAGCACCTCACGGGTGGAGTACTCGTCGATGAGGGAGCGCGGCGACCCCTCGGCGACGATGCGGCCGTGGTCCATGACGACGAGCCGGTCGCAGAGCTGCTCCGCCTCGTCCATGTAGTGCGTCGTGAGGACCAGCGTCACGCCGGAGCGCTTGAGCCGGAACAGCCTGTCCCACAACACGTGTCGCGCCTGGGGGTCGAGCCCGGTGGTCGGCTCGTCGAGCAGCAGGATCTCGGGGCTGTTGATCAGCGAGCGGGCGATCGTCAGGCGGCGCTTCATGCCCCCGGAGAGCGGCTCGACCTTGTCCTTGGCCCGCTCGGTGAGCTGGGCGAAGTCGAGCAGCTCGGCCGCGCGGGACCTGACCTCCTTGCGGGACAGGCCGAAGTAGCGGCCGTAGATCCAGAGGTTCTCCTCGACGGTGAGCTCCTCGTCGAGGGTGTCGCGCTGCGGGCAGCTGCCGAGCCGGGCGCGGATCGCCGGGCCGTCGGTGGCCGGGTCGAGGCCGAAGAGCCGCAGGTCGCCCCCGCTGACCGGCGAGACGCAGCCGACCATCCGCATGGTCGAGGACTTGCCGGCGCCGTTGGGGCCGAGGAAGCCGAAGCACTCCCCCTTGCGCACCGAGAAGTCGATGCCGTCGACGGCGGTGAACTCCCCGAACGTCTTGGTCAGGCCCGTGGCGCTGAGCAGGATCTCGTCGGCGGCGGCCGGGGCGGTGGACGGGGACTGTGCGGGTGCGGAGGACACGTGTCACAACGCTACCGAGGACCCCAGACAGCGTTCCTCCCATTTTGGTGCGAACCGCTCCCACGCCGCCGGAGCAGGGTGGACGGCGATCAGAGGTGCACGGCGGTGATGCGCACCGTCGCCGGCTCCCCAGCCGCCAGCCCCTCGGCCCGGCGCACGGCGGCCTTCATGGGGAGGATGTACGCGGCCTGCTCCTTGCTGGGGAACAGCGACGTGAGCCACGTGGTGCCGCCACACGTCACCTCCACGCGCACGGAGCCGAACCCGCCCGACCGCCCCTCGGCGAGGTCGGCGATCTCGTCGCTGGTCTCCTCGGGCACGGTGAGGAAGTGCCACGACTCGTTGCTCCCCCAGAGCCACAGCGGGGCCGTGACCTCCCAGCTGTGCCGCGCGGTGCCGTCCACGGGGACGACGCTAGCCCCGACCACCGACGACGCGGTGCCGACGACCGGCGGTGCCGACGACGGGGTGGCGCTCAGTCGCGCAGCTCGGCGAGGAGCGTGCGGGCGAGCTCCTCGGCCGGCAGCTCGCGCGCCCGGTCGTGGCCCGTGCCGGCCCAGAGGTTGACGAGCTCCGCCTCCCCGGTCGACCTGCCGTGCGCCCGCAGCGGTGCGGTGAGGTGGTGCACGTGCGGGTATGCCGCGGGTGCCGCCTCGCCGTACAGCTCGGTCCAGCTCGTGACCAGCGCGCGGGCGCTGCGACCGGTGTAGGCGCGCGTCACCGTGGTGCCGCGCCGGTGGACCAGGGCGTGCCGGTGGACGGCGGACGTCCCGGCCTCGGGGCAGAGCAGGAAGGCCGTGCCGTAGGCCGCGGCGGTCGCCCCCGCCGCCACCGCGGTCGCACCGTCGGTCCCGGTGGCGAAGCCGCCCGCCGCCATGACCGGCAGGTCGGTGCGCGGGCGCAGGGCCCGGACCAGGTCGAGCGTGCCCGGCTGCTCCTGACCGCTGTCGACGGGGCCGCCGCGGTGGGCTCCGGCCTCCCAGCCCTGCGCGACGAGCCCGTCGGCGCCGAGCTCGACGGCCCAGTCCGCCTCCTCGGGCTGGTTGACCGTGCACCACACGTCCGTGCCCACGTCGTGCAGCCGGCCGACGTCCTCCGCCGAGGGCCAGCCGAACGAGAACGACACCAACGGCGGCGCGGCCGCGACGAGCACGTCGACCTTGGCCGCGTAGGCGTCGTCGTCCCACCGGGCCTGCCCCAGGTCGACGCCTGCGGCAGCCGCCCACGGTGCCAGCAGCTCGGCATACGCCATCACGTCGGCGGCGACGGACGGCGGGTTGGGCGAGGGGACGAAGACGTTGACCCCGAACGGCGCCGGCGAGCCGGCACGGAAGGAGGAGATGTCGTCGCGCAGGCGCTCGGGGGCGAGGTAGGCGCCGGCGAGCACGGGGAAGGCGCCGCCACGGGCCGCCGCGACGGCGAGCTCGACGGTGGTGGGGCCGCCGGCCATGGGCGCGACGACGACGGGGTGCCGGCTCCAGTCGAGCCGGGTCACTTGGCGGGCTTCCGCTCCACGCCGAGGCGGCGCGACTCGGGCACGTCCATGTCGTCGCAGAGGGCCAGCCAGACCGTACGCGGGGACTCGCCGGCGTCGAGCGCCTGCTGCACCGTCTGGTCACCGAGCGCGTGCAGGGTGTGGCTGCGCGCCAGCGAGGAGGCATAGGCCTCGCCGAACTCGTCGTTCATCAGCTCCCAGAAGTGGCTCAACCGCACCACTGGAGTCTAGGCACGCTCAGTCGAGGTGGTGGAACCGCGGCCAGAGGCGGTCCCAGGGCAGCGTCGGCCCGGTGCACACGGCGACCGGCGCACCCTGCTCCTCGCTGTCGACGTCGACGCCGTTGTCGAGCCGGGCCAGGACCTCGCAGGAGGAGAAGAGGTCGCGCACCCCCTCGAGCTGGTAGCCCACGACCAGGACGGTGCGCGTGCCGTCCGGCGGCCTGGCGACGTCGGCGAGGGCGTTCTGGCCGCTGAGCGGGCGCGGCAGGCCCAGGCGCCTCCCGTAGCGCGCGATGGCGCCGGCCTCGCCGTAGTTGGACGTGACCACCTGCGTCGGTCCGCCCGGTGCGCTGCGGTATGCCGCGGCCACCTGGGCGACGTAGCGCGGCCAGCCGACCTGGTCGGCCACGAGCGGGCTGATGGCGGCGACGGGTGTCGAGCCGAGGACACGCACCGGCACCACCGGCAGGGCGAGCACGACGGAGACTGCGCCGTTGACCGCGACGAGGACGGCCGCGGTCACGGCGGCCCAGCGGCGACGGGTCAGCCAGCGGGCGACGGGGACGCACCCGGCGGCATACGCGACCGAGAGCAGGTGCGCCGGGTAGTGCGGTTGCGCACCGGAGGCGAAGGTGAAGCCGACGACCAGGAGGCAGGCGACGGCAAGGTACCCGGCGACTGCCCTCTGGGGGCGGCGCAGCAGCCAGACGAGCCCGGCCACCCACACGAGCACCAGCGGAGGACCGAGCATGACGAGCAGGAGGAGCGGCAGGCTGCTGCGGACGTCGGCGGCGTTGTTCTCGGCGAGCGCGCGGCCCATCGCGAGCTGCGGCCAGCCGTGGGTGGCCTGGTAGAGCAGGTTCGGGAGGGCGGTCACGAGTCCGGCTGCCGCGCCGGCCGCGAGCCACGGGGTCCGCAGGGAGCGGCGCGGTCCGAGCGCGAGGATGCCGACGGCGAGGGAGGCCACCACGACGGCGACGAGCAGGCGGTTCCAGGTCGTGAGACCCGCCACCACGCCGGCCGCGAGCCACCAGCGTGGGTGGCCACCGGTGGCGCGCACGACGGCGAGGACCACGGCCGCGAGCAGTGGCAGGTCGATCGTCGACGTGAGGAGGAGGTGGCCGAGCATGAGCGGGATGGCGGCGAAGGCGTAGCCCCAGGCAGCGAGCGCCTGGGCGCCGCGACCGCCGCCGAGCTCGCGGGTGACCAGGGCGATGAGGACGACCGACGTGGCGGCGGCGAGGGTGGCGGGGGTGCGCAGCGCCCACGGCGCCTCCGCGAGGTGGGCGGTCAGGCGCGCGAGGAGCGGCGTGAGGGGAGGCTGGTCGACGTAGCCCCAGGCGGGCGGGAGCATGCGGAAGTAGAGCTCGTCGCGGTGGTAGCCGTACCCGGTAGAGCCGAGGGTGAGGACGACGGCCTGGGCCAGGGCTGCTCCGGCCACGACGGGCCACCAGACCGGCTGGCGGTCCATACGACGGTCGCGGTGGTGGGCAGGCGCGTGCTGGCTCTCCCCCACCGCGGTCATGGGCACAGGGTGTCGTGCGTCCGGCGTGCTGTCGACCGACTTCCGGCAGCCCGGCAGGCGGGCAGCCGGCAGCCCGTGTGCCGTGGAGCGCCTGTGCCCCGGGAGCTCAGCCGGCCAGGAGGGCGGACCCCAGAGCGATGAGCACGAGCACCTTGACGAGCTCGAGACCGACGTAGAGGAGGTGGGCACGCGAGCGAGGTGCGTCGGCCGGGTCGGCAGCGGCGAGGACCGCGTCGGACCGCCGGTTGAGGGCGGGACGGACCGCGAGCAGCTGGACGGCCAGGACGACGGCGGCGACGACGACGAGGACCCAGGCGGTCGTCGAGGTGTCACCGAGCGCGGCGCCCACGACCGCCACCACGAGGAGACCGACCTCGACGAGGTTGAGGGCACGGAAGACGATACGGCCGATGCCCAGCCCGATGGGGAGGGTGACGCCGGGGGCGCGGAACTTGAGTGGCGCCTCCAGGAAGGAGATGCCGAGCACCATGCCCAGCCACACGAACGTCGCCGCAGCGGCTACCGATGCACCCACCGGAGATCCCCTCACCAGAGTCCCGAGTTCTTCTCCTGCACGGTAGCTCCGGACGGGATTGCTCCCTCGAGGGGGGTGGCCCGACGCTCCCCGGTGTCAGTGCAGCACGGACTTGCCCGGCGAGGAGGCCGAGAGGCCCAGTCGGCCCTGGTGCCGGGCGGACAACAGGAACAGGAATCCCGAGGCCACGAAGGGCACGAGCAGCAGCCCCAGCGACAGTGGCTCGTAGAAGTGGGACGCTGCGCCGACCGCGGCCAGCAGGAGGGGCACCACACTCACCGTCAGGATGAGCCAGCCGGCCGCGCGAGGACGGAAGAGGCCCGCCACCGCAACTGGTGCACACACGGACATGACCAGCACGAGCGACAGCGGGCCGTGGTTGTCCTCCCAGTCGTGAGCCGCGCCGTAGTCCACCAGGGACCACACCCCGAAGGCCAAGGGTGCACAGGCCGCAACGGCCAGCACCGGCATCGCGGCCCCGGGCCGGGTGAGCGCCAACAGGGTCGGCCCGGGTAGAGGGCCCACCCACTGCCTCGACGCCGTCGTCAGCAGCTCGGCGGTCAGGGCGCCTGGAGCTCGAAGAACAGGAAGCAGATGAAAGCGCGGCCGTCCTCGTGGGGCAGCAGCTCCTTCGGGGTGTCAGCGGCGGGCCGCGGCTCGGTGACCGCCGTGATACCGAACCCCGCGCCGATGAAGGAGTTGATGACGTCCTGCAGAGGGCGGTGCCAGTAGGTCATCCACACGGTGCCCTCGCCGAAGTCGTAGTCCTCGGAGTACCGGGTGAGGGCGAAGTAGTCCGCCTCGGGGTACGCCACGGCATACACCGTGGGGTGGATGATCGAGACCACCAGCCGCCCACCCGGCCTCAGCACACGGCGCAGCTCGGCCAGCGTCGCGACCCAGTCCTCGACGTAGTGCAGGGACAGTGAGGCGACGACGAGGTCGAAGGCGTCGTCGTCATACGGCAGGGGCGCGCCCAGGTCCGCGACCTTCAGGTCGGTGTCGTCACCGAGCCGCTGGCGAGCCAGCTCGACCATCGAGGAGCTCAGGTCGAAGCCGGACACCGTCGCTCCCCTGTCGCGCAGGTCCCGCATCAGCGGGCCCGACCCGCACCCCGCATCGAGGATGTCGAGGCCTGCGACGTCGCCGGCGAGGCGGAGCATCTCCGGGCGCGCGTACCAGGCGTTGAAGAGGTTGGTCTCGTTGCTCGCCGAGTACGCGGCGGCGAACTCGTCGTAGTCGGCGACGGGGGCGGCGGACTGGCTCACCGGTTCGGGCATGACCGATTCCTACCCCGATGGGTGGGTTGCGCCAACCAGGCGCGCGGGCCGATCACCGACCGCGAGCGCGCCCAGGGGCTCGTCCGCCTCCCGCTGCGGCCGGGCGCGCGCCGGACCCGTGCGTACGACGGTGCCGGCCGGCGACCCGGCGGCCGACCTCCAGGCCGGCCGCCAGAGCCGTCGCCGACAGCGTCACCGCGGTCAGGGCGAGGTCCCACCCGTTGTGGTCGCGAAGCCGCATGCGTGCCATGTCGTCCTCCCTGCTCCGGCCGTCAGCCACCCGGTCAGTCGTCCTTCTTCAGGCTCGGGTACTTCTTCTCGACAGCCGCACGGACCTTCTTCTTCTCCGCCTCGGACCCGTGCTGGGCCACCCTGGCCAAGGCGTTGCGGGCGTGCTCGATGTCGGGGATCGGGTACTTCTCCTCCTCGGGCAACGCGAACGACGACTTCTTCAGCCTGTCCCGGTTTGTGCTGTTGCTCAGGTCCTTCGACACTGCGGTCTCCTTTCCTGGGGCATGGTGTGGTGCTACCCGCCCGGCACCGCCCCGAATCGTGGATCCGGACACCGGGTCCGCCGCAGGACGTGCGTGACAAGCCCCCGTCCTGGCATCGGCGCCGAGCTCGTAGGCGATTGAAACTGGCCGCGGCTGTGGTCACGAGGACTCGAGAGGCGGGGCCGTCCGTTCGAGCAACCGGACCGGCGGGGACAGGCGTACCCGCACCATCGGTGGGATGACGCACTTCCCCTCCCGGATCGTCGCACCGTCGAGGCCGAGGGTCGCGGTGACCGGACCACCTCCGCCGTGCAGCTGGGTCAGGGCGCCCAGGGCCACGACGGCCTCCACGGCTCCCCGCTCGAGCCCGTGCGGGACGGAGTTTGAGTCCGGTTCGCACACACGCGCACTCCGCCGTTCACGGCCGCGATGAGTTGCGGCATCGGGCACAGTCTGTCCTGGCGTGCGTCCCCGACCGACAGGAGCTCCGAGATGACCAGACCGTTCCGGTTCGGGGTCGTCGCCCCCGTGCTCTCCGACATGAGGAGCTGGCGTGAGCGCCTGCGCCGCGTCGCCGCCCACGGCTACTCCACGGTGCTGCTGCCCGACGTCCCGCAGTGGCAGCCGGCACCCGCGCCGACCCTGGCCCTGGCCTTCGCGGAGACCGGCATGCGCGTCGGCACCTGGGTCTACGCGAGCCCGCTGCGGCCGGCGTGGAGCACGGCCTGGGAGGCGCACTCCCTGTCGGTCCTCACTGAGGGACGCTTCGAGATGGGCATCGGCACCGGACGGCCGGGGATCGAGGACGAGCTACGCGACCGTGGGCTCCCCGTGCGTTCGCCGGCCGGCCGCCTGGAAGGGGTCCGGGACGCCGTCGCTGCCCTGAGGGAGCTCGACGGCCCCGACCTGCACACCCCGGTGGTCATGGCCGTACGGGGGCCGAGGGCCCGGGCCCTTGCGCTCGAGGTCGCCGACACGGTCACCTTCTCCACCCTCGCGAGCGACAGCCGGGAGGACGTGACGCAGATGGCGCGAGGCGTCCTCGCGGAGCGCGACGTCGAGCTGGCACTGCACGTGCCGGTCGTCGGCGACGGGGTCGCGCCCTTCATGGCGTCGGCCGCCGACACCGACCCGGCCGCCATGCGCGAGGCCGACTCCCTCGCCGTGCTCCCAGCCGACCCGGTGGCCGCCATGGAGGAGATCGAGCGCCGACGTGAGGAGATCGGCTACTCCTACTTCGTCATCGGAGCAGACTTCGCCGACCTCATGGCACCGGTCGTGGCCGAGCTGTCAGGCCGGTAGCCGGCCCGGGCGCCGAGGACGTGGACCGGGGACGTGGACGTGGACGGTCGCCCGCCACCTGCCGTCAGTCGGCGCGTCCGACCGGCGGCCGCCACGGTTCGTGCTCGTGCGCGAGCCAGACCTGCGCGGGCGCCAAGGAGCGGACCAGCCGCTGTCCTTCGGTGCGTGGCTCGTCCAGCTCCTCGAAGAACACAGCGGTGTCGCCGGCGATGACGACGAGCCCGTCGGCCGTGTCGACGAGGACGACCTGCGACCCCGGGGTGTGGCCGGGCGCCGGGAGGAGGCGTATGCCGGGCAGCAGCTCGAGGGCTCCGTCGACGGGGACGTACTCGACGCCGGGGGCGTCGACCCACTCCCGGATCGTGTAGTCCTCCGGGCCCAGCGCGTCCTCGAGCTCGCGGCGCTGGACGTGGATCGGGACGCCGGCGAACAGGCGGTTGCCGCCGCAGTGGTCGTAGTGCAGGTGCGTGTTCACCACGAGGTCGATGCTGCCCACGTCGAAGCCGTCCTGCTCGTCCAGCGGCATCACCCGGGGATCCATGTCAGCCACGGCCGGGTGGAGCTCGGTCATCCCGGTGTCGACGAGCACCCGGCCCTCGGGGTGGTCGATCACGTGCACGTACACCGGCATGCGGTCGCCGTCCGCGAGCAGCTCGGCGACCAGGACGGGGGTGATGGTGGTGCTCATGGCGCTCTCTTCCCTGGACGACTCGCGCGCCCACGTCGGACGGGGACAGCACTATGACCCGAGAACCCGGCGGAAGTCATCGATGGGTCTGCGCCGTTCTCACCAGCCCCCGTGCACCTCAGCCGACCAGTCGCACGAGCGCGGCCACCTCGTCCTCGAACGCCGCGAGCAGCTCTTCCGGGTCGTGGACCACACCGGCGTCGGCCATGAGGCCGACCCGGACGGTCCCGGCATACGTGAAGATGCACGTCCCGAGCGTGTGGTGGCCCGACCCGGGCACCCAGCCCAGCACCCCGGTCACCGGCACGCCAGCCAGCAGGCGGGGCGACCGGGGGCCGGCGACGTTGGTCGTCACGCCGATGGCCTTGTTGGCGAAGAAGTCCACCAGTGCGCGCTCCACCAGTGGCACCGTGCGCGCGATCAGGGCCATGAGCGCGAACGTCATCGGCGCCTCGGGCGAGCGCTTGAGCCAGTCCATCCGGCGCTTGGTCTCGGCCAGCCGGGCCAGCAGCTGGGTCGTGCCGCTGGGGTAGGTGAAGAACACCAGGGCGAACCGGTTGCCGAGCGTCGACGGCAGCGGCTTGTCCAGCGGGCGCAGGTTCACCGGCACCATCGTCACCAGGTCCACCGGGCTCGCGCCGTGCTCCTGCTGGTAGCGGCACAACGCTCCGGCCATCGCGCTCATGAGCACGTCGTTGAGCGTGCCGCCCTCGAGGTGCGCCACCTCCTTGAGCGCGTCCAGGGGCAGCGGGCCGGTCCAGACGACGCGCTTGTATGCCGAGGGGTCACCGCCCACGGGGCTCGCCGCGGTGTGCGTCAACAACAGCTGGGCGACGACCTCCGCCGTGCGGATCCCGTTCTGCACGAGGCCGACTCCTCCCGACGGCGTGCCGAGCCGCACGACCTGGCCCAGCCCGTCGCGGACGAGTGCAGCCCCCGTTGCCACCCTGCTGGCCCGCGGCCCACCGTCGCTGCCGGCCCTGGCCACCACGGGCACCTCCCCCGGCACCGACGCCAACGCGCGCACCGGTGGGCGGTCGCGCGGCGGGCGACGCCGGCCGCTCCCCTCGGCGTCGGTCATGGACAGCAGGACGCGCGCGAGGGAGATGCCGTCCGCCATGGCGTGGTGGGTCCGGCTGAACACCACCGCCCCGTCGCCGTGCCCGTCGATGAGCTGCACCTCCCAGAGCGGGTGACGGGGGTCGAAGGACAGGTGCAGGTGCTCCTCGACGTGCGACTGCAGCGCGGAGTCGTCCCCCGGCTCGGCCAGTGTCAGGCGCGTCACGTGGCGGTCCAGGTCGAAGGCGGGGTCGTCCTCCCAGCGCGGGAGACCGACGCGCAGGGGCGCGGGCACCGGGCGCTGGCGGAAGACCGGGTACCGGTCCAGCACGCGTGTGCGGATCAGCCGCACCACCTCGTCCCAGTCAGGCCGCTCCGCCAGGAACATCAGCGAGACGACGACCATGCGGTTGCTCGGGCGGTCCATGTTGAGCCAGATGGCGTCGACCGGCTCCGTCCGCCTGCGCGTACTGCCGGCCATGATGGCTCCCGGGTGCGGCGCTTGCCCGGGGCGCATCCCGGGCTCGGACCTCGCCAGCCTCCGACCGGGACGACCGGCGGCCTAGGGACGATGGTCCCCCTGGGCGGTCCGACCTGGTCAGGGCGCCGCGCGGGTGGTGACCGTTCAGCCGCTGAGGTCGGCGAAGAACACCGCCCCGGCGAAGGCGAGGTAGAGGCCGAGCAGCATGACGCCCTCGAGCCAGTTGGCCTTGCCGTCGTCGAGCAGGTGGCGGGTGAGCAGGGTGCCGATGATCAGGGCGCTGAGCTCGAGCGGGCTGAAGGCGAGGTCGAAGGGGTGCCCCGTCACCAGGCCGAGCAGGACGAGGATCGGCACGACGAACATCGCGAGCTGCATGCTGGCGCCGACGGCGATCTCGCTGGCGACGCCGAGCCTGTCCTTCGCCGCGAGGCCCAGGGCGCTGAACTGCTCGGCGGCGTTGCCCACCAGCGGCAGGATGACGAAGCCGATGAAGCCGCTGTGCAGACCCAGTGCGGATCCAGCCTCCTCCACGCTGCTGGCGACCATCTCCGCCGCGACCGCCACGAGCGCGGTGGCCACGGCGAGGACGACGACGGCGCCCTTGACCGACCACGTCGGACGCCCGCCCTCCTCGCCCTCGCCCGACGGCTTCTCCTCGCCGCCCGAGCCCTCGCCGCCGGACCCCTCGCCGCCGGACCCCTCGCCGCCGGACCCCTCGCCGTCCTCCTGGAACTGGTGGCGGTTCGTGCGGAGCATGAACAGCATCGACAAGGCGTAGACCGCGAAGAGGATCAGGGCCACGAGACCGCTGACCTCGTCGAGCCGGGTGGTGGAGCTCTCGGGACGGAACGAGAAGACCGTCGGCAGCAGCAGGATCCCCATGGCCAGGAACAGCATGGTGGCCTGGACCCGCGAGGTCACCGTGATCGGCACCTCGCTCTTGTCGTGGGCCGCGACGACCATCGAGACGCCGAGCAGCAGGAGGAGGTTGCCGATGATCGAGCCGGTGATCGACGCCTTGAGGACGGCGATCTCGCCGTTGACCACGAGGAGCGCGGCGATGAGCAGCTCGGCGATGTTGCCGAAGGTCGCGTTCAACAGGGCGCCCTTGCTCCCACCGACACGCTCGGCCAGGACCTCGGTCGAGCGGCCGACGAGTCCGGCGAGAGGGATGACGGCGAGCGCCGACAGCACGAACAGCACCGGCGCGCCGGCGCCCATCACGTCGGCGACGACGGCTGCCGGCAGCGCGACGACCATGAGGTCGAGGACACGCCACGGGCCCAGCGCAGCCCTCACCGCCGTTCCCCCGACGGGTCGAGCGGACATCCTGTCGTCGTCACCTGCCGGCCTCCTCAGTCCGCCGCTGCGCGGCACACACCGCCCGTCCGGGGCCGTATGCCGTGGCCTGCGGGTCCCGGACATGGTGGCAGCCGCGTGGTGCACCCGCGATTCGAACCCTGCGCCACCACGCACCTGGGGTCAGGGCTGCGCGCCGCCCGCCGAGTGGTCAGGGGCCGAGCGGTTCTCCGGGAGGCGGTCCGCGGTCGGGTAGCCCAGCGCGGCGAGCAGCGCGCCGTGCAGTCGGGCGTTCGAGTACACGCCGCCGCCGCGGTCGCTCGCGTGCCCCCCGGTGGGGTCGGTGAACCGGCCGCCGGCCTCCTGCACGATGAGGATCCAGGGGGCGTGGTCCCACGCGAAGTACCTCTCGGCCACGAAGGCGTCGATCTCGCCGCGCACGAGCTCGACCAGCGGCAAGGGGCTCGCCGGCGCGCGGGAGACCCCCGTGGGCAGGTGCCCGGCCGACGTCCCTCCGAGGTCGTCGACCACGGCGTCGGCGAGCGCGGAGGTCGTGCTGACCGTCAGTGGTGTCGCCGGGCCGGTCCCCGCCGGCCACGACGACTCGAACGCGCCGCCACCCCGGGTCGCCCACCAGCAGCGGCCGAGCGCGGGAGCGGCCACGACTCCGAGCTCCGTCACCCCCCGGACCTCCAGGGCGATGTGGATCCTCCAGTGCGCGTCTCCCCTGGCGAAGAATCCTGTGCCGTCGATCGGGTCGAGGACCCACACGCGGTCGGAGCGACCCAGCCTCCCGAGCTCCTCACCGAGGAAGGCGTCTCCCGGCCGGGCCTGGGACAGCGTGTCCCTCAGCAGGCGCTCGACCGCACGGTCGGCCTCGGTCACGGGCGAGCCGTCGGCCTTGGCGGTCGCCGAGACCCCTGCCCGGAAGTGCGCCAGGGCGAGGTCGGAGGCCAGCCCGGCCGCGTGGAACGCCAGCTCGAGCTCGTCCCTGGTGCCCACGAGCGGTGACGCTACCAACCGCGGGGACGGGGTTCGCCTCGTCGCCGTGGTGGGAGCCCCGCAGGTCGGCGTGTTTGCCTCCCGGAGCGGTGGGTACGAAGCGGCACGTCCACCGAAAGGGGCAAACCATGACCGATCGACTCCAGAACGCCCTCGGCGACGGACTCAGTGCCGTCGCCACCTTCGTGCCGAAGCTCGTCGCGTTCCTGCTGATCCTCATCATCGGCCTGTTCGTGGCGAAGGCCATCGGCAAGGCCATCGACAAGGTGCTCGAACGAGTCGGTTTCGACCGCGCGGTCGAACGCGGCGGCATACGCAGGGCCCTCGAGCGCAGCAAGTACGACGCGTCGGCCATCGTCGGCAAGCTCGTCTACTACGCGCTGGTGCTGTTCGTGCTCCAGATGGCCTTCGGCGTCTTCGGGCCGAACCCGATCAGCGAGCTGCTGACGGGTGTCATCGCGTTCCTGCCCAAGGCGATCGTCGCCATCATCATCGTGGTCGTCACGGCAGCCATCGCTGCCGCCGTGCGCGACATCGTGAGCAGCACGCTGAGCAGCCTGTCCTACGGCCGCACCCTGGCCAACATCGCAGCCTTCTTCATCATCGGGCTGGGCGTCATCGCAGCGCTGAACCAGGTCGGCATCGCCACGACGGTGACCATGCCTGTCCTGATCGCGGTGCTCGGCACCATCGCCGGCATCCTCATCGTGGGCGTGGGCGGGGGCCTCATACGGCCGATGCAGTCCCGCTGGGAGCAGTACCTCGACACCATGTCGACCGAGACGCGCAGGGTGCGCGCCGAGGCCGAGCGCGCCCCCTCGGCGCGCGAGCAGGTGCGCGACATGGCCGACCGGGCGCGTCCGGGCGGCAACGGATCGCACACCCCGTCCACGGCGTCGACCGGCGCCATCGAGGACCCGACGTTCTCGCCGCAGGGCGGAAACCACCAGTACGAGGACGACTCGACCGTGGCGTGGAACCCGAGTGATGTCCGCCGTTCATGACCGGAGGCTGCCGCGCGCTCTGACGCTCGGCGCCGGGTTCCTTGCGGGGTCCGCCGTCTTCGTCACGGGTGCGGCGGTCTCGGTCTGGGCCGCCACCATGATCCTGGCGCGCTGGGGGTAGCCCGGCCGGCAGCTCGCGCCGAGAGCCCACGATCGGCCGTAGGGGTCGGTGATCTCACGCAGGGCGGTCAGGGCCGCGCGCAGCTGCCTCATGCGCGCCGCCCCGAGGTGCCGCCGCCACTCGGCCTCGATCCGCTCCTCCTCCGCCCGCGCCAGTGGGATCGCCGACTCGGCGCGCGCGGTCATGCGCACCAGGCGGGCGCGGCCGTCGGCGGGGTCGGGGACACGCTCCACGTACCCGGACGCCTCGAGCTTGTCGACCAGGGCCGTAGCCGTCTGCTTGGCGATCTGCGCCCGGTCGGCAAGGACGCTCAGACGCGTGCCGTCCGGGTCGATGCCCATGAGCAGCCTGCTCTGGGCGATCGTCAGGTCGTCGAAGCCGGTGTCGTGCAGGGCCTGGAAGACGCGGTTGGCCGCCGCTCGCGAGGCGATGAACATCAACAGGCTGGTGGGCAGCTCTCGCTCCATCGCCCCTCTTCCGCTAGTCCGCTCATCGAACTATATTGGTCCGTTGATAGGACTAGATTAACCGCGGAGGGACCATGGGGTCTGCATCCGACACGACTGTCGACTTCTGGTTCGACCCCGTGTGCCCGTACTCGTGGACGGCCTCCCGGTGGCTGGCCGAGGTGGCCCGGTCCAGACCTCTCGTGGTCCGACACCACGTGATGAGTCTGTACCTGCTCAACGAGCACCGGTCCGAGGTCTCCCCCGACTACCGGCGCACCGTGGAGGCGAGTCGCGGGCCTGCCCGGGTGGCCGCGGGCGTCTCGGCGCGATGTGGGGCCGGTGCGCTCGAGCGCTTCTACACGGCCTTCGGGCAGAGGGTGTTCGACGTGTGGCGACGCCCCTCGGAGCAGGAGTACCGCGCCGTGGTCGCGGCGGTGCTCGCCGAGCTCGGGCTGCCGGCCGCGCTCGAGGACGCCATGGACAGCGGGGAGTTCGACACGGTCATGCGCGCCAGCCACGAGACCGGCGTCGCGCTGGTCGGGAGCGAGGCGGGGACCCCCATCACGTCCATCGACGGCGTCGCGTTCTTCGGCCCGGTGCTGAACGCCATCCCGCGCGGCGCGCAGGCCGTCCAGGTGTTCGACGGAGCCCGGCAGCTCGCGGCATACCCGGAGTTCTTCGAGCTCAAGCGCACCCGGGTGCGTCCCCCTGTCTTCACCTGAGCCCACCGGAGGAGGCCCCCATGACAGGCACCACCGCCGTCGACCCCGACGCCCTCTGGGCGGCGATCGACGACCAGCGGTCACGAACCGCCCAGCTGCTGGAGGACCTGGCCCCGGATCAGTGGGACCACCCGTCGCTGTGCGACGGCTGGACCGTGCGCCACGTGGCAGCACACCTGACGATGCAGCGGGAGCGCCTGCACGAGGCGGCGGGGTTCGTCGCCCGCCATCCCCGCATGTTGCGCAGCCGGGGCCTGAACGCCTTCATCCACGACGCCGCCGTCGTGCAGGCCCGGGCCCTGTCGAGCGAGGAGGTCGTCGAACGGATCCGGGCAGGCATCGGTTCACGACGGCACAACGCCTTCGTGACACCGCTGGAGACGCTGACCGACATCCTCGTCCACAGCCAGGACATCGCGATCCCGCTGGGCCTCGAGCTCGACATGCGGCCGAAGCCCTCTGCGGTGGCGGCCACCCGACGATGGGACACCCGCACCACGTGGCTGGCCCGGGTCAACCGGCGTCTTCCGCTCGAGGGGTTCCGGCTCGTCGCCACCGACACGGAGTGGACCCGCGGCGACGGGCCGCCCATCACCGGCCCCATCGGGGCGATCCTGCTCCTGCTCACCGGCCGGACCGCCGCCCTCGGACGCCTCGACGGTGAAGGCACCGAGGTGCTGCGGACCACGCGGACCGCGTCTCCCTAGGCGGCGCCCGGGCGGCGCTCGGCGCACGGCCCGTCCGACCCTCCGACCGCACGTGCGCCAGACCGAGGCGGGCGACGAGCGCGTGGGCGCGCACACGGATGCCCAGGGCGACTCGCGCCACACGGTGACCTGACCGCGCCCCCGCCAGCCGCTCTTCGTCGCCGGCGGACCGGTGACGAAGGTCCCTGTCGGATGCCGGGCGCCCTTGCCATCGTCGCCAGTGGGTGCGTCCGCCCGGGGGAGGAATCGTCGTCATGGCCCACATCCGCGGAGACGTCACGATCGCGGCACCGGTCGAGGAGGTCTTCGACCTCGTCGCCGACGAACGCAACGAGCCGGCATACAACCCCCGGATCGCGCACACCGAGAAGATCGGCGACGGACCGGTCGGGGCCGGCTCCCGCTTCGTCGCGCGCCCCCGGGGCACGGGGGCGGGCGGGACGATGACCGTCGACGTGCTCGAGTACGACCGCCCGCACCGCCTGCACAACCTCGTGCGGTCGTCGTACATGCACGTCGACGGCGAGGTCACCTTCGAGGCAACGGGGAGCGGCACCCGGCTCCGGTGGGACTGGGACATGCGGCTGGTCGGGCCCATGAGGTTGCTGTCGCCCGTCCTCGCCCTGGTGGGTCCTCGCTGGGAGCGGCGGAACTGGGTGGACCTCAAGCACCACCTCGAGTCCGGCAGGCACTGAGCGTGCGCACGCAGAGGTGCGGCCCCGTCACGCGCGGCTGAGCCGGGCGAGCTGACGTGGTCTCGGCGCTGGGCGGTGTGGCTGCGGCGCTCACGGCCGCCCTGCTGGGCGTGGGCGCAGCCGGTGCGGTGGGGAGGCCCGGGGGGCGCCCGTGGCTGGTCGTCCTGCACGACGTCAACGCGGGCCGCAGGGGCGTCACGCTCGAGACGCTGCGCGGGGTCCACCCGGTCGACGTCGCCCTGCTGGTGCTGGCTGCCGGCGCGTATGCCGGCTTCTGGCCCCGCCTGGGCGCGGCCCACCACGTGTGGCTGGTGCTCGCCGTGGCCCAGCCGGTGGCGGGGGTGCCGCTCCTGCTGGTCACACGCCGCGTCGGTCGCTCGGGTCTCATGGGTGGGGCGCTCGTCGTCTCGGTGCTCCTGCTCGTCGAGGACGTGTGGGTCGCGGCGGGGTGGCTGGGGGCAGCGGCGAGCGCCCTTCTCCTTGTTGGGGACTTCGACACGACGGGGCGCCCGAACCGGGTGCTGGCGGCGACGATCACGACGGGGTACGCGGCGCTGTTCGTGTGGTTCTGGGTGCTGGCTCTCCTGCTGGTCTGAGCCGATTGCTGGTGCTGGTCTGAGGCGGCTGCTGGCCTGGGCCGACGAAGGGCCTCTCGTTCAGGGCGCGGGGTGGGGACCCCTCCGCAGGTGCAGGTCGAAGAACGCGACGATGCGCCGACGCGCGTCGGTGGTCGCGGTCTCGTCGTACCGCATGCCGGAGACACGGGCGAGGAAGCGCAGGAAGAGGCTCTGGTCCTGCGGTGCGGGGTCGTTCATGAAGCCGTGACGGACGCCCGGGTAGACCTTGACGTCATGGGGCACGTCGAACTCGGTGAGGAGGTCGTCCAGCCGGCGTCCGGCACGTGCCCCGAGCGGGGACCAGTCCTTCTCGCCGAAGCTGCCGACGACCGGGCACGCGCGCGGCAACCAGTCCCGGGCGTCCGAGGGGCAGCCGCCGTAGTTCACGGACGAGGCGTCGAAACCGTGGCCCTCGGCCAGGGCGATCGCATACCCCCCACCCATGCAGAAGCCCAGGACCCCGACCGCCCCCGAGCAGCCGTCGTGGTCGCGGAGCCAGCGTCGCGCTGCCTCGATGTCGTCGAAGGTCCGCCCGTGCCGCACACCGAGCTCGCGCATGATCGTCCGGAGGCAACGCAGGCGGCCGCCCCAGTGGTAGAGGTCCGGCGCGATGGCCAGGAACCCCTCACCCGCCAGCCAGTCCGCGTGCGAGCGCAGGTCCTCGCTCATGCCGGTGAAGTCGTGGAGGACGACGACGCCCGGCCACGGTGCAGGCGTGTCCGGAACCGCGGCATACGCGGGCATCACACCCCGGCCGGTGTCGACCCCCAGCAGCGATCCCCTCGCCATGCCCCAGTATGGAACCCGTGGAGAGGGCCGGGCCAGGCCTCGCCCCGCGATGAGTCGGTCGACCCGTGCCAGTCTGTACCGGCATGGCGACCGTGATCATGCACGCAGTGGTGTCGGCGGACGGCTTCATCGCCGACGAGGACGACGAGGTCGGGCCCCTGTTCGACTGGTACTTCAACGGCGACCGGCCCATCACGGACGCGGCCGGTGAGGCGCTGCACGCCCCCTTCCGCGTCAGTGAGCGGTCGCAGGAGTACGTCAGCACCTTCTGGGCGCGCATCGGGGCGACGATCCAGGGTCGTCACCTCTTCGACCTGACGAACGGCTGGGAGGCGCGCCCGCCCGCCGGGGACCACCTGCTCGTCGTGTCGCACCGTCCCAAGCCGGACGGCTGGCACCCCGAGGCAGATGTCCCCTTCTTCGACGACATCACCGAGGCGGTGCACGAGGCCAGGCGACGGGCGGGTGACCTCGTCGTCGCGGTCTGCGCCGGGGACGTCGGCGGGCAGGCGCTCGCGCTCGGGCTCGTCGACGAGGTGGCGATGGACGTCGTGCCCGTCGTGTTCGGGAGGGGCAAGCGCTACTTCGGCCCGGTCGACTCCCAGCACCTCCTCGAGGACCCGACCGTCGTCATCCAGGGAGACCGGGTGCTCCACCTGCGCTACCCCGTCCGCCGCTGACGCCGGGGCGTGCGGCCCCGCGGCCGTGCCATCATCGGGGCACGGACCGGCGCCACCGGAGGTGGGTGGCGTGGTCCCCCCGAAGGAGCCCGTATGCCGTCACGCGACGCCGAAGCCCTGGGCGCCACGGTGTCCCGAGACGCCTGGGGCCACGATCTCGACGCCGCCGTGGAGGCGTTCGACGAGGCGCGGCCGCGGCTGTTCGGCATCGCCTACCGGATGCTCGGGAGCGTCGCCGAGGCCGAGGACGTCGTCCAGGAGGCGTGGCTGCGCTGGCAGCAGGCCGACCGGCCGGCCGTGCGCAACCCCGCAGCGTTCCTCACCACGGTGACGACTCGGCTCTCGCTCAACGTCCTGGACTCCGCCCGCGCCCGGCGCGAGCACTACGTCGGCCCCTGGCTCCCCGAGCCCGTCGACACCAGCGCCGACCCGACGCTCGGCGCGGAGACCGCCGAGGCGCTCGACGCCGCCGTCCTGGTGCTCATGGAGAAGCTGCCGCCCGAGCACCGAGCGGCATACGTCCTGCGCGAAGCCTTCTCCTATCCGTACGGCGACATCGCCGAGATCCTCGACACCACTGCCCCCAACGCCCGCCAGCTCGTCAGCCGGGCCCGCAAGCACGTCCAGTCCAGCCGCCACGAGCCCGTCGACCCCGTCCGGCACCGTGCACTGCTGGACGCCTTCGTCGCTGCAGCCCGTGACGGCGACCTCGAGCGCCTCGAGCGCGCCCTCGCGGCCGACGTCGTCAGCACCTCAGACGGCGCCGGCATCGCGCCACGGGCCGCCCGCCGACCGGTCGTCGGCCGCGACAAGGTGGCACGCCTGGTCGCCGGCTGGTCGGACTGGTGGGCCGGCACGAGCCTGACCTGGCTCGAGACCAACGGACGCCCCTCCGTGCTCGTCACGCGGGGTGACACCGCGGTGGCGCTGCTCAGCGTCAGCGTCTCGGCCGACGGCATCGACCAGCTCCTGTGGGTCATGGCCCCGGACAAGCTGGCCCGCACGGGCAGCTAGCCACGCCCGAACGCAGCACGGGTGCCGTAACCCGAGAGGACCGGCGTCGCGGGCCGGCCAGGCCGGCGCACGCGGCTCGCCCTGCCGGGCTGTCACACCCCGGCCGGCTGTCCGGTCGGGAGGGGTGGAGGCACTCCGCCTCCGTCCCACCGACAGTCCCAGAAGGGGTCCCCATGAAGGTCGTCGTCATCGGCGGAACCGGTCTCATCGGTTCCAAGGTCGTCCAGATGCTCACCACCCACGGTCACGAGGCCGTCGCAGCCTCGCTGCAGACCGGCGTCGACACGCTCACCGGCGAGGGGGTCGCGTACGTGCTGGCCGGGGCCGATGTCGTTGTCGACGTGACCAACTCGCCCTCGTTCGCCGACGACGACGTGATGGCCTTCTTCACCACGTCGACCGGCACCCTCCTGGCCGCCGAGAAGAACGCGGGCGTGCGGCACCACGTCGCGCTCTCCATCGTCGGCACGGACAGCCTGCCGGACAGCGGCTACCTGCGCGCCAAGCTCGCCCAGGAGCAGCTCATCCGCGAGTCGGGCGTCGGCTACTCGATCGTGCGGGCGACCCAGTTCTTCGAGTTCACCACGGCCATCGCCGACTCCTCCATGGTCGACGGAGTCCTGCGCCTCTCGCCCGCGCACTACCAGCCGATGGCCTCCGACGACGTGGCGTCGGCCGTGGCGCGAGCCGCGCTGGCTGCTCCCCTCAACGGGGTCAAGGAGATCGGCGGGCCGGAGCGGGTGCGGATGTCCGAGTTCATCCCGGCCGCACTGGCTGCAGCCGGCGACACCCGCGAGCTCGTCGTCGACGAGCACGCGACCTACTTCGGGACCGAGCTCGGCGACGACAGCCTCGTGCCCGGCCCGGACGCCGAGCTGGGCTCGACCACCTACGAGGCGTGGGCGAAGGAGCCGGCGTGAACCCGGACCCGCACTCCCCCGACCTGCTCGCCATGGCGCAGGAGGCCGACGTCGAGATCGTCGCCGCGGAGGCCCTCGTCGTTGCCCGCACCACCGTCGTCGCCGGGACGGACGACGACGGCGCCAGCAGCCTCGCCACGGCCGAGCTCGGCTACTACGAGGCGGAGCTGCGCAGCCTGCGCGACGCGGCCACCGGGCTCGACGCGGCGGAGCACCACCGGCAGCTGCCCTGAGGCGGGCGCCGGCGGGGCCGCGCGCAGGTGTGTCCGCGTGCGGCGGCCGGGCGCGCGGGCGTGTCCGCGGGTGCCCACCTGGGGTTCACTGGTGGGGTTCACTGGTGGCGTGCGCGCGGTGCAGCGCTTCGGATCGGCTCCCCTGCCGGGCGGGGGCCGGGTCGCGTATGCCGTCACGGGCAGCGGGCCGGGGCTGCTCGTGGTGCCGGGCTGGCTGAGCCACCTCGAGCTCGGCTGGGCCATCCCGGCCGAGCGCCTGTTCCACGAGGCCCTGTCCTCGGGACGCACCCTGGTCCGCTACGACCGGCCGGGGTGCGGGCTGTCGGACGAGCACCGGGGGCCGCGGACGCTGGAGCTCGAGCTGGCAGCGGTCGAGGCCGTGCTGGGCGCGGTGGACCTGCCGCGGGTCGACGTCCTCGGCTGGTCCCTGGGGGCCGCCGTGGCCGCCCAGTGGGCTGCGGACCGACCTGAAACCGTCGCACGGCTGGTCCTGTACGGCGGCTGGGCCAGCGGCAGCGAGGTGGGCGACGAGGACAGCCGGCGCCTGCTCCTCGAGCTGCTGGCCACCCACTGGGGTCTGGGCTCCGACGTCCTCACCGAGCTGTTCGCGCCCGAGGCCGACGCGGGCACCCGGCTGGCGCTCGCGGCATACCAGCGCGCAGCGTCCTCGACCGAGACCGCCGTCGCACTCCTGCGGCTCGCCTACTCCGTCGACGTCCGCGCGGTGCTCCCCCGGGTCCAGGCCCCACGCTCGTCCTGCACCGGCGCGGTGACCGGGCGGCCCCGCTCGCCCAGGCCAGGCTCCTCGCGGCACAGGTGCCGGGCGCCGAGCTGGTCGAGCTGGAGGGCCGCTCGCACCTGCCCGCGATGGGTGACGCGGAGTCGGTCGTGGCCGAGATCCGACGGTTCCTGGGCCTGCCGCCGGCGCGCCGGGCGGTGGCGACCGGGCTCACCCCGCGCCAGTCGGAGGTCGCGGCACTCGTGGCGCAAGGCCTGACGAACCGTGAGGTGGCGCAGCGCCTGGGCATCACCGAGAGGTCGGCCGAGTCGCACGTCGAGCGGATCCGGCTGCGCCTCGGCTTCCGGTCACGGTCCCAGATCGCCGCCTGGCACGTGGCGAGCAGCGCCGGCGAGGTGCGGTAGTTCCACGGCTGACCGCGGTCCGCGGCCTGCCCACCATGGGAGGCATGAGCCGACGTCCCACCCACCTCGCCCTCTCCGCTGCCGGCTGGCTCGGCTTCGGTGCCGTCACGCTGTGGGCGGCGGCCTTCCTCGCGGGCGTGCTCGTCCCCCGGACCGCCGACGCCCCGGTCCGCTCGACCACCGGTCGCGCGGTCGCCGTCGACGCGGCACTGCTGCTGCTGTTCGCCGCGCAGCACTCGCTGATGGCCCGGCGGACGGTGAAGGCGCGGCTCGCGCGCCGTGTCCCCCGCCCCCTCGAGCGCACGACCTACGTCCTGGCCACCGACCTCTGCCTCGCCGTCCTGCTCGTCCTGTGGGAGCCGGTGGGGGGACAGGTCTGGCACCTCGACGGCCCTGCGGCTGCCGCGCTCTGGACCCTGTGCGCGGCGGGCTGGGCGCTGGCGGTCGCGTCGACGTTCGCGGTGGACCACCTGGAGCTCACCGGGCTGCGCCAGGCCGGGTGGGCGACCCGGGCGCGCCGACCGCGGGAGGGCCTGCACGAGGACGGCCTCTACGGCCTGGTGCGTCACCCGCTGATGACCGGACTCCTGCTCGCATTCTGGGCGACGCCGCACATGGGCGCCGGCCACCTCCTCTTCGCCCTCGGCGCGTCCTGCTACGTCGCCGTCGGCATCGCCTTCGAGGAGCGCGACCTGCGGGAGTCGTTCGGGACCGCCTACGACGTGTATGCCGCGCGCGTGCCCGCACTCGTGCCGGGCCTCCGGCGGGGTCGCTGAGGTCGGTCGCGCAGCCTCCGGCGAGCGGGGGTCACCCGTTCCTGGTGGGCCTGGCGAGACCCGCGAGCGTCGCGAGCAACGGCCGGGCCCCTTCCGGCACCGTGGAGTCGGACCAGCTCAGGGTCCTGCTCCGGGCGCCGCTGGCCACGCGGACGGTGTAGGTGAACTGGTCGGCGCCGGGACCGGGGGCGGAACCGGCTGCCTCGGCACCGTCGTCCCGCTCGCCCGGCGCCTGGTCCTCGTCGGTCGCGCCCAGCAGGTCCGCCGCGACCCGCGCCTGGTCCTCAGGGAGGTCGGCGGCCAGGCACTCGGCCGCCATGGCGATGCCCGCGATCCCGCCACTGCGGCGGTACGCGATGCGGAGCTCCTCTGTGGCCACGGCTCGAGGATAGGTCCGGCGCGGCGGATGCGGCTCGGCCTCCTGCACGACGCCGCCGGCACCCTCGGTGGGGGCGCCGCGGGCACCCTTGGTGGGGGCGCCCGTCAGCGGACCTTCACCTTGACGGCATCCCAGCCGGCTGCGACCGCCGCGGCCTCCGCGCTGCTGCTGCCGAACCGCGTCCTGGCCGAACGCAGGGTCAGGGCGGCGAACCGGGCGAACGTCGCGGTGGGCCGCAGGCGCGGGTCGGCCAGGGTGTCGTACCAGATCTGGCCTGCCGCCTCCCAGGCGTTGCCGCCGATGGTCGTCGCGACGACGTAGAACGCGTGGTTGGGGATGCCCGAGTTGGTGTGGACTCCCCCGTTGTCCGACGTGGTGTGGACGTAGCCGTCCATGGTCGAGGGCTGGTTGTCGTAGGGGTTCGCCGTCCCGGGTGCCTTCATCGACCTGAGGGCCGGTGCGAGCTGTGGGCCGACGATGTCGGCCCCGATGAGCCAGTCCGCGGCGGCTGCATCCTGCCCCAGGTGGTACTGCTTCACGAGCGAGCCGAAGACGTCGGACACCGACTCGTTGAGCGCCCCCGACTGGCCGGAGTACCGCAGGTTCGCCTCGTGCTGGGTCACCCCGTGGGTGAGCTCGTGGCCGACGACGTCGATGCCCTTGGTCGTGTCCGTCAACATCTGGCCGTCGCCGTCACCGAAGAACATGTGCCCGGCCCCGTCCCAGAACGCGTTGTCGTAGCTGGTGCCGAAGTGGACCAGGCCCTGGATCTGCATGCCCTGGTCGTCGATCGAGTCGCGGTGGAACTGGTCCCAGTAGAGCTTGTACGTGTAGCCGAAGTTGTCGTAGGCCTGGTTGACCGAGACGTCCTTGACCTTCCGCTGGCCCTCGGACCGCACCAGCGTTCCCGGCGTCGTCGCCGTCGAGTGGTGCTGGTCGTAGATGGCCCGGTTCGGCGTGCCGGCCCCGGCGCGCACGGCGATCGGGTGCAGGGGCGCGACGATGCTGGCAGCGGACTCCGCGCGGGTGACCCGGAAGCTCTGGTCGAGCTGCAGGGTCTCCAGCAGCGCCTCTCGCTGGTCCGGGTCGGCCTCACGCGCGACCCGGGCCAGCAGGTCCGGCGGGATGATGCACGCGATGGCGGGCCGGCACACCGACCCTGCCTCGCGGGGTGCCGTGGTGGCTGGTGTCCGTGGCATGTCCACTCCTCTCCCGAGCGGGAACGGGACCTGCCTCGATGCTCCTCACCGCAGGAGTGGTTGTCATCATGCGTTTGCGTGACGATGCGCGCGGTGGCCCCCCTTGGGCGCGCTCGTGCAGCCGGGCAGGACGGCCGGGAGGCGGTGTGCCGGTCAGCGAGCCAGGTGGGCGGCCAGTCGCTCGACGGTCCCGTCGACGTCGGTGAGCTTGTCGAGCCCGAAGAGGCCCAGCCGGAAGGTGGAGAAGTCGTCGCCCTCGCCGCACATGAGCGGCACCCCCGCCGCGACCTGGACGCCCTGCTGCTTGAACTTGGCACCGGTGCGGAGCTCCGGGTCGTCGGTGAACGAGACGACGACGCTGGGCGCGGCGAAGCCGTCTGCCGCCACGGAGCGGAAGCCGTTGTCCGCCAGGAGCGCACGGACCCGACTGCCGAGGTCGACCTGCGCCTTGCGGAGCGTGTCGAGCCCGGCGTCGCGGGTCTCGAGCATGAGGGCGGCGTCCCGCGCGAGGGCATCGGTCGGCATGGTCGCGTGGTACGGCGTCTGCCCCTGCGTGTAGGCCTCGGTGATGGTCAGCCACTTCTGCAGGTCGACCGCGAAGCTGGTGGACGTCGTCGCCATCACCTGGGCCCGACCCGCCTCGCTCAGCATGACGAAACCGGCGCAGGGCGACCCGCTCCAGCCCTTCTGGGGGGCGCTGAGGAGGACGTCGGCGCCCAGGTCGCGCATGTCGGCCCACATGGCTCCCGACGCGATGCAGTCCAGCACGAACAGGCCCCCGACCTCGTGCGCGGCGGCGGCGATGCGCCGCACGTAGTCGTCCGGGAGCAGGATGCCCGCCGCGGTCTCGACGTGCGCCGCGAAGACGACCTCCGGGCGGTCGCGCTCGATCGCCGCGACGACCTCCTCCACCGGTGCCGGCGCCCACGGGGCCTGCGGCTCGTCGGAGGTCGGCCGGGCACGGCACACCGTCGTCTCGGTCGCCACGGACCCGGCGTCGAGGATCTGGCTCCAGCGGTAGGAGAAGAGGCCGTTGCGGACGACCAGGCAGCGGCGGCCGGTCGCGAGCTGCCGGGCGACGGCTTCCATGGCGTACGTGCCGCCGCCCGGGACGACCGCGACCGTCGCGGCACCGTAGGTGGTGCGCAGGACGTCGATGACGTCCTGCATCACGCCGACGAAGCGCTTCGACATGTGGTTGAGCGAGCGGTCGGTGAACACCACCGAGTACTCGAGGAGGCCGTCAGGGTCGATCTCAGCGCGCGGGAGGCTCACCCCAGCAGGTTGCCACAGGTGCGACGACCCCGCGGTGTGGGAGCCTTCCGTGTCCCGCCGTCGACCCCTGGAGGCCCCGTGCGCAAGGTCGTGCTCTACACCCTGATGTCCCTCGACGGTGCGGTCGACCACCCCGACCGCTACTTCGCGCCAGGACCGGGGGATGCGGAGGTGCCGGAGTTCGACGAGGGGATGATCGCCTTCGAGGCGGAGGTGATCGGCTCGCAGGACGCGGTGCTGCTCGGGCGGGGCATGTACGACGAGTGGTCGGGCTTCTGGCCGACGGCGGACTACCAGCCGTTCGCCGACTTCATCAACGGCGTCACGAAGTACGTGCTCACGTCCACCCCGCTCGACCGGCAGTGGTCGAACTCCGAGGCCGTCCACCGCCCCGTCGCCGACCTGGTCCGCGACCTCAAGGCGGCCCCCGGTCGCGACATCGGCGTCCACGGCAGCATCGAGCTCGCGCGCTCGATGCTCGCCCAGGGCCTCGTCGACGAGCTGCGGCTGGTGGTGGGGCCGACCGTCGGCTGCACGGGGCGGCGGCTCTTCGCGGACGGCAAGGCCCCGCAGCGGCTCGAGCTCGTCGGCGCGAGCGCCACGCCGAGCTCCGCCCTGCTGCTCACCTACCGCGGGCCAGCCGCAGGGAGGTGAGCGGCGCGGGCGCCGACCGCGGGTCAGCCCCTCGCCGGCAGCTCCGTGGCGAGGAGCTCGTGCAGGGTCTGGCGGTGCTCCGCGGTGAGCGGGCCCTCCTCGCCGAGCGCGGCGGCAAGGTCCCGCACGACGACGAGCCGGACGTCGCCCCAGTTCCCCGACTCGGTGTCGGCGGCGTCCCGGGTGCGGACACACAGCAGCCCCTCGACCCGCACGGCCTCCAGGTCCACCCCGGCGAGCACGCTCCGGACCGCGCCCACCTGCGCACGCACCGTGGCAGCGCTGGCGGCGTCACCGAGGAGCCGGGTGTGCACCACCATCACCCCGGCGGGACCGACGGCGAGGTGGGAGACCTCCGCCCGCCTACCGGGCAGGCCCCGGTGGTGCAGCGACAGGAGCCCGGGCGCGGCGTCCAGCAGACCGGCCACCGCGACGTCATGGGCCCGCGAGGCACGGGCGATGTCGCGCTCTCCGCGAAAGGACCGGACGGTGAGGACGCGCGAGAGGAAGCCCTGGCGCCGTCGGCGCGTCGCAGCAGGCTCGACCTCCCTCGCGGTTCCCGAACCGGTGTCGGCCTCCGCGACGAGCCCGGTCTCGGGATACGTGTCGGCCTCCGCGGGGAGCCCTGCCTGCTCCGCCGGCGCCTCCACGAGGGTGAGATCGCCCGTGAGCGAGACGTCCTGCCCCGACGAGACCGTTGCATCGGCCGCGAGGGGCATCTCGTCAGCGGCGTCGGCGCGCGGGACCACACGGAGGTGGGGCCGCGGCCGCGACTCGGTGGGCTCCTCGGCGGCCGCGGGGGCCCCGACGGTCGCGGACGCGGGGGCGACGGTCAGCGCCTTCAGTCCCTGCAGGGTGGCTGAGAGCATCGACGCCTCGGACGTCCACTCCACCGGGCGGGAGCTCTGCCGGTCGGACGCGATGGCGTGCTCCACCACGGAGGTCACCTCCGCGTGGCAGGAGGGGCACCGCAGCAGGGAGATGGTCGGGGCGTCGGCCGGCGTCGACGCGTCGTGCGCCGTGCCGGGCACGCGAAGCGGAAGCGGCTGGTTCGGGCTGGTCTGGTGCGCCATGGGACATCCCCCTCCGAGGGCTCGTGGCGCAACGATGGCACCGGCACCCGCGTGATCCGCTGGTGTCGTTGAGATTTGGACAGTTCCGGGTAGCCGACTGCCCTACGTTTGGTGGGAATGGGCCAAGACTTCGTCAAGCGCCTGCGCAAACCCCTGCCAGCTCCTACCATTCGCTCCGGCAGGACGTCCGGTCCACTCCCCCGTCCATGGCGAGGGCGGGCCCGGGGGCACCGTCGGGGACGGGGCCGTGCAGTCCGGCGGGCACCGACCTGGCTCAGAGCGGGCGCACCAGGACGAGGGTGGTCCCGTGGACCTCGTCGACCTCGGCCTCCCCTGTCTCGGCGAAGCCGAGCTTGGCCAGCACGTGGAGCGACGCAGCGTTCCAGTCCCACACGGTCGCCCAGATCCGTTCGTGGCCCACGGCCCTCGCCCGGTCCAGCACCGCCGCGGACGCCTCGGTCGCATAGCCGCGTCCCCACGTCCGACGCAGCAGCTCGAACGCGATCTCGAGCTCGCCCGGCCCTCCCCGGTCGCTGTCGACGAGACCGCAGCAGCCGACGACGTCGTGGTCGGCCCTGCGCTCGACGGCGAGGAGCCCGTGCACCCACCTCGGCTCGGTGCGGATGGCGTCCTCGAGGTCCTGGACCGTGGGGCGACCGTCGGCGTCGATCCTGCGGTGCGGCGGCACCCGCGCGTCTCGCTCGGCCCACAGCTCGCGCAGGACGGCCGCGTCCGACACCCGCCACGGACGCAGCCGCAGGCGCTCGGTCCCGAGGACGACGTCGGGTCCGGGGGTCGCGTCGGCCGTCATGCCCAGGACCCTCCCACAGGGCCCCGGCACGCCCTCGCCGCCGGGGCACGCCGACCCGGGCCGCCCCCGTGCCCGATGACTTCATGGCCCTGCCGGGGTCATGCTGGTATGCCGTGGTGCCGGACGGCGGTCGCCGTGGACGGGAGGGGGACGCGTGGCGAGGATCGAGGACGTCCTGCCGCTGGCCACAGAGCTGGAGCGCTCGTACCCCGTGCACGTGCGCGGCCGGCTGAAGTTCCGGGTGGGCCAGATCGTCTACGTGGCGTTCTCCCGCGACGAGTCCGTCATGGGCTTCGCCTTCCCCAGGGAGGAGCGTGCCGCCCTCGTCGAGAGCGACCCGCGTCGGTTCTCGATGCCGTCCGTGTCGGACCTCCGGTTCAACTGGGTGCACGCCAACCTCCCCGTGCTGGACCCCACGGAGGCCCGCGAGCTCGTCGTCGACGCCTGGCGGATGGTGGTGCCGCAGAAGCTCACCCGCGCCTACGACCTCACCCACCCCGAGGGACCGGGCTGAGGCGGGCCGGCCGCCCGTCGCCCTCGGACGTCCGCGCACGCCCACCTGCCCGCGCCCGGCACCCCCGGCTCAGCCCAGCACGACCACCGTGTAGCCGCCGAAGACCTGGCCCTGCTGGCTCGCCGTCACGCGGTACACGTGGGCCGAGCCCGGCGGCGGCGGTTCGTCCGTCGTCGTGAGGCCCACCTGCTGGTGGTCGGCCGTGACCTCGTGTGTCGTGGCCCCGCCGACGCCGACTCCCCCTCCCCCGATGTCCCGGGGTGGCGTCAGCAGGACGTCACCAGTCGGCGGTGCACCGGCCGGGAACTGTCCCCGGACTCCCGTGCGCAGCTGGAGCCACGGCATACCCACCGGGACGACGCGCTCGACCGCAACGGTCGCCGGTTCGTCGTAGAGGGGGCCGACCCGCAGCATGAGCGGGGCATCCACCAGGGCAGCGGCCGCGACCGCCTCGAACCCGCCGCGCGCCCGGAGCCCCTGCCCCGCGCCGGTCGCGATGACGTGGATGTTCCGTTGTGCCACATGGCGGTTCAGCGCGGCGTCCCACGGTGGCGTGCCGAGACCGTCGGACGTCTCGTCCCAGACCCGCACGACGAGGCACTCGTGGCCACCGTTGACGAAGGTCGGCACCCACACGGTCGGGCACTTGACCACCCGGTGGCTGCGGCCGCTGTCGCGGGCACCCAGCGAGACGATGGTCTCGCCGATGAGGTTCGCGCTGCCCGGCCCGATGCCGAGCGACGGGTCGCACCAGAAGAACTGGACGATGACGTTCGGCGCCTGCGCCCGGCCGAAGTTCCAGACGTGGGCGTAGAGCGTGTTCGGCATGCCGGCCAGGGCCGTCTGCCCGAGGTCCGGGGGGATCTCGGGGGCGAAGGCCGGCTCGACTCCCGCGAGCAGCAGGATGTCCGGGCTCTCCCAGAAGGGACCGACGACCGGCCGCGCGCCCAGGTCGCCCGGGTTGGCCCGCATGAAGAGGAACGGCAGGTACATCTGGTCCCGCGGTCCCGGCCACTGGTCCGGCGGGTGGTGGTCGAAGTTGCCGGGCTGCACCACGCCGCCCGGCAGCTGGCCGGTCGACGTCCCGCAGTGGTGCCCGGGGCGCTTGGGGTTCTTCCACCCCACCGTCGTGCCGTCGTCGCCGTGCCCGTGGTCCCCGTGTCCGTGGTCGTGGTCGCCGTCCCCGTGTCCGTGGTCGCCGTGGCCGTGGTCGCAGCCCCGGTGGTCCTGGTCGTCGTGGTGCCCGTGACCGCCGCCCGCGTGACAGGAGCACCGGCACCCGCAGCAGCAACAGCCGTGCTCGTGGTGGCGCCCGTGTCCGCGCTCGTCGTCGTGGTGGTGACCGGCGTGGCTGCAGCAGTCGTGGCTCATCGCTGTTCGCCTCCCCCGTGCGTCTCGTTGTTGCCTGCGGTCCCGCCGTGGCCGTGGGTCTCGTTGTTGCCTGCGGTCCCGCCGTGGCCGTGGGTCTCGTTGTTGCGTGCGGTTCCGGCCTCGTCGTGGATCCCGGGACCGTGGGGGTGCGGCCCGTCATGGGCGCCGGGCCCGTGGGTTCCGGGCCCGTGCGTGGACGGGCCGTCGTGGGTGCCGGTGCTGGGGACGTCCGAGCCCGGCGGGTCGACGTAGTGCAGCTTCATCGCCGGCTGCGGTCGCCACTTGGTGTGGACCCCGTCGTAGAGCTGCGGCTCGACCAGCGGTGTGCGGTAGGGGATCCCGAGGTCCGTCTTGTCCGTCTCCTCACCGCGGATCCAGTCCCAGGTGAGGTACGCGTACGCCCGGTCTGCGTCGAGGTTGAACTGCGTCGAGTACCCCGTCGGGTTCGCCAGCTGCCCGATGAGGTAGGCCGAGAACGGCACCGGGTCACCCAGCGGGCTCTGCCGCACCCGCGCCTTGCCGATGAAGGCCTCGTTGAGCTGGTCGGTCTGCCACGGCGTCTGCGCCCGCTCGTACCGGTACCGGGCCTCGCGGTCCGGCGGCGCCGTGGTCCGGAAGAACACCTCGTCGGGCCGCGTGCCCTCGGCATACGGTCCCGGTCGCATCGGCTTGTATGCCGTGGCCGGCCCCTTGGGATCCGCCGCGCTCGGGTCGTAGGTCTCCGTCGGTGTGGTGATCTTCGTGTCCGAGCTGCCGCCGGTGTCGAGCAGGCTGGTGCTCGGGTACGCCCACGGGCGGCGGAACTCCCAGTCCTCCCAGTCGGACCCGACCGCGCCGTGGTAGCGCAGCACCGGGTAGTACGGGTAGTTCGGGTCGCGCGTGGAGTGGCTGACGATGACCGACGGGTCGGAGTCGAGGTGCCCGAGCGGGTCGATGGCGTCGGCGAGCGCCTGCTGGAACGCGCCGTCGACGGTGGCGCCGAGGGTGATCAGCGGCAGGTCGATCTCGTTCGGCAGCCGCAGCTCGCCGTCCTCGTACCGCTGCTCGCCGTGCGGCATGAGGATGCCGGTGTGCGCCATGACGTCGTGGGTCTTCGCGGCGATGTCCCAGATCTTCATCGCGAGCTCGTAGATGCCGAGGCGCACCGGGTACGTCAGGGGGCTCAGCGCCATCTTGATGAGGTCGCCGACGAGCTTGATCGCGTCCTCGATCTCCTTGATGGCCCACTCGATCAGCGCCACGAACACCTCGCACACGTCCACGATGGGGTTGGAGGAGTCGACGCCCGAGAAGTCCGGGGGCTGGGCCAGGTTGGTGAAGTCGGAGGCCGGCGGGACGATGACGAAGTCGGGTTTGCGCGGCTTCTGCAGCTCCCACGACCCGCTGAAGTTCAGCTTGTACAGCGTGATCATCAGCCGGTACATCGTCTGGACCTGCCACGGCATCGGGAAGCCCTGTGGCACAGGGAAACCGGGCGGCGGCGCGATGCCGTCGAGGATCTCCTGGAACGGCTTGTCGAGGCCGTGCCCGGTGACGTCCTTGACGACCGTCGTCAGCAGCCCGCTGTCGATCGTCTGCTGGAACGCGTCGCCCTGGTAGATCCGTGGGTGCGGGTGGTCCTGGAACGTCTCGAGCATCGCCTTGACGATCGCGTCGGCCATCCAGCCCGGCATCTCGCCGTCGACGTCGAGCTGCTCCTTGCGGGTGTCGGGGTCGTCGGACAGCGGCGACGGGCGCTGGGCACCTCGCGGGTCGTCCGGCGTGAGCTGCACGAGGAACCACAGGGCCGACATCGACAGCTCGGGGTAGTCGTCGGTCCTGCCCCACGGGTCCTGCGGGATCGTGCCGCCCTCACCGGACTGCTGGTAGTTCCACGCGTCGATGTGGTTCTCGATGAGGTGGTGCCTGGTCGGGTGGTCGCGGTACGGGCCGCCGCACTGCTCGTTGACGAAGCTGTGGGCGATGGTGTCCGTGCCGCCGTGGACGATGTACCCGAGGGCGAAGGCGAGGAACTGGTCGGACCGCTCCCGGCCCTCGTCGGTGCCGTCGTCGAGTGCCTGGGCCTGGCGCACGAGGGCCTGGCACATGGCCGAGGTGCGGCGGTAGTGGGCCATGTCGCTCCAGAGGAAGTCCTCCTCGGGCCAGCCCTTCTGGATGACCGTGTTCATCAGTCCCCAGATGTCGGCGAAGGAGGTGAGCTCCTCGAGGCCGATCTGCTTGATCGCGACGAGCAGCTCCTCCAGACCCGTCTGGATCTCGCCGAGGATGCCGCCGGTGAGGTCGTCGGCGAGCTCGCCCACGGTGTCGACCAGCGGGCCGAGCGTCTTGTCCCACCACTTCGTGAAGTCCTGCCAGATCTTGTCCAGCTTGATGAGGAACCGGATGATCCCGGCCAGCGTGGAGTTGACCTCCTCGAGGATCACCAGAAGCGGCTCCCAGTCGTCCTCCTTGGCCGCGTCGAAGTAGTAGTACGTCGACAGCGCCAGCATGATGAGGTCCGAGCGCGGGCCCAGGACGTCGTTGCTCCAGTCCTGGGAGAAGAAGAACAGGTCCGGGCCGATGGCCCCGACGGCGGTGAACTTCTCCCAGTCGTGCATGACCTGGGCGCACTTCTGCGGGCTGAAGGCGGAGGGGACGTCGTCACCCCCGCCCAGCCCCGGCCAGTCGTCGAACTGCCCGCTCGCGAGCAGGTCTGCGACCCGGCGCGCCGTGTAGATGTGGGTGAAGTGACCAGGCATGGCGGACCTCGGCTCGGCCGGTGGTGCGGAACGGTGTCGGATGTGGTGGGTATGCCCCGTTGAGTCGCCGCGTGCTGCATTTGACTGTCCTGCGGCCCCTTGGACCTGTCATCCACCGTTTGCATGACTGTGCTGGGGGCGTCGGTGTGGCAACCGCCCCGATGCGATCCGACCGACTTTCGCAGCCGACCCGCCTCAGCCGGGCGGCTGCGTCAGCCGGCGGAAGAGGAGCCCGCGCTCGAGCAGCAGCGGCAGGCCGCGCTCGTACCCGGCGGCGGTCCCGCCGTCCGGGTGGTTGACGTGCGAGATCACGACCGACCCCGGGCGCACGCCCGCCAGCTGCGCGGCGACCTGGGCGGGCGAGAACGTCGCGCCGGCGTCGCCGTTGACGTCGAACCCGGCCACCTGCAGGCCCAGGTCGTGCACCACCCGCAGCGCCACGTCGTCGTAGTGCGCCGTGCCGGAGCGGAACCACCGCGGGGCGCGGCCGGTGAGCGCCTCGACCGCGTCGATCCCGCCGCACACCTCGTCCCACACCTGCCCGACGTCCCGGGTCCCGCGGATCCCGTATGCCGCCCGTCCGGTCACCGACAACGGCAGGTGCCGGACCCCGTGGCTGCCGACCTCGAACAGCGGGTCGCTCGCCAGCTCGGCAGCGATCGACGGGTTGGCCCGGACCCACCGCGCGTTGAGGAAGAACGTCGCCGGCACGGCGTGGTGGCGCAGCAGCTCGACGAGGCGTGCGTCGTACCCGTCGCCGTGCGGTCCACCGCAGGCGTCGAACGTCAGGGCCACCGCGCGGGCCGGGGCGAGGTCCGTCGTGGTCCCCGGCAGGTCCATGCCCCACGCGCGAGGTGACAGCCCGGCATACCGGCGCACCTCGGTGGCGCGGCTGGGACGGGTGAGCTGGGGCGCCGAGGGACGCGCCGCCGCCGCCCTGGTCGGACGTCGCGGCCGCCCGGCAGGCGCCGCCGACGCAGGCCCATCGCCGGAGCCGCGTGGGGTGCGCGCCATCCTCGCCGCATCCCTCTCCTCGACCGCGCGCGCGACGGTCGCGACGACACCGCCGGCGCCCGCCGCCAGCAGCAGGCGCCGGGTGACACGTGCGGACATCGGACCTCGTCTCCGGGCTCGGCTGCGGCCCACGCCGGACCGCCCCGCCACGGTGACAAGCGTGGCTGGAAGACGGTTCAAGACACGCCCGCACCACCCGGGAACCGTCCGTTCGGAGGAGTCCCCGCGCTGGACGCGCACCGGCGCGCGGCACCGACCCGGCATACGGTGGAAGGACCCGACCCCCAGGAGGACCTCGCGTGGACACCCGCACCCTCGGCAACGCACTGACCGTCTCGCCCATCGGCCTCGGCTGCATGGGCATCAGCCAGAGCTTCGGCCCCTCCCCCGAACGCCCGGCGATGGTCGAGTTCCTGCGGCAGGCCGTCGACCACGGTGTCACGTTCTTCGACACCGCCGAGGTCTACGGGCCGTACGCCAACGAGGAGGTCGTCGGCGAGGCCCTCGAGCCCGTGCGGGACTCGGTGGTCATCGCCACCAAGTTCGGCTTCGCCTTCGACGAGGACGGCCGCCAGGACGGTGTCAGCAGCCGACCGGAGCACATCCGCGCCGCCGTCGAGGGGTCGCTGCGGCGCCTGCGCACCGACGTCATCGACCTGCTGTACCAGCACCGGGTGGACCCCGACGTCCCGATCGAGGACGTGGCCGGCACGGTGAAGGAGCTCATCGACGCGGGCAAGGTCCGGCACTTCGGGCTGTCCGAGGCCGGGCCGACCACCATCCGCCGCGCCCACGCCGTCCAGCCGGTGACGGCGCTGCAGAGCGAGTACTCGCTGTTCTGGCGCGAGCCGGAGGAGTCGGTGCTCGGCACGCTCGAGGAGCTCGGCATCGGGTTCGTCCCCTTCAGCCCGCTGGGGCGGGGGCTGCTCACCGGGCAGGTCAAGCGCGGCGACACCTTCGGCGAGGGCGACATCCGCGCGAACCTCCCGCGGTTCAGCGGTGAGGCGCTCGACCACAACCTCGCGCTCGTCGACAGGGTGACCGCCGTGGCCGAGCGGGTCGGGGCCACGCCCGGGCAGGTCGCGCTCGCGTGGCTGCTGTCCCGCAAGCCGTGGATCGTGCCGATCCCCGGCACCCGTCGGCTGGAGCGGCTGGACGAGAACCTCGCGGCCGCGGACCTGCAGCTGGGCGCGGACGACCTCGCCGAGCTGACGGCAGCCTCGGACGCCGCCGACGTGCAGGGTGACCGCTACCCCGCGGCGATGCAGGCGATGATCGACCGCTCGTAGGGGTCATCCGCCCGACCCGGGCGCCGTCCGCCGCGCCCGGGAGGCGTCCGCCCCGCCCCGGGAGGCGTTCGCCCCGCCCCGGGCGCCGCGGTCGAGCGCTGGCTACGATCCGAACGTGGCCCTCGCCGAGTGGTTCCTCAGTCCGTCGGAGCGCGGGAACCCCGCCACCCGGCTCGACAGCCGGCACACGCCGGCGACCGGCTGGACCGAGGGCAACCTGGTGCACCCGCTCGTCCACGGCGCGACCTACTTCGCCGAGCTTCTCGCGCGTGTCGGCGAGCTCGAGCGCGGCGACCTCCTGCTGTTCGTCGACTGGCGGGGTGACCCCGACGAGCGCCTCACCGGCGAGAGCGGCAGCGAGGTCGCGGCCGTCTTCGCCGCGGCCGCCCGGCGCGGCGTCGACGTCCGCGGCCTGGTCTGGCGCTCGCACTGGGACCGGCTCGCCTTCTCCAGCGCGGAGAACCGCACGCTGCAGGAGGACGTCAACGCCGCCGGGGGCCAGTGCCTGTTGGACATGCGGGTGCGCACCGGCGGCTCGCACCACCAGAAGTTCGTCGTCCTGCGGCACCCCGGCCGGCCGGAGCGCGACGTCGCGTTCCTCGGCGGGATCGACCTGTGCCACAGCCGCAGGGACGACGCCGCCCACGAGGGCGACCCGCAGCGCCAGGCGATGGCGGCGGCATACGGCCCCCGCCCTCCGTGGCACGACGTCCAGCTGCGGCTGACCGGTCCGGTGGTTGGTGACGTCGAGACGGTGTTCCGCGAGCGGTGGGAGGACCCGCAGGTGACGAGCCGCTCGCCGTTGCGGTGGGCGGGGGACGCGCTGCACCACGACCGGGTCCGTCCGACGCCGCTGCCGCCCCAGCTGCCGGACCCGGCCCCCACCGGACCGCACCCGGTCCAGCTCCTGCGGACGTACCCGCGCCGTGCCGGCGGCTACCCCTTCGCCCCGCGCGGCGAGCGCAGCGTGGCCCGGGGGTGCGCCAAGGCCGTGCGACGGGCCGAGTCGCTGGTCTACGTCGAGGACCAGTACCTCTGGTCACCGGACGTCGCCCGGACGTTCGGCGAGGCCCTGCGGCGCAACCCGCGGCTGCGCCTCGTCGCCGTCCTCCCCCACCGGCCCGACCAGGACGGGCGCCTGTCCATGCCGCCCAACCTCGTCGGCCGCGACCGCGTCCTGCGGCACCTGCGGGACGTGGCGCCGGGACGAGTCGCCTTCTACGGCATCGAGAATGCCGCGGGCACGCCGGTCTACGTGCACGCCAAGGTGTGCGTCGTCGACGACTCGTGGGCCAGCGTCGGCTCGGACAACTTCAACCGGCGCTCGTGGACCCACGACTCGGAGGTGTCCGCGGCCGTCGCCCACGAGGGGTACGCGCGCGGTCTGCGCGAGGAGCTGGTGCGCGAGCACCTGGGTCTGGGCGACGCCGAGCCGGCTCCCGGCATCGAGGACCTCTTCGACGCGTTCGCCGCGCGGGCGGCGGCGCTCGACCGGTGGCACCGAGAGGGCCGCAGCGGCCCGCGGCCGCCCGGGCAGGTGCGGCCGGTCCACGACCCGGCCCTCGGCCGGCTGACCCGGACCTGGGCCGAGGTCGCCTACCGGTACGTCTACGACCCCGACGGCCGGCCGCTGTCGCTGAGGCTCCGCCGCCGGATGTGACCTGCGGCGGCTACTTGGCCAGCCCCGCGACGAGGTTGACCGTGACGCTGATGACCACGGCGCCCAGCAGGTACGACAGCAGCATGTGGCGCAGGATCGTGGCGCGCAGGTCCTGGCGGCTGATGTCGGTGTCGGACACCTGGAACGTCATGCCCAGGGTGAAGGACAGGTAGGCGAAGTCGCTGTACCGCGGGTCCTCGTCCTGGTTGAAGTCGATGCCGCCACCGGGCTCGTCGCCGTAGTACATGCGGGCGTAGCGCACCGTGAAGAGCGTGTGCACCATCGCCCAGGCCAGGGCGACGCTGAGCACCGTGAGGACGGCCTCGACCACCTTGCCCGACCCGCTGCCGGACGACCCGGCGCCGAGGAAGAGCCCGACCGCGCCGAGGCTGGCGACCGCCGCGGTGAGGACCGCGACGTCGGCCGACTTCTGGCCCGGGTCCTCGCGGGAGGCGTGCTGCCTGGTGGCACCGCCGTCGAGCGGCCAGATGGTGAACCACATCCACCCGACGTAGAGCGCGGCGCCCGCCATCCACCCGACGAGCAGGCCGAGCTGCCAACCGGCCGGTGTCGCCGACGTCCCGACCCCCGCGACCAGTCCGACCGCGACCGAGGCGAGCAGTCTGGGTCGCGCTGTGGCGCCACGGATCCCGCCCTGCGGCGCCGCGCTCACACGAGGCTCGTGAGGGCGCCGGGTCGGGTGTCGTGCAGTGCAGGGTCGGGTGACATGGGCGCGACGGTACCCGCCTGACCTGCGGGAACACCCGTGCCGGATGTCATGGGTGCCGAGGGCCCCGGGGGCTCAGGTGAGGACCGACAGCCGCAGGTCGAGACCCAGGATGCCCGCCGTGCGCGCAGCCTCCTCCTCCAGCGCCCGGGTCGGCGGTGGCTCCGCGCCGCACCACTGCACCGACAGCTCGTCGCCGCGGTGCGACCAGGTGCCGCGCACCACCCCGCCGACGACGACCGGGTTCCGCCGGCGCGTCACGTCGTCACGCAGGCACGCCGGGGTGACGCGGTCGTCCTTCGTCCCGGGACCCATCACCCAGGCGTCGTGCCCGGGGAGGAACCGCACGGCTCCAGACGGCCGCGCCGCGAGCAGTGCCTCGAGGTCGTCCTCCAGCACCAGCGCGATCGTCCCCTCGATGTCCACGGACACCAGGACGTCGGCCAACCCGTCGAGCCAGCGGTCGATGCGCCGCCGCCCGGCGCTGAGGCCGTTGCCGAGCCAGTAGTGCAGGTGGTCGGGCGTCGCAGGACCGTACGCCCGCAGGTACGCCCTCACCGCGCGCGGACCGGCGTCCTCGAGGTCGGGTATGCCGCGCCAGTGCGGGCTCGCGTCGAGCCGCTGGAACGTGGCCCTGCCGTCCCGCGGCGGGCCGAAGCCCATGTCCCCCTGCCACGTCAGGGGCTTGACGAGCGTGCCGGCGCCCTCGTCGAAGACCGGCCGCAGGTGCCGGTACGCCGGCTGGCTCGTGAGCGCCTCACCGAGCTCGGCCACCGTGAGCGGTCCCCCGGCCAGGGCCTCCCGGACGGCGGCCCGGAACGCGGGCCACGCGTCGGCGGACAGGCCGTAGAACTCGACCCAGCTCGGCAGCTCCCACTGCCGTCCGGCCGCGCGCAGTGCGAGGTAGGTGCCACCGTCCTGCGCCGACAGGTAGTGCACCGCACCACGGAAGGCGAACGCCTTCACGACGGTGCCGTCCGCCAGCGCCTGCGCCAGCTCGCCGGGCCGGGACCCGCGGCGGCGCGTGCGGACGGCCAGCTCGGCGAGCGACTCGTCCATCGACGGCACCGCGCCCAGCCGCCGCACCACGTCGGCCACCGACTCGGACCCGACCGGGTCGAGCAGCTGCCGCTCCAGCCGCCAGGCCAGCGCTGTGCTCCACGTGGTCCTCGGTCTGGTCCGTCCTGCCATGCCGGCACCCTTGCACGGGTTGCGGACGGTCCGCGTCCTCGTCGCGGGTGCAACCGTGCGACCGGGACCAGCCGAGAACGCCGGACGTCGCGATCCGAACCACAGGCGCCGCACAGCGAGGGCTGGCAGAGTGACGCCGTGCAGTCCGCGGCGCAGGGGTCTGGAGGCGCCCTGCAGCGCGCCGTGACGGAGACGCTCGCAGAGGCCGTGGGACGCGAGTCGCGTGAGAACCCGGTGCTCGCGCGGACGGGCGGCCCAGCCGGCAACGCACTGCTCACCGCTTGGACGGCGCTCGTGCTGCTCGCCCTGTCGGTGGCCGAGCTGCTGACCCTCTTCGACGTCCGTGGCCTGATCTCGTGGCACGTCGCCCTGGGCGCGCTGCTGATCCCGCCGGCCGTCATGAAGACCGCGAGCACCGGCTGGCGGATGGCCAGCTACTACCTGGGCCGCAGGCCCTACGAGGTGGCCGGCCCGCCACCGCTGCTGATGCGCCTGATCGGGCCGCTGGTCGTCGTGTCCACGCTCGGCCTGCTGGCCACCGGCGTGCTGCTCATCCTCCTCGGCGAGGAGGAGGCGCGGCGCGCGAGCATCACCGTGCTGGGGTTCCGCGCCGACTGGGTGACTGCGCACCAGGGCTTCTTCGCCGTGTGGGTCGGGGCGGTCGGGCTGCACCTGCTCGGTCGCATCGTCCCGGCGCTGCGGGCGACGGTGCTGCGCGGCGCGGCCGGCGAGCGCGCCGTGCCGGGGCGTTGGGCGCGGGTGCTCTGGTTCGCGGTGATGGTTGTCGGCGCAGCGGCGCTGGCGGTCGTGCTGGTGCACGCCGACAGCAGCTGGGCCTCGCACGGGTTCGGGGGCCGGCCCGGCCTCCGCCCCGAGGACGGCTGAGGCCGCTCCCCACCACCCAGGGGCGGGGTGAGCCCTCAGGGGTCGACCCCCGTGGCGACCCGGGCGGGCGCACCGTGCCGCCGCAGCAGGCTCGCCCCGCGGATCAGGGCGGTCGACAGTAACGCTGCGAGCGCCGCCCCGGTCGTGTTCAGCAGGACGTCGTCGACCGAGGACACCCGGTCCAGGGGCAGGACGTACTGCGCGACCTCGATGAGGGTGGAACAGGCCGCCGCCAGGCCCGTGACCCGCAGCACCGAGGCACAGGCACCGAGACGGAGTGGGGCGAGGAACCCGAGGGCGGCGAGGAGCAGCAGGTTGCCGACCACCTGGAAGGTCGACATCGTCGCGAGGTCCCGCAGCGGGACCAGGCTGACCGCGCCGCGGGCCTGCCCCGCGCGAGCGCCCGGAAGCATCGTCATCCAGACGAAGGGCGCCGTCCCGTAGACCATCCCGACCTCGGACACCGCCCAGCGCCAGGCCCGCGCCGGCGGGACACCGGAGGACCTCCGCCACCACGCCACGCCGCACACGGCGGCCATGGCGACGGGCAGCAGCAGGGCGGTGACCACGACGACGCCGGTCTCGGTCCCGAGCCAGGCGTGCCACCCCCACTCCCGCAGCCCGCGGCCGGGCGGGACCGGTGCCGACGCAGACGGTCCCCACCCGGTCACTGGTGCATCCTCGGGTCCTGCGTCGGGTCGGCGTACAGGGCCGGGCACCCGTGGTCCTGCGCCCCGGTCCGGAGCTCGAAGTGCCAGGGCTCGTTGCGGTAGACCCGGCAGAGCCCGAACGCGGCACCGTGACGGGACATCCAGCTCGCGGCGGCCGTCGGGCCGATGTCCACCGCGTCCCCCGAGACGTGGGCGGAGGTCTGCGGGGTCGCCACCCAGCGGGCGGCCTCCGCCGCCGACCCGTACCGCGCGACCGCCTCCCGCAGGAGCTGCGCCTGGTATGCCGCGCTGCGCCACCCGCTGTTGACCTGCACCTCGACGCCGTCGTGACGGGCCTGCGTGGCAGCCTCCCTGAGGGCCCCAAGGAGCGCGGGGTCGAGGTTGACGAGCGCTGCGTCGTGGGCGTCGAACACCGGCACCCCGCCGTGGACCGCGCCGTCGTCCTCAGCACCCGCCGCCGACCCGGGTGGCCGGTGTGGGGCGCGGTCCGCCACGACGGTGCCGCGCCCGGCACCGGTGGTGGTGGCGGCCCCCTGGCGCGGGAGCCCGCTCGTGGGCCGGTCGGTCGTCGTCGGTCGGTGCGCCGTCGCGGACGGTTCGGGGGCCTGGTCGTCGGGGGTGGCGAGCGCAGCCCCGGCTGTCGCGGCCGCAAGGAGGGCGAGGACACCCAGCGCCGTCCGTGCGCGGCGCCGGGCCCTGGTGTGGGGCAGGTGGCTGGTGGGCATGGATGCCAGTGAAGGAGGGGCCGTGTTGCCGGGCCGTATGCGAATTCGGATATGCCGGCGATATGCCGCGCCTCGTAGCATCTGGGGACCATGCGCGTGTTGGTCGTCGAGGACGAGCCCTGGCTGGCGGACGCCGTCCGCGATGGCCTGCGCCTCGAGGCGATCGCCGCGGACGTCGCCCTCGACGGTGACACAGCCCTGGAGCTGCTGGCCGTGAACACCTATGACGTCGCCGTGCTGGACCGCGACATCCCGGGGCCGTCCGGTGACGAGGTCGCGCGACACATCGTGGCCTCCGGCACCGGGCTGCCGATCCTCATGCTCACGGCGGCCGACCGGCTCGACGACAAGGCGTCGGGGTTCGGCCTCGGTGCCGACGACTACCTCACCAAGCCGTTCGAGCTGCGCGAGCTCGTGCTGAGGCTGAGGGCCCTCGACCGCAGACGCGCCTCGAACCGGCCCCCGGTGCAGGAGGTCGCGGGCGTGCGGGTCGACCCGTTCCGCCGCGAGGTCCACCGCGACGGCCGCTACGTCGCCCTCACCCGCAAGCAGTTCGCGGTCCTCGAGGTGCTCGTCGGGGCGCAGGGCGGGGTGGTCAGCGCGGAGGAGCTGCTGGAGCGGGCGTGGGACGAGAACGCCGACCCGTTCACGAACGCGGTCCGCATCACCGTGTCGGCCCTGCGCAAGCGGCTGGGCGAGCCCTGGGTGATCCGGACCGTGCCGGGGGTCGGCTACCGCATCGACGCCGCGCCCGGCTCCGACGACGTGGGACCGGACCATGGCTAGGCCGGCAGGCCCCAGCGTCCGGCTCAAGCTGACCCTGAGCTACGCCGGGTTCCTCATGGTCGCCGGGGCCCTGCTGCTGGCCACGGTGTGGGTGTTCCTCCTGAGGTACGTGCCGAGCCAGGCGCGCTTCGGGCCCGGGCCGTTCAGCCCGACGCGGGGAGACCTCCAGGCCGCGTTCGCGCCGCGCGCGGCGCAGGCGCTGGCGTTCCTGCTCGTCTTCGGCCTCGTCGGCGGGTGGTTCCTCGCCGGACGCATGCTCGCGCCGTTGGCCCGGATCACCGAGGCCACCCGCATCGCCGGCACCGGGTCGCTGTCGCACAGGATCCGGCTCGAGGGCCCCGGCGACGAGTTCCGCGAGCTGGCCGACGCCTTCGACTCGATGCTGGCGCGGCTCGAGGCGAGGGTCGCCGAGCAGCAGCGGTTCGCGGCCAACGCCTCGCACGAGCTGCGGACGCCGCTCGCCGTCACGCAGACCCTCCTCGACGTCGCCCGCGAGGACCCGGACACCGACCACCACGAGCTGGTCAAGCGCCTTCGTGCGGTCAACGGCAGGGCGATCGAGCTCACCGAGGCACTGCTCCTGCTCAGCCGTGCCGACCAGCGGTCCTTCGCCCGGGAGCCCCTCGACCTGTCGCTCCTCGCAGAGGAGGCGGTCGAGACCCTGCTCCCCCTGGCGGAGGCGCGCGGCACCACCCTCCGGGTGACCGGGCAGCCGGCGCGGGTGCCCGGCTCGCCGGCGCTGCTGCAGCAGGTGACGACCAACCTCGTGCACAACGCCATCGTCCACAACCTGCCGCAGGGCGGCGCGGTCCTGGTCGGCACCGAGGTGCAGGGCGAGGAGGGGCTGCTCACGGTGGAGAGCACCGGCGAACCACTGGCGCCGGGGCTGGTGGCCACCCTGGTCGAGCCGTTCCAGCGCGGCACGGGACGCGCCCGCTCCGAGCACGCAGGCGTGGGACTGGGCCTGGCCATCGTCGACAGCATCGTGCGGGCGCACGACGGCTCCCTCGTCCTCGCGCCACGCCCCGGCGGGGGCCTCTGCGTGACGGTCCGCCTGCCCCGGATCGCGCAGCTCTGACCAGAGTCATGCAGTCCTGACCAGCGTCATGCAGTCCTGACCGGCGTCGCGCCGTCCTCGACGGCAGACGCCGCCCCGGTCGCCGTCCTTAGCCCACCTGCTCGACCCGGCGGATGTTGGTCCAGCCGGTCCAACCGCGCTCCTCGAACCGGGCCAGGATCGTCTGCGCCCCCGCGACCCTCGCCAGGAAGACACCGTCGAGCAGGACCGCGAGGTCCTCGGGCAGGGACCCCTCGTCCCACTCCTCCTCGGGCACTGCCTCGAACTGCTCGACGAGGCGGTCGGCGACCGGCACCAGGCGTGGGTCGTCGGCCGGCCAGTGCGCGATGTCGGCCAGCTCCCGGTAGAGCTCGCGGATGCCGGGGTCGTCGAGCTGGGCCTCCTTGACCTGCATGTAGAACGGCATCCGCTCCGGCAGGTGGGCGGCCACGAGGATCCAGGCGTCCCGCTCCGCCTCGACCATCTCGTCCGGGACGCCGACAGCGCGCAGCCGCTCCAGGTAGGCCACCGCCTCGGCCGGCAGGGCCAGGCTGTCGCCGGCGGCCAGCCGGGCGATCCGCTCCCGGTGGCGCTGTCGCTCACGGATCTCGGCCCGCAGCCGCCGGTCGATCTCCCCCACCGCGGTGGCGAACTCCCCCTCGCCGGCTGACAGCAGCTCGCGCACCCGGGACAACGGCACCCCGGCGTCGGCGAGGGTGCGGATGCGCACCAGCTCCACCACCGCCGCCGCGTCGTAGCGGCGGTACCCGGAGGAGTCCCGCTCGGGCTCCGGCAGGAGCCCCTTGGCGTGGTAGTGACGGACCGCGCGCACCGTCACCCCGGCATACGCCGCGAGCTCGCTGATGGTCAGCATGGCCTCATTCTCCCCACGGAGGTCTCCCGCGCCGCCCACCCCGCGGGGGTGGGCGGCGGAGCCGGTGCGGTGTGCCGCGTCACGCGACCCTGGCGCGGTAGGTCCGCATCGCCAGCACGTAGGCGAGCAGGAGCAGGCCCACGCACCAGGCCAGGGCGACCCAGATCGCGCTGCCGACCGGCTGCTCGGCATACAGGGCCCTGATGGTGTCCACGATCGAGGTGACGGGCTGGTGCTCCGCGAACCAGCGCACCGGGCCGGGCATCCCGGCCGTGGGCACGAACGCCGAGCTGAGGAACGGCAGGAAGATCAGCGGGTAGGAGAAGCCGCTCACACCGTCCACGGTCTTGGCCGTGAGACCCGGGATGACGGCGAGCCACGTCAGCGCGAGCGTGAACAGGACCAGGATGCCGAGCACGGCGAGCCACGCGAGCACCCCTGCGCCCGAACGGAACCCCATCAGGACCGCGACGAGCACGACGATCACCAGGGAGGTCAGGTTCGCCACCACGGAGGTCAGCACGTGGCTCCACAGGACCGCGGACCGCGCGATCGGCATCGACTGGAACCGCTCCACGATGCCGCCGGACACGTCGGTGAACAGGCGGAAGGCGGTGTACGCGATCCCCGAGGCGACCGTGATGAGCAGGATGCCGGGGAGCAGGTAGTCGACGTAGCTGCCACCGCCGATGTCGATCGCGCTGCCGAAGACGTAGACGAACAGCAGGAGCATGGCGATCGGAGTCACGGCCGTCGTGATGATGGTGTCGGGGCTGCGCAGGACGTGCCGCAGGGACCGCTTGGTCAGGACGGTGGTGTCGTGCAGGGCGGTGGTCATCGGGCGTCCTTCGCGGTCGGCTGGTCGGGGGTGGGGGTGGTGGCCGTGGCTGTGGCTGTGGCTGAGGCGGCGGCTGCGGCAGAGGCGGTGGCCGGGGCGGTGGCCGGGGCGGTGGTGCGGTCGTGGCCGGTGATCGCGAGGAACACGTCCTCGAGGGACGGCTGCTTCTCGACGTACTCGACCTCGACGGGTGGCAGCAGTGCCTTGAGCTCGGCGAGCGTGTCGTCGGCGATGATCCGGCCCTCGTGCAGGACGGCGATCCGGTCGGCGAGCTGCTCGGCCTCGTCGAGGTACTGCGTGGTCAGCACGACGGTGGTGCCGCGGTCCGCGAGCTCGCGCACGGTGTCCCATACCTCGAGGCGCGACTGCGGGTCCAGGCCGGTCGTCGGCTCGTCGAGGAAGAGCACGGCCGGGTCGCCGATGAGGCTCATGGCGATGTCGAGCCGGCGCCGCATGCCTCCGGAGTAGGTCGCCGCCTGCCGGCTCCCGGCCTCGACGAGGTCGAACTGCGCCAGCAGCTCGTCGGCGACCCGGCCGGGGTCGCGCTCGCGGCGGAGCTGGGCGATGAGCACCAGGTTCTCCCGGCCGGTCAGCACCTCGTCCACCGCCGCGAACTGCCCGGTGAGGCTGATGGACGCGCGGACCAGCGCGGGCGTCGTCGCGACGTCGTGGCCCTCGACGGCTGCCGTGCCCCCGTCGGCCGCGAGCAGCGTCGACAGGATGCGGACGAGTGTCGTCTTGCCCGCCCCGTTGGAGCCCAGGAGGGCGAACACGGTGCCGGCGGGAACGGTCAGGTCGACACCGCGCAGGACGTCGTTGTCGCCGTACGACTTCGTGAGGCCGGCGACGGCGACAGCCGGTCCGGTGGTGGTTCGTGGGGGCGCCGTGGGCGCTGGTGTGGTGGTCATGCGGACAGCGTGCAACCCTGACGCTGCGTCAAGGTCAAGCGGACTTTTCGCGGGGCCGAGTCACATCCGCGCCGGCTGGGACGTCAGAGGGGGGAAGGCCTCGGAGAGGAAGCGCACCAGGGCCGTCGACACCACCGCAACGACCGCACCCGCCATCGCGCGGGCCGACCCAGGAGGAACCCATGACCTACACCGTCGACTTCCAGGACGTCTCCACCACCGGGCTGGAGACCTCGCCCGTCGCCGAGGCCCTCGCCGGGCTCCGGGCCAACGAGGCCCGCTACTTCAGGAACAAGTACGACCACGTGTTCACGGTCGAGCCCGCCGACGATGCGACCGACGTCGTCGACCGGGTGCACGCCATCCTGCTCAAGGAGCGCGACCTGGTCATCGCGGCCCGGCCGCTCGAGGCGACCGCCTTCGAGGTCGACGGGATCCACTGGTCCTACGTCTTCTACGAGGACGGCCTCGCCATCAACGTCCTGTACACGCTCGAGGACAGCGGCAAGCGCGCCGTCGGCTTCAAGCTGTCCGACGGCATGGAGGTGCCCGAGGAGCTCGCGGACAAGTTCAAGTTCGCCCGGCAGAAGTCCAAGCTGGCCGGCACCATCCGCGGGTCCTTCTTCGTCATCAAGGGCACCTACGACGTCTGAGGCCGGCGCACTAGACCGGCGGGTGTCGGTGGCGGGTGAGAGGCTTGACGCCTGATGGCAGCAGACGTGCTCGACCGCTTCTCCCCCGCCACCCGCGCGTGGTTCACGGGGTCCTTCAGCGAGCCCACCCGGGCCCAGGCCGGCGCCTGGGAGGCGATCAGCTCCGGCCAGCACGCGCTGGTCGTCGCCCCCACCGGCTCCGGCAAGACGCTGTCGGCCTTCCTCTGGGCGCTCGACCGGCTCGCGAGCGAGCCGAAGCCCGAGGAGAGGATCAGGCGCTGCCGGGTCCTCTACGTCTCCCCGATGAAGGCGCTGGCCGTCGACGTCGAGCGCAACCTGCGCTCCCCCCTGGTCGGCATCGGCCATGCCGCCACCCGGCTCGGCCTCACGCCGCCTGACATCACGGTGTCGGTGCGCTCGGGCGACACCCCCGCCAACGAGCGGCGCGCCTTCGCCCGCACGCCGACCGACGTCCTCATCACGACGCCCGAGTCGCTGTTCCTCATGCTCACCTCGCAGGCACGCGAGGCCCTGGCGGGCGTCGAGACCGTCATCCTCGACGAGGTCCACGCGGTCGCCGGCACCAAGCGCGGCGCCCACCTCGCCCTGTCACTCGAGCGCCTCGACGCGCTGCTCGAGCGACCGGCACAGCGGATCGGCCTGTCCGCGACCGTCGAGCCCGTCGACGAGGTCGCGCGCTACCTCGCCGGCGGCCGGCCCGTGGAGGTGGTCCGGCCCGAGTCCACCAAGGAGTGGGAGCTCGACGTCGTCGTCCCCATCGCCGACATGAGCCAGCTCGGGGAGGTCATCGAGGACGACCTGTCCGGTCCGGCGGCCGGGGCCGAGCGCCGCGCCTCGATCTGGCCCCACGTCGAGGAGCGCATCGTCGACCTCGTCTCCTCCCACCGGTCCACCCTCGTCTTCGCCAACTCCCGACGGCTGGCCGAGCGGCTCACCTCCCGGCTCAACGAGATCTGGGAGGACCGGCTCGAGACCATGGCCGAGCTCCGGGAGAAGTCCGCCGGCACGGCGACCGACGGCGGCAACGCGGGGACGACGGAGGATGGCGGCGGCCGCACAGGAGCCGCACGGCACACCGGGGCGTCGCGCACCCCCGCCCAGGTGATGGCGCAGGCGGGGGCCTCCGCCGGCGCTCCCCCGGTGCTCGCGCGGGCCCACCACGGCTCGGTCAGCAAGGAACACCGCCAGCTCATCGAGGAGGACCTCAAGGCCGGGCGGCTGCCGGCGGTGGTCGCCACGTCCAGCCTCGAGCTGGGCATCGACATGGGCGCGGTCGACCTCGTCGTCCAGGTCGAGTCACCGCCGTCCGTGGCCTCAGGGCTCCAGCGGGTCGGGCGCGCGGGTCACCAGGTCGGCGCGGTCTCCCGGGGCGTGTTGTTCCCGAAGTTCCGCGGCGACCTGGTGCAGACGGCGGTCGTCGTCGAGCGGATGCGCGCCGGCGCGATCGAGTCGCTGCGCATCCCCGCCAACCCGGTCGACGTCCTCGCCCAGCAGATCGTGGCGATGTGCGCGCTCGACGAGTGGACCGTCGACGACCTCGAGAAGGTCGTCCGGCGAGCCACGCCGTTCGCGAGCCTGCCCCGCTCGATCCTCGAGTCCGTGCTCGACATGCTGTCGGGGCGCTACCCCAGCGACGAGTTCGCCGAGCTGCGCCCGCGCATCGTCTGGGACCGCGTCACCGGCACCCTCACCGGGCGGCCGGGCGCCCAGCGGCTCGCCGTCACCTCGGGCGGCACCATCCCCGACCGCGGCCTGTATGCCGTGTTCCTCGCCTCCGCCGAGGGCGCCGGCCGCCGGGTCGGCGAGCTCGACGAGGAGATGGTCTACGAGTCGCGCGTCGGCGACGTCTTCACGCTCGGCACCTCCACGTGGCGGATCGAGGACATCACGCACGACCGGGTGCTCGTGACGCCCGCGCCCGGGCTGCCCGGCAAGCTCCCGTTCTGGAAGGGCGACCAGCAGGGGCGGCCGGCCGAGCTGGGCAGGGCGGTCGGCGCCTTCGTCCGCGAGGTGGTCGGGCTCTCCCCCGCCAAGGCGCGGGCCCGGGTCGAGAAGGCCGGCCTCGACGAGTGGGCGGCCGACAACCTGCTCGCCTACCTCGCCGAGCAGAAGGAGGCCACGCGCCACGTGCCCGACGACCGCACGATCGTCGTCGAGCGCTTCCGCGACGAGATCGGCGACTGGCGCGTCGCGGTGCACAGCCCGTTCGGCGGCCAGGTCCACGCCCCGTGGGCGCTGTGCGTGTCGGCGCGGATGCGCGAGCGGTTCGGGGTCGACGTGCAGGCGATGCACGGCGACGACGGCATCGTCTTCCGCCTGCCCGACCTCGAGTTCGAGGACGAGCCGGCCGACGGTGGCGCCGGCCGGACGGGCCGGTCCCGCGGCGTCGGCGCCGAGCTGCTCGAGCTCGTCACCCTCGACCCCGAGGACGTCCACGACCTCGTGACGGCCGAGATCGGCGGGTCGGCCCTGTTCGCGGCGCGGTTCCGCGAGTGCGCGTCCCGGGCGCTGCTGCTCCCGCGCCGACGGCCCGACCGCCGGCAGCCGTTGTGGCAGCAGCGGCAGCGCGCGGCCCAGCTGCTCGAGGTCGCCTCGCAGTACGCCTCCTTCCCGATCGTGCTGGAGACCGTCCGCGAGTGCGTCCAGGACGTGTTCGACGTGCCGGGCCTCGAGGCGCTGATGCGTTCGGTGGCCTCGCGCGAGGTCACGCTGGTGGACGTCGAGTCGCGGCAGCCGTCACCGTTCGCGCGGTCGCTGATGTTCGGGTACGTCGCCCAGTTCCTCTACGAGGGCGACTCCCCGCTCGCCGAGAAGCGCGCCGCGGCCCTCGCCCTCGACCCGTCCCTGCTGGCCGAGCTGCTCGGCCGTGGCGAGGGCCTGTCGCTGCGTGACCTCCTCGACCCCGAGCAGGTCACGCGCACCGAGTCCGAGCTGCAGCGGCTCGTGCCCGAGCGCGCCTGCCGCGACGCCGAGGACGTCGCGGACCTGCTGCGCGTGCTCGGCCCCCTGCCACTGGCTGCGATTCAGCAGAGGTCGCGAGAAGGCCTGTCCCACACCGAGATCGGCTCGTGGCTCGTCGACCTCGAGGGCGCCCGCCGCGTCATCAGGGTCCGCGTCGCCGGCGAGGAGCGCTGGTCGGCGATAGAGGACGCCGGTCGCCTGCGCGACGCCCTCGGCGCCTCGCTGCCGGTCGGTGTGCCCCAGGCCTTCCTCGAGCCCGTGCCCGACCCCCTCGGCGACCTCGTCGCCAGGTACGCCCGCACCCACGGCCCCTTCCCCGCCGCCGACGTCGCCGCGTGGTGGGGCGTCGGACCGGCCGTCGCCCTCGACGCGCTCCGGCGGCTGGTGTCCTCCGGTCGGCTGGTCGAGGGAGAGCTGCTGCCGGTCGAGAACGGCGGCGGCCGCCACGGCATGGACTACTGCGACGCCGAGGTGCTGCGGATGCTGCGCCGCCGCTCGCTCGCCGCGCTGCGGGCCGAGGTCGAGCCGGTCGACGCGGTCGAGCTGGCCCGGTTCCTGCCCAGCTGGCAGGGCGTCGGCGGTGGCCTGCGCGGCCGTGACGGGCTCGTGCGGGCGATCGAGCAGCTCGCCGGAGCCGTCCTGCCGGCCAGCGCGCTCGAGACGCTGGTGCTGCCTGCGCGGGTCGTCGACTACTCCCCCGCCCTGCTCGACGAGCTGACGTCCAGCGGCGAGGTCGTGTGGCGTGGCCACGGGTCTCTGCCCGGCGACGACGGCTGGGTGTCGCTGCACCTGGCCGACACCGCACACCTCACGCTCGCCCCGCCCGAGGACCGTGTCCTCACCGACGGCGAGCGGTCCGTCCTCGAGGCCCTCTCCGGCGGGGGTGCGTACTTCTTCCGGACCCTGTCCGACGCGGCCGGCAGCACCGACGACGAGCAGCTGCTCACCGACCTGTGGTCGCTCGTCTGGTCCGGCCACGTCACCGGCGACACGTTCGCCCCCGTGCGGGCGCTGCTCAGCGGCGGGCGCACGGCCCACCGCCGCACCACCTCCGCCCCACGGGCCACCCGGTATGCCGGTCGGCGCGGGGCGCTCGGCAGCCTCTCGGGCGGGCGGTCGCTCGGACGGCCGTCCCTGCCGACCCGGAGCGGGCCTCCCACGGGTGCGGGCCGCTGGTCGCTGCTGCCCGAGGTCGAGGCCGACGCCACCGTGCGCGCCTACGCCACCGCAGAGGTGCTGCTCGACCGCTACGGCGTCGTGACCCGCGGGTCGGTCGTCGCCGAGGACGTGCCCGGCGGCTTCGCGGGTGTCTACCGCGTGCTGGCCGCGGCCGAGGAGTCGGGCCGGGTCCGTCGCGGGTACTTCGTCGAGACCCTGGGGGCCGCGCAGTTCTCCACCACAGGAGCCGTCGACCGGCTGCGGGCGGGCGCCCGACAGGCCGGCGACGACCCCGAGTCCGGCAGCCGCGCCGCCGTCGTGCTCGCCGCGACCGACCCGGCCAACGCCTGGGGCGCGGCCCTGCCGTGGCCGGACCGCCCCGGCCACGGCGCAGCGGACGAGGACGAGCCGACGGGCGGCAGGCGCAAGGGTGGGTCCGGCGATGCCGCCACCGGCTCCGACGGCAGCGTGGGCGGGAAGCGCGGCCACCAGCCGGGCCGCAAGGCGGGGTCGCTGGTCGTCCTCGTCGACGGCGACCTGGTCCTCTACGTCGAGCGCGGGGGCAAGACCCTGCTCTCGTGGACCGACGACGACTCCCGGCTGCAGGCGGCCGCCGACGCGCTGGCGCTCGCCGTGCGCGAGGGGGCGCTGGGACGGCTGACCGTCGAGAAGGCCGACGGCGGCATGCTGCTCGGCTCCGAGCACCCGCTGGTGCAGGCGCTGGCCAACGCCGGGTTCCACGCGACCCCGCGCGGCCTGCGGCTGCGCCGCTGAGGGAGGCACCGCACCATGCCCGAGGGCGACACCGTCTGGCGGACCGCCCACCGGCTGCACCAGGCCCTCGCGGGCGAGGAGCTGGTGCTGTGCGACCTGCGCTTCCCCGAGATCGCGACCGTCGACCTCACCGGAGCCACCACCACCGAGGTGGTCAGCCGCGGCAAGCACGTGCTGCACCGGCTCGACACCGGCGTCACGGTGCACTCGCACCTGCGCATGGAAGGGCAGTGGCGGGTGGAGCGCGCGGAGGAGACCGGGCGCTGGCTGCGCCGGGCAGACCTGCGGGCCGCGCTCGGCGCCTCCACGTGGGCGGCGATCGGGCTGCGGCTCGGCATGCTCGAGGTGCTGCCGACGTCGCGCGAGGGCGACGTCGTCGGGCACCTCGGGCCGGACGTGCTCGGCCCCGACTGGGACCCTGACCGCGCCGTCGCGAACCTCGCAGCCGACCCGCAACCCGTCGGCAGTGCGCTGCTGGACCAGCGCAACCTCGCCGGTGTCGGCACCCTCTGGGCGTCGGAGTCGCTCTTCCTGGAGCGGCTGCACCCCTGGACTCCTGCCTCGCAGGTGCCGCCGGAACGACTGGAGTCCCTGGTGCAGCGCATTGCCCGGCTGCTCGACGTCTCCCGGCTGCACGCCGTCCAGTCGAGCACCGGGTCCCGGCGCCGCGGCGAGGAGCACTTCGTCCACGCGCGTTCCGGACGACCCTGCCGGCGGTGCGGCGACACGGTCCGCGTCGCCATGATCGGCAAGGCCCCGCAGGAGCGCACGATGTTCTACTGCCCGACCTGCCAGGGCGGCTTGGCACCGAACGACGACGGCCGCACCCAGCGCCCGATGGGCTCAGCGGGCGGTCGAGCGAACCCCTACCGCAAGAGCTGAGCCCGGGCCGCAGCGCACACCCTCTCGGGATGCGGCCCGGTCGCGGCCTGACCGTGCGCCCACCGCTCCCCGTCGGACCCTTCGCCTACGGCGCGGCCGGAGCTCCGGCGCGGGCGAGGATCGCCTCGACCACCTCGGTCTTGGCGTCCGCGTAGTCCTGCACGTAGCGCCACCGGCGGGTCGCCAGCTCGCGCTTCGTCGCGGCATACAGGTCGCGGTCGTCGGGGTGGGAGCGCAGCCAGTCGCGGAACATCCGCATGCGCGCCACCTCCGCCTCCGCCCTGCCCGGCGAGAAGACGTGCACGTTGACGTTGTGGGGGCTGCCGTCCTCGACCCTGCGGTAGAGGACGCGGTGCTCCAGCCAGTCGGGCTCGCGGATCCGCAGGGTGTAGCCGGCCTCCTCCAGCGCAGGGAGGTAAGTCGGCTCGTCCGCCGAGTCGGGCACGAGCAGGAGGACGTCGATGACCGGCTTCGCCGGCAGGCCCGGCACGGACGTCGACCCGACGTGCTCCACCGTCAGGGCGATGGCGCCCAGCGCACCCCGGATGGCGTCGTGCTCCTGCTGGAAGACGACCGGCCACGCCGGGTCGGGGTCGACGACCACGACCGGCACGGCATACGGCGTGACGGCGCCGACGACCGCGGCAGGCGGGGGCGGGTCGTCCTGGACCACGCGGACCCGCAGGTCAGGCGGCGGACGCGGAGACGACCTGCGCCGACGGCAGCGGCAGGGCCAGCGGCGCGCTCAGCGCCTCGGTCTCGGCGACGCGCTCGGACACCGAACTGAGTACCTCGGACAGGGGCGTGTTGAGGGCCCCGCAGATGGAGGCGAGCAGCTCGGAGGAGGCTTCCTTCTCGCCCCGCTCGACCTCGCTGAGGTAGCCGAGCGAGACGGACGCGGCGGCCGACACCTCGCGCAGGGTCCGCCCCTGGGACTGGCGCTGCTCGCGAAGGACGTCCCCGAGCTCGCGACGGAGCAGGATCATGGGCGCCTCCTTCGGTGGTCGTGCGGTCGTGCTTCGAGATCCCACGTTACCCCGAGGGCCCCCCGCGGCGCGCGCGGGATCCGCCAATCTCATCGACACATCTACCTCAACGACCGGCCGGTCCCGCTTCTTCCGCGGCACCCTCCCCCGGACCGGCACCGGCCTGCTGCCCGCCCGCGGTCCCGGTCCCGGGAGCGGCGCCCAGCAGCTCGGCCACCAGGCCGAGGGCACCCGCCACGCTGCCCGCGCGCACCGTGGCGCGGTCGCCGGCCAGGGCCAGGCGACGCACGAGTACGCGGTCCGCGTCCGCCGCGGCGACGAACACCGTCCCCACCAGCTGCCCGTCCTGCGGGTCCGGCCCGGCGACGCCCGTGGTCGCGACGCCGACGTCGACACCCAGCACCCTCCGCACGCCCTGCGCCATCTGCTCGGCCACCTCGGGCTGCACCGCCCCACCGCGGGCGAGCAGTCCCGCGTCCACGCCCAGGACGACGGCCTTGAGCTCCGTGGCGTACGCGACGACCGCGCCGCGCACCGTGGCCGAGGCCCCGGGCACGTCGGTCAGCGCGCCGCACACGAGGCCGCCGGTCAGCGACTCCGCCGTGCCGACCGTGAGGTCCGCCGCACGCAACGCCGCCACCACCTGCGTGGCGAGGGGTGCGGGCGCGGCCGTCACCGGCTCGCCCGCTCCTGCCGGCCCGCCCGCTCCTGGCGTGCGGCCGCGCGGCGGGCCCGCTTCATCGCCGAGCGCTCGCTGGTCTGCCGCATGCGCAGCGCCTTGACCACGATGTCGACGCCGGTCACGACGGTCACGACGACCGCCAGGCCGATGACGATGCGGGCCGCCAGCACCCAGGCGTCCGCCCCCGGGAACGACCAGAGCGGCAGCGTGAACAGCAGCAGGCCGAGGAACTGCAGGGTCGTCTTGACCTTGCCCCCGCGGCCGGCCGGCATGACGCCGTGGCGGATCACCCAGAACCGCAGCACGGTCACGCCCCACTCCCGCACCAGCACCAGCACCGTGAGCCACCAGGGCAGCTCACCGAGCACGGAGAGCCCGACGAACGCCATCCCCATGAGGGTCTTGTCGGCGATCGGGTCCGCGATCTTGCCGAAGTTCGTGATGAGGCCACGCCGCCGGGCCAGGTCGCCGTCGACCCGGTCGGTCGCCGTCGCGAGGACGAACACGGCGGTCGCCCACCAGCGCAGCGCCGTGTCGTCGCCGCCTCGGGCCAGCAGCAGCCACCCGAAGACCGGCACGAGCAGGATGCGCGCGACCGTCAGCGCGTTGGGCAGGTTCCACGGGCTGGGGGCCGGTGAGGCCACCGGCGTGGCGGCCGGGTCGGGAGCCGGGGACGACTCGCTCAGCACGGCTCCGCCACGAGGTCGATGCCCTCGGTGCCCACGACGAGGGCGCGGACGATCGAGCCGACCTCGACGCCGGGCAGCAGCGCCGGGTCGATGAGGGTGACGCCGTCGACGTCGGGTCCCTGGTGGGCGGCCCGCCCGACGACGTACGCCTCGTCGTCCTCGTCCTCGTCGTCGTCGCCGTCCTCGTCGGCGAGGCCCGCGGGCACGGACTCGACGAGTACCTCGACGACCTCGCCGACCCGCTCCTCGGCCCGCTGGGCGGTGAGCTCCTCGATGAGGGCGGTGAACCGCGCGACCCGCGCCGCCACCTCGTCCTCCGGCACCTTCGCGGCATACCCCTGCGCCTCGGTGCCGTCCTCGTCGCTGTAGCCGAACACGCCGACCACGTCGAGGCGCGCCGCCACGAGAAAGGCCTCGAGCTCGTCGAGGTCGGCCTCGGTCTCGCCGGGGAAGCCGACGATGACGTTGCTGCGAATGCCGGCCTCGGGGGCCAGGGCCCGGACCTGCTCGACCAGCCCGAGGAACGCCTCCCGGCCGCCGAACCGGCGCATGGTGCGCAGCAGCGGGGCCGAGGCGTGCTGGAAGGAGATGTCGAAGTACGGCACGACCCCGGGGACCGACGTCATGGCCTCGAGCAGGCCGGGACGGATCTCGGCGGGCTGCAGGTAGGACACGCGCACGCGCTCGATGCCCGGGACGGCGGTGAGCTCGGGCAGCAGCTTCTCCAGCAGGCCGAGGTCGCCGAGGTCCTTGCCGTAGGACGTGGAGTTCTCCGAGACGAGGAACAGCTCGCGCACGCCGCGCTCGGCGAGCCAGCGCGCCTCGGCGACGATGTCGTGCGGCCGGCGCGAGACGAACGCCCCGCGGAACATCGGGATGGCGCAGAACGCGCACCGCCTGTCGCAGCCGCTCGCGATCTTCAGCGGCGCCCAGGGGCGACCGTCCAGCCGGGCCCGCACCACGCGGGGGCCGGACGCCGGGGCGAGCCCGTCGGGCAGGTCGGCCGGGTCGAGCGCGGCGCCCGCGGCCTGCTCGGGGGACGTGGGGTCGCCGCCGGGGACTCCGGCCGGGGACGTGGTGGTGCCGTGGCCGGGCAGGGCCACACCCGCGGCGCCGTCCTGGCGCTGCACGGGCGACAGGGGCAGCAGCCGGCGGCGGTCCGACGGGGTGTGCGATGCCGGCGCGTGCCCGTCGAGCACGGCGCGCAGGTGCGAGGACATGTCGGCGTAGGAGTCGAAGCCCAGGACCGCGTCGGCCTCGGGGAGCTCGTCGGCGAGCTGCTGGCCGTAGCGCTCGGCGAGGCAGCCGACGGCCACGACGGCCTGCGTGCGGCCCTCGCCCTTGCGCGCGGAGGCCTCGAGCAGCACGTCGATGGAGTCCTTCTTGGCCTGCTCGACGAACCCGCAGGTGTTGACCACGGCCACGTCGGCGTCGTCGGCGTCGTCGACGAGCAGCCACCCCTCGGCGGCCAGGCGGCCGGCCAGCTCCTCGGAGTCGACCTCGTTGCGGGTGCACCCCAGGGTGACCAGGGCGACGCTGCGCTGTGCGGTCGTGCTCATGCCGCCCACTCTAGGGGTGGCCGGGCCGTGGACCGGCATCGGTAGCGTGGCCGCCATGACCGCCACCACAGACCGCGTCGCTGCCCTGCTCGCCCGCCAGCCCGTGCTCGACGGGCACAACGACCTGCTGTGGGAGGCGCGCGAGAAGGTGGGCTACGACTTCGACCGGCTCGACGTCGGTGCGGGCGGCACGCCGACCCACACCGACCTGCCGCGGCTGCGCCGTGGCGGCGTCGGGGCGCAGTTCTGGTCCGTCTTCGTGCCCGCCTCCCTCGCCGGCGACGACGCGGTCAGCGCGACGCTGGAGCAGGTCGACGCGGGGCACCAGATGGTGGCCCGGTATGCCGACGAGCTGGCCTTCGCACGCACGGCTGCCGACGTGCGTGCGGCCTGGGAGTCGGGGCGGATCGCCTCGCTGCTCGGGGCCGAGGGCGGCCACTCGATCAACAACTCTCTCGCGACCCTGCGGATGCTGCGGGTGCTGGGCGTCGGGTACATGACGCTGACCCACAACAGCAACGTCGACTGGGCCGACTCGGCCACCGACGAGCCCGTGCTGGGCGGCCTGAGCCCGTTCGGGGTCGAGGTGGTGCGCGAGATGAACCGGATCGGCATGCTCGTCGACCTCTCGCACGTCTCCCCCGACACCATGCGCGACGCCCTGCGGGTGGCCGAGGTCCCGGCGATCTTCAGCCACTCCTCCGCCAAGGCGGTCTGCGACAGCCCGCGCAACGCGCCCGACGACGTCCTCGAGGCGCTGCGCGACAACAATGGCGTCTGCATGGTGACGTTCGTGCCGACCTTCGTGAACCCGGACGCAGCGGCCTGGCGCCAGGAGCTCAACGCGGTCGCCGCCGGGCAGGGGGTCACGCCGGCCGACGCCGACGCGTACACCGCCTTCTACGACGCCTACAAGGCGGAGCACCCGACGCCGAGGGCGACGCTGGCCGACGTCGTCGCCCACGTCGAGCACGTGCGCGAGGTCGCCGGGGTGGACCACGTCGGGCTCGGTGGGGACTACGACGGCGTGGCCGAGCTTCCCGAGGGCCTGGAGGACGTCACCGGCTACCCGCGCCTGCTCGAGGCGCTCGCCGACCGCGGGTGGTCCGACGAGGACCTCGGCAAGCTCACCAGCGGCAACATCCTGCGCGTCATGCAGGACGCCGAGGACGGGGCCCGCGCGCTGCAGGAGCAGCGCGGCCCGAGCCTGGCCACGATCGGCGAGCTCGACGCCCCCGCGGCGCAGGCCACGGCCCCCTGAGCCGGGGCGCCCGCGCCCGTTGGGGCGGGCGCCTGCTCAGTTCCGCCAGCGGGTGATGGTCAGGCCCACGACGCGGGCGATGATGAGGGCGACGTACATGACGCCCGCCACCTGCTCGATGATCACGACGGCCCGGGCGTGCGGCAGGACCGCGGTGACGTCGGAGAGCCCCACGCTGGTGAGGTTGGCGAACGACAGGTAGAGCAGCTCGAGGAAGCTGCGGGTGCCCTCGCCCTGGTAGGCCACGAAGGACCCGGGGTACAGGATCTGCAGCGCCATGTAGAGGTAGGCGAACATCCACGAGACCACCGTGAAGTTGGCGCCGACGGCGAAGATCTCGTCCCGCGTGACCCAGGTGTCGTCGAAGAGGTAGCGGATGAGCCCGTAGCCGGTGTAGCCGTAGAAGACGGCGTGCAGCAGGGCCGACCACAGGCGCACCGTCTCGTTGTCGGGCAGCAGGCCCTCGGCCACGGTCAGCGCCACCACCGGGACGCCGATGACGACGGCGACCCAGGTCAGGGCGGGCGTGGCCCGCACGGCATACACGGCAACGAGCAGGACCAGGACGCCGAAGATCCCGATCGCGGTCCGGCCGCCCGGGGTGTCCCCGAAGAACGGGTACGCGAGCACCGCCACGAGCTGGGCCGTGAGCAGGACCCCGCTCGGGTGCCCCTTGACGGCCCGGAACCACGCGCGCATGGCCCCACCCTAGGGACTGGCGCCGCGCCGGCGCGCACGCCGGAGCCACGGTGCGGGCCCGGACGGTGGTGAGGGTCAGGCGCCGGGGTCGACGAGGCGGTAGCCCTGGCCGGGCTCGGTGAGCAGGTAGCGCGGCGCGGCGGGGTCGGGCTCGAGCTTGCGACGCAGCTGGTTGGCGTAGACGCGCAGGTAGTTGGACTCGCGGCCGTACCCGGGACCCCACACCTCCCGGAGCAGGTCGCGCTGGGGCACCAGGTGGCCGGCGTGCCGGGCGAGCACCTCCAGCAGGCTCCACTCGGTGGGAGTCAGTCGCACCGCCGAGCCACCGGCCACGGCCCGGCGCTCGGCGAAGTCGAGCTCGAAGTGGGCGGTGCGGAAGGTCGGCAGCGTCGACGGCGAGCCGACCTCGGTCCGCCGCAGCGCGACCCGGATGCGGGCGAGCAGCTCGTCCATCGCGAACGGCTTGGTGACGTAGTCGTCGGCGCCGAGGTCGAGCGCCTCGACCTTGTCGACCGAGTCGGTGCGCGCCGAGAGCACGATGACCGGCACGTCGAACGACTCGCGGATGCGGCGCAGCACCTCCACGCCGTCGAGGTCCGGCAGGCCGAGGTCGAGGATGACGACGTCCGCACCACCGTCGTGCAGGGCCTGCAGGGCGCTGCGGCCGTCGCCGGCGGTCTCGACGGTGTGGTCGCGGGCGCGCAGGTTGATCGCCAGGGTGCGCAGCAGGTGCGGCTCGTCGTCGACGACCAGGACCCGGCTCACGCGCCCATCCTGTCAGCGCCCGGCCCCGCCGGCTCCCTGCCACCCGCGGGTTCCCCGTCGTCGTGGGACCGCGGCAGCTCGAGCACCACCGTCAGCCCACCGCCGGGGGTGTCCTCGGCGCCGATCGTGCCGCCCATCGCCTCGACGAGACCACGCGCCACGGCGAGCCCGAGGCCGACGCCTGTGCCGCGCGGGGCGTCGCCGTACCGCTGGAACGGCGCGAAGATGGCCTCCTTGGCACCCTCGGGCACGCCGACACCACGGTCGACCACCCGCAGCAGCACCCGCTCGGCCGTCGCCGACAGTGCGACGACGACCTCGCCCGTGGAGTGGCGCAGCGCGTTCTCGAGCACGTTCGCGAGCACCCGGTCGAGCAGGCCCGGGTCGGCGAGCGCCGCCGGCATGGCCGGGTCCGCGGTGAGCCGCACCCGCGACCCCTCCGGCAGGGTCGCCGCCGCCGTGGCGACGGCCGCGTCGAGCAGCACCGGCCCGGTGCGGGGCACCACGGCACCGCTCTGCAGGCGCGACATGTCGAGCAGGTTGGTCACCAGGCCGGTGAGCCGGTCGGTCGACTCCTCGATCGTCTCGAGCAGGTCGGCGCGGTCCGCCTCGCCGAAGACGACGTCCGGCTGCCGCAGGCTGGACGCCGCCGCCTTGATGCTCGCCAGGGGCGTGCGCAGGTCGTGCGAGACGGCGGCCAGCAGTGCCGTCCGGGCGCGGTTGTCCTTGGCCAGCGCCCGGCCGGCGTCGGCCAGCCGGACGAGCTCGTCACGACGCAGGATGGCACCGGCCCGCTCGGCGAACGCGGACACGAGCCGGCGGTCCTGCGCGGACACGACCCGGCCGAGCAGCACCAGGGAGGTCGTGTCGTCGACCGGGGCCCGCACCGAGGCGTCGCGGACGGCACCGACGTCGAAGGTGGCGGTCGACGCGAGCACCTGCCACGGGTCGCGGACCGTCGGCCGGCGGACCACTGCGGCCGAGCCCACGCCGAAGAAGTCCACGACCTGGCGCAGCAGCGCCGGCAGCTGGTCGCGCTCGGCGAGCAGCGACTCGGCCGAGGTGGCCAGGGCCGCCGCCTCACGCTGCGCCTCACGCGCCGCGGCCGCCCGGCGCTCGCTGACGTGGACCACCGAGGACACCGCGACGGCGACGAGCAGGAACACCGCGAGCGCCACGAGGTTCTGCGGGTCGGAGATGGTGAGGGTGTGCACGGGCGGGGTGAAGAACCAGTTGATCGTCGTGCTGCCCAGGACCGCGGCCGCCACGGCCGGCCAGACCCCGCCGACCAGCGCCGTGACCACGGTGAGGAGCAGGAAGAGCAGGACCTCCAGCGGCAGGTCGTGCCAGCCCGGTGTGAGATGCAGGAGCCCGGTCAGGGCCGCCGTGCCCAGGACGGCGAGCGCCCAGCCGAGGGCCGTGCGGCGGCGCCCGAGCTCGGGCCCGAACCGCCACGGGGCCCGCACCGACCGGGTCAGCTCGTGCGTCACGAGGTGCACGTCGATCTCGCCGGCACCTTCCACGACCTTCTGGCCCACGCCCGGTGACAGCACCTCCTGCCAGCGCCGGCGCCGCGACGCCCCGATGACGATCTGCCGCGCGTTGACCCCGCGCGCGAAGTCGAGCAGCGCGGTGGCGATGTCCTCGCCCTTGACGGTGTGGAAGGTCCCGCCGAGCTCGACGGTCATCCGCCGCAGCTCGTCGAGCTGCTCGAGCCTGGCGTCGACGAGCCCGTCCGGCGGCGTGACGTAGACGGCGAGCAGCTCGCCGCCGGCACCGCGCGAGGCGATCTGGGCGGCCCGGCGCAGGAGGGTCCTGCCCTCGGCGTCGCCGGTGAGCGCCACCACGACGCGCTCGCGCGTCGGCCACGGCTCGGTGATGCCGCGGTCGGTGCGGTAGCGGTCGAGCCCCTCCTCGACGCGGTCGGCCAGCCACAGCAGCGACAGCTCGCGCAGGGCGGTGAGGTTGCCCTCGCGGAAGTAGTTGGCCAGGGCCGCGTCGACCCGCTCGGCGGCGTACACGTTGCCGTGCGCCAGCCGGCGCCGCAGCGCCTGCGGCGACATGTCGACGAGCTCGATCTGGTCGGCACCGCGCACGACGTCGTCGGGGACGGTCTCCTGCTGGCGCACCCCGGTGATCGACTCGACGACGTCGTTGAGCGACTCCAGGTGCTGGATGTTGACCGTCGAGATGACGTCGATCCCCGCGGCCAGGATGTCCTCGACGTCCTCCCACCGCTTGGCGTGGGCGCTTCCGGGGACGTTGGTGTGGGCGAGCTCGTCGACCAGGACGACCTGGGGCCGCCGCGCGACCACGGCGGCCACGTCGAGCTCGGTCAGCGTGGCGCCGCGGTGCTCGACCGCACGCCGGGGCACCTCCTCGAGCCCCTCCAGGAGCGACGCGGTGTACGCGCGGCCGTGGCTCTCGCACACGCCGATGACGACGTCGGTGCCCCGGTCGCGCCGCCGGTGGCCCTCCGAGAGCATGGCGACGGTCTTCCCGACGCCCGGTGCGGCGCCGAGGTAGACCCGCAGCACTCCCCTGCTCACCTGCCGATTGTCTCCAACGCGAGGTTGAGCTGGAGCACGTCCACCCGCGGCTCGCCGAGAAAGCCCAGCGCGCGCCCCTGGGTGTGCTGCTCCACGAGCCGCGCGACGGTGGCGTCGGGCAGCCCACGAGCCGACGCGACGCGGTGCACCTGGGCGCGTGCGTTGGCGGGCGAGATGTGCGGGTCGAGCCCGCTCGCGGAGGCGGTGAGCGCGTCGGCAGGAGCAGCCGTGCCGTATGCCGTCCGGTAGGCGGCGGCGCGCTCGCGCACCGCCCTGACCTGGTCGGCGGAGGAGGCTGCGAGGTTCGAGCCGCCGCTGGTGGCTCCGGCATACGCGCTGGTGGACGGGCGCCCGGTGAACCACCGGTCGCCCCGGAAGTCCTGCCCCAGCAGGCTCGAGCCGACCACGACGCCGTCGCGCCGGACCAGCGAGCCGTCGGCCTGCCCGGGGAAGGCGACCCGGCCGACTGCCCACACCGCCGCGGGGTAGAGGACGCCGAGCAGGGCGGTGAGGGCGAGCAGCATCCGGGCGGACGCGAGCAGCTGGCGGGTGGTGGAGGTCATGGGTCAGGCCAATCCGGGGAGGAGGGAGACGACCAGGTCGATCGCCTTGATGCCGACGAAGGGTGCGACGACGCCACCGACCCCGTACACGAGCAGGTTGCGCCTCAGGAGGGCGGCCGCGCTCGAGGGCGTGTAGCGAACCCCCCTGAGCGCCAACGGGATCAGCGCGACGATGACGAGCGCGTTGAAGACGACGGCCGAGAGCATGGCCGACTCGGGCGAGTGCAGCCGCATGACGTTGAGCGCATCGAGCCCGGGGAAGAGCCCGACGAACATCGCCGGGATGATCGCGAAGTACTTGGCGACGTCGTTGGCGATCGAGAACGTCGTCAGGGCTCCGCGGGTGATGAGCAGCTGCTTGCCGATCTCGACCACCTCGATGAGCTTGGTGGGGTCGGAGTCGAGGTCGACCATGTTGCCGGCCTCCTTGGCCGCCGCCGTGCCCGAGTTCATCGCGACGCCGACGTCGGCCTGGGCGAGCGCGGGCGCGTCGTTCGTGCCGTCGCCGGTCATCGCGACGAGCCGGCCGCCCTCCTGCTCGGCGCGGATGAGGCGCATCTTGTCCTCGGGCGTGGCCTCCGCCAGGAAGTCGTCGACGCCGGCCTCGGCCGCGATCGACTTGGCCGTGAGGGCGTTGTCGCCGGTGATCATCACGGTACGGATTCCCATGCGCCGCATGACGTCGAAGCGTTCGCGCATGCCCGGCTTGACGACGTCCTTGAGGTGCACGACCCCGAGGACGACCGCGGGCAGCGAGCCGACCTGCCGCGCGACGACCAGCGGGGTGCCGCCGTCGCCGCTGATGGCGTCGACGACGACCTGCGCCTCGGGCGGCACGCTGCCGCCCGTCTCCTCGACCCACGCCCGGACGGCCGAGCCCGCGCCCTTGCGGATGCGGGTGCCGTCGGGCAGGTCCACCCCCGACATGCGCGTCGTCGCACTGAACTCGACGAACTGCGCACCCTCGCGCCCCAGGACGGCGGCCGTGCGGGCACCGTCGATGCCGTGTGCCGTGTGGGCGAGCTCGACGATGGACTTCCCCTCGGGGGTGGCGTCGGCGAGCGAGGACAGGTGTGCGGCGTCCGCGAGCTCGTGCGCAGCGGTGCCGGACAGCGGGCGCAGGTCGGTGGCGCGGCGGTTGCCGAACGTGATGGTGCCGGTCTTGTCGAGCAGCAGGGTCGACACGTCACCGGCGGCCTCGACCGCACGACCCGACATGGCCAGCACGTTGCGCTGCACGAGCCGGTCCATGCCGGCGATGCCGATGGCCGACAGCAGCGCGCCGATCGTGGTCGGGATGAGGCAGACGAGCAGCGCCACGAGGACGACGACCGGCTGGGGGCGCCCGGAGTAGGCGGCCAGTGGCTGGATCGCCATCACCGTGACGAGGAAGACGATCGTCAGCGTGGTCAGCAGGATCGTCAGGGCGATCTCGTTGGGGGTCTTCTGCCGCTCGGCACCCTCGACGAGCGCGATCATCCGGTCGATGAAGCTCTCCCCCGGGCGCGTCGTGATGCGCACGACCACCTCGTCGGAGAGCACCGTCGTGCCACCGGTGACGGCGCTGCGGTCGCCACCGGACTCGCGGATGACCGGCGCGGACTCGCCCGTGATGGCGGACTCGTCGACGGTGGCGACGCCCTCGACGACCTCGCCGTCACCGGGCACGACCTCACCGGCCGACACCACGACGACGTCGCCCACGGACAGCTCGCTCCCCGGCACAGTCTCGACCGTCCCGTCGTCGCGGCGGCGGCGCGCGGTGGTCTCGCGCTTGGCCGCCCGCAGGCTCGCCGCCTGCGCCTTGCCGCGGCCCTCGGCGACGGCCTCCGCGGCATTCGCGAAGAGCACTGTCGCCCACAGCCACAGGGCCACCGACCACGCGAAGGTGCTGGGGTGGACGGCTGCCAGGACGGTGGTGAGCACGGAGCCGACCCAGACGACGAAGATGACGGGGGCACGCCAGAGGTGACGCGGGTCGAGCTTGGCGAACGCCTGGGCAGCGACGGTGGACAGGGGGACGGTCATGACAGGGCCTCCGCGACGGGACCGAGGGCGAGCGCCGGGAAGAACGTGAGCCCGGCGACGATGACGGCGATGCCGGTCAGCAGCCCGACGAACAGGGGGGTGTGGGTGGGCATGGTCCCTGCCGTGGCCGGGCGGGGGTGCTGCTCGGCCAGGAGGCCCGCGAGCCTCAGGACGAGCAGCAGCGGCACGAACCGGCCGAGCAGCATGCAGGCGCCGAGCGTCAGGTTGTACCAGGGCGTGTCGGCGCCGAGGCCCGCGAAGGCGCTGCCGTTGTTGTTGGCCGCCGAGGCGTAGGCGTAGAGCACCTCCGTGAGGCCGTGGGGTCCGGAGGCGAGCATCGCCGACCGCGGGCCGGGCACCGCCAGGGACAGGCCCGCGAAGACGAGGACCAGCACGGGCATCACGAGAACGTAGAGCGCCGCGCAGGTCATCTCCTGTCGCCCGATCGTCTTGCCGAGGTACTCGGGGGTGCGTCCGACCATGAGCCCGGCGACGAAGACCGAGATCAGGGCGATGACCACGATCCCGTACAGGCCCGAGCCCACGCCGCCGGGCGAGACCTCGCCGAGGACCATGTTGGTGAGCACGACGCCTCCACCGAGGGGGCTGAAGCTCTCGTGCATCGAGTTGACCGCGCCGGTCGAGGTGCTGGTGGTCGAGGCGGCGAACAGGGTCGACGCCCAGACGCCGAAGCGCTGCTCCTTGCCCTCCATCGAGCCGGTGACGGCGCTGCTGGCGTGTGCCTCCGCCCAGGTCGTGAGCGCGACACCGGCACCCCACAGCGTGGCGGCGAATCCGCCGAGCGCCCAGCCCTGGCGGCGGTCGCCGACCATGAGGCCGTAGGTGCGGGTCAGGGCGAAGGGGACGACCAGGAGCAGGAAGACCTCGAGCAGGCTGGTGACGGCGTTCGGGTTCTCGAACGGGTGGGCGGAGTTGGCGTTGAAGTAGCCGCCCCCGTTGGTGCCCAGCTCCTTGATCGCCTCCTGCGAGGCGACCAGGCCCCCCCGGATGACCTGGTGCGCACCGGACGGTCCGGTCACCGTCGCTGGGTTGGAGAGGTTCTGCACGACTCCGCCGGCCAGCAGCACGACGGCCGCGACGAACGACAGCGGCAGGAGGACACGGACGACACCGCGCACGAAGTCGACCCAGAAGTTGCCGAGGTCGTGTCCGGCCTGGCGGGTCAGGGCCCGGATGAGCGCGACGGCGACCGCGAGCCCGACCGCGGCCGACACGAAGTTCTGGACGGTCAGCCCCAGGGTCTGCAGGACCGGCGTCGCGCCCACCTCACCGGCATACGACTGCCAATTGGTGTTGGTGACGAACGAGATGGCGGTGTTCACAGCGGTCGTCAGGCCCATGCCGGCCGCGCCCTGGCGCAGCGGCAGGTGGGTCTGGGCGACGACGAGGGCGAAGAGGGCCACGATGCCGACCACCGAGAAGGCCATGACGCTCGTCGCGTACGCCCGCCAGCCCTGCTGCGAGTCGGGCTCGACCCGCACCACGCGGTAGACGAGCCGCTCGACCCGCCAGTGGCGCGTGTCCGTGAAGACGCGCGCCATCCACGCCCCCAAGGGGTGGTAGGCGACGGCGAGGAGGGCGACGAGCAGGGCGATGGTCGGCAGGCCGCTGACGGCGTCCGACATCAGAAGCGCTCCGGGCGGACGAGCGCGTAGACGAGGTACGCGAGGAGGGCGGTGCCGACGATTCCGGCCACGAGGTTCTCGATCACGCAGCCAGTCAAGGACTGCCCGAGCCCACCGGCCGGGCCCTTGACGGCGTGCTGACGGCCGTTGACGCGATCTTGACGGCCCGCCGGGACGAGGGGCGCCCTGCGGCATCAGGAAGGCATCAAGACCCTTGACCGGCAACGAGATCGGGGAGCGTCATGGTGGTGTGCAGATCGACGAGCTCCTCTCCAGGCGACGGACGCTGGTCGCGGCGGTGGCCGCCGTGGTCCCCTTCGCCCTGTGCGCCCTCCTGGCCGTGACCGGGCGACCCGTGCCCGACGCGAGCGCGGTCGTCGCGCTGGCCCTGCTCATCGTGGCGGCGTCGGCGACCGGCCTGCGGTCGGCCGGTCTCAGCGCGTCGGTCTCCAGCGCGGTCGGCTTCGACTACTTCCTCACCCAGCCCTACGAGAGCCTGGCGATCCACGACGCCGAGGACGTGCAGGTCGCCGTCCTGCTGCTGCTCGTCGGGTTCGCCGTCAACGAGCTCGCGCTCTGGGGCCAGCGCCAGCGCGCCGAGCTGGGGCGCGAGCGTGGCTACCTCGACGGCGTCATGGCCACGGCGGAGGCCGTCGCGGCACCGGGCCAGGGCGACTCCCCGGTCACCGCGGCGGTGGCCGCCCGGATCCGCGACGTGCTGCAGCTCGACGCGTGCGAGTACCGCGCCTCGGAGCACCTCCCCGGCGGCCCGGTGCTGGGCAGGGACGGTTCGGTGACCCGGTCGGGGGTCGCCCTCGACGTCGACCGCAGCGGCCTGCCCATCGACGAGGTGGTCCTGCTGCCCGTGCAGGGCGGCGGGCGGCAGCGCGGCTACTTCGCGCTCACCGCGGCCTCACGGGTCTCCCGTCCGACGCTGCAGCAGCGCCGGGTCGCCGTCCTCCTGGCCGACCAGCTGTCGGGGCTGCTGGGCGTCAGCCGCTGACGGGACCGCTGGCGGTCAGGCGCTGAGGTGCTGGGCGTCAGCCGGGGTGAGCCGCCCGCGCAGCGTCAGGGCGCCGGTCACGGCCGCCAGGGTGGCGGTGACTGCCATGACCAGGGCCATCGGCACGGCCGAGCCGGAGCCGAGCAGCCCGATCACCGGTGCGGCCGCGCCGCCGATGACGAACTGCGCCGCGCCGAGCATCGCCGCCGCGGTGCCGGCGGCCTCGCCGTGGCGGGTCAGGGCGAGCGCAGGGGTGTTGGGCAGCGTCAGCCCGCAGGCGAAGAGGATGAACCACAGCGGCACCAGCACGCTGACCAGCCCGCCGACGCCGGTCGCCGCGGCGGCGAGCAGGACCAGGGCTGCGACCGTCGCGATGCCGACGCCGACCCGCACCAGCACCTGGGGCTCGAACCGGCGCAGCAGCACCGGGTTGAGCTGTGAGCCGGACAGGAAGCCGATCGAGTTGAGCCCGAACGCGAGCCCGAACTGCGCGACCGTGAGGCCGTAGATGTCCTGCAGCACGAAGGACGAGCCGCCGATGTAGGAGAAGAGCGTCGCGAACATCAGGCCGCTGATGAGCGTGAGCCCGATGAAGGTGCGGTCGCGCAGCAGGGAGCCGTAGGTGCGCAGCACCTCGCGCGCCGCCAGGGGCCGCCGCCGCTCCTGCGGGAGCGTCTCGCGCAGCGCCAGCGCGGCGATCGTCACCAGCACGACACCCGCGATCGCGAGCAGCACGAACACCCCGCGCCAGGACGTCCGCTGCAGGATCGCCCCGCCGAGCGTGGGCGCGAGCACCGGCGCGAGCCCCATGACCAGCATCAGCCGGGAGAGCATGGTCGCCGCGGCGTTGCCCTCGAAGCGGTCCCTGACGATCGCCATCGAGACGACGGCCACCGAGGCGTTGCCGAGGCCCTGCAGCACGCGTCCCACGGTGAGGAGCTGGATCGTCGGGGCGAACGCCGAGAACAGCGACGCACCGATGTGCAGGGCGATGCCCGCGATCAGCGGGCGGCGGCGGCCCACCGCGTCCGAGAGCGGCCCGACGAGGAGCTGGCCCAGGCCCATCCCGAGCAGGATGCCGGTGAGCGTGGCCTGCACCGCCGGTTCCGACGCCGACAGGTCGCGCGTGATGGACGGCAGCGCCGGCAGGTAGGTGTCGATCGTGAGCGGCCCGATGGCGATGAGGGCGCCGAGGACGAGCACGAAGCGGACGTATGCCGGGCCCGTGGGCGGCTCGTCGACCTGCCGGCCGTCGACGACGGCCCCGCCAAGGGTCGGGTCGAGAGTCGGGTCCAGGGTCGGGGCGACGGTCGGGTCGGGGGCGGCGTCGGTCAGGGTGTCGGGCGCTGCGGTCACAGGGGGCGCAACGACACGGAGGCCCCGATCCATTCCGGAGACGGCCTCCGTCTCGCGCACTGGCCGGCCGCCGCGGGCACCGCGCTCGACCGATCGGTCAGACTGGACCGGTGACAGCAGCCCGACGACACCGCCGCCCCGACGTCACCACCGTGGAGTTGGTGGGCGGCGTCGAGAAGCGCTCCCTGGTCATCGTGGACCACGACCCCGCGTGGCCACGGACCTACGCCGAGCACGAGGAGCGCATCCGCCGGGCGCTCGGCCCAGCGGCCGTGCAGGTGGAGCACATCGGCTCCACCTCGGTGCCCGGTCTGGCTGCGAAGCCGATCATCGACGTCCTCGTCACGGTCGAGGACATCACCGCCGAGGAGGACCACGTCGACCTCCTGCTGGACGCCGGCTACCAGCTCCGTGTCCGCGAGCCGGGGCACCGCTTGGTCAGGACCCCCGCCCGCGACGTGCACGTGCACCTGCTCGAGGTCGGCGACCAGGCGGCCGCCGACTACCTGCTGTTCCGTGACCGCCTCCGCGCGGGCCCGGCCGACCGCCGGCTCTACGAGGACACCAAGCGCGCCCTGGTCGATCAGGACTGGGCTGACATGAACGCCTACGCCGAGGCCAAGACCGACGTCGTGAGCGCAATCAAGGACCGTGCCCGCCGGTCCACGTCCGACCTCAGTCCCGGCCGGTGAGCTCCCAGGCGTCCTGCGACTCCTCGACCTCCTCGACCCCGGCGAACTGCGCCGCGACAGGGTCGTTCGCGTACCGCGGGTCCGCGGCATACGCCTGCGTGGGGACCTCGCCCGTCGAGTCCGCGCCGTCATCGGCGTCCACGTCGAAGACCGGCTCGGGGTCCGGCACGTCCTCCCCGCGCATGAGCGCCAGCGTGGTCGGCAGGTCGTCGGGCTTGACGAGCACGTCGCGCGCCTTGGAGCCCTCGGAGGGGCCCACGACACCGCGGGACTCGAGCAGGTCCATGAGCCGCCCCGCCTTGGCGAAGCCGACCCGCAGCTTGCGCTGGAGCATCGAGGTCGAGCCGAACTGCGTCGTGACGACGAGCTCGGTCGCCTGCAGCAGCAGGTCGAGGTCGTCGCCGATGTCGTCGTCGACCTGCTTCTTGGCCGCCACGACCGTGACGTCGTCGCGGTAGTTGGGCTTGAGCTGGTCGGTCACGTGCTTGACGACCTGCTGGATCTCCGACTCGGTGACCCAGGCGCCCTGGACGCGCATCGGCTTGCTGGCGCCCATGGGCAGGAACAGCGCGTCACCCTGGCCGATGAGCTTCTCGGCGCCGGGCTGGTCGAGCACGACCCGGCTGTCGGCGAGGCTCGAGGTCGCGAAGGCCATGCGGCTCGGCACGTTCGCCTTGATGAGGCCGGTGACGACGTCGACGGACGGGCGCTGCGTGGCCAGCACGAGGTGGATGCCGGCGGCCCGGGCGAGCTGGGTGATGCGGACGATCGACTCCTCGACGTCGCGCGGGGCGACCATCATGAGGTCGGCGAGCTCGTCGACGATGACCAGCAGGTAGGGGTACGGCTGGATGACACGCTCGCTGCCCGGCAGCGGCTTGACCTTGCCGGACTTGACCGCCTTGTTGAAGTCGTCGACGTGCTTGTACCCGAACTGCGCGAGGTCGTCGTAGCGCGTGTCCATCTCGCGCACGACCCACTGCAGCGCCTCGGCGGCCTTCTTCGGGTTCGTGATGATCGGCGTGATGAGGTGCGGGATGCCCTCGTAGCCGTTGAGCTCGACGCGCTTGGGGTCGACGAGGACCATGCGCACCTCGTCCGGGGTGGAGCGCATGAGGATCGAGGTGATCATCGAGTTGACGAAGGAGGACTTGCCGGCGCCGGTCGCACCCGCGACGAGCAGGTGCGGCATCTTCGCGAGGTTGGCCACGACGTAGCCGCCCTCGACGTCCTTGCCGACGCCCATGACCATCGGGTGCTCGTTGCTGCGCGCCGCCTGGCTGCGCAGGACGTCGCCGAGGCTGACCTTCTCGCGGTCGGTGTTGGGGATCTCGATGCCGATCGCGGACTTGCCGGGGATCGGCGACAGGATGCGCACGTCCGCGGAGGCCACGGCATACGCGATGTTCTTGGACAGCGCGGTGACGCGCTCGACCTTGGTGCCGCGGCCGAGCTCGACCTCGTACCGGGTCACGGTCGGGCCGCGCGTGAAGCCGGTGACCTGGGCGTCGATGTCGAACTGCTCCATGACCTGGGTCAGCGCCTCGACGACGCGGTCGTTGGCGGCGCTGCGGGTCTTGTGCGGCGAACCGGGCTCGAGGATGGCGTTGTCGGGCAGCGTGTAGGTGACGTCGCCGGCGAGCGCCAGCTGCTCCACCCGCTGCGGCAGCGGCGTGGTGGGAGGCGCCTCCAGGGGCGCCTTGACCTCGACGGCGGGGCTCTGCGCGGCCGCGCCGGGCGTCTTGTCACCGGCCGGGGGCAGGACGCCCGGGGCCGTGGGTCGCTTCTGCCCGGGGCGCAGCCGCTTGCCGTCCTTGTCGACGAGCGCGGCCTGCTCGAACGCCTCGTCCCCCTCCAGGGGGCCCTCGGGTTCGGGCCGGCGCCGGCGGCGCGGCTTCTCGGCGACCGGCTCGGCCACGGGCTCCTCGCGGTGCTCGCGGTGCAGCAGGTGGTCGCGCAGCTCGGCGAGCCGCTCGGGGATCATGTGGACCGGGGTGGCGGTCATGACGAGCACGCCGAAGAAGCCCAGCATGAGCAGGATCGGCACCGTGCCGTAGACGGAGACCGCGGCCTCGAGCGGGCTGGACGCGAGGAAGCCGATGATCCCGCCGCCGTCACGCATGGCGTCGGCCCCCTGCGGAGGCTCGGGCACCCCGGCGGCGACGTGGGTCAGGCCGGAGGCGGCGAAGGCGAGGGCGCCCAGGCCGATGCCGATGCGCGAGTTCGCCGCGTCCTCCTGCGGGGCGCGCAGCAGCCGGACCCCCAGGAAGAGCAGGGCCAGCGGCACGGCGTACGCGACGCGTCCGAAGGTGCCGGCGACGACGGCGTGGATGACGTCTCCGACCGGACCCTGGAAGGACCACCACTCGCGGGCGGCGACGACGATCGCCAGGCCGAGGAGGAGGAAGCCGAACCCGTCGCGACGGTGCTCGGGCTCGAGGTCACGGGCGCTGGTCCCGACGCGGCGGACCGCGCCGCCCGCGACGTGGGCCATGCCCATCCACGTGCCGCGCAGGGCCCGCAGCGGCAGCGGCAGGCCGCCGCCCTTGGCGGCGTTGCCCTTGCCCCGGGCGGCAGCGGTGCGCGGTGCCGCCCCGCGCCGGTTGGCCGGGCGGGTCGTGGTGCCCCGGCCGCTCGAGGAGCGCGTGGAGGTGGACGGACGTGTCGCCATGCTCCGCAGGGTACGCGACCGTCACATCGGACACACGCGTCACACGCGCCGCAGGATGGATTCCTGGGTGGCGGCGGCACCCGGTGCAGGACATGGTCCGAACGGCCGATGGCTGCACATCTTTCGGCCATCCTTCGCCCCGGGCCCTCACGCGCGCGTGTCCGACTTGCGAACCTTGCGGCTGCACTGGACGTCCTGTCGGGGTGACCCGTGCCGCGTCCACCACGCCTCAAGCAGGGGAACTCCATGCGCAAACTTGCCTCCGTCGCAACGGCCGTCATCATCGCCGGGCTGCTGGCGCCGCTGGGGCCGCTGTCCTCAGCCAGCGCTGCACCGGCGTCACCGGTCCTGACGTCACCCACGTCGGGCGCCTCGTCGCTGGACAATCCGGTGCTGGGCTGGAACGCGGTACCCGGTGCGGCGCGCTACGACGTGCAGGTCTCCCCCGTCTCCGACTTCTCCGGGACACTGTCGTTCTCGGCGTCCACCGCCAACACGAAAGCAACGCCGCCGAACGACCTTCCAGTAGGCGACTACTACTGGCGCGTCCGCGCCCTCGACTCCAGTTCTCAAGCCAGCGGCTTCTCCACGTCCACCTTCACCAAGGCCGCACGCAACGCCCCAGTCCTGGTCGCCCCGGATGACAACACCAACCTCGTATACCCGAAGGACGCCCTGTACTTCCAGTGGAACGCGATGCCAGGGGCCAAGGGCTACGAGATCCAGATCGACGACGACTCGCTCTTCGTTGGCGCGCCGGCCCCGGTGGCGACGACCAACCTCAGCTACGCCCCCACGTCCCCGCCAGTCTTCGGCACGACCTACTGGTGGCGGGTGCGCTCCAAGAGCAACAGCAACGTCTACAGCCAGTGGTCAACCCCACGCTCCTACCAGATGAGCTGGAGTCCCACCCCGGTGACCCTGACGTCGCCGCCTAGCACCAACAGCCCCACGATCGAGCACGTCGAGCTCGACTGGGAGCCGATGGCCGGCGCGGCCTACTACGAGGTCCAGGTCAGCCCGGATGCGAACTTCAACAATCCGGTTGTCATGGGCAAGAACAACGTCGGCCAGGCTGACCCCACCCGTGGTCGCAAGGTCGTGGGCACGCGCTTCTCCGACAACGACACCGACACTAGCGAGGACCTCAACCTCCCGGCCGGCGCGTACTACTGGCGGGTCCGCGCCATGAGCACCTCGGAGGTGGCCGAGCCCGGCCCATGGTCGGAGACTAGGACGTTCACCCGCGGCTGGCCGGCGACCTCGACGGCTGAGGCGGCGCTGCCCAACGGTGCCCTGACTGCGCCCAAGCCCAGCCCGCAGGTGACGCTCCTCTCCCCGGCCGACGGTGACTACGCCCAGACCGAGCCGCGCCTGTCGTGGACGCCACAGCGGGGCGCCTCGCACTACGAGGTGCAGTTCTCCTCCGACGCAGCGTTCTCGCCCAGCCGTGTCGCCAGCTGCTTCACCAACCACGCCTCCCTCACGCCGTTCTGGAGGATGGTTCCGAACACCTCGACGACGTGCCAGCCGGTGAACCAGGTCAACGAGCGCATCGTGCGACCGGGCGTGGTCGTGTACTGGCGGGTCCGCGCCCAGGACGGACCGGAGCAGCCTGCCACCAACGGTGTCTTCACCGAGGTGCGGTCGTTCCTGTACGAGGACCCGAACATCGACCAGGTCTCCCCCGCTGGCGGCGCCACCGTGACGCTTCCCGTCCTGAGCTGGACACCTGCGCGCAACATGGGCCAGTACAAGGTGACCATCTCCCCGGTCAACCCGCCTGCCAACACCTCCTGCGGCACCGTGACGGCGTTCACCTACAACGTCAAATACGTCCCCGAGACACTCGACCCCAAGTGCCCGTCGTGGGCCTGGACGGTCCAGGGCGTGGAGGACAACAACAACACGAACTACACCGACGGGTACCCCACGCGCATCGGCCCGACCCGCGTGTTCACGTGGAACCGCCCCACCGGCCAGGCGTCCACGCCCGCACCGGTCACGACGACGACGATTAAGCCTTACCTCCCGCCTCTAATGCAGTGGCCGTCGGTGATCGGGGCCACGGCGTACCAGGTCTGGTACTCCAAGTCCGGCGCCAACTCGTTCTCAGTGGTGACGTCAAACACATCGAACGGCACCAACGCGACCGGATACGCCTTCACCGGCAGCCAGTCCACGAGCCTCGGCCGCCTGTTGTCGACCGGCGACTACGACTACTTCGTCCGGGCCATCGGCGCAAGCGGCAAGATCGGGGACTCCCCGATGGGTACCTTCCACATCGACACCCTGCCGGGCGCCACGCTCACGGCCCCGGCCAACTGCCCGCCAGCGTCATGTACCGCGGTCGAGAACGACACCCCGACCTTCCGCTGGAACCCGGTTACCGGCGCGGGCCTCTACATCCTGTACCTCGCCACCGACCCCAACTTCACCAACATCACCCACGAGTTCCGGACCGTCCACACTGAGTTCACCCCGAGCGAGTCGCTCCCCGACAGCCAAGCCGGACAGGCGACGTACTGGTACGTCCGCTCGTGCATCACCCCCAGCGACTGCGGGACATTCGACACCAGCGTCTTCCCGCAGGCCCGCGCCTTTCGTAAGCAGTCGGCGGCCGTCGAGACCGTGGCGCCGCTGGCCGGCTACCAGGAGACCACCGGCGAGGTGCGATTCGCTTGGCGTGACTACCTGTACACCAACCAGGACCAAGGCGTGAGTCAGGAGGCGGCGTACTACCGCGTGCAAATCTCCACGTCGGCCAACTTCACTCAGATCGTCGACACCAGCCCGCGGGTCGACCAGACCGAGTACACGGCCGACCTCAAGACGTACCCGGACGGCCCGCTGTACTGGCAAGTGCAGGCATTCGACAACTCCAACAACCCGCTCACCTTCAGCACGCCCATCGCGTTCTCGAAGAAGTTGGCCCCACCGACCGGTCTGACGCCCACCAACGCAACTTCCGCGCCGTCGGCCCCGCTCCTGAGCTGGGACGCAATGTCCTACTCGGCCAAGTACGAGGTGGAGATCTACAAGAACCCCGGTGACGCCCTGTCGCCGACCAACCGGGTCGCCTCGATCACGACGCGTTCGAGCAGTGCCGTTCCGACCACCGCCCTCCCCGCAGGTTCCTATGGGTGGCGAGTGCGCCGGATCGACATCAACGGCAACGGTGGTTCCTGGTCGGCCGAGGTCAACACGGCCCTGGCGAGCTTCACCGTGCAGGCGCCGAAGCCGCTGCTCCTCTCGCCCACCCAGGGAAGTACCGTCCAGAGCAGCACCCTGCTGCTGTCTTGGACCTCGGTGCCGGGAGCCACGCGCTACCGGGTCGAGGCGTCGACCAACTCAGGCTTCACGGCCAACATCGAGTCCCTGACGACCGACCTCACCTCGTGGGCGCCCGGCCAGTTGTCCCCCCAGTGGCCCAATGCCGCGATCTATTGGCGCGTTACCGCTCTCGACTCCTCGGGCGCCGCTCTCGCGACGTCTTCCGTCGGGTCGTTCGTCCGGGACCGCAGCACCGCGGGCGAGTTCGCCGCCGTCTCCCCCTACCGGGTCCTGGACACCCGGGTCCAGAAGTCACCCCTGGGAAGCGGACAAACGCGTACCGTGTCCGTGGTCGGCGGCCTCAGCGGAGTCCCGTCGACCGGGGTCAGCGCGGTGGTCCTCAACGCCACCGTGACGGGGCCGACCAAGTCGTCCTACCTCACCCTGTGGCCGGCGGGTACGACGCGTCCCACGGTGTCGACGGTCAACTTCACGGCCGGCCAGACGGTGGCGAACCACGCGACGGTTCCCGTGGACGGCTCCGGCCGGATCTCGATGTTCAACTTCAGCGGCTCGACCCACGTGCTGCTGGACGTCGTCGGCTACTACTCCAACGGGGCGCTGCAGCGCGCCACCCGGTACACGCCTGCGACCACGCCGACCCGGATCGCGGACACCCGCGGCGGTGGCGGCGTCGCGCCCAGACCCCTGGGTGCGGGCGAGGCCCGGCTGTTCGAGGTCGCCGGGCTGGGCGGCGTGCCCGCCGGCGCGACGGCGGTGGTGATGAACGCGACCGCGGTGGCACCGACCAAGGCGGGGTTCCTCACGGTCTACCCCGCCGGGTCGGGCCGTCCGACCGCCAGCAACATCAACTTCACCCCTGGCGCGAACGTCCCGAACCTCGTCACGATGCCCCTTGGCACCGGGGGTGACGTGATGGTCTTCAACAGCGGCGGCACCACGCACGTCATCCTCGACGTGGTCGGCTGGTACCAGGGCGGGGACCCGGGTCCCGGTGCACGGATGAACAGCATCACCCCGGCTCGTGTCGCTGACACCCGTGGCGCGCAGGGACCCATGCTGTCGGCTGGCGTGCCCCGCCTGTTCCAGATGCGCGGCCAAGGCGGTATCCCCAACGACCTCAAGGTCACGGGTGTCGTCCTCAACGTCACGGTGACGGGGCCGACCGGCAGCGGCTACGCCACGGTCTACCCCAGCGGAACCTCGCTACCCACGGCCTCGAATCTCAACTACCTCACCGGTCAGACGGTCGCAAACCAGGTCATAGCGCGCGTTGGTTCGGACGGCAAGATTGCGGTCTACAGCCAGCGGAGCGCCAACGTCGTCATTGATGTGGTGGGCTGGCTGGGCTAGTCCACCAGTGACAGAGGACGGACCCGTGATCTCTCTCGCGGGTCCGTCCTCTGCGTCCGGCCGAGGCGACATGTCCACTCCGGCCTCCTCCAAACGGATGAAGCTCCACCGCGATCGGCCAGTTCGATGCCGAGACACTTCCCATCGAACATTCAACAGCGCACCCTGAACGTGCGTCTGGCGGGGCCTGCGCCGGCGAACCGACCACGAGTTCGCCGGCGCAGGGGCCACGGAGCGGACAGCACGTCTCGCATGGCGGGAAGCTCCCCGCAGCGGTGGCCCGGACCGGCTCGCCCCGGCTACCGTCGACGACCAAGGTCATGAGTGTCAGCGTCAAGCCCCGGCTCGCTGACCAGCAACCCTCCTCCGCGGTGGGGTGCTCCGGGTGACGACCGGGCCGGCTGCGCCCGCTGCCGGCAAGCGCGGACCCGCGAGCGCCGGGTCCCACCGGACCCAGGAGGCCCTCGCATGTCGATCGCGACCACCGACCAGACCCGCGGTGACGCGGACACGACGACCGCGCGACGCACCGCCCCGCTGGCGCACGCCCGCAGCCAGCACCTGCGACCCGTGCCGGACGTCCGGACCACCGAGTTCGCCCCCCTCGGCGAGACGGGCGCCCTCCCCGCCGTCGTGTCCGAGCGGCTGCTGGTACCGACGCTGACCGGCGTCGTCGACTACGCGAACTTCGACCACGCGGCGTCCACCCCGGCCCTGGTCGGCGTCAAGCAGGCCGTCGACACCGCGCTGCGGACCTACTCCTCGGTCCACCGGGGCAACGGCTGGGCCTCGCGCGTGACGTCGTCGTGGTACGAGCAGGCGCGCGCCGAGGTCGCGGCCTTCGTGGGTGCGCGCGAGGGCGACGAGGTCGTCTTCACCCGTAACAGCACCGACTCGTTCAACCTGCTCGCGCGCTGCCTGCCCCGCGACACGGCAGTGTTCGTCTTCGAGTCCGAGCACCACGCGGCGCTGCTGCCGTGGTCCGCCCGACGCACCCACCGCCTGCCCGTGCCCGGGAGCGCGGCCGACGCCGCCGTCCTGCTGCGCACCGCCCTGCGCGAGCACCCCGCCCGGCACCGGCTCGTCGTCCTGGCGGGCGCCTCCAACGTCACCGGTGAGGTCTGGCCCGTCGCCGAGCTCGCGCGGATCGCCCGCCGGGGCGGCGCGCGGGTCGTCCTCGACGCGGCCCAGTACGCCCCGCACCGGGCGGTCGACCTCGCGGCGCTCGACGTCGACTGGGTCGTGCTGTCGGGGCACAAGCTGTACGCGCCGTTCGGCACGGGCGTCCTGGCGGGCCGCTCGGACTGGCTGGACGCCGCCGCTCCCTACCTCGCCGGCGGCGGCGCCACCAAGGCCGTCACCGACCGCGGTGTCGTCTGGCAGCGGGGCGCCGCCCGGCACGAGGCGGGCAGCCCCAACGTCATCGGCGCCATCGCCCTCGCCGCGGCATGCTCGGCCCTGCGCGCCCACCGTGACGCCGTCGAGGCGCACGAGCGCGCCCTCGGCCGTCGGCTGCTCGAGGGCCTGGCCGCGATCGAGGGCGTGCAGGCGTACTCGATCTTCGGTCCCGACCACGACCGGGTGGCCGTCGCGACGTTCACCGTCGACGGGCTCGACTCCTCGCTGGTGTCCACGGCACTGTCGGCCGAGCACGGCATCGGGGTGCGCGACGGCAAGTTCTGCGCGCACCTGTGCGTCGACGCGCTGCTCGACGACGTGGACGAGGAGGCGCCGACGACCGCGGTGCGGGCGAGCGTCGGCCTGGCGACCACGGCCGAGCACGTCGAGCGGCTGCTGTCGGCGGTCGCCGAGCTCGCTGCCGACGGTCCGGCCGCCGAGTACGTGCACGGCCCGTCGGGTTGGGCCCCGGTCGTGGACCCGCGCGCCCTCGACGTCGCCCGCCCCTGGTAGCCGGTCAGCCGGCACCGCCGCACCGTGCCGGGCCACCCGGCACACCCGCCTCCACCGCAAAACGGCGGTTGCCCGGCTTCCCGCGGGTTGTTGTCCCGCGGGTTGCCGAGCAACCGCCGTTGTGCGTGGGTATTCCGGGTGCTGCCGGGCCGCGCGCGAGCGGGGCCCGGCGTGGGTCAGGCCTGGATGACGACGGGGATGATCATCGGGCGACGGCGGATCTTGCCACCGACCCAGCTGCCGACCGCCCGGCGCATGACCTGCTCGAGCTGGTAGGACTCGGTGACGCCCTTGCCGGTCGCCTCTGCCAGCGCCTGCTCGATCTTGGGCCGCACCTGGTTGAAGATCTCGTCGTCCTCGGCGAAGCCGCGGGCCTGGATCTCGGGGCCGGCCGCGATCTTCCCGGTGGCGGCGTCCATGACGACGATGACCGAGATGAAGCCCTCGTCGCGCAGGATGCGCCGGTCCTTGAGCAGCGCCTCGTCGAACTCGCCCACCGACGACCCGTCGACATAGGTGTAGCCGCACGGGACGGCGCCGACGATCCGGGCCCGGCCGTCGACGAGGTCGACGACCACGCCGTCCTCGGCCACGACGATGTTGTCGCGGTCGACTCCGGTCTGCTCGGCGAGGGCGGCGTTGGCCACGAGGTGGCGCCACTCGCCGTGCACCGGCATGACGTTGCGGGGCTTGACGATGTTGTAGCAGTAGAGCAGCTCGCCGGCGCTGGCGTGGCCCGAGACGTGCACCTTGGCGTTGCCCTTGTGCACGACGTTCGCGCCCAGGCGCATGAGGCCGTTGATGACGCGGTAGACGGCGTTCTCGTTGCCGGGGATGAGCGACGACGCGAGCAGCACGGTGTCGCCCTCGCCGACGTCGATCCGGTGGTCGCGGTTGGCCATGCGGGACAGCGCCGCCATGGGCTCGCCCTGCGACCCGGTGCAGATGAGGACCACCCGGTCGTCGGGCAGGTCGTCGAGCTTCTTGACGTCGACGAGCACGTTGTCGGGGACGTGCAGGTAGCCGAGGTCCGCGGCGATGCCCATGTTGCGGATCATCGACCGCCCGACCATCGCGACCTTGCGCCCGGACTTCTCCGCGGCGTCGAGGACCTGCTGGACCCGGTGCACGTGCGAGGAGAAGCAGGCGACGATGATGCGGCGCTCGGCGTGCCGGAAGACCTTGTCGATCGCCGGCGCGATGTCGCGCTCGGGCGTGGTGAACCCGGGCACCTCGGCGTTGGTCGAGTCGGTCATGAACAGGTCCACGCCCTCCTCCCCCAGCCGGGCGAACGCCCGCAGGTCGGTGAGGCGGCGGTCCAGCGGCAGCTGGTCCATCTTGAAGTCGCCGGTGTGCAGGATCGTCCCGCCCGGCGTGCGCACGAAGACGGCCAGCGCGTCGGGGATCGAGTGGTTGACGGCCACGAACTCGCAGTCGAAGACGCCGAGCCGCTCGCGCATCCCCTCCTTGACGCCGAGCGTGTACGGCGTGATCCGGTGCTCCTTGAGCTTGGCCTCGACCAGCGCGAGGGTGAGCATCGAGCCGACCAGCGGGATGTCGGGCTTGCGCCTGAGCAGGTACGGGACCGCGCCGATGTGGTCCTCGTGACCGTGGGTGAGCACGATCGCCTGGATGTCGTCGAGGCGGTCCTCGATGTACTCGAAGTCGGGCAGGATCAGGTCGACGCCCGGGTGGTGGTCCTCGGGGAAGAGCACGCCGCAGTCGATGACGAGCAGCTGCCCGGCGTGCTCGATGACGGCCATGTTGCGGCCGACCTCGCCGAGGCCGCCGAGGGCGACGATGCGCACGCCGCCGTCGACGAGCGGAGCGGGTGCGGTCAGCTCGGGGTGGGGGTGGCTCACAGCAGACCCGACTCCTTGAGACCGGCGCGCAGCGCCTCGAGGTGCTCCGGTGGCGACTCGACGAGTGGCAGCCGGACCGTCGCGTGCTCGATCACCCCGAGCTCGACGAGGGCCGCCTTGGCCATGATCGCGCCCTGCGACGGCGTCATGATCGCCTCCACCGCCGGGATCAGCCGCTCGTGCACCTCGCGCGCAGCGGCCAGGTCGCCGGCGTCGACGGCGGCCAGCATCGCGGCATACTCACGGCCCGCCACGTGGCCCACGACGCTCACGGTGCCGATCGCCCCGAGCGCCAGCCACGGCAGCGTGGTCGCGTCGTCGCCGGAGAAGTAGAGCAGGTCGGTCGCGGCGAGGACCTTGCTCGTCTCGAACGCGTTGCCCTTGGCGTCCTTGACCGCCCGGATGGTCGGCACCTGCGCCAGCTCGACCAGGGTGGCCGTCGTGAACGGTATGCCGGTGCGGCCGGGGATGTCGTAGAGCATCACCGGGAGCTCGGTGGCGGCGGCGACAGCCTTGCAGTGGGCGACGAGGCCGGGCTGGGTCGGCTTGTTGTAGTAGGGGCTGACGAGCAGCAGGCCGGTGGCCCCGGCCTCCTGGGCTCGGTGGGCCATCTCGACGCTGTGGGCGGTGTTGTTCGACCCGACCCCGGCCACCACCTGGGCACGGTCGCCCACGGTCTCGGCGACGAGTCGCACCATGGCGATGCTCTCGTCCTCGCTCAGGGTGGCCGACTCCCCCGTCGTCCCGTTGACGACGATGCCGTCGTGGCCGGTGTCGAGGAGGTGGGTCGCGAGCCGGCGCGTGCCCTCCTCGTCGAGGCTGCCGTCCGGGCGCATCGGGCTGACCATGGCCGTCAGGAGGCGGCCGAACGGGCTGTGCGTGCTCATGCCTGCAGGCTATCGCCCCGGGCGGTCCGCTCCCGTCCCGGCGCCGCACCCACGACCCGAGAACGGCGGGAACCCGGCGCCGGCTGGCGCTCCCGCGCCGTTCCCTCGGCCCGGTACCGCTCCGGGATACCCTTCGAGCGTGCAGCAGTACCTTGACCTCCTCGACCACGTCCTCACCACCGGGGTGGACAAGTCCGACCGCACGGGCACGGGCACGCGCTCGGTCTTCGGCTACCAGATGCGGTTCGACCTGGCCGAGGGCTTCCCGGTCCTGACGACCAAGAAGCTGCACCTCAAGTCGATCATCGGCGAGCTCATCTGGTTCCTGCGCGGCGACTCCAACGTCCGCTGGCTGCAGGAGCGCGGCATCACGATCTGGGACGAGTGGGCCGACGAGAACGGCGACCTCGGACCGGTCTACGGCTACCAGTGGCGGTCGTGGCCGACGCCCGACGGCCGGCACGTCGACCAGATCGCCAAGGTCATCGAGTCGATCCGCACCAACCCCGACAGCCGGCGCCACATCGTCAGCGCCTGGAACGTCGCCGACGTCGACGACATGGCCCTGCCGCCGTGCCACACGATGTTCCAGTTCTACGTCACGCCCGCGACCGAGGGGCGCCGAGCGCGGCTGTCGTGCCAGCTCTACCAGCGGTCGGCGGACATCTTCCTCGGCGTCCCGTTCAACATCGCGTCGTACGCCCTGCTCACGATGGTCGTCGCCCAGCTCACCGACCTCGAGCCGGGCGAGTTCGTGCACACCCTCGGCGACGCCCACCTGTACTCCAACCACTTCGAGCAGGCCCGGCTGCAGCTGACCCGTGAGCCGCTCCCCCTGCCGACCATGCGGATCACGCCCCACGCCTCGATCGACGACTACGACCTCGGCGACTTCGAGCTCGTCGGGTACGAGGCGCACCCCTCGATCAAGGCGCCGATCGCCGTATGACCCAGGTGACGCTCATCGCGGCGGTCGGGCGCAACGGCGTCATCGGCGCCGACAACGACATGCCCTGGCACCTCCCGGAGGACTTCGCGTTCTTCAAGCGGACGACCATGGGCCACCCGATGGTGATGGGGCGCAAGACGTTCGACTCCATCGGCCGGGTGCTGCCCGGCCGCCGGACCATCGTCATCACCCGCCAGCCCGACTGGTCGCACGCCGACGTCGAGACCGCCCACTCGCTGAGCGAGGCCCTCGCCCTGGCGGGTCCCGCCGACGAGGTGTTCGTGTGCGGTGGCGGGCAGGTCTACGCCGAGGCGATGCCGTTCGCGCGCCGGCTGCTCATCACCGAGGTCGACCAGGCCCCCGACGGCGACGTCACCTTCCCCACGATCGACCGCGCCGCGTGGCGAGAGGTGAGCCGCGAGCGCCGCGACGGGTTCAGCTGGGTCGCCTACGAGCGCGCCTGAACCCCCTCGCGACGGCTTCCCGAACCTCCCCGCCCCAGCCCGGCAGCGACCGGCTGCGGGCCCCCGGACGCCCGGTCGGGACGTGCTGGGAGGATGGCGACCATGGCGCACGACCACCCGCACCCGCCCGGACCCCTCGCCGACGCGAGCGTGCGCACCGCCCGTGAGAGCGACGCACCGGCCGTGGGCCTGGTGCAGGCGACGGTCTTCCGCGAGGCGTATGCCGGGGTGCTGCCCGGCGACGTCGTGGACGGCTTCGAGCCGCAGGCGTTCGCGAGCGCCTGGCGGCGGTCGCTGGCCTCGCCACCGGCCGGGGTCTACCGGCTGCTGGTGGCCTGTGCCGGGGAGCAGGTGGTCGGGTTCGCCTCGATCGGTCCGAGCCAGGACCCCGACGCCTCGCCGGAGACCGGGGAGCTCGGCGTCCTCGGGGTCCACCCCCAGGCCCGGCGCAGCGGCCACGGGTCGCGGCTGCTCAACGCCGCCGTCGACACACTGCGGGGTGCCGGTGCAGAGGCCCTCTCCACGTGGGTCCTGGCCGACGACGAGGCGACCCGGGCGTTCCTCATGACCGCGGGGCTGCACCCCGACGGCGCGTTCCGCGACCGGGTCGTGTCCCCCGACGGCACGACCGCGCGCGAGGTCCGACTCGTCGCCGACATCACGGCGCCACCGCCGGCATGACCGGCCCGGCGCTCGCGGCCGGCCGCCGGCGGCAGGTGCTGCGGCAGGCGGCGTCGGTCGCAGTCGCCACCGGCGCCTACGGCGTCAGCTTCGGCGCACTGTCGGTCGCCGCGGGGCTGAGCACCTGGCAGACGCAGGTGCTCTCGCTGCTCATGTTCACGGGCGGCTCGCAGCTCGCGTTCGTCGGCATCCTGGCGGGCGCGCCCACCGCCGGGCTGACCGCGGTGGCGACCGCGGGCCTGCTCGGCATCCGCAACGGCCTCTACGGCCTGCAGGTCTCCCAGCTCCTCGGCGCCCGCGGCCCCCGCCGGCTGCTGGCCGCCCACCTCACCATCGACGAGTCCACGGCCGTGGGCGTCGGCCAGCCGGAGGCGGCCGCCGGCCGGCTGGGGTTCTGGGCAACCGGCGTCGGGGTCTTCCTCTGCTGGAACGCCATGACGCTCGTGGGCGCCCTCGTCGGCAAGCAGGTCGGCAACCCCCGCACCTACGGTCTGGACGCCGCAGCGGCCGCGGCCTTCTGCGCCCTGCTGTGGCCGCGGCTGAAGTCGTGGGACTCCTTCGCGATCGCCGCGCTGGCCGCGCTGGTCTCGGTGCTCGTCGCCCCGCACGCACCGGCGGGCGTCCCGGTCCTGGTGGCAGCGCTGTGCGCCCTGCTCGCCGGCGTGTGGCGCCGGGCCCACCAGGACCCGCGGCCACCGCACCGCTGGAGCGACGAGGAGACGGCGGCGTGAGCACGTGGACGGCGGTCCTGCTCGGCTGCGCCCTGGCATACCTGCTCAAGCTCCTGGGGCACGTCGTGCCGGTGCGCTGGCTGGAGGGTGAGCGGAGCGCTCGCATCACCTCCGCGCTGCCCGTCGCCCTGCTGGCCGCGCTGGTGGCGGTGCAGACCTTCACCCGCCAGGGAGGCGGGCTGACGCTCGACGCCCGCGCCGTGGCCGTCGCGGTGGCGGTCGTCGCCCTGGTGCTGCGGGCGCCGTTCCTCGTGGTCGTCGTGCTGGCCGCGCTCACCGCAGCCCTGCTGCGACTGGCCGGTATGGCCTAGGGCTCCCACCGTCCCCCGGCCGATCGGGGCCAGGGCCGCTCGTGGCGGTTGTGTCACGAATCGCCCCGAGGCCCGCCTCGCCAGGGCCATTCGTGCCGCTTCCGGCACGAGTCGCCGCCGGCACCGGCCCGCGCGGACCGACCTCCTAGGCCGTCCTCAGCGCCACTCCAGTGCGTCCTCGACGAACCGGTCGCCAGTCTGCACCGGCACGACGCAGAACAGGAGGTCGCCCGGGTCGGCCATCACGGCATACGACTCGTGCCGCTGCACCACGCGGGCACCGAGCCCCTCCAGCCGGGCCACCTCCGCCGCCACGTCGTCGGCCTCGATGTCGAGGTGGATGCGCGACGGCCCCTCCTGCAGCCGCTGCGTCTCCAGGCTGACCGTGCCGATCTCGCCCACCGAGGCGTACTCGCCGTCGGGGCGGGGCCGGACGCCCTGGACGCCGGCCCAGAACTGCAACCCGGCGTCGTAGTGCTCAGGGGCGTGGTCGATGAGGACGAGACCGATGCGTGAACGGTGCATGGCAGCAACCGTAGGCCGCGACGGCCCCCTCGCGCGCCCCCTCAGGGACGATGGGCGCGCCAGGCCCGCACGGCCGCCCGGTAGTGCCGCTGCTCCCCCGCCCGGTCCTTGCCGACCCGGCACTGCTCCGCCTGCTCGAGCTCCTGCACCACCTGCGGCGCGGCGTTCCCGGCATTCGCCTCGGCCAGCATCCGCGACCCGTCGCGCGCCAGCCGGACCAGCGGCACCATCGCCAGCAGCGCCACGACGGGCACGAGGACGACCCCGAGCCCGAGCAGCACCGGCACCAGCCGCCCGTCCCCGATGAGCGCGAAGCCGCGCCAGCCGATCGTCGCGCAGTAGAACGCGAGGACGACCAGCAGGACGACCGCGGTGACCTTCTCGCGCACTCAGTCCCCCAGGCCGAGGTAGTGCTCGAGCCCGACCGTCACCCCGGGGTGGTCGGCGACGGCGCGCACGCCGGCCAGGACGCCGGGCATGAACGACTCGCGGTCGAAGGAGTCGTGCCGGATCGTGAGCAGCTCGCCGGGGCCGCCGAGCAGGACCTCCTGGTGCGCGACGAGTCCGCGCAGGCGCACCGAGTGCACCGGTATGCCGTCCACCCGCGCGCCGCGCGCGCCGTCCGGGTCGTGCGTGGTGGCGTCCGGGACCTCGCCGAGCCCGGCGTCGCGGCGCGCCTCGCCGATCATGCGGGCGGTGCGGGCCGCGGTCCCGGAGGGCGCGTCGACCTTCGCCGGGTGGTGCAGCTCGACGACCTCGACCGACTCGAAGAACCGTGCCGCCTGGGCGGCGAAGCGCATCATCAGGATCGCGCCGATAGCGAAGTTCGGCGCGATGAGCACCCCCACCTGCGGGTGGTCGGCGAGCTGCTGCCGCAGGGCCGCCAGACGGGCGTCGTCCCAGCCGGTCGTCCCGACGACGACGTGCACGTCGCGCTCGACGCAGTGGGCGACCACCCCCGGCGAGGAGTCGGGCACGGTCAGGTCGACGACCACCTGCGCACCGCCGAGGTCACCGAGCTCGTCGCCCCGGCCGTAGCTGCCCACGAGCTCGAGGTCGTCGGCCGCCTCGACCGCGCGGCAGGCCTGCTGCCCCATCCGGCCGTTGGCGCCGACCACTGCCACGCGCGTCGTGCCGCCCTGCGTCGTCTCGCTCACCGGGCCAGCCTAACGACGCACCCGGAGTCCCCACGGCCCGGCGTCGCCGGGTGGCGCCGCGCGAGCCGTCAGGAGGACGGCCCGCACGACGGACGGGCCCGCCCCACCGTGGGGACGGGCCCGTCGTGCAGCGCACACGGCATACCGCTCGCGCTCTACGAGCTCACTACTTCACGAAGGCCTTGAGGCCCAGCACGACCGGGTCGTGGTCCGAGGCACGGTACGGGCCCGGGTCGTGGAAGTCGGTGGCGTGGTAGTTGAACCGGCTGTACTCCAGGGCCACGGACTCACCGGAGTTGATGTTCCAGTGGTCGGCCCCCGTCGACATCCGCAGGCCGTAGTCGTTGACGAGGATGTGGTCCAGCGAGCCCGACAGGCCGCTGAAGGAGTACGAGTAGCTGTTCGGGTCGAAGGTCGAGCCGACGTCGGTGTAACCCGCCTTGTACAGCACGTCCAGCGGGTCCTCCTTGGTGTAGGAGTTGTAGTCGCCGGCCATGACGACGGCCTTGGCGCCGTACTCGGCGGCCACGCCGGGCACCCAGTCGCGCAGCGCCTGCGCCTGCAGGATGCGGCTGGTCACCGAGGAGCCCTGCCCGTCGCCGGTGTCCTCGTCGCCGGGGAACGGCCCGGGCGAGCCCTTGGACTTGAAGTGGTTGACGACGAACAGGAACTTGTCGCCCTTGCCGTACTTCGCCTTGAACGTCTGGGCGATCGGCTCCCGCGCGTTGACGAACGCCTGACCCTCACCGCTCTGGTCCCCCAGCGCCCGCGACCGGTCGACCCGCATGACGCTGGCGGGCTTGTAGATCATGGCCGAGGTGATGACGTCCTGCTGGTCCAGCGGGGGCAGGTCGGTCGAGGAGGGCACGAACGCCCACGTGCCCGCGCCGGCCTTGGCGTTGAGGCTGGCGACGAGGGAGGCGAGGGCGGCGTCACGGTCGTGGCCGAACTTGGCCGAGTTCTCGATCTCCATCAGGCCCACGACGTCGGCGTCGAGCGCGGTGATGGCCGAGACCTCCTTCTCGGTCTGGCGGGCCAGGTCGGCGCTGTCCCAGGCGCCGCGCTGCTCGCAGCCCGTGCGCACGGTGTCGCCGTTGTCGTCGCGGTCCCAGTAGGCCTGGCAGCTCGAGTCCTGGTCACCGAGGTCGGTGAAGTAGTTCAGGACGTTGAACGAGGCGACCTTGAGGTCGGCGGTGCCGCGCTGGTTGATGTCCGCCGCGTCAGGCGCCGCGGTGCGCGTGTTGGCGAACTCGGCCGGCGAGGCGGCGTTGTCCGGGCCGACGACCTGCTCGGTCGGCTGGAAGCGCCACAGGTCGAAGCGGTAGTCCACGACGACCGGCTTGGTGAACGTGGCCGCGGCCCCGACCCGCACCGGCTTGGTGTTCGAGACGTATGCCGGGGTGAGGTCCCCGTTGAGCAGGCACGGCACCGGGCGCGTGCCGCAGGCACCCGCGCTGTAGCTGCTCGCGGTGAAGTTGCTCGACGAGCCGTCGTCGAGCGTGACCTTGCGCTCGGCGTTGTCCGCGACCACCGCTGCGGCCTCGGGGCTGCCCGGCGTCGCGACCTCGGTGTTCTGCAGCAGCGGGTGGTCCCCGACCGCCAGGCCGACCTCGCCGTACTGGTTGGTGCTGTAGGTGTTGGTGACGGTGTAGTCGCCGGTCGGCTGGAACAGCATGCCCTCGATGGACTCGCGACCCGCGTCGGTCTTCGGCCACGGGACCGTCAGGGGCTGCACCGGGCTGAAGTCGGTGCCCGCGTCCACGATGTCGGCGCCGGCAGCCGTGACCTCGGTGAGGCCGCCGAACTCGCTGACCTTGCCGGTCACCTGGACGTAGTTCCCGACGACCGCGTCGGCGTCCAGCGGCGTGCTCGAGCCGGACTGGAACACGAAGACGCCGTCCGACGCCCCGCTCGGGTCGGGCTCGGGGCCGGTCCCCTGCGTCTGCAGGAAGAACCCGTGGAAGCCGCCGGTGGGGTATGCCGCGGTGACGACACCCTTGACGATGACGTTCTGACCGACGAGGGGCGAGGTGTCACCCGTGCCCTGGACCTCGGCGATGGTCTTCTCCACCGGGGTGCCGGGCGGCGGGGTGCCACCGGCCCCGGGGGTCGGCGTCCCCGCCTTGAAGTCGGCCGCGTTGTCGGCGGTGTTCGTGCTCGTCGTGTTGCGCGAGACCGAGGTGCCATTGGACGTCCCGGGAGCGGCGCCGCTGCCGGCCCAGTCGCTGGCCGCACCCCAGCCGACGAAGTCGACGACCTGGGGCAGGTTGGAGCAGCCCGTCGCGCCCTTGGTGGGCGAGCAGACCGTGGACGTCAGCAGCGTCTGGTCGCTGACGAGGGCGACCTTCCCGGCGCTGCCGCTCATGGCGATCGAGCCGTCGATGTCGACGGTCACGTCGGGCTGCGTGCGGTCGCTGCCGAAGGCCTCGCCGACGACGAACCGGCCACCGGCCGGGATGGAGCCGCTCAGGTCGGTCTTGCCGGAGAACGAGCCGGTCGCGGAGGCGTACTGCAGCGACCAGCCCGCCAGCGAGACCGGGGCGGTGGACTTGTTGACCAGCTCGATGAAGTCCCGGTCGAAGGCTCCCCCGGAGTTCCCCCCACCCCCGTAGACCTCGTTGACCACGACGGCGGCCGACGGCGACGGCGCCGCCCCCGCACTCGTCGCTGCGGTCGTCACGACCCCGGCGGCCAGGGCTGCTGCCCCCACCGCCCCCATCACTTGCCTGCGATGTACGCGCACAGCACTCCTCCAGAGCCAGACACGGAAACGGCGGGCGCCGGACGGTGGTCCGGGCCCGAGGGGGCATCGAACCACGTCGGCGGCGACCGCGGAACGGCCGAAAAGCGTCCGGAAGGTAAAGGTCAGGTCAGGTTTTCGAGCGGCACCCCGGAGTCTGCGAGCCGGTCCGGGTCAACCGTGGCCCGCGAGCGGATCAGGCCCTCAACCTGGTCGCCGACGTCCCAGACGTTGACGTTCATGCCAGCCGTCACGACGCCGCCGCGGAGCCAGAAGGCCATGAACTCCCGGCCCGGCAGGTCGCCGCGGATCACGACGTCGTCGTCCGGGCTGCCGAGGCCGCGGTACTCCAGGCCCAGGTCGTACTGGTCGCTGAAGAAGAACGGGAGCTCGGGCTCCGGGCCGTCCTGGTCGAGCATGGCCGCGACGACGACCTGTGGCTGGTTGAGCGCGTTCGCCCAGTGTTCGACCCGCACCCGCCGGCCGAGGAAGGGGTGCTCGACGTTGGCGACGTCGCCGACGACGAACACGTCCGGGTCGCTGGTGCGGCCGGCCGCGTCCGCCAGCACCCCGTTGTCGACCTCGAGCCCGGCGTCCTTCGCCAGCTCGACGTTGGGGGCGGCACCCACGCCGACGACGACCACGTCGGCGTCGACGACCGAGCCGTCCGACAGGCGCACCCCGGTGACCCGGCCGCCCTCGCCGGTGAGCTCCTCGATGCTGACGTTGGTACGCAGGTCGACGCCGTGGTCGCGGTGCAGGTCCGCGAAGACCCGGGACACCCGCTGGCCGAGCACCCGCACGAGGGGCAGGTCGAGCGCTTCGAGCACGGTCACCTGCGCGCCGGCCTCACGGGCGGCCGAGGCGACCTCGAGCCCGATCCAGCCGCCGCCGATCAGCACCACGCGGCGTCCCTCGCGCAGCTCGGCGCGCAGGCGGTCGCTGTCCTCGATCGTCCTCAGGGTGAGGACGCCGTCGAGGTCCGCGCCCGGCAGGTCGAGCCGGCGTGGGGTGCTGCCCGTCGCAAGGAGGAGCCGGTCGTAGTGGAGGCGCTCCCCCGCCTCGAGGACGACCTCGTGGGCCTCGCGGTCGACCGACGCCACCCGGGTGCCGGTGCGCACCTCGACGCCGTGCTCGGCATACCAGCCCTCGTCGTGGACGAACGCGTCGTCGAGCCCCTCGCCCGTCTTGAGGTAGTCCTTGGACAGCGGCGGGCGCTCGTACGGCAGGTGCTGCTCCCCGGCGAGCAGCACGAGCCGGCCCTCGAAACCCCGCTCCCGCAGCTGCTCCACGGCCTTGGCCCCTGCGAGCCCGCCACCCACCACCACGAACGTCCTGTCGTCAGCCATGGGCCAAGCCTCTGTCGGGCCCGGAAAGTCGGCAACCCGCGCGGGAGTGAGCAAGCGCTCAGCCGGGCCGGCGGAAGCACAGGAAGTCCGGTCCCGCCGGCTCCGACTTCCACCCGAGTTTCCGCATCTCGGCGCGATAGGTGGGTTGGGCGCCGTCCAAGCACACGAGGGTGACGTGCAGCATGTCCAGATGAGTGCCGAAGGTCCGCGGAACCTTGGGGGGCTGCACAGCCATCGTGCGGCTCAGGATGGTCCGCGACTGGTGCACAAGAGCAGGCTCCTCGAGTGACTGGAGGAAGAAGCGTCGTGGGTCCACTGCGTGGAGGCGGGTAGTCGTCAGGGCTAGCGCGGCCATGGTCTCGCTAGGTGCCAGGACCGTACCTCGTCCAGGATAGAGCCGCACCATCTCAGCAGCCCGATCGAGCGAGGCAACCGGGAACTTCCACTGGGGATGCGGCATGAGGGGGGCAGGGCCGTCCCGCACCCAGATCAGCGCCCCGACGGACACGATGGTGCTGACGAGCGCGATCGGCACCCCGCCCCTCAGGAGGGCGACGGCCGATCTGCGCAGGCGGCTCCCCTCCAGCTGCCAGACGTCCCAGAGACCGGTGCCCAGCAGACCCACGAGGACGGGGAGCGGTGCGAGCCAGGCGAGCCGCCACAGGACCGGTCCAGCGCCCGTGAGCTCGTTGAACAGCTCGGGCATGAAGGGCGCCAGCGCCACGACCAGGGACACCGCGCCTGCCGCTGCCACGACTCGAGCCGCGCCGCTGCGGGCACACCACGGGCCCACGACAAGGGCGACGAGTCCGAGTGTCCCCCACCAGCCGTGCCCGATGACGTTGTAGAAGGCCTGGTCTGCCGTGCGCAGGATGGCCCCGAAGGATTGGTCGTGCGTCATCCTCGACACGACCACGCCCGTCCCTATCGGATAGGCGGCGAGCAGTGCGACACCCGCGAAACCGCGGTTGCGGCACGCCGCCAGAGCGGCGCAGATGCCCAGAACCAGGGGCGGCAGCAGGAAGACAGCCGAGGACGTCAGGCCCACACCGGCTGCGCCGACCAGGAACAGCAGACCGAGGTCCCACGGGTTTCGCTCACGTGCCCACCGGGTGGCGACGACGTACAGGAAGGGCAGCAGGGCACAGAGGAAGACCACCTTGCCCTGCCAGATAGCACGAATGAAGATCGAGCTCAGTGCAGTGCTGCCGTGTGCCCCCGGGGCCATGTTCATGCCCCATGCGAGATATGCCGCCGTACCGGCGAAGGCGACAACGGCCGGGCCTCGACTCCACGACCGCACCAGCCACCACATCACCCAGACTGCAGCCGTTGCTGCGACCAGAGGCGTGAGGACGTAGGCCCCCGTACCGCCGCTGAACCCCAGGGCATGCCCCCAGGCGCCCTGGAGCACCTCGATGGACTGCACCGGAACGGTGCCGGCGCCGCGCAACGCCGGCAGCGCCTGGTCGCTGTAGACGGTGTCCCGCAGTGGGATCACGCCGCGCTCTGCGACGAAGACCGCCTTGTTCACGTAGAACACGTCGTCGTAGGAGACGTTGCGCAGGTAGAGACTGACCACAGCAGCCCCCACCCCTACGACCAAGGCAGCCAGGCTGCCGACCACCGCGACCCATGACGTGGTCCCCCGACCAGGCTGGGCGCGCCTCAGCCGGGGTTGGACAACCGCCGCGGCGACGAGCGGCACCAGCCCGCCCACGGCCAGTGCCCAGCCAACCGGGTAGACCGCCGGCGTCTGTGGTGCGAGGACGACTGCCGCCGCTATGAGCAGCGCTGCGCCCAGCAGGAACAGGACGGCGACGAGTCGGCTCGCACGGCTGGACGGCGTCTCGATGACCACTCTGCGGTGTCGTCGCCACACCCAAGGGGAGAGGCCGGCGGTCGCCGCGGCGCTGACCACCAGCAGCGGGGTGGTGGACAAGTGTCGCGTCCAGCAGGCGAGGTGATACGCCACGGTCCACAGCCCGAAGAACCAGAAGCCGAGCTCCACGATGGGGTCGACCACCCGGTCGATGGGCGACCGAGGTACCGGCACCTGCCCGATGGGCTGCAGCTTCGCCGTGGATGCGCCGACATCCGGATCGTCCTTACCCGCATCGGGCATGGGTCATCCTCGCTTCCCCCGCGCGCCTGTGTTCAGCATAGCCATCACCCTCGGGCGCACACGCCGACCGCAGCGGGCTGGCACACCGCATCGGGTGCCAGCCCGCCGAACGGGTGGTGCGTGCGTCAGCCCGCGGCGTCCTCGGAGGTCGCGGGAGCCGCTGCGGGCTCCTCGCCACCCTCGGCGGAGTCGCCACGGCCGCGACGACGGCGGTTGCGGCTGCGACCACTCTCGCGGCGCTCGCCCCGGTCCTCGGAGCGGCCCTCGCCACCCTCGGAGCCGGACTCGTCGTCGCCGGCGCCCGAGGCGTCGGACCCGGCGGCCTCGGAGGAGGCGTCGCCGCCCTCACCCTCCGGGAGCACCGCGGCGAGCGAGAGCTTGCCGCGCGGGTCGATCTCCTTGAGCTCGACCTGGACCTTCTGGCCCACGGCCAGGACGTCCTCGACGGCGTCGATCCGCTTGCCGCCGACGAGCTTGCGCACCTCGGAGATGTGCAGCAGGCCGTCCTTGCCGGGCAGCAGGGAGATGAACGCACCGAACGTGGTGGTCTTGACGACGGTCCCGAGGAACCGCTCGCCGATCTCCGGCATCTGCGGGTTCGCGATGGCGTTGACCATGGCGCGAGCCGCCTCCGCCGACGGGCCGTCGGTGGCGCCGATGTAGACCGTGCCGTCGTCCTCGATCGAGATGTCGGCGCCGGTCTCGTCCTGGATCTGGTTGATCATCTTGCCCTTCGGTCCGATGACCTCGCCGATCTTGTCGACCGGGACCTGCACGCTGATGACGCGAGGAGCGAAGGGGCTCATCTCGTCGGGCGTGTCGATGGCCTCGTTCATGACGTCGAGGATGTGCAGGCGGGCGTCACGGGCCTGGGTCAGCGCGCCGGCCAGCACCGAGGCGGGAATGCCGTCGAGCTTGGTGTCGAGCTGGATGGCCGTGACGAACTCGCGCGTGCCGGCGACCTTGAAGTCCATGTCGCCGAACGCATCCTCGGCACCGAGGATGTCGGTGAGCGCGGCGTACTGCGTCTCGCCGTCGACCTCGTCGGACACCAGGCCCATCGCGATGCCGGCGACCGGGGCGCGCAGCGGCACACCGGCGTTCAGCAGCGACAGGGTGCTGGCGCAGACCGAGCCCATGGACGTCGAGCCGTTGGAGCCGAGGGCCTCGGACACCTGGCGGATCGCGTAGGGGAACTCCTCGCGCGTCGGCAGCACGGGCATGAGCGCCCGCTCGGCGAGCGCGCCGTGGCCGATCTCGCGGCGCTTGGGCGAGCCCACGCGACCGGTCTCACCGGTGGAGAACGGCGGGAAGTTGTAGTTGTGCATGTAGCGCTTGCGCGTCACCGGGGAGAGGGTGTCGAGCTGCTGCTCCATGCGGAGCATGTTCAGGGTGGTGACACCCATGATCTGGGTCTCGCCGCGCTCGAACAGCGCCGAGCCGTGCACGCGCGGCAGGACCTCGACCTCGGCGCCCAGGGCGCGGATGTCGGCGAGGCCACGGCCGTCGATGCGGACCTTGTCGCGCAGGATGCGCTGGCGGATGAGCTTCTTCTGCACGGAGCGGTATGCCGCGGAGACTTCCTTCTCCCGGCCCTCGAACTCCTTGCCCTCACCGGCGAGGGACTCCTTGGCGGCGTCCTTGATCTCGTCGATGCGCTCCTCGCGCTCCTGCTTGCCGGCGATGGTCAGCGCCTGCGCCAGGTCGGCGGAGGTCGCGGCCTCGACCGCGGCGTACACGTCGTCCTCGTAGTCGAGGAAGATCGGGAACTCCTGGACGGGCTTGGCGGCCTTGCTCGCCAGCTCGGCCTGCGCCTCGCACAGGACGCGGATGAACTTCTTGGCGGCCTCGAGGCCCTCGGCCACGACCTCCTCGGTCGGGGCCTGCTTGCCCTCGTTCCTGACCAGGTCCCAGGTGGACTCGGTGGACTCCGCCTCGACCATCATGATGGCCACGTCGTCGCCCGCGATGCGGCCGGCGACGACCATGTCGAACGTCGAGCGCTCGATGTCGCTGAAGTTCGGGAAGGCGACCCACTGGCCGTCGATGAGGCTGACCCGGACGCCACCGACCGGGCCGCTGAACGGCAGGCCCGAGATCTGCGTCGAGGCGCTGGCCGCGTTGATGGCGAGCACGTCGTACTGGTGGTCGGGGTTGAGCGCCAGGACCGTGATGACGACCTGGACCTCGTTGCGCAGGCCCTTGGTGAAGGTCGGGCGCAGCGGCCGGTCGATCAGGCGGCAGGTGAGGATGGCGTCGGTCGACGGGCGACCCTCACGACGGAAGAACGAGCCGGGGATCTTGCCCGCGGCGTACATCCGCTCCTCGACGTCGACGGTCAGGGGGAAGAAGTCGAAACCCTCGCGCGGGTGCTTCCCGGCGGTGGTGGTGGAGAGGAGCATCGTGTCCTCGTCCAGGTATGCGGCGACGGCGCCGCCGGCCTGCTTGGCCAGTCGTCCGGTCTCGAACCGGACCGTGCGGGTGCCGAACGAGCCGTTGTCGATGGTGGCTTCGGCGATGGTGATCTCTGGACCCTCCATGGGCCCTCCGTTCTGTTCTCTCAGCGAACCTCGCGCATCGTCGTTGTGCGCGGGCTTCCTTCTGTGTGCGGCTCCGCAGCTCGTGCGGGACCGCCCTCCCGTATTCAGTTGTCCATGCGAAAGGGACGGCCCCCGTGTGGAGACCGTCCCAGTCGGATGCTTATCGGCGCAGGCCGAGGCGCTTGATCAGCGAGCGGTAGCGCTCGATGTCGACGCTCTCCAGGTAACGCAGGAGGCGGCGGCGACGGCCCACGAGGAGCAGGAGCCCGCGGCGGCTGTGGTGGTCGTGCTTGTGCGTCCGCGAGTGCTCGGTGAGGTCCTTGATGCGCTGCGTGAGCAGGGCGATCTGCACCTCCGGCGAGCCGGTGTCGCCCTCGGCGGTGGCGTACTCGGCCATGATCTTCTTCTTGACGTCGGCGTCCAACGACATGGGGCGACACTCTCCTTCTCAGGGTTGTTGCGCGGTGCGCCGGGGCTTGTCCCACCGGGCTCTCTCGATCCGCGGCCGTTCTACGGCAGTGCTCAGGCTACCAGCGGGCGCTCCACGCCCCTAATTGCACAGGGGCGCGTCGAGAGTGCCGATTTTCCAGGGTGAGGGCGCTCGACTAGCCTGCGTGGGCGTCCTTGCCCCGCCTTGAGCGCACCGGGGGGATCATGGTCCCACGTCCCCAGGAGAGAGAACACGTAGTGGTCGAGTCTCGATCCATTGCCGTTTCCGCGACTACAGGCGCCGGGGGTTCCCCTACGTCGAGCGTCAGAAGGCGCCCCGTTGCGACCCCAGACCGGACCCGGCTCGACATCCAGGGGCTGCGGGCCTTCGCGGTGACGGTGGTCTTGCTGTACCACTTCTGGCCGCGACGGCTCACCGGCGGCTACGTCGGCGTGGACGTGTTCTTCGTGATCTCCGGATTCCTGATCTCCTCGCACCTGTTCCGGTCGCCCCCCACCGACCTCCGCGGCCTGGCGGCGTTTTGGGCCAGGCGGGTCCGCCGATTGCTGCCCGCCGCCACGGTCGTGCTTCTCTGCACCCTCGTCGCGGCGGTCGCGTGGCTTCCGCAGACCCAGCTCCCCCAGGTGGCACGCGAGCTGGCTGCCGCGGCCCTGTACAGCGAGAACTGGGTCCTCGCGCACTCCGCGACCGACTACCTTGCGGCCGAGTCCGCGCCGAGCCCGGTGCAGCACTACTGGTCACTGTCGGTCGAGGAGCAGTACTACCTGTTCTGGCCGATCCTCATCTTCTTGCTGTATCGCCTCTCGTCGGTCCGCGCGACGCGGCGACGCGGCGACAAGTCGCCCACGCCGTGGCTGGCGGCAGGCTTGGGCGCCGTCTTCGTCTCGTCGCTGGGCGCCTCCATCCACCTCACCTCGACCAACCCTCCCGCGGCCTACTTCGTGACCCACACCCGCGTGTGGGAGCTCGCCCTCGGGGCCCTGGTCGCCCTCGCACTCCATACGGGATGGCGGGTTCCCGGAGCCCCCCTCCGGGCGGCTGCAGCGTGGGCGGGCCTGGGCCTCATGACGTGGGCGTGCCTGACCTTCACGCAGGCCACCGCGTTCCCCGGGGCGGCCGCCCTCGTGCCGACCGTCGGCACCGCGCTGGTGCTGGCGGCCGACGGCGATGGCGTGGCCTGGTCACCTTCCGGGCTCCTCGGGCTGCGACCGAGCCAGCGGCTCGGTGACGTGTCCTACTCGGTCTACCTCTGGCACTGGCCCGTGGTCGTCATCGCCCCGGTCGCCCTGGGACGCACCCTCACGTGGCCGGTGAAGCTGGTCCTCGTCGCACTGGTCCTGGTCGTCGCGGCCCTGTCCAAGGTTTACGTGGAGGACACCGTGCGCCGCGCGCCCACGCTGGTGCGAAGCCTCCCCCGCAGCTTCGCCGTGGCTGCCGTCAGCATCTCCCTGGTGGTCGCGTCCAGCGTGGCCACGGTGGCGTGGACGGACGCGCGACAGGCCGCGGACCGGGCCGCGCTCCACGCAGCGCTGTCCGACACGACCTGCCTCGGTGCCGCAGCCCTGCGCAACAAGGGGTGCGCGCCCATCCAGGGCCGCAAGCTGCTGAACAGCCCGTCGGTGGCGCGTGACGACAAGCCCGGTGTCTATGCGGACGACTGCTGGTCGAACAACCCGTTCACCCGACACCGGGTCTGCACCTACGGCGACAGCGGAGGAAAGACCAGGGTCGCCCTCTTGGGCAACTCGCATGCCGGTCACTGGCAGCCGGCGCTCGACCCCCTGGCACGGGAGCGGCACTGGAGGTTGGACACCTACCTCGTGTCGCAGTGCTACACGGTCACGATCCCCATCGATCTCAAACCGGCTGCCCTGAGCGGGAACTGCACGCGCTGGAACGAGTGGGCCATCGACTCGATCATCAAGGGTCGGTACGACCTCGTAGTGATGAGCAACCGAACGTGGCAGCCGTTGCGAGGGGTCGCCCGTGCAGACAAGCCCCGGGTGGCAGAGGCGGCGTACCGGGATGTCCTGAAGCGCTTCACCGACGCAGGCATCCGGGTCATGGTGATCCGGGACGTGCCGTCCGCCGTGACCGAGGCCCCGGACTGCGTCGCCCAGCACCTCAACGACGTCACCGCCTGCGACAACCCCGCCTCCAAGGCGCTGGAGTCTGATCCGCTGGCGGCTGCCTCGCGCGCAGACCGAACCGGTATGGTCACCACGCTCGACCTGACCGACCGATTCTGTCGTGCCGGCACGTGCCACCAGGTGATAGGCGGTCTGCTGGCCTACTTCGACCACGGTCACCTCACGGCCACCTTCACCCGGACCCTCGAGCCGGACATCGGCGCTGCCCTCGATAGAGTGATGGGTCCTCGACAGCCCTGAGCTCGACTGAAGGCTTGTCGGGCACCCCTGGGAGCGAGAGGAACAAGACGACCCCTCGGCTATCCCGGGCGCGTGAGAGTGGCGTGCAGCTCGGCAGGCAGCTCCTCGCCGAGGGTGCGCGCGGCGAGCCAGGCCGCTCCCCCGACGCCGGACCCACAGCGCGCGACCGGCGCACCCGGCCACCGCGCCGCGATGCGCGCCTCCACCAGGCCACGCAGCCGTGCCGTCCCGAGCATGCCGCCGCCGAGGACCACGACGCTCGAGTCACCCTCGTCGCGCACCTGGCCCAGCGTCGTGACCAGCTCGTCCGCCGCCGCCTCGAGGATCGCCGCCGCGGCCGGTGACCCGGCCTCCGCGCACTCGACGACCACCCGCGCCAGCTCGGAGATCCGCACCGGCTCCACGGCATACGCGGCGCCGACGACGGCCTGGCGGTCCACCTCCGCGCGGCCGGTGAGGTGCTGCGCCACCGCCTCGGCGAGCGGGTCGCCGGGCGTCGCGACGGGTGCACACGCGTGCCGCACGGCCGCGCGCCCGATCCAGAAGCCCGAGCCGTGGTCACCGAGCAGCCAGCCGAGGCCGTCGGCCACCCGCCCGGCGTGCCCTCCCACGAACTCCCCGGCGATCGCACCGGTGCCGCTGATGAGCACCGAGCCGTCGGGGTCAGGCGTCCCCGAGGCGAACGCCACGTCGATGTCGCCGATGAGCACGGGCCCCCCGGGAAGCCCCAGCTCGTGCCAGACCTGCCGCAGCGCCTCGTGCGCACCGGTCTCCGAGCCGAAGCCCGCAGCGCCGATGACGTTGCCCCGCACCAGCGACCGGTCCACGCCCTCGAGCGCCTGCTCGAGCGCCGACCGGATCGCCGCCATGGCGGGCCCGACCCCTCGCGAGATCGGGTTGCCGCCACCCGCCAGCCCCGTGCCCACGACCCTCCCGGAGAGGTCGGCGACGAGCGCGCGGCTGCTCGTCCCGCCGACGTCCATGCCGGCGACGAGGGTCACAGCACGCGGCGGAGGCGACCGGCGTACCGCGCCTCGAGCGCGTTGTTGTGCTCGTCCCCCTCCGGGATGTTCGCCGACAGGTAGACCGGCGGGGTCACGCCACGCGCGACCAGCCGCGACAGGGTCTCGGCCACCATCATCTGCGCCAGCAGCGCGGCCGTGATCGAGGACAGGCCGCAGGCCGTCCCGCCACCGGGCAGCGGCAGCACCGCGTCGCCGTACGGCGCCCCGTTGTCGAGCACGATGTCCGCCACCTCGAACAGCCGCAGCCCGCTGGGGTGGCGCGAGGTCACCTGGGTGGTGTGCGCGAGCGACGTGACGGCGATGAGCGGGTGGCCCTTCTCCTTCACCAGGCGCGCGAACTCGACGATGCTGCCGTTGCCGCCGGAGTTGGAGGCGATCAGGAACACGTCCTGCGGCTGCGCGTCCAAGGCCAGGTCGTAGATGTGCCGGGCGAGGGAGGGGTCACGCTCGAGCAGCCCGGCCCGCTCCGGGTCCGTTGCCGCACCCTCCGCCCCGGCGGCGGCCACCGCGTCGCGCAGCGCCAGCCGGTTGGTGGGGATGAAGCCGCCGGCGCGCCCCGCGATCTCCATCGCGAACGCCTCGGAGTGCCCCGTCCCGAACGCCTGGAGGACACCGTTGCCGGCGACGCAGTCCGCCATGAGGTCGGCGGCGGCGGCGATGGCGGCCGCCTGCGAGCTCGCGACGGCGGAGATGGCCTGTGCGGCGACCGAGGCGAATGCCGCGCCGCTCAGCTCGGAACCGGCGGGCACCTCGGCGGGCACGGGGTCGATCGTGGGAGTCATGCGGGGATCCTTTCGTGTGGTGTCACCGTATCCGTCGGACTGGTCGTGGGACCCGGCGTCCGGGCGTGCAGGAGCCGGCGGGCCGGTCGCTCGACGAGCACGTGCATGCCCCAGGCGGCTGCCCCGAGCACGAGCGCGATCGCGACGACGGCGAGCCCGGCGGACCACCACGCGCCCTGCCCCCACTCGCGCAGGGCCGACACGACGCCGCGCAGCAGGTAGTGCGTCATGTAGAGGCAGTAGGACGCCTCACCCGCCACGACCATCCACGGCGTCGACAGCCACCGCGCCAGCAGTCCCTGGGACGCCGCGACGACCGCCACGACAAGTCCCAGCGCGGGAGCCGCCCAGTAGTCGCCCGCGGAGGCCGCGGGCACCAGGGCCAGCACCACCGGGACGACCAGGAGCCAGGGCGCGAGCCGCCCGAGGCGCAGTCCGCCGCGCACCCACGCGAGGCACAGGAAGGCACCGCCCACGAACTCCCCCATGATCCGCACGTAGAACATGTGCTCGAGGTTGCCGTTGGGCAGGGCGAACACCGCGAACACCGCGAGCATCGCGGCATACGAGAGGGCGGCGCCGGCCAGCGCGGTGCGGGCGCGGACCACCCGGGCGAGCAGCACGAACATCACCGGCGCGGTCAGGTAGGCGAACCACTCCGAGCCGATCGACCAGGCAGGGCCGTTGAAGCTCGGCCGGTCGTGCCACCAGTTGTGCACGAGCAGGACGTTCTCGACGTAGGCGCCGGGGGTGCGCCGGTGGCCGTTCGCACCGATGCCGAGGGTGCCGACCAGCGCTGCCGTCACGAGGTCGATGTTGAGCGCCACGAAGTGGACCGGCCACACGCGCGCGAACCGGTTGCGGACGAACGACACCGAGGCGCCCCACGAGAACCGGCGCATGGAGTCGGCGTAGTTGTACGCGAGGATGAAGCCGCTGAGTGGGAAGAAGAGGTCGACCCCCAGGTACCCCGCGCGCAGCAGCGTGTCGGCCGGGGCGAGCCAGGGCAGCAGCGCCTCGACGTCGTCCCGGTAGTGGAACAGCACGACCCAGGCCGCGGCGAGCACGCGCAGCCCCGTGAGCGCCGGCAGCGCGGGTCGGCGCTGGCCGGCGACCGCCGTCAGTGGTCTCCCGCCTTGCTCTCCCGGGCGGCCCACTCGTCGGCGCGGACGGCATACACGGCCAGGTCGGTCCACTGGCCCTTGAACCACGAGCCCTGCTGGAAGTAGGCCTCGCGTCGCATCCCCAGCCGCTCGCAGATCCGGGCGGAGGCGTCGTTCTCGCCGTCGAGCTGGGCCCACACTCGGTGCACGCCCAGCTCGTCGAACGCCACCCGCACCAGCGCCTCCGCCGCTTCGGTCGCGTAGCCCATGCCCTGCATGTCGGGCGCCAGCACCCAGCCGATCTCCGCCTGCCGGCCGTCGTGGCCGTCGGGTCCGTCGAGGTGCAGCAGCACGTCCCCGATCACGCGGCCGTCGAGCTCGACGGCGAGGGTGCAGATGGGGTGGGAGGGCTCGATGCGACCGGCAGTGGCACGTTCGGCGACCATGTCCTGCACCTGCTCGAGCGTCTTCGGCTCGCCCGGGATGTACCGCACGACGTCCGGCACCGAGCGGTAGGCGAACACGTGCCGCTCGTCACCCGGCCGCAGGCTGCGCAGCACGAGGCGATCGGTCGTGATCGGGAGCCGCACGCGCGGCATACCTGCTCCTGCCTCCGGGCCTGCCCGGGACCACACGGTCCCCACGCCACCCGGACGGGTCGTCGCGGACTAGAGGTTGATCATGTGCCCGGCGATGCCCTCGATGGCCTCCTTGACCGCCTCGGACAGCGTCGGGTGGGCGAAGACGTTGCGGGCGACCTCGTCGGCGGTGAGGTCCCACTGCTGCGCCAGCGTCAGGGCCGGCAGCAGCTCGGTGACCTCGGGTCCGATGAGGTGGGCGCCGAGGAGCTCGTTGTGCTTGGCGTCGGCGACGATCTTGACGAAGCCCACGCCCTCGGCCATGCCGCGCGCCTTGCCGTTGGCCGAGAACGGGAACGACGCGGTCTTGACGTCGTAGCCGCGCTCCTTCGCCTGCTCCTCGGAGTACCCGAAGGAGGCGATCTGCGGCTGGCAGAACGTCGCCCGCGGGATCATGTCGAAGTTGATCTCCATGGTCTCGGCACCCGCGATCGTCTCGGCGGCGACGACACCCATGGCCTCGGCGGTGTGCGCCAGCATGAGCTTGCCGGTGACGTCGCCGATCGCGTAGACGTTCGGGACGTTGGTGCGGCCGCGCTCGTCGACGGCGATGGCACCGCGGTCGGTGACCTGCACACCGGTGGTCTCCAGGCCGTAGCCCTCGAGGCGCGGGGCGAACCCGATCGCCTGCAGGACCTTGTCGGTCTCGAGCACGGTCGACTCGCCACCGGCAGCCGGCGAGACGGTGACCTTGACCGTCTCGCCGCTGTCGTCGATCGACTCGACCTTGGTCGACAGCAGGACCTTCACGCCGAGCTTCTTGTACTGCTTGAGCAGCTCCTTGGACACGTCGGCGTCCTCGGTCGGCACCATGCGGTCGAGGAACTCGACGATGGTCACCTCGACCCCGAAGTTCTTCATGACATAGGCGAACTCGACACCGATGGCACCCGAGCCGGCGATCACGATCGACTCCGGCAGCTGGTCGGTGAGGATCTGCTCCTCGTAGGTCACCACGCGGTCGGAGAGCTTCGTGCCCGGGATGAGCCGGGTCGTGGCACCGGTCCCGATGATGAGGTTGTCGAACGTGATCGAGCGCCGCTCGCCGGACGTCAGCGCGACGTCCATCGAGGTCGGGCCGGTCAGGGTGCCCCAGCCCTCGAGCTCCTCGACCTTGTTCTTCTTCATGAGGTAGTGGACGCCCTTGGCGCTGGCCTCGGCGACCTTGCGGCTGCGCGAGTGCGTGACGCCGAAGTCCATCGTCGGGTCGCCGGAGATGCCGAACGTGGCCTTCTCCTGCGTGATGATGTGCGCGATCTCCGCGTTGCGCAGCAGCGCCTTGGAGGGGATGCAGCCGACGTTGAGGCAGACACCGCCCCAGTACTTCGACTCGACGATGCCCACCTTCTTCCCGAGCTGCGAAGCGCGGATCGCCGCGACGTACCCGCCGGGACCGGCACCGAGGACAACGACGTCGAAGTCAGCCATGACGGCAAGCCTACTGACTCGCCGCGGACTCGCCGCCGAGGGTTCCCCCTCAGGCGGCGAGGGCCGCCTCGCGCGCCGGCTCTGCGACCGGGCGGCGTGCCCGCAGCACGGCCCGCAGGCGCCAGGCGCCGAAGACGGCCAGCAGGCTGATGCCGACGTGGACGCCCACGAAGACGCTGCCGAGACCAGCCCCCAGCAGGAGCCCCGCCACGAGCGGGCCGACCGCGGAGAACCCGGTCTGCAGGGCCGTGAACAGCCCGAGAGTCGTGCCCACCAGCCCGGAGGGCGCCAAGCTGGCCGTCAGCGGGTTGAGCACCGGCGCGTACATCGTCTCGCCCACCGCGAAGATCCCGAAGGTCGTGACGAACAGGGTCGCGGCCAGCTCGGGGGACGAGCCCGCGACGAGGGAGGCGCCCGCGAGCACCAGCCACGACAGCGTCCAGATGGCGCCGACGGCGATGAGCAGGGCCGGGCCGCTGCGGCGGGCGGTGAGCCGGACGACGACCATCTGCAGGGCGATGATGACGACGCAGTTCACCGCGGCCGCGAGGCCGATGGTGGTCTCGCGCACGTCCAGGACCGTGAGGGCGTATGCCGGGAGCCCGGACTCGAACTGGGCGTAGAACCCCAGCGCGAGCGTGACCGTGACCAGGGCCGTCCAGCGCAGGGCGGGCACGGCCCAGATGAGCCGCCACGCCTGGCGCACGCCCGGCGAGCGCACCGGCTGCTCGAGCGTGGCGTCGGCCACCGGCTGGGACTCCACGCTCCCCCAGCGACGGGCACCGGCGAGCAGGATGAGCGCCGCAGAGACGACGAACCCGGCGGCAGCGGTCGCGAAGGCAGGCCACATTCCCGACTCGCGGTGCAGGTCCACGACGTAGCCCGCGGCGAACGCACCGACGGCCATGCCGAGCGACTGGCCCGTGAACTGCCAGGCGAACACCTTGCGGCGGTTGCCGCCACCGACCCAGCGGAGCACGAGCACGGACTGCGCCGGGGCCGCGGCGGTGATGCCGAGGCCGAAGACGAACATGCCGGTCAGGAACGCCGCCGGCGAGCCCGCGAACCCGAGCCCGACCGCACCGGCCGCCGCCACGACCTTGGCGGCGACGGCCACCAGCACGGGCGAGACCCGGTCGGCCAGGCGCCCGCCCAAGGGTGCCGCGAGCAGGGCGCCCACGGAGAACAGGCTCGAGGCCGCGGCCGCGGCGAACGAGCCCCAGCCGCGCGTCGAGGCGGCATACGCGTACTGGTAGGGCAGGACGGTGCCCCAGCCGAGCATGGCGACGGCGGAGGCGACGATGAGGAGACGGGCACGCATGGCAGGGTCAACACTTCTTCGATAACGAATATTTCGAAATCGAAATTTACCATGCCATGATGCCGCCATGACAGCGAGGTCGCGGCGCAGGCGCACCGCCCAGGAGCAGTACCGCGAGGCCGTGGCGAGCTACGTCGCGGCCGGCGGCGAGGAGTCCGTGCAGCGGGTCATCACGGCCGTCAGCTCGCTCAGCCGCAAGCTGGACCAGTGGTACACGCGCCAGCTCGCCGACCTCGACCTGTCCCACGGCGAGTGGTCGGTCATCGCGCTCCTGGCGACCTCAGAGGGGCAGCCGGTGACGCCCACCAAGCTCGCGGACGCAGGCAACGTGGCCGCGTCCTCGATGACCCACCGGCTCGACAAGATGACCGAGCGCGGGCTGGTGCGCCGCTCCCCCGACCCGGAGAACCGCACCCGCGTCCTCGTCGAGCTCACCACGCAGGGGTGGGAGCTGTTCGAGGCCGCGGTGCGCGAGGCCAACGTCGTCGAGTCCGACGTCTTGGCCCCCCTCACGCGCGAGGAGCGCGACCAGCTGGCCGCGCTCCTCGAGGTCGTGATCGCCGGGCTCGACGAGGTCGACCCGACCTGACGGCCGCCGTCGGGCGGCCGCGGTGGGCTCGGCTCAGGCGCCGAGCTCCGGGAACCAGATCGCGATCTCGCGCTGGGCCGACTCGGGCGAGTCCGAGCCGTGGACGATGTTCTTCTGGACCTTCTCGCCCCAGTCGCGCCCGAGGTCGCCACGGATCGAGCCCGGTGCGGCCTCGGTCGGGTTGGTGGCACCGGCGAGCGAGCGGAAGCCGGGGATGCAGCCCTGGCCCTCGATGACGGCTGCGGTCACCGGACCGCTGCTCATGAACTCCACCAGCGGCTCGTAGAACGGCTTGCCCTCGTGCTCGGCGTAGTGGGCGGCCAGCATGTCGCGGGTGGGGGTGGTCACCGCGAGCGCGACCAGGGTGTACCCCTTGGCCTCGATGCGGCGCAGCACCTCCCCGGTGAGGCCGCGGGCGTACCCGTCGGGCTTGACCAGGACCAGGGAACGTTCGATCTGCGTCGTCACGCGCGCCAGCCTACCGAGCGGCGGAGTCGGCCCCTGCCACGCGGTCCCGCTCGGCGACCTGGCGCTCGACGCGGTGGCACAGGACCAGCGAGCCGACCCACAGCACCGTGAAGATGAGGCCGACACCGAGCATCGCCGGCACGACCACCGCGCTCACGAACGTCAGGACCTGGATGAGCCACCCGAGGGTCACCCCCCAGGGCCGGCGCATCGCACCGGCGGCGAGGAAGCACAGGACGGCCAGCCCGATGCCCACCCAGAGCCAGGCGTGCGCGTTGCCGTCCCCCTGCGCGAGCCCGACACCGCGGGCCACCAGCGCGCCGAGGAAGACGACGACGCCCTGGCCGCCGAGCACCGTCGCGAGCATTCGCCAGGTGAACTTCCCGAGGCTGCCGTAGAAGACGATGCCCTTCACCGTCGGCCGCGCCCGTTCTCGCGCCACCGCACGAGCAGGAGGAACGCCACCACCACGAGCAGCACGACGACGAGCACCTTCATGCGACGAGGGTATGCCGTGTGCCGGGCGCCCGTGCGCGGCGGCCCGTCGGGGCAGGCCCTGTGCACGGCGCGCCGTCCGGTCGGGCCCCGTGCGCGGCCGCCCGTCCGGGCGGGCCCCCGCTCCCAGCACACCCGGTAGGTTGCCCGGGTGCGCTGGCCCCTCGCCGTGTCGAGCCTCGGAATGCCGGAGGCCGACCTGCCCACGTTCCTCGGCCTGGCGGCGCGCCACGCCTGCACCGGGGTCGAGCTGCGGGCCGCGCCGGACCAGTCCGTCCGCGTCGGCCTCTCCCCCGCCGACCGGGCGTCGGTGCGGACCGCCCTGGCCGACCACGGTCTCACCGCCCTCGACGTGTCCTCCTACGTGCGGGTCTGCCCGCCCGGCGACGACGACGCCGTGGTCGAGGACCTGCGGGCGCACCTGCGGCTGGCCGCCGACATCGGGGCGCTCGGGGTGCGGGTCTTCCCGGGCGGGGTGGGCGACGGCCACGACGACGAGCGCGCCCGGCGGCGCTTGCGCTCCGTCCAGGGCGAGGCGCGCGGCCTCGGCGTCGACCTCCTCGTGGAGACGCACGACAGCCACCCCACCGGGTCAGCCGTCGCCCGCCTGCTGGACCCGCTGCCGGAGGCCGGGGCGGTCTGGGACGTCCTGCACACCTGGCGCGCGGGCGAGGCACCGGCCGAGGCGGTGGCGGCCCTCGGGCCGCGGCTGCGGCTCGTCCAGGTCAAGGACGCCGCCGGACCCGCGACGGGGGACCCGCTCACGCTGCCCGGCGAGGGCGCGCTGCCCGTCGCCGACGTCCTCGCCGCCCTTGCCGGGGGCGGGTATGCCGGCTGGCTGAGCCTGGAGTGGGAGCGGCCCTGGTCGCCGGAGCTGCCCGACCTCGACGCCGCCCTGGCCGTCACGCGACCGTGGCTCGACGCTGCGGAGTCCGCCTGTGCCGGCGACCCACGAACCGACCGGAGGGGACCGGCATGACGACGGCGAGACCACGCGTGGCGTTCGGGATGCAGGACGGGCTGCGTGAGCGGCTCTTCACTCCCACGGCGCTGGGGAGGCTGGCATCCATTGCTGATGCCGGCGACGAGGTGTGGGCCGGGGCGGCGCCACCCCGTGACGCCGAGATCCTCGTCACCGGGTGGGGCTGCCCGCCGCTGGAGGCGACGGCGCTGGACGCCATGCCGTCGTTGCGGGCCGTGGTCCACTGCGCCGGGTCCGTCAAGCACCACGTCACCGATGCCGCCTGGCAGCGCGGCGTCGAGGTGTCAAGCGCGACCGCGGCCAACGCGCTGCCGGTCGCCGAGTACACGCTCGCGGTGGTCCTGCTCGCGGGCAAGGCGGTGCTGGAGGTCGCCGAGGAGTTCCGGCGCACCCGCTCGGCGATCGACTGGTCCACCCGGTTCCCCACCATCGGGAACGTCGGCAAGCGGGTCGGCATCGTCGGCGCCTCGACCATCGGGCGTCGCGTGATCGAGCTGCTGCGCCCGTTCGACCTCGAGGTGGTCGTGGCCGACCCCTACCTCGACGACTCGGGTGCCGCCGCCCTGGGCGTCACGCGCGTCGAGCTGGACGAGCTCGTCGCGACGAGCGACGTCGTCTCGCTGCACGCCCCCGACCTGCCTGAGACCCGGCACCTGCTGGACCGGCACCGGCTGGCGTCGATGCGTCCCGGCGCCACCCTGGTCAACACCGCACGCGGCGCGCTGGTGGACACCGAGGCCCTCACCGAGGTGGTGCTGGCCGGGCGGATCAGCGCCGTGCTGGACGTGACCGACCCTGAGCCGCTGCCGGCCGACTCACCGCTGTGGGACCACCCGCGGGTGCTGCTGACCCCGCACGTGGCCGGGTCGCTCGGCACCGAGCTCACCCGGCTCGGCGACGTCGCGGTCGCCGAGCTCGAGCGGTTCGCGGCCGGGCAGCCGTTCGCGCACCCGGTGCGTCGCGAGGAGCTCGACCGCCGCGCCTGAGTCAGACCTCGGTGGTCCCGAGCAGCATCCGGACCTCGGCGGCCGTGGTGACCGACCCGGTGGCGAGGACGCCCCCGGAGACACCGCCCTCGTCGGCGAGGCCGGCGGCGGTGTCGAGCGCGTCGGGCAGGTTCCGCACGACCGTCACCCGCCCCTCCCCGAAGATGTCGACCGCCACCTCGCCGAGGTCGTCGGGGTCCATCGCCCGGGGAGACGTCGTGCGGGACACGACGACGTGGTCGAGCACGGGCTCGAGCACCTCGAGGATCTCGGTGGCGTCCTTGTCCTTGAGGATCGCGATGACACCCACCAGCCGCGCGAAGTTGAACGACTGCTCCAGCGCCTGGCGCAGGGCGACCGCGCCGGCCGGGTTGTGCGCGGCGTCGACGACGACGGTCGGCGACCGGCGCACGACCTCGAGGCGCCCGGGCGAGGCAGCCTTGGCGAGTGCGGAGCGCACGACGTCGGGGTCGAGCCTCGTCTCGCCACCGCCGACGAACGCCTCGACGGCCGCGACGGCGGTCATGGCGTTCTGCATCTGGTGCGGGCCGAACAGGGGCAGGAACAGGTCGTCGTAGTCGCCGGCGAGGCCCTGCATGGAGAACTGCTGCCCGCCGACCGCCACGTCGCTCGCCTTGAAGCCGAAGTCGACGCCCTCGACGGCGAGGCGTGCCCCCACCTCGAGCGCGCGCTCGCGCAGGATCTCGACGACCTCGGCGTGCGGCTGCAGGGCCGACACGGCGATCGCGCCCTCCTTGATGATCCCGGACTTCTCGGTGGCGATGAGCTCGACCGTGTCCCCGAGGAAGTGCTGGTGGTCCAGGTCCACCGGCGTGACCACGGCGACGGACCCGTCGGCGACGTTGGTCGCGTCCCAGCGACCGCCCATCCCCACCTCGACGACCGCGACGTCGACGGGCGCGTCGGCGAACGCGGCATACGCCACTGCCACGAGCACCTCGAAGTAGGTCATCCGCGGGCCACCATCGGCGACCGACCGGGCGTCGACCATCTCGATGAACGGGATGACCTCGTCGTAGGCGGCGAGGAACTTCTCCGCGCTGATCGGCTGGCCCGACAACGCGATCCGCTCACGCATCGAGTGCAGGTGCGGGGAGGTGAACCGGCCCGTCTTGAGCCCCATCTCCAGCAGCAGGGTCTCGACCAGCCGGGTGGTCGAGGTCTTGCCGTTGGTGCCGGTGAGGTGGATGACGGGGTAGCCGCGCTGGGGGTCGCCGAGCAGCTCCATCACGGCGGCGATGCGGTCCAGGCTCGGCTCGAGGTCGTGCTCGGGCGCCCGGGCGAGGATCGCCTCCTCGACCTCGCGCATCCGCTTGGTGACCTCCAGGTTGTGCGCGGCCTCCCGCTGGGCGGCGTCGGGGCGACCGGATCGTCCAGGGTTCGTCGAGCCGGCCATCAGAGCTTCATCACCTTGATGCGCACGGGCTCGCCGTCGCCGACGACCGCCTCCGCCACGTCGCTGCGCTGCGGGAGCGCGTCGAGCTGGGGCGCCGAGCCGAACTGGCTGGCCAGCGTCTCCTCCACGATGAGCGCCTGGTGCGCGACCGTCGCCTCCCACACCGCCTGCGAACCGGTGACCGTCAGCGAGATCCGGTCGGACACCTCGAGTCCCGCGTCGCGGCGTGCCTGCTGGACCGCGCGGACCACGTCCCGGGCCATGCCCTCCTGGGCGAGCTCGGGGGTCACCTCGGTGTCGAGGACGACGAAACCACCACCGGGCAGCATCGCCGTCGCCGTCGACCCGCCCTGGGCGTCGTCGACGACGGTCTCGAGCGTGTACTCGCCCTCGACCAGCTCGAGGCCACCGGAGGTCACGGTCCCGTCGGCCGCGACGGACCAGTCGCCGGACTTGCTGCCCTTGATCGCCTGCTGCACGTCGCGGCCCAGCCGCGGACCTGCGGCCCGGGCGTTGACGGTGAGCTTCTGCGAGATGCCGAAGTCGGCCTCACTCGCCTCGCTGATGTCGCGCAGGACGACCTCGCGGACGTTGACCTCGTCGGCCACGATCGCGCCGAAGTCCTTGAGCGACAACGCATCCGGCACGACGACCGTCAGCCGTGCGAGCGGGAGCCGCACCCGCAGGCCACCGGCCTTACGCAGGGACGACGCCACCGAGCAGATCTCGCGGGCCCGGTCCATGCCGGCGACCAGCGCGTGGTCCGACGGCAGGTCGGACGCCTCGGGCCAGTCGGTGAGGTGCACCGAGCGGCCGCCGGTCAGTCCGCGCCAGACCTCCTCGGTGACCAGCGGCAGCAGCGGCGCCGTCACCCGGGACACCACCTCGAGCGCCGTGTAGAGCGTGTCGAACGCCTGCTCGGCCCCGCCGCCACCGGCCTGGCCACCGGTGTCCCAGAACCGCTCCCGGGAGCGCCGCACGTACCAGTTGGTCAGCACGTCGACGAAGCCGCGCGTGGTCTCGCACGCGCTCGCGACCTCGTACGCGTCGAGCTGGCTGGTCATCGTCTCGACGTACTCGCGCAGCTTGGCGAGCAGGTACCGGTCGAGCGGGTCGGTCGAGGCGGTCGACCACTTGGCGGCATACCCCTCACCACCACGGAAGGCGTTGGCGTACAACGAGAAGAAGTACCAGGTGTTCCACAGGGGGATGATCACCTGGCGCACGCCGTCACGGATCCCCTGCTCGGTGACGACGAGGTTGCCGCCGCGCAGGATCGGGCTCGACATGAGGAACCAGCGCATCGCGTCGGCCCCGTCGCGGTCGAACACCTCGCGCACGTCGGGGTAGTTGCGAAGCGACTTGCTCATCTTCTGGCCGTCGGAGCCCAGGACGATGCCGTGGCAGATGACCGAGCTGAACGCCGGCCGGTCGAACAGCGCAGTGGCCAGGATGTGCAACGTGTAGAACCAGCCGCGCGTCTGGCCGATGTACTCCACGATGAAGTCGGCCGGGAAGTGGTGCTCGAACCACGCGGCGTTGTCGAACGGGTAGTGCACCTGCGCGTAGCTCATCGACCCGGAGTCGAACCACACGTCGAGGACGTCCTCGACCCGGCGCATCGTCGACTGCCCCGTCGGGTCGTCGGGGTTCGGTCGGGTCAGCTCGTCGACGAACGGGCGGTGCAGGTCGACCTCGCCGTCGGCGTTGCGGGGCAGCCGGCCGAAGTCGCGCTCGAGCTCCTCGAACGAGCCGTAGACGTCGATCCGCGGGTACTGCGGGTCGTCCGAGCGCCACACCGGCACGGGGCTCCCCCAGAACCGGTTGCGGGTGATCGACCAGTCGCGGGCGTTCTCCAGCCACTTGCCGAACTGGCCGTGCTTGGTGTGCTCCGGGGTCCAGGCGATCTGCTCGTTGAGCTCGAGCATCCGCTCCTTGAACCTGGTCACCTCGACGAACCAGCTCGAGACGGCCTTGTAGATCAGCGGCTGCCGGCACCGCCAGCAGTGCGGGTAGGAGTGCGCGTAGGACTCACGGCGCAGCAGCACCGTGCCCTCGGTGACGGCGCCGTACAGCTCGCGACGCACGGCGTCCTCGTCCTGGCCGTCGGCGGCCACGACCGCCTCCGGCGGGACGTTCGTGCGGTTCTTGAGGTGCTCGATGATCGGGGCGTTCGCGTCGAAGACGAGCATGCCCTCGTACTCGCTCACCGGGTAGGTGAAGCACCCGTCGGGCCCGACCGGCATGACCGGCTCGATCCCCTCGCGGTCGGTGACGACCTTGTCGTCCTCACCGAAGGCCCCGGCGCTGTGCACCAGGCCGGTGCCGTCGCTGGTCGTGACGAAGTCCGCCTCGACGACACGGTGGGCGTTCTCGTGGCCCTCGTAGTAGGAGAACGGCGGCGTGTAGGAGCGACCCAGCAGGTCGCGGCCGGTGAGGCGCTCGACGACGTACGGCTGCACGTCGGCCTTCGGGTCGCCGAACAGCTCGCGGGCGTACGCCTGCAGCCGCTCGGCGCCGATGACGTACCGCTCCGTGCGACCGGTCGGGACGTCGGTCTCGACCACGACGTAGTCGATGTCGGGGTGGACCATGACCGCGAGGTTGCTCGGGAGGGTCCACGGCGTGGTCGTCCACACCAGGGCCAGCTCGCCGGTCTCGAGCCGCACGCCGACGGTCACGGCCGGGTCCTGGCGGACCTGGTAGACGTCGTCGTCCATCCGCAGCTCGTGGTTCGACAGCGGCGTCTGGTCGTTCCAGCAGTAGGGCAGGACGCGGAAGCCCTCGTAGACTAGGCCCTTGTCGTGCAGCGACTTGAACGCCCACATCACCGACTCCATGTAGTCGGGGTTGAGCGTCTTGTAGTCGTGGTCAAAGTCGACCCAGCGGGCCTGGCGGGTCACGTAGTCGCGCCACTCGTCGGTGTACTTGAGCACCGAGCTGCGGCAGGCCGCATTGAACTTCTCGATGCCGAGCTCGACGATCTCGTCCTTGGTCTTGATGCCGAGCTGGCTCATCGCCTCGAGCTCGGCGGGCAGGCCGTGGGTGTCCCAGCCGAACCGGCGCTCGACCCGGCGCCCGCGCATCGTCTGGTAGCGCGGGATGAGGTCCTTGACGTAGCCGGTCAGGAGGTGGCCGTAGTGCGGCAGCCCGTTGGCGAACGGGGGTCCGTCGTAGAAGACGAACTCGTTGTCGCCGTCCTCGCCGGCCGGGCGGTTCTCGACCGACGCCTGGAAGGTGCCGTCCTCGTCCCAGTAGCGCAGGATGCGCTCCTCGATCTCGGGGAAGCGCGGGGAGGCGGGAACGCCCGCGGTGGCGGGCTGGTCGGCGCTGTCGCTGGAGACCTTCGGGTAGGCCATGGGGTCCGGGTCCTTCGTGGTCGTCGCTCGTGGTGTCACGAGGACGACGTCGCCGGGACTCCCCGGCGCCACCGCGGTACCACCTCGCTTGCCGCAGCCGGTGCGCACCAGGTGCGCCCGCGGCGTACGACCGCTCTTGCCCAAGGCCGTGACGTGGCCCTGACGTCCGGTTCTAGTGAGCACCCCGCGGTATGCCGTGTGGTGCCGTTCTTCCGGAGGCTCGCCGGTGATGGCCGGGTCGACGCCTGTGCGGACAGTCTAGCCGCAGTGGTGGAGGTCTCGTCGCGGGCGTTCCAGCAGGTCGCGGGCCGGGTGTAGGGTGACGCCGTCGCCCTCGGGTGACACCACGACGCCTTTCCAGGGGAAGCCGGTCCGAGTCCGGCGCTGACCCGCAACCGTAGGCCACCGCGAGGTGGCGAGCCGGAATGCCTGGGAGCGCGGAGCGGCTCCATTTCCGTCGAGGTACGCGGGGCGGAGCCCGGACCCAGTCCGAGCTGCCCCCGGTTGTCCGCGCGAGCGCGGCACCGGGGTTTGTCACGTCTGGTGCCGGTGCCCGGTCGCGACACCGCTCGCATTTCGAGAGGCACCATGCAGCTCCTTCCCACCAGCAGCCGCGCGGTCGGCGTGCTGACGCTGGCCACCGCGGCCGCCCTGCTCGCGCCGGGCACCGCCCTGGCCGCCACCCCGGCCCCGTCGCCCACGACCAGCGCGTCCGCGACGACCACCACGTCGCCGACCAGCCCGTCGGCCCCGACCACCACGACGGGCACGACCACGACCGCGACGGGCACGGCCTCCCCGACGACGTCCGGGAGCACTGCGACCGGCACGACCTCCCCCACCGCGTCCGGCACGTCCACGACCTCCGGGACCACCGCCCCGCGCTCGAGCACGAACGCGACCTCGCCGAAGGTCGCGGCCACGACCAGCGCCGCCGACCCGCAGGTGCCGTTCGGCACCCGGACCTCGCCGAAGGGCCTGCTGCCCGGCGCCACGTCCGCCCAGGCTGGCTACGCCGCGGGCTTCATGGTCCGCACGCTGGCCGCACGAGGCCACCACTACAACTACCCGGGCAGCACCTTCTTCGACGGCGGCAACACGATCGACGCCGTCCTCGGGCTCGATGGTGCCGGCCTCGGCAGCACCGAGGCGGCGTCCGCCTTCGCCTACCTCACCGCGAACGTCGGCGGCTACATCGGCACCGACTACTCCTCGCTGTATGCCGGGGCGACCGGCAAGGCGCTCCTCGCCGTCGTCGCCCAGGGCGCCAACCCGCGCGACGTCGGCCCCAAGCACCTCGATTTGCTCGCCGAGCTCGGGAAGTCCCTGGGCGCTGCCGAGCCGGGCCGCTACTCCGACCTGCCCGTGACGGGATGCGGGTACAGCCCCTGCGACTACTCCAACACCATCGGGCAGGCGCTCGACGTGATCGGCGTCGGCCGGGCGACCGGCACCGTCCCGCAGTCGGCGGCGGACTACCTGCTCGCGCAGCAGTGCGCCGACGGTGGCTTCCGCGGCGACCTCGCCGCCGCCGGCGGGGCCTGCACCAGCGACGTCGACGCGACCGCGTTCGCGGTCCAGGCGGTCATCGGCCTGCAGGGGGCGAGCGACCCGGCCGCCGTCAAGGCGCTGTCCTTCCTCGCCGCCCGGCAGGCCGCGAACGGCGGCTTCCTCAACAGTGACGGCCAGTACAACGCCAACACCGCCGGAGTCGCCGCACAGGCCTTCGCCGCCGGAGGCCGCGCGGTCGAGCTCGCCCGGGCCCAGCAGTTCCTCGCCTCGCTCCAGCTCGACTGCACCGCGACGGCCGCCCTGCGCGGTGGCATCGCCTTCACCGCGGCGGACCGTTCAACCCTCACGAAGACGCCCGGCAACACGGCGGCGCTCGACCGCGCCCTGCGCGCGACGCCGCAGGCCACCCTCGGCCTGGCCGGCGGCGACCTGCTGACCGTCACCTCCGACGGGGCGTCCGCCGCTGCTCCCGCGCCGACCTGTCCGACGGCACCGAGCACCTCCACGAGCAGCTCGACCACCACGGCACCGGCGGGCTCCCCCGCAGCGACCACCACCGCCGCACCTGCCCCGGCCGCCCCGGCCGCGGCCTCCGCGACCCCCGGCAGCCTCGCCTTCACCGGCGCCGACGTCGCCGCCACGGCCGCGCTCGGCCTGCTGCTCCTGCTCGGCGGCATCGCCGCGATCGTCCTGGCCCGCCGCAAGGGGGCGCACGCCTGATGCGCCGCCTCGGCCGGTTCCTGGCCGCAGCAGGGCTCGCCGTCGCCGGCGGCCTCGCCCTCCCGGGCGGGGCCGCGCAGGCGGCGGCGTGCTCGGGCACGACCGGCGTCACGGTCGTCATCGACTACGGCTCCACCTCGAGCACGCTGTGCGGCCCCGACGCGTCGAGCGCCATCCGTGTGCTGACCTCGGTGGCCTCCGTCACCTACCCGCCGCAGTACCCCGGCACGGTGGTCTGCCAGATCAACAGCGTGCCGTCCCAGCCGTGCACGCGGATGCCCCCGAGCAGCGCCTACTGGGCGTTCTTCCACGCGACCCGTGGCGGGTCGTGGGTCTACAGCAGCAGCGGCGTCGCTGAGTACGACCCCCCGGCGGGCAGCGTCATCGGGTTCGCCTTCGGCTCCGGCGGCGCGCCGAGCTCGGCCCCTCCCGCGGCCGCGCCGAAGCCGTCCCCGAGGCCGAGCCCCTCGTCGACCTCGAGCACCCCCCGCAGCACCGGGACCTCGTCGACCCCACGGACGACGAGCTCCTCGCGCCCGTCCACCCGCACGACCGTCCTGCCGAACGGCACCACCGCGACGGTGCCCGCGACACCGAAGGGCAAGGCGTCGACCACCACTCGCCCTGCGGCGAGCACGACCTCGGCCACCGCGCCCGCCACGACCACGACGACCACCGGGCCTCCGACATCCGGGTCCACCGAGCAGACCGACGCGGCGGCGACCCAGCCCAGCAGCGGGTCCGGCACGCCGACCTCGCTGCTCGCGGGCGTCGGCCTGGTGACCCTGGTCGGCGCCGCCGCGGCATACCTCGCGCTGCGCCGGCGCGCCCAGCAGCACTAGGGCATCCATGAGCAGGCTCGGCGCACCGCTCCCCCGCCACCTCCACCCGGTCGCCTGGTGGGTGTGGGCGGTCGGGCTCGCCGTCGCCTGCTCGCGCACCACCAACCCGCTCCTGCTGCTGCTCGCCGTGGCCGTCGCCGGGCTGGTCGTCGTCGCCAAGCGCGGCAGCTCGCCGTGGGCGCGGGCGTTCCGGCTCTACCTCGGGCTGGGGGCCTTCGTCGTCGTCGTGCGGGTCGTGCTGCACGTGCTCGTCGGGTTCAAGTTCGGGGAGCACCGGCTGTGGACGCTGCCCAGCGTCGACCTCCCCGGCATCACGCTCCTCGGGCCGCTGTACCTCGAGGGCCTGCTGGCCGCCGCGGTGGAGGGGCTGCGGCTGGCCGCCATCATCGCGTGCATCGGGGCGGCCAACGCACTCGCCAACCCCAAGCGGCTGCTGCGGGCGGTGCCGGCCGCCCTGCACGAGGTCGGCACCGCGGTCGTGATCGCCGTGACGGTCGCGCCCCAGCTCGCCGACAGCGTGCAGCGGGTCCGACGCGCACGGGCCCTGCGTGGCGAGGGCGGCACGGGGCTGCGCGCCGTCGGCCGCGTGGCGCTGCCGGTGCTGCAGGACACCCTCGACCGGTCGCTGCTGCTCGCGTCCGCGATGGACTCGCGCGGCTACGGCCGCCGGGTGGCCCAGGGCACGCTCGCGCGGCGGGCCACGGCCACCCTGACCCTGGTGGGGCTGCTGGGCGCCGCGCTCGGGACGTACGGGCTGCTCGACACCAGTGCCCCGGCTCTCGTGGGCGCGCCCATGCTCGTGGCCGGCCTCGGACTCTGCGCCGCCGGCATGGTGGTCGGCGGCCGGGCGGTGCACCGCACCGTGTACCGCCGGGACCCGTGGGCCCTCCCCGAGTGGGTCGTGGCCGGCAGCGGGGTCCTGGCCACCGTCGCGGTGCTGGCACAGGCCACGGTCGCGCCTGCCGGGCTCGCCCAGCCCCTGTCGCCGCTCGCGCCCCCGGCGCTGCCGCTCCTCGCCGTGGCCGGGCTGCTCGTGGCCGCCCTGCCCGCGTTCCTGGCCCCGTCACCCCCCGTCCCCCGTCGGGAGTCGTCGTGACCGCCCCCGTCGTCGTGCTCGACGACGTCACCGTGCGGTATGCCGGCGCGCCCGGGCCCACGCTCCGGTCGGCGTCCGTCGTGGTCGAGGAGGGCGAGCTCGCCCTCGTCGTGGGCCGCACCGGCTCGGGCAAGTCCACCCTGCTCGGGGCCGTGAGCGGCCGGGTGCCGCACTTCACCGGCGGCCACCTGTCGGGGCGGGTCACCGTCTCCGGGCTCGACACCCGCACGCACCGGCCCCGCGACCTCGCCGGCACGGTCGGCGTCGTCGCGCAGGACCCGCTCGCCGGCTTCGTCACCGACACGGTCGAGGAGGAGCTCGCCTACACCCTCGAGCAGCTCGCCGTGGACCCGCCGGCGATGCGCCGCAGGGTCGAGGAGGTCCTGGACGTCCTCGGGATCGCCGAGCTGCGCGACGCCCCCCTGCGCGACCTCTCCGGCGGCCAGCAGCAGCGGGTGGCGATCGGGGCCGTCCTCACCGCCGGGCCCCGGCTGCTCGTGCTGGACGAGCCGACCTCGGCCCTCGACCCGGTCGGGGCCGAGGAGGTCCTGGCCACGCTGACCCGGCTCGTGCACGACCTCGGGCTCACGGTCGTCGTCTCCGAGCACCGCCTCGAGCGAGTCGTGGGGGTGGCCGACGTCGTGCTCGCCGTCGGTGACGACGGGTCGGTCCGGCAGGGGGCGCCGCGCGAGGTGCTGGCCGACTTCCCGCTCGCCCCGCCCGTGGTCGAGCTGGGCCGCTGGGCCGGGTGGGACCCGCTGCCCCTCACGGTCCGGGAGGCACGGCGCGCCGCCGCGCCGCTGCGCCGCGACCTCGGGCAGGCGGCACCCGACCAGGCCGCTCACGGGCAGCCGGTGGTCCGCGACGACGTGACCCGCGAGCCCGAGTCGTCGTCCCCCGCGACGGTCACGCGGCTGACGGCCCGGGACGTCGGGGTCAGGCACGGGCGCGTCGAGGCCGTGCGCGACGTCGACCTGGACCTGCGCGCCGGTGAGGTGCTCGTCCTCATGGGACGCAACGGGTCGGGCAAGTCCTCGCTCCTGTGGGCCCTGCACGGCACGGGTCACCGCACCGCCGGCACGGTGGCGGTCGTGGAGGCGGCCGGCCACCGGACCGACCCGGCCGTGGCGGCCCCGCGGGACCGTCGACGGCTCGTGGGACTGGTGCCCCAGAGCGCACCCGACCTGCTGTACCTCGACACGGTCGGCACCGAGTGCCGCCAGGCCGACCACGAGTCGGGGGCCCGGCCGGGCACCACCCGCGACCTGCTCGACCGGCTGGCGCCGGAGATCCCCGACGACCTGCACCCGCGGGACCTGTCCGAGGGCCAGCAGCTCGCAATGGCCGTGGCCGTCCAGCTCGCGGCCGCGCCCGGGGTGGTCCTGCTCGACGAGCCCACCCGGGGCCTGGACCGCCCCGGCAAGGAGGCCCTCGTGGAGGTCCTGCGTGGCCTGGCCGCCGGCGGCCGTGCGGTCGCCGTCGCGACGCACGACGTCGAGTTCGCCGCCGAGGTGGCCGACCGCGTCGTCGTCCTCGCGCAGGGGCGGGTGGTGGCGGACGGCCCGGCGCGGGACGTCCTCGCCGACTCCCCCGAGTTCGCGCCGCAGGTGGCCAAGGTGCTGGCGCCGTCGCGGGTCCTCACCGTCGCCGAGGCCGTGGCGACCGCGGCGACCCTGCCGCGCCAGGGGGTCGCTCGATGAGTGCACCGACCGCCGCCACCCACCGGGTCCGCGCCGCCGTCGCCCTGCGCCCCCGGTCCACCGCCGCCCTGCTGCTGGTCTCCGTCGCCGGCCTCCTGGCCTTCCTGTGGCCGCTGCTGGCAAGCACCGACTCCCAGCTGGGGCGCAGCGCAGACGCCCCCCTCGTCTTCGCCCTGCTGCTGCCGCTGCTGCTCGCCGTGGTGCTCTCCGAGATCGCCGAGGGCGGCCTCGACGTCAAGGCCGTGGCGATGCTCGGGGTGCTGTCCGCCGTCGGTGCGGCGCTACGCCCACTCGGAGCCGGGACCGCCGGGCTCGAGACGGTGTTCTTCCTGCTCGTGCTCGGGGGGCGCGTGTTCGGACCCGGGTTCGGCTTCGTGCTGGGCTCGACCACCCTGTTCGCGTCCGCGCTCGTCACCGGCGGCGTGGGTCCGTGGCTGCCGTACCAGATGCTCGGGGCCGCGTGGGTCGGCCTGGGCGCGGGGCTGCTGCCGCGCGTCCGCCCGCGCTGGGAGGTGCCGCTGCTCTGCGCCTACGGGGCCCTGGCCGGGCTGCTGTACGGCGTGGCGCTCGACTTCTCCTTCTGGCCCTTCGCCACCGGGCTCGACGGCCACCTGTCCTTCGTCGCGGGGGCCCCGGCCTGGGAGAACCTCCAGCGGTTCGCCGTCTTCTCCGCCGCGACGAGCCTGTGGTGGGACCTCGGGCGAGCGGTCACCAACGTGGTCCTCATCGCCGTGACCGGCCGCGCCGTGCTCGCCACCCTGCGCCGGGCCGCCCGCCGCGCCGCCTTCGACGCAAGTACCGGCTTCGACGGGCCGCCGCCCGCAGCCGCCGGGTCAGCCCCAGGACAAGCCCCCGGGAAGGCCCCGCGGGACGCCCGGAGGGACGCCCCGGCAGCGGCGAGGAGGGCCGAGCCCGTCGCCGACGAGGAGCCGGCACCTCGGCATACGCTGCGGGGATGACGACCACCACCGACCTCGCCGTCGACACGGTCACCGACCCCGATGTCAAGGCGGGCTACGGCACCGACGAGTCCGTGGGCGCCACCGCGCCGGCCGACTTCGAGGTGGTGCGGGCCCGCGACCTCGCCGACGTCGTCGAGGTGATGCGGTGGGCGCACGAGACCCGCACCCCCGTGGTCCCCCAAGGGGCGCGCAGCAGCCTCACCGGCAGCTCGGTCGCGATCGAGGGCGGCATCGTCCTCAACACCGAGCGGATGGCCTCGGTCACCACGATCGACCCGCTCGAGGGCATCGCCGTCTGCGGGCCGGGCGTCGTCAACAGGCACCTCAAGGACGCCGTCGCGGAGCACGGCATGTTCTACCCGCCGGACCCCGCCTCGTCGGCCTTCTGCACCATCGGCGGCAACGTCGCCACCAACGCCGGCGGGCTGTGCTGCGTCAAGTACGGCGTCACGGCCGACTACGTCCGCTCGCTGCAGGTCGTGCTGGCCGGCGGCGAGGTCATCCGCACCGGCCACCGCACCGCCAAGGGCACCGCGGGGCTCGACCTCACCGGCCTGTTCGTCGGCTCCGAGGGCACGCTCGGCGTCGTCACCGAGGTCACGACGCGGATCATCCCGGCCCCCGACCCGGCCCTGACCGTGCTCGCGACCTTCGACTCGCTCGACGCGGCCAGCGCCGCCATCGTCGCGCTGCGTCGTGAGCGGCACGTGCCGAGCCTCGTCGAGCTGATGGACCGCGCAGCCGTGGCGGCGGTCCAGTCGCTCGCCGACTACGGCTTCCCCGGCGACTGCGAGGCGGTGCTGCTGGTGCAGTCCGACCGTCCCGGCCACACGGGTGAGGACGTGCAGCGGTATGCCGGGCTGCTCGCCGACGCGGGCGCCACCGAGGTCGCGGTGGCCGACGACCCCGCCGAGGCGGACCTGCTGCTCGCGGGCCGACGGGCGCTCAGCCCGGCCCTGGAGGCCAAGGGCCCGCGCTACCTCGAGGACGTGTGCGTGCCGGTCGGACGGCTCACCGACCTCATCCGCGAGGGCCACCGGATCGCCGCCGACTCCGGGCTGGAGATCGTCATGGCCGGCCACGCCGGCGACGGCAACCTGCACCCGAGCATCTTCTTCTCCCCCGACGAGCCCGGCAGCCGCGAGCGGGCGCACGCCGCCTTCAGCCAGGTCGTCACGACCGCACTCGGCATGGGCGGCACCATCACCGGCGAGCACGGGGTGGGCACCCTCAAGGCGCCGTGGCTCGCCGAGGAGCTCGGGACCGCCGAGCTCGAGCGCCAGCGGGCGGTCAAGGCCGTCTTCGACCCGCGCGGCGTGCTCAATCCCGGTCGCGTCTACTGGTCCTGAGCACGCCGTCCCGGCACGGGCCACGGACCGGTCGGGGGCGCAGGGGCCATCACTGGTAGAAAGCAGGTCATGAGTCCGCTCGAGCTCGAACGCAGTGAGTCCTGGCTGTCCCGCGAGGACCTCGACGCGGCGCGGCAGCGGCTGCCGATCCTCTACGTCGACGCCGTTCCGGTGCGGGTGGACGAGCGCGGGGCCGTGACCGCGGTCGGGCTGCTCCTGCGCGCCTCCGACGGCGAGATCAACCGCGAGCTGGTCTCCGGCCGCGTGCTCTACCACGAGCGCGTGCGCGACGCCCTCATCCGTCACCTGGAGAAGGACCTCGGTCCCATGGCCCTGCCGCAGGTGCCGGCCAGCCCGCAGCCGTTCACCGTCGCGGAGTACTTCCCCACCCCCGGGGTCACCCCGTTCCACGACCCGCGCCAGCACGCGGTCTCCCTGGCCTTCGTCGTCCCGGTCGCCGGGGACTGCCAGCCGCAGCAGGACGCGCTCGACCTCGCCTGGCTCAGCCCCGAGGAGGCGCTCCAGCCGTCGGTGGTCGAGGAGATGGCCGGGGGCCACGGCGTGCTGCTGCGCCAGGCCCTGGCCCACCTCGGGCACGCGATCTGACCGTTCCGCAGCCGATTTCCTCCGACATCAACCGAACGGCTGAGGTGTGAACCGCAGGCAGCAGGGGACACTGGGTGACGTGCCGGGGGAAATCGCCACATACCTCCTCGGCGCCCAAGGGGGCGACGAGGACGCTTTCGCGCGCCTGTACGCCGCCACGAACCCCGTCCTGGTCCGTTACCTGAGGTCCATCGGCGTCGACGACGCGGCCGGGGTGGCCCTTGCCAGCTGGCCCACCCTGCTGGGCCGGCTGCCCGCGTGCCCCGCCGACGACGACGACTGGTTCGAGCTCGCCGTCGGCGCTGCCCGCGAGACCGCGACCGCCGGAGGGTCCCCCGCCCTCGGCACGAGCGCCCCGCCGGTCCCCTCCCGCGAACCTGCCGGGTCGACCCCGGCGGCGGCAGCCCCCGCAGCCGCGGGGGCTGCGTCCGCTGCGGCTGCCGTGGACGCCGGCGTCGCCGCCCTGCAGGCCTGTGGCCCCGACTCCGCCGACGTGCTCGCCATGGCCGTCGTGGCCGGCCTCGGCCGGGACTCCATGGCCCGGCTCACGGGTCAGGAGCCGACCGCGGTGCTCGAGCTGGTGCGCCGCGGCCAGTACCGGCTGACCCTGCCCCTCGAGGAGCTGTATGCCGCGATGGCGGCTCCCGCACGGCCGGACGAGCTGGCCGACGCGGCGGTCGTCCAGGGCCTGTTCGGCGACACGGGGCGTGCCGCGGCTGTCCCGCCCGCGCCCGAGGCCGTCCCCGGGGCGCAGACCGGGCCCGGTCCTGCTGCTGTGGCCGCCGTGACGCTCACCCCGGTCGCGGGCGCGGCGCTCACCGAACCGTCCGTCGTGGACCTGCTCACGTGGCAGACCCCCGTGGCCGGTCCGACCCTCGTGCGCCCCGTGCCCCCCCGTGGCGCCCGCGAGGCGTCCCGAGGTGCCCGTGCGGGCGCCGGCGCCGCTGCCTGGGTCATCGCCCTCGGTGGTGTGGGCGCGGCTGCTGCGATGAGCGGGCTGCTGCCGGCCGTCGTCGACAACCTCTTCCGCGGACCGGTGAACCGTCCCGTCGTGACCGCCCAGGGCCCGGTCGTGCCGGGTCCCACCGCCTCCGGTGGTGGGCCCACGGTGACCCCGCCGGGCGTCGAGCCCACAAAGCCGGGCACGCAGCCTGGCACCCAGCCCGGTCAGCCGCCGGTCGGCGGAGGCACCGTGGAGCCGGTGGGCCTGACCGGTTCCGGCACCGCCGGGACCGTCGTGATCAGCACGGCCGCCTTCACCACTCCCGCAGGCGGTGGTGCGGCCCCGACCGGTGGCTCCTCGGGCGGACCTGCGGGCTCGTCCACCCCTCCTCCCGCGACCTCCGGTGGAGGCGTCGTCGTCGGTGGCGGCACCGTGACCGGTGGTGGCACGACCACCGGGGGCGCCGTCACGGGCAGCGGGAAACCGATCACCGGCACGGCCAACGGCCACACGCCGACCAGGACTGCTGCCGCCGCTGCCAGGGCTCAGGCCAAGGCTGCCGCAGCGGCTGCCCGCGCCCGGGCGAAGGCAGAGAGGGCCGCAGCCAAGGCCAGGGCCCAGGCCGAGAAGGCCAAGGCCGCCAAGGCCGCCAAGGCGAAGGCCAAGGCTGCGAAGGCCAAGGCTGCGAAGGCGAAGGCTGCCGAGGCCAAGGCCGCGAAGGCCAAGGCCGCCTCGGCCAAGGGCGAGAAGGCCTGAGCCGACCGACTGCTGCGGCTCAGCCCGCGGTGCGCCGTGCCCTGCGGTCGGCGGCGTCCATCGTGTCGGCCTCCTCGAGCGTCGGCGCCGTGCCGCCGAGCCGGGCGGGCAGCAGCTCGCGCTCGGTGTCCGGCCACGCCGGGTAGGCGGCCTGGTCCGCGTCGAGCTGGGCGCGCATGGCGTCCTTGACCCGGGCCGTCGCCGCCACCGGGTCCTCGTCGGCCGCGACCACCAGGGGCGCGCCCACGGTGATGAAGAGCGGGACGTGGTGGCGGCCCATCCGCTTGGGACGCCCCTTGGTCCAGACGCGCTGGGAGCCCCAGATCGTCACGGGCAGCACCGGGACGCCGGCCTGCTGCGCCAGCCGTACCGCGCCGGACTTGAACTCCTTGAGCTCGAACGAGCGGCTGATGGTGGCCTCGGGGAAGACACCCACGATCTCCCCGGACCGCAGCGCCGACAGGGCGGTCCCGAACGACTCCTGGCCGGCCTCACGGTCGACGGGGATGTGGTGCATCCCGGTCATGAGCACGCGGGCCACCGGGTTGTCCCAGATGGACTTCTTCGCCATGAACCGCACGAGGCGGCCGGCCTCGACACCGGCGAGGCCGGCATACGTGAAGTCGAAGTACCCCGTGTGGTTGATGACCATGACGGCGCCACCGGTGCGCGGCACGTGGTCGAGCCCGCGCAGGCGGATCCTCAACCCCTGAAAGGCGAACAGCGCTCGGGCGACACCGATCACGGACGAGTAGACCGGCTCCATGGGGCCCAGCCTAGAGGTCACCCGTGGCGTGACGGGGTCCAGGCAACCTGCATCACGTTGTTGCCTGTCTCACGTGAGACGAGGCGTCCGCGCCCGGGCACCGCGGGAACCGGCTTGACGTTGCCGATCAGCGGGCCCTCGTCGGGGCTGCCGGAGAGCAGGATGCCGGGGCTGGCCAGGTCGCGCAGGCTCTGCATGACCGACTCGTACGACGCGCGGCTCGCGCCGCCGGTGCGCCGCGTGACGACCAGGTGCAGGCCGACGTCGCCGGCCTGGGCCAGCAGGGGCACGAGGGCGGCGAGCGGGCTGCCGGCGGACGTCACCACGAGGTCGTAGTCGTCGACGATCACGAACACCTCGGCGCCGGTCCACCAGCTCCGGGTGCGCAGCTGCTCGGGCGTGACGTCCGGTCCGGGCAGCCGGGAGCGCAGGTATGCCGCGAGCTCGGGGATGTTCTGAGCCACCTGGTCCTCGGTGGTGAAGTACTCGCGCAGGTACTCGTCGGGGATCTCGCCCAGCAGGCCGCGGCGGTAGTCGACCGCGAAGATCTGCGCCTCCTGCGGGGTGTAGAGCCGCATGACCTCGCTGGCGTACGTGCGCAGCATGGCCGTCTTGCCCGAGTCGCTGTCGCCGAAGAGGTAGAGGTGCGGCTCCTCCGTGGGGTCCACGCCGATCGGTGCCAGGTTGTTCTCGTCGATGCCCAGCAGGATGCGCCGGTCCGCGGGTCGCGTCTGGGCGCGCACCTGCTCGAGGTCGACCCGGTCGGGCAGCAGCCGGAGCTTCGGTCCGCTCGGGCCCTGCCACGCCGCGTTGACGCGCTCGACGAGGTCGTCGACACCGGCGCCGAGGCTGCCGGCGTCGCCACTGCCGTCGATGCGCGGGATCGCGGCCAGGAAGTGGTGCCGGGTCGCCTCGATGCCCCGCCCGGGCCGCCCCTTGGGCACGTTCGCCGCGAGCTTGCGGTCGATCTCGGAGTCGCTGGTGTCGCCGAGGCGCAGCTCCAGGCGCGTGCCGAAGACGTCCTTGACGGCGCTGCGGAAGTCCATCCACCGGTTCGTGGTCGCGACGAGGTGCAGGCCGAAGGTCAGGCCGCGCCCGGCCAGCTCCTGGATCTGCAGCTCCAGCTCGTCGAACTCGGCGCGCAGCGTGGGCCAGCCGTCGACGACGAGGAACACGTCGCCGTAGCCGTCGTCGGCGCGGCCCTCGGCCCGGCGCCGCCGGTAGGTCTCGATCGAGTCGATGCCCTGCGCGCGGAAGTACGCCTCGCGCTTGTCGACGATGCCGCGCAGCTCGGCGAACATGCGGCGCACGACGTCCGGCTCGTTGCGGCTCGCGACCCCGGCGACGTGGGCCAGCTTGACCAGGGGCGAGAACGTGCCGCCGCCGAAGTCCATGACGTAGAACTGCGACTCGAGCGGGGTCGTCGTGAGCGCGAGCGCGGTCACGAGGGTGCGGGCGAGCGTGCTCTTGCCGCTGCGCGGGCCACCGACGATGGCGACGTGCCCGGCCGCACCGCCGAGCCCGACGGACAGGACGTCGCGGCGCTGCTCCAGCGGCCGGTCGACGATGCCCAGCGGGACCACGAGCGACCCGGCGGCCCGCCACGAGGGCGAGACGAGGCCGAGCTGGTCGTGCGTCGCCAGGTCGCCGAAGAGGCGGTCGAGGGAATCGGGCACGTCCAGCGGCGGCAGCCAGACCTGGTGGGCGGGTCGGCCCTTGCCGCGCATCTTGGCAACGGCGATGTCGAAGGTCGCGCGGTCCTCCCGGGGCCCCTCGTCGACGACGGGTGCCTCGGTCTCGGTGCTGAGGCGCAGCACGGGCGCGGCCGAGAACGGGATGATCTCGCCGGTCGTCCCGGTGTTGCCGGTGTGGGCGCGCCGCCGCGCCGGCGGCGGCCCGGAGACGTAGGCCGCCTTGAACTTGAGCAGGGTCGTCTGGTCCGGCTTGAGGAAGCCGAGGCCCGGCACCGCCGGCAGCTCGTACGCGTCGGGGACCCCGATGACGGTGCGCGACTCCGAGGCCGAGAAGGTGCGCAGGCCGATGCGGTAGGACAGGTGCGACTCCAGGCCGCGCAGGCGCCCCTCCTCCAGCCGCTGCGAGGCGAGCAGCAGGTGCATCGACAGCGACCGGCCGAGCCGGCCGATCGCGACGAACAGCTCGACGAACTCCGGCCGCGCCGCGAGCAGCTCGGAGAACTCGTCGGCGACGATGAGCAGGGCCGGCAGCGGCTCGAGGTCGGCCCCCGCGGCTCGCGCCTTCTCGTAGTCCGTGACGTTGGCGAAGTTGCCGGCGGCACGCAGCAGCTCCTGGCGGCGGACCATCTCGCCGTGCAGGGCGTCCTGCATGCGGTCGACGAGGCTGAGCTCCTGGCCGAGGTTGGTGATGACGGCGGACACGTGCGGCATGTCGGCCATGCCGGCGAAGGTCGCACCACCCTTGAAGTCGACGAGGACGAAGTTGAGCGCCTCGGAGGAGTGGGTCATCGCGAGCGCCAGGACCAGCGTGCGCAGCACCTCGGACTTGCCCGAGCCGGTGGCGCCGATGACCAGGCCGTGCGGGCCCATGCCCTGCTGCGCCGACTCCTTGATGTCGAGGGAGACGACCTGCCCCTGGGCGCCGACACCGATCGGCACCCGCAGCCGGTCGCGCTGCAGCCGGGGCCGCCAGGCGGCCTCGGGGTCGTAGTCGCGCACGTCGCCCAGCCCCAGCAGGTCCACGAGCTCGGTGGTGCTGGTCATGGCGTCGCGGCGCTCGGGCTCGGCGCCGGCATACAGGGGCGCGAGCCGCCGCGCCGCAGCCTCGGCCTGCACGAGCGACATCTGGTCGGCGAACCCGCGCGCGGGCTCGCTGCCCAGGGTGAGGATCTGCATCGGCACGCGGCCTGCGTACGGGCCGGAGGTGGCCGGCTGGCCGAGGGCCAGGCGCATCCGGCTGTCCACGGACAGCTCGTCCCAGCGCTCGGGCAGGTGGAGCACGGTGACGCCGAGGACGCCGTCCTCGGTGACGATCGCGTTGCCGGGCGGCACGTCGCCGCCGTCGACCACCACGAGGACGTGCGGCAGCGTCGCGGTCTCGGAGAACCCGAACCGGGGGCGCTCGCGCAGCTCGGCGGGCAGCATCGGCTCGAGGTCCGACAGGGACGAGGCGACCATGCGGGCCGGCCCGACCCCGTCGCGCTCGCGCTGGCTGTGGGCGTGCGGCAGCCACTTGACCCACTCCCACTCGGGGAGGGCGTCCGCCCCGGCGACGACGGCGACCTGGAGCTGGTCGGGGGCGTGCTGGGTGGTGGCCGCGGCTATGAGGCTGCGGGCGAGGGCGCGGGCCGGCTCGGCGTCGCCGGTGACCTCGATGCGGGAGAAGTACGGCAGGCTCACCGACGCCGGCAGGTCGGGCTGGACCCGGTGGGTGGACAGCAGCCGGTGCAGTGCCGACGCGGCGACCGGGTCGAGCTGGGCCATCGGCGGGGTGTCGGGGGCCTCGAGCGTGATGCACAGGGGCTGGTTCGTCCGCCCGAACCGCACCCGCAGGAAGTCGTCGTCGCCGGTCGAGCGCTCCCAGACCCGGGTGCGCTCCTCGCAGACCGCCGGCAGCGCCTCGGGCGCCGGGTTGTTCCACAGCGCAGCGGCCCGCTGGCGGTTGGCCGCCTCCCGGACGGTCTCACGCACCTCGCCGAGGTAGGCGAGGTACTCGCGCCGGGCCTCGCTGACCCCGGCCGCGTGCTGCTGGCGCTGCTTCCACCCGTTGACGCCGACGAAGCCGAGCGAGGCGACCAGGAACATGCCGCCGGCGATGTAGCCCTTGATGCCCGGCTGCGACAGGGCCACGAACGCGATGGAGCCGACGCTGCCGAGCATCGGCACGGCATTCATGAGCAGGGAGCTCGCACCCTCGCTCGGCGTGATCTCCGGCGGGGACTGCAGGACGATCCGGCCGGAGGGCACCTCAGGGGCCTGCTCGCGCGGCCCCCTCCGCAACGTCACTGCCATGTGGTGTGCGCCCTCCTCGACGACCGACTGTCCCCATCAGGCGGCCACCGCCTCCCCCGAGACGGGCGGCACCCCTGCACGTGCGGGCCCAACCTACCCTCTCCCCCGCCGGGGCAGCGCGCTGACGTGCGGCCCGGCCACGGTCAGGCACTATTGTTCCGGGGAGCCGTGGGGGCAGGACGTACGCAGGGAGGGGAGGCAGGGTGTCCGGCGAGGAGTCAGCGCACCGGGTGTCCCTGCTCGCCGACGACCGGCGGTACGACCTCGTGGCGCCCGCGAACGCGCAGGTGGGCGACCTGCTCGCCGTCCTCGGCATCGCCCCCCGCAACAGCCCGTATGCCGTCGCCACCCCGGCGGGCCGCGTCATCGCCCTGCACGAGGTGCTCGCCGACGTCGTGCCCGAGGGCGCGCTGCTGACCGTGGTCCGCGCCACCACCCACGAGGTCCCCCGCGACGTCCGCAACCTCGACCCGTCGGTGGTGTCCGCGGGCGCGCGGTCGCCCGAGGGCCAGGGTGGCCGGTACGTGCCGCCCTCCGAGGCGACGATCGCGCGCAGCCAGCTGTCGGAGGTGACCCGTCGTCGGGGCGACCTGCCGACCGACGCCGCGGCTCCCGACCCGGCGGCCACCGGTGTGGCCGTCGTCGTGCCAGCGCCTGCCGCGGCCTCGGCCACGTGGCTCCAGGCGCAGGTGCTGACCCGGTGGGCCGCCGGGGGGATCGCGGCAGCTGCGGCACTCGTCCTCGGCCTCGGGGCCTTCCGCGGGCAGCTCCCGAGCGGGACGTCCTGGCCCGCGGTGGCGGCCCTCCTGCTGTTCGTCCCGGGACTGGCGCTGGCGCTCGACGCGTCGGCGACTGGGCGGCTCTCCCGGGTGGTGGCACCCGTGTTCGGCTTCGCTGCCGGCCTGGCCCTGCCCGTCACCGACTCCCCCAGCTCCGGACGCATCGCCGTGCTGGCCGGCTGCGTCCTCGCGACGGCGCTGGCGGGCGTGTCCCGCATCGTCGGCGGACCCTCCGACCGGGCGTCCCGTGCGGCGATGACGGCCTTTGCCGCCGTCGGCTCCTTGTGCGTCGTCGGGGTCCTGCTCGACTGGCCGTCGTTCGCCGTGGCGGCCGTCGTGGCGGGCCTCGTGCCCACGGTCGTGCGGCTCCTGCCCTCCCTGGGCTTCGACCTGCCCGACGAGCAGCTCGTCGACGTCGACCGGCTCGCGACCACCATCTGGACCGCCCGCGTCCAGCAGGTGCGACGCTTCCGGCGGCTGCGGCCGCGGGAGGTGGACGGCGTCTTCCTCGAGGCCCGCGAGACCGTGGCCGCCGGCACGGTGTGGGGCTGCCTCGTCGCCGCCGTCGCGCTCACCGTCCTCGTCGTCACGCCCGGCCGGTCCGCGCTGGCGACGTGGGGTGCCGTGGGGCTGTGCGCAGCCGTCACGTTCGCCCTGGGCTACCAGTCGCGCACGGTGCGCGACCGCCTCCCCCGCACCGCGATGCTCACCACCGCCGGCGTGGCGGCGCTGCTCGGCACGTATGCCGCCGGGGCGCGGCTCGCGGACTCCTGGGGCTTCCTGCTGCTGGCGCTCGCGACCCTGCTGGGGCTCGTCGCGGTGGGTAGCGCGGTCGCCCTGGCCCGCGGCTGGCACTCGACCCGCCTGTCCCGCTTGGCCGACCTGCTCGAGTCGTTCGCGGTCGTGCTGAGCCTGCCCCTGGCCGCGGTCGCGGCCGACGGCATCGAGGCGTTCCGGCGGCTGACCTCCGGCTGACCGACGACCCTGCACCCGACGACGCGCGACCACTGCCAGCAGCCCACGACCGCCAGTCCACGACCACACGCCCCCGACGAAGCGAGGACCTCGTGACCACCACGGCGAAGAGCACGGCCCGCGCGGGACGGCGCGACGACGGCATGCGCCTGTGGGGTCGCGTGCTGCTCGTCCTCGTCGCGCACCTGCTCCTGCTGGCGTGCGTGTGGTGGTCGTGGCACCCCAGGCTCGGCGACCACAACACGACGCCCGGCCTCTACCCGAAGACCTTCGGCATGGCGGTGGCCTGCGGATTCCTGCTCGTCCTGCTCCAGGTGACGGACAAGGTGCCCTTCAAGGGCCTGTGCGCGATGTTCCTCCTGGTGCCGTTCGCCACGTTCTTCGTGCAGTACGCCGGCTACCGGGTGTGGACGACCGCCGTCATGGAACCCACGAGCAACGTGACGGTCACGCAGGCCGAGCACCTGTTCAACGGCGGCTACCGCGTGCGGGTGACCGGCGCGGGGAGCGGCGAGACGGTGGCGTACTCGACCCTCGGGCGCCGGACCACCACCGGCAACGTCTTCACCCCCATCCGGGTCGGCGACACCATGGACGTCATCACCGACCCCACCGGCCTGGCCGTCCCGATGCTGGTGCCCCAGGGTTGGGCCGGTTCCCCGTCCTCCCGGACCTCACCGCTGTGGGCGGGGGTCACGCTCGTGTCGGCCGTCTACCTCGAGCTCATCTGCCTGTCCGCCCTGACCCGCCGCCGCAGCCAGATCATGGCTGTCGACGACAACGGCCGCTTCGGCGGCGCGAAGGCCAAGCGGTCCCGACACAAGGCGTCGGCCGCCGAGGACACTGCGACCGAGAACGCCTGAACCTCGGCGCGTCAGTCGACGTCGGGGAGCGGCATCTGCCGGATGCGTTCCATCTGCTCGCGCATCTCGCGCAGGTTGCGGCGGGCTGCACCGATGGATGCCGACAGCTCCTCGGTCGCCGGGTCGTCGGCCTCGAGCGCCTCGTCCTGGACGCGCATCACCTCCCGGGCGTTCTCGGCGGCCGTCCGGCGAATCGTCTCGGCGGCCGGCGAGTCGTCGACGCCAGCCACCACGGCCGTCGTGCTCGTCTCCCCGAGGTCGATCTGGCGTTGGAGGCGCTGCCAGTCCGGGCCGAGCTCGCCGCGGCGCGCCTTGGCCGCCCGCTCCTCGTCCTCGGGCTCGACCTTCGCGAGGTAGGCCTCGTGCTCCTCGATGGCCTCGCGCGTGTCGCGCTCGATGTCCGCCTGGATGCTGCGGATCTCCCCCAGCAGCGCCTGGACCTCGGCGATCGCGCGGTCTGCGTCGCTCATCTGGTCACACTCCGAAGTTGTTCTGGGCGGCCTCGTCGATGCGCGAGCCGTTGTACATGGCCAAGCCACCGGCGACGGTGGTCAGGGCCAGCTTGAGCGCGTGCATGATGTTGATGATCGAGTAGATCGCCTTGACGGTCTTCTCGATGGCGTCCAAGACGCGGCGGATGAGGCTGATGGCGCGGTCGAACTTCTGCCAGAAGCTGCGGATGTGGATCGCGATGTCCGCGGCCCCCACCAGCCACCCGATGACCGGCACTGAGGCCTCGATGATGAGCCGCTCGAGGATGTCGCTGATGAAGGAGATGAGGGCGCCGATGCCCAGGCAGGCGGACTTGGCCACCTCGATGAGGCTGCCCGTCAGCTCGCCGGTGAGCTCACAACCCTTGGCATAGGTGGCATACGTCCCACCGAGGGAGTCCATGCGGGAGCGGAAGGCGGTCGCTGCCTCGCCGTCCCAGACGTCGGTGGTGCCGGCGTCGAGGGCGCTGAAGTTCTCGCCGACGGCGGTGCAGATCTTGCCCGCGTCGCCCCATCCCTGCTGGGCCACGCCCATGAGGCCCCAGTCACCGCACAGGGGCTTGACGAGCTCGAGCAGCGGGTCGGTGCCGAAGGCGTCCCGGCAGAACCCGAGCAGGTGGCCGATGAGGAAGCCGCAGCTGGACTCGAACTCCTTGGCGAAGTCGTCGTCGGAGGCGACGGCCAGGCTCTGCGAGGCGTATGCCGAGGGGTCGACCTTCTCGTAGACGCTCACCAGGTGCCTCCCTTGTGGTTCTTGGCCCAGGTGATGCCACCGTCGTTCTTCGGGCCGTTCACGGCGTCGTTGACCTGCGACGTCTGGGCGATGGTGTCGCCGAGCCGCTGACCCGCATTGAGGACGTCCTGGCCCTCGCTGACCAGGGCGGTGGGCGCCTGGACCGCCTTGCTCAGCGTGTCGATGCGGCCGGCGTCCCGGGTCGTCACCGCCCCGGCGGCGGGCGACGGCGATGCAGGGTCGTTGTCCAGGCCGTGCCTGCGGGCCCAGTCCTGGCCGTCGGCGTAGGCGCTCCGCTGCCGGTTGCGCAGGTAGTTGCCGCGCTCGGTGGGCGACATCCCGTCGAGCTTCTTGCGCAGCGCGTTGAACTGCTTGTCGAGGCCCCGCTGGATCCAGTACTTGGGGTCGGTGCGCTGCGTGGAGTCGAAGTTGCCCTGCTGGACGCGCCAGAGCTCCTTGGGGTTCTGCCACAGCGGCTTCGACAGGTGGGTCGTGGTGTCCACCATGGTCTTCCACGACTTCATCCCGTCGAGGAACCCGCCTCCGGACGGCGTGCCCGAGACCGGGCCGACCGGCACGCCACTGCGCACCGTCCCGCCCGTGGGTGCCTCGTACGGCGGCAGGTTCACGCCCTTCTTGGCCAACGCCTCGTAGGCCGCCCGGTCACGGGCGATGAACTCCTTGCGCGTTCCTTTCGTCAGCGTGGCGCACGTGTCGGCGATGGTCGACCCGTTGGACATGCCGCGCGTACCGGCGTCGTAGGCGCGCGAGTAGTGCCCCTCCAGCAGCCCGAGGACGCCGGTGAAGGCGCCACTCGCGCGGCAGTTGGCCTGCACGAAGCGGCCCGCGGCGTCCATGTGGCCGCGCTGCCGGTCCAGGACCTGCTCGGCGAGGTCCAGCTGCGCGATCTCGACCTTGATCTTCGGTGCCATGGTGGTCATCCCCCCTCTCGGAGGCGGCTACTCCCAGACGGAGTCGCTCGCCTCTGCGTCGTCGTACCAGTTCTCCTCGTCCTCGTGGGTGAGGAACTCCTTGCCCTTCTTCTTGTCGCTGCCGCCGCCGGCACCCCCGGCGCCACCGCCGCCGCCGGCCACGCCGTTCGCTCCCCGGCTGCCGGCACCCTGCCCGGAAGCCACCTCGGTGGCCCCGGCTCCACCGGCGCCACGGCCGGAGGCGCCGTCGAGCTTCGGGACCCCGTACCTTCCGCCTGCCGAGGCACCGCGGACCGACGAGCCGCTGCCCGCGCCGGAACCGCCACCGCCAGCGGCGGAGACCATGCCGCTGCCGCCGCGTCCGCCGGCCGCCCCGGCGGCTCCCGTGGTCCCGCCACCCGACGCGCTCCCACCGGGGACGGCCGCGGTGCCGGTGAGGTTGCCGAGGGCGCCACGGGCAGATCCACCCGCCGCGCGGGTCAGGCCCGAGAGCGAGCCGCCGGCCTCGCGACCGAGGCCGGAGAGCAGCCCACCCGCGGAGCCACCGGCGCCGCGGACCATTCCGGCGGCACCACCGGCGACCATGCCGATCCCCCCGACCGCCCCGGCGAGCCCGCCGACGCCACCGAGCGTGGAGCCGCCGACGTTGCCGCTCGAGCCCGTCGAGCCACTGACGCCGGTGAACCCGGGGACGGTCCCGGAGACCACGCCGTCCGCCGTGGTGCCGGAGTCGTCGATGAGGCCGCCCGTGGGGACCGTGGTGGGGATGGTCGGGTCGATGCCGGGGTGGTACACGCCGCCCGTCGGGACGAAGCCGCTCGTGGAGCCGACCGTGGGGACGGCGCCGGTGTGGCCCCCGGAGTACCCGGTCGGGGTGCTTCCCCCGCCGGTCGGGGTGCTTCCCCCGCTTCCACCGCTGGGCAGGTTCGAGCCCCCCTGGTCGCGGTGCGGCGTCGCGTCGATCGGCAGCTTCGTGGTCGCTGTCGCCATGTCGGTGCTGAGCTGGCGGAGCGCAGCGGCCGCCGCGGCCTCGCGCTGCTGCTCCTGCTGGGCGACCGCCGCGTCGTAGGCGGCCTGGTCGAACGTCTTGCCGACCGGCTCGGTGCTGCCCGGCTCGAGGCCCGTCTGACGGACGTAGCCGGTGCGGTCGGGGCTGGTGTCGACCGTCTCCACCTTGGTGGCGAGCGCCGTCTGCGCCGTCGACACCGCGGTGTCGGCCTGGTCGAGGGCCGACTTCACCTGGCGCAGCGCGGTCGCGTGCTCGGTCAGGCTGGCGGTGAGCCGGTCCATGGCCGCGAACGCGGCGTCGGCGCCCTCGCCCTCCCAGTCGAGGCCGAGGTCGTTCTTGGTGTTCTTGACACTCGCGACCAGGGTGTCGATCCGGGCGGCCGCAGCCTCCCAGTCCTCGCCCTGCGCCTTGATGTCGGACGCCGCGTCGCGGATCTTCGCGAGCTCGCTCTCCTTGGGTCCCACTGTCAGCTCCCCTCCCCTGGTTGTGCGGCCGGACGCGTGCCCGACCCCCTGCGCGTGAACATGAGGGCGCCACCCGCGACGAGCAGCACCAGGACGACCATCACCGCCCAGACCCAAGCCGGGACACCGCTCGAGGTCGAGGAGGTCGGTGCCGTCGGGCCGGCCGCCGAGCCCGCCGAAGGGCGAGGTGCCGCAGTCGCGGACGTGGTCGCAGTCGTGGATGGCGACGACGATGTGGTGTCGGAGCCGGTGAGCAGACGGCCTGCGGCGATCTCCTGCGGCGTGGGACCGTCGACCGACTGGTCCCGGACGAGCGGGTTGACGTCGGGGTACGTGGTCGGGTCCACCGTCATGAGGTCGGCGGCGTCGAAGATCCCCCAGCCGTACCCCGTCTGGGACGCGTCGACGATCTTCGGGAACCCGCTCCCCTCACGGCGGTACCACCAGATCCAGCCCTTCTTGCCGGCCACACTCGTCCCCTGCTTCATGCCGGGGTTGTGCACGGCCGCCTGGAGCACCTGGTTGGCGGTCGCCTTCGGGTACTTCGACCAGTACGCCGCCAGACCGCCCGCGACGAGCGGCGCGGCATAGGACGACCCGTCGACGAGCATCCCCTGGGGCAGCCAGCGCCCCTGCTTGTCGTGGTTTCCGAGCGCCATGCCCACCCCGGGGGCGCAGAAGCCGATGCCGTAGCCGCGAGGCGTCGCCGCGAACGAGGAGATCTTCCCGTCCCGGTCGCAGGCGTTGACGGCCACCACGCCGTTGTAGCCGGAGGGGAGGTCGAGGACCTTGTGCCCGGTCGCACCGACGAGGATCGCCCCGGCGTGCAGGGCCTCTGCCACGGCACGCTTCACGTCGTCGTCCTGCCCGGGCTTGCCGTAGCTCATCGAGATGATCTTGGCGCCGTCCTTGAGCGCCTTCGTGATCGCTGCGTCGGTGCTGTTGACGTGCTTCTCGTCCCCGGGCGTGCACCGGAGCTTCTCGCCGTAGCCGATGGTGTAGTGCCGCAGCGTCGCCTGCGGCGCGATTCCCTGGACGCCGGGCATGCCGTTGGCCGATGCGCCCGTGCCGACGAGCAGCTGGGCGATCTCGGTCGCGTGGTCCGCCTCAGGTCCCGTCCCCGTGCTCACCTTCTCCCAGCAGACGCTCTCGGTGGAGGCGACCCGGCCCCTGATGTCCGCCGCCTTCGGGTCGATCACGTCGTCGAGCACCGCGATGGTGATGCCCTTGCCGGTGCCACCCGCCTTGTGCAGGTCGTCGAACCCCATCGCCGCGGGCCACCAGGGTCGTTGCACGGCCTGCGCGGCCGGCAGCGTGGCAGCGCCGCCGAGCACGGGCAGGAGCCCGGTGAGGGCGCCGAGCGCGGCCACGGGGAGGAGGCGGCGCAGTCGGCGTCCGGATCCGCGTTCCATCGGAGGTGGGTCTCCTTCGTCGGCCACGCGCTCAGCGCGAGGCCTTGACCTGGGTCTTGCCGTCGTCGGTCTGCGTGCTGGTCGAGGGTCCCCCGATGGAGTTGTCCGGAGCCGTGTCCGGCGGGGTGACGGGTGCGTTGTCGCCGGCCTGACCGGTCGGCTGACCGCTGCCGTCCTGCTGCTCCACCTTGGCCTGCTCCTGCAGCGACTCGGCGTCCTCGGCCTGCTTCGTGCTGTTGGCCTGCTTGTTCTGCGCGTCGGCGTGCAGGTCCTGCCGCGAGCCCGCATGCGTGCCGGCGAGCCCGGCGAAGACGTCGCCGGCACGGTTGTCGCGGTCCTCGAGGTGCTTGGCGACCTGGAGCAGCTTGTCCTGGTACTCCTTGACGTCCTGCTCGACGCCCTTGAGCGTGTCCTCGTAGATCTTCTTGGCCGCCGCGTAGACGGTGCCGAACTCCTTGCAGGAGTCGATCGCCGAGAACGAGCTCGCGGTGAGCGTGGTGCTCGCGACCTTGCTGTGGCTCTCGGTCGCCTTCTCGGTCCACGTCGCACCCCGGTTGTGGGCCAGGGTGCGGATGATCTCGAAGTCCGCCTTCAGCTTGCCGTTGGCGTAGCGGTACCCGGTCGGCTTGTCCTCGTCGGGAAGGCCCATGGTCGTTCGTCCCCCTGCAGTGTGTGGTCGTTCGTCCTCGCCCAGTCGACACGGCACGTGCCGGGGCCAGAGCCCCGGCACGACCGTGACGACTAGCCGCCGAACAGGCCGGCCGACTTCTTGTCGCCGTCCATGTAGTCCTGGTTGCTGGTGTCGACGGCAGCGCCGATCTCAGCAAGGCGGACCTTCATGTCGGTGAGCGCCTGCGTCCACTTCTTCTTGGCCTCGTGGTAGGCGGCCTTGGCCGTTCCGTCCCACTCGCTCTGCAGCGGCGCGAGCGCCGAGTCCATCTCGGCCAGCTTGGCCTCGATCTTGCCTGCGGACTGGGCGAGGTCGCCGGCCGCCTGGCTCAGTCCACCGTGGTCGACGAGCATGGTCACATCCCCCCGTACTTGTTGCTGATCGCCTGGGCCGCGTTCTCGTCCCGCTCCCGGAAGGTGCGGTCGGTCTCGCGGAGGTTGGCCTCGAACGTGTCGAGCGCCGAGATGATCTTCTTCGAGTCGTCCTTCCAGAGGTTGAACGTGCGGTCGAAGCCCGCCGCGCCCTGCCCCTGCCACATCGACTTCAGTCCAGCCAGCCGACCCTCCAGAGCGGCGAGCTCGCCATCGAGCTGCCCCTTGTAGTCAGCGACGACTGCGGCGCCCTTTTGGAGTACGCCATCACCAGCTGCAAGCATCAGTGCCTCCCAACTTCCACGCGTCTGGCCCCCCTCGGGGCACTCGGAATCCCTGCGTCTGTCGCACGGAGCGGACCCCAAGATTCCGATCTCCCCCGAGGTCCGGTGCCCGACATTAGCAACGATGTCCGAAGTGCGACATGGGGAGCACTCCCCTCTATGCTGCGTTCGACCGTGGGGTAGTTGAGGTGCACTCGTGCACACCGGGAGGGGACTCGTGACGCAGGCGACCACGTCCGCATCGCTCATCCGCGTGTCGGTGACCGCCGGCTCGCGCCGGGCGGACCTCGGCGTGCCGGGCGGCATACCCGTCGCCGAGCTGCTCCCGGAGCTGGCTCGCGAGCTGGGACAGCTCGACCCGGCCACGGCCAGCCGCGGTTTCCGCCTGGTCCGCCACGACGGGATCCCCGTCGAGGCCGACCGCAGCCTGGCGGCCCAGGGGGTCGAGGACGGGTTCGTCCTGGCGCTCGAGCCGGCCGGTGACCCGGTCGAGCTCAAGGTCTACGACGACGTCGTCGAGGCCGTCGCCGACCTCGTCGAGTCCTCGTTCGCACCGTGGACCCCCGAGCACAGTGCCCGGACGGCACTCGGCGCGGCCGTGGTCCTGTTCCTCTCGGGAGCCGTGGCGCTCTTCACCGCGCGCACCCACGGTGCCCTGGTCGTCGGCCTGGCCGCCGTGGTCGCCGTGCTGCTCGTGGTCGCCGCCGCCGTGCTGTCGCACGCGCGCCGGCAGGAGGTGTCCGGCGCGGCCCTGGCCGTCACCGCGGGTGTGTACGCCGCCGTGGCGGGGTTCGCGGTCAGCACCGACGGCTCCCTCTGGGGCCTGCCCCTGCTGTATGCCGGTGCCGCGACCGCCGTCGTCGGCGGCCTCGGCGTCCTCGCCGTCACCGCGCACCGTCCCGTCGTGGGCGCGGTCGCCGTGGTCGGGTTCGTCATGGCCGTCACCGGCGCCCTGGTCCACTTCGCGGGGTGGTCCATCGGATCGGTCGCCGGCTGCGTCCTCGCGGTGTCCGTGCTGGTGGGCGGCCTGGTGCCGTGGTTCGCGCTGTCCTCCAGCCGCCTCACGACGCACCCCCCTCGCACCGAGGGCGAGATCTACGCCGACCCGCCGGCGATCGACAACCGCGCCGTGCGGCGCCAGGTCCTGGCCGGCCACGACCTCATGCTCGGCCTGTCGGTCGCGGCCGGGGCGGTCGCCCTGCTCGCCGCGCCCTTCGCCGCCGCGACGGGCGTCCTCGGTACGGTCCTCGGCGTCGTCGGGTTCGTGGCCGTGCTGCTGCGCACCCGTCACAGCCGGACCCGGGCCACGGTCCTGGTCGCCATGGCCGCCGGCGTCCTCGGTCTCGCGACGGTCGGCATCGCCGCCGCCGTCACCCACCCCGGTTGGCGCTCCGCGCTCGGGGTCGGCATGGCGGCCGGGGCCGCCCTGGTGGTGGCGCTGGCGCTGATCGCGCCGCGGTCGCGCGTCCGGCTCGGGCGTGCTGCGGACGCCATCGACGGCGCCTGCCTGGTGGCCGTCCTGCCGCTGGCCGTCGCGGCGACCGGGGTGTTCTGACCCGGTTCGCGCCTGACGTGCCGATGGTGTGGGACGTCCCCTATGCTCTGACCGGCCGGACGCCCGCGTGACGCCCGGCGCCGGGGACTGATCGTTTCGAACGTCCAGGGGGACCTTTCACCGTGAGCACCATCCGTCGTGCGTCCGCACTGTCCGCTGCCGCCCTGCTCGGGGCCGGCCTGATCGCCGTGGGGGCCTCCTCGGCCCAGGCCGAGGACCTCCCCGCACCCGTGGCGACGACGCAGGTCGCCGGGATCTCCGCGCAGCTGGAGGCCGCTCCGCCGGTCGACGTGCCGACCGACCTGTGCGACATCCTCGACCCGCTGCCGGTCGACTGCCCGATCCCGACGGAGGTGCCCACGAGCACCACGACGACCGCGTCCCCCACCTCGACGGCACCCGAGCCGACGGACCAGCCGTCCACCACCACGACCGACGTCCCGTCCACGCCGCCCACCAGCGACACCCCGACGGTGACCACGACCACGACGTCCGACCCGGGCACCGGTGGCGGCAACGGGAACGGCAACCCCGGCAACCCCGGTGGCAACGGCGGCGGGAACGGGAACCCCGGCGGCAGCGGCAACGGCGGGAACCCCGGCGGGGGCAGCGGTGGCGGCTCCACCGGCGGCAGCGTCCCGACCGGGACGCTCGGCACCGACCCGGTCGCCGTCGAGGGCAACGTCGGCCGCGGCGACTGCGGCCTGTTCTGCGCCGGCTCCTACGCCGACGCGACCGGCACGCCCAACGCCCCGGCCGCCGCCGCCGGAGCCGCGGCGGACCCCGTCGGCGCCGCACCGTCGGTCCTGGCCCGGACCGGGTCCCCGATCAGCTCGATGACGACGCTCGCCGGCGTCCTGCTGCTCGCCGGGGCCTTGGTCCTGGCGACCCGGCAGCGGCTCACCCCGGCATACCGTCGCCGGCACTGACGCGGCACCCGACCCCCACCAGCACGGCGACCCCGCCCCGTAGGGTGGCCGTCGTCGAAGCACCCACCGCGAGAGGCAGGAACCGGCCGTGGCCACGAAGAAGGATCTGGTCGAGGCCCAGGCCTTCAGCCGCCGCAGGCTGACCACCGCCTTCGTCGCCGGCGCCCCGGGCGGGCGCGAGGTCGAGCCGCAGCGGCCGTGGCGCGCGATCATCGGCGGGCTGGCCGTCACCGCCCTCGTCGCCGTGGGTGGCCTCGTCGCCGGGGTGCTCAGCCCCGGCCTGCCGTCGGGGTGGGACGACAACCGGCTGGTGATCGCCAAGAAGAGCGGTGCCCGGTACGTCGCCATCAAGAAGACGCTCTACCCGGTCATCAACACCACGAGCGCGCGGCTGCTGATCCCGGCCGACGAGTTCAAGGTCGTGACGGTCAACGACGACAAGATCGCCACGACCCCACGTGGCGCCGCCATCGGCATCCTCGGCGCCCCCGACTCGCTCACCCCGGCCGGCCGCCTGTCGCGCACCGGGTGGGTGTCCTGCGTGGCGCAGTCCGGGGCACAGCGCACGGTCGTCGGCCAGCGCGCCGCGAGCACCCCCGCCACCGGCAGCGCCGCGGTCGTGCGCACCGCCGACGGCCTGTTCGTCGTCACCGGCGGCTACCGGCTGCCGGTCAAGGGCGACGAGGCCGCCTCGGTGCTGCGGCAGCTGCGCCTGGAGTCCGTCACGCCGGTCCCGGCCCCGGCGTCCTGGACCAGCCTCTTCCCGCAGGGGCCGACCCTCGGTGCCTTCCGGATCCCCGACGCCGGCAAGGCCCGCGCCGGGCTGCCCCCGGGGGCGGTCGTCGGCTCCGTGCTGGCCGTCAAGGACTCGGGCACCTCGACCCCGCGCCGCTACGTCGTGCTCGGCACGGGCGAGCTGGCCCTCATCACGCCGTTCGCGTACGCCCTCTACCAGCTGGGGTCCGGGCGCACGGTGGGCGCGGACATCCAGGTCACGCCGGCCGAGATCGCCGGCCTCAAGACCACCGACCGGCAGGTCGTGCCGTCCCAGTGGCCCGAGCAGATCCCGCAGCCGCTGGACGCACCGCCGTGCGCGACGCTGACCGCCGGGCCCAACACCCTGCCGTCGACCGCCCTGTCGACCTCGAACGTCGTGAAGGCCACCGAGGGACAGGTCACCGAGGTCGAGGCCGGGTCGGGGGCGCTGGTGCGGTCCATCGGCGACAACATCATCAACCGCGGCCCGGTGCTCGTCGTGGACCAGACCGCCACCGCCTACAGCGTGGTCGGGGGCGACGACGTCCTGGCCCGGCTGGGGTACGCCAAGGGCGACGTCGTGCCGGTCCCCCAGGCGTGGGTCGGGCTGTTCGCCTCCGGTCCCGTGCTGAGCATCGCTGCGGCGCAGAACGCCGTCAGCACCAAGAAATGAGCCCGCGCCGGACCGCGGCCGCCGCCGTCGCCTCCCTCGTGGTGGGCCTCGGCGGCGTGGTGGCCGGTGCGTCCCCGGCGGCAGCAGCCCAGTGCGAGCCGGGCAAGGTGCAGTACGTGCCGGAGGAGCCCCTGGCCCTCCAGCGGCTCAACGCGCGGTTCGCCTGGACCCAGGCCACCGGACGCGGTGTCGTGGTCGCGGTCGTCGACTCCGGCGTCGACGCCCGCAACGCGCACTTCAAGGGCGCCCTCGTGGAGGGGAAGTCGTTCGTCCCCAAGCTGCCCGCGAACCGTGACGACCTCGGACACGGGACCGCCGTGGCCGGCGAGATCGCCGCCCGCGGGGTCAAGGGCTCCGGGCTGGTGGGGCTCGCACCCGAGGCGAAGGTCATGCCCGTACGGGTCTTCTACTCCGACGACGAGGAGTCCCGCAGCGCGGGGGTGGGCCCCCGCCCGGACCGGATCGCCGCCGGCATCCGGTACGCCGCCGACCACGGCGCCAAGGTCGTCAACGTCTCGATGAGCACGCCCACCGACGACGCCGCCCTGCGTGAGGCCGTCTCCTACGCCACGCGACGGGGCGCCCTCGTCGTCGCCTCGGCCGGCAACCGCAACGTCTCGGAGAACAAGAGCGACTCACCGCGCTACCCCGCCGCATACCCCGAGGCCGTCGCGGTCGCCGCGGTCGACGTGGCGGACACCGTCGGCGAGGGCTCGATCCACGGCCCGCACGTCGACGTCGCCGCCCCCGGCACCCGGATCCTCACGACCTACCTCAACGCCGGCGACTGCCTGCTGGAGCAGGACGAGGAGTCGACGAGCTTCGCGACGGCGTACGTCAGCGCCGCGGCCGCCCTGCTGGCCCAGCGGTTCCCCACCGAGGGGCCGGCCGCCTGGAAGCACCGCCTGGAGTCGACCGCCTCCCGCGACCGGCGCGACCAGCGCACGGACGCGGCCGGGTGGGGCCTGGTCCAGCCGTACGAGGCCCTCACGGCCCTGACCGACTCCAGCGTCGGGGGCCCGCCGGCCCCGGGCGAGAAGCCCCGCCCGGTCGTCACCGCCGCCCCCGAGCGGATCGACCTCAGCGCCCGCCGCGACCCCTACGCCCCGGAGCGCACGGCCGCCCTGTGGTGGAGCCTGCTCGGCGCCGCAGCCCTGGTCGCCCTCGCGCTCGGCGGGGCGCTGCGCACGGGCCGCACCCGCCGCCGCGCCACCTGACCTGGGGGCCCGGCCCCGGACGGTCGCGCGTGCGGGCCGAACCGGTTGGTACCGGCGCCCCCGCGGATGGGAGGATTCGGTCCATGACCGACGCCCTCATGACGCCTCGCGCCGCCACGATCCCCGACCGCCCCTCGATCGACGGGCTCGAGGACAAGTGGACGCAGGTATGGCGCGAGCAGGGCACCTTCACCTTCAACCGCGACTCGGCGACCGCCGCAGGTCGCGAGAGCGTGTTCTCGATCGACACCCCGCCGCCGACCGCGTCCGGGTCGCTGCACATCGGGCACGTGTTCTCCTACACCCACACCGACTGCATGGCCCGCTACAAGCGGATGTCCGGCTTCCACGTCTTCTACCCGATCGGCTGGGACGACAACGGCCTGCCGACGGAGAAGCGCGTGCAGAACTACTACGGCGTGCGCGGCGACGCCTCGCTGCCCTACGACCCGGACTTCACGCCCGCCCACCGGGGTGACGTCAAGAGCACCAAGGCCGCCGACGCCCAGCCGATCTCGCGGCAGAACTTCATCGAGCTGTGCGACGAGCTGACGGTCAAGGACGAGGAGGCGTTCGAGAGCCTCTTCCGGCGCCTGGGCCTGTCCTTCGACTGGGGCATCTCGTACCGCACGATCGACGACCGCTCCCGCGCGACCGCGCAGCAGGCGTTCCTGCGCAATCTGGCCCGCGGCGAGGCGTACCAGTCCGAGGCGCCGGGCCTGTGGGACGTGACCTTCCAGACGGCGGTGGCGCAGGCCGAGCTCGAGGCGAAGGACTACCCGGGGCACTACCACCGGGTCGCCTTCCACCCGACCGCCGAGGGCGCCGCACCCGTGTACATCGAGACCACGCGCCCCGAGCTCATCCCCGCGGTGGTCGCCCTCATCGCCCACCCCGACGACGAGCGGTATGCCGGCCTGTTCGGCACCACGGTCCGCTCACCGCTGTTCGGGGTCGAGGTGCCGGTGCTGGCGCACCCCGCTGCCGAGGCCGACAAGGGCGCCGGCATCGCGATGTGCTGCACCTTCGGCGACCTGACCGACGTGCTGTGGTGGCGAGAGCTGCAGCTGCCGACGCGGTCGGTCATCACCCGCAGCGGCCGGATCCAGGCGGAGGTGCCCGAGTGGCTCGCCGGTGGCCCGGGCGAGGCCCTGTTCGCCGAGCAGGTCGCCGGCAAGTCGACGTTCGGCGCCCGCGAGGCCATCGTGTCCGCGCTGCGCGAGTCCGGCGACCTCGACGGCGAGCCGACGCCCACGCAGCGCAAGGCCAACTTCTACGAGCGCGGTGAGAAGCCGCTCGAGATCGTCACCTCGCGGCAGTGGTACATCCGCAACGGTGGCCGCGACGCCGAGCTCAACGCCGAGCTGATCGAGCGCGGTCGCGAGCTCGAGTGGCACCCGGCGTTCATGCGCTCGCGCTACGAGAACTGGGTCAGCGGACTCAACGGCGACTGGCTCATCTCGCGCCAGCGGTTCTTCGGTGTGCCGATCCCGGTCTGGTACCCCCTGGACGCCGACGGCGAGCCGGTCTACGACACCCCGATCGTGCCGTCGGAGGACCAGCTGCCCGTCGACCCGGCTGCGCAGGCCCCGGCCGGCTACGACGAGTCGCAGCGCGGCGAGCCCGGCGGCTTCGTCGGTGACCCGGACATCATGGACACCTGGGCGACGTCGTCGCTCACGCCGCAGATCGCCGGCGGCTGGCGCGGCGACGACGCGCTCATGGACCTCGTCTTCCCCATGGACCTGCGTCCGCAGGGGCACGACATCATCCGCACCTGGCTGTTCTCGACGGTGGTGCGATCGCACTTCGAGTTCGGCTCGGTGCCGTGGCGCAACGCCGCCCTCTCGGGCTGGATCCTCGACCCCGACCGCAAGAAGATGAGCAAGTCCAAGGGCAACGTCGTCACCCCGGAGGACGTCGTCAAGGAGCACTCCGCCGACGCCGTGCGCTACTGGGCCGCGAGCGGGCGCCTGGGTGCCGACGCGGCATACGACACCGGGCAGATGAAGGTCGGGCGCCGGCTGGCGATCAAGATCCTCAACGCCACCAAGTTCGCTCTGTCGTTCGGTGAGGTGGACGGCGACCTCGCCACCGCGGTGACCAACCCGCTCGACCGCTCGATGCTGGCCGCGCTCGGCGACGTCGTCGCCAAGGCGACCGCGGGCTTCGAGGCGTGGGACCACACCCGGGCGCTGGAGGTCACCGAGTCGTTCTTCTGGACCTTCTGCGACGACTACCTCGAGCTCGTCAAGGACCGCGCCTACGGCGGCCAGGGCGAGGCTGAGGCGGCCTCCGCCCGCGCGGCCCTGCGCATCGCGCTCGACGTCCTGCTGCGTCTCTTCGCGCCGATGCTGCCGTACGTCACCGAGGAGGTCTGGTCCTGGTGGCACGACGGCTCGGTGCACCGCGCGCCCTGGCCGACCACGGACGACGTGGCCGCCGGCGTGGGCGGCGACCCCGAGGTCCTCGTCGCGGTCGGGGAGGCCCTGGCCGGCATCCGCAAGGCCAAGTCCGAGGCGAAGGTCGGCATGCGCGCCGAGGTCGCCGCGATCACCCTGGCCGGACCGGACGCCTGGGCGCAGCGGGTCCAGCTGGCCGAGGCCGACCTGCGCGCGGCCGGCCGGGTGACCGGGGCGGTCGGCTACGCCGAGGCGGAGACGCCCGAGGCCCGCGACGCGGAGCTGATCCCGGTGGAGAAGCCGAAGGCTTGAACCCGGCGGGCGCCGTCGGGCTGGACCGTGATCCACGGGGCGTCCCAGCCCGCGATCCCCAGGGTGCGGGTCGTGAACCGCGCCTCGTCGAGCAGCGTGACCTCGCCGCTCGCCGGGTCGTAGACGTCGAGCAGCCGGTCGCCGTCGCCAGGCAGCACCAGGGTGACGTGGCGCGGCAGCGTGGCCGACCCGATGTAGAGCAGGGCCGGCTCGCCGTCGGCGACCACGTCGAGCAGTCGGGCGTGGGCGGCGGCGAGCCCGCCGCGCCCGAGCTGTCGCAGCGGCCGCACCTGGTACTGCGTGCCCCGGCGGGCCGCGCCGAACTCCAGCTCCTTGAGCGCGCCCCACGGGGGCGTGCCGAGGGCGCGCGGCCAAGGCAGGTTCAGCCGCCCGCCGCCGGAGAAGAGCCGGTTGGTGCGGCGCATGACCACCCGCTCGTACGCCGCGAACCGTTCCTGCTCGGTGGCGCCGGGCGGGGCGTCGGCCCGCGGCCCCTCCCCCGTGGTGATCCACCGGGCGAACTCGGGGTTGACGAGCATCCTGGCCACGGTGAGGCACGCGGAGCCGCAGGTGACCGGGCTCTGCTGGACCGGGCCGACGTCACCGTTGTGCAACCGGAACCCCGTGGTCATGCGCCCCATCCTTGCCGGTGCCGACGGGGTCGTCCACCACGCAGGTCAGCAGCGTCCGGCGTGGGCGAGCAGCCGGTGCTGGGGCGCCGCCCAGTCGGGGACGTCGAGGACCGGCCCGAACCGCACCGGCCGGTCGGCGTCGGTGATGGCATCCCGGGCCACCGGCCACAGGTCCATGGCCAGGCCGGGCGGGATGGGGCGCGGCTGCTCGACCGCCTGGGAGACGTCCCACCCGTGCAGCGTGATCTCGAGGGCGCCCACCGCCCCGAGCAGCTCCCGCGACAGGCTCAGGTCGCCCAGCCCCACGTCGCCCTGCGGGCTGGCGTGCCAGTGGCCGACGAGGGCCCGCGCCCGGGCGCAGATCCGGTCGAGCAGTGCCCTGCCGCCCTCCCCCGGTGCGGCGGGCACGAGCTCGAGCCGCGGCGCCGAGGCCGCCTGCGCCATCGCGTCGAGCGAGTCCTCCATGTGCTCCAGCAGGGCGAGCAGGTCCCACTCGGCGCAGGGCGTCCGGTTGTGCAGGTCGGCCTCCGTGACGAGGCGCAGGCTGGCGCCGGTGTATGCGATCGCGCGCTCGAGCAGCTCGACCGCACCCGGCGGCCGGCCCACGCCGGTCGCGGTGGTCATGGCCGGGCTCACGTCGTGGCGACGTGGTCCGCGGGCAGCACCGCGGGCAGGCCGAAGGTCTCGAAGAGCCGCACGTCGAAGAACGCCGCCACGTGGCTGACCCGGCCGTCGGTCACGGTCAGGACCTGCAGGTGGAACGGGGTGAACGTGCCGTCGGGCTGGCGCATGTACAGCCCGAACGCCGGCTGGCCGTTGGCCGAGGTGGCGACCATCGGCATGTCGTGGACCCCACCGGGGCACTGGGTGTCGATGAGCCGTCCGATCTTCTCGGCCCCGCGGTACCACCCCGGGAACGGCGGCATCTCCCACACGGCGTCGGCGGTCAGCATGCTGACGATGGAGCTGATGTCCTTGTCCCAGAATGCCTGGACGTACCGGTCGAGCAGGGCGCGCTGGTCCTCGTCGAGCCGGTCCTCCACCGTGTCGGCGGTGACGTTGACCCTGGCCAGCTGGGCGTGCGCCCGCTGGAGCGCGCTGTTGACGGCCGCCTCCGTGGTGTCGAGCGCCTCGGCCACCTCGGCAGCGCGCCAGCGCAGCACGTCGCGCAGGATGAGCACGGCACGCTGGCGGGCGGGCAGGTGCTGCAGCGCCGCCACGAACGCCAGCCGGATGCTGTCCCGCTCGGCGACGATGCTGGCGGGGTCGGCGGTGTCGGCCGCGACCAGCGGGTCCGGGGCCGGCTCGAGCCACGCCACGTCAGTGGAGGCGACCACGCGCTCCCCCGGGTCGCTCTCGGGCGTGCCGAGCCCCGTGGGCAGCGGCCGGCGGTCCTTGCCCTCCAGCGAGGACAGGCACACGTTCGTGGCGATCCGGTAGAGCCAGGTCCGCACCGAGGAGCGCCCCTCGAACGCGCCGTACGCGCGCCAGGCCCGGATGTAGGTCTCCTGGACCAGGTCCTCCGCGTCGTGGATCGATCCCGTCATGCGGTAGCAGTGGGCGGTCAGCTCGCGCCGGTAGGTGTCGGACAGCTCCGGGAAGTCCTCCGCCGCCGCCCGCTCGCGCACCTCGGTCATGCCGTCTCCTCCATCGGTCCCCGTCCCAGCGTAGGCCGCAGGGCGTCTCGCAGGGACAGACCAGCGCGCCTCGCAGAACTCATCGCTGCCCGCCCAAGAACTTCCGGCCCACTCGCGCCCACGGACCTTTATAACGAATCGCGCCCGAAGGCCGGCAACTCCTTTGCCACCCCGACGGCTCGTCCCTAGGGTCGGTGCGTGACTCGGAGGGGACGGGGGCAGGTGTGAACCGCAAGGCATGGGCGCTGCTCGGTGGCGCGGGCGTGACGCTGCTGCTGTCCGCATGGGTGTCGGCGGCCGGTCCGGTCGGCGTCTTCGCCCGGCAGGACTTCAGCGGCCCCGGGACCAGCGCCCCCGGCGAGGAGTACGGCTCGGGAGCCATCCAGGGCACCGTGAAGGAGCTCGGCTCGAAGGGGCGCACCGCGCCCCAGTCGTCGGCCGTCGCCGAGGTGGTCGCGTGGTCGGTGAAGGTCGTGCTCGTCCTCGTGGTGCTCGCCGTGCTCGTGACCATCGGGCGGGCCGTCGTCGCCCAGCTGCGCACCACGACACGCACCGACGAGGGGCCCCGCGCCACCGCCGACGTGACCCCGGACGTGATGCTCGCCGCGGTCCGCGAGAGCGAGGAGCTGCTGGCCACGGGCACCCCGGCGAACGCCGTCGTGGCGGCCTGGGTGGCCCTGGAGGAGGCAGCCCGTACGGCCGGTATCGGCGACGACCGGTCCCGGACCTCGGAGGAGCTCGTCGGCACCGTCCTGCGACGGCTCGACGTCGACGCCGGCGCGCTCGACCGCCTCGGCGCGCTCTACCGCGAGGCGCGCTTCTCCCGGCACGAGATCGGGGAGGACCTCCGGACCCAGGCACGCGACGCGCTGCGGCAGGTCCAGGCCGACATCGCCCGCGGCCGTCCCCCGCGCCCGGCCCGCGAGCGCATGGCCGGGGCCCGCCGGTGATCGCCCGCCTCCGGGCCCTGCCCGCGGCCGGACAGCTCGCCGTCGCCCTCTGCGCGGCGGTGCTGGTGGGCGGCCTGCTCGCGCTGGTGCCCGGCCTGGTGAACCCGGCCATCCTGCTGGCCTGCACCGCCGTCGTGGCGACCTTCGGCGTGCTGGTCCAGTGGCTGTGGCAGCACCAGCACACCACCGACTGGTCCAACCACTTCACCGACGGCACCGGCGCGCGCGGCAGCGACGTGCGCATGACGCGGCTCGCCGAGACCGTCGACGCCACGGTCGCCGGCGACGCGGTGGCCCAGACCCAGCTGCACGAGACCCTGCGGGCCCTCGCCGAGGAGCGGCTGCGTCGCCGTCGCGGCCTGCGCCTGTCCGGCGACGACGCCGCCGACGTGCGCGCCGCCCTCGGCCCGGACCTCACGGCATACCTCGCCAACCCGCCGACGGGCCGGCTCACCGCCGCCCGCGTCGAGGCGTACATCACCACCCTGGAGGAGATCTGAGTGAACACCACCACCCTGTCCCTGAACGAGGTCTCCGACCGGGCCGGTGCGATCCTGGCCGAGGTCGAGCGGGCGGTCGTCGGCAAGCGGCACAGCCTCGAGCTCGTCCTCGCCGGCGTGCTCGCCGGCGGCCACGTGCTCATGGAGGACTTCCCCGGGCTCGGCAAGACCCTGGCGGCGCGCTCGTTCGCCCAGGCGCTGGGGCTGGAGTTCGCGCGGGCGCAGTTCACCCCCGACCTCCTGCCCAGCGACCTCACCGGCTCGTTCCTGTACGACCAGCGCACGTCGGAGTTCACCTTCCGCAAGGGCCCGCTGTTCACCGGGCTGCTGCTCGCGGACGAGATCAACCGCACGCCCCCGAAGACGCAGTCGGCCCTCCTCGAGGCGATGCAGGAGGGCCAGGCGACGGTCGAGGGCGAGACGTTCCGCCTCCCCAGGCCGTTCCACGTGCTCGCGACGGCCAACCCGGTCGAGTACGAGGGCACCTACCCGCTCCCGGAGGCCCAGCTCGACCGCTTCCTGCTGCGCGTGTCGTTCGGCTACCCCACCGCGTCCGAGGAGTGGGAGGTGCTCCAGCGCCGGATGGGCCGCCGGCAGGAGGAGCAGCAGGTCGCCCAGGTCACCGACGCCGAGGGCCTGCTCGCGATGCAGGCTGCGGTCGAGACGGTCACCGTCGACGAGGGCGTGGGCCAGTACTGCGTCAAGCTCGTCGCCGCGACGCGCAGCCACCAGAACCTGCTCATGGGGTCCTCGCCGCGAGGCTCGCTCGCGCTGCTGCTGACGAGCCGGGCGTATGCCGTGCTGCGCGGCCGCGACTACGTCACCCCCGAGGACGTCAAGGCCGTCGCGCACGCCGCGCTCGACCACCGCGTGGCCGTGCGGCCCGAGCTGTGGATGAACGACGTGTCCGCCGCGAGCGTCGTGGACTCGGTGCTCACGTCGGTGCCGACGCCCGCCGCGACGGGCAGCAGCGCACGCAGCGGGTTCGAGCGCCCGTGAGCCGACCCGTCGGCAGGCGGCTGCAGGCGCGCTGGCAGGCGACGCCGGCGCACGTGCGGGCCACGCTGCTCGGCTTCCTCCTGCTCGCCACAGGGGTGCTGCTGCGCCGGCCCGACGCCGTGGCGCTGGGTGCGCCGCTGGTCGTCGTCGCCGTGTGGGCCCTGGCCGTGCGCCCCGGCCGCTCCCCCGAGGTGCACGCCGGCGTGCGGCACACGGTCCTGCGCGAGGGCCAGGCCACCGCCTGGACCACCACCGTGCAGCCGGCACCGGGCGTCGAGGACCTCGGAGTCGCGCTCCTGCCGACCCCCCACACGAGCTACACCCCGACGAGCCGCGCCCAGGGCGCCGCCCTGGCGCCCGACGGGGAGCCGGCCCGCCTCGACCTGGTCTGCCAGAGCACGCGCTGGGGCCACCGCAGCCTCGGCCCGGCCACGATCGCCGTCGGCAGCGCGTTCGGCGGCTTCACCTGGGAGCCCGAGCCGGTCACCTCCGACCCGGTCTCGACGGTGCCGCTGCCGGACCACTTCACGGCCCGCGCGCAGGTGCCGCACCCCGACGGCCTCGTCGGGCGCAGCCGCTCGGCCCACCTCGGCGACGGCGGCGAGCTCGCCGACATCCGCCCGTTCCGGTTCGGTGACCGGCTGCGCCGCGTGCACTGGCCGGTGTCCGTGCGCACCGGCACGCTGCACGTCACCGCCACCCACGCCGACCAGGACAGCGAGATCCTGCTGCTCGTCGACGCCATGCACGACCTCGGCCGCAGCAGCGGCCCCGGGGGTCCGAGCAGCAGCCTCGACAACGCCGCCCGCGCGGCCGGGGCCATCGCCGAGCACTACCTGCGCACCGGCGACCGGGTCGGCCTGCTCGTCCTGGGCGCGCGCGACCTGCCCCGCGTCCAGGCAGCCGCCGGGAACAACCACCTGCGCCGCCTGCTCGACGTGCTCTCCCGGGTGCGGGTCGCCGACAGCACGGTGAGCGACGAGCGGCGGCTGCGCGGCCAGCTGCGCCACCACGTCGGCGCCGGCACCCTCGTCGTCGTCCTCACCCCGGCCGTCTCGGTCGAGGTGCTCGCCCACGCCGTCTCGCTGGCCCGCAGGGGCGTGGCGGTCGTCGCGATAGACACCCTGCCAGCCGACTTCGCCCGCCCGGACCTGCCCGACGAGCGCCTGGCCGAGCTCACCTCGGTGCAGGACCACCCCGTGGGGGCTCGCCTGGCCTGGCGGATCCGCCTCCTCGAGCGGGAGCGGGAGATGCTCCGCGCACGGGACGCCGGGGTGCCGATCGTGCCGTGGACAGGCCCGGGGACCCTCGACCTGGTGCTCCGCGACCTCGGCCGGCGCTCCCGGGCGCCGCGGGTGGTGAGCCGCTGATGGCCCGCTCCCACGTCGTCCTGCGGGCCGTGCTCGCCGCGGCCTCCGTGGCCCTCGCCGCCGTCACCGCGGTGGCCGCCGTCAGCCCGCTGTGGGTGGCGCTGGTCCTGCTCGTCGCGTTCACGGCATACGCGGCACTGCGGCCCGGCACGCACGCGGTGACGGTCCTGCTCGCCGCGCACCTGCTGCACTGGCTCACCACCGTCCCGGCCCCCGTGGGTGGGCGCGTCTGGCTGCTCACGGTCGTGGCCGCCCTCCTCGCGCTGCTCCTGCACACCAGCGCCGCACTCGCGGCGGCCTACCCGCAGGGAGCTCCCGTGCCGCCTGCGGCGGTGCGCCGCTGGAGCCGTCGCACCGCGCTCGTGGTCGCCGGCTGCCTGCCGGTCTGGGCCGTGACCAGCCTGGTCAGCGGCAGCGGCACCCCCGGGGAGGGCACGCTGACGTATGCCGCCATCGCGGGCACCGCGCTGCTCGCCCTCGGCGTGTGGCTGGTCGCCCGCGAACCCCAGCACTGACCCCGGCTCCCGGCACGAGCCCTCGTGAACGCACCAGCCCCGACGGCACGGGCCGTCGGGGCTGGTCTGTCGGACGGGACGGAGCCCGCCGGGGGGTCAGGCGGAGCGCTTGCGCGTGCGCTTGGGCTCCTCGTCGCGGCGCACGATCGTCGGCAGGACGTTCTCGCGCACGACCTCGGGGGTCACGACCACCTTGGCGATGCCGTCGTCGCTGGGCACGTCGAACATGACCGGGAGGAGGACCTCCTCCATGATCGCGCGGAGCCCGCGGGCGCCGGTGCCGCGGTTGAGGGCGGAGTCGGCGATCGCCTCGAGGGCGTCGTCGGTGAACTCGAGCTCGACCCCGTCGATCTCGAACATCTTCTTGTACTGCTTGACCAGCGCGTTGCGCGGCTCGGACAGGATCGTCACGAGCGCGTCGCGGTCGAGCGGGCTGACCGTCGTGATGACCGGCAGGCGGCCGATGAACTCGGGGATGAGCCCGAACTTCATGAGGTCCTCGGGCATGACCTCGTGGATCGACTCGGCGAGGTCCTTCGGCGTGTGCAGCTCGGACCCGAAGCCCAGGCCCTTCTTGCCGTTGCGCGACTCGATGAGCTTCTCCAGGCCGGCGAACGCGCCGCCCACGATGAACAGCACGTTCGTCGTGTCGATCTGGATGAACTCCTGGTGCGGGTGCTTGCGGCCACCCTGCGGCGGGACGGACGCGGTCGTGCCCTCGAGGATCTTCAGCAGGGCCTGCTGCACGCCCTCGCCCGACACGTCGCGGGTGATCGACGGGTTCTCGCTCTTACGGGCGATCTTGTCGACCTCGTCGATGTAGATGATGCCGGTCTCGGCCTTCTTGACGTCGTAGTCGGCGGCCTGGATCAGCTTGAGCAGGATGTTCTCGACGTCCTCGCCGACGTAGCCGGCCTCGGTGAGGGCGGTCGCGTCGGCGATGGCGAACGGCACGTTGAGCATCTTGGCCAGCGTCTGGGCGAGGTAGGTCTTGCCGCAGCCCGTGGGCCCGATGAGCAGGATGTTGGACTTGGCGATGTCGACCGACTCGGCGTCCTTCTTGCCACCGGTGTGCTCACCGGCCTGGATGCGCTTGTAGTGGTTGTAGACGGCGACGGCCAGGGCCTTCTTCGCGACGTCCTGCCCCACGACGTAGTTCTGCAGGAAGTCGTAGATCTCGCGCGGCTTGGGCAGCTCGTCCAGCCCCAGCTCGGAGGACTCGGCGAGCTCCTCCTCGATGATCTCGTTGCAGAGGTCGATGCACTCGTCGCAGATGTACACGCCCGGTCCTGCGATGAGCTTCTTGACCTGCTTCTGGCTCTTCCCGCAGAACGAGCACTTCAGCAGGTCGCCGCTCTCTCCCATGCGTGCCACGCGACGTCCTCCGTGTGTTGGTGCGGGCGCGGTGCCCGCCTCCGGTGCTGCCCGGTGTCGCGGCAGCAGGTCCGACGGTACCCGCCGGACCACTCCATTCTCCCCATTGAATCGCCGAGACCCAGCCGGGGTCTGCCTTGTCCGCTCAGAGCGGACAACCGGCGGCCGATCCCGTAGAATCGTCAACGAGGGGAGTACTTCCCAAGCCCGGACCGGTCAGTACGAGCGCTCCACAGCGTTCCCGGCCCGGCACCGCCCAGCGGTGAAGGAGACCTCGGACACCGATCCGAGGACGACCATGCCCGCTCTCCCCCTTGTCGCCACCCACCCCCTGGCGGCGGCCGACGCCGCCGCCACCGACCCCGCCGCCTCCGGCCCCTCCGTCGCCGGTCCGCTGCTCTGGGGCCTCACCCTGGCCGCCGTGCTGGCGCTCGTGCTGCTGGACTTCCTGCTGACCCGGCGCCCGCACCGGGTGTCGATGCGCGAGGCCGCCGGGTGGTCGGCCTTCTACATCGCCCTGCCCCTGGCGTTCGGCGCCTGGATCTGGAGCCGGTTCGGGAGCCAGACGGGGCTGGAGTACTACACCGGCTACCTCGTCGAGAAGTCGCTGTCGGTCGACAACCTGTTCGTGTTCATGCTCGTGCTGGCCGGGTTCGCGGTGCCCCGTGAGCTGCAGCAGCGGGTCCTGCTCATCGGCGTGGTCGGGGCGCTCGTGCTCCGTGGCGTCTTCATCGCCCTGGGGGCGCAGATGCTGGCCCACTTCGACTGGACGTTCCTGCTGTTCGGCCTGGTCCTGCTCGCCACCGGCGTCAAGCTGCTCCGGGACGCCCTGCGCGGCTCGGGTCACGGCGTCGACACCGCCAACCTGCGCAGCGTGCGCCTGCTGCGCCGGCTTCTGCCGGTCACCGACTCCTACGAGGGCCCGCGCATGACGGTGCGGCGCGGCGGCCGGCGGGCCCTCACCCCGCTGGCGCTGGTGACCGTCGCCATCCTCGGCACCGACATCGTCTTCGCGATCGACTCGGTCCCGGCCGTCTACGGCATCACCGGCGACCCGTACCTCGTCTTCGCCACGAACGCCTTCGCCCTGCTGGGCCTGCGGGCGCTGTACTTCGTGCTCGAGGGCGCGCTGTCCAAGCTCGTGCACCTCGGCTACGGGCTCGCCGCCATCCTCGGCTTCATCGGGGTCAAGCTCGTCCTGCACTGGGCCCACGGCACCTGGCCGGCCGTCCCCACGGTCCCGACGCTCGCCTCCCTGGGCGTCATCGTGGGCGTCCTGGCCCTGGTCACCGTGACCAGCCTGGTCGCCTCCCGGCGCGCCGCCACCGCAGGCGAGGCCGGGCAGGCCGTCCGGGAGCGCCAGCTCCAGCGCTGACCGGCCCCGGACGCAGGTATGCCGCCCGCTCTGGTGAGCGGGCGGCATACCAGTTGGTGCATGAGGCGTCCGCCTCGGGCTTGCTCAGTCCTCGAACCCGATGGTCGGCCTGAGCGAACCGCCCCTGCGGGCCTCGCTCGTTCCTCGCTCGGGTCCTCGGGGCTTGCTCAGTCCTCGAACCCGATGGTCGGCCTGAGCGAACCGCCCCTGCGGGCCTCGCTCGTTCCTCGCTCGGGTCCTCGGGGCTTGCTCAGTCCTCGAACCCGATGGTCGGCCTGAGCGAACCGCCCCTGCGGGCCTCGCTCGTTCCTCGCTCGGGTCCTCGGGGCTTGCTCAGTCCTCGAAGGAGGCCTTGCGGGAGGCGAGCACCTCGTCGATGAGGCCGTACTCCTTGGCCTCCTCGGCCGACAGGATCTTGTCGCGCTCGATGTCGCTGCGGACCTGCTCCACGGTGCGACCGGAGTGCTGGGCCCAGGTCTCCTCGAGCCAGGTGCGCATGCGCAGCACCTCGTTGGCCTGGATCTCGATGTCGGACGCCTGGCCGTAGTCGCCACCGGCGAGCGCCGGCTGGTGGATGAGGATGCGGCTGTTCGGCAGCGCGAACCGCTTGCCCTTGGCGCCCGCCGACAGCAGCACCGCGGCAGCCGAGGCCGCCTGGCCGACGACGAACGTCTGCACGTCGGGTCGGATGTACTGCATCGTGTCGTAGATCGCGGTCATGGCCGTGAACGAGCCGCCGGGGCTGTTGATGTACATGAGGATGTCGCGGTCGGGGTCCTGCGACTCCAGCACGATGAGCTGGGCGATGACGTCGTCCGCGGACGCGTCGTCGACCTGCACGCCGAGGAAGATGATGCGGTCCTCGAAGAGCTTGGTGTAGGGGTCGAGCCGCTTCATGCCGTAGGAGGTGCGCTCCTCGAACTGCGGCAGGATGTAGCGGCTGGACGGGCCCGGGACGTGCAGGCCGCCGGGGGCGGCGCCGTGCATGCGGGGGTTGATGTTCGCGTTCACGTCGTTCCTCACTTGTCCCCGGTGACGGGGTTGTCGTCGTCGCTGCCACGGCGGCCACCGGCCTGCGAGGCGCTGCTGAACACGTGGTCGACGAAGCCGTACTCCTTGGCCTCCTCGGCGCTGAACCAGCGGTCGCGGTCGGAGTCCTTCTCGATCTGCTCGAGGGGCTGGCCGGTGTGCTCGGCGATGAGCTCGGCCATCTGCTTCTTCACGAAGAGCATCTGCTCGGCCTGGATCTTGATGTCCGAGGCGGTGCCGCCGATGCCGCCCGACGGCTGGTGCATCATCACGCGGGCGTGGGGGGTGGCGTACCGCTTGCCCTTGGTGCCGGCGGAGAGCAGGAACTGGCCCATCGAGGCCGCCATGCCCATCGCGACGGTCGCCACGTCGTTCGGGATCCACTTCATGGTGTCGTAGATCGCCATGCCCGCGGAGATCGAGCCGCCGGGGCTGTTGATGTAGAGCCAGATGTCCTTGCCCGGGTCCTCGGCCGCCAGGAGCAGCAGCTGGGCACAGATCGCGTTCGCGTTGTCGTCGCGCACGTCGGAGCCGAGGAAGATGATCCGCTCCTTGAGCAGACGGTTGTAGATGTGGTCGTCCAGACCACCCTGCGGCCGCTCGTCCTGAGCGACGATCTCACTGGTCACGCTGGTCTCCATCACTCGCGGGTGTTTGAACCTGTCGATGACCCTAACGTGGCCCCCCGTCCGCGCAGTCCCCGAATCCCCCCGTGTTCGCCCTGAGCGCAGAGCGCTCAAGGCCCGCGCCGACGCCGGCCGCCGGCCCCCTGCTCCCCCGCGCCGGGCCGTGTCGCACCATCTGCGCCGCCTGGCCGAGGGTGAGCACGACGACCCCTGCCGCGAGCAGGTCCGTGACGAGCGGCGGGGTCCCCGCGGCGCTCCCCGCGAGGGGGGCGAGCAGCACGAGGACCGTTCCCCGGCCGACGATCGCGAGCGCCGAGACGACCCACTCCTCGCGCCGGTGCCCCGGGTCCGCGGCCAGGACCCGGAGCAGGTGCACGGCCGCGACCGTCCCGAGCAGGGTTCCGACGGCGGTGGTGACCGTGCGGTGCGGCGAGAGCAGGAGCGCCAGGGCGGGGGCTGCCACCCAGCAGGCCGCGCTGAACCGGCAGGTCGCGACCCGTCCGTGCCGCACGAGGAAGGTGCGCTTGCCGAAGAGGGTGTCGCCGCGGACGTCACGGAAGTCCTTGAGCACGATGCGACCGACGAACCCGACGTACAGCGCACCGAGGAACGGCAGGTCGGTCGCCCGCACCTCACCCCTGCCGGCGAGGGCGCCCAGCAGGTAGGGCACCGCGACGTACAGCGCCGGCAGGCTCAGCGACGCGACGGCGCCCCGCTCCGCGAGCCGCACCGGGCCGACGGAGTATGCCGTGCTCACCGCGACGCCGGCCGCCGCCACCAGCAGGGCCACCGGCCCCAGCCAGGCCGCGGCCGCCAGGGTCGCCGCGAGCGCCACGGCGGCCACCGCGCGGAGCTGCCCGCGGTGGGCGCGCCCGCCGGCGAGCACCCGCCGCGCGTCGTCCGGAAGGTTGACGGCGTCGATGCAGGCGTCGGCGAGGTCGTTGACGACGGCCGACCAGACGAGGAACGGCAGCAGCACGAGGACCACGCGCAGCAGGGCCCACGAGGAGGCGGACCCTGCCACGGTCAGCCCGCACGCGGCATACAGCACGAGGAGGAGCAGGACCGGCGGCCGCAGCATCGCCCACGCGATGCGCACGTACGGCCTCACTTGTTGCTCCCGTAGGAGCCCATGGCCGCCACGACGAGCAGCAGGAAGCCGAACCAGACCAGTCCGGCGACCAGGGCGGCGGCGACCACCGCCAGGGCGACGATCACGAGGATGCGGCCCCACGAGGTGGGTCGGGGCCTGTCGAGGGGTTCGTCCATGGGCGGACGCTAGGGGCCCGGCGCGGGCCCCCGCGTCCGCCGCGCTACTCAGTTCCGGCGGGTTCGGGGGCTCCCGGGACGAGCGTCCCGCTCTCCCGGGTGGCCGGGATGACGAGCATCCCGAGGAAGACCATCGCCGTGACGACCAGGAGGGCCTTGAGGACGGTGAAGTGGTCGCCGAGGAAGCCGAGCAGCGGCGGGCCGCCGATGAAGGCGGTGTACCCGATCGTGGCGACGACGGACATCCGGGCACCCGCCCGGGCCGGGTCGTCGGCCGACGCGCTCATCCCCACCGGGAACCCGAGCGAGGCGCCGATGCCCCACACGGCCGTCCCGGCATACGCCACCACCGGGTTGCCGAAGATCACCATGATCGAGCCGATGGCGGCCAGGGCGAACGTGGCCCGCAGGACCGGCACCCGGCCGTACCGGTCGAGCATCCCCGTCCCCAGCAGGCGGCCCAGCGTCATGAAGCTCAGGAAGACCGCGAAGGCGAGCACGCCCGCCCACGCCGGCAGGCCGTGGCCCTCGACGAAGCCGACCGCGATCCAGTCGTTGGCCGTGCCCTCGGTGAAGGCCGCGGCGAGGACCACCATGCCGATCATCAGGGTGCGCGGCTCGAGCCACGCCGAGCGCGGCTTTCCCGCGGCCGGCACCGTGGCTGCCTGCTCGTCCGCCTCGGTGGTCTTCTCCTCGACGGCGCGGGGCAGGAAGGCACGCACGCCCCACCAGCCCAGCACGGCGGCGACGGCCAGCGCCCCGAGGAAGTGCGGGACGAGCGACACGCCGGCCCAGGACATGAGCGAGCCCACCAGCGCGGCCACGACCGTGCCCCCGGAGAAGGCGGCGTGGAAGTGCGGCATGACGTTGCGCCCCAGCAGCCGCTCGACCGCCGCGCCCTCGAGGTTCATCGCGACGTCCCAGAGGCCGACGCCCATGCCGAGCAGGAACAGGCCCGCTGCCATCAGCGGTCGCGAGCGGGCGACGTCGACGGCCAGCCCGACCGCCACCAGGCCCACGGCGGAGACGCACATGCCGGCCACGACCGTGCGCGAGGCTCCCATCCGGTCGGCGACGCGCCCGGCGAAGGGCAGGGCGAGCACCGAGCCGCAGGACGCCGCGAAGAGCGTGAGCCCCAGCTGGCCTGCGCTCAGGCCGAGCGCCGCCTTGCTGTCGGCGATGCGGGAGGCGAAGGAGGAGAACACGACGCCGGCGAGGGCGAAGACGACGAAGACGGCGTTGCGGGCGGTGCGCACCCGCGTCAGGTCGGGGGCGAGGGTCTGGGTCACGGGGAGCTTCTCGGGAGGACGGGGCGGGGCCGGGATGGGTGGGAGGACTGCGGTCGAATCGTTTCGATCGAATCGATTCGATAGTCTGTCCCCCATGGCCGGTCCCCGTCAACCTCGCGTCACCCTGCGCGCCGTCGCCGACGCCGCCGGGGTGTCCACCTCCACCGCGTCGCTGGCGTTCAGCGGCAAGGGGCCGGTCGCGCCGGAGACGGTCGAGCGCGTGCTGGCGGCGGCGGCCGAGCTCGGCTACACCGGCCCCGACCCGCTGGCCTCCTCGCTGCGCCAGGGGCGCTCCGGCGTCGTCGGGGTGGTCGTGGAGGGCCGGCTCGGCCACGCCTTCCGCGACCCCTTCGCCGTGTCGGTGCTCGACGGCCTCTCCCAGGTGCTCGACGAGGTGCCCGCCGGGATGCTGCTCATCGCCCAGCCCGCCGGCGACCCCGACCGGGCCATCGCCCACCTCGGCTCGGCCGCCCTCGACGCCGTGGTGTTCTCGCTCTGCGGCCCGGACACCAACCCCGCGGTGGACCACCTCGCGGCCCGCGGGATCCCGATGATCGGCGACGGCGCCCCGGCCGACCCGCGGGTGGTCAACCTCTCGCTGGACAACCTCGGCGCCGGCGCCGAGGTCGCCCGGCTCGTCCGCGACCTCGGGCACCGACGGGTCGCCCACCTGCTCATGCCGCTCGGGCCGCACGCCGTCACCGGCCCCACCACGCTCGAGGAGGTCGACGCCGCCGTCTTCGTCGACACCCGCGACCGCGCACTGGGGTTCGTCGACGTCTTCGGGCCGGACCTGCCGCTCGTGCAGACGGCCCTGCCGGACGTCGAGCAGGCGGCCCTGGCCGTCCGGCCGCTGCTCGAGCTGCCCGCCGGCGAGCGCCCCACGGCGGTCGTGGCCCAGTCCGACCTGCTCGCCCTCGGCGTGGTCCGGGCTGCCGGCGACCTCGGCCTGCGCGTGCCCGAGGACCTGAGCGTGACCGGGTTCGACGGGGTCGACCTCCCCTGGTTCGACGGGGTGCTCACCACCGTCGACCAGCAGGGCGAGGCCAAGGGCCGCCACCTGGGCGCCATGGTTCGCGCCCTGCTCGACGACCGGCAGCCGGAGGCGGCCGTCCACCCCACCACCCTGCGGGTGGGCACGACGACCGCTCCCCCTGCTTGCACGTGACTTGATCCGATTAAGGCGCCTGGGTGGTATCGGGTACCGCTGACATCACCCAGGCGTTCCAAGGCACCGCAGTCACCTTTGGACGCGAGTTGCACTTCCCGGCTCTACAGCCTGGTCGAGCGAAGGCGACCGCAGTGGTGCGGCGGCTGTCGGCACCTGGTAGAGGTCGAACCGCCCCGTCACATCGAGGGCCAGGTTGACGCTGCCGGAGTTGTTGTAGACGGAGAAGCGGTTGGCCGTGCCCAGGGAAACGAACGCAGCGTTGGCAGCGATCTCGCCTGCCGCCACGTTGAGGTTGCTGACTGGTGGTCGGGCCTGATCCGCCTCGAAGAGGGTGAGGTAGGTCGCTCGAGTGGGCGCGATCGCAGTGGCGTTCGCGACGATCGCGTATGTCGCGTCGAGGGCCGCCGGGGACCCCGCGGTGAAGGTGCGGGTGCCAGCCGCACCGATCGGGGAGGCAACGCCGTCGCCCAAGCCGTTGCGCGTGTCGACGATGCGCTGCGGCGCGATCGGGGCAAAACGCAGGCCCTCTGTCTGGTTGACGAGGTAGATCCCCACGACGTCGACCACGACATGCACCGAGGCGGTGGAGCTGCCGTTCTCGATGGCAAAGACTGGCGTGCCGTCGCCGGGATCGATGACGGCCGGCACCACGGCCATGTTCGGCACCACCTGGCCCTTGACGTAGTTCAGGTTGGACGCGTTCGGCCGAGCCCCGGTGCCGTCCCATGCGGTGACGAAGCCGGAGCCGGTGCCGTTGATCGCGGTGATGTTGACCGCGTAGGCCTTGACGTTCGCATTCTGCGCACCGAAGTCGTATCCCAAGATCCAGCTGTCGCCCGGCACGAGGATGCCGTTGTCCGGGTCGCGAGAGTCGAAGAGGCGGCCAGGAGTGGCCAGGGGTGCGTACATCGAGCCGATGCCCTTGGTGCCGGAGATGTCGGAGCCGGCGTAGTACCCCATCACGTCAGCGACGACGTTCACCGAACCGGAGTTGTTGTAGATGCGGACCTTTCCGTCGGAGCCGACAGGGACAGTCACGAGGTTCGCACGCACCGCGCGGGGCGCCAGGTTGAGGCTCGAGACGCCCGGTCGCGTGCTCCCCGACGGGTAGGCGGTGAGGTAGGTCGAGCTTGTCGGCGTGACACCTGTGAGGTTGAGTACCACCGCAGATGCGGCGTTCCCGGTGGGAATGCCTGCCCGCCCACCGAGCTGGAGGGCTATCTCGCCGCGCGGTCCAAGAGGCGCCTTGGGCGCTCCGAGCCCAGTTCGCGTGTCGAGCACGCGTTGGTTCGTGGTGACGGAGTAATACGTGCCGACAGCTGTGTCAGCGGCCGCCGCGGCAGGTCCCGCGGTCACGGTGGTCGATGCGGCTGCAGTCGCGAGCGCGACGACCAGCATGGTCATACGGATCTTCATGAGGGTCCTGACGTGGGTCCTGTCGAAGGCGGGACGGCCGTGCCACCTCCGCCGATCTGACGGTAGCGCACGGCGGCAGGCGGAATTGGGCAAACTGCAGCAAACGTCCCTTGCTCGTCGGCTAGCGGGAGGTCCCGGTGGCCCCTGCGCCGTTGACGACGCCGTTCCCCGTGGCGCCGGACTCCTGCGGTGCCAGGGCCAGCGGCGGCTCCGCCACGAGCTGCAGGGTGACGTAGCTGCCGCGGTCGTCGACCGTGAAGGCGCCCTCGAACTCCATGATGCTGTCGGTGCACACGACCGTGTGGGCCTCCCAGCGGGCGTCCACGACCGCGGTCGCCCACACCCGCTCCATGCCCATCCCCGCCTCCCAGGGCAGCACGTCCTCGGCGCACCGGCACACGCCGATGACGAGCCGGTCGACGTCGTCGGTCCGGCCGAGCTCGACCTCGGCGAACAGGCCGCTGCCCTCCAGGGCCGTCTCGACGGTGCGCTTGAGTGCTCGGGCGTGCTGGGAGTCCGCCGGGTGGGCGTTCTCCTGCACCGCCAGACGCAGCTTGTGAAAGCCCGCTTGGTCCATGGCTCATGGTCCTGTGGGCAGGCCGCGGCAGCCATCACACCAATGACGTATGCCGTGCACCCGCGTCGGGTGCACGGCATACGTTTGCGTGCGGTTGTCGCCCCGCTCAGGGGCGACGGGCCTGCTCAGGCGTGGTCGTGGCCCTCGTGGTCGCCGTCGGCGTCCTCGACGAGCTGCGAGGCCACGTCGGTGGCGGTGACCTCGTTGAGGTCGATCTGGGCGCCGGTGGTGTCGACGACCGTGGCCTTCTCCAGGACCGCGGCGAGCGCCTTGCGACGGGCGACCTCGGCGACCATGGCCGGGACCTGGCCCTGCTGGTCGATCGCCTGGGCGAACTGGTTCGGGTCCATGCCGTACTGCTGGGCCGACATGACGAGGTACTCGATGAGCTCGGGCTGCTCGACGCTGACCTCCTCGCGCTCGGCGATCGCGTCGAGCAGGAACTGGGCCTTGAGCGCCTTGCGGGTGCTCGCGTCGACCTCGGCGCGGTGCTCGTCGTCCTCGAGCCGGCTCTCGCCCTCGAGGTGCGCGTGCACCTCGGCCTCGACGATGCCGTCGGGCACCGGGATGTCGAGGGTGTCGAGCAGGTGCTCGAGCACCTTGTCGCGGGCCTGGACGCCCTGCTCGAACTTCTTGGCGCGCTCGGCCTGCTTGGTGACGTCCTCGCGCAGCTCGCGCAGCGTGTCGAACTCCGAGGCCAGCTGGGCGAAGTCGTCGTCGAGGGCGGGGAGCTCGCGCACCTTGACCGACTGCACGGTCACGGTGACCTCGGCGTCCTCGCCCTCACGGTCGCCACCGGCCAGCGGCGCGGTGAAGGTCTTGGTCTCGCCGGCCTCCATGCCGACGAGCGCCTCGTCGAGGCCGTCGAGCATGTTCTTGCTGCCGACCTCGTAGGAGATGCCGGTGACCGAGTCGATCTCGTCGTCGCCGATGACGGCGCGCAGGTCGATCGAGACGAAGTCGCCGTCCTCGACGGCGCGCTCGACGCCCTTGAGGGTGCCGAACCGCTCCTGCAGCGCGACGAGCCGCTCCTCGACGTCCTCGTCGGACGCCTTGGCCTCGTCGACCTCGACGGTGATGGTGCTGAAGTCCTCGGGGAGGGTGACCTCGGGGCGGACGTCGACCTCGACGGTGAACTTGAGCTCCTGGCCCTCCTCGGCCGGCACCTCGGTGACGTCGACCTCGGGCTGCCCGATCGGGCGGACCTTGTTCTCCTCGACGGCCTGCCCGTAGAACTGCGGGAGGGCCTCGTTGACGGCCTCCTGGAGGACCGCACCGCGCCCGACGCGCTGGTCGATGATGCGGCTGGGGACCTTGCCCTTGCGGAAGCCGGGGACCTGGATCTGGCTGCCGATCGTCGCGTACGCCGCGTCGAGGCTCGGCTTGAGCTCCTCGAACGGGACCTCGACGGTCAGCTTGACCCGGGTCGGGTTGAGGGTCTCGACGGCACTCTTCACTGCGCGGTACTCCATGCTCGTGGGGCAAAGGGAAGGACCCGGGGTGCGCGGCGGGTGCGCGCACGGTCGACCGGGCCACCGCTCATGCTAGCCGTCCCCGGGCGCAGAGCCGAACCCGCCGCCGGCGCCCTCCCCCGGGCGTCGGGGTGGGTCGCTGCCGAGCGCGGTCCCCCGGTCGCCTCCTAGGGTGGCGGTCATGACGATCCCGGCCACCAGGCCTGCGACCCCGCTGCGGGCGCTGCAGACGACCGTCGGCGCGGTGATGGGCGGCCTGGTCGTCCTGGCCGTCCTGCTCGGGGGCGTCGTGCTCGGCCTGCACGGCTACCCGCCGACGTGGGTGCCGTGGGTGCTCGGCGCGCTCGCCCTGGTGGCCCACGTGCTGTGCACCGTCGTCGGCTACCGCGCGCCCGCGGTCGCGCCGACCACGCCGGCCCGGGAGGCGGCCGTCGCCGGGCGGATGGCCTTCCAGCAGTCGACCTTCGTTCGGCTCGCCATCTGTGAGGCGGTCGGTGTCGTCGGCATCGCCCTCGCCTTCGCCGTGACGCCGCGGACAGGCATGACCGTCGTCGTCGGCGTCGTGCTCAGCCTGGCCCTCCTCCTCCTGCACGTGTGGCCCGGGGCGAGGGTCCTCGGCCGCGTCGAGCGCTCCCTGGACCGCGACGGGGGACGGTCCTACCTCACCGACACCATGCACGGCCGCGAGCCCGGCCAGAACGGAGCACTCCTGTCATGACCGACGAGTACGACGTCATCGTCATCGGCGCGGGACCGGTCGGTGAGAACGCCGCGGACCGCGCGCACAAGGGCGGCCTCACGGTCGCGATCGTGGAGAAGCACCTCGTCGGCGGCGAGTGCAGCTTCTACGCCTGCTCGCCGAGCAAGGCGCTGCTGCGCCCGATCCACGCCACCCGCGCCTCGCAGCGGGTGCAGGGCTCGGAGGGCGCGCGGGTCGACCGCGACGGCGTCCTCGCCCGCAGGGACGCCTGGGTCAACCGGGTGGGCACGAGCGACCGGCTCGACGACTCGGGACAGGTCGACTGGCTCGACCACGTGGGCATCGACCTCGTGCGTGGGGAGGCCCGGCTCACCGGTGAGCGCACCGTCGAGGTCGGCGACCGGACGCTGCGGGCCCGCCAGGCCGTCATCCTCGCCACCGGCAGCTCGCCCCTCGTGCCGGACCTTCCGGGCCTGCGGGCAGCGAACCCGTGGACCAACCGCGAGGCGACCACCTCGCGCACCGTGCCGGGCCGGCTGGCCATCCTCGGCGGCGGCGTCGTGGCCGCCGAGCTCGCGCAGGTGTATGCCGCCCTCGGCTCGACCGTGACCGTCATCGAGCAGGCGGACGGCCTGCTCGGGCGCCACGAGCCCTTCGCGGGCGAGGCCGTGCGCACGGCGCTGGAGGCCGACGGCGTGGACGTGCGCCTGTCCACGAAGGCCGAGTCGGTCGACCGGCCCGGGGGCTCGGGCGAGGTCACGGTGTCGCTGTCCGACGGGTCGAGCGTCGTCGCCGACGAGCTGCTCGTGGCCGTGGGACGCCGGCCGGCCACCGGGGGCCTCGGCCTCGAGGCCGTCGGCGCGCTCACCTCGAAGCCGGGCTACGTCCAGGTCACCGAGCGCATGGAGGTCAAGGGTCTCGAGGGCGATCCGTGGCTCTACGCCGTCGGCGACGTCACCGGCATCGCGCTGCTCACCCACATGGGCAAGTACCAGGGACGGGCCGTCGGCGACCTCGTCGCCGCCCGCGCCGCCGGGCGACCCGACGACGAGCCGGGGATGACCCCGTACGCCACGTCGCTCGGTTCCCCCCAGGTCGTCTTCACCGACCCGGAGGTGGCGGCCGCGGGCCTCACCGAGGCCGAGGCGCGTGACCGGGGCCTGTCGATCCGCGTGGTCGACGTGCCCATGGACAGCGCGGCCGGTTCGGGGCTGCAGGCCGAGGGCTACCAGGGCCGGGCGCGGATGATCGTCGACGAGGACCGCCAGGTCGTCGTCGGGGCGACCTTCGTCGGCCAGGACGTGGCGGAGCTGGTGCACGCGGCCACGGTGGCGATCGTGGGTGAGGTGCCGCTGCGGAACCTGTGGCACGCGGTCCCGTCCTACCCGACGATGAGCGAGATCTGGCTGCGCCTGCTCGAGGAGTACGGCCTCTGACCTGCGCAAAGGGGCGGGCTCGAGGGGTTCCGTCCCCTCGGCCCGCGAGGTAGCGTCCGCCGGAAGCCCCTCCGCACGGGGGACCGGATCAGAAGGGACCACCCATGCCTGTCCGCACACCACTGCGCCTCGGCGCCCTGGCCGCCACCGCGGCCCTCGCGCTCCTCGGCAGCAGCAGCACCGCCTCCGGGGGCGCCTCCTCCGCGACGGCCCTCTCCCCCGGAGCCGCCGCGTGCGCCGAGACCGGCTCCGCCGGCAGCGCCGCTCGGGTCAGGCCGGGTGCCAAGGGGGCCGAGCCCGAGCTCTACCCCAAGAACGAGGCGAACGCATACGGCACGCTGACCGACCGGCCGACGCTGGCGCCCGGCTCCGTGACCGTGCCGGTGGTCTTCCACATGGTCTCCGACCACGAGAACTCGCCCGCGGAGAAGGCACGCTGGGAGTCCCTGATCAGCGCGCAGATGAAGGTGCTGAACGACTCGTACTCCGGAGCGACCGCGGCTGACGCCGCCGACACCCCGTTCCGGTTCAGCCTGACCAAGGTCACGTGGTCGGTGAACCCGGCCTGGTACACCGTCGTGCCGGGCAAGGCCGGCGTGGAGAAGGAGATGAAGGCCGCGCTGTACGAGGGCGACGCGCGGACCCTCAACGTGTACGCCGGCAACATCGGTGGCGGGCTGCTCGGCTGGGCCTACTTCCCCAAGGGCTACAACCACGGCCGCGACTACATCGACGGCGTGGTGATGCTCGACGAGTCGATGCCCGGTGGCCGCAACCCCGACGACCCGTCGAAGCCCTGGAGGTACGGCGAGGGCGACACCCTCACGCACGAGGTCGGGCACTGGCTGATGCTCGAGCACACCTTCGCCCACGGCTGCGCCGCGAGCGGCGACTGGGTGGCCGACACCGCCCCCGAGGCGGCCCCGCAGTTCAACTGCCCCGAGGGCGCCGACACGTGCCCTGCACCCGGGCTGGACCCGATCCACAACTTCATGGACTACACGCAGGACTCCTGCATGGACATGTTCACCGCCGGCCAGGCCGACCGCATGAGCGACGCCTGGCAGCAGTTCCGCGCCGGGGGCGGCAAGGGCAGCTGACGCCACGCCCGACCCACACGACCGTGCCGCGGGGCTGCTGCCCCCGCGGCACGGTCGTGGGTGGCGGGGCACGGCGGTGAGTGGCGGGGCACGGTCGTGGGTGGCGCGGCCACGTCGCGCGGCGAGACGGCGCCATGCAGCACGACCGCCTCCCAGGCCCATGACATCCGTCATGAACCTTTTCCATTTCTCTCACAAGCGCTGACCAAGTTCCGACAGGACCTTCCGGACTTGGCGAGGAATCTTGTGCGACAAGGGGATTCGTCACAGATTCGCCCGGGGACGACAGCCGTCGCCCCTGCCCCCCATGCAGGAGATGACCCATGCGCAAGCAGCTCCTCGCCGTGGCGCTCGCCGCCACGGCAACCACGGGCCTGGTCGCCACCGCGACCACGTCCGCCTCGGCCGCCTCTCCCCGCGCCCACGCGGCGCGCGTGTGCAGTGCACCGACGTCCCCCACCGTCGCCGCGTGCGACGCCCTCAAGCTGGTCGACGACCACGGCACGGCAGTCAGCCCGTCCGGCCGCACCGTGACCCCGTCCGCGATCTCGGGCAAGACCCCGACGGACATCCAGAGCGCGTACAAGCTGAGCGGGCTGTCGGCCGGCGGGCGCACCGTCGCCATCGTCGACGCCTACGGCTACTCCAAGGCCGAGCAGGACCTCGCCGTCTACCGCTCGCAGTGGGGGCTGCCCGCCTGCACCACCGCCAACGGCTGCCTGAAGATCCTGAACCAGACCGGGGGCACGAGCCTGCCGCGCTACGACAACGGCTGGGCCCAGGAGCAGGCGCTCGACCTCGACGCCGTGTCGGCCGCGTGCCCGAGCTGCAAGATCGTCCTCGTGCAGGCCTCCTCCTCGAGCCTGACGAACCTCGGCACCGCGGTGAACACCGCCGCCAAGCAGCCCGGCGTCGTGGCGATCTCCAACTCCTACGGCGGCGGCGACCTCGCCGACAGCAGCTACGGCAGCTACTACAACCACCCCGGCATCGCGGTGACCGCCTCCACCGGTGACAACGGCTACCAGGGCGGCAGCTTCCCCGCGTCGTCGCACTACGTGACCGCCGTCGGCGGGACGTCGCTGTATGCCGCGTCGAACACCCGCGGGTGGACCGAGTCCGCCTGGAGCGGTGCCGGCTCCGGCTGCACCACCCTCAACGCCGCCCCGTCCGGCCAGACGACCGCCATGACGAACTGCTCGGGTCGCGCCATCGCCGACGTGTCCGCGGTCGCCGACCCGAACACCGGCCTCGCGGTCTACGCCCCGTCGACCAAGACGACCTCCGGGTGGGCGCAGTACGGCGGCACCAGCCTGTCCTCGCCGCTCGTCGCGTCGGTCTACGCCCTGTCGGGCAACACCGCCGGCTACGCGAACACCCTCCCGTACGCCAACTCCTCCGGCCTGTTCGACGTGACGTCGGGCAGCAACGGCACGTGCGCCTCGTGGTGCACCGCGGGCACGGGTTGGGACGGCCCGACCGGCCTGGGCACCCCGAACGGCACCAGCGCCTTCTGAGCCCACGTGACCCGTCAGGGGCGTCCCGGGCACTGACCCCCGGGACGACGACGGCCCGCCACCTCCCGGTGGCGGGCCGTCGTGCTGGGTTCCGGGACGTTGGCCCGTGCCGGGCGCCAGGGGTCGGCGGCATGGTGGGGTCAGGAGGTGGGCGCCATGTCGACCCGGTCCCTCGCCCCGTCAGCACCTGAGGTGGCCGGCTCGCGTCCGGGCAGACGCCTTCCGTGGATCCTGCTCGCCGCCGTGGTGGCCCTGACGGGAGCCTTCGCCGCGCTGCTGTGGTCCTCCGCCGTGAGCACCGCCGTGACGGCGTCGCTCGAGGCGGCCACCCACGGACCGCCGTCGGGCCTCACGGTCACGGCGCACCCCGACCCGTGGTTCGTCTACACCGAGGACGGCTCTCGGGTCTCGCGGGTGTCCGTGACGGCCCCGGACGGCTCCTCCCCGCCGGTCACGCTGACGTCGTCCACCATCGGCTACAGCCCGCACCGTGAGGGCCGCCAGGTGGCCCGCTTCGAGCTGCCGGCCGGCGCCGGTCTCGTCGACCTGCGGGTGGTCGTCGACGTGGTCGACGCGGCGCAGTCGGACCCCGCGGCCACCATCGCCGTCACCACCTTCGACGTGGCGGGCTTCGAGAACGTGCACCGCTGGGGCATGGTCGCACTGCTCGTGGTCGACCTCGGCGCGGCCGCAGCAGTCCTGGTGACGGCCGGGCGCGCTCCGGCGAGAAGGGACCCGGTGCCCACCGGAGGGCGCGGCTGAGCCGCCGCGGGCGGGCGGCGGCAGAGGGGCGGGCGGCGGCAGCAGGGCGGCCGGCGGCAGCGGGCGGGGCGGACCGCCTCGGGCGGGGGCGCACCCGTGGGCCTTCCGGCCCTGTCGACGCCGCGGGCTCGCAATACGTTCGAAGGTGGGAGCCTGCACACAGGCGGGTGGGTCGCACGGTGCGGCCGGGTGGGGCGCAGACGGGGGGATCGTCATGGCGACGGTCAAGCAGCTGCAAAACTGACCATGTCGTTCGGCTGGGCCAGCTCCGTCCCGTTCGTCGGGGAGCTGATGGACCGCGTCGGCTGGAACGGCGACCGCGACCTCGACGTCATGGTGGCCAACCTGAAGAAGGCCATCGAGTCCTGAGGCCATCGAGTTCTGGGCCATCGGGTCCTGGGTGGAGCGGGTGACGAGAATCGAACTCGCGTAGCCAGTTTGGAAGACTGGGGCTCTACCATTGAGCTACACCCGCGCGGGCCCGCGACGGCGTCGCGAACCCGAGGCGTTAGCCTAATGGCCGCGCTCCGCTGGGATGAAATCGACCTGCGAGCGACGGGGTATGGCGCAGGTTGGTAGCGCGTCCGCTTTGGGAGCGGAAGGCCGCCGGTTCAAATCCGGCTACCCCGACGGACGGCCAAGCTTGCGCAGGCCGTCGGCGGGGAGCCGGATGCAGGAAGCCGGAGCGTGCGCGCCGAGGAACGAGGCGCGACCGCGACGGCGGCTCCGGCTACCCCGACGGACCACCAGCACCGCGCTCGACTCCGGGCCACCGACCCGCGACTGCAGCGCGCAGGTCCGGGGTCCAGTGGCCCGAGGTGCAGAGAGGCGTGCGACTTCGGGCCACCGACCCGCGACTACAGCGCGCAGGTCCGGGGCTCGGTGGCCCGAAGTGGGGGAAGTACGCGGGTCAGACGAGGTCGGCGCGGAACTCGGTGACCCGCCGCCCTGCCGCCAGGCCCTTGGCCTCGAACCCGTCCCGTGGCCGCCACGGCGGCCGCTCCCCCTCGGTCACCACGAACCGCGGGTGCGCCGCGAGCTCCGCCCGGGCGTGCACGGCATACGTCTCGTGGTCGGTGGCCACGAGCAGGTGACCGCCGGGCACCAGCCGCGAGGCGAGGAGGTCGAGCGTGTACGGCGCGAGGAACCTGCGCTTGGCGTGCTTGGCCTTGGGCCACGGGTCGGGGAAGAACAGGTGCACCGCGGCCAGCGAGCCCGGCGCGATGCGGTCGCGCAGCAGGGCGACGGCGTCCCCCTGGTGCAGCCACAAGTTGCGCAAGCCCCGCCGGTCCGCCTCCGCGAGCATCCGGGCCAGGGCCGGGGTGAAGACGTCGACGGCGAGCAGGTCGTGCCCGGGGTGCGTCTCGGCGTACGCGACGGCGGCAGCGCCGTGCCCGCACCCGATCTCGAGCACCACGGGCGCCACCCGGCCGAAGGCGGCCGCAGGGTCCAGCGGGCCGTCAGGGATGTGGTGGCGGGGGAACAGCGCCTCGACGCGCTCGAGGGTCAGCGCCGACATCCGCCCGCGCCGCGCGTTGTAGCTGCGCACGTGTCCCGTCTCGTCCACGCCCCCAGCGTGGCAGACCGCCGCCGGCGCCTCGTCGCAGCCCCCGCACCCCCGGACCCGTCCGCGTGACGGACCCCACGTGATAACCAATCGTTATCTGATCCATAATGGATGCATGCGCATCTCCCGGTTCCCCAACATCGTCGACGACGTCACCGTCCGGCTCATCGCCGGCGTCGTGCTCGTCCTGGGTGTCCTCGCACTGGCCGCGCACCAGTGGTGGCTGTATGCCGTGCTGGCCGCCGACTTCGTGCTGCGAGCGGGCTGGGGCCCGTCCGCCAGCCCGGTCGCCCGGTTCGTCGGACGGTTGGTCCGCCCCCGGGTGGCTGCGGCCCCGCGCTACACCGCCGGGCCGCCCAAGCGGTTCGCGGCCACCATCGGGGCCGTGCTGACCCTGGCAGCCACCGGGCTGTGGCTGGCCGGCGCGTCGGTCCCCGTGGTCGTCATCGGGGTCGTCATGGTGGTCTTCCCGGCCCTGGAGGCGCTGGCGGGGATCTGCGTGGGGTGCCTCGTCTTCGCCGGGCTCATGCGCCTCGGGCTCATCCCCGAGTCGATCTGCGTCGACTGCGCCAACATCGGCCGCAGGGCGGCAGCCCGCTCCACCGCCGCCGCGGAGCCCGTCGCCCGCTGAGGGCGGGCACCGGACGGGACGTCTGCTGCCGAAGGCTCAGCGGCGCCAGACGAGGACGGCCGCGCGGTCGTCGGTCTCGCCGGCCCGGGCGGCCGCGCACATCCGGGCGACCATGCCCTCGAAGCCCTTGGAGATCATCCGCTCAGCCGTCCCGAGCATGCGGTCGATACCGTCGCGCAGGTCGCGGTCGCGCACCTCGATGACGCCGTCGGTGTAGAGCAGCAGGGCGTCGCCGCGACCGAGCCGACCCGTGATGCGCGGGAAGGTCAAGCCCTCCGTGACGCCCAGCACCGGACCCTCGTCACCCTCGAGCACCTCCCAGCGCCCGGACCCGGCGTTGAAGCGCACGGCCGGCGGGTGGCCGGCCGAGCCGACGCTGAACTCGCCGGTCTCCAGGTCGAGCATGGCGTGCGCGGCCGTCGCGAACCCCTCGTCCCAGGCCTGGCGCAGCAGGTAGGAGTTGGCGGCCGGGAGGAAGCGGTCGACCGGCATCGAGCCCAGCAGGCCACCGAAGGCGCCGGACAGCAGCAGCGACCGGGTACCGGCCGCGATGCCCTTGCCGGACACGTCGACCAGCACCAGCTCGAGCACCGACCCCGTCTTGCTCGTGACGAGGAAGTCGCCTGAGAAGGAGTCGCCGTACGCGGACAGCACCGCCAGCTCGGCGCCCCAGCCCTCGGGCAGCGGTGGCAGCTCGCCCTGGGTGCGCAGCCGGTCGCGCAGGTCCACCAGCATCGACTCGCCGAGGTTGCCCTGGACCCCCAGGCGCGCCCGGGACGCCGCCACCCAGAACATCATCGCCATGATGGCGACGAGCACCACCAGCGCACCCACCAGCGTCGTCGTGGCATCGCGGTCGACGACCGTGACCAGGGCCGCGACGAGGATGGCGGAGTCGACCAGGGCCAGCCGCGCGGGAGGCAGGAAGAGCCCCGCCAGCACGGCGACCGGGATGTAGGCGGAGAACGGGATGGCCGAGGGCCACCGCAGCATCGACCAGCACAGGACACCGGTCGCCACCAGGAGGACGAGGACCGTCCCGGCGTTGCCCCACCGCAACCACTGCGCCCGTCCCCGCTGGACCCGGGACGCGAGGGCTCGGCGTACGAGCAGCGTCCTGTCGACGTCCAACGTGTGAGGTCCTTCGGCAAGGCGGGGGGCGGGAGCCCCGCTACGTCGCGGCACGGGTTCGGCCCCTCCCGATCCCTGCGCACACCCTAGTGGCGTGCCCGGCGGTGCCGCGGCATTTCCACAGATCAGGGCAGGGGCGGGAGCGTCCCGGTGCTCTCGTACTCGCCGACCATCGCGATCCGCCGCTCGTGCCGCGGAGCCTTCGAGAACGGCGTGGCGAGGAAGGTGCGGACCATGTCCTTGGCCTCCTCGACCGTGTTCATCCGGCCGCCGATGGAGATGACCTGCGCGTTGTTGTGCTCCCGCGCCAGCTGGGCCAGCTCGGTGTTGTAGCACAGGGCGGCGCGGATGCCGGCGACCTTGTTGGCCGCCATCTGCTCACCGTTGCCCGAACCGCCGAGCACCACGCCCAGCGACTCGGGGTCGGCCGCCACCGCCTCGGCCGCGCGGAGCACGAAGACCGGGTAGTCGTCCTCGGCGTCGTAGGAGTGGGCACCGTGGTTGGTCACCTCGTGCCCCTCGGACTCCAGGAACGAGACGAGCTCGTTCAGCAGGTCGTATGCCGCGTGGTCGCCGCCGATGTGGACGCGCATGGGGTCTCCTACTCGAAGATGGGGCCGACGGTTCGGCTGCGCTTCAGCTCGTAGAAGCCGGGGGTGCCGGCGACGAGCACGCAACCGTCCCACAGACGGCCGGCGGCCTCACCCTTCGGGGCCGGCGTGACGACCGGGCCGAAGAAGGCCTCGCCGTTGACCGCCACGACCGGGGTGCCCACGTCGTCGCCCACCAGGTCGATCGCCCGCTGGTGGCTGGCGCGCAGCTCGGCGTCGAAGTCGTCCTTGTCGGCGTACTCCGCGAGCTCGACCGGCAGCCCGACCTCCTCAAGGGCGGGGACGATGACCTTGGCGAAGTCCTTCTCACCACCGAGGTGGATCCGCGTGCCCATCGCGTCGTAGAGAGGCTTGGTGACCTCCTCGCCGTGGAACTTGCGAGCAGCCATGACCACGCGGACCGGGCCCCAGCCCTTGTCCATCATCGCCCGGTACTCCTCGGGCAGGTCACGGCCCTCGTTGAGGACGGACAGGCTCATCACCGACCAGGTCACGTCGACGGGGCGGACCTTCTCCACCTCCATCATCCAGCGGGAGGTCATCCACGCCCACGGACACAGGGGGTCGAACCAGAACTCGGCGGCGGAGCGGGTGGTCGAGACGTCGGTCGCAGCACTCACACCCCCAATCCTGCCACTGGCCCCGCGCCCGGTCGCGCCGGGTGGCGCGACCCCGGGTGCGCCCTCCCGGGGTCGGTCGCCCGTGACAGGATGGGCCGACCCCTGGACACCCACCGCAGGAGCTGTTTGTGCCTGGCAAGAACCTGACCCGCGACGAGGCGGCCGAGCGCGCCGGCCTCGTGCAGGTCGACCACTACGACATCGCCCTCGACCTCACCACGTCCGAGACGACGTTCCGCAGCACGACGACGGTCACCTTCACGAGCACCCGTCCGGGCGAGGGCACGTTCATCGACCTCATCGCACCCTCGGTCGAGGCGATCACCCTCAACGGCGAGTCGCTCGACCCGGCCACCCACTTCGACGGCCTGCGGGTCACGATCCCGACCACCGCGGAGCAGAACACGCTCACGGTCGACGCGACCGCGGCATACACGAACACGGGTGAGGGGCTGCACCGCCTGGTCGACCCCGTCGACGGCGAGGTCTACCTCTACTCCCAGTTCGAGGTGGCGGACTGCCGGCGCGTCTTCACCGTCTTCGAGCAGCCCGACCTCAAGGCGACCTACGGCTTCACCGTGACCGCCCCCGACCACTGGCAGGTCGTCTCCAACTCCCCCACCCCCGAGCCCACGCCGGTGCGCGAGGGTGCGGCCACCTGGGCGTTCGCCCCGACCGCGCGGATGTCCTGCTACATCACCGCGCTCGTGGCCGGCCCGTATGCCGTGGTGCGCGACGAGGCGCAGACGCGCAAGGGCACCGTGCCGCTGGGCATCTTCTGCCGCCGCTCGATGCTCGAGTTCCTCGACGCCGACAACGTCTTCGAGCTCACCAAGAAGGGCTTCGCCTTCTTCGAGGAGGAGTTCGACTGCGAGTACCCCTTCGAGAAGTACGACCAGCTCTTCACGCCCGAGTACAACATGGGCGCGATGGAGAACGCCGGCGCCGTCACCATCAGCGAGATCTACGTCTTCCGCTCCAAGGTGACCGAGGCGATGGTCGAGCGCCGCGGCGTGACGATCCTGCACGAGCTCGCGCACATGTGGTTCGGCGACCTCGTCACCATGAAGTGGTGGAACGACCTGTGGCTCAACGAGTCTTTCGCCGAGTGGGCGTCGACCACCTGCCAGGCCGAGGCCACCGAGTGGGAGAGCGCGTGGACCACCTTCGGCATCGCCGAGAAGGCCTGGGCCTACCGGCAGGACCAGCTGTCCTCGACGCACCCGATCGTGGCGCCGATCCGTGACCTGCAGGACGTCGAGGTCAACTTCGACGGCATCACCTACGCCAAGGGCGCGTCGGTGCTCAAGCAGCTCGTCGCCTACGTCGGCCGCGAGCCGTTCCGCGACGGCCTGCGCGCGTACTTCGCCAAGCACGCGTGGGGCAACACCACGCTCGACGACCTGCTGTCCGAGCTCGAGGCCACCTCCGGCCGTGACCTCGGCGCCTGGTCCAAGCTCTGGCTCGAGACCGCCGGCGTCAACACCCTGCGCCCGGTCGTCGAGACCGACGACCAGGGCCTGCTGTCCTCGGTCGTCATCGAGCAGACCGCGGTCGAGGAGCACCCCACGCTGCGGCCACACCGCCTCGCCGTGGGCCTCTACGACGTCGACACCGCCGAGGACGGCACCACCAGCCTCGTGCGCACCCACCGGGTCGAGCTCGACGTCGACGGCGAGAGCACCCCGGTGCCCGAGCTGGTCGGGCGCCCTGCGCCGGACCTGCTGCTCGTCAACGACGACGACCTGGCCTACGCCAAGATCCGCCTCGACGAGCGCTCGCTCGCCACGGCCCTGGCGCACACCCGGTCGTTCGCCGACAGCCTGCCGCGGGCCCTCGTGCTCGGCGCCGCCTGGGACATGACCCGCGACGCCGAGATGCCCGGGCGCGACTTCGTCGACCTGGTCCTCACCACGCTGTCCGGCGAGACGAACTCGACGATGCTGCGCACCCTGCTCGGGCAGCTGCGCACCACGCTGGAGATGTACGTGGCCCCCGACCACCGCGCCGAGGCCGTGTCCACCGCCTCCGCGCGGCTGCGCGCGCTCGCCGAGGCGGCGACGCCGGGCAGCGACGCGCAGCTGCAGCTGCTCACCACGTATGCCGGCGTGCAGCCCGGCGGGGACCACGCCCGCTGGCTGCGCGGCCTGTACGACGGCTCCGACGTGCTCGAGGGCCTGGCAGTCGACACCGACATGCGCTGGACCCTGCTGACGTCGCTCGCCTCGGTCGGCGCGGCCACCGAGGCGGAGGTCGACGCCGAGAAGGAGCGCGACAACACCGCGACCGGCCGCGAGCGCTGGGCCCGCGCCCTCGCCTCCATCCCCACCCCGGAGATGAAGGCGGCCGCCTGGCGGCGCGCGGTCGAGGAGGAGGGGCTGCCGAACTCGGTCATCGAGGCCATCGCCCTGGGCTTCACCACGGTCCACGACGTGTCGCTGCTCGAGCCGTACGTCGCGCGGTACCACGAGATGCTCGACACGGTGGAGTCCAAGGGCTCGCACGCCATCGTCGAGATCCTGGTGACCGGCTTCTACCCGATGGTGCTCGCCAACCAGGAGCTGCACGACGCCACCCAGAAGTGGCTCGACAGCCACCCGGACGCACCGGCGGCCCTGAGGCGCCTCGTCGTGGAGAACCGCGACCCCGTCGCGCGCGCCCTGCGCGCCCAGGCCCGGGACGCCGATGCTTGATCACTTCGTGCAGGAGCTGGGCAAGCTGACCTGGCAGGGTGTCGCCGACTGGTTCCTCGGCGCCCCGCTCCAGATCGTCGTCGTCGTCCTCATCGCCCTGCTCGCGCGCTGGGTGCTGCTGCGCTCGATCGGCCGGACCGTGCAGGTGACGCTCGCCCGGGCTGACGCCCGGCGCGAGCAGGAACCGGGCCGCGCTCGTCGCGCGATCGCCTCGGCCACGGGGACGGCGCACGAGCGGCACCGCCAGCGGACCCTGACGATGGGGTCGCTGTTGCGCAGCACGGTGACCTTCGTCATCGCGCTGATCACGATCCTGACCGTGATGGGGATCGTGGGCATCAACCTCGCCCCGATCCTGGCGACGGCCGGGGTCGGCGGGGTGGCGCTCGGCTTCGGAGCGCAGAGCCTGGTCAAGGACTTCCTGTCCGGGATCTTCATGATCCTCGAGGACCAGTACGGCGTCGGCGACGTCGTCGACACGGGTGAGGCCATCGGCACGGTCGAGGAGGTCTCGCTGCGCGTCACGCGGCTGCGCGACGGCCAGGGCGTCGTCTGGTACATCCGCAACGGGGAGATCGTCCGGATCGGCAACAAGAGCCAGGGCTGGTCGACGGCCGTCGTCGACCTCCCGGTCGCCTACAGCGAGAACCTCGAGAAGGTCATCCCGCTCATCCGCGACGTCGTGCACCGGCTCGACGAGGACGAGGCCTGGCAGGACAAGCTCCTCGAGGAGCCGCAGGTGGTGGGCGTCGAGTCGATCACCGGTTCGGTCGTCACCATCCGGGTGATCGCCAAGACCGCGCCCGAGCAGCAGTACGGCATCTCGCGCGAGATCCGCGAGCGGGTCAAGACGGCGTTCGACGAGAACGGCATCAAGGCGCCGGTCATGACGCCGTTCGGCCCGGGCCCGGTGGGCGGCCGATGAGCGCCACGACGCCCGGCGGACCCGGCACGCCGGGCCGGCCGACGAGCTTCTACGACCAGGTGGGCGGGCACGAGACGTTCCGCCGGCTGGTGCACGAGTTCTACCGCGGCGTGGCCCAGGACGAGCCGCTCAAGGCGCTCTACCCGGAGGAGGACCTCGGCCCGGCCGAGGACCGGCTCCGCATGTTCCTCGAGCAGTACTGGGGCGGCCCGACGACGTACTCCGAGCAGCGCGGCCACCCCCGCCTGCGGATGCGGCACCACCCCTTCAAGGTCACGCCCGCCCAGCGCGACCGGTGGCTGCACCACATGATGGCGGCGGTGGACACGCTCGACCTCGCGCCGGCCGACGACCTGCTCCTGCGCGACTACCTCGAGCGCGCCGCGCACTCGCTGGTGAACTCGCTCGACGACGAGTAGACGCGCAGGCCGCAGCCGCGTGACCGGCATACGGTCACCGGCGGGGTGGATTTCGTCCGGTGGCACCCATGCGGGAGCATGGTCCCCCGTGACTGACACGCTCTCCACGGACCTCGTCCACCCCGCCGACTCCGCCGACGCCGCCTGGTGGCGGCACGCGGTCATCTACCAGATCTACCCCCGGTCGTGGGCCGACTCCGACGGTGACGGCGTGGGCGACCTCCCCGGCGTGACCGCCCGCCTGGAGCACCTGCGCGACCTCGGCGTCGACGCCGTCTGGTTCAGCCCCTTCTACACCTCCCCCCAGGCCGACGCCGGCTACGACGTCGCCGACTACCGCGACATCGACCGGCTCTTCGGGACCCTCGAGGACGCCGACGCGATGGTGGCGCGTGCCCACGAGCTCGGCCTCAAGGTCATCGTCGACCTCGTCCCCAACCACACCAGCGACGAGCACGTGTGGTTCCAGGAGGCCCTCGCCTCGGCCCCGGGCTCGCGCGAGCGCAACCGCTACATCTTCCGCGACGGCCGCGGCCCGGGCGGCGACGAGCCGCCGAACGACTGGCACTCCGTCTTCGGCGGTGCCGGCTGGACCCGCGTCACCGAGGCCGACGGCACGCCCGGCCAGTGGTACCTGCACCTGTTCGACTCCAAGCAGCCCGACCTCAACTGGGACAACGACGAGGTCCACGCCGAGTTCGAGTCGATCCTGCGCTTCTGGCTCGACCGCGGCATCGACGGCTTCCGCGTCGACGTCGCCCACGGGCTCATCAAGGAGCCTGGGCTGCCCGACTACGACGCCGAGCTGCACATCCTCGACGGCGAGCTCAAGCCCGGTGCGCCCAAGCCCCCCATGTGGGACCAGGAGGGCGTGCACGAGGTCTACCGCGCCTGGCGCAAGATCCTCGACGGATACGGCGAGCCCGACCGCATCCTGTGCGCCGAGGCCTGGGTGCGGCCGCAGGAGCGCGCCGTCCGCTACGTCCGCCCGGACGAGATGCACCAGACGTTCAACTTCGACTTCCTGCAGTCGCAGTGGCGGGCGGCCGACCTGCGCGCCGTCATCGACACCTCGCTCGCGGCCGCCGACTCGGTCGGTGCCCCGAGCACCTGGGTCCTGTCGAACCACGACACCGTCCGGCACGCCTCGCGCCTCGGCCTGCCCGTCGGCGAGCGCCGTCCCAACGGCATCAGCGCCGCCGACCCGCAGCCCGACCGCGAGCTCGGCCTGCGCCGGGCCCGCGCCGCGTCGACGCTGATGCTGGCCCTGCCGGGCAGCGCCTACGTCTACCAGGGCGAGGAGCTCGGGCTGCCGGACTCCACCGACATGCCGGCCGAGTTCCGCCAGGACCCGACGTTCATCCGCACGCAGGGCAAGGAGATCGGTCGCGACGGCTGCCGGGTGCCGATCCCGTGGGTCAAGGACGCGCCGTCGTTCGGCTTCGGGCCCTCGGACGCGACCTGGCTGCCGCAGCCCGCGGTCTACGGCGAGTACGCCGTCGACCAGCAGGTCGGTGTCGAGGGCTCGACGCTGGAGCTGTACCGCGACCTGCTGCGCGTCCGCCGCGAGCGCGAGCTCGGCACCGGCGGCCTCGCCGAGCTGGCCGGCTACGGCGACGACGTCGTGGCGCTCGTCAACACGGGCCAGGGCCAGAGCACCCTGGTCCTGGCCAACTTGGGCACCGAGCCGGTTGCCCTCCCCGAGGGGTCCACGGTCCTCGTCGCGTCGGGTCCGCTGACCGACGACGGCCTCGTGCCGCTCGACACCACGGTCTGGGCCACCACCGCCTGAGCCGCGAGGAGTGGCGAGCCCGGACCGACGGGACCACCCGACGGGACCGGCGGCGGCTCGCACGGCAGACTGACGCCGTGCGACCCGCCGACTTCGCCTACTTCGACGCCCCGACCCCGATCGGCCTGGCCCACCGGGGCGGCGCGAAGCTGGCGGACAACGTGCACCTCGAGAACTCCCTCGCGGCGTTCCGGCGTGCGGTGGACCTCGGGTACCGCTACCTCGAGACCGACGTCCACGCCACCAGCGACGGGGTCCTGCTGGCCTTCCACGACGCGGTCCTCGACCGGGTCACCGACATGGCGGGCCGGATCGCCGACCTCCCCTGGTCCATGGTGCGCTCGGCACGGATCAACGGCACCGAGCCCATCCCGCTGCTGTCGGACCTGCTCGAGGAGCTGCCCTCGGCACGCCTCAACATCGACGTCAAGGCGCCGGGCGCCGTCGCACCCCTTGCCGAGGTGATCGCCCGCCACGACGCGGTGGACCGCGTCTGCGTCGGGTCCTTCTCCGACCGCCGGCTGCGCGCGGTGCGCCGGCTGCTCGGGCCGGGGCTGGCGACCTCGGCGGGTCCTGCGGAGGTCGCCGCGATGCGCTTCGCCCCCGGCCGCGTGGCGCAGTGGCTGCGCTCCCCTGCCGCCGCGCTCCAGGTCCCCACCGCCCACGTGGTCGGCGGCCGCACGGTCGAGCTGGTCACCCCCGAGCTGCTCGAGCGCGCCCACGCCATGGGCAAGCACGTGCACGTGTGGACCGTCGACGATGGGCAGGAGATGCACCGGCTGCTCGACCTCGGCGTCGACGGGATCGTCTCCGACCGCATCGACACCCTTGCCGCGGTGCTGGCCGAGCGCGGCGTACCGTTGAGCGGGTGACCAGCCCCGCACCGACCGCGAGGACGACGGCGGCCGGCGCCGGGGGCGGGGTCTTCGGCCCGGCCCACGCCCTCGTCTCGCTCGCGCTGGTGGCGCTCATCACCGTCATCGCCTTCGAGGGGATGGCGGTGTCCACGGCGATGCCGGCGGCGGCGCGCGAGCTGGACGCCGTCCGCTCGTACGGGCTCGCCTTCTCGGTCATGCTCACCACCCAGCTGCTCGGCATCGTCCTCGCCGGCGTGTGGTGCGACCGCTCCGGTCCCCTGCCGTCCCTGTATGCCGGACAGCTCCTCTTCGCGGCCGGCTGCGCCGTGTGCGGCTCGTCCAGGGCCTTCGGGCTGTTCCTCCTCGGGCGCGGTGTCGCCGGGCTGGGGGCGGGGCTCATCATCGTGGCGGGGTATGTCGTCATCGGCCGCGTCTACCCAGACTCGTTGCGCCCCAAGGTCTTTAGCGTCATCTCCGCCGCGTGGGTGCTGCCGTCGCTCCTCGGCCCGCCGATCGCCGCGTGGGTGACCACGACGTGGTCGTGGCGGTGGGTGTTCTGGCTCGTCGTCGCGCCGGTCGTCCTGGCGATGACGATGGTCCTGAGCCGCCGCGCCCAGATCGCCGCGGCTGACGACGGCATCGACGCCTCGAGCCGCGACCACCGCGCGCACACGAGGGCCGCCTGGTTCGGGCTGCTCATCGCCGCCTCCGCCGGGGCCCTCCAGTGGGGCACGCACGACCTGTCGGCGCAGTGGTCCGCGCAGACGGTCGTCGCCGTCGTCGGGGTCGGCGGGATCGCCGTCGCGGCGCCCCTGCTGCTGCCGGCCGGGACGTGGCTGCTTCGCCGGGGCCTGCCGTCGGTGATGCTGGCCCGGTTCCTGCTGACCTGCTCCTTCTTCGGGACGATCACCTACATCCCGCTCATGCTCGTCAACGAGCGGGGGCAGTCCCTCGGCACGGCCGGCACGATCCTGGCCGTCGGGTCGCTCGGCTGGTCCGCGGGCTCCTGGGTGCAGGGCCGGGACCGGTGGGCGGGGCGGCGCGACCGGCTGGTGGTGGCCGGCGGCGTGCTGCTGACGGCGGGCCTGCTCGGCGTCGTGGCCGTCACCCACTTCGACTGGCACCCGTGGCTCATCGCCCTCGCCCTGGTCGCGTGCGGCACCGGCATGGGGCTCGGCACCGCGAGCCTGTCGGTCCTGTCGCTGACCCTCACTCCCCCGGCCGACCACGGGGCGACGTCGTCGTCGCTGCAGCTGGCCGACGTCCTCGGCTCGGTGATCGGGATCGCTGCGGCCGGGGCCGTGTTCGCGGCGCTGCACACCCGCGCCGGGCAGGACGTGCCGGTCTTCGTCGGCATGTGGCTAGGCCTCAGCGCCGTCGCCGCCTGCGTGGTGCTGGCCGGCTCCCGCATCCGCGCCCGCTGACCGTCGCAGCCCGTTCAGCCCGGCGTCGCCGCACCCACGCGCCGTGCCCGCGAGCGCTCGCGCACCGCCTCGAGCACGACGGCCATGTCGAGGTCGCCCCAGCCGGCCGCGACCGCCTCGGCGAAGAGGTCGCGGCAGACGTCCGCCATCGGCGTCGCCACGTCGGCCCGGCGCCCGGCCGCGACGATGAGCTCGGCGTTCATCAGGACGTCCGCAGCCCCCGCCTGGACCTCGAAGTCGCCGTCGAGCAGCTTGCCCAGCTTGGCGCGGGCCACGGTGCTGACCATGGGCCCCTCCTCCACGACCCGGCGGAACGTGTCGAGGTCCAGTCCCTGCTCGGCAGCGAAGTGGAAGGCCTCGACGAGCCCGGTGACCTGGGTGATGAGGAACAGGTTCACCGCGAGCTTGGTCAGCAGCGCGGACCCGACGCCGCCGGTCTCGACCACCGCACGGCCCAGCGGCTGCAGCACCGGCGACACCGCGGCCCGCACCGTCTCGTCCCCCGCCAGCATCACGACCAGCTGGCCGGCCTCCGCGACGGGACGCGACCCCGAGACGGGCGCCTCGGCATACCGCCCACCGGCCCTGGCGACGTCGCGGGAGAGGCGCACGGAGAACTCCGGTGACGTCGTGCCCATGTGCACCACGGTCCGGTCTGCGACCAGTGCGGCGAATCGCGAGGTGTGGCGCCCGAGCACGCTGTCGAGCACGTCCTCCGAGGCGAGCATGAGGAGCACCACGTCAGCCGCCGCGAAGACCTCCGCGACGTCTGCCGCGACACGGGCACCGGCGCGGCCGAGCTCCTCCGCCGCCGCCGATGACCGGTTCCAGACGACCAGCTCCGCGCCGGCCTCCACCAGGTTGAGCGCCATCGGACGCCCCATGACACCCAGCCCGACGAACCCCACAACCACGACGTACCTCCCGCTCACCGGTACTATGACGCTCGTCATAGTAGTCATAAGTATGACGGTGGTCATAGAGTCACGACGTGAGCAGCGACAGGCGGACGCATCGCGAGAACATGGTCTACGTGGCAGCGCAGAAGCTGCGCGAGCAGGGCGTCGCCGGCGCCGCCCTGCGCACCGTCGCGGCGGAGGCCGGCGCCCCGCGGGGCTCGTTGCAGCACTACTTCCCCGGCGGCAAGGACCAGCTGGTCACCGAGGCGCTCGCGTGGTCGGGTGAGTTCGCAGCATCGCGCGTCACGGCATACCTCGAGCGGACGCGGACACCCAGCCCGTCCGGCCTGTTCGGCGCGTTGGTGCGCGAGTGGGTCGCCGAGCTCGAGCGCCGCGACTTCGCGCGCGGCTGCCCCGTGGCCGCGACCGTCGTCGACTGCGCCGAGGGCAGCGAGACGCTGCGGCGGGCGGCGTCGGACGCCCTCGCCACCTGGCAGCGACCGCTGCGCGAGGGGTTCGCCTCCATGGGGGTCCCCCGGCGGCGCGCCGGCGCCCTGGCGGTCCTGGCGCTCTCCGCCCTCGAGGGCTCGATCATCCTGTCCCGGGCCGAGCACGACACCGCACCGCTGCGGACCGTGGCTCGCGAGCTCGGGCCCCTGCTGGACTCCGCCCGCACGTGAGCGCCCGCGCCGCGGCCACCTGGCTGCTCCCCGCGGTCACCGCGGCGTCGTTGGCGGTGGCGGTCGTGGGCTGCAGCGGCAACCAGGGACCGCCTCCCGCCCCCACGCCCCGGCCGCTCGCCTGGGCGCCCGTCCCGCTGCCGCGCGGCGACGAACCTCTCACCCTGGCGGCCTCCGCGGACGCCGCCGTCGTCGGGGCCACGTCGTCCACGGGCCCCTCCCTCTGGTCGGTGGGCCTCGACGGGCGCACCCTCGCCGCGGTGCCGCTCACACCCCGAAGCACCTACGCCCACTCGGCCCACTGGGCGTCCCTGGCCGTGGACGGGCAGCACGTCGTGGGGGTGGGACGCGCCACCGGGGGCGCGCACGGCCTGCCCCGGTGGACCGTGTGGGACGGCAGCGCCTCCGGGGTGCAGGAGCGCCCCCAGCCGTTCGAGACCTTCGGCGGCCCGAGGGCGGGCGGGCTCGCAGCCGTCGCCACCGGCGCCGGCAGGGACGTCGTGGTCGGCGCGTGGGACGACGGCGGGCCCGGGCTCGACGGCACCCTCTGGCTGCGGGCCTCGCAGGAACGGTGGGACCGCCTGCCGAGCACCGGCACGTCGCTCGCCAGCAGCTCCACGAACCTGGTGCAGGTCGCGACGGTCGCCCTGTCCGGCGGGCCCGGCGGCCCCGGCGGGGTCGTCGTCGCTGGCGCCACGACCGACCTCTCGGGCCCCACACCGTCCCAGCGGCCCGTCGCCTGGACGTCACCGGACCCGCGTGGCCCGTGGGAGCGCCACGACCTCCCGGCGACGACGTCGGCGGCCGGCGCGACGGGCAGCGCCTGTGACGCCAGCGGCTGCTGGCTCGTCGGCACCGACGGCGACGCTGCCGCCCTCTGGCGCCTCACCGCGCCCTCCACGCGTCCCCGCGACGCCTCCACCTCCGTGGTGGCGCGGGTGCCACTGCCCGGAACGGTCGCCTCGTCGTCCGCCACCGGCGCGCTCCCGGCGCTCGACGGCGCGGGCCTCTGGGTGCTCGTGCGGGGCCACCGGGGCGCGCTCGTGCACAGGGACACCGTCGGGACGTGGTCGGCGTGGGCCGCACCGCCCGGAGACGTGCAGGCACTCGCCGCCTGGGGCGGACACCTGGCCGTCGTCACCTCCGACGGGAGGACGAGGCGGCTGCTGGTCGCGAACGTGAGCTGACGTCAGCGCACGAGGACGTGGCCGACGGGGGTGGACAGCCGGGTCCACCGCCCGTGGGTCCACACCGTCACCTCGGCGCCCGGGGCACTGAACCCCAGGACGTATGCCGCGAACGCCCCGCCCGCGGGCACCGGTGGCGTCGTCGCGGTGGCGCGCGCCCACACCTGCCGGCGCAGCGCCGTCACCGCATGACCACCCGCCTCGGCCGGGGCACCCTCGGCGACCTCCGAGATCCCTTGCCGTGCCACGGCATTCAGCTCGTCGGCGGACACGACCCCCACCCGCTCCCAGCCCGACCGCGGCGGTGACAACGCCGCCCACGGGACCCGCACGGCCGTCGGCGGGACCGACAGCTCGGTCGCCGCCTGGTCGCGCGCGACCCGGTCGAGGATGCCCGCGAGTGGCACGGTGGTGTCGAGCTCGCTGGGCGCGGCCAGCGCCATCACGCGCAGCCCGAGCACCGCCCCCTCCCCCATCAGCCCGGCACCGGGGAGCACCGAGACGTAGCCCGCGAGGGTGGTCCCGGAGGCCTGCAGCCGGATCGCGCCGTCGTCGTCGGCGACCTTGGCGCGCCGGACGTATGCCGCGAGGTCGGCCAGGCCCTGCGCGTCCGGGAAGCGGAGCGTGGTCACCGGCGCCGCCACCGGAACGGCGTCGGGTCGCCGGCGTGCGCCTGCAGGACCGACCTCAGCGAGTCGTCCATGCGCCGCGGACGGGCGGTGGCGAAGTCGTACAGGACCAGGGTCGTCTCGGCCCGGGCGAAGACCGTCTCCCGCTGCTCGCCGTCGCGGCCGTCGCGCACCTCGTAGCCGAGGTCGAAACCCGCCCCGCCGATGCGGGTCGGCCACATCTCCACGACGATGGGCGCGACTCGGAACAGCAGCGGCGCGAGGTACTCGATCTCGTGCCGGGCCACCAGGATGCCCGCGGACAGCACCGACCGGTCCTGGCCGAACCACTCCTCGAACCCGATGACGCGGGCGTCCTCGAGCAGCCGCAGGAACTGCACGTTGTTGACGTGGCCGTAGGCGTCCATGTCGCTCCAGCGCAGCGGCACGTTGACGCGGTAGCGCTCCGGTGGGGGCGTCGCCTGGTCCTCGGACATGGGGACATCCTCGCAGGGCTGTCGGGCGGGCAGCCTACGGTGGTCGCCATGCAGACTGCCCCGGACGTCGACCTCACGACCCGCGCGACCACCGTCCTGCGACGCCTGGTCGGGCGCGACGACGCCGACTTCCGCGACGGGCAGCTCGAGGCTGTGCTCGCGATCGTCGAGCGCCGCCAGCGGGTGCTGGTCGTGCAGCGCACCGGCTGGGGCAAGTCGGCCGTCTACTTCGTCTCCACCGTGCTGCGCCGCGAGGAGGGGTCCGGCCCGACGGTCATCGTGTCGCCGCTGCTCGCCCTGATGCGCGACCAGATCGCGGCCGCCCAGCGGGCCGGCATCCGGGCGGTGACGATGAACTCCGCCAACGCCCAGGAGTGGGGCGAGGTGTCGGCGGCCCTGGCCCGCGACGAGGTCGACGTCCTGCTGCTGAGCCCCGAGCGGCTCAACAACCCGCGGTTCCGCGACGAGCAGCTGCCCGACCTGGCCCGACGGTGCGGCCTGCTCGTGGTCGACGAGGCCCACTGCGTCTCGGACTGGGGTCACGACTTCCGCCCGGACTACCGCCGCATCCGCGACCTGCTGCAGACCCTGCCCGCCGGCACGCCGGTGCTCGCCACCACCGCGACCGCCAACGCGCGCGTCGTCACCGACGTCGTCGAGCAGCTCGGCGTCGGCGGCCACGACGTCCTCACCCTGCGCGGCGGCCTCGCCCGGGACTCGCTGCGCCTGGGCGTGATGCGCCAGACCTCCCCGGAGCAGCGGCTGGCGTGGCTGCTCGCGCACCTCGACGAGCTGCCGGGGTCCGGGATCATCTACGCCCTCACGGTCTCCGGGGCCGAGGACGTCGCCGCCGCCCTGCGCGACGCCGGTCACGAGGTGCGCGCCTACACCGGCCGCACCGACCCGGCCGACCGCGAGCAGCTCGAGACCATGCTGCGCGACAACCGGGTCAAGGCCCTCGTGGCGACGTCGGCCCTGGGCATGGGCTTCGACAAGCCGGACCTCGGGTTCGTGCTCCACCTCGGTGCGCCGTCGTCGCCCGTCGCCTACTACCAGCAGGTCGGGCGTGCGGGGCGTGCCACCGAGCGCGCCGACGTGCTGCTCCTGCCCGGGCCCGAGGACAAGGAGGTGTGGGCGTACTTCGCCTCCGCCTCGATGCCGCGCCAGGAGCAGGCGGACGCCGTGCTGCGCGCCCTCGCCGAGAGCGGGCGCCCCCTGTCGACAGCAGCTCTCGAGACCATCGTCGACATCCGCCGCACCCGGCTCGAGCTCCTGCTCAAGGTGCTCGACGTCGACGGCGCGGTGCAGCGAGTCTCGGGCGGATGGGCCTCGACGGGCCAGCCGTGGACCTATGACGCCGAGCGCTACGAGCGAGTGGCGCAGGCGCGGGTCCGGGAGCAGGAGCTCATGGTCGCCTACGAGCGCACCGACGGGTGCCGGATGGCTTTCCTCCAGGAGTCGCTGGACGACGGCAGCGCGGCCCCCTGCGGGCGGTGCGACGGCTGCGCGGGCCCGTGGTTCCCCACGGAGGTGCCGGACACCGCCGTCACGACCGCCCGCGGGCGGCTCGAGCGCGCCGGCGTCCAGCTCGAGCCCCGCGCGCAGTGGCCCACGGGGATGGACCGGCTCGGGGTGCCTGTGAAGGGCAAGATCCCGGTGGAGGAGTCCATGCAGCCCGGGTATGCCGTCGCGCGGCTCACGGACCTCGGCTGGGGCCAGCGGCTGCGCGAGCTGCTCCGTTCCCCCGACGCACCCGTCGACCCCGCCCTGTTGCGGGCCTGCGTGCCGATCCTGCGGGACTGGGGCTGGCAGGAGCGGCCCGTCGCGGTGGCTGCGGTCCCCTCCCGGACCCGTCCGCAGCTGGTGGAGTCGTTCGGGGAGGGCCTGGCGCAGATGGGCCGGCTGGAGTGGCTCGGCCCGCTGCAGCTCGTCGACGGCGGCCCCGTCGGCGAGGCCGGTGGCAACAGCGCCTTCCGGCTGGCCAACGTCTGGGAGCGGCTGGCCCTCGACACGCAGCAGCACCGGGCGGTGAGCGGACTCACCGGTCCGGTGCTGCTGGTCGACGACCTGGCGTCGTCACGCTGGACGCTCACCGTCGCGGCGCAGGTCCTGCGCCGTGCCGGCGCTCGCGGCGTCCTTCCGTTCGTCCTCGCTCTGGAGGCCTGAGCCGCGGGGCGAGGCTGCGGAAACCCCGGCCCCCGGGCTCGGGGTCCAGGGCCGAGGGCACGAAGCCCAGGGCCGAGGGCACGAAGCCCAGGGCCGCGGGCACGGAGCCCCGGGGTCGGTCGGTCGGCTCAGGCGGCCTTGGGTGCGGGCTCGACGGCCGCGAGCGACTTCACCGCGGCGATCAGGCGACCCACGACCTCCTCGTCGGTCAGCACCTCGACGTCGATCGAGGTCTGCGAGAAGGCGATGTCCTCGGGCGCGATGGCACCGGCGATGGTGGCGGACCGGCGGGCGTGCTCGTGGGCCCACTGGCCGCCGTACGGGGTGGGGGTGACCCCGACCACGGCGAACGGCTTGCCCTTGATGGCCCCGGCGCCGTACGGGCGGGACAGCCAGTCGATCGCGTTGTTCAGGACGGCCGGCATGGTGCCGTTGTACTCGGGGGTGACGGCCAGGACGCGGTCCGCGCCGTCGACGAGCCCGCGCAGGGCCTGCGCCGCGGCGGGCACCTCGCCAGCACGGTCGAGGTCCTCGTTGTAGAAGGGGATGTCACCGAGACCCTCGGCGATCTCCATCGTGATGCCCTGCGGGGCGCGCTCGACGAGCAGCTCGGCGATGCGACGGTTGAGCGAGTCGGCGCGCAGCGAGCCGACCAGGACGACGACACGGGTGTCGGACATAGCGGGACCTTTCAGGTGGGGGGAAGCCTGCACCCCACCACAACCGGACCGCGGTCCGGTTTATTTCCCGTCGGGCACCGCGGCGACGACCCTAGGATCGGGCCCATGAGCGAGGTGCCGGTTCCGCTGCTCGGGGCCCCGCCCGTCGAGCGTCGCGACGCGGCGCGCAACCGCGAGGCGCTGCTGGTCGCCGCACGCCACCTCATCGACCGCTGTGGCGTCGAGGCCGTGACCATGGAGGCGGTCGCCCAGGCGGCAGGTGTCGGCAAGGGCACGGTCTTCCGCCGGTTCGAGAGCCGCGCGGGGCTGATGGCGGCCATGCTCGACTTCCGCGAGCAGGAGTTCCAGCGGCGGGTCCTGTCGGGACCACCTCCGCTCGGACCCGGCGCCCCGGCCATGGAGCGGCTCCTGGCCTTCGGCCGCGAACGCCTCACCTACAACGTCGAGGCCGCCCGGCTCATCGAGGCGGCAGGCCGCGTGGGACGCCGCGCGACGGGCGCACGCTCGTTCAGCGCCCTGCACATCGCGCACCTGCTCGGCGAGCTCGGGGTGACGGGGAACCGCGGCTTCCTCGCGCACTCCCTGCTCGCGCCCCTCGAGGCCGTGGCCCTGGACCGGGCGCGCGGCCCGGAAGCGCTGGACGACCTACCCCTGGACGAGATCGCCGGCGCCTGGGCCGACCTCGCGCACCGCGTGGTGACCGGAACGCCGGCCGCGTCCTGAGCCCGCCGCGACCGACCCGGTCCCGTCCGGGGCCGACGAGGCGGTGGTGTCCCGGGTGTCGCCCGGGTGCGGCAGCGGAACGGTGAGCAGTGGCAGGAAGAGCTGCACGACCGGCCCGATCGCGAGGGCGTAGAGGACGGTGCCGACCCCGACGACGCCGCCCATCGCCCACCCGACTGCGAGCACGGTGAGCTCCAGCGTCGTGCGGACCAGCCGGACACTCCGGCCCGTCCGGCGCACCAGCCCGGTCATGAGGCCGTCGCGCGGGCCCGGGCCGAACTGGCTGCCGATGTAGAGAGCGCCGGCGAGACCGTTGAGCACGATGCCGCCGAGCAGCAGGGCCACGCGCCCCGCGAGGGCGTCCGGCCGGTGGAGCAGTGCGAGCGCCTGGTCGGTGGCCAGGCCGATCACCACGACGTTGGCGATCGTCCCGAGCCCCGGCCACTGCCGCAGCGGGACCCAGGCCAGCAGGGCCAGCGCCCCGACGACGATGACCACGGTCCCGAAGCTGAGCGGCAGGTGCTGGGCGATCCCGAAGTGGAAGACGTCCCACGGGTCGAGCCCCAGGCCGGCCCGGACCATCATCGCCATCGACACCCCGTAGAGCACCAGCCCGACGAGCAGCTGCACCAGGCGGCGGGTCCGCCGGCCCGCGGCCAGCTGCTGGATCGGGCTGAGGGGTGCGAGGGAGGTCCGGGTCACGTCGCCAAGAATGGCCTGCACTGGCCTGTTGTCACAGATCCAATTCTGTCAAAGTGGTTCACGTGAGCGCCCGCACCATCGCCGTCAGCCGGCTCGTCCCCCTGCTTCGGCCCGCGCTGTACGCCTCCCCCGCCTACCGCGGGCTCGCCGACACGGTGCGCCTGCTCGTCGCCGACGGCCGCGTGCCGGTCGGCAGCCGCCTCCCGAGCGAGCGCGAGCTGTCCGCCGCCCTCGGAGTGAGCCGCACGACCGTCACGCGTGCGTATGCCGAGCTGCGCGACCGTGGCTACCTCACCTCGCGCCAGGGGTCGGGCAGCGTCACCGCCCTGCCCGGCGACCTGCCGGACACCCGCCAGGGAACGGCCCTGCACCCGCACGACGAGCAGACGGCCGGGGACCTCATCGACCTCACCTGCGCCTCCATGAGCGCGCCTCCCGGCACGGTCGCGGCCTACGAGGCGGCAGTCACCGAGCTCCCCCGCTACCTCGCCGGCACGGGCTACCACCCGCTCGGGCTCGCCCGCCTGCGCGAGGCGATCGCGCGGCGCTACACCGAACGCGGCCTCGCGACGACGCCCGACCAGGTCATCGTGACCAGCGGCGCCCTGTCGGGACTGGCCCTGGCCTGCCGCGCCCTGCTGGCACCCGGCGACCGGGTCGTGCTGGAGAACCCGACGTACCCGAACGCCGTGGAGGCGGTGCGCCGGGCCGGCGCCCGGCCGGTCGCCCATCCCCTGGACGCCGCCGGCTGGGCCGCCCCCGCCCTGGACGCGACCCTGCGGCAGACGGCGCCGCGCGCGGCATACCTCATCCCGGACTTCCACAACCCCACCGGCGCCCTCATGGACGAGGCGGACCGCGCGGCGGTGGGTGCGGCGCTCGCCGGCACCCACACCGTCGCGATCGTCGACGAGACGCTGTCCGAGCTGGCCCACGACCCCGACCTGCGCATGCCCCGGCCGCTCGCGGCCCACCACGCGCGCACGGTCAGCCTCGGCAGTGCCAGCAAGTCGTTCTGGGGTGGGCTGCGGATCGGCTGGGTGCGTGCGCCGCGCGACCTCGTCGCACCCCTCCTCAGCGCCCGGCTCACCCTCGACCTCGGCGCCCCCGTGCTCGAACAGCTCGTGCTCGTGCACCTGCTCGAGCACCGCGAGGAGGTGCTGGCCCACCGCCGGGACGCCGTGGTGCGCAGCCGCGACGCCCTCGTGGCCGGGCTGCGGGACCGGCTGCCGCAGTGGCGGTTCCGCGTCCCCGACGGCGGGCTGTGCCTGTGGGTCGAGCTGCCGGAGGCCCTGTCGACGCCGCTGTGCGTCGCCGCGGACCGGCGCGGGCTCGTGCTGGCGCCCGGGTCGCAGTTCGGGGTGGACGGCGGCATGGACCGCTACCTGCGGCTCCCCTTCACCGGGCACGCGCCCGAGGTGCTGACCGACGCGGTCGACCGGCTGGCCGCCGCGTGGGACGAGGCCGCCTCCGGGCGCGTCGGCGGCACGCGGCGGCCGCCCCTGGTCGCGTGACCGGGTCCCGCTAGGGTGCGGCTGTGAGCGCCCAGACCCCCGCCGAGCTCGACCCGCTGGACGACCTGCTGCAGACCCTCGACCTCGAGGAGTTAGGCACGGCCCGGATCACCGTGGAGGGCGTCGGCGACTCGACGATCGACCTCGGGGAGTCCGGCGCGACCGTCTTCCTCGGGCGCAGCCAGAAGATGCCGCACGGCCGGGTCTTCGGCGGCCAGGTCCTCGCGCAGTGCATCATCGCCGCCGGCCGGACCATGGCGCAGGTGGACGACGGTGACGGGCCGCGTCGCATCCACTCCCTGCACGGCTACTTCATGCGGCCCGGCGACGACACCCAGCCGATCCGGTTCGCGGTCGAGCGGATGCGCGACGGCAACTCGTTCTCGACCCGCCGGGTGCACGCGATCCAGGACGGGCTGCCGATCCTGTCGATGATCACCTCCTTCCAGGAGCACGCCGGGGGCCTGGACCACCACGACGCGATGCCGCAGGTGCCGGCGCCCGACGAGCTGCCCTCGCTGACGGAGCGTTTCGGCGGCGTCGACCACCCCGCGGCCAAGCACCTGCTGCGGCGGCCGGTCGAGCTGCGCCACGTGCAGGGCGACGTCTTCGCCGAGCCGGGCCCGGACCGGGTCGCCCAGCAGGACGTCTGGATGAAGGCGATCGGGCGCCTGCCCGACGACCCGCTGGTGCACGCGGCCGTGCTCGCGTACGCGAGCGACTACACCCTGCTCGAGTCGGTGCTGCGACGTCACGGCCTGGCCTGGTCCGACCGGCGACTGCGACCGGCCAGCCTCGACCACGCCATGTGGTTCCACCGCCCCGTGCACGCCGACGAGTGGATGCTCTACAGCCAGGAGTCCCCGTCCGCCTCCGGCGGCCGCGGCCTGGGCCTCGGGCGCATCTTCTCGGCCGACGGCACCCTCGTCGCCACCGTCGCCCAGGAGGGCATGGTGCGGGTCAAGGAGTCCTGACCCGCGTCGGACCGACCGGACCACCCGCGGGCCCGGCGGCCAATCGCGCCGGTTCGGCCACGAATCGCCCCGGTCCCCCGTGCCGCAGGGCGAATCGTGCCGGTTCCGCCACGAATCGCCTCAAGACAAGACGGGACCGGTCAGACGCCGGCGCCGTCCTGGCCGATGCGCACGATCGCAGCCGTGCCCGGAGGCAGGTGCAACCCGGCCGGGCGCGGCTTGGTCTGCTCCGGCTCCCAGGCGAGGACGACCTCGTCGGGGGTGGCGTCGAGCGGGACGGTCCACCGCGACTCCGACAGGTTGACGACGACGCGCAGCGGTCCCCGGCTCATGACCAGCCACCCCTCGCGGTCGTCGACGTCGACCTCGACCAGGTCGAGCCGGCCGTCGCTGAGCTCGGCGCGATCGCGGCGCAGCGCGATGAGGTCGCGGTACCACCGCAGCAGCCGGGCGTGCTCGCCCTCGTGCGGCTCGGCCCAGTCCAGCTGCGAGCGCCGGAAGGTCTGCTCGTCCTGGGGGTCGGGCACCTCGTCGGCGGCCCAGCCGTGCTCGGCGAACTCGGCCCGCCGCCCCTCGGTGACCGCCTCGCCGAGCGCGGCGTCCTCGAAGTCGGTGAAGAACTGGAACGGCGTGCTGGCGCCCCACTCCTCCCCCATGAAGACCATGGGCGTGAAGGGCGAGGTGAGGTAGACGGCCGCGCCGGCCGCCTGCCGGGCCATCGGCACCAGCGCGGAGATCCGGTCGCCCACCGCGCGGTTGCCCACCTGGTCGTGGGTCTGCAGGTAGGCGAGGAACCGCCGGCCGTCGGTGTGGGCCCGGTCGACGGGTGCGCCCCAGCGCTCCCCGCGGAAGGTCGAGTAGCAACCGTCGTGCAGGAACGCCCCGGTGAGGGTCTTGGCCAGCACGTCGAGCGGACCGCCCTCGGGCATGGCGGGGCTGTTGCCCGCGAAGTCGCGGTAGTAGCCCTGCGTCTCGCCGGTCAGGGTCACGTGCAGCGCGTGGTGGACGTCGTCGTCCCACTGGGCGTCCATGCCGAGCCCACCCTCGGCTGTGGGGGTGACCATCTTCGGGTCGTTGAGGTCGCTCTCGGCGATGAGCGCGAGCGGCCGACCCAGCCGCTGCGACAGCGCGGCCACCTCGTCGGACAGCTGGGCAAGGACGTGCCGGTCGGAGTCGTCGTGCAGCTCGTGCACGGCGTCGAGGCGCAGCGCGTCGACGTGGAAGTCGGCGAACCAGCGCAGGGCGTTGTCGGCGATCCACCGGCGCACGTGGAAGCTGCCCTCGCCGTCGAGGTTGAGGCCCTGGCCCCACGGCGTCGGGTGGGTGTCCGCGAAGTAGGGGCCGAACTGCGACAGGTAGTTCCCCACCGGCCCCAGGTGGTTGTAGACGACGTCGAGGCAGACACCCAGCCCGACGCCGTGGCAGGCGTCGACGAAGCGCTGGAGCGCCGCCGGGCCCTCGTACACGTCGTGGACCGACCACGGTCCGACGCCGTCGTAGCCCCAGTTCCAGCGGCCCGGGAAGGCCGCCAGCGGCATGAGCTCGACGACGTCCACCCCGAGCTCGACGAGGTGGCCGAGGCGTCGCTGGGCGGCGTCCAGGGTGCCCTCGGGGGTGAAGGTGCCGACGTGCAGCTCGTAGACGACCCCGCCGAGGACGCCGTCACCCTGCTGCGGGCCGGCCCAGGTGGCGTCGCGCCACTCGTGGGCGGAGGCGTCGAACCACCGGCTGGGCCCGTGCACGCCCTTCGGCTGCCAGGCCGACCGGGGGTCGGGCAGGGCGTCGCCACCGTCGAGGCGGAACGCGTAGTCGAGGACGGCACCCTCGCGCAGTGCCGGGGCGTCCCAGCGCCACCAGCCGTCGCCCTTGGCCTGCATGTCATCGGTGGCTGCGCTGCCGGCCGACGTCCACTCGACCTGTACCTGCTGTGCCCACGGGGCCCACACGGTGATCTCGGGACGCCGTCCGGCGTCGGGCGCCTCAGGAGTGCTCATCGGTCCCAAGGCTGCCATGCCGCACCAGCAGGGCGACGGGGAGGTCGGCCAGCACCCGGGCCAGCCGGGTCCGTCCGCCGTCGGGCCCGGCCACGACGACGCGACCGGTGACCGCGTCCTGCCACTCGCCCGCCGGCAGGCTGACCGTCGCGTCACCCCAGCCCCCCGCCGAGGCGAGGCGCCCCGCGAGGCGGGTGGCGACCGCGACGGCACCCGGGCCGTCGGCGTCCCCTCGCGCGAAGGCGACGGCGTGGGGCGTGGAGGTGGGCACGGCGGCATACGTGCTGTCGGGGCCGGTGAACCACGACGGGCGCTCGCGACGCAGGCGCAGGACGGTGGAGGTGACGAGCAGCTTCTCGGCGTCGAGGTCGCCGGGGCGCTCGCCCCGGTCGAGGCGGCCGAGGAGGTCGGCCCGGCGGGCGTAGTCGACCGGGCGGCGGTTGTCGGGGTCCACGAGGGACAGGTCGACGACCTCGCTGCCCTGGTAGACGTCGGGGACGCCGGGCATGGCGAGCTGGACGAGCTTCTGCCCCAGCACGTTGGCGCGGAACGACTCGGCAGTGTCAGCGAGCCAGGACTCGACGTGGCGGGCCACCGCGGGGTCGCCGGTCACCCCGTCGACGAACCGGCCGACGGCCTTCTCGTATGCCGCGTCGGGGTCGGTCCACGTCGTGTGCAGCTTGGCCTCGCGCACGGCCTTGGTGGCGTATGCCGCCAGCCGCTCGGCGTCGATCGGCCAGGCCCCGACGAGCGTCTGCCAGAGCAGGTACTCCGTCGCGGGGTCGAGGAGGTCGGAGCGGTGGGCGGCGGCCAGCTCGCGGGCCGTGCGCACCCAGCGCGACCACGCCTCGGCCTGCTCGGACAGCGCCGCCAACCGGGCGCGCACGTCCTCGCTGCGCTTGGTGTCGTGCGTCGACAGGGTCGTCATGGTGAGCGGCCACGTCGCGAGGCGGTGCGTGGCGTAGTCGTGGAACCCCTGCGGCGTGGTGCCGAGCTCCCCCGGGTCCCCGCCCACCTCGTTCAGACCGGTGAGGCGGACGTAGCGGTAGAAGGCGGTGTCCTCGATGCCCTTGGCCATCACCGGGCCGGTCGTCTGCTGGAAGCGCTGGACGAACTCGTGGCGCGCGGCCTCGGAGTCGGCATACGCCTCCTGCAGCCGTCCGCCGCGGGCCAGCTGGGCGACGACCCGCAGGTTGAGGCGGTCGCGCTCGGGCAGCAGGGCGAGGGCGCGCTCCTCGGCGGCCGTCACCACGTGGCCCTGTGCCTGCTCGGCGGGGACGCCGTCACCGAGGTAGGCGCGGTACCGGTCCATCGCGACGAGCAGCGCGCCCAGGGCGCGGCGCAGGGAGTCCACGTCGTCCCAGGGCAGGACGTCGCCGACGAGGCGCATCAGCCGGTTGACCTCGGCGGCCTGCACCTCGGCGACGACCTGCTGCTTGGCCGCGGTGACCATGGCGTGCAGGTCCTGCCGCTCCCCCAGCAGCTCGGCGGACAGCGCCGTGAGGCGGTCGGCGCCGGCGGGGTCGTGGAAGAGCTGTGAGACCCGGAGCAGGGCGTCGTAGCCGGTGGTGCCGGCACACCGCCAGTACCCGGGCAGCTCCTCCTGGCCCTCGAGGATCTTCTCGGCCACGACCCACGCGTCGCCCGTCGCGTCCGCGAGGCGCGCGAGGTAGCCGGCCGGGTCGGCCAGGCCGTCCGGGTGGTCGATGCGGAACCCGTCGACGTGGCCGGCGGCATACGCCTCGAGCAGCAGGCGGTGCGTCGCGTCGAACACGTCCGGGTCCTCGACGCGGATCGCGGCGAGGGAGGTGACGTCGAAGAAGCGCCGGTAGTTGAGCTTCGTGCCGCCCTCGCGCCAGTCCGCGAGGCGGTAGTGCTGCGCCGCAAGCAGGTCCGGGAGGTCGAGCTGCTCGGTGCCCTCGGCCACGGGGAAGGCGTGCTCGTGGTAGCGCACGACCCACTCGTCGCCGTCCGGGCCGCCGTCACGGCTCACCGTGAGCTCCCCGGACTTCACGACCTCCTCGAGCGGGCCGCCGAGCACGGGCACGAGCACCCGGCCGTCCTCGGCCTCCCAGTCCACGTCGAACCAGTGCGCGTGCGGTGAGGCGGGACCGCCGGCCAGGAGCGACCACCACGGGGCGTTGAGCCAGGCCGGTGCCGGCGTGGCCATGTGGTTGGGCACGATGTCGACGACGACGCCGAGCCCGAACAGGGCCAGCGTGCGGCTCAGCCGGGTGAACTCGCTGCCGCCCGCCTCCTCGTTCCAGCGGGTGTGGTCCACGACGTCGTACCCGTGGGTGGACCCGGGCGCCGGCTGCAGGACCGGGGAGAGGTAGGCGTGCGAGACGCCGAGGTCGGCCAGGTAGCGCGCCTGCTCGGCGGCTTGGTCGAAGGTGAAGCCGCCGTGGACCTGCAGGCGGTAGGTGGCGGTGGGGACGATCCGGTCGGGCCCCGGCCGGTGCCTCGCGGCCACCGTCCCGGCCGCCCCCGGTCCGGCCACCCCCGGCCCGGGTGCCCCCGCCCCGGGCGCCGCCACCCCGGGTGCGCCCGCCCCGGGCGCCCCCGCCGCTGCGGTCATCGCCGCACCACCGAGGCTCCTGCCGGCGCACCCGCCTCGACGTCGTGGGGGCACCGCAGGACGACGACGCTGCGCGCCTGCGCGGTGACCTGGTCACCCGGGCCGAACACCGTGTCGTCGACCTCCTGCGCGGCCGTGTCGATCTCCGTCGTCCACCGATCGCCGTAGTCGGCATCGGGGAGGGTGAAGGCGATCTGCTCGTCGGACCCGTTGAAGAGGATGACGAAGTGGTCGTCGACGATCGGGCGCCCCCGCACGTCGGGCTCCGGGATCGCCTGGCCGTTGAGGAAGACCGTCATGGCCTGCGCGTAGCCGTTGCTCCACGACGCCTCGTCCATGTGCTGGCCGCCGGGCTCGAACCACGCGATGTCGCCGACCTCGCTCTCACCGCCGTGGTCGGCCGACCCGGCGAAGAACCGGCGCCGACGGAAGACGGGGTGCTCGGCCCGCAGCTGCACCAGCCTGCGGGTGAACGCCAGCAGGTCGCGCTGCTCCTCGTCGAGCTCCCAGTCGACCCAGGTCAGCTCGTTGTCCTGGCAGTACCCGTTGTTGTTGCCCTGCTGGCTGCGGCCGAGCTCGTCGCCGTGCAGCAGCATCGGCACGCCCTGCGAGAGCAGCAGAGTGGTGAGGAAGTTGCGCTGCTGGCGCAGGCGCAGGGCGTTGATGTCGGGGTCGTCGGTCGGGCCCTCGACGCCGCAGTTCCACGAGCGGTTGTGGCCCTCGCCGTCGTTGTTGCCCTCGCCGTTGGCGTCGTTGTGCTTCTCGTTGTAGGACACCAGGTCCCGCAGGGTGAAGCCGTCGTGGGCGGTGGCGAAGTTGATCGACGCGATCGGCTTGCGGCTGTTGTGCTCGTAGAGGTCGCTGGAGCCGGTGATGCGCGACGCGAACTCTCCGAGCGTCGCGGGCTCGCCGCGCCAGAAGTCGCGGACGGTGTCGCGGTACTTGCCGTTCCACTCGGTCCACAGCGGCGGGAAGTTGCCGACCTGGTAGCCGCCGTCGCCGACGTCCCAGGGCTCGGCGATGAGCTTGACCTGGCTGACCACCGGGTCCTGCTGCACGAGGTCGAAGAACGCCGACAGCTTGTCGACCTCGTGGAACTGGCGGGCGAGGGTGGCTGCGAGGTCGAACCGGAATCCGTCAACGTGCATCTCGGTCACCCAGTAGCGCAACGAGTCCATGATCAGCTGCAGCACGTGCGGGTGCCGCATCAGCAGGCTGTTCCCGGTGCCGGTGGTGTCGTAGTAGTGCGACGCGTCGCCGTCCACCAGCCGGTAGTAGGCGGCGTTGTCGATGCCGCGGAAGCACAGCGTCGGGCCGAGCTCGTTGCCCTCGGCGGTGTGGTTGTAGACGACGTCGAGGATCACCTCGATGTCCGCCTCGTGCAGCGCCTTGACCATGCCCTTGAACTCCGCGACCTGCTCGCCGCGGGTGCCGTATGCCGCGTAGCCGTTGTGCGGCGCGAGGAACCCGATCGTGTTGTAGCCCCAGTAGTTGTGCAGCCCCTTGTCACGCAGGGTGAAGTCGTCGACGAACTGGTGCACGGGCATGAGCTCCACGGCGGTGACACCGAGGTCCTTGAGGTGCTGGATGGTCACGGGGTGGGCCATCCCGGCATACGTGCCGCGGATCTCCTCCGGCACCTCCGGGTGCAGCTCGGTGAGGCCCTTGACGTGCGCCTCGTAGATCACCGTGTCGTGGTACTCGTGCCGCGGGTGGCGGTCCTGGCCCCAGTCGAAGAACGGGTTGATCACCACGGAGTACATGGTGTGCGCCCGGCTGTCCTGGGTGTTGGCCTTCTCGGGCTCGTCGCTCGGGTCGTCGAAGTCGTAGGAGAACAGCGACTGGTCGCCGTCGGCCATCCCGTCGATCGCCTTGGCGTAGGGGTCGAGCAGCAGCTTCGAGGGGTTGCAGCGGTGGCCGGCGGCCGGCTCGTAGGGGCCGTGGACGCGGTAGCCGTAGCGCTGCCCCGGCTGGAGCCCGTTGAGGTAGCCGTGCCAGACGAAGCCGTCCACCTCGGGCAGGTCGAGGCGGGTCTCGGCGCCGTCGTCGTCGACGAGGCAGAGCTCGACGCGGGTCGCCACCTCGGAGAAGACGGCGAAGTTGACGCCTGTGCCGTCGTACGTCGCCCCCAGCGGGTAGGACTTGCCGGGCCAGATCTCCATGTGTGTCCTTGCTGTGGGTCGTGCGGTGGTCCTGCGGTGGTCGGGTCCGTCCACGGAAACCCTAGTCGGGAACCGGCCGCCCGCCACCGCCGCCCGACCTGTGCCGCTAAGCGCCCGCTCAGTAGAGTGCAGCCACGTCCCGGCGCACCGAAGCGTCGCCGACCCGACCCACCACGACGGAGGACCCATGACCACCCAGCGCGTCGCAGTCGTCAGCGGAGCAGCCCGCGGCATCGGGGCGGCCACCGCCCTGCGCCTGGCCAAGGACGGGAACGCCGTCGCGGTGCTCGACCTCGACGAGGCAGCCTGCGCGGGGACGGTCGACGCCATCACCGCCGCGGGGGGGCGTGCGCTCGCGGTCGGCGTGGACGTGAGCAAGGCCGACCAGGTCGAGGCGGCCGTGAAGCGGGTGGCGGAGGAGCTCGGGGCCCCGACGATCCTGGTCAACAACGCCGGCATCATCCGCGACAACCTCATCTTCAAGATGACCGAGGAGGACTGGGACGCCGTCATGGCGGTCCACCTCAAGGGCGCGTTCCTGCTCACCAAGGCCGTGCAGGCGTACATGACGCAGGAGAAGTACGGCCGCATCGTCAACCTGTCCTCCTCCTCCGCCCAGGGCAACCGCGGCCAGGCGAACTACTCCGCTGCCAAGGCCGGGCTGCAGGGCTTCACCAAGACGCTCGCGATCGAGCTGGGACGCTTCGGCGTGACCGCCAACGCCGTCGCGCCCGGGTTCATCCAGACCGACATGACGGCAGCGACGGCCGAGCGGATCGGGGTGCCGTTCGAGGACTTCATCAAGCACTCGGCGTCGCAGATCCCGGTGCAGCGCGTCGGGCAGCCCGAGGACATCGCGGCCACGATCTCGTTCCTGTGCTCGGAGGAGGCCGGCTTCGTCTCCGGCCAGGTCATCTACGTCGCCGGCGGCCCGCTCGACTGACGTCCTGCGCAACCCCTCGGCCGACCGGCTGACCTCACCCGGGAACGCACGCCCGCGCGTCGTTGGCGCGCCTACACTCCGGCCGCGTGGGGGATGAGCAGCTGAGCGAACCGGCCGACCCGGCCTGGGCCGACCCCGGCCGGGCCGGTGCGGCCGCGCCGGCCACCACCCTGCCGCCGCGCCCACCGATCGTCATGCACTGCGACGCGGGCGTCGTCCGAGCCGCCACCCTCGCGACCCTGCGCGGCTCGCTGCTGGGCTGGCAGGGCCTCCTCCTCGCCCTGCTGGCGCTGGTGTCCGGGTATGCCGTCGTCGCCGGGTCCGGCAGCTCCACGTGGTGGCAGCTGGGGCTGGCCGCCCTGGGGATGTACCTCCTCGTGGTCCTGGTGACCGCCCGTGGCGCCGGCAGGAGCATGCGGCGCATGCTGCCCGTGGGAGGGACGGTGCGCAGCTGGTATGCCACCCCGGACGCCGTGGCACTCGAGACCGGCACGGGGCGGACCGACCTGCGTCCCGGCTCGCTGCTGTCGGCACGGCGGTGCGGGCCCGTGACGAAGGTGCGGCTGGGCCGCACCCGGCGCCAAGGTTTCCTCCCGAGCGCCCTGCTGACCGACGAGGACCTCGCGTTCCTGGTCGGCACCGGGCGTCCGGCTCCCGCGGCGCCGGTGCCGCCGGTCGCCGAGCTCCCGCTCCTGCTCGTCGCCACCGACCGCACGCGCCGCACCCTGCGCCGGGCTGTCCTCACCTGGACGCTGCGGCGACCGCAGATGGTGCTGCTGGTGGGATGCGCCGTCCTCCTTGCGGCGATCGGCGCCTGGTCCCACGGGTCGGCCCAGGTGGTGGTCGCCGCCGTCCTGCTGTCCTACGGGGCGCTGCAGGTCGTGGGGAGCGTGCGGCTGCTCTCCCGTTCGTACCAGCCGGGCGCCCTGGTCCGTGCCGGCCTCATCGGGGACCGGCTGCGGCTGCAGACCGGCGACGACCTCGCGGACGAGCTCCCGCTGCAGTCCGTGCGACAGTGCCACGTGGGCCGGCACCACGTCCGGCTCGACCTCGGTCGCGGACGGCCACACCTCTTCCTGCCCCGGGACCTCTTCCCCCCGTCCGAGCTGGCCGACCTCCAGCGCCGCGTCGCCGGCCACCACTGACCCGGCCCGCCGGCACACGCACGAACCACCCCCTGCCCACCCGAGCCCGGCCCGACCCTGCCCCCCGGACTCCGGCACACGCTTGTCTGCGCACACACCTGCGTCTCACTGCGCACGGATCCACTCTGCGCGCAGTGACACGGACGTCTGTGAGCAGACCCGCGGTTCGGGGGCCGCACGGGGACGCGCAGGATGCCCGGGTCCTGCGGCCCTTGACGCAGCCGCCGACGCGGGCGCATAGTTGCCCCATCAGTTAATTAACCGATTGGTTGATGATGGACGACTCGCTCAGCACCACCTTCGCCGCCCTCGCCGACCCCACGCGCCGCGCCATCCTCGAGCGCCTCGCGCAGGGCGACGCGACGGTGGGCGAGCTGGCCGAGCCGTTCGCGATGAGCCTGCCGGCGATCTCCAAGCACCTCTCGGTGCTCGAGCGCGCCGGCCTGGTCACCAAGGACCGCGACGGGGTGCGACGCCACTGCCGCATCTCCGCCACGCCCTTGAGGTCCGCGACCACCTGGCTCGAGGAGTACCGCCGCTTCTGGGAGGCCAACCTCGACAGCCTGGACGCCTACCTCACCCACATCCAGCAGCACCCGGAGGAACAGCAGCCATGAGCACCACGACCGACTCCGCCCGCGTCACCACCGACGGCTCGGACATCGTCATCACCCGGCAGTTCGCCGCTCCCGCCCAGCTCGTCTACGACGCCATGACCCGGCCGGAGCACGTCCGGCAGTGGTGGGGCGCCGGCCACGGCACCATGACCACCTGCGAGGTCGACCTGCGCGTAGGCGGCCGCTGGCACTTCGCCCAGGTCACGCCCGACGGCCACGAGGTGTCCTTCTCGGGCGAGTACCTCGAGCTCGACCCCCCGGGCCGCATGGTCCACACCGAGAAGTTCGACGCCATGCCTGACAGCGAGCCCTCGACCATCGTCACGACCCTCACCGAGCAGGACGGCGTCACGACCCTGCACGCGGTCTGCACCTACGACTCGCCCCAGACGGTCGAGGCCGTCGTCGGGTCGGGCATGGAGAGCGGCCTGCAGTCGTCCTACAACGCCATCGACGACCTGCTCGCCCGGCTCAAGAACGCCTGAGGCCGACCCGCCTCACTCCCCCAGGACGACGACCCGCCCGGTCGTCCGGCCCGACGCCACGCGGGCCAGGGCGGCCGGGGCGTCGGCGAACGGCACCTGCTCGGAGACCACGGGCTCGACCGCCCCGGTGGCGGCCATCTCGAGCAGGCGCGCGTGCGCGTCCTGCGCGACCGCGGGGTTGCGCTCGAGGTACAGGCCCCAGTGCAGGCCGACGAGCGAGTAGTTCTTCACCAGCGCGTGCCCCAGCGGCGGGGTCGGGATGGTGCCGCTGGTGAACCCCACGACGACGATCCGCCCCTCGAAGGCCACCACCTTCGTCGAGGCCTCGAACGACGGGCCGCCGACCGGGTCGAACACGACGTCCGCACCGCCCCGGCCGAGCGCCTCGCGCAGGGCCCCGACGAGGTCCCCCTCGGTACGGTCGACGACGGCGTCGGCACCGGCGGCCCGCGCGACCTCGGCCTTGGCAGCTCCGCCCACGACACCGACGACCCGGGCGCCGAGGGCCTTGCCGACCTGCACCGCCGCTGTCCCGACACCGCCGGCCGCGGCGTGCACCAGCAGGGTCTCCCCGGCCTGCAGCGCGGCCCGGCGCACGAGCCCGACGTATGCCGTCTGGTACCCGATCGTCAGGCAGCTCGCCTGGGCATCGGACCACGACGGAGGTGCCGGGAACGCGCCCCCTGCCGGCATCAGGCACTGCTCGGCGAGACCGCCGGCCGGCACGGCGGTGGTGCCGACCACGCGGTCGCCGACGCGGGCCCGTCCGGGGTCGACGCCTGGACCCACCTCGAGCACCTCGCCGCAGACCTCCACGCCCGGCGTGAACGGCGGCTCCGGACGGACCTGGTAGTGACCGCGGACCATCAGGGCGTCGGGGAAGTTGAGGGCGGCGGCCAGGACGCGCACCCGCAGCTGTCCCGGCCCGACGGTGGGCTCGGGCACGTCTGCCAGCTGCAGCACCTCGGCCGGTTCGCCGAGGGCTGTCGCCTGCCACGCCTTCACGGTGCCTCCTGGGTCGGTGTCTCGGTCGGGTCGCCCCGGTCGGCCGGGTCTCCTGGTCGGCCGGGTCTCTCTGTCAGGTCGGTCGGATCGGTCGCTCAGCCGGGCCAGTCGGCGCCCATGGTGACCGGGGGCAGCGCGCCCGCCAGGCGCCGCATGCCCGCGAGCCAGCGGTCGGGGTCGGCCGCCCGGTGCGCGTACATCTGGGCGACCTCCGGGTGCGGCAGCACGAGGAAGCGCCCGTCGACCATCGCCGCGAACAGATCCTGCGCCACCTTCTCCGGCGAGACCGCGGTCGGCTCCATCAGGGCACGACCGGCGGCACCCGAGTTGCGCAGCATGTCGGTGTGAACGCCCTGCGGGCACACCGCGTGCACGCGGATCCCCTTGTCGCCGTAAGTCATCGACATCCACTCGGCGAACGCGAGCGCGGCGTGCTTCGTCACGGCATACGGGGCGGCACCGGGGATGGACAGCAGGCCGGCGGCGCTCACGGTCGCGACGAACGTGCCGCTCCCCCGCTCGAGCCACTCCGGCACGAGCAGGCGCGCCGCGCGCACGTGCCCCATGACGTTGACGTTCCAGGACACCTCCCACGCCTTCTCGGCCACGGCCTCCGTGCCGCCGCGGGCCACACCCGCGTTGGCGCAGTAGACGTCGATGCCGCCGAGGTGCTCGCGCGCCGCGGCCACGAGGGACTCGACACCCTCCTCGCTCGAGGCGTCGCCCGGCACCGCGTGGGCGCCGAGCGACTCGGCCGTGGCCGAGAGCGCATCGGCGTCGAGGTCGTTGACGACGACCCGCGCGCCCGCGTCGACGAAGGCACGGGCGTATGCCGCACCGATGCCGCGAGCGGCGCCCGTCACCACGACACGGGCGTCGGAGAGGTCAGGCGCCGTGGCGTCGAACGCCGTGTGTTCGAGCGGGGAGGGATCGACCGTCACAGGCCGCCGCCGAGGGTGACGCCGCCGTCGACGACGAGGGTCTGCCCGGTGATCCAGCCGGCGTCCTCCGACAGCAGGAACGACACGGCGCCGGCGACGTCCTCGGGCACCCCGAGACGCTTCATCGGATAGGCGGAGGCGACCTTCTCCTCGCGGCCCTCGTAGAGCGCCTGGGCGAACTGGGTCTTGACGATGGCCGGGGCCACGGCGTTGACCCGGATCCCCGGGCCGAGCTGGTACCCGAGCTCGGTGGTGAGGTGGATCAGGGCCGCCTTCGTCACGCCGTACCACGCGATCGGCCCCGCGGCGCCGATGCCGGCGATAGAGGCGACGTTGACGACGGCACCGGGCCGCCCGTCGGCCCCGAGCCCGGCTGCCACCGCCTTCTGCACCCAGGCCAGGGCTGCGACGACGTTGGTGTCGAACATCTTCCGCGCGGCGTCGAGCGGGGTGTCGAGCAGCGGCCCGTAGACGGGGTTGATGCCCGTGTTGTTGACGAGCAGGTCCAGGCCACCGAACCGCTCGAGCGCGGTCCGGACGACCTCGTCCTGGTGGGCCTCGTCCGCCGCGTTGCCGGCGACGCCGACCGCGTGGTCGGCGCCCCCCAGCTGCTCGGCGGCCTCGGCGAGGGCCTCGGGCTTGCGGGCCGTCAGGACCACGCGGGCACCCTCGGCGACGAGCCGGGCGGCGATGCCCAGGCCGATGCCGCGGGAGGAGCCGGTGACGATGGCGACCTTGCCGTCGTGTGCACCCACGCTCAGAGCCCGAGGTCCCGGCCGATGAGCTCCTTCATGATCTCGTTCGAGCCGGCCCAGATCTTGGAGACCCGGGCGTCGCGCCAGGCCCGCGCCACGCGGTACTCGTTCATGAAGCCGTAGCCGCCGTAGAGCTGGACGCACTCGTCGAGCACGTCGTTCTGCACCTGCGCGGAGAACCACTTGGCCTTGGCCGCGTCGACCGGCGTGAGCCTGCCCTCGGCGTGCGCGGCGATGCAGTCGTCGACGTAGGCTTGGGTGACCTCGAGGCGCGTCTGCAGCTCGGCGATCTTGAACTTGTTGTGCTGGAACGAGCCGACCGGCTGGCCGAACGCCTTGCGCTCCTTGGTGTACTCGATCGTCTCGCGCAGGATCTGGAACGCGTGCGCGGTGTTGGCCACCGCAGCGCCGATCCGCTCCTGCGGCAGGCGCTGCATCATCGAGATGAAGCCCATGCCCTCCTCGCCGAGGCGGTTGGCGTCGGGGACGCGCACGTCCTCGAAGAACAGCTCGGAGGTGTCGGCCTCCTCCTGGCCGACCTTGTCGAGCTTGCGGCCGCGGCTGAAGCCCTCCATGCCGGCCTCGACCATGAGCAGGGTGATGCCCTTGGCGCCCTTGGACGGGTCGGTGCGGGCCGCCACGATGACCAGGTCGGCCTGGTAGCCGTTGGTGATGAACGTCTTGGAGCCGTTGAGGATCCAGTCGCCGGAGCCGTCGTCGGCCCGCACCGCGGTGGTCTTCAGCGCGGCGAGGTCGGACCCGCCCGACGGCTCGGTCATCGCGATGGCGCAGATGAGGTCGCCGTTGGCCATGCCCGGCAGCCAGCGCTCCTTCTGCTCCTGCGTGCCGAGGTCGACGATGTACGGCGGGCACACGTCGGAGTGGATGCCGAAGCAGCTCGACACCGCGAAGTTGAACCCCGCGATCATCTCGGCCGCGATGGCGTTGAAGCGGTAGTCCTCGGCCCCCGCGCCACCGAACTCCTCGGGGATGTCGAGCCCGAAGAGCCCCTGCTTGCCGGCCTCCTTCCAGATGTCGCGGTCGATCGACTTGACCTCGAGCATCTGCTCGGCGCGCGGACGCAGCGTCCGCTCGACGAACTCCTGGACCGAGCTGCGGAAGGCCTCGTGGTCGGGGCCGTACAGGTTGCGGGGCATGGCTCTCCTTGCGTGACACGATGCTGACTAAGCGCTTGCTTAGTGTCCGATGTGTCGGGCATGCTGTCAACATGCCCAGCCCCGCCCGTCCGGTCGCCACCGCGCCGGCGACGACGCCCCAGGCGCCGCAGGACACCGCGCAGCGGCTGCTCCAGGCCGCCGCGGAGGCCTTCGCGGACCGCGGCTTCCACGCGACGACGACCCGCGACATCGCGGCGCGGGCCGGCCTGTCCCCCGCCGGCGTCTACGTGCACTTCGCCACCAAGGAGGAGCTGCTCTACCAGCTCAGCCGCGAGGGCCACGTCGTCGCCCGCGACATGCTGCGGGACGCCGCAGCGCGGGAGCAGACGCCGACGGATGCGCTGCGCGCGATCATGGCGACCTTCGCGCGCTGGCACGCCGAGCACTTCCGGGTCGCCCGCATCGTCCAGTACGAGTTCGGCAACCTCACCCCCGAGCACCGCGACGACGTGCTGCGGCTGCGCAAGGAGATCGACGCGGTCGTCCGGACCGTCGTCACCGAGGGCGTCGAGCAGGGCGAGTTCGACGTCGACGACGTGCCGGACACCACCCTCGCCCTCATGTCCATGGCCGTCGACGTCGCCCGCTGGTACGACCCGGAGATCAAGCGCACCCCCGAGGCCATCGGCACGGCATACGCCGAGCTCGGGCTCCGCCTGGTCAGCGCCCGCTGAGGGCCGGCGGCGACCGCCCCCTCACAGCACCCGGGAGACCCCGGGCACCCGCGTGACGAGCCAGCCGACGGCGAACACCGCGGGCACGCCCACCGCGGAGACCAGGACGAACTTGGCCTCGGGCGCCCAGGGCAGCGGGTGCGCGGCGCCCGACAGCAGGACGAGCACGACGGGGTGCAGCAGGTATGCCGCGTACGCGCCGCGCGACGCGCGCGCCAGCGCCGCTCCCGGCGGTCCGGACCAGCGGCGACGGAACCACGCCCACGCCCACACCGACAGGGTGAGCGCGCCGAGCCCGTCGACGAGGGCGAACGTGACCGCGAACGGGCCGAACCCGGTCACGAGGCTCTCGTCCTCAGTCGCGAACCCGTAGGCGGCCAGGGCGGTGAAGAGCACGAGCGATGCGGTGGCGACGAGACCGCTCGTCCGCGCGAGGCTGCGGGGGACGTCGTCGAGCCACCCGCGTTCGCGGGCGAGGGCCCCCACCGCGAAGACCCCGGCCGCCTGGGCCCAGTGCTGCCAGTTGAGGTTCCACAACGTCTCGGAGAAGTAGGACCAGCGCAGCCAGAGGACCAGGTCGGCGACCGCGATCCCGAGGGCTGCGACGGCCAGGATGCGCCAGCTGAGGCCTCCGGGGCGGGCCCGCGGCGGCCGCAGCCGCCGCCACGCGGCATACGCGAGCGAGAGGACGAGCAGCACGGTGATGAACCAGACCGGCCCGAGGTCGCGGTCGCCGCCGATGTCGGTGAGGTAGTCGACGAGGGTGCGCGACTCGCCCTGCACCCGGCCGCCGAGGTGGTCGGCGAAGGGGTCGACGAGGAGGAAGTAGAGCAGCGTCGGCACGCCCAGCCGCACCAGCCGGGCGCGCGCGAACGGCCCGGCCCCGCGCCGGGCCAGCGAGCCGGCCGCCATCCACCCACCCACCAGGAACAGCGGGGCCAGCCCGAAGACGCCCGCCAGGAACGCCGGGACGCCCAGCACCACCGGCGTCACCTGCGAGGTCGTCCGCTCCTCGTAGTACCAGCCGATGTCGACGACGTAGGCCGTCGCCACGTGGACCACCACGACGCCGGCGATGGTGGCGACCTTGAGCCGGTCGACCCAGACGAGGCGCGCGACGGAGCCCGCCACATCGGCCCGGGCGGACACGGACACGGCCACCTCCCCTCGGCGGGTTCACCGTAGGGGCGCGGGCGTCCCGCCACCCGGGCCCTTGGTCACGGGTCAGGCCTCCGTTTCGCCGTGGCGCACGCTCCCGGGACGGGTCGCGCGTCCCGGCCCACGGAGACGCCGCAGTCGCTACAGTGACCGCGGCGTCCGGCCGGGCGCCCGTCGACGAGGGGGGTTTCGCACCATGCTGTTCTGGGGTTGGGGTGGCAAGAGCATCAACCGTCAGGTGTCGCCGAACCAGGCGGTCGTCCTGATGTACCGGTACCTGCACCTGATGTTCCTGTTCACGACGACGTGGGGGTACCGGTACGCCCTCGCCACGGCGACCGAGCAGGGCTGGGCGACCCGGCCCATCAGCGATGCCGAGGCACGGGGGCTGCTCGGGGGCGAGGAGCTGCGGCCGAGCCCGTGGAAGCGGTTCAGCATCTTCCTGCCGCTGGGCATCCTGCTGCTGGTCGTGGTCGCGGCCGTCCTGCGCTGACCGACGGCGCGCGCCGGCGACCGGCGGACGACAGAGGGCCCCAGCCGCGTGCGGCTGGGGCCCTCTGTCGTCGTGCGGTCAGTCGCGGGTGAGCTTGCGGTAGGTGACGCGGTGCGGGCGGGCGGCATCGGCGCCGAGCCGCTCGACCTTGTTGGCCTCGTAGGCCTCGAAGTTGCCCTCGAACCAGTACCACTTGGCCGGGTTCTCGTCGTCACCCTCGTAGGCGAGAATGTGCGTCGCCACGCGGTCGAGGAACCACCGGTCGTGGCTGATGACCACGGCACACCCCGGGAAGTCGAGCAGGGCGTTCTCCAGCGAGCCCAGGGTCTCGACGTCGAGGTCGTTGGTGGGCTCGTCGAGCAGCAGCAGGTTGCCGCCCTCCTTGAGGGTCAGCGCGAGGTTGAGGCGGTTGCGCTCGCCACCGGAGAGGACGCCGGTCTTCTTCTGCTGGTCCGGCCCCTTGAACCCGAACTGCGACACGTAGGCGCGCGAGGGGATCTCGACCTGCCCGACGTTGATGTAGTCGTGCCCGCCGGACACCGTCTCCCAGAGGTTCTTGTTCGGGTCGAGACCGCCGCGGCTCTGGTCGACGTAGGAGATCTTGACGGTCTCGCCGATGTCGACGGTGCCGCCGTCGGCCTCCTCGAGGCCCACGATCGTCTTGAACAGGGTGGTCTTGCCGACTCCGTTGGGGCCGATGACGCCGACGATGCCGTTGCGCGGCAGGGTGAACGACAGGTCGTCGATGAGGATGCGCTCGCCGAAGCCCTTGCGCAGGTTCCGGACCTCGATCACCTTGCTGCCCAGGCGCGGGCCCGGCGGGATCGCGATCTCCTCGAAGTCCAGCTTGCGGGTCCGCTCGGCCTCGGCAGCCATCTCCTCGTACCGGGCCAGGCGCGCCTTGGACTTGGTCTGGCGGGCCTTGGCGTTGGACCGCACCCAGGTCAGCTCCTCGGCGAGGCGCTTGGCCAGCTTGGCGTCCTTCTTGCCCTGCACCTCCAGACGGGCGGCCTTCTTCTCCAGGTAGGTGGAGTAGTTGCCCTCGTACGGGTAGGCGCGGCCGCGGTCGAGCTCGAGGATCCACTGCGCCACGTTGTCCATGAAGTACCGGTCGTGCGTCACCGCGACCACGGCGCCGTGGTAGGCGGCCAGGTGCTGCTCGAGCCACAGCACCGACTCGGCGTCGAGGTGGTTGGTGGGCTCGTCGAGCAGCAGCAGGTCCGGCTTCTGCAGCAGGAGCTTGCAGAGGGCGACCCGGCGGCGCTCGCCACCGGAGAGGACGGTGACGTCGGCGTCCGGCGGCGGGCAGCGCAGCGCGTCCATGGCCTGCTCGAGCTGGGAGTCGAGGTCCCAGGCGTCGGCGGCGTCGATGGCCTCCTGCAGCTTGCCCATCTCCTCCATGAGCGCGTCGAAGTCGGCGTCCGGCTCGGCCATCTCGGCGGAGATCGCGTTGTAGCGGTCGAGCTTGGCCTTGATCTCGCCGGCGCCCTCCTCGACGTTGCCGAGGACGGTCTTGGACTCGTTGAGCTCGGGCTCCTGCATGAGGATGCCGACCGAGTAGCCCGGCGTCAGTCGGGCGTCACCGTTCGAGGGCTGGTCGAGGCCGGCCATGATCTTGAGCACCGAGGACTTGCCGGCGCCGTTGGGACCCACGACGCCGATCTTGGCGCCGGGGTAGAAGGAGATGGTGACGTCGTCGAGGATGACCTTGTCACCATGGGCCTTGCGGGCCTTCGACATGACGTAGATGAACTCGGGCATGGGGGCAAGGCTATCTGCCGGCGCCCCCACGCCCGAATCGGCGTCAGGCCCTCCTCACACGCCCGACAGCGCCGGTTCGCCGCCGTCGCGCGGCACCAGGCCGGTCGGCTCCACCGCCACCTCGTACTCGTCGGTCTCGGGGTCCCCGCCGTCGCGCCGCCGCGCCGCGAGGTCGCCGGGCTCGAAGTCGCCGAGGTCCTCCACCGGCGGCACCTCCTCCCCCTCGAGGGCCGCCATGACGTCCTGCACCCCCGCGTCGGCCATCCGGTCGTGTTGGTCGAGCTGGGCCCGGGTGACCCGGTGCAGCGCGGTGGTCCCCCAGTTGAGGTCGTGGCCCACGGTGTAGGCGTCGATCTCGACCGAGGTCGCGGGGGTGTTGTCCTGGCGCATCCACTGGTTGACCCGAAGCCGGCCGTGGACGACCACCGACTCACCCTTGTGGACCGAGTTCGCGACGTTCGCCCCGAGGGCCCGGAACGCCGTGACGTTGAAGAAGCTGGTGCCGGCGTCCTCGTAGCTGCCGGTCCGGGCGTTGAGGCGCCGCACCGTGGACGCCACCCGGAACGCCGCGAAGGGCACCCCGGTGCGGGTCGTGCGGGCCTCGGGGTCGGCGACCAGCCTGCCGGTCACCGTGATGTAGGACTCGTTCATCTCGCTCACCTCGTCATTCGTGTGCTGTGTGGTGCGACCACAGTGACGAGGCGGCGGGTACCCGACGAGGGCGTCCCGGCCGACCTGTGGACGACGAACCGCCCCGGGCGGCCCTGTGGACGGTCGCCGCCTTCGTCCCGGACGGGGTCCCGTCCAGGGGACGGCCCTGAGGCGCCCGCCTCTGGCACACTCGCCCCCGTGACCTCGAGGCCCGCGAGCAGCACCGCGGTGCTGGTCTGCCAGGGCCGGGCCGTGGCCGACGGGCGCCTCGCGGCGGGCCGGTACACCGACCCGGTCGCGCGAGAGCTGCTCGACCCGTCGGAGCGTGCCCTCGTCGACGACGTGCGGGAGGGGCGGCACCCGGACACCGGCGCGGCGCGGATGGCCTGGGAGCTCGTCCGCCAGACGGCGCTCGGCATGGTGCCCCGGACGGTCGCGATCGACCGGGCCGTGGCCGAGACGGTGGCCGGGGCGGTGGCCGAGATGGTGGCCGGGGCGGTGGGTGACGCTCCGGATGCGACCTCGGCAGGGGCCGCGGTCGAGGGCGGCACCGGGCAGGTGGTCATACTGGGGGCCGGGCTCGACGCCCGCGCCTGGCGGATGCCGGAGCTGGCCTCGTCGACCGTCTGGGAGGTGGACCACCCCGCGTCGCAGGAGGACATGCGCCGACGCGTGGGCGGTCGGCCGCCTGTCGCCGCACGCCTGGAGTGGGTCGCCGTCGACCTCGCCGACCAGCCCCTCGCCCCGGCCCTGGAGGCGGCCGGCTTCGACCGCCGGGAGCCGTCGACGTGGGTGTGGGAGGGCGTCGTTCCCTACCTGACCCGCCAACAGGTCGAGCGGACGCTGCGCCAGGTCGGCGAGCTCGCAGCCCCGGGGAGCCGGCTCGTCGTCAACTACCAGGCACGGTCGTGGGTGACCGCCGTGCTGCGCCGGGTCATGCGTGGCGTCGGGCGGCTGCTGCGGCAGCAGGACCCCCTGCGCGCGGAGCCGTGGCGCTCGCACTGGTCGCCGGCCCAGATGGCGCAGGCGTTGGGGCAGCCCGGCTTTCGCGTCGTGACGGACGACGACCTGCTCACCCTCTCGGCCGGGATGGACCTGCCCGGCGCCAGCACCGTGTCGATGCGCAACGGCCGGGTTGCCGTGGCCACCCGCACCTGAGATTCCCTCGCGTTGGCGCCGCGCGCCACGCGGCTCGGACCGCCACCCGGCCTGGCGCGCTTCCGGCTCAGACGGCGGCGAGCTCGAGCGCCTCGCGCGTCGTCTTGTGCCGGGCGAGCACCTCGCGCACCGGCGCCATGATGCGCGACTCCGCCACCGCGGCCACGGCGTCGAGGAGCCGCCGCCGGATGCGCTCGGCCCGTCGGCGCGCCCCGACGACCGCGAACCAGCGAGCGGCCGCCGAGAGCCCGAGACCGAGGACGAGTCCTCCGACCAGCAGCAGAAGCGGCACGGGCACCGAGCCGACCCGCGGGGTGTCCACCGCCGGCAGGGCCAGCCACCCGAGGACGACGAGCACCGCCAGCCACAGGGCACCGATCACGGTGAGCAGGGCCAGCACCAGCTGGGCCAGGCCGCACACGCGCCACCACAGCGGGGGTCGCATCTTCAGCGACGTGCCGACGACGGCCTGGTCGAGGGCGTCCGCGAGCTCCGGACCGGGAGGGGTCGCGGCGTCGGCGACGGCCTCGGCCCAGCGGTGCGGGAGCCCCTCGGCCGCGTCGGCACCCACGCGGCGCGTGGCGAGCTCGACGGCCGCGCGGGCGGCGGGGGTGGGCGGCGGCAGCGAGGAGCGGCCGAGGACCGTGCGCACGTCACCGGCCGTCACGGCCAGCTTCTCCTCGACCTCGTCGCGGGTGTTGAGGCGCAGCCGCTTCATCGGGTCGGGCCGCAGCGCGCGCACCCACCGGGTGAACGGCCAGCCCGTGCGCCCGTAGGCCTGGTGCCGGTAGTCGCGCTCGACGGCGTTGACGACCACCGGTATGCCGGCCGCCCGCGCCAGGGCGTCGACGAGCTCGTCGTCGACCTCCGCGGAGAGCTGCGGCTCGTTGACACCCAGGTCGGCACGCAGGGCCGCGGCGCTGGCGCGGATGTCCGCCGCCAGCCGGTGCTGCGCGGCGTTCTGGGCGGCGACTGCAGTCGCCAGGCGCATGCGCAGGGCCTCGACCCCCTCGCCGGTGCGCGCCGAGGTGGCGAGGACCTGCAGCTGGGCGATGCCGTCGTCGGCAGCGAGCCGGGACAGGTCCGAGCGCACCTGCCCGACGGCGTCGGGGGTGAGCCGGTCGGTCTGGTTGAGCACCGCCACGGTGACCGCGTCGTAGCTCGCCAGCACCTTGAGGTAGTCGTCGTGCAGCCGCGCGTCGGCGTACTTCTGCGGGTCGGTCACCCAGACGAAGACGTCGACCAGCTTGAGCACGCGCTCGGACTCCTCACGGTGCGCCAGCACCCGCGAGTCGAAGTCGGGGAGGTCCAGCAGGACCAGGCCGTCGAGCCGGCCCGGGCGCGCCTCGCGCCGGCGGCCCACGCGTCCGCGGACGAGGCCGACCGGCCCACGCCCGTCGCCGCGGCCCTCGCCCCCACGCGCCTCGCGCCGGCCGCGCCCGTCCGCCACGGCGTCCGCAGCCTCGAGGTCGCCGTCCAGCTCGGCCTCGTCATCGGGACCGACGCGGTGGCGCTGCTGCACCCCGAGCCAGTCCAGCAGCTCGCCGGCGTCCTCCTCGCCCCAGACGGCAGCGACGGGCCGCGAGGTCGTCGGGCGACGCGCGCCCACCATGGCGATGTCCTCGCCGACGAGCTCGTTGAACAGGCTCGACTTGCCCGACCCGGTCGCACCGGCGAGGGCGACGACCGTGTGGCCACCGGCCTTGGACGTCCGCTCGGCCACCTTGGCGACCAGCGAACGTGCCTCGTCACTGCGCCCGGGGTCCAGCTGGCCGTTGCCGGCCGCCAGCGCCTGCTCGAGGGCTGCGGACTTCTGGGCCAGCTCCTTGGCCGTGATGCCCTTGACCCGCGCACCACCCATGATCAGGGGGCTCATCGCACCGCCTTCACCGCTGCCGCGGCATCTGCCAGGCGCCGGGCCTGGTCCGTCGTCACGTCCACGTCCCCCAGGACCGCGTCGTACCGTGCCTGCTCCACGGCATACAGGTCGCGCACGCGGGTGAGGAGGTTCTCCCGGGCCTTGCGCGCCATGTCGCGCACGGCCTGGTCGCCGAAGATCGCCTCGAGCACCTTCTGCGCCAGCACCGCGGTGCCCCCGGCGATGCCCACCTCGGCCCCGACGAGGCCACCGGTGTGCGCGAAGGCGACGAGCATGAGGATCACGCCGACCCCGTTGAGGCCGTATGCCGCGATGCGCGCCGTGGTGCGCCGGTCCTTGCCCTCGCGGCGGACCAGGTCGAGGACGTCGCCCTGCCAGTCGCGCACGAGGCGCTCGACGCGCACGGCGAGGTCGGGCGACGGCTTGGCGAGGTCGTCCTCCGACCGCTCGAGCAGCGCGTCGCCGCCGGCCAGGCCACGCCAGGAGCGGGCGGCCACGAGCGGGGCGCCCTGGCCCTGCGCGAGAACGAGCGCGGCGACGCCGGTCTGGAGTGCCTCGCCGAGGTTCCCCGACGGCGCAGGGGCGCCCTTGAGCGCAGCCGTGATCCGGTCGCGCACCTTGGATACGGTCGACTCGACCTGCTTGAAGAACTCGCCCGTGCCGACGTACTCCTGCCAGCGGGCGAGGACCTCGCCGCGCAGCAGCGTGCCGTCGGTCATGCCCTGCTCGACGTTCTGCAGGGCGGCGGCGTAGGCGTCCTGGGCGGCGCGCTCGAGCCTCGCCAGCGCCTCGGCCTGGTGCTCGGAGGCGGTGACCAGCAGCGCGGCCCGGTCGTCGAGCGAGGCCAGTGCGCCCTCGAGCGTCTGGCGGACGATGACCCCGCGGGCCCGCGAGTCGCTCGCGAGCGCGGTGAGCCAGGACCGCAGCCGGGCGACGTCGCCCTCCGGCAGGCGTCCCTGCGGGCCCAGGGTGGCCTCGGGGATGCCGAAGATCGGCGCCGTGGACAGGCCCTGCTCCCGCAGCATGTGCGCGAGGTGGCTGCGGATGTCGGACATGGCCTCCGGCGGCACCCGGTCGAGGACGATCGCGACGGCGGTCCCCCGGTCGGAGGCCTGGCGCAGGAGCTCCCACGGCACCGCGTCGGCATACCGCGCCGCGGTCGTGACGAACAGCCAGAGGTCCGCTGCCGAGAGGAGCTGTCCGGCCAGGGCGCGGTTGGCGCTGACGACGGAGTCGATGTCCGGGGCGTCCAGCAGGGCCATGCCGGGGGGCAGCGAGCGCGAGGCGACCAGCCGCAGCGTGGTGGTGTCGCCGGCACCCGGGGCAGCGCCCGTCGTCCGGCTCAGGCCGGGCAGCACCCGGTCGTCGAGGAACCACTTCTCGTCGTCGGGGTGGTGCACCAAGACCGGCACGGTGGTCGTGGGGCGCAGGACGCCCGAGGCCGACACCTCGGCATCCACGACCGAGTTCACGAGGGTCGACTTGCCGGCACCCGTCGACCCGCCGACGACGGCCAGCAGCGGCGCGTCGAGCGAGCGCAGGCGGGGCAGCACGTAGTCGTCGAGCTGGCTGAGCAGCGCGGCGCGCGTGGCGCGGGCGGTCGCGACATCGGGGACGTCGAGGGGCAGCGCCGCAGCGGACACCTGCTCACGCAGGGTCGAGACGGCGCCCACCATGACTGTGGCGTCGTCGGGGGAAAGCACGTGCCCGAGCCTAACGAACCCGTACGCATGTGCCCGCCGCGACAGACCACGGCGACGCACGGGTTTGGTCACAACTTCGTCCGAACGGAGGAGGGTGGGCGCACCGGAGCGCGTCCGCAGGGCGCCCCCGCGCCCGGGCGCGTCCCGGCGTCCGGCCACCGTCAGGAGCGGCGCAGCCAGTCGTCGTAGCCGCTGGCGCTCGAGCCGTCCCCGCCCTCGACGGGGGTGAGCCGCTCGACCGGGGCGATCTCCTCGACGCCGTCGAGCACGATGGCGTCGTCGACCCCGCCACCGGGCACCGGCGACCTGCGGCCGGCCCGGCGGCGCCGCGGGCCCCGGGCACCGTCGGACGCAGCGGCCGGCTCGGCGTCCCGGCCGTCCCGCCCGGCCCCGAGCACCTCGTCCACCGCGTCCGCCTCGTCCTCCTCGAACTCTGCCGGCAGCCGCACCCACCACAGCGCCGCGACGACCAGGACGGCCGCCGTCGCGACGCTCGGGCCGAGGCCCACGAGCCCGAGCTCGACCGGACCCGGACCCGTCCACACCGTCACGGTCCCCGGGTCGGGCGCCGTCTCGAACGGGTTCCTCGTGAACATCGACACCACGCTCGCCACGACGCCCACGAGCGCCACGAGGAGCTGCGCGGCCCCGAGCGCCAGCAGCTCCCAGCGCAGGAGCCTCGCGTGCGACACGGGCCGGGCACGGTGCAGCACCGCCACGCCCCCGAGCACGACGAGGGCAGTGAAGAGCGCGGACAGCACCACCGGGCGGTAGACGCTCGTCTGCGCGAACGCCGTCACGTGCTGCAGGAACGTCAGGTGCAGCACCGTGCCGTCCGGGCCGGTCGGGCCGAAGGCGACGACCTGCCGCCACGCCGTGACGGCGTCGAGCACCTGCCCGAGGACGAGCAGGGCGGCCGCCGCCTCGAGGACGCGCACGGTGACGAACCACGTGCGGGCGGGTGTCCAGTCCGGGCGCCACGACGGCATACGAGCTCCCCCTTCGTCGCGACCCAATCTAGTTGGCCGCCGCGCCCGCACAACGTCCCCGACACAATGGGGTGGTGCGGATGTTCGCGGCGCTGGTGCCGCCGGCCGAGGCGGTCGAGGACCTCGACGCCTTCCTCGAGCCGCGGCGCGACGTAGGCGGCCAGCTGCGCTGGACCGACCCGGACCAGTGGCACGTCACGCTCGCGTTCATGGCGGACGTGCCCGAGCGCGCACTGGACCGCCTCGTGGAGGAGCTGCACGAGGCGGCGACGGGGCGGCCGGCACTGTCCCTGCGGATCCGCGGCGCGGGCGCCTTCCCCGAGGTGTACGACGCGCGAGTCCTGTGGGCGGGCGTCGACGGCGCGACCGACGCCTTGGTCGCCCTGGCCCGCGGCGTGCGCCGGGCGGCGGCGCGCGCGGGCGCGTCGCCGCAGGGCGGACCGTTCCACCCGCACGTGACGGTGGCCAGGTCGCGGCGACCGTTCGAGTCGACGCGGTGGCTGCGGGTCCTCGACGCGTATGCCGGGCCGGCGTGGACGGCTGCCGAGGTCACCCTCTTCGCGTCGCACCTCGGCGAAGGGCGCGGGCACCGCCCCCGTCACGAGCCCGTGGCCGTCGTGCCCCTCGGGGACCAGGACCGGTAGGCCTCGCGGCCGGTGGGGCGCCAGCCCGTGCGTTGGCGTGCGTTTGAGCCGATACGTAGGCCGGCATACGCATTTCGGGCGATCCGCTCACGGCTGCGCGGTGCCACGGTGGGGCATCGCCCCGCCGAAGGGACGGGGCCGTCTGGAAGCGAGAGAACCTCCATGCGCAGACTTCTCACGGGTGCCGCCGTCGTGCCACTCGCCATGATCGCCTTGGCGCCGAGCACGTTCGCCGCACCGCAGGGCGGACAGGTCTCCGGCGCCATCTTCACCACCGACGTCACCGGTGCACCGGTCAACCTCAACCACTACGCGGCAAAGCAGGACGTCTACCTCAACGGCGGCCCGGGCATCAACGCCCCCATCGGCGCCGCCGGGCTCCCCGCGGGCACGTACACGTTCCAGGTCACCGGCCCCAAGCCGACCCAGCTGCTCAGCTCGGACGCGCTCGCCTGCCGCCAGTTCACGGTGGACGGCTCCGGCGTGATCCAGAGCGTCACCGCCTCGGGCGCGTGCGCCCACGCCACCGGCACGAGCGCCGACGACCCCGGGATCACGGTCCAGCTGTACCCGTACGCCGACACCCCGAACCCCGGAGGCGTCTACAAGGCCTGGGTGACGCCGACCTCGCGGCTCGACTGCAACCGCTTCGCCAAGTACGGCTGCTTCAACCCGCGCTACAGCAAGACCGACAACTTCAAGGTCCTCGAGAACGCGATCGTGGAGATCGACACCCGGTTCTGGAAGAACGGCAACGCCCTGCTGGGCATGGCCGCCGGCTGGACCGACACCGTCGGCGCGTCGAACGTCAAGTACTCCGAGTACAACCCGGCGATCCTCGCCTACAACGAGGCGCACGTGGAGGCGGCCGAGGAGGGCACGCACACCATCACCGTCTCCGACCAGGCGGGCTGCACGATCGACTACGTGACCGGTCCCAACGGTGAGCGGTACCGCAACGGCAGCGGCAGCTACTCGGTCTCGGTGACCGTCGCGCCGTGGAACGCCGGCGACGACATCACGTACCGCGTGGAGGTCTACTGCAAGTAGGCGTCCCAGCACGTAGGCGTCGACGGCGCCAGGGACGAATCGGGCCCGGGGTCGGCAGGTGTGCCGACCCCGGGCTCGCGCCGTCCAGCGCCCTCCTGCCCCAGGTCACACGGTCAGCCGGTCGCGGGCCATCTGGTCGGGCGGACGCAGCGCCCCCGGCAGGAGCCGCCGGTCTCACTGGCGTTCGACCGGCTCCCGTCGTCCTGCCGGGGTCGCCGACCTCACTTCGTTCGGTCTGGCGCCCCCGGCAGGACTCGAACCTGCGACCTCGGGATTAGAAGGCCCTTGCTCTATCCAGCTGAGCTACGGGGGCTGGGCCCGCACAGTCTAGGGGCGCATCCCCGCACGCAGCTGTGCACTGCGCCGCAGGGCCAGCTCGGCGAGCAGGGCCGCGCCGTCGGGCACCACCGAGTCGTCGAAGTCGGCCCGCGGCGAGTGGTTGTCCGGCGCCGACTCGTGGTCCTCGGCCGGGCAGGCGCTGAGGTTGACGTAGGCGCTGGGCACGAGCTCCCCGACGAACGAGAAGTCCTCCGACCCCATCTCCGGGTCGCGCTGGTGCGTGTACCGGTCCTCGCCGAAGAGGTCGACGATCGTGTCCTTGGCAAAGGCGTACTCCGCCTCGTCGTTGACGGTCACCGGGTACCCCGGCAGGTGCGTGACCTCGGCGGTGAGCCCGTGCGCGGCGGCGATGCCGGTGGCGAGCTGCTCGATCCGCCGGCTCACCTCCGCACGGCTCTCGGGCGAGAGGCTGCGCACGGTCGCCTCGAAGACGGCGTCGTCCGGGATGATGTTGTCCTTGGTCCCGCCGACAAACTTGCCGACGGTGACGACCACCGGGTCGAAGACGTCGAACTGCCGCGTCACCAGCGTCTGCAGCGCCACCACGACCTCGCACGCGACGGGGATGGGGTCCTTGGCCCGGAACGGCTGGGAGCCGTGGCCACCGGCACCCACGATGCGCACGTACACCTCGTCGGCGGCCGCCATGAGCGGGCCGGGCCGCCCGAACCACGTGCCGCGGGGGTGCTCGGAGGAGTAGACGTGCAGGGCGTATGCCGCGTCGACGCGGCGCCCGGCGACGTCGAGCAGGCCCTCGTCGATCATCGGCTTCGCACCGCCGGGCCCCTCCTCCCCCGGCTGGAACATGAAGACCACGTCGCCCTCGAGCTCGTCCCGCAGCTCGTGCAGGATGCGCGCCGCGCCGACGAGCCCGGCGACGTGCAGGTCGTGGCCGCACGCGTGCATGACGCCCTCGTGCTTCGACACGTACTCCAGCGGCAGGTCCTCGGTGACCGGCAGCGCGTCCATGTCGCCACGCAGCAGGACGACCGGGCGCTCGCCCTCGGGGTCACCGCCACGGCCGCGCAGCACGGCGACGACCGAGGAGAGGTCCCGCCCCAGGGTGACCTCGAGGTCGAGGTCCGCGAGGGCGTCGACGACGGCCTGCTGCGTCAGCGGCAGGTGCATCCCCACCTCGGGGAAGCGGTGCAGCTCGCGCCGCAGGGCGACGAGGTCGGGGCGGAGGGACTCGGCGAGGTCGAGGGTGCGCATCCGTGCACGCTAGTGCGTGGCTCGTCCGACTACAGGAACTGCTGCCGCGCGGCGGTGATGGAGCCGAGCAGCTCACGCTCGGTCTCCAGCGCCTGCCGGTCGGCCGCGCTGTGCTGCATGCGGGCCCGCAGCAGCGCCAGCTCGGACGCCGCGTCCTGGAACCTGCGCATCGACGACAGCCCCCGCCGGCCGCCCGCGCCCCGGGCCCACGCCCGCGCCGCGCGGCGCCCCGACATGGTCGAGAGCATCTGCACCTCGCCGCGGCTGAACCAGCCGGCGTCGGCGTACTGGCTCAGGTAGCGGCCGATGAGCCGGCCCTCCCGCCGCCGCGCCCAGACGACCAGGGCGACGAAGCCGAGGAAGATCGGCACCTCGACGACGAGGTAGACCGCGAGCAGGCCGTTGCCGCCGCTGAAGGCCGCGAGGTTCCACAGCGCGTGCAGGGCGGCACCCAGCAGGTAGCCCACGAGCGGCGCCAGCACCTTGAGCGCACGGCTGCGGGTCGACGCGGCGATGCCGATGCCGATGCCGGTCATGGCCGTGAACATCGGGTGCGCGAACGGGGTGAACAGGCACCGGGCGACGAAGGTGCCGGTCAGCGCCTGGTCTCCCCCGTCGGCATACGCCATGCCGAGGTACTGGATGTTCTCGGTGAAGGCGAAGCCGGCCGCCACCACGCCCGCGTAGACGATCCCGTCGATGATCCCGTCGAACTCGCGCCGCCGCAGCCGCCAGACCAGCAGCACGAGCAGGCCCTTCGACGCCTCCTCCACCAGTGGTGCGGAGAAGATCGCCGTGGCGAGCATCGCCGGCTCGTCCGCGCCGGTGGCGGCGCGGAAGGCGATGTTGGCGCCGGTGTTGAAGACGCCGGCCGCGAGCGCCGCGACGAGGGCACCCCAGAGGAACGCGACGACGAGGTAGCGGTTCGGCTCGGCCTCGAAGCGGTCGAGCCAGAGGAAGGACGGGATGACGATGCCGAGCGGGATCCCCGCCAGCAGCACCGCGAACAGGGTCGTCACCACCCCGAGGGTGGCGTTGTAGTAGACCGCCAGGACGACGGCGGCCACGGCGAACCCGACGACGATGAGGCCGCCGAGCAGCCACCGACGGACGGCGGCCCGGCTGCTGCCGCGCCCCGACGCCTCCGGGTGGGGGCCGGCCCCCGCCACCGGCGGCCCGGCATACCCCTGCTCCTGTCCCCAGGTCATGACCGGCAGGCTAGTGCAGCACCTGGGGACCGGCCCGCGTCGCGGCGGCCCGCGCCATAAGGTGGCGGTCGTGAGCACCCCGACCGAACGTTCCGTCAACGACCGCATCGTCTGGATCGACTGCGAGATGACGGGGCTGTCCCTGCGCGACGACGCACTCATCGAGGTGGCCGCCCTCGTCACCGACTTCGAGCTCAACCAGCTCGGCGACGGCGTCGACGTGGTCATCGCCCCGCCGCCGGAGGCCCTGGAGCAGATGGACCCGTTCGTGCGCGACATGCACACGACCTCCGGGCTGCTCGAGGAGCTGGCGAGCGGCACGACGATGGAGGACGCGCAGGCGCAGGTGCTCGCGTACGTGCGCGAGTGGGTCCCCGAGCCGCGCAAGGCACCGCTGGGCGGCAACACGGTCGCGACGGACCGCGGGTTCCTCGCCCGCGACATGCCCGAGCTCGAGGCGCACCTGCACTACCGGATCATCGACGTGTCGTCGGTGAAGGAGCTGTCCCGCCGCTGGTACCCGCGCGCCTACTTCAACGCACCGAAGAAGTCCGGCGGCCACCGCGCCCTCGCCGACATCCGCGAGTCCATCGCCGAGCTGCGCTACTACCGCCAGGCCGTGTTCGTGCCCCCGCCCGGACCGGACAGCGACACCGCCAAGTCGATCGCCGCGCAGCACGTGGTCGACCACGGCTGAGCCTGCGGCGTATGCCGGCCGGTCGCGGCGGCGCGTGGCCGGCGCCCTCGCGGGGTCGTGCCGGGGTGGTCACGAGCACCCCCGGGGAACGGGTACTATTGGCGTCGCTTCAGCGGCCGGCAGCGTCCGGCCGCGACGCATGGTGGGTGTAGCTCAGCTGGTAGAGCGCTGCGTTGTGGTCGCAGATGTCGCGGGTTCAAGTCCCGTCACTCACCCCACACCGAGGGCCCCCGACCGACAGGTCGGGGGCCTTCGTCGCCTCCCCGGCCGCGTCCGGCACCATGGAGGGCGTGTTCGTCCCCACCAAGCGCCAGCAGAAGGTCGTCCGCATCACCGTCTGGGCGGCGGTGCTCGGCTTGCTGCTGGGCGTGCTGGCCCAGGTGGTCTTCGCCGTCGGCGCGGACGCCCACACGGCGCTGAAGACCGTGTCCCCCGCGGACGGCTCGCGCCTCACCACCGCCCCGACCCAGGTGGTGCTCACCTTCGACGACCCGATCAGCGAGAGCTTCGCGACCGTGACCGTCACCGGGCCGGGCGGGTCCGTCGGCACCGGGCGCGCGGCGGTCGACGGTGCCGTCGTGACGCAGGCGCTGCGCTCGGGCCTGGCCGACGGCCGCTACACCGTGGCCTTCCGGGTGGTCAGCGACGACGGCCACCCGGTCTCCGACACGACCACGTTCCAGCTGGCGGCGTCGGCGTCGCCCAGCGCGACCACGGGCGCGACGCCGTCGGCCGGGTCCTCCTCGCCCGCGCCCTCGGCCACGGCGACGGCGGTCCAGGCCGACGCGGCGCCGGCGAGCGCCGACGACGGGCGCACCAAGCGACTGGGGCTGGCCGTCGGCGTCGCCGCGCTGGCCCTCGCCGCGGGCACGGCCGTGGTCGCCGCGACCCGTCGCCGCCGGGCCGGGTGACCGCTCCGAGCACCCACCGCCAGCCCGGTTCCGGGCGGCGAAAGAACCGCCGCAGCAGCCGATTTCACGTGGACGGCACCGTGCTGCTACTGTCTCTCCTCGCGCGCCATTAGCTCAATTGGCAGAGCAGCTGACTCTTAATCAGCGGGTTCGGGGTTCGAGTCCCTGATGGCGCACCACCACCGAAGGCCCGCGACCCACGGTCGCGGGCCTTCGGCGTGTCGGGGGTGGGCCGGCGCGTGCGAGGGGGACGGCACGGCCGGCGAGCACCCCCGTGGCGGGGCCTCACACCACGTCGATGACGGCCTGCGCCTTGAGCGGGCACGGCAGGTTCGGGTCGAAGGTCAGGGTGAGCGCGCTGGCCACCATGAAGCCACCGATCGTCTGCGCCGCCACCTCCGGTGGCGTGCCGGGCTTGGTGAGGTTGACGTCCTGGCCGTAGACGAAGACCCGCCACCGCCCGTCGACCGGCAGCTTGTTCTTCGCCAGGATGCCCGCGGCGCGCTCGAGGTCGAACATCGCGGCATACGTGCCGTCGTTGGCGCCGGGATCCTTCCCGAGCCCGTCGTCGGTCAGCCTCTCCACGAAGAACAGGCCGTCCGGGCCCGGCGACCTGAAGACGCACAGGCCGTAGAGCTCGGGTCCGCGGAACTGGGACTTGTCGGGCCGGGTGAAGGTCGCGTTCGCCCACAACGGGTCCCACAGGTGCACGACTGCCGGCGTCGTGACGGTGACGTCGTCGCACACGTGGATGTTCGTCTGTGTCTCGCTCACCGAGTGGGTGTACGTGCCGACGTCGGTCGTGCGGGTGTACGTCCACTCGACGTCGGCGGTGTACGCCTCCCCCGCGTTCGGGGCCTGCGGCAGGCTCCACGACGCCTCCACCTTCTCCGCCAGCGTCTTCTCCCCGGCACCGGGCGGGGTCGCCTCCTGCCCGCGCCACCAGGGGTCGGCAGCGTCCGAACAGGCGACCGCGAGCGCGACGCTGGCGATGGCGCCGGCGACCCCGGCGACGGTCCACTCGGTCTTCGGGGCAGGGGTGCAGCAGTGCACGCTGGGGTCGGTCTCCTCGAACGTGCCCTTCACGCCGACGTTGAAGGTGCCCGCGCCGGCAGCCGCCGCGATGATCCCCACGAGCGCCGCGATGATGAAGACGATGAGGGCCACGACCTTCCACCAGGGGTCGGAGAACGGCAGGTCGCCGTGCACCCCCTCGTAGGCCGGGTTGGGTTGCCACTCCGCAGTGAAGCCGACCGGCACCCAGGGACCCAGGGGCTTGTCGTGGCACTTGCCGTCCGCCGGGTCCTGGTCCCAGTCGTCACCGGGGCCGATGACCTTGACCTTCGACATGGTCAGGGTGCCCTCGTCGAGGGTGCACGTCCACGCCCTGGCATTGGTGTCGTACCGGGTCTGGGACACGAAGATCTGGCTCAGCGAGCGCCGCGACGAGAAGCCCGCCGACGTGGCGACGACGCTCACCCTCGGCTTGCCGGGACTGGCGTTCTCGAAGTTCGCCCGCCACGACACGGTGATGGTGGCGTTCGCCGGGACACGAGGCAGCGTGTGGGTGTACGGCACGACGGCCACCCCCGGGTCGCTCACGCCCTCGAGGTAGACCTCGACGTCGGTGAGGTCGGCCGACGAGGTGTTCGTGACGTGGCAGGTGATCTCGAGGTTGTAGATGGCGTTGTCGAAGATGCCGTCCGGCAGCATGACGTGGGTGATCGGCTCGACCGCGAACGGGCGGCTCAGCACCTGCAACGGCGTGGCGGTCATGACTTCCCCCGATGCTGGGTGTCACTGGCATGGGTGACCACGAACATGATTCCTCCCGTCTCGCGGTCCCCGTCGTGCTCGACGACGTGGACCGCCTCGTACTGCCCGCGCTCGAGGCGGCGGCCGTCGACGGCCAGCCGCAGCGGCACCCGGGTCCCTGCGGCCACCCGCACGTCGAGCTCGCGGCTCCCCTTGGCCTGCGCCGAGGGGTCGGGGCAGAGCGCCGGACCGACCGCCAGGCTGGCCCGGACGGTCCCCGCCCGTGCCGGTTTCAGGTGCGACAGGCCGAGGTGCTCGGCCAGGTCACGGTCCAGGCTCTGGCGCTCCTCGATCCGGACGTGGGCGGCCTTGTCGACCCTGGCCCCTGCGACCAGGGTGAGGGTGAGCACCCTCATCTGGCCGCCGGCCTGGAGCACGGTCAGGTTCCGCTGCGCCACCTGGTGGTAGGTGGGCGGGTCGTAGGCGTCCGGCAGCGGGGACGGGAGCGGGTCCGCCGCGGACACGACCACCGCCACCAGGCACTCGTGGCCGTCGTTGACGACGACCGGCAGCCACGGCGTCAGGCACAGCACGTCCATGGACTGCCCCGCTGCGACAGTGACGTAGCCCGACCCGATCGGGTGCGCGGTCGACCGGGCGACCTGGAGCGAGGGGTCGGCCCAGACGAAGTCCACCCGGGCGTCCGTGACGTCCGCCGGTCCCTGGTTCGTCACCGTGGCCCACACGTATGCCCCCTGCCCGCCGACGGGGCTGCCCGGCGGACCGGTGGGGTCGTTCCCCGGGACGACCCAGATGTCGGTGCTCAGCCACCACGGGTTGCCGTCGCGGATCTCGAGCGTCGTCGCAGACATGGTCTTGTTCCTCCTCGTCGGAGCCCACTGGAGCTGCGGGTGTCCGCCCCTGCCACGGCCGCCCTGTCTGCCGGTCCCCCAGGACCGTGTACCCGGCCTCGGCAGGCCGGTCCGCACTGGCCCAACAGGCTGCATACCGTCCTCGCCGGGCGGATCAGGGCCTTCGGACCTGCAAACAAGTACAAGCCGAGGTGACCGTGCCTGTCCTCACGCCAATGACGTAGAGCAGGCTGTCGGACACCCGACCAGGATCGGCGCCCTGCTGTCGGACCCGCGTGGTTCCCTGTGCGGATGGTGGAGGTCGTCGTGGGCGCGCTGGTGAGCGGTCGTCGGGTCCTGCTGGTCCACCGCAGCGCTCGAAAGCGTGCCTACCCGGGCGTGTGGGAGCTGCCGGGCGGGGTCGTCGAGGACGGGGAGTCGGAGCTGGAGGCGCTCGCGCGCGAGCTGCACGAGGAGCTCGGCGTGGACGTGGCGACCGACACGGCGTCCCACCTGTGCCGGCTGGTCGTGGCCCCGGCTGGCGAACCGGCCCGGCTCAGTGCCTGGCTGGTGCGGGACTGGCACGGCATCCCGGCGAACCTCGCTCCGGAGGAGCACGACGGCGTGCAGTGGTTCGACGTCGACGAGCTGCCTCCGCCAGCGCACGTGCCCGTGCGCACTGCCCTCCTCGACGCGGTCCGCGGCAGCTGACCGAGAGGGGCCGCCACCCGTGGCCGGCGGTGCGCCGTGGCGCGCTACCGCGAGGGCCGACCGCCGGCCTGCGGCGGGACCCGCAGGCGGAGCGATGTCCCCCCAGCCCCACGCCATGGCTCCAGCCTGCGCCATCCCAGACGCTGCGCTTCCGGCGCCCCGCGTTCACGACCGGCTCCCAGGAGCACACCGGCCACGACGACCAACCCACCCACGAGCTCCAACGGTGTCGGGCGCTCGCCCAGCGCGACGCCGGCGGCCAACATGCCGACGACCGGCACCAGCATCGAGAACGGTCCCACCACGCCGGCAGGGTGCCGGGCCAGGAGCCACGTCCAGATCCCCGATCCCACGACCGTCCCGATGACGACGGTGTATGCCAGTCCGGCCCACGCGGGGGCCGCGGCTGCGGTCAGGGAGGTGTCGAGCGACCTCACGATGGCCCGGGGCCCCTCGACGACCAGGGACAGCGCCAGCATCGGCACCGGCACCACCACTGACATCCACAGCGTCAGGTGCAGCGGGTTGGGGGGAGCAGCCAGACGGCTGGACAGGTTGCCGAGTGCCCAGCCCAGCGCGCCCAGCAGGACGAGGAGGTAGGGGACGAGCTGGGCCCCGCCCGCGCGGGAGACGCCGACGACCACCATCCCGCACGCCGCCATCGCCACGCCGGCCCACTGTCGCGGTAGGACCTTCTCGCGCAGGAGCAGGGCGCCGAGCACCAGGGTGAACGGGCCGGACGCCTGCAGCACCAACGAGGCCAGCCCAGCCGGCATACCCGCTGCCATCCCGCTGTAGAGGAAGGTGAACTGGAGCACGCCGAAGCCGACGCCGTAGCCGACCAGCCACCTGACGGGCACCCGCGGCCGCGGCACCAGGAGGAGAGTCGGGACGGCCAGCAGCAGGAACCTCAGGGCGACGAGGAACAGCGGCGGGAACTGCTGCAGCGACAGGTGGATGGCGAGGAAGTTGACGCCCCAGATGACGGCGACGGCGCAGGCGAGGAGCCGGTGCGACGCGGGGAGACCGGTGCTCATGATCTCGAGCATGACAACGACGACGATGAAGCACCATCGCAACTTTCTGCAGTGATGGTTAAGGTCGCCTACATGGATCCCCGTCACCTCGACCTCCTGCGAGAGCTGGCGGACCGCGGCACCCTCACCGCCGTGGCCAGCGCGACCCACCGGACCCCGTCCGCGGTCTCCCAACAGCTGCGCTCGGCAGAGCGCGAGGCGGGTGTGCCGCTCGTCGCGCCCCACGGGCGCGGCCTGCGCCTGACCAGGGCCGGGTCGGTCCTGGCGGAAGGAGCCGTGGAGGTCGCCTCGGCGATCCAGCGCGTCCAGGCCCGGCTCGACGAGCTGCGCGACGCACCCGTCGGCTCGGTCAGCGTCGCAGCGCTGCCCAGCGCGGCCGAGGTGCTGCTCCCCGAGCTGCTGGACCGGCTGGGGCACACCGAGCTCGACGTGGTCGTGCGCGACGTCGACGTGGCGGAGGCGGAGTTCGCCGCCCTGGCCGCGGACCACGACGTCGTCATCGGGCACACCATCACCGGCACCGTCGGTGCCCCGTCGGACCGCCTGGCTCGCCGCGTCCTCGTCGAGGAGCCCCTCGACATCGCCCTTCCTCGTGGCCACCGGCTCGCCGGACGCCACCACCTGACACCGGAGCTGGTCGTCGGCGAGCGGTGGATCGGCGTGCCGGAGGGCTACCCGTTCGACACCGTCGTGATCGCGGTCGAGAACGCCACCGGCAGGAGGGCCGAACGGGTGCAGCGCGTGCGCGACAACCGGCTGGTCGAGGCGATGGTCGCCCGCGGTCTCGGGATCGCCCTGCTGCCGCGGTTCACGACGCGGCCCAGGGTCGATGTCGTCCTGAAGCCGTTGGTCGGGGTCCGTGCCTCACGCCGCCTGCTCGCCCTGTCGCGGAGGGACGTCGCCGAGCGGGTTGCCGTGCGCACCGTGCTCGACGCCCTGGCGGAGATCGCCTCCGACGCCGCCCACCTCGCGCGCAACGCCGAGGACGCCACACCCGGGCTGCGATGAGTTCCGGCCGGCGTCCGGGTCCTCCTCGGTATGAGCGGCGAGCAGATGGTCCCGGTCAACGGGGTGGAGCTGTGCACCCAGACCTTCGGCAGCCCCGACGACCCGACGCTGCTGCTGGTCGCCGGCATGTCGAGCCCGATGGACTGGTGGGACGTTGGCCTGTGCGAGCGGCTGGCAGCGGGCGGGCGCTGTGTCATCCGGTACGACCTGCGCGACACCGGCCGGTCCACGACGTATCCGCCGGGCGCCCCGGCATACACCGGCGCCGACCTGCGCCGCGACGTCGTGGCGCTCCTCGACGCCCTCGAGGTCGACGCAGCGCACCTCGTGGGCATCTCCATGGGCGGAGCCATGGCACAGTGCATCGCGGTCGAGCACCCGGGCCGGGTGCGCTCCCTGACCCTCATCGACACCACGGCGGCCCTGCCGGGCGTCACAGCCTCCCTGCCGGGGGTCGAACCGGCGCTGGCCGCGCTCTTCGAGGCTGCCGCAGCACGCGGTGAGCCCGACTGGACCGACAAGGCTGCCGTGGTCGATCGGCTCGTCGACGAGCAGCGGGCGTTCATGCGGGCCGGTTTCGAGGAGTCCCGCGTGCGGGCCACCGCCACGCAGGTCGTCGAGCGGAGCACCGACGTCGCGGCGGCGCAGAACCACGCCCTCCTCGACCCCGGGCCCGCCCCCGCCGGTTCGCTCGCCGACATCTCGGCACCGACCCTGGTGGTGCACGGGACGGCGGACCCGCTCTTCCCCCTCCCGCACGGCGAGGCCCTGGCACAAGCGATCCCGCGTGCAGCCCTCCTCGTCCTCGACGGGGTGGGGCACGAGCCGCCACCCCCGAGCCACTGGGCGGTGTTCGTCCGGGCACTCCTCGAGCACACGTCAGGAGAGTTCGAGCCCGCAGCCCTGCCGGCCCTCGCCGATTCGCCGTGACCGCACGGGCGCGGCAGCCCCGGTCGGGGAGGCAGCCTGAACGGGTGCTCCGGCGCGATGTCGAGAACGAGGTCGGGGCTCCGTCCCAGGGGTGAAACCCACCGAGAGAAGGGACACCACCATGAGCAACACCTCGCGCACCGTCGTCGCCAACATCACCCTCTCGCTGGACGGCCGCACCCACGGGCCCGCCGGCGAGCACGACATGGGCTGGATCGCGCCGCACGCGCTGACCGACGTCGCCCGCGACCACATGGTCGACGTCATCGCCCCTGCGACCACCATCCTGCTGGGACGCAAGAACTACGAGGGCTTCGCCGGGTTCTGGCCCGCCGTCGCCGACATGCCCGAGGCCGACCCACGGGACCGCCGGTTCAGCCGGTTCTTCACCGACACCGAGAAGGTCGTCTTCAGCCACACCCTGACCGAGCCCATCTGCGCCAACACCACCTTGACCGCCGACGACCCGGCGACCGTGGTGACGTCGCTGAAGGAGCAGCCGGGCGGCGACCTGGTCATGCTCGCCTCGTCGAGCGTCATCCGCGCGCTGCTGCGGGCTGACCTGGTCGACCGGCTCAGCCTCACGGTGTGCCCGCAGGTCGTCGGCGGGGGCGCACGTCTCTTCGAGGACGGCCTCGAGCCCTCCACGTGGGTCCCCGTGCAGAGCCGCAGCGGCGAGCTCGGCACGACCTGCGTCCTGCTCGACCGGGCGCGCTGACCGGCCGCCGCGCCCGCGCCGTCGACGGCGGAGGTGCCTACTTGATCAGGCTGATCCCGCGCGCGATGACGAGCACCGACAGCATGAGGGCCGACACGGACTCGACGGCCATCAGCATCTTGGCGCGCGGCGTCAGCGGCATCGTGTCGGTCGGGCTGAACGCCGAGGAGTTCGTCACCGACACGTACAGGTAGTCGATGAAGCCGGGCGCCCAGCCGGACAGCGCAGACGATCCTCGTGCCACCTCGCTGATGGCGTCGTGGTCCTCGTCCTGCGGGAAGCGGAAGTCGGCGTTCGGCAGCTGCGGCCTCGGCCGCTGGGTGCGCACGACCGGACCGCCGCGGTCGAGCTCCCAGTAGGCGAGCGCGAACACGATGACGCTCGTCAGCCACACCTGGCCGGCCGCGAGCAGCAGCCGCGGCCCCTGCTCGGCCTTGCCCGTCACGAGCGCCTCCACGAGCAGCCCGAGCGAGGTGGCGTTGGCCGCCGCGATGAGCAGGACGAGGCCGATGGCCAGGCGGCGCAGCCAGCGGTTCTCGCGGGTCAGCCGCCGCGGGTTTGCCGCCACGAGTGGCAGGAACAGCAGGACCTCCAGGACCGGCACCACGACGCGGGGACCCACGAGCAGCCCTTCGGGCAGCGTGGCGTACAGCCCGATGGCGACCACCACGGCGATGGCGGCCGGGAGGCGCGCCTCGCCCGGGTGCTTGCGCTGGGGTGGGTGGTGCTGGGTCACGCCGACAGGTCTATCGCCTCACGAACCGAGTCGCAGCGACGCCACACCGGCACTCCCGCGAACGGCGGCGACCACGGCGGCGGCCAGGCCCTCGTCCGTGACGTCGTGCCCGTCCTCGGACTGCCCGAGCGGTATGCCGCGTGCCGACACGCGTCGCTTGGCCGAGAAGTGCAGCGCGTCCACCCCCGTGGCGAGGAGCTCGGGCACGGCAGCCGCGTCGACGCCGGCCCCCGCCATGACCTCGACCCGGCCTGCCGCGACCTCGACCATGCGGCGCAGGCAGCCGGCACCGTCGACGGCGCGGGGTCCCCCGCCGGAGGTGAGGACCCTGGTGACGCCGGAGCCGGCCACGAGGTCGAGGGCCCTCACCGGGTCGGCACTGACGTCCACCGCCCGGTGGAACGTCACCTGGACCCCGTCCGCCGCCTCCCGCAACCGGTCGAGCACCGCCGGGTCGGGCAGCCCGGCGTCGTCGAGGGCACCGACGACGACCCCGTCCGCGCCGGCGGCGACCGCGCGGTGCACGTCGGCCACCATCACGTCGACCTCGTCCGCGTCGTACCGGAAGTCCCCGGCACGGGGACGCACCAGGACGTGGACGCCCACCGCGCCCGCAGCCGTCGCCGCGGCCGCCACGGCCGCCTCCACGACGGCGAGGGACGGCGTCAGCCCACCGAGCGCCAGGGCCGAGCAGAGCTCGACCCGCTCGAGCCCCAGGTGCACCGCGACCCTGACGCCGGCGACGTCCTGCACCGCCAGCTCGAGGGCCGGCGTCCGCTGCGGGCCGGCGCTCATGCCTGCACCGTCGTCGGCGCCGGCCGGGTCGTCCCGTCGACCCGGGCCGGTCCCGTGAGGACGACCGGCGTCAGGTCCGGTTCCCAGCCACCGCCCACGTGCGCCGCGCCGTCGAACGGGTGCATGGGCCGCCGGATGCGGTGGTGCCCCAGCCGGGCCAGGTCCTGGTCCACGCCACCCGGGGTCAGGGCCAGGGTCCAGCCGGCCGCGAGGTCGTGCAGCGTGGGCTCGAGGTAGCCGATCTTCGTGACGACGAGGTCAGCCGCGCGCGGGTCGAGCCCGATCGCGGTGAAGTCCGCGACGTCGTGGAACGCCGTCCGGAACTCGGTGACCACGGCGTGCAGGCCGCCGACCCGGACCACGGCCACACCGCCGGCCTGGCGGTCGCCCTCGTGCAGCGAGACCAGCACCCCGCGCAGCCGGACGGGCGGCTCGGGCGAGGGCACCGTGCGGCCGCCGACCTCCACGTCGACCTCCGCGCCCACGCGGCACGAGCGCAGGTGCGCCAGGGCCGAGGCGTCGAACACGGACGCCACCAGGGTGGTGGGCCCGTCGGGGGCGACGAGCTCGGGCCGCTGCAGCAGGCGTGCCAGCGTCCACGTCACGTCGCCGGTGCCGCCTGCGCCCGGGTTGTCGCCGGAGTCGGAGACGACGTACGGCCGCGATGGCGAGGCGAGCGCGGCGTCGACGGCCTCGTCCAGCGTGGCCGCGGGACCGACGAAGGCGAACTCGTCACGCAGCGCCCAGAACCGCTCGGCGAGCTCGCGAGCCCCTGCGGCACAGGCGTCCTCGTCCCAGCCCTGGACGACGACCGCGGCCTGGCACCTCGGCTCGTCCGCCCACGCGTACCCCACCCAGACCGACGCGTCGAGGACGCCCTCGCGGGCGGCGATCCCGGGCACGGCGGCATACAGGCTTCGGGCGGGCTCCACCCTGGTGCTCGTCTTCTCGCCCGGCAGCAGCACGGGGACCGGCACCCACGCCCGCACGGGCCGGCGGCCGGACCGCAGCACCTCGACGAGCGTCGCAGCGGCGCGCGCGCGGGTCTCGTCGGCGTCCTCGTGCGGCGCCATCCGGAAGCACGTGAGCAGGTCGACCTGCTCCGCGAGGTCGCGGGAGACGTTGCCGTGCAGGTCCATCGGGGCGGCGAGCACGGTGTCGGTGCCGACCACGGCGCGGACGGCACGCACGAGGTCGGCCTCGGCGTCGTCGAGGCCGACGACGCTCATGGCGCCGTGGATGTCGAGCAGGACCCCGTCGAGGGCGCCGTCGGTGACCAGGTCCCGGAGACCGGAACAGATGCGCTCGAGGTGGTGCCGGTACACGTCGGCCAGGACCGCGCCGCCAGGGAGCGAGCGCGCGAAGTGCACGCCGTACCAACGGATCCCGTCGTCGTCCTGCGGTCGTACGCCGTGCCGCGCCAGCAGCTCCTCATCCTGCAGGACGTGGAAGTCACGGGCCTGGGCCCGGTGCGGCGAGAACGTGGACGACTCGATCCACATCCCCACCACGGAGATCCGCAGCTTGCGTTCGGGAGGGGTCGGGGTCGGCACGGCCTCACGCTACCCAAGGCACGAGCGCGGCCTCAGGAGGGATTCGCGACAGCCAGCGCGCGCTCGGCGACGACTCGTGCGGCCAGGACCGGGCGGAACCGGTCGTGCAGCGTCGTGACGAGGCTGATGAGGCACAGGAAGAAGAAGAGCGCCCCGGCGTCCACGCCGCCGCCGTGCAGGCCGAAGAGCCGGTCGGCGACCAGCACCACGACCACGTTGGCCGCGAGCCGCGCGGCGAAGGCGATCCCCAGCGAGCTGATGCTGCGGCCCCGTCGCGCCATCGCCAGGGTGAAGGCGGCGTTGACCAGGACGACGACCCCGACGCCGAGGAAGAGCTGTGCGTCGGTGGCCCGGATGCCGGGGATGGTCTGTGCGTAGACGACGGCCAGCAGGCCCACGAGGACGACCTTCTCCCCCGTCGCCCACGACCAGATCGCGCCGTACTCGCGGTGCCACGCCATCTGCTCGGCGGCGGTGTCGACCTCCTCGGGCAGCGGGTCGGCGACGACCCGCAGCGGCCAGTCGGGCTCCGGCAGGCGGGGACGCACCACGAACCAGAACACGCCGAGCACCAGCACGACCAGACCGGCCAGGAGCGGCGGCGCCCACGCGTACTGCCCCAGCACGTCGGTGAGGTCGAGCTGTGCGATGTGGATCCAGTACTCCTGGGGCAGCTTGACCACGACCCAGATGAGGGCGGCGGCGCCGATCCACCACCGCAGCGACGGCCGTCTCGGGGACCACCGGCTGCGCACCGCCTCGTAGGCGATGAAGAAGTACTCGAAGGTGTTCGGGAAGACGAGCAGGAGCGGCCGGGCGTGGGTGAGCTCGAACGCGACGACTCCGACGAGCCGGTAGAAGTACAGGAAGCGCCCCACCCGGAACGCCGGCAGGCTCGCCCAGTTCCGCATCGAGGCGAGGTAGGCGATCGCGAGGTAGAAGACGTCCATCGCCTTGTCGTAGCCCTGGTAGCCCGGCGGGTCGTAGCCAAGGGTCTGGAAGATGGTCTGGTCGACACCGTCGAGGACCAGGCACGCCAGGATCGCCGGCAGGGGGTAGCGGAAGATCGCCAGCGGCAGCAGGAACCGCGCTCCGACGACGGCGAGGAACGCGACGGTGACACCACTCACCCGGGCAGTGTCGGGCTCGGGTGTCACCGAGCACAAGGACGCCGGCCAGGCTCTGCCCCCGCGGCCGACGGGCGCTCCGGCTCCGGACCCGCAGCGGCCGGCCACGTCCCGGTCCGCGAGACGCGGCACGGCGCTCGTGGACGGGTCGGGCGGCTCCGTGCTCCACTGGAGCCGTGACCTCCTCCACCGCCACGACGCGCACGCACATGGTGTCCATGTGCCACGGCGTCATGCGGTGTCGCTGCTGCGCCTGACCCCAGCCCGCACCAGCCCGCGTCCGCCCATCCCGGCAGGACGCACGAGACCGGAGACCACCTCATGGCCACGACGCCCACCAGCCACACGGCATACCGCCGCATCCACCTCGACCTGCTGCTGACGCAGGGGTCCGTATGTCCCCGAATGTGCTGCCCCGCAACGCATTCCGACATACCGACCACTGACCAGGAGCACTACCGTGAGCATCGCCACCACCGCCGGGACCCCCGGCGTCAACCGCTTCACCCGTCACCAGCTGCTGCGCACCGCGCGCCTCTTCGCCTCCGACCCTGACCTGCACCGGCTCGTCGACCTCGACGCGCGCGAGCGCACCTGGACCCGGCTCGACGCCACCGAGCACCTCGAGATCTGGCTCATAGGCTGGCCGGTCGGCAGCGGCACCGGCTGGCACGACCACCTGCTGTCCGAGGGCGCGTTCCTCACCGTCCGCGGCGAGCTCGCCGAGCAGACCTGGGCGTCCGGCACCGTGCACGACCGGTTCCTCTGGGAGGGCGAGGGCCGCTCGTTCGGCCCACGCCACGTGCACAACGTCGTCAACCTCGGCGACCGGCCGGCCCTGTCCGTGCACGTCTACTCCCCCGCCCTGCGCGGGATGACCCGCTACGCGCTCGTCGACGACGTCCTGCGCCCCACCGGGGTCGAGCAGGCCGGGGAGCAGTGGTGACCGCCACCGTGACGGCGCCGGCGCCGACCACCACCTCGCCGCCGGTCACTGCCTCCGCGCCAGTCACCGCACCGGCACCGGCCGCCGCCTCGGTCTTCTGGGAGTCCCGCCTCTACAGCGACCCCAATAGTGCACCCACGGCCGACGGCGGACAGGCCGCTGGTCGCGGCTGGGACGCGCCGGCCTACGACGGCGTCGACGACCAGCTGGCCGACTCCCGCAGCCGGCTGCTGCGGGTCAGCGCGCGGGCCGCGTACCAGGAGGTGCTGTACGGGCGAGCCGTCCTCGTGGACATCCGCCCGGCGGCACAGCGAGCGGTCGAGGGCGAGGTCGCCGCCCACCTCGGCCCGCTGGTCGTGGAGCGGAACGTGCTCGAGTGGCGGTTCGACCCGCGCAGCGCGGCGCGGCGCCCCGAGGCCGGCTTCGACACGCGCGTCATCGTGCTCTGCCAGGAGGGCTACACCTCGTCGTTGGCGGCGGATGCGTTGCTGCGACTGGGGATTCGACGGGCCACCGACGTGGTCGGCGGCTTCCGGGCGTGGCGGGAGGTTGGGCTGCCGGTCGCGGCCTGACGGCTGAGCGGCCTCATCTCGCGCGGCACCACCTTCGCGTCGCAGGGGTCAGAGGTAGAGGCCAGTCTGCCCGTCGTCGACCCGGGCCGCGGCGACGGCGTGGATGTCGCGCTCGCGGAGCACGACGTAGTCCTTGGCCTGCACCTCGACCTCGGCCCGGTCCTCGGGGTCGAAGAGCACCCGGTCGCCCAGCTCGACCTGGCGGACGTTGTGCCCGACGGCGACGACCGAGCCCCACGACAGGCGTCGACCGACGCTCGCGGTCGCGGGGATGACGATCCCGCCGCCGGATCGCCGCTCCCCCTCGCCCTCGAGGGCGACGAGGACGCGGTCGTGCAGCATCCGGATGGGCAGGCGGGAGGTGTCCTCAGCCACGGCGTCGACGCACGGCACCCAGCCCGATGAGGGCCACCGCTGCCGCGGCGAGCGCGGCGATGCGCTCGGTGCGCAGCTCGCCGGTGGGGGTGCGCGTCGCCTCGGTGAACTTCACCTTGGCGGTCTCGACCTGGCGCCGGGCGATCTCCTGGGGCGCGGTGCGGGTGTGCAGCTCGTCGACGGTGCCGGCGAGGCGGCTGCGCGCCGCCGCGATCTCGGCCTCGATCTCGTCGACGGACTTCGGTGCGGTGTGCTCGCTCATGGTCGTCTCCTGCGGGCCGGCGGGTGGGTTCGGCGGTGGGCCGGGATCAGTCGTCGATCCCGAGGTCGCGGCGCAGCTTGGCCACGTGCCCGGTTGCCTTGACGTTGTACTGGGCCTGCGTGACGGTGCCCTTCTCGTCGACGACGACGGTGCTGCGGATGACGCCCTCCACGGTCTTGCCGTAGAGCTTCTTCTCGCCGTACGCGCCGTAGCTCTGCATGACGGACTTGTCGGCGTCGGAGAGCAGCGTGATGGTGAGGCCGTCCTTCTCGCGGAACTTCGCGAGCTTGTCCGGGGAGTCCGGGGAGATGCCGAGCACCTCGTACCCGTGGCCGCGCAGGCTGGCGATGTTGTCGCTGAAGTCGCAGGCCTGGGTCGTGCACCCCGGGGTCATGGCCGCCGGGTAGAAGTAGACGATGACCTGCTTGCCGCGCAGGTCCGACAGGGTGACCTTGCCGCCCTTGTCGTCGGGGAGGGTGAAGTCGGGGGCGGTGTCGCCGGGGGTCAGACGGTCAGCCATGGTCGCCTCGCTCTCGCCGGGGGTTCTGTTGTTGCAACTCGTTTGCAATAAGGTGGTCTCCAGCAGCGTCCCCAACCTATCCCAGGTGGGTGCGGTCCACCCGACTGGCAGGAGCCCCGTGCACGTCCCCGACGGATTCCTCGACGCGTCCACGTCGTGGGCCACCGCCGGCATCGCCACGGCCGGTGTCGGGGCAGCCCTCGTCGGCGCGGCCCGCCGCGAGCTCGACGACCGCACCGCTCCCCTTGCCGGTCTCGTGGCTGCCTTCGTCTTCGCTACCCAGATGCTCAACTTCCCCGTCGGCGCCGGCACCAGCGGCCACCTGCTCGGCGGGGCCCTGGCGGCCGTGCTGGTCGGCCCCGCGACCGCGACGCTGTGCCTCACGGTCGTGCTCCTCGTGCAGGGACTGCTCTTCGCCGACGGCGGCCTCACGGCCCTGGGCACCAACGTCACGCTCATGGGGCTGGTGGGGGTCTGGGCGGGGTACCTCGTCTTCCGGCTGGTCCAGTCCGCGCTCCCCCGGCGCGTGTCGATGGTCGCCCCGGCGGCCGTCGCGGGCGCCTTCGTCTCCGTGCCGGTCGCGGCGCTGGCCTTCTGCGGGCTGTATGCCGTGGGCGGCCAGGCCGCCATCCCGCTCGACCGCCTCGTGACGGCGATGGTCGGCTGGCACGTCCTCATCGGCATCGGCGAGGCGGTCATCACCGGCCTCGCCGTCTCCTCGATCCTGGCCGTGCGGCCCGACCTCGTCCACGGCGCCCGCCGCGTGCTGGCGCAGCGAGAGCTCGTCGTCCGCGGTGCGGTGGCGGTGGCCGCCGCGAACCGGACATCCGCCCCCCGGACACTCGACTCCCGGACGGCCCTCCCCCGGGCACACGGTTCCCTGGCACCCGCACCAGCGGACGGCGCCCCTGGCCGCAGCGGCACCGGTTCCCGCCCGGCCGTGAGCTCGCGGGCCCTCCTGACGACCGGGCTGGTCGTGGTCCTGCTGCTCGCCGGCGTCGTCTCCTTCTACGCCTCACGCCACCCGGACGGCCTCAACCACGTCGCCCGCACGCTGGGCTTCGGCAGCACCGCCACCCGGCACACGTCCGACGGCTCGCCCTTCTCGGGCTACGCGACTCGCGGCATCGGCGACGCCCGCCTGTCCCGAGGCCTGGCGGGCGTGGTCGGCGTGGTCCTCGTCGCCGCCGTCGGTGCCGGCCTGTTCTGGAACCTGGGCCGCAGGGCCCGGCCGGAGACTGAGGACGAGGTCGCGGCCCGGACCGCGAGGACGACGGGAGCGGGCGCTGGTCACGGGCACCACCTGCACTTCCACGGGTACTCGCCGATCCACCGCCTGCCGGCCCACACCAAGCTCGTGGCCCTCGTGGCATACGTCGTCGTCGTGGTGGCCACGCCGCGGAACCTGCCCTGGGTGTTCGCGGTGCACGCCGTCCTGCTCGGCGTCGCCGTCGCGGTCTCCCAGGTGCCTCCGCGCTACCTGGCCCGACGCATGGTCGTCGAGGTGCCGTTCGTCGTCTTCGCGCTCCTGCTGCCGTTCGTCGCCACCGGGCCCAGCGTGCAGGTCGGCCCGCTCAGCCTGTCCCAGCACGGGCTGGCCGGTGCCGCCGCACTGCTCGTCAAGGGCACGCTCGGCGTCCTGGCGTCGCTGCTGCTCGCCGCCACCACCGAGCCCCGCGACGTCGTCGCCGGCCTGGAGCGGCTGCGCCTGCCGCACCAGCTCGTGCAGATCATGGGTTTCATGATCCGCTACCTCGAGGTGGTGACCGGAGAGCTGGCGCGGATGCGGGTGGCCCGCGAGTCCCGCGGCTTCCGGGCCCGGTCGGTGCGGTCGTGGCCGGCGCTGGCGTCCACCGTGGGGGCGTTGTTCATCCGGTCCTACGAGCGTGGCGAGCGCGTCCACCTCGCGATGCTGTCCCGCGGCTACACCGGGCGTATGCCGGTGCCGCACCCCATGACCGCGACCGCCGCCCAGTGGCGGCTCGCCGCAGCCCTGCCCGTCGCGGCCCTCGCCGCCCTGCTCCTGGGAGTCGCCGCGTGAGCACCCCCGTCCTCGACGTCCGCGGTCTCGCGTACGCCTACCCCGACGGCCACCAGGCCCTGTTCGGCGTCGACCTGCACGTGCACCGCGGCGAGCGGGTGGCGCTGCTCGGGCCCAACGGCGCGGGCAAGACCACCCTGGTGCTCCACCTCAACGGCATCCTGTCCGGCGGTGCCGGGTCGGTGGAGGTCTCCGGGCTGCCGGTCACGAGCGAGAACCTCATGGAGGTGCGCCGCCGGGTCGGGGTGGTCTTCCAGGACCCCGACGACCAGCTGTTCATGCCGACCGTGCGCGCCGACGTGGAGTTCGGGCCCGCCAACCTCGGGCTGCGCGGAGCCGCCCTCGAGGCCCGGGTGGTGCGAGCGCTGGAGCAGGTCGGGATGCTCGAGCACATCGACCGGCCGCCGCACCACCTGTCGTTCGGCCAGCGCCGTCGCGTCGCCGTCGCCACGGTGCTGGCGATGGAGCCGGAGGTCCTCGTCCTCGACGAGCCGTCGTCCAACCTCGACCCGGCGTCGCGGCGCGAGCTCGCGGACATCCTGCGCGCGCTGGACGTCACGGTGCTCATGGTCACCCACGACCTGCCCTACGCCTACGAGCTGTGCCCCCGGTCGGTCGTGCTGTCCGGCGGCGTGGTCGTCGCCGACGGCACCACGCGGGACGTGCTCACCGACGACGCGCTCATGGCCGCGCACCGCCTCGAGCTGCCCTTCGGCTTCGACCCGCGGACCGTCCCCGCGCCCCAGCACTGACCGCTCAGGCGGGGTCGGATCAGTCCGGGTCGGCCCACTCCGCCTCGTCGGAGCCCCACCGGCGCCCGACCCAGGCGAACTCCGTCGGCCCGTCGTCAATTCGGAACGCCGGCCGCGGGCCCGTCACCACACCCGCCTCGGTCGGCGTGTCCACCGTCCAGGGACCGGTGTCCTCGACCGGTGCCGCGGGGCCGTCCAGCGCGTCGGTGCGCAGCAGCCAGTGCGCCGTCCGGGCGAGGTGGGCGCTCACCCGCCAGGTCCCGCCCTGCTCGGCACGGGCGCGCAGGGCCGTGAGGACGCCCGCCGCCAGCAGGTAGCCGGTGGCGTGGTCGAGGGCCTGGGCCGGCATGGCAGCCGGGACGACGCCGTCCGCCGACTCGAGCAGGGAGATGCCCGTCGCGGCCTGGACGATCGAGTCGAACCCGCGCCGCCCACCCCACGGCCCGTCGGGCGTCCACGCCGACAGGCTCGCGTGGACCACGTGCGGGTGCCGCTCCGCGACACTCGCCGCGTCGAGGTGGTATGCCGCAAGCGCACCCGGGCGGTATCCAATCACCAGCACGTCGGCCCGCGCCAGGAGCTCGTGCAGCCGGTCGCGGGCGTGCTCCACGTGCAGGTCGACGAGCGTGGACCGCTTGCCCGAGTCCGTGTCGAGGTGCAGCGCCTCCAGCTCGGGCAGGTGCGGGCTGTCGACCCGGAGCACGTCGCACCCGAGCAAGGCCAGCGTCCGTGTCGCGACCGGCCCCGCGAGGACCCGCGTGAGGTCGAGCACCCGTACTCGGCGGCCCAGAGCCGCCACGTCAACCGGGGCCACGGGACCCGCCGCAGGGTCGCGCTCGACGGCGAGGAGGTCGTGGGCGTCGACGGCGCGCGCCTGCTCCCCCGCCATCCACTCCGCCAGCGTGCGGACCCGCACCGCGATCCCGTGGTCGGCGGTGACGACGTCCTCAATCTCCTGGGCCGGGCGCTCCGCGACCGCTGCGACGACCTCCGGCCGACCCGCGTCGGCCGGCAGGTCGAGTGCCCGCAGCAGCCGGTCGCGGTGGTGCGGGTAGTTCGCGTGCGTGCGCACCCAGCCGTCGGAGGCGGCGAAGAAGCCCGACAGCGGGGCGAAGCCCTCGACCGGGCTGCCGTCCACCCGCTGCACCTGGTCGGCGCGGAACGAGGTCGCCACCTGCCTCGGGTCGACGTGCACCCGGCGGGCGCCCGTGAGGGCGAGGCCCGCCAGCCCCGCCGCCGCCACCGACCCCGCCGCGAGTGTGCCCACGGGCAGGGCGGACGGCAGGAAGCTGCCACCGGCGAGGTCGAGGTGCTCCGCGGCATACGCCTCGTCGAGACCCAGGACGGGGAGCACGTCACGCAGCAAGGGGTTCACGGCACGACCCTAGGACCCTCGCGACCCGATCAGACCCGTCCGCGGATCCATGACGTTTGTCATGCCCGAAATCACCCAGACGTCCGAGCCTGTCCGAGGACCCCGACCCGAGGGTGTCCTCGGGGACCGACCGGTCCCCGCCGTCCAACCAAGGGAGCACACGATGACCCTGAAGCTCGGTGTGGTCGCCGCCGTGGTGGCCGCCGGCCTCGGCCTCGCGGCCGGAGGCCCCGCGCTGGCTGCGTCCACCGCGCCTGCGCTGACCGGCACGGACCTGTCGGCGCAGGCGCCGGAGTCCGCGTTCCACGCGAAGGGGGCCGAGGCCGGCGCCGTCGCGTGCACGCGTCCCGCGCCTGACGGTCGCGTCTCGACGACCCTGCACTGCTACACCCCGGACCAGATCCGCGCGTTCTACGGGCTGGCACCCCTCACCCCGAGCACCACGGACGGCGCCGGGCAGACCATCGTCCTCGTCGACTCCTACGGCAGCCCCACCGCCGCGCAGGACGTCGACTTCTTCGCCAAGACCTTCAACGGCCCAAAGCCCGACTTCGAGGCCGCCTTCCCCATCGGCAAGGTCGACTACACGCACGCCACGGGCAACGGCAGCGGCCAGGCGGGCCCGACGTCCGCCGAGGGCTGGGCCGGCGAGGCGAACCTCGACGTCCAGTGGGCGTACGCCATAGCCCCCAAGGCGCACATCGTCCTCATCGGCACCCCGGTCGCCGAGACCCAGGGCGTGCAGGGCATGCCGAACATGATGAAGGCCATCGACTGGGCCGTCGCCAAGTACCCGGCCGGCACGGTGTTCTCGATGTCGTTCGGCACCAGCGAGGAGGCCTTCGGCGGCGCTTCTGCCGCAGGGCAGTTCGCCAAGTACGACCAGACCTTCCAGCGCGGGCTGGCCAAGCACGACACCTTCTTCGCCTCCTCCGGCGACGACGGATCCCTCGGCACCGGGCGGGCGCACCACCAGACCCAGACCGTCGACCACCCGTCGGTGAGCTACCCGAACTCCTCGCCCTACGTGACCTCGGTCGGCGGCACCCAGGTGCAGTCGGGCTGGACGTGGAACCCGACGCAGGACAAGCCGTTCAACGACGACGGCAGCCGCAACCCGCTGTACTGGGCGTGGAACGAGGGCGGCAACACCCAGGCCGTCTGGAACGAGAGCTGGGCCGGCATCGGCACCGGCGGCGGCCAGTCGAGCGTCTACCCGCGGCCGTCGTGGCAGTCGGGTGTCGCGTCGGTGGTCGGCTCCCACCGCGGCGTCCCCGACGTCGCCTGGAACGCGGCCGTCAACGGTGGCGTGCTCGTCTACCACTCCTACTTCCAGAACCTCGACGGCGTGGCGTGGGGCGTCTTCGGCGGTACCTCCGCCTCCTCGCCGCAGGTCGCCGCGGTGACCGCGATCGCCAACGCCGCCCGCGCGGCCGCCGGCAAGCCGGGCATCGGCAACCTCAACGAGGCGATCTACGCGCCGTCGTTCCCGCGGGCCACCGCGTTCAGCGACGTCGTCGCCCACACCTACGGCACCGCCCCCAGCGGCGTCCTGCAGGACAACCGGATGTGGGAGTACGGCGCCGACGGGTTCGTGCACCCGGGACCGGTCGCGGGCTGGCCGACCACCGCGGGCTACGACCTCACCACCGGCTGGGGCAGCCCGAACGCGCCCGGCTACGTGACGGCGCTGACCGCGGCACCGTGACGCAGGCTCGTCTCACGCACGTCGGGGCGGCGCAGACCGTGTGCCGAATCCGTTGTGAGGCAATGAGTGTGACGCACTGAGAATGCGTCGGCCCGGGTCCCTGCGGACCCGGGCCGACGCACGTGCGCTGCAACAGGTCAGCCGTCGTAGCCCTCCGGCAGCAGCTCCCCGACCGGCGTGGCCGCGCCGATCCGGTTGGCCGGCGGGGCGAGCGGGCAGACCCAGCGGTAGTCGTAGACGCACGAAGGGTTGTAGGCGAAGTTGAGGTCGACCACCCAGTCCTCCCCGTCGCGGCCGAGGTCGCTGCCCTTGACCGTGTCGAGGACGTAGCGGCCCGCGCCGTACGTCTCGGCCCCCGCCGACCCGTCGCGCAGCGGCAAGAAAACGCCGCCGCCGTAGGAGTCGAGCCACCACACGGCCACCTCGCCGAGGTCGCCGAGCGCGACCGTGCCGATCCCGCTGAACGGCACGACCCCGTCGGTGCCCGTCGTGAACTTCCAGCCGTCGAGCTCGGCCGGCACCACCGGGACCGTGAACCGGAAGGCCGGGTCGTATGCCGCGTGCCGCATCCGCTGCCCCGGCCGCCGGGGCGACGCGGGGTGGGTCTCGAACAGCTCGGTCCGGCCCTGCACCCAGAGGGCGTGCGCGGCCGCGGGGTCGCGCTCGGCGCGCACCGCGGCATACAGGGCGTGCACCTCGCGTCTCCACGAGGCGACCTGGAGCGGCGGCGGGTAGGTGAGCTCGTCCTCGACGGCGGTCATGGTGGTCTCAGTCCTCCAGGGCGTGCTCGTGCACGAAGCGCTCGGCCCGGCGGTCAGGCACGAGCCAGGTGATGGCGACCGCGACGTAGGCGGCGACGCCCAGCCACGGCGAGATGAACGTCCCGAGGATGCCCAGGACGTAGACGACCGGGCTCAGCTTGCCCTTGAGGTCGCGCCCGAGCGCCTGGCGCAGCAGGCTCTCGCGGCCCTCGCGCCGGAAGATCGCCAGCTGCAGCACGTAGTAGGAGATCGCCGCGAGCAGCAGGTTGGCGCCGTAGACGCCGACGGGCAGCGGGGCGAACCGCGTGTCGTCCATCCACGCAGTCGTGAACGGCACCAGCGACAGCATGAACAGCAGCGCGAGGTTGGCCCACAGGATCGCTCCGCTGACGTACCGCACCAGCTGGAACATGTGGTGGTGGTTGTTCCAGTAGATGCCGATGTAGACGAAGCTCAGCAGGTAGGTGAGCAGCCCCACCAGCGAGGGCCGGAGCGCCTCGAACGTCGGCTCCTCCGGGACCTTGAGCTCCAGCACCATGATCGTGATGAGGATCGCCAGGACACCGTCGCTGAACGCCTCGAGCCGCCCGGTCCGCATGCGGGAAGTCTAGGCACGTGCGGGAAGGCGGTCGGGCACGTCCTGTTTGCTCGGATTGCCCCTTTGCGCCGGCCGGGAGAGGTTGGAGGGGAGCCGCCCGTCCGGGTCGCGGCCACCGACGAAGGGGACTTCCGTGAAGGCACTGACGTGGCAGGGCAAGCGCGACGTGCGGGTCGAGGAGGTGCCCGACCCGACGATCCAGGAGCCGAACGACGCCATCATCAAGGTGACGTCGACCGCCATCTGCGGCTCGGACCTGCACCTGTACGAGGTGCTCGGCGCCTACCTCACCCCCGGTGACGTCCTCGGGCACGAGACGATGGGCGTCGTCGAGGAGGTCGGCCCCGAGGTCACCCACATCAAGCCCGGCGACCGGGTCGTGATCCCGTTCAACATCTCGTGCGGCTCGTGCTGGATGTGCGAGCGCGGCTTCATGGCCCAGTGCGAGACGACCCAGGTCAAGGACCAGGGCAAGGGCGCGACGCTCTTCGGCTACACCAGCCTGTACGGCGCCGTGCCCGGTGGCCAGGCCGAGTACCTGCGGGTGCCGCAGGCCCAGTTCGGGCCGATCAAGGTGCCGGACGAGATGCCGGACACCCGCTTCCTCTACCTGTCCGACATCCTGCCCACGGCTTGGCAGGGCGTGCAGTATGCCGACGCGAAGCCGGGCGACACCATCGCCGTCGTGGGGCTGGGGCCCGTGGGGCAGTTCGCCACGCGGATCGCCAAGCAGCTAGGGGCCGAGCGGGTCATCGGCGTGGACCTCGTGCCCGAGCGGCTGGCGCTGGCCGCCCAGCACGGCATCGAGACCCTCGACCTGCGTGAGGTCGACGACGCGGCGGACGCCCTCATCGAGATGACCGGCGGGCGTGGCCCGGACGGCATCCTCGAGGCGGTGGGCATGGAGGCGCACGGCTCCCCCAGCGCCAAGGCCGCGCAGACCGCGGTGGGGCTGCTGCCCGACGCGGTCGCCAAGCCGCTCATCGACCGCATGGCCATCGACCGGCTCGACGCCCTGACCACCTGCCTCAAGGCGGTCCGGCGCGCGGGGACGGTCTCTGTGAGCGGCGTCTACGGCGGTGAGGTCGACCCGCTGCCGATGATGGAGATGTTCGACCGCGGCATCACGATGCGGATGGGCCAGTGCCACGTGAAGCGCTGGATCGACGACATCATGCCGCTCGTCCTCGACCCGGCCGACCCGCTGGGCACCGAGGACCTGGCGACGCACCTGCTGCCGCTGGCCGAGGCGCCGCACGGGTACGACATCTTCCAGAAGAAGGAGGACGGGTGCGTCAAGGTGGTCCTGCAGCCGTGACGCGGTCGTCGGGAGGGGCGGCCTCCCGCGGCAGGGCGGTCCTCGTCACCGGGGCCTCGAGCGGAGTCGGCCGCGCCACAGCCCTGCAGCTCGCGGCCGAGGGCGCCGACGTCGTGCTGCTGTCGCGGTCGGCGTCGGTGCTGGCCGAGGTGCACCGCGACTGCGAGGCGCACGGCGTGCGGGCGGTCGTGACCGTCGCCGACATCACCGACCGGGATGCGCTGGAGGCCGCCTTCGACACGGCGGTGCGAGAGCTGGGGCGGCTGGACGGCGTCGTGCACTCGGCGGCCGCGCTGGCGTACGGGCGGTTCGAGGACGTGCCACCGGATGTCTTCGACAAGGCGGTGCTGACGACGCTCGGCGGGACGGCCAACGTGGCCCGGTGCGCGCTTGCTGCGTTTGCCGGGTTCGGGGGCGGCAGCCTCGTGGTCGTCGGGTCGCTGCTGGGCAAGATCAGCACGCCGTTCATGAGCTCGTACGTGACGCCGAAGTGGGGGGTGCACGGCCTCGTGCGCACCCTGCAGATCGAGGCACGCACGACGCCCGACACCCATGTGAGCCTGGTCTGGCCCGGTGGCGTGGACACGCCCGTCTACCTCCAGGCCGGCACGTACCTGAAGCGGCACGGCCGGCCGCCGCCCCCGGTCGACCCGCCGGAGAAGGTCGCGCGAGCCGTCGTCGCGGCCCTGTGGCGACCGCGCCGCGAGGTGTCGGTCGGGTTGGCCAACCCGATCACCGTGACCGGGTTCCGTGTGTTCCCAGGGCTTTTCGACGTGCTCGTCACTCCGCTGATGAAGCTCGGCGGTCTGTCCCGCGGGGAGGTCGATGACTCACCCGGCAACGTCCTGTCGCCGACGCCGGAGGGCGAGGCGGTCCATGGCCGGTGGGGCCGGCAGTGGCTGCGGCCGGTCGCCACGGTCGGCTTGGGCGTCGTCGCCGCGGGCGCTGGCTTGGCGGCCTCGGCCGTCCGCGGCGTCAACCGCGCGGGGAGGCCATGACGCGCCGCGCCGGCTACTGGACGTGGGCCGGGTCGCGGCGCTGGCTGGTCGCCCCGGTCGCTGAGGGGGCGGTGCGCGGCCAGGTCCAGGCGTACCGCACGATGAGGGCGAGGACGACGAGCTCCAGCACCACGCCGAAGCCGTAGTAGTAGAGGTAGAACCCGCCCGCCACGTTGAAGACCGTGGGCAGGACGTAGAGCGCGGCCACGACGAGGTTGATGATGCGGTTCGCCCGGGGGGCCAGCACCGCCGACAGCACGACCATGAAGATCGGGACGGACACGAGGGTCAGGGCGCTGATCGAGAAGGTCTGCGAGAGGTCGAACGTGTGGACCTTCCCGTCGAGGATGTCCGTGATGGTGCCGGGCGTGTAGAAGCCGAGGATGTCCACGTAGGCGTAGAGGAGGACGAAGCTCGTCCAGGCTGCGACGAGCTTGGCCCTCACCGGGAGTCGCTGGTCCTCGAGGGTGGCTGCGGTGGGTTGGCGGGTGCTCACGACGGGCTCCGTTTCGCTGGTGGGGATCGGTGCGTCCACGATGGCCGGAAGCCGGCGTCGGGCACGTCCGCCCCGAGGCCGCAGTTCGCCTGGCCGGTGGCACGGTCCGCCTCTTGTACTTTCGGCCGGTACGCCGGGTCGCCCCGGTCCCTAGGCTGCAGCCGTGGTCACCGTCCGCAGCCGGCGCTCCCCCTGGGACGAACCCCGGCCTGCGGACGTCCCACCCGTCGGCCGTCTCGACCGGCTGCTGGTCGGCCTGTTCGCGGTCAGCGTCCTGGTCGAGGGCATCGTCCGGCCGGGTCTGGCCTGGCGCCCTCTCGTGACGGTGCTCGCCCTTGCGCTTGCGCCTGCCCTGCTCTGGCGGCGGCAGCGCCCCCTGGTGGCTGCCCTGGTGGGGTGGGGCGTTGCCGGGCTGCTCTCGGTGCTCGAGCTGGCTGGGCACGGCGGGGAGGTCGGCCTCTACTCGATGATGGCCGTCCTGGTCCTGCTCTACTCCGTCGTGCGGTGGGGCTCGGGGCGGGAAATCGTTGTGGGCACGGCCTTCGTGACGGTCGTCGTCGCGCTGGGGATGTATGCCGCGTCGGCCGGCTGGGCGGAGCTCTTCGGCGGGATCGCGCTCCTGCTGTTCCTCGTCGCCCTCGCGGCCGTGTTCCGCTACCGCGCAGACCTCTGGCAGCGCCAGCAGCGCGAGATCCGCAACCAGGAGCGGGTGGCACTGGCCCGCGAGCTGCACGACACCGTGGCCCACCACGTCTCCGCCATCGCGGTGCAGGCGCAGGCCGGTGGTGTGGTCGCCGGCCTCCAGCCGGAGAAGGCTGCCGAGGTCCTGGCCGCGATCGAGTCCGAGGCGTCGCGGACCCTCGCGGAGATGAGGTCCATGGTGCAGGTGCTGCGCGAGGACGAGGACGTCGACTACGCGCCGCAGCGGGGTGTGGCGGACCTCCCCGCGATGGCGCGGACCGATGCGATGCCCACTGTCGAGGTCTCGCTGGACGGCGCATTGTCTCCGTTGGCACCGACCGTAGACGCCGCGCTTTACCGGCTCGCGCAGGAGTCACTCACCAACTCTCTACGGCACGCCACAGGCGCGACCCGCGTTGCGATCGACATACGCCGGGACGGGAGCGTCGTCCGGCTCCGTGTCAGCGACGACGGGCGGACCGAGCCGGGGGCAGCGCCGGGGCCTGGGTTCGGCCTGCTGGGCATGACCGAGCGTGCCCACCTCCTCGGCGGGTCGCTCTCCGCCGGCCCGAGTCCGGACGGTGGCTGGGTGGTCGAGGCCGTGCTGCCCGCGGAGGCTCCCGCATGAGCATCCGCGTCGTCGTCGCGGACGACCAGGACCTGGTCCGGACGGGCCTGGTGATGATCCTCGGCGCGCAACCCGACATCGAGGTCGTCGGCGAGGCTGCAGACGGGCTCGCAGCGCTCGACCTGGCGACCCGGCTGCGCCCCGACGTCCTCCTGGTCGACATCCGGATGCCCGGCCTCGACGGCGTCGAGGTGACGCGGCGACTCGCCGGACCGGACGTTGCGGATCCGATGGCGGTCGTGGTGATCACCACCTTCGACCTCGACGAGTACGTCCTCGGCGCCCTGCGCGCCGGCGCCCGCGGCTTCCTGCTCAAGGACGCCGGGCCGCAGCTCCTCGTGCAGGCCATTCACGCCGCGGCCAACGGGGACGCGCTGATCGCCCCCAACGTCACCCGCCGGCTGCTCGCGACCTTCGCCGACCAGGCGCCGGCTGTACCGGTCCAGCCCATCGACCCGCTCACCCCGCGCGAGGAGGAGGTGCTCGCACTGGTGGCCCGGGGCCGGACCAACGCCGAGATCGCCACCGAGCTCTTCGTCGGTCTGAGCACGGTCAAGGCCCACGTCGCCTCGCTCATGACCAAGCTCGGTGCCCGCAACCGCGTCGAGATCGCCATGTGGGCCCACGACACCAGACGCGCGAGATCCGAATAGCGCAGTCCGGGGAGCAGCGTCATACGGCCGCGTGGCGGCCTCAGCGTCAGTATCGGGATACCCCAGAGTTGGCGCGCGAAGAGTTGTTACGCCCGCTCGAAGATGAGGTCGAAGTCCTTACGCCAAGTTGATCCCTGATCCTCAGATGCCTCCCAACGACCGGCCACCCGGTGCGGCTCCACGTCAGCGATGAATCGCTGGAACATGTCAGGATCCTCGCGACTCAAGGTCCACTTCGAGTCGTCGAACGTCATGTCAAAGACCCGGCAGACACCCCGCTCGTCGTGATACAGCGCCGTGTACGCGTCCCGCGTGTCACTGCGACCGAGGACCAGGACCATCTCACTCGTGGCGCTTCCGACGTCGCCCTCCATCGTCCAGCGGAAGACCACGAATGCGTCGCCGAGCCACTCGACTGTCGCCGAGCCTGGCACCTCCAGGTCCGCAGGCTCAAGGAACCAAGCATTTCGCATCGTCGTCCGCCACGGACCCATCAGGACACTCAACCGCGCCATGGCCTGGTTGCGCATCGCTCTCCTCAACGTTGACACGGACCGACTGGTGGGTGACCAAGCTGATCGACCAGACATGGTCAGAGCTCTATCTCATGCTCCCGCCGCAATCCGCTCAGTCAAGCAACTGTCGCAAACGTGCGCCATCTCGTCGCCGAGCCGGCGCCGGTCGTGACATCGGTGTCATGCCGATGTACGCACGGCGTCCTTTCCCCGAGGGCCTCGGATACTGGCACCAGCGACGGCCTTCGCCATGGCACGGCGGTGCGGTTGTCAGGACAAAGGTCCTAGACGGAGCCCGGACGGCTTACCAGAATGTCGACTACGCGACGTATGGGGGAATGTCCGTCCCACCCCTCACCAGCGCGCGTAGGACGCCCACGCCCAACAAGCCCGCGTGGGCGTCCGCTCCATGTAGAGATGCAACCTCGCGCGCATTCCGCGACTAGGGCGTGGGTCTTTCCGCGGCGATGGGGCTTGCCCCGGTAGATCCCCAACCATCCGTCAGCTCCAGAGACCTTGGGCCACCAGCGCGACGAAGGGTGGGACGCTCGATCCGATCGTTCCTCGGATGCTCCCGCCACGGGGTTGCCACTTTCCGAGCAGATCGGCGAGTCCCATGGCCAGGCTCGAGAGCAACAGGTACCAGGCGGCCACCAGCATCACCACGAGCCCCGAACCCACGTACTCGTTGTGCAACATCCATACGCCTACGCCGACTGCAGCAGCGCCCAGCAAGTTCCGAGCTCCAATGCAGAAAGCCCGCAATTCAACGTCGCTCCGGTTGGTGAACTCGACGCCCAGGAAGTTTTTGGCCCACGGCCGGTCGAGCAAGAACATCTCGACGGGAGCCACGCAGATCAGAATCACCGCGTCAATGATGAGGACGATCTCGGCCACGCCGTTCATACCTCACCTCCCTCACGCAATGCCAAGACGGGTGAGAGCATCCCTACAAGGGAACCCCCGTGGGGCGTCCAGAGCAAGAGTCCACTCCATGGCAGTGGTTGCCATCGCGAGTGCCCAGCCGCCGGCGACACGATCTCGCGCACGAGTCGTGCGCTTTGCCACCGTCAGTCGCTCTGATCGTCCTCGGGGATGCGTGCGGCGCCGCGCCCAACGCTGGCGATCACGGCGGTCTGGAGGCACAGGGGCCCATCGTCAGCGACGGTTTGTGTTGAAGGCTGGTGCTTCGGCTGCGTTGGCTGACCCGGCGTGCCCTCCGGTGAGTTGCTTGCGGTGTTCGGCGGCGTTGGCTGAGGAGGTGCCGTTGGTGACGGTGCCCCAAGCGGCGAACAGGGTTGCGCCGTAGACGATCTGGGCCTTGGCTCGGTCCCGATCGGCCAACCTGCCTTCCTGTGCGAGTGTCGCGCCGGTCGCTTGGCGGACAGGCGATGCCTGGACCGGGCCGGTGCTCAGGACCGCCGGCAGCACGGCGGCGGCGAGGATGCAGAGCCCGCGGGCGTGGGTGGGGTGGCTGAGTTCCATGACATGCACCTTCTTCGGTGGGGTGCTCGAGGCAGCGGCCAGCGTGCCGTCGAGCGTGGCGGACGGTCGAAACATGGGTGGGGTGGCGTTCAGGCGCAGGGCCGGATCGGCAGCGGCCCGGGGGTGGGCTCTCCATGGAGCAGGCCGGGCCGTAGCGCGCGGTTCAAGTTCGGATTGAACGGGTTGGTTCACGGTCCCGTGCCGGTGGGCTGGGAGCGCCAGGCGACTGGACCAGATTCACCTGGCGGTCCTGCCGCGGTGGCGGGAACCATGGTGGTGAGGTGGCCGTCCTGGCTGACCTCGACGAGGACCCTGCGCTCCGGGTCCAGGGTGGACACGACAAGCCGTCCACTCGGCGACACGTCCATCCACGGTCGCAGGTCGCTGGTGCAGTAGCACGTCCCTACTTGAGCGACCTGATGGAGGTCTTGGCCGTCGGCGCGGATCGAGTCCACCGAGATCGCGCCGGCCGCGTCCGGGTTCCACTGCTTTTCCCTCCACCGCAGGTAGGAGAAGTGCGTGCCGTCCTGTGACCACCGGGGGTCGCCGAGGGAATAGTGCCTCCACTTGAAGATGACCTCGGGGTGCTCGCCCGACAGCTCGACGGTCATGACGGCCCCTTCGCCCTCTGCTATGCCGGTCAGGGCGACAAGGCCGGCTGCGTTCACGTGCAGTCCTGTCACGGACCAGCCCGCCGGCAGCGCGACGGCGCTCGCCGGGCCGCCGTTCACGGGAACACGTACCAGTCCATGGGGCGAGGCTGTGACCAGCTGCTTGGAGTCCGGTGACCACGCCACCGGGCACGAGGGCTGACGGCACGGCCCGAGCTTGCGGTCGGCGCCGGTGGTGACGTCGAGGAGGTTCAGCACGCCCCCGGCGCTGAAGGCGAGGGTCGAGCCGTCCGGGGAGAACGCCATCGGCGTCGGTACGTCGGACTTGATCTTGGCGGTCAGGGTGGGCAGTGACCCACCGACCACGCTCAGGCCGCTGCGGCCGTTCTGGAACACCAGCCACTCCACCCTGGCCGGCGGCCTCGGGGTGGCCGGCAGGGCCTGCCGGCGTGGCCACGGGGCGGTGACGACTATCAGGACGATCGCGGCGGCGGCGGCCGCAGCCACGATCCACCCGACCCGGCCGCGAGTCCGGTCACGGCGCAGGTCGCGCAGTCGGGCCTCCACGTCGAGGGTGCGCTCGGTGTCGGCCCACAGGTCTGCCGCTGCGCTGCGTCCCAGCTCTTCCAGGCTCATGACTCCACCTCCACCGCGAGCCCCATGGACCGCGCGAGCGTCTGCCGAGCCCGGCTCAGGTGCACCTTGACGCTGCCCTCGGAGATTTCCAGGGTGCGGGCCACGTCAGCGACCGACAGGTCGAATACGTAGTGCAATGCCACTACCTGCCTCTGCCGTCGCGGAAGCGTCCGCACCAGGTGCCAGAACTCGTCCGGGCCGCCCAGCTTCTCTACGGTCTGCGGAGCCCCAGAGCGCCGGAACGCCCGCGCCTCGGACAGGTGACGACGGAACTGCGACACCGCGAGGTTCGTGCAGGCACGCCGTACGTATGCCTCCGGGTGCGCCAGCTCGCGGATGGTCAACCAGCGGCGGTAGGCGACCATCATGGCCTCCTGCGCCACGTCTTCGGCCAATCCGGGCGGCGCCAGCGCCCGGGCCAAGACCACCAGGCCGGGAAGCTCGGCACGGTAGAAGTCCTCGAACGAGCGGCCTCGACCCGATGTGAAGGCCGACGAGAGCCCCCCACCCGGCTTCGGCGGCCGGGCGCCGACCCACGGCGCCTTCGTCATGCCCACTGATCGCCTCAGGCACAACGTCGGGTTGACACCCGCGCAAACATTTCGGGCCGACTGCCCACCCAACCACGGTCCCAAGACAGCCAAACCAGCGGATCCACCGCAGGTTCGAGATCAGCCAGCACGTCGCGAACCTCGAATCAGGGTCGAACCGGGACGACGAGCCGACCAAGCGAGGCGCGACACACCCCGCGACGCGGAGATTTGTCCTTGCTGGCGCCGCCCCGCCAAGCTCAGAGCCGAGCCGAGCCGAGCCGAGCGGATCGTGCACCCCGCGGGCGCGCCCTCACCGGGTCCTCCGGGAACCTGAGGTGGTGCGTCACAACGTCGCTTGGGCCTGACTGTGACGCGGGTTACCGAGGGATCCGGGGTGTTCCGTCTTCGTCGCAAGCTCTCTGCTTCCGAAGAATCTCGGACGTTGTCACTGTCCCGTTGGCTGGTCCGGGAGGGCTACAGCGCGTGGGTTGCGGTCAGGATTGCCTTGGTAAGCTCGTCGGGCTGGCTGAGTGCGAGCAGATGCCCGCCGGGAATGATCACGGGGTCGGCGCGTAGGCGTTCGCGGGCGAGGTGCTGCTGGAACTCGAGGGGGAAGAAGCGGTCGTCCCGCCCGGCTATGACCGTGGTGGACTCGGGCCACGCCGAAAAGGTGCACGGGTCCCGGAACGGGCGAGGTGACTGCTCACCTTTGGGTGTGGCGGTGGCCAGGACCTCCGGCGGCACGTCATGGAGAAGGTAGGTACCGGGGTCGAAGTCCGTGGGATAGCCCTGGCGTGAGGCGTTGGCGCTGCGGGCTTCGACGGCGCCGGTGTTGCCCCACCACGCCGCTGGCGTCTCGCCGGGGCTCGGGGTCATCGGGTTGACGAGAACGACCGCGACGGCCTGCAGGGCGTCCAGCACCAAGGCTGCGGTGAAGGCACCCATGGAGGCCGCGACGACGACCCCCTCTCGGGCTGCCCCGGCAGCGTCGAGGACCGCCTGGGCGTAGTCCGGCAGACCCTTGCTGTCGTCGTCGGCGGGTAGCTCCACAGCGATCGCGTCAGCCCCGGCGGCGGCCAGGCGCGCGGTGACGAGGTGCCAGTACCAGGCGCGTCCGCCGGCGCCGGGGATGAGAACGTATGCCACGGGGACTCCAACGTCGTTGCTCGACCCACCATCGCACGCGGCGATGGACCGGTCGACAGGGTTTTCAGTCGGGCTGCCGACCCGCCTTCGGGGCGGCACGAGGGCGAGGCTCGACGTGCGTCACGGCGACAGGTGGTCATCCTCCCGACCCGGTGGGAGAGCCTGTTCGGGACAGCGGACGCGGCAGCCTCGCTCTCGTCATTTGCCGCCCAGCGCCCGCTCAGAGCTCAGAGCCCGTCGAAGACGTCGGTCAGGGGTGGGTGCGGGCCGGTTGGTGGGGGCCAGACCAGGGTGGCCCATTCGCGGCTGACGATCCGGGCGAGCCGTTGCTCGTCGACGGGGTCGTCGGCCATGACGTGGAGCTGACTGCGATGCTCGAGGATGCCGGCGACGATGCGTGGGGCGACGGTCCGGCAATCGACGACGAGGTGGACCTTGTCGTCCGGGACGCCACGGCCGTGGTAGACCTCGGTGGGGTCGAAGACCGGCAGGTTCAGTGCCCTGCGCTGGTGTTGCCAGCGGTCGAAGACGGACTGCGGCAGGACGTGGTGCAGCAGGCGGCGGAAGCCGGGGCCGGCCCCGCGGGCCAGGGCGAAGGCGGCGTCCGTGCAGGCGCCGACCGTGATGTGGTCGGGGTGTCCGGTGATGCCGTCCGGCCCGAAGCCCGCGACCACCACCGGCTTCTCCTCGGCCAGGATCTCGGCGATGCGGGCGGTCAGCTCGTCGGCGGGGACCTCGCTCAGTCCTCCGTCGGGGTAGTCCAGCCACTCGTGCCGGTCCGGTGGGCGCCCCACGGCGCGCCATGCCGCTTCGCTCTCGGCCTGACGGATCGCGCCGAGGGTGTCCCGGGTCGCCGGGAAGCCGGGGCGGATGTCGCCGGCCTCCCCGCGGGTGGCGTGGACGAGGACGAACCGGAACCCGGCATCCTCGGTGTGCAGGGCCACGGTCCCGGCCCAGCTGAACGCCTCGTCATCCGGGTGGGCGACGACGACGGCGAACACCCGGCTCGTGGTCAGCGGAGCACCTCCAGTGCGCGAGCCAAATCAGCCCGCTGCCCCCTGACGACAACCTCGCGTGGCTGGCTGAGGGCCGCCGGCTCGGTCGACACGTCCCCGTCGACGAGGAGGAGGTCCGCGACGTGGTCGGTGGCCAGTCGGCCAGTGACTCCGCCGAGAGAGCAGGCCTCGGCCGCCACCGACGTCGCGGCCGCGAGGGCCGCCGCGGTGTCGTACCCGGCCTCGACCATCTCGCCCACCGTCCGCCACACGTTGCCGTGCTTCTTCGCCGGGGCCATCCCCGAGTCGACCCCGCTGACGATCCGGACGCCGTGCTCGCGCAGCTGCCCCAGCTGTGTGATCCTGCGGGCGTACAGCTCGTCGAATGTGCTGACGCCGAACCCCGCCATGAGGGCCGCGAGGTGCGGGGGCGGAGCAGGCATCAGCGCATGCAGGGAGCGGTCGTTGCCCATCGTCAGGTCGACGAACGTGCCCCGGCGAGCCGCGTCCGCGAGGACCTGATCGTCCAGGTGCGCGTCCATCCCGACCGCCAGGCCGGTGAAGTGCTCGATCCCGTCGACCCCCGCCGACAGCGCGTACTCCATCGCCAGGAGCGAGTGGGCGTGGGCGACCAGGGGCAGACCGGCACGGTGCGCCTCATCCGTCAGAGCCGACAGCTGGTCCGCGGTGAACTGGGCACCTAGCTGGTCGGAGTCCGGGGTGGCGAAGCCGCCGGACGCCATCACCTTGACGACGTCGACACCTCTCTCCGCCCGCTCCACGACAGCCGCGCGAAGGTCGCTCTCCGTCGTACCCCGAACGGCACCCCCGAGGAAGTGGCAGTGGCCCGCCGGGATGGTGATCGGCGGCCCGGCCACCACGACCCGGGGCAGCCCCGGGACCTCACGGAACGCCAGCGTCCGGTACCCGACGTCGCCCAGGTCCCGCACCGTCGTGACTCCCGAGGCGAGGTGTGCCCGTAGGGAGGCGAGAACGACGGCGTCGACCTCCTCGCCGGTCATCACCCCCGCACGCTCCAGGCCGCCCATCGTGCAGTCCGCCACGAGGTGGGTGTGGCAGTCGATGAGGCCGGGCAGCAAAGTTCCCCAGTGCTCCTCGACCCCCACCCCGGTCGGGACGACGTAGTCGAACGGCTCCACCGCCACGATCCGCCCCGCCTCCACCAGCACGGTCGCTCCGCCCGGCAGGAACCGCTCACCGTCGAAGGCGTGCACCGCGCGCACAGCGAACATGCGCCCATCGTCCTCCCGTGAACCGGCGGTGGCCAGAGCCTTCTGTCCACGCCACGGCCCCCCGGGGCTGCAAGATGCCGCAGTCACTCACACCCGTTTCCAAGCGCGCATGAGGGAGCCCACAACCCATTGCACTCAGCCGCGCGTCAGCGCACCTCTTCCTGCCGGGAGTGGATACCGACGAGGCGCGCCATATAGAAGCCGGCGGCACGGAGCACCCAGAGGAGGAGCAGCACCCAGACTCCGGCGTGCCCCACCAGTTCTTCGTAGTGATTCCGACAACGAGACCCAAGACGCCCACCCCGAGGACGAGCGGGTAGGAGAGGCGTCGCCCCAAGAGCCGAGTGGTCCCCGGAGACTAGGACCCGGCGACCTCGAGAATCGCAAATTCCCGTGGGACGGACGCGTCCTTCCGCCGCTTGACGGCGCTATGCCTGCTGATCAGGGCTCCAGCAGTTTGACCACAGACTCTCGACCAAACTTGACCAAGCTCCTGCTCAGACGCCCCGGCTGTCTCGCACCCGAGGAGGTGCCGCTCTTGTTGTGGACAGCCTGCGTCTACGACGCAGGGTGATGGTCTCGGATCTTCAGACAGGCTTCCGGGCGCCGGCCACGAGGCGTGCAGTAAGAAACCAGACGACTGTCCAGGCAATCGCTGCGACGCCCCACACGCGGCCGCCGCTCGACGGAACTTCGGGGTTGATGATCGACGCCACCCCGAACAGAAGCACAGCGACGGCCACGGACAGCGCCGAGATGCTTCGGTGGTTCGTGCGCTGAGTGGCTGCCAAGAGTGCGATCACGCCTGAAGCCAGCAGCATCGCTGTGACGACGGACCAGTGAGAAGGGACGAACGCGAACGAGTCGCGTGGTGGGAGGTCGTCTCGCCCGTGAGCTGCGTTCACTGCGGCGGCCGCCCACGCCGGCACGACGAGCACGAGCGCACAGCCCAGCATCCAACGACTGCCGCCCGCGCCCCACCCCCCTCGACGGAGGAGGAGGCTCCTCCGATTCGGGTGAAGAGCCCACAGGAGAGCAAGGGGCACAACCACGCCCAGGGCACCCATGACCCCGACGACCTCGGCGGTCGACACGGACGCGAACAGAAGTGCCAGGGCGAAGATCACCAGCTGGGCAAACGCCATGGCAGCGTCCGGGCCCCCGCGTGCCAGACGGGCGAAGGCCGGGCAGAGGAGGACTAAGCCGAGCACACCGAAGACCACGTCGCTCATTGCCGAACTCGTGGCTGCCCCCTCCCCCGCCGGCATGAGCCCCCCGACCAGGTCCAGCAACGCCAAGGACGGCACGCAGAACACGAACGCGCAGAGTGCCGCCACCCACTGAAAGGGCCGCCCGCGAACACGCATCAGAGGGAGAAGCCGCCGTCGCCAAGGTCATGGGGCGACGTCACATTCGGTGGGCGGTCACCGATCGTGGATCCACTGATGCTGTGCCGGCGATCCCACAACCACGCCCCAACCACAAGCAGCAGTAACACGATGCCCGCGATGCTCCAGAAACACATGGCAGGTCCCTTCCGCCACCCATGCGCCCGCTCCTTCCCCATCGTCCCACCGCCTCGACCGGCTGCCGACGATGTTCCATCGAGGTGCGAGCGGGCGCGCCCCGCGCTCGACCCTAGAGCTGGATGCGCCAGATCTCGCCATCCAGGGTGGTGACGTAACCGCTCCTTCCGATGAGCTCCAGCGACGTCGGACGGTCGAGCGCCGTGGCCACCGGTCGCATCGACCCGTCAGGCGCGACTTGCTGCAGGGTACCGGTGTCCGGCAGCGCCGGTGAGCCCGCCGGATCCCCGGAGTAGTCACCCTGGGACAACGCGTAAAGGCGATGTCCGGACCGTTCGACATCGACAAGAAGCGGAGCCCCCGAGGCGACGACCGACGCGGGATCCGTCTGACTGCGGAAGGCGAGCACGCGACCGTCCTGGGGCTGGTGCGGGACCGGCCCGGCCTGCGCCATCAGGATGGTGCCGCCCTGTCGTTCCAAACCGGTAGGCACCACGTTGGGGAAGGCCCGGTACTCGGTTACGGTCCCGTCGAGGCGGACATCCAGGAGGCGGTTGTGGTGCCCGTCGGTCACCAGGAAGCCGCCCCTCCACGGCTCCATGGCGTACAGCACCCCGGTGGGGACGTCGAACGGTGTAGCGGGTGGATGCGTCAGCGCCCATGCGCCGATGTCGGCAACCAGTACCGGCGGGCGCCCCGGCGTGATCCGGTACAGGCCGTCAGCGGAGGAGCCTCCCACCAACGGGTCCACCAGGGTGACGATCGCGTAGGCCGTGCCATCGAGGAACGCGACGTCCATCGCACCACCGATGCCGATGGCGGGATTCATGACAGGCAGGCCGCTGGCGAACGTCGAGACCGCCCCACTGTGCGGGTCGACCCGGGTCACCCTGCCGACAGCGCTCTCGGTGACGTAGAGCATGCCGTCGGGGCCAACGGTGCTGCCGAAGCCGTTGCTCAGCCCGGAGGTGAGGAGGGACCGCGCTCCGCGGTGCTCCGTGGTTTGGGTGGTCCCCCCGAAAGCTGGTCCGGCCGCGGCCGACAGCACAGCGAGCCCGGCGGCCAGAGCAACAAGAAGTCGTCGTGCAGTCATTGCTCCTCCAACAGATCAGTGCGGATGTCTGTGTGAGTCGCGGCCAGTGACCGCGAGGGCCCTGCACTCCAACCGGCCACACTAGCCATGGCCGTTTCCGAGCGCCTCGGGCAACAGTCGTACTCCCCTGGTGGCCCGCTGCGGGGCCACAGCTGCCCAACCTGCTGTCGTGAGCCACTGACCACGCTCAGGGCCGAAGTCCGCTGGTGCCGTGAACTCCTGCACGACCGCCTCCGCCAGCCACAGCACGGAACCCCCGCCCGAACACGACGACAGTGAGGACTGCCAGCGCTGGCACGCCTCAGTGCACAGTGCGGACGGCAACGCCCCTGGCATGAGCGGCTCCTACGGCGGCGGCGCATGATCGGAGTGCTTCGGCTCTGGCTCTGTGGCTTGAGAGCTGAGAGCCGGCAAGGGACGCGCCGGCGAGGGCGCGTCCTTCCGCCGCCTGTAGGCGGACCGATGCGTGGCGAAAGGCGATCAGACACCGTGACCGCTCACCTTCGGGCCCGTGCCATTGCGCTCGGCGAGTTCGGTTCCGAGGGGATCCGTGAGGCTCGGGGGCCGGCCGCCATGGCTCTCGGCCCGTCCTCGCCTCAGAGGTCGAACGGCACGCCCGTGAGCTCCTCGCTGACGGTCCACAGTCGACGGGCGAGGTCCGGGTCGGTCGCCAGCGAGCTGAGCTTCGCTGGGCCCACCTTGCCGCGGACCTCGCCGGGCCCTTGGGGCCCGCTGTACGAGCCCGGGGCTGCTGCAGTCGCGGCATACAGGATCGCTTCGGCTCCGCCCTCGGATCCCGGGAGCACGAGGCGCATGAGGGGCGGTGCGAAGGTGCGTACGATCCACCGCGCACCCATGCCGTCGCGACTCGCGACGAGGTTGGTGACGGCCACCCCCGGGTGGGCCGCTGTCGACGTCAGTGGCGACCCCGCGGCCGTGGCCCGGCGGTGGAGCTCCAGGGCGAACAGGAGGTTGGCCAGCTTCGTGCGACCGTACGAGACCCTCGGGTCGTAGTTTTCCGGAGGGTTGCCGTCGACGACCCGGGCGTCACCCTGGTGGTGTGCCAGCGAGGCCACGGTCGTCACTCGCGGCGAGGGAGCCGCCAGCAGTGCGGGCAGCAGCCGGGCCGTCAGCGCGAAGTGCCCGAGATGGTTCGTCCCGAACTGGAGCTCGTACCCGTCCACGGTGGTCCGGCGCGTCGGGGGCGCCATCACGCCGGCGTTGTTCACGAGCAGGTCGACCGGGCCGTCGATCCGCGCTGCGAACTCGCGCACCGACTCCTGGGACGCCAGGTCCAGAGCTACGACGGCGGTGCTGCCGTTGATCCTTGCGGCGGCCGCGCGGCCCGCGTCGAGGTTGCGGACCGCGAGGATGACGTGAGCGCCGTGTTCGGCCAGGGTCCGGGCTTCCACGAACCCGATTCCGGAGTTGGCGCCGGTGACGATGGCGGTCGTACCGCTCAGGTCGGCGATCTCGGTGGGCTTCCAAGCCATGGTCCACTCCTGCGGGTCGTCGGCGCCCGCGCGTGATCGCCGGCCCCAGCAGCGTATGCCGGGCGGTGGTCAGGGCTCGTCGCCACCTCCCGAAGGCATGTGGTGTGGACCCGTTCACCACCACCGGCCTGCCCGCTCACGAGGCGTCGGTGGAGACGCTTCAGGCGGGGAACACGCCGCTGGAGAGGTAGCGGTCGCCGCGGTCGCAGACCACGAAGACGATCGTCGCCCCCTCGACCTCCTTGGCAACCTGCAGGGCGGTCCAGCACGCGCCGGCCGCGGAGATGCCGCCGAAGATGCCCTCCTCGCGGGCCAGCCGGCGGGCCATCTCCTCGGCGTCGGCCTGGGTGACCTCCACGGTCCGGTCCACCGCCGACGGGTCGAAGATCTTCGGCACGTACTCCGGTGGCCAGGCGCGGATCCCGGGGATCTTCGATCCCTCCGCGGGCTGCGCCCCGACGATCTGGACGCCGGGGTTGCGCGACTTCAGGAACCGCGAGACCCCGGTGATCGTGCCGGTCGTGCCCATCGCGGATACGAAGTGCGTGATCCGGCCCTCGGTCTGCTGCCACAGCTCTGGGCCGGTGCCCTGCTCGTGGGCGCGCGGGTTGTCCGGGTTGCCGAACTGGTCCAGGACCCGGCCGCGGCCCTCCCGCTCCATCCGCGTCACGACGTCGCGGGCCTCCTCCATGCCGCCCTCTGCCGAGGTGAGGACCAGCTCGGCTCCGTACGCCTTCATCGTCTGGATCCGCTCGGTGGAGGCGTCCTCGGGCATCACGATGACCAGCGGGTAGCCGCTGATCGCCGCCGCCATCGCCAAGCCGATCCCGGTGTTCCCGGACGTGGCTTCCAGCAGGGTGTCGCCGGGAGAGATCTCCCCTCGCGCCTCGGCGCCGCGGATCATGCTGATCGCCGGTCGGTCCTTCACCGAGCCGGCCGGGTTGTTCCCTTCCAGCTTGGCGAGCAGCACGTTGCCGCGGCGTTCGTTCTCCGGCCCCGGCAGGCGCTGCAGACGCACCAGCGGGGTACCGCCGATGACGTCCTCCATCGTGGGGTATGCCGGGGGGTTGCTCACCCGCCGGAGTCTATGGCGGCGGTCGCCCAAGACTCGCAGCGGCCTCATCGACCTCCACCCATCGCTCGAGCACGAGGAGGCCCGAGTGGACGACGTCGGTCCGGGAGGCGCTGTCGGTCGCGTCGTGGCCCCCGGTCGGCCTACTCCAACGCTTCGGCCTACTCCAACGCTCGCAATCGTGCGAGCACACGCGATCTCAGGGTTTGGAGTCGCCTCGAAGCCAGCGCGCGGCCCGGCCCCCGAAGCTCTCGGGCGCTGGCCGGGCTGGCGACGGGGGCGCCTGCGGACCAGGTCGACCACCCTGCTCGTAGTAGCGGAGGGTCTCGACCACCTGGTCCAGGAAGTCGTCCACCTCGCGCTCGTCGTACCTACGGCGCAGCGAAGTCGGAGTGAAACTGCGGGTCATCACTTCGTGCGACGTGAGCATGGTCACCATGATGACGCTTCTCCGATCCCCTGATCCCGGAACGGGTGGATTTGTCGGAGATGCGGTGCGCGGCCGCCCGTGTCTAGCGTCTCAGCGTGCCGCGCGTCTTCGGAGGCAGCTCCGAGTACGCGACAGCGAAAGCGAGCAGCGCAATGACGAGGTTGACGGGGCCGGCGATGTACCACTCGGCGTCCATCTGCCCGGCGAAGCCGAGGACGGCCCCGCCAAGCCCTCCCCAGGCAACCCACTTCGCCCCGGTGCTCCCGACCTCGAACGGCACCCGCTCGCGCAGGTAGCCGACTCGGATGAGGAGCACGACGGCGGCAACGACGGCCAGGACACCCACGCCGACGGCGAAGACGAGGGACCTTGCCGGAGGTGGACCGTCACTCCCGACCGCGCGCAGCACTGCGTAGAACTGGACAGCGGCGACCGCGACCATGATCGCCGTCGCTGCCCAGGCGGCGGCACGAGCGTGACTCCAAGCGACCATCAGGCCTCCCCCGACAGTGTCAGGGTGATCCCCTGCTGGCTTCGTCGGTAAGGACGGAAGTCCTTGACGGCATGGGGCACGTGCGGGAGTGAAGACCTGGAGGGGCAAGGAGCACGTCGCCGCGAGCCCGAAGCATGCGTGTCCGCTGCTTCTCAGCCTCTGACGGTGACGACGACCTTCCCGGAGGCAGAACCGCTCTCGACGAGGGCGTGCGCGTCCATCACGGTCGCCAGGTCGTAGCCGTCCGGGTGCAGGATCGGGCGCAGCTGCCCTGCCTCGGCGAGGGCTGCGGCCGCACGCAGGATCTCGCCGTGGTGCGCGCGCCCCACGCCGGTGAGCAGCGGCAGCAGGGTGAAGACGCCCGAGTAGGTCGCACCGCGGAAGCTGAGCGGCGCCAGGCTGTGGGTGCCCCACCCGAGGATGCTCACGACGTGCCCGGTGTAGCGGCGTACGGCTGCGAAGGAGGCGTCGAGGGTCGCGCCACCGAGGGTGTCGAAGATGACGTCGAACCCCTCGCCGCCCGTGGCCTCCGCGACGTACTGCTCCACGGTGGTGGTGCGGTAGTCGATCGGCTCGGCGCCGAGCCGGCGGATGCGGTCGAGGTCGGCTCCGCTGCCCGTGGCATACACCGTGGCACCGCGCGCTGCCGCGAGCTGGACGGCGATGTGGCCGACTCCGCCGGCCCCTCCGTGGACGAGGACGGTCTGTCCCTCGTGCACGGCGGCCCGGTCGACGAGTCCCTCCCACGCGGTCACGACGGACAGCGGGAGTGCCGCGGCCTCCGCCATGGTGAGCGACGCGGGCTTGAGCGCGAGGAGCTCGGCGTCCACGGCGGCATACTCCGCCAGGGAGCCCTGGACGTCGCCCACTCCCCCGGTCAGTCCGAACACCTCGTCGCCCGCGCGGAAGGCCTCGACGCCCTCGCCGACCTCCTCGACGACGCCGGCCAGGTCGAGACCGAGCACGGCGGGTGGGCTGACGCGGGCATGTGCTGCACTGCCAGCGCGGATCTTGGTGTCGAGCGGGTTGACCCCGCTGGCGGCCACGCGCACGACCACCGTGCCGGGGGACGCCGAGGGCCGGGCGAGGCTGCGAACGGTCAGCTGCGCGCCGAACTCCTCGAGCACTGCGGCGGCCATCGTCGCCGGGCTTGCGTTGATGTTCTGGGGGTCCGTCATGGTGGCTCCTGGTGGGGGATCGCGGGGTATGCCGTTCGGTGCGGCCGCTCCCCTCATGGTCCGGCGGCTCGAGGCGGCACAACATCAGTCGATCGACGGTCCTGGGGAGGGAGAACCGAGCCGCCGTCCGGCAGCGGGATCGCGGCCTCGGCAGCCGCGACGCCGTCCGACAGCGTCGTCGTGGCGTCAGTGGCCGCGCGCCGTGAGGGCGTCCCGCAGCGCGGCCCTGGACGTGATCCCCAGCTTCGGGAAGACCCGGTAGAGATGGGCTCCGACGGTGCGGGGCGACAGGAACAGCTGCAGGCCGATCTCGCGGTTGCTCAGGCCGGTCGCGGCCAGGCGGGCGATCTGCAGCTCCTGGGGGGTGAGCTCGGTGGCCTGCTCGGCCCCGACCCGGCGGGTGGGGCCGGTTGCGGCCAGCATGGAGTCGGCCCGCTCGCACCACGGGGCAGCGCCGAGCAGCGAGAACCGCTGGCGGGCACGGCTCAGGATGGGACGAGCCTGCCGCATGGCACGGGCGCGTCTGAGGCGTTCCCCGTAGGCGAGCTCGAGCCGGCCGAGGTGGAACGGCCACCGCGTGGACGCCGGGTCCTCGAGGAGGGCGTCGAAGAGCTGCGGGTAGTCGGCGTCGTCGGCCGCGAGGGCTTGGGCTCCGCGCCAGAGGAAGTTGGACCGAGGCGACAGTGCCGGTATGCCGGCGTCGGCGGCGGCGCGCACGTGCAGTCGCGCGGCCTCGAGCTCGCCGCAGCGCACGGCGGCCTCGACAAGGTCCATGACCATCCTCGGCGCCTGCTGCCCATGGGGGGAAAAGTCCCGGCGGGGCTGATGGAGCCGTAGGCGTCGAATGCGTCCCGGTAGCGCGCCTGACCCAGGGCCGCCAGACCGTCCGCTTCAGCGGTGGAGGTGCGAACGGCCAGGGCGTTGCGTGGCAGGGCCCACTGTTGCGCACGGCTGCGGGCCTCGGCGAGGTGGGCGAGGTCCCCGCGCGCGGCGGCGAGCAGCATCCCGGGGAAGCGGGCACGCCACAACAGCATCGCGAAGCCGCGCTCCTCGCAGAGGCGGACGGCCTCCTCGGCGTGCGCGGCAGCCTCGTCCCATGCCCCGGCGAAGAAGTGGTCCACGGCGAGCATGAGGAGTGCTCGCACCGACTGCGCCTCGGTGTCATCGAGGCGGCCGGCTTCGACGAGCCGCTCGAGAGGCCCGCGCGGCAGGTCACCGATGTACCACCGTGCCTGAGCGACCTGGACCACGCGCAGCGGGCTCGTCGCCTCGTCGAGGGACTCGACCATCCGGTCCAGCTCCCTCAGCATCTCCGGGGTGGACCGGACCGGGTCAGCGTACGTCGTGGTCGCCACCCGCACCGGTGCCGACAGGACGTCGCTGAAGCGTGCGACGACCGCGTCGAACGCGGTCCAGAGCTGCGGCCGGCCGCCGAAGGAGCACACCGCCATCAGGGTCAGCACGGCATTCTCGATGGCCCGGACGTCGGTCTCTCCGTCCGTCGCAGAGACGGATGCCTGGTTCAAGGCGCCCACGAGGATCCCGTGGGTGGTGTCGACGTCTCCCTCGTTGTTGAGCAGGCGGGAGGCCGCGGCGACCGCGACCTGCAGGGTCCCTGTGGCGTCGGGGTCTTCTGCGCGGGCGCGGTCCAGGAGCGCCGCCGCGCCGCTCAGCGTGCCGGTGACGTGGGCACCGACGAACACCGCCTGCGCGAGCCGTCGAGCCCGTTGCGCCGGTGCCGGGCTCAGCTCGGCGGCACGCAGCAGCAGGGCGCTGGCGCGCACGCCGTCACCGCGGTCCAGGGTCCTGGTGGCGAGATCCTCCAGGAGGCCGGCCACGGTCTCGTCGGGCGCCAGGGCGCCGTCGGCGCGGTGGAGCGACCGGACGTCGTCGTCCTCGGCCAGCTCGGCCAGGCGCCGGTGCGCGGACCGCCTCTCGTTGGCCGAGGCCAGGTCGACGACGGCGGCGCGGACCAGCGGATGGGCGAAGACAACCCGGTTCCCGCCGCGGTCAACCGTGACGAGGCCGCTGGACTAGGCGGGCTCGAGGTCGGCCTCGGAGGCGGCGACCACTCGCATCAGGGCCGCCCCGGCCCCGTGGTCCAGGGCAGCGAGCAGGAGCAACCGCCGGGTCGGTGCCGGTAGTGCCGTCACCCGGTCGGCGAAGAGGCGGCGCAAGCGCACGGTGAGCGGCAGCGAGGCGGGCAGCGCGTCGGCTCCGGAGCGTTGGTCGGCGGTCAGTGCGCGCAGCAGCTCGAGGATGGCCAGGGGGTTGCCTCCGGCCTCGGCGACGATGCGGTGCCGGACCGCCGTGTGCAGGTCGGGGCGGGTCTCCCGGAGCAGGGCGGCAGCGGTCTCGTCGTCCAAGGGCGACACCCTGAGCTCGGGGATCGTGGAGCGGTCGAAGAAGCTCTCCTCGGTGTCACGCTGGGCCAGCAGCATGCCGGTTCGCGTGCCCTGCAGTCGACGCGCCACGAGGCTGAGGACGCCTGCCGTTGCGCGGTCCATCCAGTGGACGTCGTCGAGGACGAGCAGCACGGGGGCCGCCGCCGACAACTGTTGGAGCAGCGCCAGGATCGCGCTCGTGAGCAGGAGCCGCTCCGGGGGTGCGCCGGTGCGCAGGCCCAGCGCCGTCTCCAGGGCAGTGCGGTGCGGCGCGGACAGCGACGAGAGGTCCGCGGCATCGGCCATGAGCAGCTGGTGCAGTCCCGCGTAGCTGAGGTCGGCCTCGAACTCGGCTCCGGCGACGTGGCGAACGAGCGCTCCGCGGTCCTGATCAGCCCGGCGGGCGGCGAGCGCCAGCAGTGCGGACTTGCCGATGCCTGCCTCACCGGTGACGACCAGAGCCGCGCCGTCGGTCGCAGCCTGCTCCAGGAAGGCGTCGACGACCGCCATCTCGGCCGAACGGCCGGCGAGCGGCGGCGAGGGAGGTGCGGCCTCACCGGGTGCGAGCACCCGACCAGCGTGCCGCGTCCGCGGGCATCTGTGAAGCCGGCGGCCCACCAGCTGGCAGGCCGCCGGCGTGGCGGGTCAGGCCTTGATGAAGTCCAGCAGGGCGGGGTTCACGACCTCCGAATGGGTCCAGGCGATGTTGTGCGGACCTCCTGCGACGGTGACCACCTGCAGGTCGGCGATCATGCCCGGCAGCCGGGCAGCCGTCGCCTCGTAGGGCAGGATGCGATCCGCGTCGCCGTGGATGAGCAGGGTCGGGACGTCGATCTTCCCGACGTCCTCCCGGAAGTCGGTCAGCCACGTGTCGACACACGCCCACGTGGCATACGGACCGGCTGCCAGCGCCATCGCGAACGCGGCCTGCCACGCGGGCTCGCTGATCCGCGTCCCTCCGAGCACGTCGACGTTGAAGAAGTCGTCGAGGAACGCCTTGAAGTAGGCCGGGCGGTCCTCCACGATCGCCGCCTTGATCCCCTCGAAGACCGACCCGTCGACGCCTTCAGGGTTGTCGTCGGTCTTGAGCAGGAACGGCGGCACGGAAGCCATCAGGACGGCCTTCGCGACGCGGTCGGAGCCGTGCGTGCCCAGGTACCGGGTCACCTCGCCGGTGCCCATGGAGAACCCGACGAGCACGACGTCGCGCAGGTCGAGGTGGTCCAGCAGCGCGGCGAGGTCGTTGGCGAAGGTGTCGTAGTCGAACCCGACCGTTGCGTTGCTCGACTTGCCGAAGCCGCGCCGGTCGTAGGAGACCACGCGGTAGCCGGCGTCGAGCAGGACGCGCGCCTGCTTGTCCCAGGAGCGCCCGTCGAGCGGGAACCCGTGGATGAGCACCACGGGTTGGCCGGTCCCGTGGTCCTCGTAGTAGAGCTCGATGGCGTGGTCGTTCTCGTGGCCGACGGTGACGGTGGGCATGGGGACCTCCTGGGGAGCGATGTCGGCGGCGAGTAGATGAACCCTCGCCGGGGTCCGGACAGGACGGGCACCGACCGGTGCCGACCTGGACCTGCCTCCGACTGTGCAGCCGACCGGTGAAGGCGGTCATCAGTCACCTGACTGCATCGCGCGACTCCGACAGCGCGACTCGGACAGCGCGGCTCCGACTGCGCGACGCCCACACGGGAAGGGGTGCGTCCTGTCTGCGAGTTGGGGAGTGCGCAAGGCGGGACTCGAACCCGCACGCCCGAAGGCACCAGATCCTAAGTCTGGCGCGTATACCTGTTTCGCCACTTGCGCGCGGTGTGGATTGTATGCGCGCGGCGCTGGGTCACTGATGCACTGAGCGCATCAGTGACCCAGCGTGGCGCCACGACCGAGGGCCCGGCAACCGGCGACAAGCCAGGATGCCGGCCACCCGGGCGGGTATCGCCTCGCCGGGCTCAGCCCAGGAGCTCACGCAGGTGCGGCACCATCGCGCGGAACGCCTTGCCGCGGTGGGAGATCGCGTTCTTCTCCTCCGGGCTCAGCTCGGCCGCGGTGCGCGTGTCGCCCTCGACGACGAGCAGCGGGTCATAGCCGAACCCGTTGGCACCACGGGGCTCCCGGGCCAGCGTCCCGCGGAAGTGGCCCTCCGCCGACCGCAGCGTTCCGTCGGGCAGCGCCAGCACCGCCGCGCAGACGAAGCCAGCCGCACGGTGCTCATCCTTGACGTCGGCGAGCTGGTCGAGGAGCAGCTGCAGGTTGGCGAGGTCGTCGCCGTGCCGCCCAGCCCAGCGGGCCGAGAAGATGCCCGGCGCACCGCCGAGCACGTCGACCGCCAGGCCGGAGTCGTCCGCCAGCGCCGGCAGCCCGGTGTGCCGAGCCAGGGCGACCGCCTTGAGCCGCGCGTTTCCCTCGAACGTGACCTCGTCCTCGACCACGTCCGGCGCGCCCTCGAACTCCGAGGCACCGACGATCTCGAGCCCGAGCTCCTCGACCACGTCGGAAAGGATGTGCCGCAGCTCGACGACCTTGTGCTGGTTGCGGGTGGCGAGGACGACGCGGGTCACGGTCGCGCTCACAGCTCGCGCGTGCGCGGCGTCGCGGCGAGTGCGGCCTGCTGGGCGGCCGTGAGCGCGGCGCACCCGGCCGTCGCCTTGTCGAGCAGCGCGTCGAGCATGGCCCGGTCGAAGGCGCCGTTCTCGGCGGTGCCCTGCACCTCCACGAACCGGCCGTCGCCCGTCATCACGACGTTCATGTCGGTCTCGGCGGTCGAGTCCTCCGGGTAGTCCAGGTCGATCACCGGCTGCCCGTTGACGATGCCGACCGACACGGCCGCGACCGACCCGGTCAGCGGCTTCGCGTCCTTGGCGATGAGCCCCTTGGCCCGCGCGTCTTCGATCGCGTCGACGAGGGCGACGTACGCACCGGTGATCGACGCCGTGCGCGTGCCGCCGTCGGCCTGCAGCACGTCGCAGTCGAGCACGATCGTGTTCTCCCCCAGCGCCTTCGTGTCGATGATCGCGCGCAGCGACCGGCCGACCAGGCGGCTGATCTCGTGGGTCCGCCCACCGACCTTGCCCTTGCGCGACTCACGGTCCGAGCGCGTGTTGGTCGAGCGCGGCAGCATCTCGTACTCCGCCGTCACCCAGCCGGTCCCCTTGCCCTTGAGCCAGCGCGGCACGCCCTCGGTGAAGGACGCCGCGCACAGCACGCGGGTGCGCCCGAACTCCACGAGCACGCTCCCCTCGGCGTGGTCGAGCCAGTTGCGGGTGATCCGCACCTCCCGGGTCTCGTCGGGGGTGCGCCCGTCGTGGCGGGCCTGCTGCGTGGTCGTGTCAGTCACACGGCCAAGGCTAGCCGCGTCGGTGGGCCGCCCTAGGCTGGCCCCATGGCAGCCACGACCGTCCGCATGGGAGCCCACGTCGACTCGACCGACCCGGTCGCCGCCGCCCAGGAGCGCGGAGCTGGGCTCAGCCAGTTCTTCCTCGGCAACCCGCAGAGCTACAAGGGCCCGGTCGTGGAGTATGCCGGGGGCGCAGCTGCCCTGCGCGAGGCCGCCGAGGCGGCCGGCGTCGACCTCTACGTCCACGCCCCCTACCTGATCAACGTCGCCTCGACGAACAACCGCATCCGCATCCCGAGCCGCAAGCTGCTCCAGCAGTTCATCGACGCCGCGGCCGAGGTCGGCGCCAAGGGCCTCATCGTCCACGGCGGCCACGTCGAGTCCGAGGCCGACGTCGAGAAGGGCTTCGACAACTGGCGCAAGGCGGTCGACGCCACGGACCTCAAGGTGCCGCTGCTGCTGGAGAACACCGCCGGCGGCGACAACGCCATGGCGCGCACGCTCGACCGCATCGCCCGCACCTGGGAGGCGATCTCCGCGGCCGAGGGCGCGGAGAACGTCGGGTTCTGCCTCGACACCTGCCACGCGCACGCGGGCGGCATACCCCTGGCCACGGCCGCCGAGCAGGTCCGCGCGATCACCGGCCGCATCGACCTCGTGCACTGCAACGACAGCCGCGACGAGTTCGACTCCGGTGCCGACCGCCACACCAACCTCGGCGAGGGCCTCATCGACCCCGACGAGCTCGTGGCCGCCGTGCGCTCGGCCGGGTCGCCCGTGGTCATCGAGACCCGCGGCGGCCTCGAAGGACAGATCGCCGACCTCGACTGGCTGCGCGAGCGCCTCTAACGCCCGCACCCGCGCCCCTCGCGGCCGCTCAGTCCTGCGGCACCGGCTGCTTGGCCAGGAAGCCGCGGATCTCCTCGCGGGCGGTGAGCCGGATCTCCGGCCCGTGCGTGAACGCCGCCGTCGTGTACTCCAGGTCGGCCAGCCGTTGCGCGGTCTGCTGGGTCAGGCGAAAGCTCGTGCAGAACGACTTGATCGGCCACCGCAGCCCGCGCACGTTGAAGATCGAGTCACCCGTGATCAGCACCCCCGACGAGCGGTGCAGGTATGCCGCGTGGCCGGGCGAGTGCCCCGGCGTGTGCACGACCTCGAGCCCGCCCGCGACGGGGACGACCTGGCCGTCGGTGAACGTCTCGCCAACGCGAACGGCGTCGAACTTCCCTCCCCCGAGGCGGTTCATCAGGCGGCCGAGCGCGATGCACGGGTCGCGCTGCGGCGACTTCCCGGCCCGCGCATACATGGCGTCGTCCTCGTGGATGCCGAAGTCCAGCCCGGTCGCCTCCGCCACGTGCGCCGCACCGCCGGCGTGGTCGGGGTGGGCATGGGTGAGCAGCAGCCGGGTCACGTCGGAAGGACCCGAGCCGATCGAGGCGAGCGCGGCGAGCACCTTCGGGCCGGACTGCTTGACGCCCATGTCGACGAGCGTCACCTGGCCGTCGTCGTCGCGCAGGATGAAGCCGTTCACGTAGTCCCCGACGAGGGGGATGCGCCACACACCGGGCGCGAGCTGGACGGTCGCCGACTTCGCCATGCCCGCAGCGTAAGCCGGGCCGCCCTCCCCCGCGATTGGGTGCCCAGCCGGTCGGATCTCCGACCGTCTGGGCACCCAAATGCGGGAGGATGCGGGTCAGTCGGCCAGGGCGGGCGGCCAGACGACCCGGAACCGCTCGAAGCAGACCTCGAGGTCGTCGGAGAACTCGACCCCGATCCGCTCGCACTCCCGCCGGAAGAAGGTGCGGTGCCCGTCGAGCCAGGTCGCCAGGGTCCGGTCGTACTCGCCCTCGTCCCACGCGAACTGCTCGTCGACGCTGTGCAGCGGCCCGACCCGCAGCTCGGTGGCCCGCAGGACGGCGCGCGGACGCCCGCTCCCGTCGCAGGCCACCCAGTGCGAGCCGATGCGCGGCAGCGCCTCGGAGTCCGCGGCATACCCGGCCACCAGCCCGGCCGTCGCGCGCTTGGGGCCGTCGACGACGAAGGCGATGAGCTCGTCCGCCAGCTCGGGGCTGTCGCCGAAGCAGGCCACGACGAGGTCGTCCTCCGGTGGCAGGCCGGGTGTCGCCTCGCGGTATGCCGCGAACATCGCCGCACCCGCGGCGTGGTCGATCGGGACGGGCTCGTTCATGCCCGCCACCCTAGGCGCCCCGTGCTCCGTCACTGATCCGCATCCGGATCAGTGACGTAGCACGCGGACATGGTGGTCCCGTCCGGTGCGCCCCAGTCCCACGAGGCCCCCGAAGCGCCCGAGGCGCCGGTTCGAGGGCCCGCGGTCAGAGCTCCCAGACAGCACCGGAGGTGGCGACCTCGAGCGGGCCGTCCCAGACCGCCGCCGCCTGCGCCCGGCACACCTCGGGGTCGTTCCAGGCGGGGATGTGTGTCAGCACCAGCCGCTTGACGCCCCCGGCCTCGACCGCTGCGGCAGCGGCCCGGCTGCCGGACAGGTGGATCCCCGTCGCGGTGTCGCGGTCGTCGACGAAGGCGCTGTCGGCAAGGGCGAGGTGGGCACCCGTCAGCAGCGGGGTGAGCGCGTCGCAGGCGTCGGTGTCGCCGGTGTAGGCGAGCACTGCACCGTCGGCCTCGACCCGGAAGCCGTAGGCCTCGACCGGGTGGTTGACCCGGTGGGACGTGACCGTGAACGGCCCGACCGTGGTGACGAGCGTGTCGGACAGCTCGTGCACGGCGAACTCGGCCGTCATGCCGCCGTGCTCGAGGCCGTGGTACATCAGCGCGAACCGCTCCCCCGCCCCCGTCGGCGCGTGGATGGGCAGCTGTCCCGGCACCGGGCCGGACGGGCGGTACTTGCGGGTGACGTAGAGGCCGGTGACGTCGACGCAGTGGTCGGGGTGCAGGTGGCTGATGAAGACGGCGTCGAGGTCGGCCGGGTCGACGTGGCGCTGCAGGTGCCCGAGGGCGCCGTTGCCGAGGTCGAGGACGATCGACCAGGTGCGGCCCTCGTGCTCGGCCTGCACGAGGTAGGAGGAGGCGGGCGACTCGGGGCCGGCGAAGGAGCCGGAGCAGCCGACGACCGTGAGCCTCACCGGGTCACCACCGCGGAGTGCCGGACGACCGAGCCGCCGTAGACGTCGCCGACCTCCGGCCCGAGGAAGCGGCGCGCGAGCACCCGGAACTCCTCGGCGTCGCCGGTGGTCGTGAAGCCGTGGCTGGGCGGCGGCAGGTCGGCCGGCCGCAGCGCGTCGCGGTCGGCGAGCACCCGGTAGACGTCCTTGGCGGTCTCGTCGGCGGACGACACGAGGGTGACGCCGTCGCCCATGACGTAGGAGATCGCACCCGTCAGCAGCGGGTAGTGCGTGCAGCCCAGGACCAGGGTGTCGACGTCCCGCTCGACGAGGGGGGCCAGGTACTCGCGCGCCGTGGCGATCACTTCCGGGCCGCTCGTCACGCCCGCCTCGACGAACTCGACGAACCGCGGGCACGCCACGCTCGTCACGTCGAGGTGCGGCGCGGCGGCGAAGGCGTCGAGGTAGGCGCCGGACTGGTGGGTGCCCTTCGTCGAGATCACGCCGACCCGGTGGTTGCGGGTGGCGCGGGCGGCGCGCCTCACCGCAGGCCGGATGACCTCGACGACCGGGACCTCGTACCGCTCGCGGGCGTCGTGCAGGACGGCCGCGCTCGCGGTGTTGCACGCGATGACGAGGACCTTGACCCCGTGGTCGACGAGCCGGTCGAGGCACTCCAGCGCGTACTCGCGGGTCTCGGCGATGGGCCGCGGGCCGTAGGGCGCGCGGGCGGTGTCACCGAAGTAGGCGACGGTCTCGTGCGGCAGCTGGTCGAGCACGGCCCGGGCGACGGTCAGCCCGCCGTAGCCCGAGTCGAAGATCCCGATGGGTGCATCAGCCACGGGTCAAGGCTAGGGCTGCGGCACCCGAGCCCCGGCATCGACGCCCCGTCTGCTTGCTCACACGTGGGCTGCCGTCAGGGCGTCAGCGCGTGCGCGAGGGTCTCCTGCAGCCAGGTGAGGAAGTCGTAGACCGCGAGCGCGTACACGGCCGGGTCGTCGCCCGGCAGGCTGCGGGACTTCTCCTCGAGCAGGTCGAAGTCCTCGTCGGCGCGCAGCTCCAGCCGCTCGCCCAGCACCAGCCGGACGTCGGTGAGCGCGACGAGCAGCGCGAGCGCCTCCTGCTGGTCGAGGCTGATCTTCTGGTCCTCGAACCCGGACAGCGCGGCGATCGCCGTCGACAGGTTGGCCGCCTTGCGCGAGCGCAGGCCGTCCTCGGTCAGGCGCCGGAACTCCGCCGCCACCTGCTCGTCCTGCCGGTTCGCGGTCGGAAAGATCCGGTCGAGGGCGGGGTCGCGCGGCTGCGGCACGGACCCGCCGAGCTCGGGCACCTGGTCCTCGGCCGACAGCGAGACGCCCATGCCGATGCCGCCGAGCCCGGCCACGATCTGGTCGAACTCGTCCGGCCCGTCGGCCGGGTCACCCGCCTCCCGCCCCGCCCCGGGGGCCGGGTCGGGCTTCGCCGGGGCGATGAGCTCGAGCACCTGCTCCATCAGCCCGACGACCAGCCCGCGCTCGACGGCGTCGAGCTTCGCGGCATACCGGCCGTCACGGCGCTTGAAACCCCGGGCCACTCAGGAGTCCTTCTGGAAGGTCGCCCAGAGCCCGTAGCCCTGCAGCGCCTCGGTGTCGGTCTCCATCTTCTCCCGCGTGCCGGTCGAGACGACGGCGCGGCCCTTGACGTGGACGTCCATCATCAGCCGCTCGGCCTTGGCCTTGGGGTAGCCGAAGTAGGACTGGAAGACGAACGTCACGTACGACATGAGGTTCACCGGGTCGTTCCACACCAGGGTGATCCAGGGGACGTCGACCTCGGCCACCTCGTCGGTCGAGGCGCTCTGCTGCTCGACGGGGGCGATGGACACGGCACCACCATAGGCTGCCGGAGTGACCTCCCGAACACCCGGCAGCGCACCGGCTCCCCGCCCCAGCAGCGCCCTGCTCACGGACCACTACGAGCTCACGATGGTCGAGGCGGCCCTGCGCTCCGGGGCGGCATCGCGGCGGTGCGTCTTCGAGGTCTTCGCGCGCCGCCTGCCGGACGGCCGCCGCTACGGCGTCGTCGCCGGCACGGGCCGGTTGCTCGAGGCGATCGAGGCGTTCCGGTTCGGCGAGGCCGAGCTCGAGTGGCTGGGCGGCGTCGTCGACGCGGACACCCTCGCCTTCCTCGCGGACTTCCGCTTCGACGGCGACGTGTGGGGGTATGCCGAGGGCGAGTGCTACTTCCCCGGGTCGCCGGTGCTCGTGGTCGAGGCCGACTTCGCGCACGCCGTCGTGCTCGAGACCGTCGTGCTCAGCATCCTCAACCACGACAGCGCGGTCGCCTCGGCGGCCTCACGGATGACCGCCGCGGCCGGGCAGCGGCCCTGCATCGAGATGGGGTCGCGGCGCACGCACGAGGAGGCGGCGGTCGCCGCCGCGCGCGCGGCATACGTCGCAGGCTTCGCCTCCACCTCGAACCTGGAGGCGGGCCGGCGGTACGGCGTCCCGACCGGCGGCACCGCGGCCCACGCGTTCACGCTGCTGCACGACGACGAGCGCGCCGCGTTCGCCGCGCAGATCGCCTCGCTCGGGAAGGCGACGACCCTGCTCGTCGACACGTACGACGTCACGCGGGCGGTGGAGACCGCGGTCGAGCTGGCCGGCCCCGGCCTCGGTGCCGTGCGGATCGACTCGGGCGACCTGCTCGCGCAGGCGCGCGAGGTGCGCGCCCAGCTCGACCGGCTCGGCGCCACCGACACCCAGGTCGTCGTCACCTCGGACCTCGACGAGTACGCCATCGCGGCCCTGGGCGCCGCGCCCGTCGACCGGTACGGCGTCGGCACCTCGCTCGTCACCGGGTCCGGGGCGCCGACCGCCGGGATGGTCTACAAGCTCGTCGCGCGGGAGGACGCGAGCGGCGAGCTCGTCGGCGTGGCCAAGAAGAGCAAGGACAAGGCGTCGGTCGGTGGCCGCAAGTACGCCCTGCGCCGCCGCAACCCGCGCGGCGTCGCGGAGGCCGAGGTGATCGGCATCGGCGAGCGCCCGGTGGACGACGGTGACGACCGCGAGCTGCTGGTCCCGCTGATGCACCGCGGGGAGGTCGTCGACGGTCCGCACTCCGGCCTCGACGCTGCGCGGGCCCGGCACCGTGAGTCCCGCGCCGAGCTGCCGCCCGCGGCACTGCGCCTGCAGCGGGGCGAGCCGGCGATCCCGACCGTCTACGAGGACTGAGTCAGGGCACAGGACGGCTGCCCGGCGCTACACGCGCGTCCGTAGGATGCGGGCATGACCGCATCGGACGTCACCGCCGACTTCCGCGCCGAGGCCACCGAGCTCGACGCCCGCGACCCGCTCGCCGCCTTCCGCGACCGGTTCCTCACCCCGGAGGGCAGCGACCTCGTCGCGTACTTCGACGGCAACTCGCTCGGCCGCCCGGTGGCAGAGGTGGCGAAGCGGCTGGCCGACTTCGTCGCGGGCCCGTGGGGCAACCGGCTCATCCGCTCCTGGGACGAGGCGTGGCTCGACCGGCCGATGCAGGTCGGCGACCGGCTCGGGCGGCTGTGCCTGGGCGCCGGCCCCGGCCAGGTGTTCGTCGGCGACTCCACGACCGTGCTGCTCTACAAGCTGTGCCGCGCCGCCGTCGACGCCATGGCCGCCCAGGGGCGCACCGAGATCGTGCTCGACACCGACAACTTCCCCACCGACCGCTACGTCCTCGAGGGCATCGCCGCCGAGCGCGGCCTCACCCTGCGCTGGATCGAGACCGACCCGGCCGCCGGGGTGACCCTGGAGCAGGTGCGCGAGGTCGTCGGCCCGCAGACCGGCCTGGCGGTGTTCAGCCACGTCGCCTACCGGTCCGGCCACATCGCCGACGGCCCCGGCATCACCGCGGCCGTCCACGACGCCGGTGGCGTCGTCCTGTGGGACCTCAGCCACACGGTGGGCTCGGTGCCGGCGGAGCTCGACGCCTGGGGCGCGGACCTCGCGGTCGGCTGCTCGTACAAGTACCTCAACGGCGGTCCGGGCGCGCCGGCCTGGGCGTATGTCGCGACGCGCCACCAGGACGCGCTGCAGCAGCCGATCTGGGGCTGGCTCGGCCGCCGCGACGCCTTCGAGATGGCGGCCGGGTACGAGCCGGCAGCCGGTCTCCGGTCGTTCGTCTCCGGCACCCCGCCGATCCTCGCGATGGTCCCGCTCGACACGACGCTTGACCTGATCGAGGAGGCCGGGATGGCCGCGATCCGCGCCAAGTCGGTGGAGCTGACCGAGTTCGCGCTGCGCATCGCCGACGCCGAGCTCGCCCCGCTCGGGGTCGAGGTGACCAGCCCTCGCGACCCCGCCCTGCGCGGCGGTCACGTGACGCTGCGCCGCCGCGGCTTCCGGGCCGTGACGGCGACGCTGTGGGAGGAGGGCGTCATCCCCGACTACCGCGACCCCGACGGGATCCGGATCGGCCTGTCGCCCCTGTCGACCAGCTTCGCCGAGGTCGTCGACGGCATGTCCGCGCTGCGCGACACCGTCGAACGGATCGACGCCTTCCAGTAGCGTCGCGCCATGTCGCCCGCCCGCCGCGCCCTGGTCCTCGTCGACGTCCAGAACGACTTCTGCGAGGGCGGCTCCCTGGCCGTGGCCGGGGGTGCCGAGGTGGCACACCGGATCAGCGCCCACGTGCGCGACCACCACGACGAGTATGCCGCCGTGGCAGCCACCGCCGACTGGCACGAGGACCCCGGCGCCCACTTCAGCGATTCCCCCGACTACGTCGACACCTGGCCGGTGCACTGCCGCGTCGGCACCGACGGTGCGTTGTTCCACCCCGCTGCCGAGGAGGCGTTCGAGCACGTCGACGCGGTCTTCCGCAAGGGCCGGCACAGCGCGGCCTACAGCGGCTTCGAGGGCTCCACGGCCGAGGGTGACCGGCGCGTGGGGCTCGCGGACTGGCTGCGCGAGCGCGGCGTCGAGGAGGTCGACGTCGCCGGCATCGCCACCGACCACTGCGTCCGGGCGACCGCGCTCGACGCGGCGCACGAGGGCTTCGCCACGACGGTCCTGCTCGACCTCACCGCAGGCGTGGCGCCGCAGACGACCGCGGCAGCGCTCGAAGAGCTGGCGGGCGCCGGCGTCGCCCTGACCGGCCAGCCTGTGGGCGCCTGAGCGCACACCCCGTGGGCGCCTGAGGCCCACACCCCGCGGGTCGCGCCCGACGGCCATGGGAGGCGTGCCCGCTTAGCCGGCGGTGAGGAACTCCCGGCCGCCGCGGATCCGTGTGTGCAGCAGGGCCCGTGTGCGGGAGCCGTCGAGGACCAGGCGGGCCGCTCCGCCGACTCCCGCCTCGGCTCGGGTCGTGCCGCTCAGGCGCGAGGCGTCGAGCCCGTCCCGCGCCGCGACGAGGAGGCCGATCTCGTGCCGGCTCAGCGCGTCCGGCCCGACGGCGTGCAGCACCCCGGAGAGCTCCCGCTCGACCACCTCGAGCAGCACGTCGGCGAGGTCCTCGACGTGCACCGGGCACTTCACGTCGTCGGTGAACAGCGCGCCCTCCCGGGCACCCGTGGCCAGGTCGTGGACGAGCCGCTCCGTCGGCGACAGGCGCCCACCCGACGCACCGAGGACGATCGACGGCCGGACGACCGCAGCCCCGGGGGCACACTCGAGCACGGCCTGCTCCGCGGCCACCTTCGACCGGCCGTAGGGCTCGACGGCATCCGGCTCGTCGTCCTCGGTGTAGTGGTCCCGGTCGCCCCGGAAGACCACGTCGCTGGAGACGTGCACGAGCCGCGCGTCGTAATCGGCGCAGGCGAGGGCCACGTGTGCCGCGCCGCCCGCCGTGGTCGCCCAGTCGTCCTGCCGGTATGCCGTGTGCACGACGACGTCCGGGCGCACCTGGGCGAGCAGGGCACTGATCGCCGCGAGCTCGCGCAGGTCGACCCGCCTCACCTCGCGCCCCGCTGCGTCCGCGGGGCGCGAGGTGAGGACGGTGCCGACGACGTCGTGGCCGGCGGCCTGCGCGCGCTCGGCCACCACCCGCCCCAGCGCCCCGCTGGCGCCGGTGACGAGCAGACGGCTCAGTGGCGACCGCCCTCGGAGGCGCCCTCGACGATGACCGGCTGGCCGTTGGCGACGAGCTTCCAGTCGTACGTGGTGAAGGTGGTCGGGTCGATCGTCCCCTGCTCGGTGACCCAGTCGATGATGAGCTGGCGGATCTCCTGCTGGGCGTTGTAGACGACCGGAGCCGTGGTCACGCCGGGGAAGCCGCCGCCACCGGACTGGCGGTAGTTGTTGATGGCGATGACGAACTGCGCCGCCGGGTCGATCGCCTTGCCGTCGTAGGTCAGGTTGGTGATCCGCGAGCCGACGGGCTGGGCGATGTCGATGTCGTAGGCCAGCGACGCGTCGAGGCCGCCCATCACGTCGTAGTTGTAGTCCGGCGTGCCGTTCGGCGCCGTGGGCGTGACGGCCCGGGTCACCTGGTCGGGGTTGTACGGACCCGTGCCGGTGACCTGCTGGAAGTAGCGCGCGGAGTACTCGAGGTAGTCCTTGACCTGGGCGCCCGTGAAGACGATCCCCAGCAGGGTGTTGTCGTAGATGTACAGGCCCGCGACGTCGCGGACGGTGACGTTGCCGGCCGGGATCGCGGCGTCGGGGTTGAACGGCGCGGCGATCGAGAGCACCGGCAGCGACTCCTGCGGCGTCCCCACGAGGGCGGCCTTCACGGCCTGGCCCTGCACGTGGTTGATGAAGTCGAGCGCGGCGGTGTCCTCGAACCGCGCGGTCGCCGCGGACATCGCGATGGTGCAGGTACCGATGACCGAGTTGACGTACGTGCGCACCACCGCGTGGTCGTCCGCGAGGAGGGCCGCCACGGTGTCGTCCTCGGGCACGTCCTTCGAGTCCAGGAGGTGGGAGTGCACGTCCTGCAGCACGTAGCGCTTGCCGTCGTGGGTGACGTCGAAGTCGATGACCGACAGGCGCATGCCCCACTTGAGCGGCTCGGTGAGCAGGACCTGCTTGTCCTTCGTGACCTTGCTGGCGACGAAGCGCTCGACGATCTCGACGTGCGCGTGGCCCACGAGCACCGCGTCGATGCCGGGGACCTGCTCGGCCAGCTGGGTCGAGGCGTTCTCCGGGTAGGGCAGCGCGTCGCCGTACGACGAGGTGCCGTCGGCGCCGGAGTGGCAGGACACGATGACGAGGTCGCAGCCGGCCTGCTTCAGCTTCGGCACGAACACCTTGGCCTGCTCGACGATGCCCGGGAAGCGGAGCTGGCCGTCGACGTTCGCCTTGTCCCAGATGGCCACACCAGGCGTGACCAGCCCGAGGATGCCGACCTTGAGCGGCTTGGCGACCCCCGGCACCTTGAAGCTGCGGATGAGGAACGGCTTGAACGCCGGGGCACCGGTGGTCCAGTCGACCGTGTTGGCCGACAGGAGCGGGAAGTCGCACTGGGACTCGAACGTGCGCAGCGTGTCGATGCCGTAGTTGAACTCGTGGTTGCCCAGGGCGGCGGCGTCGTAGCCGATCTGGTTCATGGCGATCGCCATCGGGTGCTTGGAGCCGCTCGTGATGGGGTCGATCCGGGCGTAGTAGTACGACAGCGGCGTGCCCTGGATGGTGTCACCGGCATCGAGCATCAGGGTGCGGTCAGCACCCCGCTCGGCACGGACGGCCGAGACGAGCGTGGCGATCTTGGCCAGGCCGACGTCGTTGTGCTTGGAGTCGTCGTACTCGGCGTCCTTGAAGTAGTCCCAGTTGAGGACGTTGCCGTGCGTGTCGGTGGTGCCCATCACCGTGAGCCGGTAGGACGCGGCCCCACCCTGCTTGGGCCCCTTCTCCTGGGCCGCGTGGGCGGTGCCGCTGCCCAGGAACGCGGCGCCGGCACCGGCGCCACCGACGGCGGCCAGGGCCAGCATCTCCCTGCGGGTGCGCTCGGTGGCGACCAGACGGGCGACGGCGGAGTCGGGAGTGGGCATCAGGACCTCCTGGGACCTCGGTGACCTCGTGGGTCGGTGGGCGTCCGCGACGGCATACGGGTGCGACGTCGGCAACGCGGCGGGAGGATCCACCCTAGCCGCGGCCCGGCGCCCCCGGGAGACCCCCGACGGTATGGATTCGGCCAGCACGAAAGGGCCGCCCAGGGGTCGCCGGGAGGCCACCCGGGGTTGGCGGCAGGGTCACCCGGCGTCGTCGGGCAGGCCCCTCAGGGGTAGGCCGCGCGAACCCCGGCGACCAGGGCCCGGTGCTCGGCGACCCAGCCCGGCGCCGGCCGCACCGGCACACCGACCTCGATGCCGGTGGTCGCCTCGTCCCACACCCGCACGTCGACCCGGTCCCCCGCCGGCCACGGCGTCAGCCGCAGCGCGACCCCGCTGCCGCCGTCACGCCACGACACCGGGCGGCCCTGCTCGAGCTCGTCCAGGCCGGCCTCCCACTCGGCCAGGTCGGCGCGGGACACCACGTCGGGCCAGCTCGCCCTCACCGCGCCGACGACCTCGACGACGACGTCGAGCACGTCGCAGAGGTGCCCGGCGTCCCCCTGCCGGGGCCCCACGACCCGGACCACGAGTCCGGCCGTCGGGTCGACGAGCCGGACGAGGTCCAGCGGGCCCCGCTCCACGGTCAGCCGATCGAGTAGTCGGAGCCGTCCCGGGAGCGCCCGGCGCTCCACGACAGCGCGTACTTGCCGTCGTCGACGGCCAGCCCCGCCTCCCCCAGCTCCAGCGGCCGGAACGTGTCCACCATGACGGCCAGCTCGTCGAAGTACTCCACGCCGATCGACGCCTCGGACGCACCGGGCTGCGGCCCGTGGGCGTGGCCGCCGGGGTGCACCGAGATCGAGCCCTTGCCGATGCCCGAGCCCTTGCGCGCCTCGTAGTCACCGTCGACGTAGAACATGATCTCGTCGCTGTCGACGTTGGAGTGGTAGTACGGCACCGGGATCGACAGCGGGTGGTAGTCGACCTTGCGCGGCACGAAGTTGCAGATGACGAAGTTCCAGCCCTCGAAGACCTGGTGCACCGGCGGCGGCTGGTGCACGCGGCCGGTGATCGGCTCGAAGTCGCGGACGTTGAAGGCGTAGGGGTACAGGCAGCCGTCCCAGCCGACGACGTCGAGCGGGTGGAAGGGCAGCTCGTGGACCGTGCCGACGATGCCCGACGGGCCGTTGCCGCGGTGCTTGATGAACACCTCGGACTCGTCGGTCGCCTTCTCCCCCACGTCCTCCGCGAGCAGCGGTCCCTGCGGTGCGCGCAGGTCGCGCTCGCAGTACGGCGCGTGCTCGAGCAGCTGGCCGTACTTGGACAGGTACCGCTTCGGCGGCGTGATGTGGCTGTTGGCCTCGATGCAGTACGCCCGCAGCGGGTCCTTGGTGGAGCGCTTGGGGATCCAGCGGTGGGTCGTCGCGCGGGGGATGACGAGGTAGTCCCCCTCCGCCACGTCGAACGCCCCGAAGACCGTCTCGACCCGCGCCCGGCCGCGCTCGACGTAGACGCACTCGTCGCCGATCCCGTTGCGGTACCAGGGACTCGGCGCACCGGCCACGGCATACGAGATGCGCACGTCGCCGTTGCCGAGGACGAGCCGGCGCCCCGTCACCACGTCGGTGTCCTTGACCTGCTTGGGGGTGAACAGGTCGTGCAGCTTGAGGTGCCGCGGCTGGAGCGGGTGGTTCGGCGTGCTGGAGAGGTCGGGCAGCACCCACTCGCGCGCCCCGGAGACGGTCGAGGGGATGTTGCGGTGGTACAGCAGCGAGGAGTCCGAGGAGAAGCCCTCCTCCCCCATGAGCTCCTCGTAGTACAGCTCACCGGGCTTGCCGCGGCCGCCGGGACGCCGGTGCTGGGTGTGCCGCTTGGGCGGGATGCTGCCCATCGCCTGGTAGTGCGCCATCGCTCGCTCTCTCGTCGTCGAAAGGGGTGCTGGGTCCGAGCATGTCACGCCCGTCGAGCGCCCGTGGGCCGACTCCCCCACGCCCGGCGGCGACGGCGCAGGTGGGCGCTACTGCACCTGGATGAGCCCGACCACAGGGCATCGCGCCACACTCGTGCCAACCCCCTCCAAGGCCACCGATCCGGTGGCGCCGCCTTCGAGAAAAAGGGGTTCGACCCATGTCCATCGACGACCTGGTCGCGGCGACGTCGCGACCGTACCGATCGCTGCTGTGGGACCTGGACTGGTGGGGGACGTTGTTCCAATCCCGCCAGCTCGGGTTCGACATGCAGGCGCAGACCCAGTCCAACTGGTGCTGGGCCGCCACCGCGACGAGCGTCTCGCACTACTACTGGTTCTGGAGCTCGTGGACCCAGTGCCGCGTCGCGAACGCCGAGCTCGGACGCACGGACGCCTGCAACACCCCGGTCCCCGCCGCGGCCAACGTGCCGTGGTACCTCGACCGCGCCCTCACCCGCACGGACAACTTCGTCAGCATCACCGGCCCGGCGACCTTCAGCCAGGTCAAGGCGGAGATCGACGCCGGCCGGCCCGTCGGTGCCCGCATCGGCTGGAGCGGCGGCGGCGGCCACTTCATGTGCATCTACGGCTACAGCCGGTTCCTCGGCCACGAGTACTTTGACATCGACGACCCGATCTACGGCAAGTCGCACCTGAGCGTCGCCGACTTCTCCACGAGCTACCAGGGCAGCGGCACCTGGACCCACACGTACTACACGAAGAGGTACTTCAGGTTGCCCATCATCCCGATCCTCGTGGCCGAGCCGATCCTGCGGAAGATCTGGGACGTGCGCCCGCTGCTCAAGCTCAAGCAGGCGCCGTATGCCGAGGCCGCCCGCGAGTCCGCCGGCGAAACCAGCGCGTCGCTGGGCCTGGCCCAGCCGGTCTACTCCGTCGGCCTCGACGCCCTCACCGGGCGGCGCAAGGAGGCGCCGACCGGCGAGCCCGTCGGCCTGCGGGTCTACGAGATGCTGGAGGGCGTGCCGCAGGCCTGGTTCGACGTCGACGACAGCCGGGAGGGCGAGGTCCGCGGGATGTCGTCGTCCGCGCACCACCTCGAGCCCTTCCGCACCGCGCTCGAGGTCGCGGTCGACCGCGCCGGGCAGGACGAGCGGGAGTGCCAGCTGCGGCTCTACCGCGTACCCGCGCTGAACTTCGAGGCGCTGTGGCTGAGCTACGAGGGCGGCGAGGGCGACCAGCTCGTCCCGCTGACCGCCGTCGGGCCACTGCCGGCCGGTGAGCCGGTGCCGTTCGCGGACGCGGTCGGGTCGCTGCGCGAGGCCGCGCGTGCCCTCGGCGACATGGACGACACCATGGGCGCCTGACGGTCCTGCCACCGGCCCACCGGGGTCGGGTCGGCGCCGCGCGGCCGGTCCGCGCGGCGCCGACGCGCGCCAGTAGGGTGCGCGTCATGACGAGGTTGTCGGACGCCGCCGCACCCCGCCCCGCCGAGCCCGGCCTGTTCGCCGGCCTCGTCGACGACGCGGCGGTGTTCCCGCCGGGCAACGCCCCCCTCGACGAGGCCGTGCGGATGCACCGGGTGCACCGCACCAGCTGGTATGCCGGGCTCGTCGGACCGCTCCTCGTGCCCGCCTCCGCGGCGGCGGACCTCGTGCCGCTGGTCGCCGGCGCGGGTGCCGGCGCCGAGACCGACCCTCTGGGGGTGGCGGTGATCGGGCGCCCGGGCACCCCCGCCGACCAGGTGCTCGAGGCCGTCGCCCTGCTGCAGGCGGCCGACGGCGTCCGGGTCGTCGGGGTCGAGCGCGGCTGGGAGCCGTCCTGGCGCGATGTCCCCGATTCCGGTGTCCCGCAGACCCTCGAGGTGCCGCGCGGCGACGCGCAGGCCGGGGCGGTCGCCGACATCGCGGCGGACGCCTCGGACGACCGAGCGCTGCAGGCGAAGTTCCGCACCGGGGCCACCGACACGTGGGCGTGGCCCGACGAGCAGGAGCTCGCGACGTTCGTGCGCACCGCGGTCGACCACGACCTCGGCTTCAAGCTCACCGGCGGCCTGCACCACGCCGTCCGCGGCACCCACGACGGGCAGGAGCAGCACGGGCTGCTCAACGTCCTCGTCGCGGTGCGCTGGGCCCTCAACGGCGACGACGTCGACGACCTGGTGCCGCTGCTGGCCGAGCGCGACCCGGCCGTCCTGGTCCCCCACGTCACCCGCATGAGTGCCGCCGACGCCGCCATCGTGCGGGCCTTCTTCCCGGCATACGGCTGCTGCGGCGTCACCGACCCGATCACCGAGCTGGCCGCCCTCGGCCTCCTGGAGGAGCACGCATGACCACGTCCTGGATCGACCTCGCCGAGGACGACGCGTTCGGTCTCGACAACCTGCCGTACGGCGTCTTCTCCACCGACGGCACCGAGCCCCGCGTCGGCGTGCGCGTCGGCGAGTGGGTGCTCGACGCCGGCGCGGTGGCGGGGATCGGCCGGGACGCGGTCGGCGTCGGCGACGGCCCGGACCTCGCTGCCGCGTGGGAGCGCCCCAGCCTCAACGCGTTCCTCGAGCTCGGGCGTCCCGCCTGGACGGTCGCCCGGTCGTGGCTGCAGGAGGTCCTCACCGACCCGGTGCACGAGGCGCGCACCCGGCCCCACCTCGTGCCGCTCGCCGACGTGACCATGCACCTGCCGATCGAGGTCGCGGACTACGTCGACTTCTACGCCGGAGAGCACCACGCGACGAACGTCGGCCGGATCTTCCGCCCCGACTCCGAGCCGCTGACGCCCAACTGGAAGCACCTGCCCATCGGCTACCACGGCCGCTCGGGCACGGTCGTCGTCTCGGGGACCGACGTCGTGCGCCCCAGCGGGCAGCGCAAGGCCCCCAGCGACCCGGCGCCGACGTTCGGCCCGAGCCGCAAGCTCGACATCGAGGCCGAGCTGGGCTTCGTCGTCGGCGGCTCGTCCCGGGTCGGCCACCCGGTGCCGATCGAGCAGGCCGGCGACCACCTCTTCGGCGTCGTGCTGCTCAACGACTGGAGCGCCCGCGACATCCAGGCGTGGGAGTACGTCCCGCTCGGCCCGTTCCTCGGCAAGTCGTTCGCCACCTCGATCTCGCCGTGGGTCGTCACCCTGGACGCGCTGGCCGCAGCACGGGTGGACGTCCCGGGCCAGGACCCCGAGCCACTGCCGTACCTGCGCGGCACCGGCGACGCGGCCCTCGGCCTCGACGTCCACTACGAGGTCGTCTGGAACGGCACCGTGGTGTCGCGCCCCGAGTACCGCGACATGTACTGGTCACCGGCGCAGATGCTGGCGCACCTGACGGTCAACGGCGCCTCGCTGCGCAGCGGGGACCTCTTCGGGTCCGGGACCATCTCGGGCACGGACCCGCGCACCCGCGGCAGCTTCCTCGAGCTGACTTGGAACGGCACCGAGCCGGTGGCCCTCGACGACGGCAGCACCCGGTCGTTCATCGAGGACGGCGACACCCTCGTCCTGCGGGCCTGGGCGCCCGGACCCGGCGGCACACGGATCGGGCTCGGCGAGGTGAGCGGGACGGTCGTGCCGGCCGCCGGTTAGGCCGCCGCCCGCCGCTACCGGGCCGGGCGTGCGCCGCGGTTGGGCCGCTCGCCGCTACCGGGCGGCGCGCTCGGCGCGGTGCTGCTTGCCGACCACGACGTTGGTGGCGGCGACCTTGTCGTGCCAGGCCTGGCGGTTGGCGTCCCACGCCGGCCACAGAAGGTCGAGCAGGGCGGCGATCGACGCGAACGTGCCGATGAGCGGGATGTTGCCGAGCATCCCCAGCACCGCCTGCACCGAGGCGCGCCGCGCCGCGTCGGCGAGGGACAGCGGGCCGGGCCGCTCGCGGAGGCGGACGGAGATGCCCGAGATCGCCTTGCCGGGGGTCGCCCCGCTGCGCGTCAGGAAGAACACCTGGTACGCGAAGGCCACCACGCCCGCGACGAGGCTGAAGCCGGCCAGGTAGCCGTAGTCGATCTCGGAGGTGATGCGGTTCATCGTGGCGGTGTCCCCGGAGCGGAGCGCTGCGGAGAACCCGTCGAAGAACGGCTGCATCGCCCGGTAGAGCAGCCAGCCGCCGAGGACGAAGCTCGCGATGCCGGTGATGATGGCGTCGATGATGTACGCCCCGACGCGCTGCCAGTAGGAGGCGAGCGGCTGACCGTCCGGCGTGGTGGGGCCCACCGGGTAGCCGTACTGCATCGGCGGCGCGTTCCACTGGTGCTGCTGCGGCGCGCCGGGGAACTGCGGGGTTGGGTTTCCGGGCTGCCCGCCCTGCCCACCGGGCACACCGCCCTGCGCGCCCGGCATACCGCCCTGCGCGCCGGCCGGCGGCCGTGCGGTGCCACCGGGGGCACCCGGGTGCGTCCCGTGCCCACCGGGCGCCGTCCAGTGCCGGGCGGCCTCCGCGCCCGCCGCCGCGGCCTGCTCGGCCGTGGTCGCCGGGCGGGTGCTCTTGGGCGCCGTGTGCCGGGTCCAGACCACGCCGTCGAAGTACCGCAGGAGGGCGGCGTCCTCCGGGTCGTCGTACCAGCCCGGGCTCGATGGCGTGCTCATGGCGACAGCCTCTCACGCACGGCGGCCCGTCCCGCGCCACGGCCCCGCCGCGCGCTCCCGCTCCCCCGCACCTAGGGTGAATCGCCATGAGCAGCAACGACTCCGTCCTGCGGACCAAACCCGTCGAGGACGTCCTCGCCCAGGCCGGCGACGCCGGCAGCGAGGGCGACGGCACCCGCCTGGCGCGCCGCCTCGGGGCCAAGGACCTCATGGGCTTCGGCATCGGCATCGTGATCGGCACGGGCATCTTCACCCTGACCGGCATCGAGGCCAAGAACCACGCCGGTCCCGGGGTCGTCATCTCCTTCGCCGTCGCGGGCGTCGTGAGCCTGCTCGCCGCCCTCTGCTACGCCGAGCTCGCCTCGGCGGTGCCGACCGCCGGCAGCGCCTACACCTACGCCTACGCGACGATCGGCGAGGTCTTCGCCTGGATCATCGGCTGGGACCTCATCCTCGAGTTCGCCCTCGGCGCGGCCGTGGTGGCCCGCGGCTGGTCCGGCTACATGCAGGAGCTGTTCGACCTGCCCACGAGCCTGTTCGGCGAGACCTCGACCGTGAACGTGGGAGCGGTCGCCATCGTGCTCGTCCTCGGCGTCGTGGCGATCATCGGCATCCGCGAGAGCGCCCGGGTGACGAACACGCTGGTGCTCATCAAGGTCGCCATCTGTGTCTTCGTCATCATCGCCGGGGCGTTCTTCGTCAAGGCATCCAACCTCACGCCGTTCATCCCGCCGGCCCAGCCGGTGAAGGCCGGCACGTCCGGCCTCGCCCAGCCGCTGAGCCAGGCCGTGTTCGGCATCCAGCCGACCGCCTTCGGCTTCGCCGGCGTGCTGACCGCTGCGGCCGTGGTGTTCTTCTCCTACACCGGGTTCGAGGCGGTGGCCAACCTCGGTGAGGAGACGCGCAAGCCCGCCCGCGACCTGCCCCTCGGGCTGCTCGGCACCCTCGGCATCTGCACGGTCCTCTACGTCGGCGTCTCGCTCGTCCTGACCGGCATGGTCGACTACCGCAAGCTCAACGAGGGTGCGCCGATCGCAAGCGCCTTCGAGGCCGTCGGGGCGCACTGGGCCGCCAACCTCATCGCCGTGGCAGCCGTCGCCGGCCTGACGTCGGTCATCCTCGTCGACATCGTCGCCATGGGCCGGATCGGCTTCTCCATGGGCCGCGACCGCCTGCTGCCCCCCGCCGTGGCCAAGGTCCACCCCAAGTGGGGCACGCCGTACCGCATCACCATGGGCACCATCGTCCTCGTGGCGCTGCTCGCCGGGCTGGTGCCGCTCAAGGCGCTGGCCGACCTGGTGAGCATCGGGACGCTGTTCGCGTTCGTCGTCGTGTCGATCGCCGTGCCGATCCTGCGCCGCACCAAGCCGGACCTGCCGCGGCCCTTCCGCACGCCCCTGTCGCCCGTCGTGCCGCTCCTGTCGGCGCTGGCCTGCCTCTACCTCATGACGAACCTGTCGCTGGAGACGTGGCTGCGCTTCGCTGTGTGGATGGTGCTGGGACTGGTGCTGTATGCCGTGTACGGCCGCCGCAACGCCCGCCTGGCCCATCGCGTCTGACCTGCCGCAGGCCCGCGAACCCGCTGCAGCCCGCGAACCCGCGGCGGTGCCCAGCCGAACGAACGATCGGAGGTGTGGGGGTGACGGATCCGTCACCCCCACACCCCCGATGTCGTGGGGCGCGGCAGGTCAGAGGTTGCCGCGCGCGTCCTGCTCGCGCTCGATGGCCTCGAACAGCGCCTTGAAGTTGCCCTTGCCGAACCCGAGCGAGCCGTGCCGCTCGATGATCTCGAAGAAGACGGTCGGCCGGTCGCCGAGCGGCTTGGTGAAGATCTGCAGCAGGTACCCGTCCTCGTCCCGGTCGACGAGGATCTTGCGCTTCTGCAGCTCCTCGATCGGCACGCGGACCTCACCGATGCGGGCGCGCAGCTCGGCGTCCTCGTAGTACGAGTCCGGGGTGTCGAGGAACTCGATCCCGTTGGCGCGCAGCTCGTCGACGGTGCGCAGGATGTCGCCGGTCGCGAGCGCGAGGTGCTGGGCACCGGGTCCGCGGTAGAACTCGAGGTACTCGTCGATCTGGCTCTTCTTCTTGGCGATCGCCGGCTCGTTGAGCGGGAACTTCACCCGGTGGTTGCCGTTGGCGACGACCTTGGACATCAGCGCCGAGTAGTCGGTGGCGATGTCGTCGCCGATGAACTCGGCCATGTTCACGAAGCCCATGACCTTGTTGTAGAAGGTCACCCACTCGTCCATCTTGCCGAGCTCGACGTTGCCGACGATGTGGTCGAGGGCCTGGAACAGCCGCTTCGGGGCGCCCTCGCGCTTGACCCAGGTCGACTCCTTGGCGACGTAGCCGGGCAGGTACGGGCCGTCGTACCGCGAGCGGTCGACGAGGGTGTGCACCGTCTCGCCGTAGGTCGCGATCGAGGCGATCCGCACCGTGCCGTGCTCGTCGGTGAGGTCCTCGGGCTCGCGCACGACGCGGGCACCGGCGGAGCGCGCCTGGGCGATGCACTTGTCGACGTCGGGCACCTCGAGGGCGATGTCGACGACCCCGTCACCGTGCTTGGCGTGGTGCTCGACGAGCGGGCTGTCGGGGTCGACGGCCCCGTTGAGCACGAACCGGATCGAGCCGGACTTCAGGACGAAGGACTTGTGGTCGCGCTGGCCGTTCTCCGGGCCGCGGTAGGCGACGAGCTCCATCCCCCACGCGGACTGGTAGTACTGCGCCGCCTGGGTGGCGTTGCCCACGACGAAGACGATGGCGTCCCAGCCCGTGACCGGGAACGGGTCCTTCGTCTCGTCGTACTCGACGAGGCCGACGAGCTGCTTGAGCTGCTCGAGGTCAAGGTTGGCCTCACGCTCCTGCGGCGTGAGGTCGAGGTTCGTGTCGCTGGTGGTCGTCATGGCGGCAGGGTGCCGCGGGGCTGCCGAGGTGTGCAACCGTATGCCGTGGCGCTGCGCAGAGTGTGCGAAGTGGTCGCCTCGATCGCGGATCCAGTGGACAATGTGCCCATGCCCCTCGACGACCTGGACCGCAGACTGGTCACCCTCTTCACCGAGCAGCCGCAGATCGGGGTGCTCGGCGCGTCCCGCGAGCTGGGCGTGGCCCGGGGCACGGTGCAGGCCCGGCTCGACCGGCTGGCCCAGCGCGGCGTGATCCGGTCGTGGGCGCCCCAGCTCGACCCCGCGGCGATGGGGTACCCCGTCTCGGCGTTCTGCACGCTCGAGATCCGGCAGGGCCGGGGGCACTCCCCCGTCGTGGAGCACCTGGCCCGCATCCCCGAGGTGCTGGAGGCCCACACCATCACCGGCTCCGGGGACCTCTTCATCTCTGTCGTCGCCCGCGACAACGCCGACCTCCAGCGGGTCATCGACGCGGTCGTCGACGACCGCCACGTCGTCCGGGCCAACACCGCGATCTCGCTGGCCACGCGCATACCGCTGCGGACGCTGCCGCTCGTGCAGGCGGCGGCGCCGCCCGTCAGCGACGCAGGGAGCTGACGGCCTCGGCCACGACGTCGGGGTCCGCCCAGAAGCGGCCGCCGGGCTCCCCGACCGGTGCGTAGACGACGACCTCGTCGAAGCCTGCCTCCGCCGCCTCGCCCACCGTGTCGGCCAGGGCCTGGGCCGACGCGAGCGGGCGCAGCGTGCCCCAGCCCACGAGCACCGCGCGGCCGATGGCCGCGGGGTCGCGCCCGATGCGCTCACACGCCACCGTCACCCGTCGCGACTGCCGGGCCAGGGCCTTCCACCAGCCCGCACCGTCCAGCTCCGCCAGCGCGGCCCCTCCGAACGTCACCCAGCCGTCGCCCTGCCGGGCCGCGAGGTCGAAGCCACGGGGCCCACCCGCGGAGATGACCACCGGGGGCGGGAGCCGCCCGGGTGCGTGCGCGGACGGCTGCACGCCCTCGACCCGCACGACCCTGCCCTCCCACGTCGACCCGCCCAGCCACAGGGCCCGAAGCGCCGAGACCGACTCCTCGTAGCGGTCCCAGAGGTCGCGCACCCCGACCAGCTCACCGCGGTCGGCCAGCACGTCTGCGGGCAGCCCGGCGCCGAGCCCCAGGACGAAGCGGCCGTCGCTGATGTCCTGCAGCGTGGCCGACGCCCGGGCCAGGACTGCCGGGCTGCGGACCGCGGCGGAGGCCACCAGGGTCCCCAGGCGCATCGTGTCCGTGACCCCGGCCGCCGCCGCGAGCGTGGTCCACCCGTCCGCCCACCAGCGGCCGGCTACGGTGGGGTGGGTGAGGTGGTCGGCGGAGTACCCGACGTCGAAGCCCAGCTCCTCCAGGCGCGTCCACGTGTGCCGCGCCTCCCGCCACGACTGCTGCGGGAGCACCAGGGCACCGAGCCGCATCGGACCTCCTCCGGCACTGGGCGGTCCGCAGCGGCAGGGACTGGGCCGCTGCGGAGTCGGCCACGTCGGGACGATCGTTCCATCCGCGCCTCGGGTCGCGTGCCGGAATCAGCGCAACTGGCCCCGCCGTCCAGGCTCTGGGCAGGCGGACGTGACCCACCGCGGGGCCGGGCGGCCGGCGTTAGGAGGCGTTGCCCAGGGCGAAGGACACGAAGACGGACGCCACGATGAGCAGGCCGCCCAGCGACATCACGGCGTTGCCCGACTCGCCGCGGGTGGCGATCCGCCGGCGGCTGCCCACGAGGACCAGCGCGATCGCCAGGGCGTTGAGCGGCAGGGCCGCGTACCAACCGGGCTCGGGCACGGCGACGGCACCCCACGTGAAGAGCGCTGCGATCAGGACGCCGAGCACGACGAGCAGGACCCGGGTGACCTTGATGCGGGTCTCGATGTAGGCGTTCGCCACGGTGCTACCTCTCGGTGGAAGGACGTCGGTCACGGGGACCGGTGGGCAGGACGGTCGGGGGCAGGCCCGTCACCACACGCCGCCCCCGCCGGGGCGCCGTCGCGGGCCGTCGGACGCGTTCCCCGGACCGCGGTGCGGCGAGGTGTCGCCGGACGGGCCCAGCGCGCCGGGGCGCAGCGGGTCGATGCGGTCGTCGACCGGCGGGTCGGGGAACTCGACCGGGGAGTCGGGGCCGAACCGGTCGAACGCCGAGCCCCACTCCGGGTCCTCCTCCCGGAGCCGGTCGACCACGGCGCGGGCCTGCACGCCGACCGCCTCGCGGTAGGCCACGGCGCTCTCGTGCTCGTCGGCACCGGAGAGCACCGCCCGCCACGTCGTCTGCTCGGCGTCGAGCCGGCGCTGGAGCACCTGCCGGTCGTGCCCGTGCTCACCCCTGCGGGCCTCGTCCTCCTCGGCCCGACGGTCGGCGGCGTCCTGAGCCCGCTCCTGCTCGATCTCGACCCGGGCGCGCTCGGTCAGCGACCTGGCCCGCTCGACGCCGGCGAGGACCTCGGCGATCTCGGACTCCTGCCTGCGCAGGGCCGCCTCCGCGCGGTGGACGAGCTCGTCGAGCTCGCGGTCGCCCGGTGTCGCCGACATCAGAGGTCACCCGGCCCGGTGCCGGGGAAGCCCGCGCCCGCGGTCTCGTCGACGTGCGAGCCGGCCTTGCCGTGGGTCGCGGCGGCCGTCCCGGCGAGCACGACGTTCACCCCCTGCATGACGAGGGCGAAGATGCCGCACGCCTCGACCAGGGCGGGGATGAGCTTGGACAGGTTGACGATGAGGTCGATGGCCTGGTTGATGAGCGAGATCGCCCGGCGGATGCCCGAACCCATGGTGATGAGCTCCTTGGCGAGCTTGGCCACGCTGAGGGTGACCACCCACTCCTCGACGAGGCCGAGGATGCCCGCCACGGCCTGCACGACCTGCGAGGTCGCGGACAGCATGTTGCCCAGCTGGCGGCTCATCAGGCTGGTGGCGGTGCTCTGCCGCCCGTGGGCCGAGGCGAGGTCGAGCAGCTCGGCCCTCGCCAGGGTGGCCGAGTGCGCGCGCCAGGCCTGGTCGACGTGTCCGGCCATGCGCCGGTAGTTCTCCGAGACCTCGTGCAGCGCCTTGCTGGTCGACTCCCAGTTGCTGCGCATGTCGTCGACGCCGTTGAAGTCGCCCGCGATCGGGCTCATGATCGCCTCGATCGGCGACCAGTGCAGGATCTTCACCATCGCCCAGTCGATGCCCTGCAGGATGGGCCCGCAGTTGCCCTTGGCGTTCTCGATGACGTCCCCGAAGGCCTGCGAGCCACTGGCCCCGTGGAGGTACCCGGCCGGGTCGCTGAGGGCGAGGGTGCTCACTTCTCCCCCGCCTCGAACGCGTCGTAGTCCTCGAGGTCGTCACCCACGCTCGCGGCGTCCGCGGTGGTGTTGACGGCGCTCTCGATCTCGCCGGCGAGGGCGATGGGCGAGAACGGGTTGAGGCTCTTCGGCCCGTCGTCCCAGGCGTGGGCCGGCACGTGCGGGTTGAACAGGTTCTCGCCCTCGCGCGTCACGTCAGCCACGACGCCGGTGCCGCCCGCGATGTTCTTGTCACCGCGGGAGACGAACGGCCCCGGGTCGCCGGGCGCCATCGGGCCGGCGGGTCCCATCGTCGGCAGCCCTGCGGTGGTGATCTTCGTCTCGAATGCCTTCATCCGGTCCGAGGCGGCGATGTCCTTGTCGCGGAAGTTGGCCGCCGTCGTGCGGATCTTCGAGGCCATGCCCTGGGCCGCCTCGGGACTCTGCGACAGGCTGGCCTCGGCGTCGGAGTAGGCCGAGCGGTACTGGCCGGCGAAGATGGTCATGAAGCCGCTGAAGGCCCCGAAGTTCGCGCAGCTCCCGGCCACGAACGAGTGGACCGAACGCAGGTACGAGCGCTGCTGCTCGGCCGCGTGGGCCAGCTCGCGCATGCCGGCGTAGTTCACCTCGATGGTCATCGTCTCCCCCTCAGGCGGTGGTCTCGGCGCCGCGGACCCCTTCCGCCGACGCCGTGCCCGACCCTACCGGGGAGCGCGGCGCGGCACCGTGGGGAGCACTCCCCACCGCGTCTCCGGGCGTCCTCACCGCGGCGTCGCGCGTGGACGGAGGGGACCACCCCGCTAGCGGCGCCCGACGAGCCAGGCGCGGATCTTCTCGATGCGCGCAGCCACCTCGGACGACGTCGCCGCGTCGAGGGACGGGCCACCGCACGCGCGGCGCAGGTCGTTGTGCACCACGCCGTGCGGTGCGTTGGTCTTGCGGGCGTATGCCGCGACGAGCCCGTTGAGCTCCTTGCGCTGGGCTGCGAGGGCGCGGTGGGCCGACACCGGCTGCGGCGCGGCCTTGGTCCGCCGGCCGCTCTGGGCGGTCTGCCGCTCGTGCAGCAGCAGCGCCACCTGGTCGGGCTCGAGCAGCCCCGGCAGGCCGAGGTACTCCTGCTCGTCCTCCGAGCCCACGGCAGCACCGAGGCCGAACTGCTTGGCGTCGAAGAGCACGTGGTCGAACTCGGCGTCGGACTCCAGCGCCTCGAAGGTGCTCTCGTCGAGCCCGGCCGTCTTCTCGGTGCGGTTGGCGGCAGCGACCAGGGCGTCCTCCTCGGCCCACATCGACGCCTCGGAGTCGTCCTTGGTCACCCGGTCGAGGGCGTGGTCGCGCTCGTCCTCCAGGCGGGCCGCGTGCTCGAGGATGACCGGCACCGACGGCAGGAAGACCGAGGCGGTCTCGCCGCGGCGCCGGGCGCGGACGAACCGGCCGACCGCCTGGGCGAAGAAGAGCGGGGTCGACGTCGACGTCGCATACACGCCGACGCACAGGCGGGGCACGTCGACGCCCTCGGAGACCATCCGCACCGCCACCATCCAGCGGGAGTCGCTGGAGGCGAACTCCTCGATGCGGGCGGAGGCACCGGCGTCGTCGGAGAGGACGACGGTCGGCTTGGTGCCGGTGATGGACTCCAGGATCCGGGCGTACGCGCGGGCGCTGGTCTGGTTCGAGGCGATGACGAGGGCGCCGGCGTCGGGCACGCCGCGACGCACCTCCGTCAGCCGCTTGTCGGCCGCGGCGAGCACGGCGGGGATCCACTCGCCCTTGGGGTCCAGGGCGGTGCGCCACGCGTGCGCCATCGCGTCCTTGGTCAGCGGCTCCCCGAGGCGTGCTGCGATCTCGTCGCCGGCCTTGGTGCGCCAGCGCATGGCCCCGCCGTAGGCCATGAACAGCACGGGGCGCACGACGCCGTCGCGCAGCGCCTCGGCATACCCGTAGGTGTAGTCCGCCGCGGAGCGCCGGATGCCGGCCTGGTCCATCTCGTAGCGGACGAACGGGATGGGCGAGGTGTCGGAGCGGAAGGGCGTCCCGGTCAGGGCGAGCCGGCGGGTCGCGGGCTCGAACGCCTCGCGGATGGCGTCGCCCCACGAGAGGTTGTCGCCGCCGTGGTGCACCTCGTCGAGGATGACCAGGGTCGGCGCGGTCTCCGTGCGGGTCCGGTGCAGCGAGGGGCGGCTGGCGACCTGGGCGTAGGTGAGGGCGACGCCGTCGTACTCGCTGGAGTGCCGGGCCGAGGAGTTGGAGAACCGCGGGTCGATGTGGATGCCCACCCGCGCGGCCGCCTCGGCCCACTGCACCTTGAGGTGCTCGGTGGGGGCGACGATCGTCACCGCCGAGATCGTCCCGCGCCCGAGCAGCTCGGTGGCCAGGCGCAGGGCGTAGGTCGTCTTGCCGGCGCCGGGCGTCGCCACGGCGAGGAAGTCCCGGGGCGCAGACCGGAGGTAGGTCGTGAGCGCCTCCTGCTGCCAGGCACGCAGCTTGGACGCCGTCCCCCAGGCCGCCCGCTCCGGGAACGCTGGTGACAGGTGGGAGGCGGCGGCGGTACTCATAGGCCCGCCACGATAACCGTTGCCCGACAACGACATGCCGAGGCCCCGGCATGTCTGCCGGGGCCTCGGGGGTGTGCTAGGGCGTGTCGCTACTTCCCCTGGCGGTAGGTCACCCAGGCGTTCTGCGCCCGGGTGGTCTGGCCCGGGCTGAAGGTGTCCATGCAGGCGTCGTCGGTGTAGTCCATGAAGTTCTTGATCGGGTCCAGGCCGGGCGAACGCGTGCAGCTGTCACGACCGGTGGGGCAGCCGAAGGCCGGGGAGGCCTCGGCCGGGGTGTCGTCGACGGAGTCGCCCTGACCCGTGCAGCCGCCCTGGAACGTGTGGTAGAGCCCGAACCAGTGGCCGGCCTCGTGGGTGGCGGTGTCACCGAGGTTGTACGGGGAGGCCGTGCCGCCGGGCAGGCTCTGGTCGAGGACGACGACGCCGTCCATGACGTCGTAGCTGGACTTGGGGAAGGTCGCCCAGCCGAGCAGGCCGCCGGACAGGTTGGCCGTGTAGATGTTGAGGTCGTCCATCGTGCCCTTGCGCAGGGCCGTCTTCATCGAGCGCTCGGCGCTGCTGCCCTGGGAGAGGTTGTACCAGGAGGCGTTGTTCGTGATGTCGACCCCGGCGTTGGCGAAGGAGAAGCCCGTCCCGCTGTAGGCGCCGTTGAGCACCGACATCTGCTTGGACACCAGGCCAGAGACGTCACCGCTGGAGCCGTCGGTGATGATGTGGAAGTAGACGTTCACCGTGGTCGGGGAGAACGCGCCGCCCCCTCCGGGCTTCCTCGCGGAGCCGTTGGCGTTCTTGGTGTAACCCTTGGCCGCCATGGCCTTCGCGAACGCGTCCTCGTAGGCGCGGACCTGCGCCGCCGACAGCTCGTTGCCGTCCTTGCGGTTGCCACCCTGGGCCGAGCGCGCGGCGTTGACGGGGTCGGAGTGCGTCGCGCACTCGGCGGCGACGGTCGACTCGCCCGCCATGGGCTGGGCGACCGCACTGCCCTGCCCCAGGGCGAGGGCCGCGGCCCCCAGGACCAGGGACGACAGCGCGAGACGGGATCGAAGCTTCATGGGCGTCCTTTCGCAGGCAGACCACCACGCCCGGTGCGGCGGGCGGCTCTGCGTCGACGCTAGGAGCGCGTTCGTCTACGGCACTGCCTCGAAAGCACAGGCACAGGTAAAGAGTCAGCCATGCTTGGGGCAGGTGCAGAGGCGACCGGAGGCAAACGCACCCGTCAGGGGGCTCAGTCCTCGCCGTCCTGCGGGGCACGCAGGCCCTCGTAGATCTCCTTGCAGGTCGGGCACACCGGGAACCTGTCAGGGTTGCGGCCCGGCACCCAGACCTTGCCGCACAGGGCGGTCACCGGCTCCCCCGACAGTGCGCTCTCGAGGATCTTCTCCTTGCGCACGTAGTGGGAGAAGCGCTCGTGGTCGCCCGGCTCCTGCAGCTGCTCCTGCACCTCTTCGCGCTCGAGCACCGCCGTGCTCGTCTGCTGCTGCGGCTGCGCCTGCGGCGCGTGCGGGTCGTCCAGGGGGATCTGGGGCTCGCTCATCCCCCGAGTGTATGCCGGGTCCCTCAGTTCATCTCCGGGTCCACCGGGAAGGTGGCCACGAAGGCGAGGTGGTCTCGCTGGCGGCGCAGCACGCGCACCCACAGGCTCTGCGGGTCGTCGTCGAAGGCGTCGCGACCCTCGGCCTCCACGACGTACCAGGACCCGCTGTCGACCTCGTCCTCGAGCTGCCCGGGCGACCACCCGGCATACCCGGCGAAGATCCGCATCCCAGCGACCTCGGGCATGACGAGCTCGGGCGGGGTGTCGAGGTCGACCAGGCCGACCCCGCCGAAGAGCCGCTTGACGCCCATCGGCTCGACGTCACCGGGCGCGGTCACCAGCCCCAGCGCACTGTCCAGGCCGACCGGGCCGCCCTCGAAGAGGACCCGGGGCGCGGTCACGTGGTCCTGCCACTCGGGGAGGACGGCGTCGACGCGGGCGTCGAGGGGGCGGTTGAGCACCACACCCTGCGCGCCCTCCGCGTCGTGGTGGAGCAGGAGCACGACGCTGCGGCGGAACACCCCTTCCTCGATCTGGGGTGTCGCGAGCAGCAGGCTGCCGGACAGGTCCTCGGTCTCCACCCCTCCATTCTGCCCACAAAGCCACAGCCCCGGTCACGCGGACCGGGGCTGTGGCGGAACGGCTGACGTGGAGGTCAGTCGCGCGGGCCGCGACGGGCGCCGCCGTACGGGCGACCCCCCTGGCGGCCGCGGGGACCACCGGAGCGCGGGCCGCGCGGACCACCGCGGTGCTGGCGCTTCTCGCCCTCGAGGAGCCGCTTGAACCTCTCCTCCGAGACCGGGATGCCGCTGGGGGCGCTGGCGCCCGTGGCGGCGAGCCGCTCGTCACCGGGGACGGCGCGGGTGGGCACCGCCTCGATGCCGGCCTCGCGGGCCATGCGCTCCATGGTGCGCCGCTGGTGCGGCAGCGCCAGGGTCACGACGGTGCCCTTGTCACCGGCGCGGGCCGTGCGGCCCGAGCGGTGCAGGTAGTCCTTGTGGTCGGCCGGCGGGTCGACCTGCAGGACCACCGAGACGTCGTCGACGTGGATGCCGCGGGCCGCGACGTCCGTGGCGACGAGCACCGGCAGGCTGCCGTCGCGGAAGGCGCCGAGCACGCGGTTGCGCGCACCCTGGCCGAGACCGCCGTGCAGCGCCGCGGCGAAGACACCCTGCTCGCGCAGCTGCATCGCCACGCGGTCGGCACCGAGCTTGGTGCGCACGAACACGACGGTGCGGCCCTCGCGGTTGGCGACCTCGGCGGTGATGACCTTCTTGTGGACCGGCTCGATGAGCAGGACGTGGTGCTCCATGGTCGTCACGGAGGCCTTGGCGTCGTCGGTGGAGTGCGTCACCGGGTCGGTGAGGTAGCGCTCCACGAGCGTGTCGATGCCGTTGTCGAGGGTGGCCGAGAACAGCAGCCGCTGGCCGCCCTCGGGCATGCGGTCGAGGATCGCGGTGACCTCGGGCATGAAGCCCATGTCGGCCATGTGGTCGGCCTCGTCGAGCACCGCGACCTCGACGTCGCCGAGCTCGACGGCCTCGCGCTCGAGCAGGTCCTTGAGGCGGCCCGGGGTCGCGATGAGGACATCGACGCCGCGGTTCAGGGCGTTGATCTGCGTGGTGTACGACAGGCCGCCGGCGACCAGCTTGTGCCGCAGGCCGAGCACGTGCACGAGCGGCTCGAGGGCGTCCGACACCTGCATGGCGAGCTCGCGGGTCGGGACCAGGACGAGGGCGCGCGGGCGGCGCGGGGCCGCCTTGGGGCGCTCGGCGAGGCGGGCCAGCATCGGCAGGCCGAAGGCCAGGGTCTTGCCCGAGCCCGTCTGGCCACGGCCGAGGACGTCGCGGCCGGCGAGGGCGTCCGGGATGGTCGCCGCCTGGATCGGGAACGGGGTGGTGATCCCGTCGCGGGCGAGCCGCTCGACGAGGCGCTCGGTCAGCCCGAGTGCGGCGAAGCCGTTGTCGGCCTCGACGGTCACGGGTCCGTCGACCGACTTGCGGGTCGCCTTGACCCAGGTGTCGGCCTCCATGCGCTCGGCCTCCGGGTCCACCTGGTCCTCGAAGCGGTCGGTGCGCTCGAACCGGTCCGTGCGCTCGAAGCGCCGGGCGGGGCGGTCGTCACGGTCGAAACGACGCGCGGGGCGGTCGTCACGGTCGAAGCGACGCGCGGGGCGGTCGTCTCGGTCGTACTGGCGCGGGCCACGGTTCTCGTCACGGTCGAAACGCCTCGCCGGGCGGTCGTCACGGTCGAAACGCTTCGCCGGGCGGTCGTCACGGTCGAAACGGCGGGCCGGGCGGTCGTCGCGGTCGTACCGTCGCGGGCCACGGTTCTCGTCGCGGTCGAAACGCTTCGCGGGGCGGTCGTCACGGTCAAACTGGCGCGGGCCGCGGTTCTCGTCACGGTCGAAACGCTTCGCCGGACGGTCGTCACGGTCGAAACGACGGGCCGGGCGGTCGTCACGGTCGTACTGGCGCGGGCCACGGTTCTCGTCGCGGTCGAAACGCTTGGCCGGACGGTCGTCGCGGTCGAAACGCTTGGCCGGACGGTCGTCACGGTCGAACCGCTTGGCCGGACGGTCGTCGCGGTCGAACCGCTTGGCCGGACGGTCGTCACGGTCGAACTCGCGGCGGACGAGGCGGTCGGCGTCACGCGCCGGGCGGTTGGTCGACTGTCCGCGGTGGGCCTTCTTGGGACCCTTCTTGGCGGCAGCCTTCTGGTCAGCAGTCCAGCGGGCCTTCTTGGGCGCGGCGGATCGCAGGTTCTTGGGCACAGATGTTCAACTCACTTCAGGTACTCGAGGTAGACACGTCTCGAGCCACCTGGCGAGGGAGACCGGGAAAGACGAGCCTCAGGCCACGAAGGGCCCGGTGGACCGGATCGACGGTCGTCATCCGGTGGGCGTCAGTCGGCATCGGGGACATCGGTGCGGCTTCACTGCCGCGGGTGGCGCTGCCAGGCGCCGCCGAACTGAGCCCCACCAGTCTACCAGCGGCGCCGAGCCCTCCCGACCACGACGAGCGTGACCCCGAGCACCACCCCCGACAGGTCCGCCACGGCGTCCCACACGTCCCCGTCCCGGTGCGGCAGCAGGTAGTGCTGCACGAGCTCGCTGACCGGTGCGTGCAGGGCGAGCAGCCCCACGACCCACGCCGGCCGGAACCCGGCGAGCAGCCCGACCACGGTCGGGACCCCGAAGAGCAGGAGGTGGACGACCTTGTCGGTCCACGTCACCGGCCCCTGCACGTCGACGCGCGGCCAGTACAGGCAGCACAGGTGGACCACGACGAGGAGCGCGAACACGACGCGCACCACGGAGGTCGACCGCGTGGAGGGGGTCCGGGTCGTCGTGTCGCTCACCCGGTGCAGCGTAGACGGGCGGAATCGCCGGCGGGTGGCGGGTGTTGGCACCGGACGTGACCACCCCGACCCCCGGAACCCCGCGCCCGCTGTCCCTGCTCGACTTCGTCGACGTGCCCTCCGGCATGACCGCCCAGCAGGCCATCGCCCGCAGCGAGCGCACCGTCCAGGCGGCGGACCGGCTCGGCTACGCGCGGTACTGGATCAGCGAGCACCACAGCTTCGCCGGGCTGGCGAGCAGCTCACCCGAGATCCTCATCGCCCACCTCGCGTCGCTCACCACCGGCATCCGCGTGGGGGCGGCGGGCATCATGCTCCCCAACCACTCCCCCCTCAAGGTGGCGGAGTGGTTCAAGACGCTGGAGATGCTGCACCCGGGGCGGATCGACCTCGGCCTGGGCCGGGCGCCGGGCACCGACCAGCTCACGGCGTTCGCCCTGCGGCGCTCCCGCGAGGCGCTCACCGCCGACGACTTCCCGCAGCAGGCGGCCGAGCTCATCGCGTTCCTGTCGGACAGCTGGCCCGACGACCACCCGTTCACAGCCGTCCGCGCCACCCCCGTCGTCGACACCAGCCCCGAGCTGCTCATGCTCGGCTCGAGCGGCTGGGGCTCCTCGTTCGCGGCCGTGAACGGGATGACCACGGTCTTCGCCCACCACATGAGCCCGGGCCTCGCCGTCGAGGCGCTGCAGGCATACCGCCGCGACTTCCGGCCCGGCCCCCTCGGGGACACGCCGCGCGTGATCATCTCGGTCCTCGCCCTGGCGACCGAGGACCCGGACGTCGCCGCGGACTTCCGCGCCGGCTGGGCGCTGCAGATGCAGCGCATCCGCAGCGGTGCCACGACGCGCCCGAGCGCGGAGGAGATCCGTGCCTTCCGGCTCAGCGCGGAGTTCGCCGCCGTCGAGCCCAGCCTGGAGGGCCGCGTGTATGCCGGGCCGCCGGCCGAGGTGGCCGCCGGCCTCATCACGCTGGCCGACGAGGCCGGTGCGGACGAGGTCACCCTCGTCGCGCCGACCCCCGACCTGGACGCGAAGCTGCGCAGCCTCGAGCTGCTGGCGACGGAGTTCGGGCTCTCCCCGCGCGGCTGACCCGCGCGCAGGGTCTCACGCGCCGGCTGCCCGGGTCACGCCGGGCATGGAGGGCGCACGCGCCCGTGCCCGGCGTCGACCGGCGGTCAGCCGATGAGCTCGGCCTCGTCGGTCGCGACCGACGCCGTCCGCTCGACCACCTCGGGCGCGGTGCCCAGCACGGCCGCCTTCACCGCGGCCGCCACCACCTTCGACACGTCGGGGTGGAAGACGCTGGGGATGATGTAGGCCGGGTTCAGCTCGTCGGGGTGGACGACCTCCGACAGGGCGGTGGCCGCGGCCAGCATGACGTCCTCGTCGATGGTGCGCGACGCCGCGTCGAGCAGACCACGGAAGACGCCGGGGAACACGAGCACGTTGTTGATCTGGTTGGCGAAGTCGGACCGGCCGGTCGCGACCACGGCGGCGTGCTGGGCGGCGGCGATGGGGTCGACCTCGGGCTCGGGGTTGGCCATCGCGAAGACGATCGCACCGTCGGCCATGGTGGCGATGTCGTCGCCGGTGAGGATGCCGGGGGCGGAGACGCCGATGAAGACGTCCGCGCCCGCGACGGCCGCCTTGAGCGTCCCGCTCACCCGACGCGGGTTGGTGTGCTCGGCCGACCACGCCAGCTGCGGGTGGTCGCCGGAGGCGATGTCCTCGCGGTCGGGGTGCAGCACGCCGAACTGGTCCGCCACGACGACGTCACGCGCGCCGGCCTTCAGCAGCAGCTTGAGGATCGCGGTGCCGGCCGCGCCCGCACCCGACATCACGACGCGGCACTCCGCCAGCTCCTTGCCCACGACCCGCAGGGCGTTGCGCAGCGCGGCCAGCGTGACGATCGCCGTGCCGTGCTGGTCGTCGTGGAAGACCGGGATGTCCAGCTCCTCACGCAGCCGGTGCTCGATCTCGAAGCAGCGCGGGGCCGAGATGTCCTCGAGGTTGATCCCCGCGAAGACCGGGCTGATCGCCTTGACCGTGCGGATGATCTCCTCGGTGTCCTGGGTGTCCAGGCAGATCGGGAAGGCGTCGATGTCGGCGAACCGCTTGAACAGCGCCGCCTTGCCCTCCATGACCGGCAGCGCCCCCAGCGGGCCGATGTTGCCCAGCCCCAGCACCGCCGACCCGTCGGTCACCACCGCCACGGTGTTGCGCTTGATCGTGAGCCGGCGGGCGTCCTCGGGGTTCTCCGCGATCGCCATGCAGACCCGGGCCACGCCCGGCGTGTAGATGAGCGACAGGTCGTCGCGGTTGCGGATCGGGACCTTGGACTCGACCTTGAGCTTGCCGCCGAGGTGGACGAGGAAGGTGCGGTCGGAGACCTTGCCGATGTCCACGCCGTGCACGCCGCGCATGGCCTCGACGAGCTCGTCGGCGTGGGCGGTGTCGCGGGCCGCGGCCGTCACGTCCACCCGCAGGCGGTCGGCGCCCGAGGCGGTCACGTCGAGGCCGGTGACCAGGCCGCCCCCCGCCTCGATGACCCCGGTGAGCTCGGACACCGCGGTGGCGCGGGCCGGGAGGGTGAGGCGGACGGTGATGGAGTTGGACACGGAGGGCACGGCGGTCATGCCGGCATTCTCCTGATTACTCAGCGGTACGCCGAAACGCGACCGCCCCCTGGGCAGGAGCAGCTGCGGGATGCTCCCCGCGGGTGCGGGCGACGCCGATCGCCACGATGACGGCCGCGAGCGCCAGGCTCAGGCCGAGCTCGAGGCGGTGCCCCTCCTGGACCAGCATGAGGACGAGCACGAACGCGATGAAGCCGATCGTGGCGTACGTCAGGGCGGGGTACAGCCACATCCGCACCGCCGGGCTGTGGCCCTCGGCGTCGAGCTGGCGGCGCATCCGCAGCTGCGACAGCGCGATGACGAGGTAGACGAACAGGGCGATCGCCCCGGAGCTCGCGAGCAGGTAGCCGAAGATCTTCTCCGGCAGCAGGTAGTTGCCGATGACCCCGAGGAAGCCGACGACCGAGCTGGCCAGGATCGCCCAGGCGGGGACGCCCCGCTCCGTCGTGCGCGACCACGCCGCCGGGGCGTCACCGCGGGTCGACAGGGAGAAGGCCATGCGCGAGGCCGTGTAGAGCGCGGAGTTCAGGCACGAGGCGACGGCGGTGAGGATGACGAACTCCAGCACCGTGGTCAGGCTGCCCAGGCCCATCCGCTCCAGCGTGTACTGGTACGACCCGGATCCTTCGGCCGCGAGGCCCTTGGCGTTCCACGGCACGAGCGCCACGACGACGAAGATGGAGCCGAGGTAGAAGAGGCTGATCCGCCAGATCACCGAGTTGACCGCCTTGCGGATGCCGGCCTCGGGGTTCGGCGACTCGGCTGCGGCGATGGTGACGATCTCGGTGCCCATGAAGGTGAACATCGTGATGAGCATCGCGGCGAAGACCGCGCCGAGGCCGTTGGGCAGGAACCCGCCGTCCTGCCACAGGTGCCCGACCCCCGAGGACTTCGAGCCGGGCAGCACACCGAGCATGGCGAGCACGCCCAGGCCGATGAACAGCACGATCGCGATGACCTTCACCAGGGCGAACCAGAACTCGAACTCGCCGTAGTTGCCGACGCTGAACAGGTTGGTCCCGACGAGCAGCCCGGTGATGACGAGTGCGAAGAGCCACTGCGGCACCGCGGGGAACCAGTCCCCGAGGATCAGCGCACCGGCGGTCGCCTCGACCGGGATGACGATGACCCAGAACCACCAGTACAGCCAGCCGATGGAGAAGCCGGCCCACCGACCGAGCGAGCGGTCGGCATACGTCGAGAACGAGCCGGTGTCGGGCTGCGCTGTCGCCATCTCGCCGAGCATCCGCATCACGAGGACGACCAGCGTCCCCGCCAGGGCGTAGGCGATGAGGACCGCCGGACCGGCCGTGGCGATGGCGTTGGCCGACCCGACGAACAGGCCGGCCCCGATGACCCCGGCGATCGAGATCATCGTGATGTGCCGTGGCTTCAGGCCCGCCTTCAGCTGGCTGGGTGCCGGCTCGTCGCCGGGGACGTCTGGCTGGTGCTTCGTCGTCGCGCTCACCCGGGCAGCGTGGACCCGGGTGACGTATGCCGCAAATCGACTAGAAACGCTGCAGGTCAGGGGGTTCGACGACGTCGGGCTCGGGCGTGCCGGTGGCCGCGACGACCGGCGGCGGGACCATGCCGCCGGGCATCGCCCGGCGCTGCTGGCGCCAGACGCGGCGCAGCAGGCGGCGCCGGAGCAGCTGCTGCCCGGTCACGGCGAGCCAGAGGCACACGGCGGCCAGCGGCAGCTCGACCACCACGGCCATGGCGACCGCGAGCCAGCGCTCGCCGGAGGTCGGGGCGGTGACGACGTCGAACCAGGCGTCGACGAGCAGCATCGTGCCGTTCACCGCCGCGATGGCCGGCAGCCAGGGGGTGAGCCGGACCGCGGCCCAGGCGGTCGCGAGCAGGACGACCACGAGGGCGGCGTCGAAGCCGCCCCACGCGAGGTCGTAGTGGGCAGCCGGCTTGGACGAGGGCAGCTGGACGGCGAGCCACACGGTCCACGGCACGGTGAGCAGCGCGAGCACCGCGAAGACCACGCCGACGCGCCGGATGGGTCGTCCGTGGACCGGGCCCGTGGGCTCGGGCAGCGGCACCTCGCCCGGCTCCGCCAGTGGCACCTCCCCCGGCTCCAGCGCGGTCATGGCCGTGGGCTCCCGGCCCCGACGGGGGCGCTGGACGTGGCGGTCAGGAGGTAGCGCTCGTGCTCCAGCTCCTTGCCCCAGTAGACGGTGTCCCAGAGCGGGACCACGGTCGGCTCCCCCACCAGGTCGCGCACGACGGCGGCGAGCTCCTGCGAGGGCACCCCGGCCCGCCAGGGCAGGTCAGGCTTCTCCCCCGCGGCCTCGATGCCCCACCGGCCCTCGATCAGGACCATCCGGCCGCCGGGACGCAGGAGCCGGGTCCAGCGGCGCAGCGCGTCCTGCGGGTCGGGCAGCGTCCACAGGATGTGCCGGGCGAAGACGACGTCGAGGCTGCCCTCCTCCCACGGCGGGTCCCCGGCGTCGCCCTGCTCGATCTGCACCGCGCCCCCGAACGGGGCGGTCTTCGCGCGGGCCCGGGCCACCATCTCCCCCGACAGGTCGATCCCGCGGACCTGGTGGCCGAGCTCGGCGAGCAGCACGCTCATCGTCCCGGTGCCGCAGGCGAGGTCGCCGACGTCGGACGGCGTGGTGGGCAGCCACGTGCGCACCAGGTCCTTCCAGGCCGCCCGGACGTCGGAGTCGAGCAGGCCGTGGTCCACGAACGTGTCGTACTCCGGTGCGGCATCGTCCCAGTACTGGCGGATCTGCTCGGTGTCCATGTCCTCAGCCTAGGCTTGCGCCATGACGGAGCACATCGACGTGACCGGCTCGGGCCGGGCGTCCGCGCCGCCGGACGTGGTGCGCGTCAGCGCCGGCGTGCGGTGCGAGGCCCCCGACGTCTCCGCCGCGCTGTCGGACGCCGCCGGCCGGGCGGCCGCCCTGGCGCAGGCGGCCCGGGACCACGGCGTCGACCCGCGCGACCTGCGGACCACCACCAGCGGCGTGCAGCCGCGCTACGACCGCGACGGCACATCGGTGCTCGGCTACACCGCGCAGCAGGGCCTGGCCGTCACCGTGCGCGACCCGGCGCTCGTCGGTGCCCTCGTCGACGCGTTCGCGGGCGCTGCGGGCAACGCCCTCACCATCGACTCCGTCGGCACCGACCTCGCCGACCCGGCGCCGCTGCTGGCCGCCGCGCGCGAGGCCGCCTTCGCGGACGCCCGGGCCAAGGCGGAGCAGTACGCGGCGCTCGCGGGCCGCGGCCTCGGGAAGGTTGTGCGCGTGAGCGACGTTGTCGAGGGTGGTGCCCAGCCCCGGTTCGCCCGGATGACGGCCGGCACGGGGACCCCCTCGCTCGAGCTGGGCGAGAACACGGTGACCGCGACCGTCGCGGTCCGATGGGAGCTGAGCTGACATGGCGAGCGTCGAGCTGACCGCCGACACCTTCGAGAAGACCGTCCTGCAGGGCGGCACGGTCTTCGTGGACTTCTGGGCCGAGTGGTGCGGCCCGTGCAAGCGGTTCGCGCCGGTCTACGAGGCAGCGTCCGAGCAGCACTCCGACATCGTCTTCGGCAAGGTCGACACCGAGGCCGAGCAGGCCTTGGCCGCCGCGGCGAACATCACCTCGATCCCGACCCTCATGGGCTTCCGCGACGGCATCCTCGTCTTCGCGCAGGCCGGGGCCCTCCCCGCGCCCATGCTGGCCGACGTCATCGGCAAGGTGCAGGCCCTGGACATGGACGAGGTCCGGGCGCAGGTCGAGCAGCAGCGGTCCGGGGCCCAGTCCGGCTGAGCCGCGACCGGGCGCCGTCGCCAGGCGGCGTCGACGGGCGCCGTCACCGGGTGGCGGGCGCCCCGCGGCTCGCCGCCTCGCGGCGGACCGCCAGGAACATCCGGTGGGCGGTCACGACGACCGTGGCCCAGGCGAGTCCGAGGACCCAGCCCATGACCACGTCCGACAGCCAGTGGTGGCCGAGGAAGACCCGGCTCAGCCCCATGGTGAGCGCGAAGGCGGCCCCGAGCACGACGACGGTCGTGCGCACCCACGTGCGGCGGACCTTGCGCAGCAGCAGGTAGACGACCACGGCGGCGATGACGGTCGCGTTGAGCGTGTGCCCGCTGGGGAACGAGGGCGAGGACTCGTACGGGGGCACGGCGAACATGCGGGGCGGCCGCGCCCGGCCGACGAGGTCCTTTCCCGCGACCGTGAGCGCGAGCGAGCCGGCGGCGGCCAGCACCAGGAGCACCACCGGCGTCCACGACCGCCACGCCCAGACCATCACCGCCACGACGGCCAGGGTCAGGAGCGGCATGCCGATCGGCCCCCCGACGTCGGTGTATGCCGTGACGGCGCGGTCCAGCCCGGGCGAGCGCCAGGAGACCGCCTGGTCGAGCGCGGGCTGGTCGAGCAGGGCGACGCCGTCCGCGTCGACGACGGACTCGTAGACGTCCTCCGCCAGCGTGGTGAGGGCGGCCGTCAGCGCGAGGCCCACGACCGCCGTGACGAGCAGGACCCAGTTCGCGACGGTCCACCAGCCCAGCCGCTCGGCATACCGGCCCGCGGTGTGCAGCGCCCGCTCGCGCACGTCGGTGTCGGCCATGCCCCACCCTAAGCCGGGGCGCGCGCGAGGGCCCGGTCACGACGTGACCGGGCCCTCGAGGCTCAACGGCGATGTGCGAGCACCACGGTGGTGGAGGTGGCGGGAATCGAACCCGCGTCCACTGACGACTTACCAGGGCTTCTCCGGGTGCAGTGCGCTACGGATTTTCTCGGCCCCAGCGCTCGCACGCACACGTCCGCTGACAGGCCCAGCCGAGTAGGAGTCCCGCGCAGCCCCTCGGCATGACTGCGCAGCGAGTTCCCTAGCTGACGCCAGGCACTGAGACGGGAACTAGCTCAGGCTGACGGACTTCGAGGCTCGCTCAGGCGGCGAGGGCGAAGTCGGTGCGCTTGGAATTGGCACCTATTGGTTTGCAAGGAGCGTTGACGAGATGACCTTGCATCCTCGACCCGCTTCCCCTGGACAACCGACCAATGTCGAAACCGATCACCCCCGTGCTCCTGCGAGTGCAGGGGTGCTCACACATCCGCTGTTGAGTTGTGGGACCAGCGTACCGTCCAACGCCGGGGGGCCCGACAACATTTCCTCCCCCTCGGACCAATCCGGTTCCGCGACGGCACCGAACCGGCGTCGAGGGATGAACCGGGGAGTGGCGCCGGCGGCGGCCACGGCAGGGCCCCGGAAGGAGCCGCTGTCCGCACACTGGAGACTCCCATGCACGTACGACGCGTCGTGGCCGCCCTGGCCACCGCCACCCTCGCCGGCGCCCTGACCCTGGTCGGGGCCGGAAGCGCCTCGGCCCACGAGGGCACCCCGCCCGCACCGACCGGCACCCGCAGCCTCGCGGCCGTGCTCGCCAGGGACGGGTCGGGCTTCGACGACAACTGGAACGACTTCGACATCGTCGACAATGCGGTCCAGGCCGTCCTGGCCGCCAAGCCCTCCTCCCCCGTGGCCGTGCTCGCCGACGGCTCCGTGCCGCTGACCGCGTTCCTGCCCACGGACGCCGCCTTCCGCCGACTCGCCACGGACCTGACCCACCAGCGGTACACCAGCGAGAGCGCGGTCTTCGCCGCGGTCGCCTCGCTCGGGATCGACACGGTCGAGGCCGTGCTCCTCTACCACGTCGTGCCGGGCGCCACGATCGACTACCGCGCGGCCCGGGCCGCCGACGGCGCCCAGCTCACCACCGCCTCCGGTGGCACCCTGACGGTGGACGTGCGCTGGCACCGCTGGGTGACCCTCGTGGACGCCGACCCGAACGACGCCAACGCGTGGGTCGTGCGGCCGAATATCAACAAGGGCAACGTGCAGATCGCCCACGGCATCTCCCAGGTCCTGCGACCCGTGGACCTGTGACCAACCGGGTCACACCGGGCCGGTGACCACCCGGCCCGCACCCTGACTCCACCAGTGGAGCCCGTGGCCGTCGCCCGCACCGGGGCGGCGGCCACGTCGGTGACCGGGTTGCCACGGGCCGGCGGCGCCGGGGGCCGTGCCACCCGCCGCTGCAGCGTCGTCGACCGCCTGCCCCGCCTCCCCCGCGGCTCCGTCAGCCGCGTGCCGCCTCGGCCGTGGCGCGCTCGTACTCCTCCCGGGCGCGCAGGATCCGGCCGACGTGGGTCTCGGCCCAGTCGGTGAGCGCGGCGAGCGGGCCGCTGAGGGACCGCCCCAGCTCGGTGACCTCGTAGTCGACCCGCGGGGGCACCTGGGCGTGGACGGTTCGGGTCAGCAGCCCGTCTCGCTCGAGCGTGCGCAGCGTCTGGGTCAGCACCTTGGGCGCCACGCCGCCGATCCGGTCGCGGAGCTGGGTGAAGCGCAGCGGCCCGTCGGAGAGCGCGTCGATGACGAGCACCGTCCACTTGTCCCCGACCCGGTCGAGGACGAGACGGGTCGGGCAGTCGGGGTCGAAGGCGTCGCCACGGTCGATGGTAACCACGAGGTACTTATAGCACTTTGAAGTGCTTGGTTACCAATGGTTACCGTCGAGACGTTCGCTCGACCCCGACCCCAGGAGCTGACCCCATGAAGATCGCAATGTTCGGTGCCACCGGCATGATCGGCTCGCGCATCGTGCGCGAGGCCCTGTCCCGCGGGCACCACGTCACCGGGTGGTCCCGCAGCGGGGGCGACGTGCCGCAGGGCGCGCACGCCGCCACCGGTGACCTCGCCGACCCCGCCACCGTCGATGCAGCCGCGGCCGGCCACGACGTGCTCGTGTCGGCGACCGGGCCGGACCGCAGCGGAGGCCCGCACGAGCCGTGGCTCGAGGCCGTGCAGACCCTCGTCGACCACGCGGGTGGGGCCCGGGTCCTGTTCGTCGGCGGCGCCGGGTCGCTCGTCGGCCCCGACGGCACCCGCCTGCTCGACGGCCCGGACTTCCCGGCCGAGTACCTCGCCGAGGCCCGTAGTGGCGCGGCGGCGCTCGACGTGTTCCGCACGGCGCCCGAGTCGCTCGACTGGACGTTCCTGTCCCCTGCCCCGGTCATCGCACCGGGCGAGCGGACCGACACCTACCGCACCGCCCTCGACACCCCCGCCGGGCCGTCGGTGTCGGCCGAGAACTACGCCGCGGCCCTGCTCGACGAGATCGAGCAGCCGCGCCACCGCCGGCAGCGCTTCACCGTCGCCGACTGACCGCGCGGGTCACTTCCGCGGGGGCGGGGTCGTCGGCCGCCCGGGCGGTCCCGTCGGCTTGCCGGTCCGCTTCGTCGGTGACGGGAGGAGCGTCGCCGAGGTGGTGGGGGCGGTCGAGGAGGTCGGGACGCGCGTCCCGGTCGGTGAGCCGGTCGTCGTGGTCCGGGGTGGCGTCGTCGTCGTGGTGGTCGTGCTCGAGGTCGTCGAGCTCGACGTGCCGCTGGTGGAGGGCGTCGTCACCGCGCCGGGCGTGGACGTCCCGGGGACGGTGGGCACCGAGGGCGCGGGGGCGTCCGACCGGCCGAACGGGCCCACCACGACGACCATGGCCGCGACGGCCACCAGCGTGGCTGCGACGAGCAGGCGGACCGGCGTCAGGACGCGGCGGCGTGCCGCGTGTCGTCCTGCCACTGGCCCTCCAGGGGTCGATCGCGAACGGACGACGCGACCCCGGCATCCCGTCGCGTCGTGGCCCCCTGCAGCCGCGACCCACTGTAGCTGTCCGCATTTCGGGCGACCTGTCTCATGCATCGGGACCTCACTACGATCGAGCGTGCACCGCCCGTCCCCCGCGGACCCTTCGTCCGCACCGAGGAGGTCCCGTGTTCCGCAAGGTCCTGGTCGCCAACCGTGGCGAGATCGCCGTCCGAGCCTTCCGAGCCGCCACCGAGCTGGGCGCCAAGACGGTGGCCGTCTTCCCCTACGAGGACCGCAAGTCCGAGCACGTGCTCAAGGCCGACGAGGCATACCGGATCGGCGAGCAGGGGCACCCGGTCCGGGCCTACCTCGACCCGGCCGAGATCGTCCGGGTCGCCCTCGAGGCGGGCGCGGACGCGGTCTACCCCGGCTACGGCTTCCTCTCCGAGAACCCCGACCTGGCCCAGGCGTGCGCGGACGCCGGCATCACCTTCGTCGGGCCGCCCTCCCCCGTCCTGCACCTCACGGGCAACAAGGCCCGCGCCATCGCCGCCGCGAAGAAGGCCGGGCTGCCGACCCTGCGCAGCGCGCCGCCGAGCACCGACGTCGAGGAGCTGGTCCGCGGCGCCGAGGAGATCGGCTTCCCCGTGTTCGCCAAGGCCGTGGCCGGCGGCGGCGGCCGCGGCATGCGCCGGGTCGAGCGTCGCGAGGACCTGCGCGAGGCGCTCGAGGCCTGCATGCGCGAGGCCGAGTCCGCGTTCGGCGACCCCACCGTCTTCCTCGAGGAGGCGGTGGTCAGCCCGCGGCACATCGAGGTCCAGGTGCTCAGCGACGGCACCGGCTCGGGTCCCGACGGGGGCGTCATCCACCTCTTCGAGCGCGACTGCTCCGTGCAGCGACGCCACCAGAAGGTCGTGGAGATCGCGCCTGCCCCCAACCTCGACCCGGAGCTGCGGGAGCGGATGTGCGCCCACGCGGTCGCCTTCGCCCGGGAGATCGGCTACGTCAACGCCGGCACGGTCGAGTTCCTGCTCGCCCCCGACGGGCGCTACGTCTTCATCGAGATGAACCCCCGGATCCAGGTCGAGCACACGGTCACCGAGGAGATCACCGACGTCGACCTCGTGAGCAGCCAGATGCGGATCGCCAGCGGCGAGACCCTGGCCGACCTCGGCCTCGCGCAGGCCGACCTGCGCATCCGCGGCGCCGCCCTCCAGTGCCGCATCACCACCGAGGACCCGGCGAACGGCTTCCGGCCCGACACCGGCCACATCACGACCTACCGCTCCGCGGGCGGCGCCGGCGTGCGCCTCGACGGCGGCACGGTCTTCGTGGGTGCCGAGATCGGGGCCCACTTCGACTCGATGCTGGTCAAGCTCACCTGCCGCGGCCGGGACTTCCCGACGGCGGTACGCCGCGCCCGCCGCGCGCTCGCGGAGTTCCGCATCCGCGGCGTGTCGACGAACATCCCCTTCCTCCAGGCCCTGCTCGAGGAGCCCGACTTCCAGGCCGGGCGACTGTCCACGGCATTCATCGACGAGCGGCCCGACCTGCGCACGGCCCGCGTGCCGGCCGACCGCGGCACCAAGCTGCTCACCTACCTCGCGGACGTCACCGTCAACCAGCCGCACGGCCCGGGTCGCACCCGCGTCTCCCCGCGCTCGAAGCTGCCCGAGATCGACCGCTCCACTCCCCCGCCGGCCGGCGCGCGCGACCGGCTGCTGCGCGTCGGGCCCGAGCAGTGGGCCCGAGACCTGCGTGAGCAGGTGCCGGTCGGCGTCACCGACACCACGTTCCGCGACGCCCACCAGTCGCTGCTCGCCACCCGGCTGCGCACCCGTGACCTCATGCACGTCGCGCCCCACGTCGCCCGGCTCACCCCCCAGCTGCTGTCGGTGGAGGCCTGGGGCGGCGCCACCTACGACGTTGCGCTGCGGTTCCTGTCCGAGGACCCCTGGGACCGGCTGGCGGCCCTGCGCGAGGCGATGCCGAACCTGCCGCTGCAGATGCTGCTGCGCGGGCGCAACACCGTCGGGTACACGCCCTACCCGACCGAGGTCACCGACGCGTTCGTCTCCGAGGCGGCCACGACTGGCATCGACATCTTCCGGATCTTCGACGCGCTCAACGACGTCGGGCAGATGCGCCCCGCCATCGACGCGGTCCGCGCCACCGGCACCGCCGTCGCCGAGGTCGTGCTCTGCTACACCGGCGACCTGACCGACCCGGGCGAGAAGCTCTACACGCTCGACTACTACCTGCGGCTCGCCGAGCAGATCGCCGAGGCGGGCGCGCACGTCATCGCGATCAAGGACATGGCGGGACTGCTGCGTGCGCCCGCCGCCCGCACCCTGGTGACGGCGCTGCGCGAGCGGTTCGACCAGCCCGTCCACCTGCACACCCACGACACCGCCGGCGGTCAGCTCGGGACGCTCCTCGCCGCGATCGACGCGGGCGTGGACGCGGTCGACGTGGCCAACGCCGCGATGTCCGGCACGACGAGCCAGCCGCCGATGTCCTCGCTCGTGGCCGCCACCGACGGCACGCCCCGCGCCACCGGGCTGGACCTGCGGGCGGTCAACGACCTCGAGCCGTACTGGGAGGCGGTGCGCCAGCTGTACTTCCCCTTCGAGTCGGGACTGCCCTCCCCCACCGGCCGGGTGTACACGCACGAGATCCCCGGCGGCCAGCTGTCGAACCTGCGCCAGCAGGCCATCGCCCTGGGGCTGGGCGAGCACTTCGAGGCGATCGAGGACATGTACGCCGCGGCGAACCGCATCCTCGGCAACATCGTCAAGGTCACCCCCAGCAGCAAGGTCGTCGGCGACCTCGCGCTCGCGCTGGTCGGGGCCAAGGCCGACCCCGACGACTTCGAGGCCAACCCCACGGCCTACGACATCCCGGACTCGGTCATCGGCTTCCTGTCCGGCGAGCTGGGCGACCCGCCCGGCGGCTGGCCCGAGCCGTTCCGAACCAAGGCGCTGCAGGGACGCACGCCGAAGCCGCGGGTCACGGAGCTGGCCGACGCCGACCGCGAGGCGCTCAAGGCCGAGCCGCGGGCCACCCTCAACCGCCTGCTCTTCCCCGGCCCCACCGCCGACTTCCTCAGGTCGCGCGAGGCGTACTCCGACCTCGCCGTCCTGGGCACCCGCGAGTTCCTCCACGGCATCGAGGTGGGCCACGAGCACGAGATCGACCTCGAGCCGGGCAAGCGGCTGATCATCGGGCTGCAGTCCGTCTCGGACGCCGACGAGCGCGGCATGCGCACCGTCATGTTCACGATGGGCGGCCAGCTGCGACCGATCCAGGTCCGCGACACCAGTGTCAGCGTCGACGTGCGGACCGCCGAGAAGGCCGATCCGGCGAACCGCTCGCACGTGGCCGCACCGTTCGCCGGGGTCGTCAGCCTCGCCGTCGAGGAGGGCTCCACGGTCGAGGCCGGTCAGGTGGTCGCGACGATCGAGGCGATGAAGATGGAGGCGAACATCACCGCCCCCGTCGCCGGCACCGTGGGCCGGCTCGCCATCGGCACCCAGCAGCAGGTCGAGGGCGGCGACCTGCTCCTCGTCCTCGCGCCCTGACCGTCCGCCGGGCCGGTACGCACCCCTCACGCCGCTGACCTGCGGCGTCGCGAGTCCTGCAGGTTCGCGCGACCCGCGTTACGGTCGAAGGAGCACGGTCAAGAAGCGGCCGCGCGTCCGACCGGAACGACACGACACCACAGGAGTGCGACATGGGCATGGACGACAAGCTGGGCAACGCCGCGGAGCAGGCCGAGGGCAAGGCCAAGGAGGCCGCCGGCAAGGCCACCGACAACGAGCGCCTCGAGGCCGAGGGCCAGACGGACCAGGCCAAGGCCGACATGAAGCAGGCCGGCGAGAAGGTCAAGGACGCGTTCAAGAACTGACCCGACGCCGTGCCGCCCGCTCGCCCGTGCGAGCGGGCGGTGTCGTGTCCGGGGACTACCAGGAGCCGCCGCCCCCGCCGCCCCCTCCGCCGCCGGAGAAGCCGCCGCCACCGGAGAAGCCGGAGCCGCCCGAGCTCCCGGGGGTGCTGGTGAAGGTGCTGCCGGCAGAGCTGGCGAACGAGTCCATGCCGTCGGCGATGCCGCCGAACGAGCCGTAGTCGCCGCCGAGGTACCAGGTCGGCATGAGCAGGGGGTGCCCGGCCGCCGCGGCTGCCTCGGCCACCTGCTGGAAGGTCGACGCCCACTGGGAGGCGACGCCGAAGACGATGGCGTAGGGCAGGTACCGGCTGAAGACGTCCTGCGCCTCCTCCCACTTGATCTGGTTCGCCTCGGCCGTCACGAGGTACTGCTTGAAGCCCTTGGACTGCGCGAGCACGGCGCTGCCGTCGGCGGTCCGGGCGGCCATCCGCCGACCCAGGAACATCGTGATGACCCCGGCGAGCAGGGTGCCGATCGACAGCGTGTACGACGGCGAGAACGGCATGCCCGCGCCGGAGGCGATCCGCGACAGCGGTTCGTGCAGCCAGAACAGGCTGATGAACCCGGCGGCCGCGATGAGGAAGCCGAGCGACTGCCAGGTGCCCCGCTGCCGCTGCGGCGAGCGCCGGAACCAGCCGCGCTGGACGACCTCGTCGTACATCTGGGCCTGGACCTTCGTCAGCGTCGGCTTGAACCGGTTCTTCAGGTCCGAGAGGTCGACGACCTGGGCCCCGTCGTGGAAGACCCCGGCCAGCAGCTCGGCCTCGTAGATGCGCAGCGGCGTCCGGGCCTGCTCGGGAGTGGGCTCGGTGCGGGTGAGCCGCCAGTCCTTGCGGTGTCCGAGGCCGCCGTCCCCGATCTGCTCGATCCGCAGCCGGCCCCGCACCGCGAGGTCCACGAGGGTGGCGGCGACGTCGACCGTGTTGGCCGTCTCGTCGATGAGCGTGCCCACGAGCCCCGGCTGAACGCCCTCGGGTGGGGTGAACTGCACGGCCACGGTGGGGCTGGGACCGCGCACGACGGCGGCCTGCTGGCCGACGCCGGGCGTCAGGCCCGGGGTGATCCCGGCGTACTGCTCGTCGCGGCCGCGGGTCCACACCAGGACCCCCATGAGCCCGGCTGCGAGCAGGGGCAGGGTGAAGCCGGTCCCGAGGGCCAGGGCGCCCAGCGCCTTCGAGCCCTCGGCGGTCGTCACCTGGCCGTCCGGTGAGACGGTCCCCTGCCGCAGCGACGGCGTCAGGCTGCCGAACCCGTCGAGCGGCAGCGACGCCAGGATGGTCATGCCCTCGCGCGGCCGGACGGCGGGCGCCGAGAAGGTCGCCGTCGCCCCCGGGCTCCCCTGGCACCGCTGGGTCGACCCGAGCTCGCCGAGGAAGCAGTCGACCCGGTCGACCGGGCTCGGACCGGTCACGGAGGCGCTGACGTCCTCGTAGAGCTGGCTGTTCGAGGAGTCGATGAGGTTGTAGTAGAACTCCGCGTGGTCGCTGAAGCCGTTCATGACCGAGCTGAGGTGGTACTTCACGACGTAGGTCTGGGTGCCCCGGACCGTCTCGTCCGAGCGCCCGACGCGGATGGTCGCGTAGCTGCCGTTCTCGTCGATGACCCGCGTGTCCGCCGGCGCACCCGAGGGCGAGCTGGCCGACACGTCGCTGAGCGGGTACTGGCGGTAGGTGGTCGGGCTGTCCTGGTAGCCGACGCGGATCTTGACGAGGCGCTCGATCCCGTGCCGGTCCTCGCCGCTCGGGAACTGCCACGTGATCGTCTCGACCACGTCGGCGGAGCCGTCCTCCCGCAGGGTGAAGTCGACGTGGTAGCGGGTCGCCTTCTCGTCGCCCACCGCGTTCGCGGTCGCCGGCGTGAGCACCAGAGCGGCCAGGGCGAGCAGCACCGCGAGGGTGGCACCCCACCGCGTGCCCGCGCGCCGGCCCCCACCCCGGTGCCGCGTCGTCCCCCCGGCCACGGTCACCGTCCCCCCAGCCACGGTCACCGTCCCCGCGAGTGCAGGGCGCGCTCGGCGTCGCGCCGGTCCTGCCGCTCCCGCAGCGTCTGGCGCTTGTCGTACTGGCGCTTGCCCTTGGCGACCGCGAGCTCGACCTTGGCCCGTCCGTCCTTGAAGTACAGGCTCAGCGGGACGATGGTGTGGCCGGTCTCGCTGGACTTGCGCTGGAGCTTGGCCAGCTCCTCGCGGTGCAGCAGCAGCTTGCGCCGACGGCGCGGGGTGTGGTTGGTCCAGGTGCCCTCGACGTACTCGGGGATGTGCACGCCCTCGAGCCACAGCTCGTCGCCGCGCCACGCGGCATACCCGTCGACCAGCGAGGCGCGGCCCATGCGCAGCGACTTGACCTCGGTGCCCATGAGGACCAGGCCCGCCTCGTAGGTGTCCTCGATGAGGTAGTCGTGGCGGGCCTTGCGGTTGCTGGCGACCACCTTGCGCGCCTGTTCCTTGGCCACTGCTCTTCCTGTCCGTGTCGGTCCGGTGCCGCGTCGCGCGCCACCGGCGGTGCAACGCTACCGGTCCGACGAGCGGGGCCGCCCGGAGGTTTCCCCGAGCGGCCCGTCACCGGTGGCGGCGCGTCACAGCCAGCGACGCGGGTCCTTCGGTATGCCGTCCTCGTAGGTCTCGAAGTGCAGGTGGCAGCCGGTGGACTCGCCGGTCGTGCCGACGTAGCCGACGACCTGCCCGCGGCTGACGTGGCCGCCGCGGACGACGATGCGCTCCATGTGGTTGTAGGCCGTCACGAGGTCGACGCCGCGCAGGATGCCGTGGTCGATCTCGACCCGGTTGCCGTAGCCCCCGGCCCAGCCGGCCGAGATGACGGTGCCGGACGCCGCGGCCCGGATCGGTGTGCCGCAGTTGGCCGCGTAGTCGCGACCGGCGTGCAGGCGCCAGTAGTGCAGGATCGGGTGGAATCGCATCCCGAACTCCGAGGAGATCCAGCCGTCGGAGGGCGCCGACAGGAAGCCGTGCGCGCTCACCCTCGGCGCAGCCGGGACCCGCTTGTGGGCCCTGCGCAGGGCTGCGGCACGACGGGCGGCTGCGGCCTTGGCCGCCTTGGCGCGGGCGATGAGGACCTTCTGCAGGCGGGCCTGCTCCTTCTGGGCGGCGTCGAGGCTCTTGCGCTCGTTCGCCTTCTGCGCCTCGAGGGTCTTGGACTGCGCGGCCTGCTGGACGGCGAGCGCGTCGAGCTTGGCCTTGGCGTCGGCGGCCTTGGCACGGGCGTCCCGGGCCTTCGCGAGCGCGGCCTCGGCGGCCTTCTTCGCCGCGGCGACCTCCTCGCGCAGGGCGCGGATGTGCGCCTCCTGGGCGGTCGCGGCGGCGCGGGCCGTCGCCAGCCGCTGCAGTGACTGCTGCTGGACGTCCATGACCGTGTCGTTCATGGCGATGCGGTTGGCGAAGTCGTCCGGGGTCGTGGCGCTGAGCGCGACCGACAGCTGCCCCATCCCCTGGTCCTGGTAGAGCTGGGAGGCGAACCGGGCGACGCGGGTGCGGCTGGCCGAGAGCTGCGCGCGGGTCGAGCTCAGCTCGTCGACCGCGCGGGCCTCGTTGGCCTGAGCCACCTGGAGCTTGACCGCCATGTCGTCGTTGTACGCGTCGGCGGCCGAGACGTCGGCGGTCGCCTTGTCGAGCGTGGCCTGCGCGACGGGCAGGGCGGCCTGGGTGCGACGCAGGGCGAAGTAGGTGTTCTGGAGCGCGACCGAGGTGTCGTCGAGCTGCTGCTTGAGCGACTCGATCTCCTTGTCGACCTGCTTCTTGGCCTTGTTCGGGTCGGTCGCGCCCGGTGCCGCGACGGTGCCCGTCGTGGCGGTCAGCGGCACGGCGGCCGAGGGGGCGGCGATGCCGACGGAGCAGGCGACGGCGAGGCCGAAGGCGGACAGCCGGAGCCGCCGCGAGGCACGCTGAGACGGGGGGAACGCGCTCATAGGCCTCATTGGTAACACAAACCCCAGCGGTTTCGGGGGAAGCGCGACCGGGATCCTCCGGACGGCTGACGCGGGTCGGGTCAGACGCGCAGGTAGCGGCGCAGCGTCACCCAGCTGGTCAGCACGGAGACGACCAGCATGAACGCGGCCAGCCACGGCGCGACGTACCAGATGTCGCTGGTGCCCACGAGCGGCGCGTCCTGGAGGACGGCCGACACCTTGGGCAGCAGGTAGTGGGTCGTCGCCCACAACCCGGCGATGGCCAGACCCGTGCCCCCGAGCGCGGCCAGCACCGTCTCCATGACGAAGGGCAGCCGGATGGTGAAGTTCGACGCGCCGACGAGCTTCATGATCCCCGTCTCGCGGCGTCTGCTGAAGGCCGCCTGCCGGACGGTCGTGGCCATGAGGAGCACCGAGCACAGGACCATGAGCAGCGCGAGGAACAGCGAGCCGACGGTGACGACGTTCATCACCGCGAAGAGCTTCTCCAGGGTCTTCTGCTGGTCCTGGACGCGGCCCACCCCCGGTGCGCCCTCGAACGCGCTGACGACGACGTCGAACTTCTTGGGGTCGGACAGCTGCACGCGGAAGTTCTGCGGGATGTCACCGACCTGGAGGTACTCCGACAGCGGCGAGTTGCGGTACTGCTCCTTGAACCGGTCGAACGCCTGCTGCTCGGACTCGTAGTAGACGTTCTTGACCAGCGGCTTCATCTGCTCGAGCTGGGCCTTGAGGGCGTCCCGCTGCTCGGGCGTGACCGCCTTGCCCTGGCAGTTGGCGTCGACGGAGTCCTTGCCGCACATGAAGATCGAGACCTGGATGCGGTCGTACCAGTAACCCTTGAGGGTGGTCACCTGGCTCTGGGCCAGGAACCCGATGCCCATGAGGTAGACCGACACCATCGTCACGAGCATCACCGAGACGGCGATCGAGGCGTTGCGGCGCAGGCCGATCCAGATCTCGCTGAGCATGAACTGCACGCGCATCAGCGACCACCTCCGTAGACGCCCTTGTTCTCGTCCCGGACGACGTGGCCGTTCTGCAGCTCGACGACCCGCTTGCGCAGCTGGTCGACGATGTCGTCGTCGTGGGTGGCCATGACGATCGTGGTGCCGGTGCGGTTGATCCGGTCCAGCAGCCGCACGATGTCGAGGCTGGTCGTGGGGTCGAGGTTGCCGGTGGGCTCGTCGCACAACAGGATCGGCGGCTTGTTGACGAAGGCGCGCGCGATGGCGACGCGCTGCTGCTCACCACCGGACAGCTCGTGCGGGAGCCGCTTCTCCTTGCCCTCGAGGCCGACCATCTCCAGCGTCTCGGGGACGACCTGGCGGATGGCGTGGCGCGAGCGCCCGAGCACCTGCAGGGCGAAGGCGACGTTCTGGTAGACGGTCTTGTTGGGCAGCAGCCGGAAGTCCTGGAAGACGGTCCCGATCTCGCGGCGCAGGCGCGGCACCTTGCGCGAGGGCAGCCGGCCCACGTCCTGGCCGGCCACGAGGACGCTGCCCTGGGTGACCCCCTCCTCCTTGAGCACGAGCCTCAGGAGGGTGGACTTCCCCGAGCCCGACGCGCCGACCACGAAGACGAACTCGCCGCGCTCGACGTCGAGGGTGATGTCGCTCAGCGCCGGGCGGGTGGACCGCGGGTAGACCTTGCTGACGTTCTCGAAACGGATCATGCGCGGAGGGGAAGCCTTACGGGAGGGGGACGGACGGCATACCGCGCCGCACGCGGGGCGCCACGCACGACCTCCGCAGGATAGGTCGGCAACCTCCGTATGCCGCGCAGCCGCCGCTCCTCGGCGTTGCGCCGGTTTCCGGCGCGCCGGCGAGAGCGGCCCTTCCTGCCTGAGGCCAGGGGTCAGGCCTGCGCGGCCTTCTCCTGCTCCTTGCGCCAGCGGACGCCGGCCTCGATGAAGCCGTCGATGTCGCCGTCGAAGACGGCCGAGGGGTTGCCCACCTCGTACTCGGTGCGCAGGTCCTTGACCATCTGGTACGGCTGCAGCACGTAGGAGCGCATCTGGTCGCCCCAGCTGGCCTTGATGTCGCCGGCCATCTCCTTCTTGGCGGCGGCCTCCTCGGCCTGCTTCTGCAGCAGCAGCCGGGACTGCAGCACGCGCAGGGCGGCGGCGCGGTTCTGGATCTGGCTCTTCTCGTTCTGCATCGAGACGACGATGCCGGTCGGGATGTGCGTCATCCGGACGGCGGAGTCGGTCGTGTTGACCGACTGGCCACCGGGGCCCGAGCTGCGGAAGACGTCGACCTTGATCTCGTTCTCGGGGATCTCGATGGAGTCGGTCGACTCGATGAGCGGGATCACCTCGACGGCCGCGAAGCTCGTCTGGCGGCGGCCCTGGTTGTCGAACGGGCTGATCCGGACCAGCCGGTGCGTGCCGCCCTCGACCGAGAGGTTGCCGAAGGCGTACGGGACGTCGACCTCGAAGGTGGCGGACTTCAGGCCCGCCTCCTCGGCGTAGGAGGTGTCCATCACCTTGGTGGGGTAGCCGTGGCGCTCGGCCCAGCGCAGGTACATGCGCATCAGCATCTCGGCGAAGTCGGCCGCGTCGACGCCGCCGGCCCCCGCGCGGATCGTGACCACCGCCGCCCGCTCGTCGTACTCACCCGAGAGCAGGGTGCGGACCTCGAGCTCGGCCACGGCCTTCCGCAACGAGGCCAGCTCGGCCTCGGCCTCGGCCATGGTCGCCGCGTCGCCGCCGTCCTCGGTGCCCATCTCGACCAGGACCTCGAGGTCGTCGATGCGGGAGTCCATCCCGGTCACGCGCTCGTACTCGGCGTTGGCCCGGGAGAGGGCGGACGTGACCTGCTGGGCCGCCTCGGGGTCGTCCCAGAGGTCGGGCGCGGCGGACTTGGCCTCGAGGTCCTTGATCTGCGCCTGGAGGGCGTCGAGGTCGGTCACCTCGCGCACCGAGTCCATGGTGCTGCGCAGGTCCTTGATCTCCTGGGAAAAGTCGGTCGCCACGAGGGTCAAGCCTAGGGCACCTGCGTGGCGCGCCCGACCGGGCCGGACCGCGGGCGGTGGCCGTCCGTCACTCCCCCAGCCAGGACACGGCGTGGAAGACGAGCTGCTCAGGGGTGCACCTGAGGTCGAGGACGACCCCCGACTCGTCCGCCTCCAGCGGCTCGAGGGTCCGCAGCTGGGAGTCGAGCAGGCTCGCCGGCATGTAGTGCCCCTCCCGCACCGCCAGTCGCGCCCGCACGACCTCCGGCGGGCCGGCGAGGTGGACGAACTGCACGGTGGGCGGTGCGGAGCGGAGCACGTCACGGTAGGCGCGGCGCAGGGCGGAGCAGGCGATGACCGTCGAGCGGCCCTGCTCGTCCTGCTCCGACATCCAGGCCGCGAGGGCCTCCAGCCAGGGCCACCTGTCGACGTCGTCGAGCGGCTGCCCCGCCCGCATCTTGGCGACGTTGGCCTCCGAGTGGAACTGGTCCGCCTCGGCGAACACCATTCCGGTCGCGCGGGCGATGCCCTGCGCCACCGTCGTCTTGCCGCACCCCGAGACGCCCATGACGACGACGTGCCGTCGGGTCGACGCCCGGGCAGGAGCAGGCGCGGGGTCGAGGTCACCAGTCATGGACGGTGCCGTCCTTGAGCCGGTTGAAGGGCAGGTAGGCCGGCTGGTACGGGAAGCGCTCGGCCGCAGCCTGGTCGAGCGTGACGCCGAGGCCCGGCTGCTCGCCCGGGTGCAGGTAGCCGTCCTCGAAGGTGAAGCTCTGCCGGAACACCTCGTTGGTGAGGGCGCCGTGGCGCATGTACTCCTGGATCCCGAAGTTGTGGATGGCCAGGTCCAGGTGGAGGGCCGCGGCCATGCCCACCGGCGAGATGTCGGTGGGCCCGTGGATCCCGGACTTGATCTGGTACTGCGCCGCGAAGTCGAGCAGCTTGCGCATCGCCGTGATCCCACCGGTGTGCGTGACCGCCGACCGCACGTAGTCGATCAGCTGCTCGCGGATGAGGGTCTGGTAGTCCCACACCGTGTTGAAGACCTCGCCGATGGCCAGGGGCGTGATGGTGTGGGCGCGGACCAGCCGCAGCGCCTCCTGGTTCTCGGCGGGCGTGCAGTCCTCGAGCCAGAACAGGTCGTACGGCTCGAGGTCCTTGCCCAGGCGCGCCGCCTGGATGGGCGTCATCCGGTGGTGCCCGTCGTGGAGCAGGGGCAGCTCGGGGCCGAACTCGGACCGCACCGCCTCGAACACCGACGGGATGTGGCGCAGGTAGGCGCGGGTGTCCCAGTCCTCCTCCGCCGGCAGGGGTGCGCGCTGGGCGGGCTCGTAGTCGTACCGGCTGCCTTCGCTGGTCGGCTGGGCCGCGACCCCGTAGACGGCGTTGATGCCGGGGACCGAGGTCTGGACCCGGATGGAGCGGTACCCGAGCTGGAGGTGCTCGCGGATCGAGTCGAAGAGCTCGGCGGTGTCGCGTCCCGAGGCGTGCCCGTAGGCCATGATCCCCGTCCGGGAGGCACCCCCGAGCAGCTGGTAGAGGGGCAGACCCGCCGCCTGCGCCTTGAGGTCCCACAGGGCGACGTCGACCGCGGCGATCGCTGCCATGGTCACGGGGCCACGGCGCCAGTAGGCCGACCGGTAGAGGAACTGCCAGGTGTCCTCGATGGCGTGGGCGTCTCGCCCGAGCAGCAGCGGCGCGACGTGGTCGCGCAGGTAGGACGCCACGGCCAGCTCGCGGCCGTTGAGGGTGCCGTCACCCAGGCCGACGAGTCCGTCGTCGGTCGTGACTCGCAGGGTCACGAAGTTGCGGTCGGGGCTGCACACGACGACGTCGACAGCAGTGATGTTCAACGGTCACACCTTTCGGGTGGTCAGCGGTGGGCGGAGCCGGCTGCGGCACCGGCGAGGCGGTCGAGGTCGTCGCGGTGTGGCAGGCCCTCCCAGTCGCCGTGCGTGCTGACGGCGACCGCCCCCAGGGCGTTGGCGCGCTCCAGGGCGGCAGGATCGTCGAGGCCGTCGAGCAGCCCCGACAGGAGCCCTGCGCAGAAGGCGTCGCCCGCACCGATGACGTCCACGGCCGTGACCGGCAGGGCGGCGATGTCCCACCGGCCCTCCGCTCCCCACAAGGTGCTGCCGGCGGCACCGCGCTTGAGGGCGACACGGCCCACCCCGGCGGCGCGGATCGCGGAGACTGCTGCGTCCTCGGGCCCGTCGGCGACCAGCTCGAGCTCGTCCTCGGAGGCAATGAGGACGTCGACGTGGGACAGCAGCGAGCGCAGGACCTCCCGGGCCCGGTCGGAGGTCGAGAGCCGCGAGCGGCGGTTCACGTCGAGCGAGACCGCCGTGCCGGCGGCGGAGGCGACCTCGGCGGCACGGGTGACGGCCGCTGCGGCCGAGTCGGACAGCGCGGGTGTGATGCCGGTCAGGTGCAGCATCGAGGGGGCCGGGTCCAGCGCCGCCTCGGCGTCGCCCGGTCGCAGGGTCGACCCGGCAGACCCCGCCCGTCGGTACTCCACCCGGACGACGTCGGCGGTCCGCGTCTCCACGAACATCATGCCCGTGGGCGCGTCGGGGTCCTGTCGGGCGCTTCGGACGTCGACGCCCTCGGCCCGCAGCTCACGAAGGACCAGGTCGCCAAAGGGGTCCTGGCCGACGACGCCCGCCCAGGCCACCTCGTGACCCAGCCGGGCAAGTCCGATGGCGACGTTGGACTCGGCCCCCGCCAGGCGGGTCACCACCGGGGCCCCCAGGCCGAACGGACCGGCCCAACGGAACGCCACCATGGACTCGCCCAGGGTGACCACGTCCGGACCGGCGCTCACGACGCGGCCCCGGACAGTGCGGCATACCGGCGTGCACGGGCCCGCAGCGCGTCCAGGTCGCCCCCGGACGCCGCGTCTGCGACCAACGGCCCACCGACGCCCACGGCGACGGCACCGGCCGCGAGGTAGCCGGGGGCGGCATCGATCCCCACCCCGCCCACGGCCATGAAGGGCACGGCGGGGAACGGGTCCCTGAGGGCCTTGAGGTATGCCGGGCCCCCGAGCGACGCCGGGAACAGCTTCACGACGGCCGCCCCAGCGGCCATCGCCGCCCAAGCCTCGGTGGGGGTCAGCGCACCGGCCGCACACGGCACACCGCGGTCGGCCGCTGCGCGCACGGACGGCGCCACGGCAGGCGTGACGACGAAGTCGGCGCCCGCTGCCAGCGCCGCGTCGACGTCCTCCGCGGTGAGGACGGTGCCGGCGCCGAGGCGGACCTGCGGACCAGCCTTGGCGCGCACCCGGGCCACGACCTCGAGGGCGGACGGCGTGGTGAGGGCCACCTCGACGAAGCGGATTCCCTCGTCGAACAACACGAGCGCGCTCGCCACCGCCGCATCGGCGTCGCGGCCACGGATGATCGCCATCACGGTGGCGTCGGACAGCTCGCGCACGAAACGCGCGGCAGCGCCCGCGTCCGTCGCGCCCGGAGGCGTCACCATTCCGCGAACGAGCCGTCGTCGTGGCGCCACACCGGCCCGCGCCAGGCGTGCCCGCGCTTGTCCGCGGCCCGGACCACGGCCTCGTCGACCTCGATGCCCAGGCCGGGGCCGGTCAGCCGCTCGATGTGGCCCTCGACGAAGCGCAGGGGCTCGGGGTCGACCACGTAGTCCAGCACCTCGGCGCCCCGGTTGTAGTGGATGCCGATGCTCTGCTCCTGGATCAGGAAGTTCGGGGTGGCGAACCCCACCTGCAGGCAGGCCGCCAGGGCCAGCGGACCAAGGGGGCAGTGCGGGGCGAGCTGCACGTCGAAGGTCTCGGCGAGCGCGGCGATCTTGCGCACCTCGGTGATGCCACCGGCGTGCGACAGGTCCGGCTGCGCGACGGCGATGCCGGCCTGCAGGACCGGCAGGAACTCCTGGCGCGAGTAGAGCCGCTCCCCCGTGGACACCGGCGTCGTGGTCGACCGGACGAACTGACCGATGAGGTGGGAGTTCTCCGGGACGACCGGCTCCTCGAGGAAGAACGGCCGGAACGGCTCGAGCAGGGGCGCGACCCGCCGGGCGTTGGCGAGGGTGAACCGACCGTGGAAGTCGACTGCGACGTCGCGGCTGTCGCCCAGCACCTGCCGTGCGGCGGCGACCCGGGCGACGACGCCGTCGAGCTCGGCCACCGAGGCGACCGGGCTCATCCGGCCGCTGGCGTTCATCTTCACGGCGGTCAGCCCGGCCTCCACCTGCTCGGCGATGTGGTCGGCGACCTCGGCCGGCTCGTCACCGCCGACCCACCCGTAGACGCGGATCCGGTCACGGACCGGACCGCCGAGGAGCTGGTGCACGGGGGCGCCCCAGTGCTTGCCCGCGATGTCCCACAGCGCCTGGTCGAGGCCGCTCACCGCGCTGGCCAGGATCGGGCCCCCGCGGTAGAAGGACCCCTTGGTCATCACCTGCCAGTGGTCCTCGATCCGCAGGGCGTCGCGGCCGAGGATGACCTCGGACAGCTGGTCCACGGCCGTGCGGACGGTCTCCGAGCGGCCCTCGCAGGTGGCCTCGCCCCATCCGACGAGCCCGCCCTGGGTCTCGATTCGGACGAACAGCCAGCGCGGTGCGACGAGGAACGTCTCGACCTTCGAGATCGTGGTGTCCACGGCTCAGCCCTTCGTGGCGCCGGCGGTCAGGCCGGAGACGATGTACTTCTGGGTGAACAGCGCGATGACCATGATCGGCAGGGTGACCACGGTCGCCGCCGCCATCAGCCCACCCCAGTCGATGCTGGCGTAGCCGACGAAGTTGAAGATGGCGACCGGGAGGGTCTTCGTGTCGGCCCCCGAGAGCACCAGGGCGAACATGAAGTTGTTCCACGAGAAGATGAAAGACAGGATCCCGGCCGTCGCGATGCCCGGGACGGACAGCGGCAGCGTGATCTTGCGGAAGGCGCCGATCGGCGTGAGCCCGTCGACCATCGCCGACTCCTCGAGCTCCAGCGGCAGGCTGTCGAAGTAGCCCATCATGATGTAGACGACCAGCGGCAGCGCCACGAACATGTGGCTGAGGATGAGCACCGTGTACCCGCCCACCATGTGCAGGTTGGAGAACACGTAGTACCAAGGGACGAGCAGGGAGACGCCCGGGATGACCCTGGCCATCAGCACCACGAGCGCGGACCGGTTCATCGAGAACCGGCTCATCGAGTACGCCGCGGGGACGCCCAGGACGAGCGACACGGTGGTGGAGGCGAAGGCGACCCAGAAGCTGTTGACGATGAACTGGCCGTAGTCGGCCTGCTTCAGCACCTTGTCGTAGTTGACCAGCGTCGGCCGGAAGAACACCGCCTTGGAGGCGTCGTAGATGTCGACGTTCGTCTTGAACGACGCCAGCAGCATCCAGACCAGGGGTGCGAGGAGGCTCAGCACCACGACGACGAGCGCCACGACGCGGAAGACGGGGTATGCCGCGTTGCGCGGCCGGCGGTTGGGCGCCGGCGCACCGGAGGGGGCGGCGGGACCGGTTGCCGCACGGGGGCTGGCTGCGGCCTCGGCCGCGCTGGGGCTGGTGCCGGGCATCAGAGCGCTCCCTTCCGGCGGGCGGTGAGGGCCCACATCGAGCCGACGATGATGAGGAAGAAGATCACGAGGACGGCCGAGGCGATCCCGTACTCGTTGTAGTCGAAGGACAGCCCGTACGCGTAGACGTTGAGGGTCTCGACCTCGTGGTACGAGCCCCCGCCCTTGCCCTTGGTGGCGTAGAGGATGTCGAAGGTCTTGATCGCGTCGATGCCGCGCAGCAGGATCGCGATCACGACGGTGGGCATGAGCATCGGCAGCGTTACGAAGCGGAACCTCTGCCAGGCGCCGGCCCCGTCGACCAGGGCCGCCTCGTTGGGCTCGTCCGGCAGGGAGGTGAGGCCGGCGAGCAGGATGAGGACGACCATCGGCGTCCACTGCCACACGTCCATGAAGGCCGTCGTCATCAGCGCCGCCTTCTCGCTGGCGAGCCAGGGCTGCGGCGGGATGCCGAACCAGCCGATGACCTGGTTGGCGAAGCCGATGTTGGGGTCGAAGATGAGCCGCCACATCATGCCCACCGCCACGGGAGTGGCGACCAGCGGCAGCAGGATGGCCACGCGGACCCACTTCTCACCGCGGAAGGGCCGCCACAGCAACAGGGCGATGGCCATGCCGAACACGACCTCGAACAGCAGCGCGACGCCGGTGAACTCCACGGTGCGCAGCAGGGCGGGCCAGAAGCGCGACGTGTCGGAGAGGACGTCGGCGTAGTTGGCGAGCCCCACGAAGCTCTTCTCCGCGCGGACGGATCCCTCCGCGTCGGTGAGGCTGAGGTAGACCGTCCACGCGATCGGGAAGACGATCAGGACGCCGACGAACGCCATGGCGGGTCCGGCGAACAGCCACTTGCGATGGTTGTTCGCCCACCGGGCCAGGGGTGGCGTGGAGTCGTGGCTCAGGGCGCTGGCTGACATGAGGTGCTCCGGGGTGCGGTGCGGCCGGTGGCCGGCTGAGGCGGGGGTGCGGTGCGGCCGGTGGCCGGGGGCGCTGGCGCGCCCCCGGCCGCACGGTCACTTGTTCTCGTCGTCCAGGAGCTTCTGGAACGCCGAGTTGGCCTGGTCCGCCGAGGCAGACGGGTCCTTGCCGGTGATGGCGTCGACGATCGGCTGGCCCACGATCTCGCGCGCCTCCGGGACCTTCACCACGAGGGGACGGTCGTGGCCGACGCCGTTCTTGGTGCTGACGGCGATCGCCGCGGCCAGGTCCTTCGGGTAGGTCGAGGTGCCCTGGGGGTCGCTCCACACGGACGTGCGGGCCCCGGGGACGCCGGACTCCTGGTTCGCGAGGACCTGCTCCTTGCTGGTCGCCCACTGGATGAACTTCCAGGCGTTGGCCTTATTCTTGGACGCGTCGTTGATGCCCAGCGCCCACGAGGGGACGTTGTACGGCTTGGAGCCCGCCGGGCCGGCCGGGAAGGGCGCGAAGCCGACGGTGTCGGAGACCTTCGACTTGGCCGGGTCGGTGGCGTTCTTGTAGAGCGAGTCCGCCTCGGTGTAGAAGGCCGCCTTGCCCTGCGTGAAGATCGCCATGGCCTCCGGCCAGCTCATGTCGGTGCTGACGTTCTTGGGGCCGGAGTCCTTGATGAGGCCACCGTAGAAGGCGTAGGCCTTCTTGGCCGCGTCGCTGTCGACGGTCGCCTTGCCGCTCTCGTCGGCGAAGTCACCGCCGAAGCTGTAGAGGAAGCTCGAGTACTGGGTCACCGCTGCCGACTTGGCGGTCCGGGCGACGAAGCCGGCCACGCCGGGGTTCTGCGCTGCCACCTTCTGCGCGTCCGCCTTGAGCTCGTCGAGCGTGGCGGGCGGCTGGGCGATCCCGGCCTTCTTGAGCAGGTCCTTGCGGTAGTAGAGGACCTCCTGCTCGGTGATGAGCGGGACGCCGACGACCTTGCCCTTGTACGTGGTGGAGGACACCGGGCCGGACTGGAAGTCGCTCCAGTTCCAGCTGCTGTCGGACTTGACCTTGTCACTCAGGTCGGCGAGGTACTTGTTCTTGGCGAAGAGCTTCCCCTCCTGCAGGGGGCGGTACATCATCACGTCGAGGTCGCTCGACCCCGCGTTGAGCTTCACGTTGTACTGGTCCGAGAGCTGGTCCTCACCGAGCTGGGTGAGCTCGACCTTGAGGCCGGTCTGCTTCTCGAACTCCGGCAGGGCCTTCTTGAGGTTGTCGGTCCACACGTGGTTGGCCACGGTCACCCGCACGGTCTTGGAGGCCGCGCCGCCCTCGTCGGCGCTTCCGCTGCCGCCACCGCAGGCGGACAGCGCCAGGGCCGTCACCACGGCCAGAGAGGTAACGGTCACTGCTGAGGGACGTCTCACGCCTGTCTCCTTCTTCCCTGGCCGTCCCGCCGTTGGGACCGTCGCCGGACAGACTCCTTCGTCTGTCGATTCGCAGATGCTAGGCAAATACATCTGCTTTATGCAAGCCCTTGATCTCATGCGTATGCTTTATGTCATGGCGCAACCCGCAGAGGTCGACGACGACCGATCGACCCAGCCGGGACTGCATGCCCGCGTGCTCGACACCTTGGGCATGGCCATCTGCGGCGGCGTGCTGGCGCCCGGCACCGTGCTCTTCATCGACGACCTCGCCGAGCAGCACACCGTCTCACGGCCGGTGGTCCGGGAGGCCCTGCGGGTCCTCGCCTCGATGGGCCTGGTCGAGTCCCGCCGGCGGGTCGGGACGATCATCCAGCACCCCCGGGGCTGGAACGTCTACGACCCGCTCGTCATCCGCTGGCGGCTGGCGGGAGCCGGCCGGATCGGCCAGCTGCGCTCGATCACCGAGCTGCGCAGCGCGGTCGAGCCCGCGGCCGCGGGCCTGGCCGCTGAACGCGCCGAACCCCGGGAGGCCAGCGAGCTGGTCGCGCTCGCCGCGCGGATGTGGGAGGCCGGACAGGCTGGCGAGATGGACCTGTTCCTCGCGCTGGACATCGAGTTCCACCACCGTGTCCTCGCCGCCTCGCGCAACGAGATGTTCGAGCACCTGCACCAGGCGATCGCCGAGGTGCTCACCGGACGTCACGCCTACGGCCTGATGCCGCACCACCCGCACGTCGACGCCCTCCAGATGCACGTCGACGTCGCCCAGGCCATCCAGCGGCGCGACCTGGAGATGGCGCGGTCGTCCATGGTCCGCATCATGGAGCGGACCATGGACGAGACGAAGGCCATCTGGCAGGAGCAGACAGGCACCCCAGGCCCTGCCTGAGCCGAGGGTGTCGCGAGCCGCTCAGCTCGGAGCCGAGGGTGCCGCGTGCCGGTCAGCCCGTCAGAGCGGGCAGGTGTTGACCACGTCGCCGCTCGCGGGCCTCGGGAACGTCTGGTCGGCCGGGGGCTGCACCCCGCGGTCCACCCACGCGGTGAGGGCGTCGAAGCCGGACCGCGCGCACGGCAGCAGCGGGCGCAGCCTGTCGGGGAACGCGGCATACAGGCCGTCGGTGTGGGTCCCGTCGGTGATCGTGTAGTAGCGGTGCAGCGCGCCGCGCCCGGCCGAGTCGATGAGCCGGTCGTAGACGTCCGCGTCGGTCCGCGGCGGCAGCAGCGTGTCGAGCGAGCCCTGGACCGTGATGAGCGGCTTGCCGACCTTGCCGGTCAGCTGGACGCTCGCGACGGAGTCCTTCACCGACTGCGGCCGTGACGCGTAGTCGTAGTCCGCGTCGCACGCCGGGGTGCCGCTGGCGCAGAACGGCGTGCCCGCCTTGAGGTCGCCGTCGTAGGACGGGTCGAACTCCTCACGGTAGATGCGCTGGGTGAGGTCCCAGTACACCGAGTAGTGGAACGGCCACAGGAACTCCGAACCGGGGACGAACCCGGCCGCGATCATGGCGTCGTGCGCCGCCTGGTCTCCGGTCGCGGCATACGCCGGGTAGTTCTTCAGCGCGGTCGGCAGGTAGGTGAACAGGTTCGGCCCGTCCGCGCGGAACAGCGTGCCCTCCCAGTCCAGGCCCCCGTCGTAGAGGTCGGGACGGTTCTCCAGCTGCCACCGGGTGAGGTAGCCGCCGTTGGAGATGCCGAACATGAACGTCTTCGCGGGCGCCTTGGCGTAGACCTGCTTCAGGACCTTCTTCGAGGCGATCGTCAGCTGGGTGACCCGGCTGTTCCACTCCCGGACCGAGCCGCCGGGCGACGACCCGTCGTCGTGGAACTTGAGCCCGACGTTGCCCTTGTCCGTGGCTGCGAACGCGTACCCCTTGGCCAGGACGAAGTCGCTGATGATGAAGTCGTTGGCGTACTGCGCGCGGTTGCCGGGCGAGCCGCTGACGACGAGGCCGCCGTTCCAGTGGTCGGGGATGCGCAGGACGAACTGGCTGTCGTGGTTCCAGCCGTTGTTCGTGTTGGACGTCGAGGTGTCGGGGAAGTAGCCGTCGACCTGGATGCCGGGGACGCCGGTCGGGTTCACCGTGCCGGGGGCGTTGAGCCCCGCCCAGTCACTCTGGTTCGTGTGTCCGGTCTTCAGGGTCCCGGCCGTGGTGAGGTCCTCGAGGCAGGCGGTCTTCTGGACCTCCGCGCCGGGGACGCGGATCTTCGACTCGCGGGCACAGTGCGCGCCCTGCGGCTTGTCGGCGGCCGCGGGGCCGGCGGTGAGCAGCGCGGTGCCGAGGGCGAGCGCTGCGGAGGTGGCGAGGGCGGCGTACCGCCGGCGTGACGTCGTTGTCGGGCGCATGGGGGCCATCGTTCGCGTGCCGCACGGGGCGCCTCAATGTGCGGGCGGCACACACTGCTCCGGTGCGCGGTGTGCCCCTGACGTGCGGGTATGCCGTGGAGCCGGCCTGCGGCCAGCCTGCCCGCGGGGCCTTCGTCCCCCGTGCGACCACCACCCCGCGGGTAGGCTGGACGCACGAGATCGGGAGGCGCCATGGGCAGTCACCGCAAGCCGTTCCTGTGCCGGACCAACCTGCACCACCACTGGGAGTGGGCCACGACCACGGACGGCGTCGACTACGAGCGCTGTGCCCGCTGCCTGAAGGAACGGGGCGGTCCGCTGGACGACCGCCGGACCGTCGGGTCCACCGTGGTCACCAACTTCGGCAGCACGCACTGACCCTCTCGGCCGCCGAGGTCGTCCCGCGCGGCAGGCCTCGGGCCGTCAGGCGCGGCGGCCCGAGATCGTCGCGCGCGGCAGGTCTCAGGCCGTCGCGCGCAGCAGGTCGCGGGTGATCTCGAGCTGGCCGCGGTGCTGGGCCAGCTCCTCGTACACGTGCAGCAGCACCTCGCCCTGGGTGGCGTACTCGTCCCCACCCTCGGGGTGCGCGGGCGGCTGGTCGGGGCTCGCCGCCCGCACCCAGCCGGCGAAGTCGGCGCGAAGGGCGTCGGTGGCAGCAGCCAGGTCGGCGACCGGACCGGTCGCGGTGAACTCGCCGGCGCGGTCCCGTGGCACGGGCCGGTACAGGTTGATCGTCGACGCCCACGTCGCGCACACACCGAGGCAGTGCGTGAGGATCTGGACCGGGCTGTTGGCGCCCGGCAGGTCGGGCCGCCGGTTGGCGAGGTCGTCGCCGAGCTCGGTGACGATGTCACGCATCGCCACGAGCGCCTCGTCGCAGAACCGCAGGTAGACCTCCGGCGTGATCACGCGCCCTCCTCCGTCTCGTCCCCGGCGGCCTGTGCCGCCCCGTCGGCCGAACCACCGGACCCGTCCGACGACCCTCCCACCGGGGTCGCCGAGCCGGTCGCGAGCAGCTGCCGGAACCCGGCCTCGTCGAGGATGGGGCGGCCGAGCTCGCGGGCCTTGTCCTCCTTGGAGCCGGCGTTCTCGCCGACGACGACCCAGTCGGTCTTCTTCGACACGGACCCCGACGCCTTGCCGCCCCGGGCCAGGATCGCCTCCTTGGCCTCGTCGCGGCTGAAGCCCTCGAGCGAACCCGTGACGACGACCGTCATGCCGGTGAGGGTCTGCTCGACCGACTCGTCGCGCTCGTCCTCCATGCGCACGCCGTCGGCGGCCCACTGCTCGACGATCCGCACGTGCCAGTCGTTGCCCTCGCCGTCGAACCAGTCGCGCACCGCGTCGGCGATGACACCACCGACCCCCTCGACCCCGGCGAGCTCCTCGCGGGAGGCGTCGCGGATGGCCTGCATCGTGCCGAAGTGCTGCGCCAGCGCCCGGGCCGCCGTGGGCCCGACGTGCCGGATCGACAGCGCCACGAGCACGCGCCACAGCGGCTGGGCCTTGGCCTGCTCGAGGTTCGCGACGAGCCGGGCACCGTTGGCGGACAGCACCCGCCCGTCGACGACGGCGTCCTGCGGATCGGTCCTCTTCGCCGCGCGCGTGAACAGCGGCACGCGCGCGATGTCCTCCTCGCGCAGCCCGAACAGCCCGCCCTCGTCCTCCAGCACCCCGGATTCGAGCAGCGCCCCCGCGCCCTCCCAGCCCAGCGCCTCGATGTCGAAGGCGCCCCTGCCCGCCAGCCCGGCGAGCCGCTCTCGCAGCTGCGACGGACAGGTGCGGGCGTTGGGGCAGCGGATGTCCTTGTCGCCCTCCTTCTCGGGCTTGAGCTCGGTGCCGCACGACGGGCAGTGGGTCGGCATGACGAACGCGCGCTCGGTGCCGTCGCGCAGGTCGACGACCGGGCCGAGGATCTCGGGGATGACGTCGCCCGCCTTGCGGAGCACGACCGTGTCGCCGATCAGCACGCCCTTGCGTTTGACCTCGTCGGCGTTGTGCAGCGTGGCGCGCTCGACGGTCGAGCCGGCCACGACGACCGGTTCCATGACGCCGAACGGCGTCACGCGGCCGGTGCGGCCGACGTTGACGAGGATGTCGAGCAGCCTGGTGTTGACCTCCTCCGGCGGGTACTTGTACGCGATCGCCCACCGCGGCGCCCGGGACGTCGACCCGAGCCGGCGCTGGAGCCCGACCTCGTCGACCTTGACGACGATGCCGTCGAGCTCGTGCTCGACGCTGTGCCGGTGCTCGCCGTAGTACGCGACGTACTCCTGCACCTCCGCAACCGTGGACAGCACCTTGAAGTGGGTCGAGATCGGCAGCCCCCAGGCACGGAACAGCTCGTACGCCTCGGACTGCCGGGTGAGGTCGAAGCCCTCGCGGAACCCGATGCCGTGCACCAGCATCCGCAGCCCACGGCTGGCCGTGACGCGGGGGTCCTTCTGCCGCAGCGACCCCGCGGCCGTGTTGCGGGGGTTGGCGTACGGGGCCTTGCCGGCCTCGACGAGCGAGGCGTTGAGGTCGGCGAACGCCTCGACCGGGAAGTAGACCTCGCCGCGGATCTCCACCCGCGCGGGGTGGTCGGAGCCCTCGAGCTGGTGCGGGATGCCCTCGATCGTCTTGACGTTGTTGGTGACGTCCTCGCCCGTGCGGCCGTCGCCGCGGGTCAGGGCGCGGGTCAGGCGGCCGTTCTCATAGAGCAGGTTCACCGCCAGGCCGTCGATCTTCAGCTCGCACAGGTAGTGCAGGTCGGCCGTGCCGGCGTCGCGCTCGACGCGGGCCGCCCACTGCGCCAGCTCCTCGGGCGAGAAGCAGTTGTCGAGCGACAGCATCCGCTCGAGGTGGTCGACCGCCTGGAAGTCGGTGGAGAAGACCGCTCCCCCGACCTGCTGCGTCGGGCTCTCGGGCGACCGCAGCTCGGGGTACTCGTCCTCCAGCTCGTTGAGCCTGCGGATCAGCTGGTCGTACGCGGCGTCACTGATCGTCGGCGCGTCCTTGACGTGGTAGGCGAACTGCGCGGCGCTCGCCTGGTCGGCCAGGTCCGCCCACTCGTGCCGTGCCTCCTCGGGCACGACCTCGGAGACGAGGGTGTCGGGGGCAGCAGCGCTCGAGCCGTTCTCACTCACGCGCCTCATCCTGCCGCACGCCACCGACGTCCCGCCCGCGACGGCGGGCACCCGGCGCCGGGCCGGCGCGTTGTCCCGGGTGGCAGCCCCCCGGCATACGGCGGATCCGTAGCGAAAGACCGCGCGAGCAGGGAGGATGCAGCCAAACGTCCCCGACGGAGTGGAGCGCCCCCGATGACCAACATCGCCACCGACCTGACCACCACGGCCCAGCGGACCCCCGAGCAGTCGGCGATCCGCATCGACGGCAACAGCATCAGCTACGGCCAGCTCCACGCCATGGCGGCGAAGGTGGCGGGGCAGCTGCGGGCGGCCGGCGTCGAGCCCGGCGACCGGGTGGCGATCATCCTGCCGAACGTGCCGGCGTTCCCCGTGGTGTTCTACGGCATCCTGCTCGCGGGCGGCGTCGTCGTGCCGATGAACCCGCTGCTCAAGTCGGGCGAGATCGACTACTTCTTCACCGACTCGGGGGCCAAGGTGGCGTTCGTCTGGCCCGACTTCGTCGGCGAGGCGACCAAGGGAGCCCAGAACTCGGGCACCACGATCGTCGAGTGCACGCCCCTCGGCCCGGTGTCGGGCGTCCTGCCCGAGGGTGACCCGATCGCCGAGCCCACCGAGCGCGCGGACGACGACGACGCGCTCATCCTCTACACCTCGGGCACCACGGGCCGGCCCAAGGGCGCCCAGCTCACCCACTCCAACATCCACCTCAACGCCAAGCGCAGCTCGGTCGACATCCAGCACACCAGCCCCGACGACGTCGTCATGGGCTGCCTGCCGCTGTTCCACGTGTTCGGCCTCGTCGTGGGCCTGCAGGCCGCCGTCGTCGCGGGCGCGTCGCTGGCGCTCATCCCCCGGTTCGACCCCGAGAAGGCGATCGAGGTGATCGAGAAGGAGCGGGTCACGATCATGCTCGGCGTGCCGACGATGTATGCCGCGATCCTCAACCACCCGCGCTCGGAAGGGATGGACGCCTCGTCGCTGCGGGTCTGCTGCTCGGGCGGCTCGGCCATGCCGCACGAGGTGCAGAAGGCGTTCGAGGACAAGTTCGGCTGCATCATCCTCGAGGGGTACGGCCTGTCGGAGACCTCACCGGTGGCGTCGTTCAACATGCCCGACCGCGAGCGCAAGCCCGGCACCATCGGCGTCGCGATCCCCGGCTGCGAGATGAAGCTCGTCGGCATGGACGGCCAGGACGTCGGCCCCGGCGAGGGCGTCGGCGAGATCGCGATCCGCGGCGACAACGTCATGAAGGGCTACTGGAACAAGCCCGAGGCGACCAAGGAGGCGATCCCGGACGGCTGGTTCCGCACCGGCGACCTGGCGACCGTCGACGAGGAGGGCTACTACACGATCGTCGACCGCAAGAAGGACATGATCCTGCGCGGCGGCATGAACGTGTACCCGCGCGAGGTGGAGGAGGTGCTCTACCAGCACCCCGACGTCGTCGAGGCGGCCGTGGTCTCCGTGCCGGACGACCTGCTCGGCGAGGAGGTCGGCGCGGCCGTGGCGCTGCGCCCCGGCGCGACCGCGACCCTCGAGGACGTCAAGCAGTTCGTCAAGGACAACATCGCCGCCTACAAGTACCCGCGGCACATCTGGCAGGTCGAGGAGCTCCCCAAGACGGCGACCGGCAAGATCCTGCGCCGCGAGGTCAGCAAGCCCGCCGACGCCTAGGCCCGCTTGCGGGCCGGCAGTCCGATGACGACCGCCGAGCCGAGCACAACCGCGGCTCCGACGAGCTGGGGCCACGCCAGGTGCTCGTCGAGGACCGCGACGCCGAGGACGACGGACACCACGGGGATCAGGTAGGTCACCGTGGTGCTCACCGTCGCGCCCGCGCCCCGGACGACGTCGAACTGGAGCATGTACGCGAGCCCGGTGCCGACGACACCCAGGGTGAGGACGGCGAGCAGCGGCAGCACCGAGCCCCCGCCCGACGGGTCGGCGTGCCCTGACCACAGCGCGGCGTACGCGTCGCGGTGCAGCAGCCACCAGACCAGCAGCACCGGCACCATGAGGGCGGTCCCGACCAGCAGCAGGGCCGTCGGCATGGAGAGCCCACCCAGGTCGGCCTTGCCGAGGAACCGCCGGTTGTACGTCCAGCCGAGGCCGTAGCAGGCCCCGGCGACCAGCGTCATGCCGAAGCCGAGCAGGTCCGGGCGTCCGGCCGACTCCCACGGCTGCATGATGACGACGACCCCGACGAACCCGAGCAGCACGGCGGCCAGCTTGCGCGGCGAGAGCCGGTCGGCGGGCAGCAGCAGCAGCGCGAAGAACACGGCGGCCAGCGGGGTCGTGGCGTTGCCGATGCCCGCCAGGGCGGAGGAGACCCGTTCCTCCCCCGCGGCGAAGAGGCTGAACGGGAGCGCCGTGAGGAAGACACCCGACACGGCCAGGTGACCCCACACGCGCGGCTCGCGGGGCAGCCGGCCACCCGTCACCGACACCAGCCCGAGCAGGGTCAGCGTGCCGGCGAGGATCCGCAGCCCCGAGATCTGCAGGGGCGCCATCGTGCGGAGCCCGACCTTCATGAGCAGGAAGCTCGAGCCCCAGATGAGGGCGAGGAGGAGGTACTTGGCCTGCCAGGGCACCCGCGGCGGGGCCGGCGTGGTCGTGTCGGGGGTGCGGGGTGGGGCGGCGACGGTGCTGCTCACGCGGGCGTCAACTCTCGGCTCGTTCGGACCATTCCGCGGCCACGTCGACCGCTGCACGGGTAACGCGCCAGGCCCCCTCCGGTGTGAGCCCCGCCAGCCCGCAGGCCGGGGTGGCGACGAGCTCGCCCAGGCCGGCGCGCGGCATACCGGCGTCGGTCCAGCCGCGCTCGACGGCGGCTGCCGCCGCGCGGGCCGTGCCCGAGCCGTCGGTGGGCAGGCACCCGGGCCAGACGGCGACACCGGACTCCACCGTCGCGGCGAGGGACTCCCAGCGCTGCGGGGTGAGGGTGGTCGTGTCGAGCGCGATGGCGGCCGTGCCGGTCTGGCGCAGCAGCGGCAGCGGTATGCCGGGGTCGCAGCAGTGCACGACCGTCGCCACGCCCTCGGGGGCGGCGGTGAGGACGTCGCGCAGGCCGGTGGCCACGACCTGGGGGTCGACCGCGCGCAGGTGTCCGTAGCCGCTCGCCGTGCTCAGCCGGCCCGCCAGCACCGCGGGCAGCGACGGCTCGTCGACCTGCAGGACGAGGCGGGCACCGGGCACGAGCGCCTGGACGCGGGCGAGGTGCACGCGCAGGCCCTCGACCAGGGACCCGACGAGGTCGCGGACCGCGCCCTCGTCGGACACGGCCTTCTCACCGCGGTTGAGCTCGACGGCTGCGGCCAGCGTCCACGGGCCCGTCGCCTGCACCTTGAGGTCGCCCTCGTAGCCGTCGAACGCCTCGGCGAGCTCGTCGAGGTCCTGGCGCAGGTAGGCGGCGGCCCGCTCGGCGTCGCGGCCGGGCCGGTCGACGAACCGCCAGCCCGACGGCTGCAGGTCGACCGGCATCTCGACGAGCAGGGCCGCGCCGCGGCCCACCATGTCGGCGCCCGGACCGCGTGCCGGGAGCTCGGGCAGGTAGGGCAGGTGCCCGTCGCCGAGGATCTCGCGGACGCCCCTGAGGGCCTCCCGGACGTCGGTGCCGGGAAGGGATCCGATGCCGGTCGCGCGTGCCACGGGCCGAGGCTACCGACGGCCACCGACGGAACCCGGCTCGGGTGGTCGCAGCGCCGACCATGGGCGAGAGAGGGTGGGGAGCCGGTGGCTTCTCGCGCACTCTGCGTTGCCCCAGCTCCGGGGGCACCGCAGAGCCCCCGGACGTCACGGACCGTGGCGGTCGGGCGTCAGGCGCCCGCCGGTCCGGCGGCGTCGTGCTGGGCCACCAGCCGCTTGGGGGCGACACAGCGCCAGGCGTCCTCGACGACCTGCTCGACGCGGTCCCAGTCGACGTCCTCGACATCGAGCCACGCGCCGACCCAGCCGCGGTGGCCGACGTACGGCGGGCGGAGCCACCGGTCGGGGTCCTCGGCGACCAGTGCCTCCTGCACGCTGTCCGGGGCAGCCGCCCAGATCGCCACGCGGTCGTCGTGGTGCCGGTCCGCCGCCATGACGAACGCCCTGCGACCCCCCGCGAACCAGGTCGCCTCGCCGTGGGACGTGCGCTCCTCGGTGCCCGGGAGGGCGAGGCACAGCGCCCGCACCCGCGCCAGCGGCGACCCGTCACCGATGGTGCGGTCGGGCACCTCCGGACGGCCCGGCATACCGGCTCTCAGCGCTCGAGCCAGGACTCGGCGATCGTGGCGGACCCGACGACCCGAGTCCCTTCGTAGAGGACCACGGACTGGCCCGGAGCCACGCCGCGCAGCCGTGACCCGAGCCGTACCTGCACCTCGTCGCCGTCGGCCCAGGCCGTCGCCGGCACCTCCTCGCCGTGCGCCCGGACCTGCGCTCCCACCTCGACCACGCCCTCGGGCGGCGTGCCGCACCAGCGTGCGTGGTCGCCACGGATGGCGTCGACGCCCAGGAGCTCGGCGGTGCCGATGGTGACCCGGTTGTCGGCGGTGTCGACCCCCACGACGTAGCGGGGGGTGCCGTCGAGGGAGGACCGGTCGAGTCCCAGCCCACGGCGCTGCCCGACGGTGTACGCGTAGGCGCCGGTGTGCGTGCCGACGACGGCTCCCGTCGTGGCGTCGACGACCTCACCGGGCTGCTCCCCCAGCCGCGAGGCGAGCCAGCCCCGGGTGTCGCCGTCGCTGATGAAGCAGATGTCGTGCGAGTCCGGCTTGTTCGCGACGTAGAAGCCGCGCTCGCGCGCCTCCTCGCGGATCTGCGGCTTGGTGGTGTCGCCGAGGGGGAAGAAGGCCCGGGCCAGCTGGTCGGCGTCGAGCACGCCGAGGACGTAGGACTGGTCCTTGGCCGCGTCGACGGCCCGGTGCAGCTCGCGGGTGCCGTCCGGCCGCTCGACGACCTGGGCGTAGTGCCCGGTGGCCACCGCGTCGAAGCCGAGCGCGAGCGCCTTGTCGAGCAGGGCGGCGAACTTGATCTTCTCGTTGCAGCGCAGGCACGGGTTCGGGGTGCGGCCGGCGGAGTACTCGGCGACGAAGTCCTCGACGACGTCGCGGCGGAACCGCTCGGCCATGTCCCAGACGTAGAACGGGATGCCCAGGACGTCGGCGACACGGCGGGCGTCCCCGGCGTCCTCGATGGTGCAGCAGCCGCGCGCGGACTCGCGCAGGGTCGCGGCCGACTGCGACAGGGCCAGGTGGACGCCGACGACCTCGTGGCCGGCGTCGAGCATCCGGGCGGCAGCGACCGCCGAGTCGACCCCGCCCGACATGGCGGCGACGACGCGCATCAGCCCGTCCACCCGCTGGCTCGACGAGCGCGCTCGACCGCCGTCGGCAGGGCTGCCAGCACCGCGTCGACGTCCGCGTCGGTCGACGTGTGCCCGAGCGTCAGCCGCAGCGCACCACGGGCCCGCTCCTCGGACAGTCCCATGGCCAGCAGCACGTGGGACGGCCTCGGCACGCCGGCCTGGCACGCCGACCCCGTCGAGCACTCCACCCCGGCGGCGTCGAGCAGGTACAGCAGCGAGTCGCCCTCGCAGCCGGGGACGAGCAGGTGGGCGTTGCCAGGCAGCCGACCGGTGGCGTCGCCGGGCTCCCACGCTCCCCCGACCGTGATGCCGTACCCGAGGTCGAGCGCCCCCTCGAGGAGCCGGTCGCGCAGGGCCACCAGCCGCTGCGCCTCGACGTCGAGCTCGGCCACCGCCTCCTGGGCCGCGACGGCGAACGCCCGGATCGCCGGGGTGTCGAGGGTGCCGCTGCGGACCTGCCGCTCCTGCCCACCACCGAACGTCAGGGGTGTGAGGACCGCGTCGCGGCGGGCCACGAGGGCGCCGACGCCGACGGGGCCGCCCAGCTTGTGTGCCGTGACGGTGAGCAGGTCGACGCCGCTGGCGGCGAAGTCGACGGGCACGTGGCCGACCGCCTGCACCGCGTCCGTGTGCACGGGTATGCCGTGCTCGTGCGCCACCGCGGCGATCTCGGCCACCGGCTGCACGGTGCCGACCTCGTTGTTGGCCCACATCACCGTGACCAGCGCGACGGACCCCGGGTCGTCGCTGATCGCCGCGCGGACGGCCTCCGGGCGCACGACCCCGAGCTCGTCGGGCTCGACCCACGTGACCTTGGCGCCCTCGTGGGCCACCAGGTGCTCGACGCAGTCGAGGACGGCGTGGTGCTCGATGCCGCTGGCCACGATGCGCACGCGGGCGGGGTCGGACTCGCGGCGGGCACTGAAGGTGCCCGCGACCGCGAGGTTGTCCGACTCGGTGCCGCCCGAGGTGAAGACCACCTCCGAGGGGCGGGCGCCGAGGGCCCTGGCGAGCTGCTCCCGCGACTCCTCGACGACCCGGCGCGCACGCCGGCCGGCGGTGTGCAGCGAGGAGGCGTTCCCCGTGACCTGCAGCTGCTCGGTCATGGCCGCGAGGGCCGACGCCCGCAACGGCGTCGTGGCGGCATGGTCGAGGTAGGCGGTCACCCGCAAAGTTTACGGGTCGACCGCTCAACCTTCCGGTCGGCGTGGGCGTCGGGTACGGCAGCCGCGCACGCGGCAGACTTCGGCGCAGGGGGTGTGGCGGTGGGCCGGCGGGGGCCCGGGCACGCCGGCGATCGAGTCGCCCGGCTTTGCCCGGTCTTTACCCGGTGCGTCCGTAACCGGGTGCAGAGGGCTTCGTTGGGCCCGGTAGAGGGACCATCAACAGCGCTGGTCCCGCTCCGGAAGGGATCCCATGCGCACGCTCACGACGTCCCGCACGACCCTCGTGGCAGCAGCCGCCTCCTGTGCCCTCGCCTCCGTGCTGGCAGCGACACCCGCCTCCGCCGGGCTGCTCCCCACGGGCCAGGCCCTCGCGCCCGTCCAACCCTGGCTCAGCGACCAGCTCGGGCTGCTCAGCGCAGCCACCCCGACGACCGTGCTGGTCCACGGCACCGACACGGCGGCCGCGACGAACGCCGTGCGGGCGGCCGGGCTGCGGCAGGTGACGACGTTCCGCAGCATCGGCGTCGTCGTGGCGACCGGCCTGCCCGCCCAGGTGCAGGCGGTGCGCGCCCAGCCCGGCGTCACCTACGTCGAGGGCAACCAGCCGATCACCATGAACCTCGCGACCGCGAACCGGGCCACCCGGGGCGACGAGGCCCGCACCACCCTCGTCGGTGCCGACGGCGGCAGGCTCGACGGCAGGGGCGTGTCCGTCGCCGTCATCGACTCCGGCGTCGACCCCTCGCACCCGTTCCTGAAGAACCCCGACGGCAGCTCTGCCGTCGTGAAGAACCTCAAGATGGTCTGCGAGCCGCTGACCGAGAGCCTCTGCGCACCGGTCGACGCGGGCCCCGCCGACACCGACCTGCTCTCGGTGGGCGGCCACGGCATGCACGTCAACGGCATCGTGGCCGGCCGCGACGTGACCCTCTCCGACGGCACGAGGATGCACGGAGCCGCTCCCGGCTCGAGCCTGGTGTCGATCAGCACCGGCGCCGCCCTGTTCATCATCGGCGCCGACGCCGCCCTCAACTGGGTGCTCGAGAACCACGCGGCCCCGTGTGGGGCGGGCGTTCCGGCCAGCACCTGCCCGCCCATCAAGGTGACGTCGAACTCCTACGGCCCCAGCGGCGGTGGCGCGTTCGACCCGAGCTCGGCCACGGTCAAGCTGCAGCGCGAGCTGGTCAAGCAGGGCGTGGTCACGGTCTGGGCCAACGGCAACGACGGCGGCGACGGCTCCGCGAGCCTGTCGAACCCGCCCGGCATGGACCCCACCCCCGGCATCATCTCGGTCGCGTCCTACAACGACCAGGACACGGGCACCCGGGACGGCACGGTCTCCGACTTCTCCTCGCGCGGCAGGCGCGGCGACCAGTCGACCTACCCCGACATCTCCGCGCCCGGCGAGAACATCACGTCCTCCTGCCGGATCTACCTGCCCGTCTGCAGCACCGGCCTGGACCCGACGGACGGTGGCGACTACAACACGATCTCCGGCACCTCGATGGCCACGCCGATGATCTCGGGCATCGTCGCCCAGCTGTTCCAGGCCGACCCGGGCGCGACCCCCGCACAGGTCGAGGCCGCGATCGAGTCGACGGCGTACAAGTACGCGAACGGGGCGCCCTACGAGCCGGGCACCAACGGCACGACGAGCTTCGACAAGGGCCACGGCCTGGTCGACGTCGTGGCCGCCGCGAACGCGATCCGCTGACAGCCCAGCGGCATCGCCGCGGAGCCCCCGGACCCGTGAGGGGGATCCGGGGGCTCCGTCCGTGACGAGGGCTGTCAGCCCTTGGCGGCCTGCACCTTCTCGGTGGCCTGCGGGAGGACCTGGAAGAGGTCGCCCACGACGCCGAAGTCGACGAGCTCGAAGATCGGCGCCTCCTCGTCCTTGTTGACGGCGACGATCGTCTTCGAGGTCTGCATGCCCGCCCGGTGCTGGATGGCGCCGGAGATGCCGCACGCGACGTACAGCTGGGGGGACACCTGCTTGCCGGTCTGGCCGACCTGCGAGGTGTGCGGGTACCAGCCGGCGTCGACCGCGGCGCGCGAGGCACCCACGGCGGCACCGAGGCTGTCGGCGAACGCCTCGACCGGGGAGAAGTCGCCGCCGGTGCCGCGGCCACCGGAGACCACGATGGCGGCCTCGGTGAGCTCGGGACGTCCGGTGGACTCCTTGGGCTTGGACTCGGTGATCGTCGCGGCCTTGGCCACGTCGGAGATGGCCACGTCGACGACCTCGTCGGCGGCCGCACCCGCGGCCTCCTCCGGGGCGGCCGAGTTCGGCTTCACCGTGATGATGGGCGTGCCCTTGGTGACCGTGGCCTTGACGGTGTACGAACCGGCGAAGACCGACTGGGTGGTGGACACGCCGCCACCCTCGCCCGCCTGCACGTCGACGGCGTCGGTGATCAGGCCGGACTCGGTCTTGATCGACAGCCGCGCCGCGATCTCCTTGCCGGCGCTGTTGCTCGGGATGAGCACTGCGGCCGGGGAGGTCTTCTCGACGAGCTGGGCGAGCACCTCGGCCTGCGGGGCGACGAGGTGGCCCGTCACGTCCGCGGACTCGACGCGGTACACCTTCTCCGCGCCGTACTTCGCGAGGGTCTCCCTGGCGGCGTCGAAGCCGTCGCCGACGAAGACCGCGGAGGGCTCGCCGAGGCGGCGGGCGATGGTCAGGAGCTCGGCGGTCGTCTTGCGAACGGTGCCGTTCGCGTGGTCGACCAGGACGAGAACTTCAGCCATGGGTATCTGGTTTCCTTCCTGCTGGTCCGGCCGGCTCAGACGAACTTCTGGGCGGACAGGAACTCCGCGAGCTTGGTGCCGCCGTCGCCCTCGTCGGTGACGATCTGGCCCTGCTCGCGCGGGGGGCGCTGGGTGAACGACTCGACCTTGGTCCAGGCGGCCTCGAGGCCGACCTGCGAGGCGTCGACGCCGAGGTCGGCGAGGCTCCACTCCTCCAGCGGCTTCTTCTTGGCCGCCATGATCCCCTTGAACGAGGGGTAGCGCGGCTCGTTGATCTGGTCGGTGACCGACACGAGCGCGGGCAGCGAGGCGGTGATGGTCTCGGACGCGGCGTCGCCGTCACGGCGGATCGTCACCGAGCCGCCGTCGACGGTCAGCTCCGAGGCGAAGGTGACCTGCGGGAGGCCGAGGCGCTCGGCGAGCATCGCGGGGACGACGCTCATCGTGCCGTCGGTCGAGGCCATGCCGGTGAGGACGAGCTCGGGGTTGCCGCCGGTGATCTTCCTGACGGCCTCGGCGAGGACGAGCGAGGTGGCGGGGGCGTCCGAGCCGTGGATGGCGTCGTCCTTGACGTGGACGGCCTTGTCGGCACCCATCTGCAGGGCCTTCTTGAGCGCGTCGGCGGCCTGGTCGGGGCCGACGGTCACGACGGTGACCTCACCCTCGCCGGCCTCGACGATCTTCAGGGCCTCCTCGACGGCGTACTCGTCGAGCTCGGACAGCAGCCCGTCGACACCGACCCGGTCGGTCGTGTTGTCGGACTCGTTGAACGTGCGGTCGGACTGTGCGTCCGGCACGTACTTCACGCAGACGACGATGTTCATGCGCTGATCGTCCTCTTCCATGTGGGAGCGAAAACTGGTCAGGTGCCATCCTTACAGCCCGCACCGGGTTTCCCCACGCGGGAGGCGCGTGACGCTCACCACGGGTGGGCGCGGGACCCCGCAGGAGGTGATGGTGGACACACCGCTGGCCCTCACCGGCGAGCGCACATCGCCGGGGATCTGGCACGAGAACTACTGGTTCCGCCGCCACGAGGTCGTCTGCGCCGCCGTGCCCGGCCTGCTGCCCTGCACGCCCGCCGTCGTCCTCGACGCCGGCAGCGGTGAGGGGTATGCCGCTGGCCTCCTGCGCTCCGCGTGGCCGGACCTGCGCGTGGTCGGCGTCGACTACGACGCGTCGGCGTGCGCGCACGCCGCACGCCACCACGGCGGGCCGCACACGGCATACCTGCGTGGCGCCCTGACGTCGCTCCCGCTCGCCGACGCGACGGTCGACGCCACCGTCTCGCTGCAGGTGCTCGAGCACATCTGGACGCCACGGGAGTACGTGCGCGAGCTGGCGCGCGTGACCCGCCCGGACGGCGCGCTCGTGCTGTCGACGCCCAACCGGACGACCTTCTCCCCCGGGCTGGGGCGGCACGAGGCGCCCCCGAACGCGTACCACTGCCGCGAGTACGACGCCGAGGAGCTCGCCACCGAGCTGGGGCGCTGGCTGCCCGGCCACGAGGTGACCCTGGCCGGACTGCACCACGGGACCAGGCTGCGCACGTGGGAGGCGGCCCACGGGCCCGTCCCTGACGCCGTCGCCGGGGACCCCGGGCTGTGGCCCGGCCCCGTGCGGGACCTCGTGGCATCGGTGACGGTCGACGACTTCGTCCTCGGCCCGGCGGACGACGACTGCCTCGACCTCGTCGCGGTGCTGAGCCCGGCGTGACGGTCAGCCCTCGTTCGTCGGGCGCCGACGTCCCGCCTTGACCTGGCCGCGCTGCTTCTTGGCGTCGAGGCGTCGTCGTCGCGAGCCCGCCGTCGGCCGGGTGGCCCTGCGCGCCGCCGGACCGGGGAGCGCCGCGTCGCGCAGCAGCGTCACCAGCCGTTGCCGGGCTGCCACTCGGTTGCGTCGCTGCGCCCGGTGCTCGGAGGCGACGACCAGCAGCCGGCCGCCGACGAGGTGCGGCGCGAGGCGCGCCAGCATGCGCTCACGGACCGCGTCGGGCAGCGCGGCCACCGCGGCCGAGGCTGCCGGGTCGAACTCCAGCTCGACCCGGCTGTCCGTGGTGTTGACGCCCTGGCCGCCGGGGCCGGAGGCGCGCGAGAACCGCTCGACCAGCTCTCCCGCGTCGATCCGCATCCCGAGCGGCAGCCCGGGACCCGGCGGGACCGACAGGGCGGCGCCCGGCTGGGGTCGGCCGCCCGTCGCGCTGCTCACGGACCCCACTCCACCACACGCCGCGCCGCCTGACCTCGCAGGACGCCACGGCCGCGCGGGCGCCCCGTGGCGGTGCGGCACACTGGCTGGTCATGACGTCGGCCGTGCCGGGTGCCTTCTGCCTCGTGCTGCACTCGCACCTCCCGTGGCTGCCGGGGCACGGCGTCTGGCCGCTCGGTGAGGAGTGGCTGTTCCAGGCCTGGGCCGAGTCCTACGTGCCCCTCGTGGCGGAGCTGGACTCCCTTGCCGCTGAGGGACATCGCGACGTCCTGACCCTCGGGGTGACGCCCGTCCTCGCGGCCCAGCTCGACCACCTTCGGATGCGCGCGGAGACCGCGACGTGGGTGGGGCTGTGGGAGCAGCGGGCACGCGAGCTCGGCTTCGACCGGGACGCCACGCGGCGCGACGCCGCACAGCGCGAGTACGCCGCTGCGAGCCGTTGCGCGGAGCTGCTCGAGACGCGGTGGCCGGCGGGTGGGTCCCCGGTGCTGCGGGGCCTGCGCGACGACGGCGTGGTCGAGTTGCTCGGGGGGCCGGCCGCCCACCCGATCCTCCCGCTGCTCCAGCCCGAGTTCGTTACCACGTCCCTCGGTGCCGGGCTCGACGACGCGGTCTGGCGCCTCGGGGAGCGGCCGGCCGGCGTCTGGCTGCCGGAGTGCGCGTGGGCCCCGCACCTGGCCGGCGACCTCAGGTCGGCGGGGGTCCGTCACTTCCTCGTCGACGAGCAGACCGTCAGGGACGCCGGTGGCCACCCCCACGGTGCGTGGCGGGTCCGGGGCACAGACCTGCTGGCCGTCCCGCGCGACCTCGACGTCACCAACCTGGTGTGGTCCTCCCGTACGGGCTACCCGGCGGCGGCCGACTACCGGGACTTCCACGCACGGGAGGAGTACACGGGCACGCGGCTGTGGGCGATCACCGCACCCGATGTCGGCGTGGAGTCCAAGCGGCCCTACGACCCGCAGGCCGCGCTGGCCCAGGTGGCCCGGGACGTCGAGCACTTCGTCGCCGCCGTCCGCAGCCGGCTGGAGTCGGTGGCCGAGGAGACGGGCGCTGCCGGACTGGTGGTCGCGGCATACGACACCGAGCTGTTCGGCCACTGGTGGCACGAGGGGCCGGCGTTCCTGGGGGCGGCGGTCCGCGCCCTGCGCGACGCAGGGGTGCGTGTCACCACCGTCGCCAAGGCGCTCGACGACGGCCTGGTCGCCGGTGAGCTCGACCTCGGCCCGGGGTCCTGGGGCGCGGGCAAGGACTTCTCGGTGTGGGCCGGGCGGCAGGTGCGCGACATCGCCCACGAGAACGAGTGGGTGCAGCGCCGGTGGCTCGACCTCACCGCGCGCGAGCGCGCCGCAGGGCGCCTGGGGGTCCGCAGGCCGGACCTCGACCAGCTCCTCACGACCCTCTTCCACGCGCTCTCCAGCGACTGGGCGTTCCTGGTCACCCGCGGCCAGTCGGTCGACTACGCCCGGCGCCGCGCCGAACGGCACCGCCGCGACTTCCACGAGCTCGCGCAGCTCGTGCAGGACGGTCGCCGCGACGAGGCGCGGGAGGCGGCGTCACGACTGGCCGCGCGGGACGGGGCCTTCCCCGCCCTCGACGCGCGCACCCACATCGCCGGCTGACGTCAGTGGCCGGTGCCGTCGTCGCCGCCGTCGCCGTCGCCGGCCGGTGACGTCGCCGTCCGACGTCGCCTCGCGCCGGAGCCGCCTCAGGCCTGGGCGACGGGCAGGCGCACCTCGACCCGCCCTCCCCCACCGGGGGCGGCCTTCGCGGTGACGGTGCCCTGGTGGCGCAGCACGACGTCGCGCACGAGCGACAGCCCGATGCCGAAGCCGTGCTCGCTGCTGCTGGTACCCCGCACGAACCGCTCGAAGACGCGCTCGGAGTCCCCGGCCGTGAACCCGGGCCCGTCGTCGTCGACCGTCACGACGACCACAGGCGCCCCGCCCGCGGTGCCGCCGGCCCAGCTCTCGGCCGTCCGCACACCGAGCACGACCCGGCTCTCGGCGTGCCGCAGCGCGTTGTCGACGAGGGCGTCCACGGCCCGGCGCAGCGCCGGCTCCGCCCCGCGCACGGGCGGCACCTCGCCCACGTCCAGCCCGAGCGTCCGCTGCCGTTGCTCGGCCAGGACCTCGTTGCGGGACGCCACGTCCCGGGCGAGGGCGGCGAGGTCCACCAGCTCCCCGGACTCGGGCGACTCGTCGAGGTCGGCGGCGGCCAGCAGGTCCTCGACCACGTCGGCCAGGCCGGTGGCCTCCCGGCGCAGCAGGGCGACGTCGGAGGCCAGGCGCGACCACTCCTCCTGCTCCACGTCCGCGGAGCGGGCCCGGTCCGTCGCGAGGCGGCGCTGGACGAGGTCGGCGCGCAGCGCGATGCGGGCCAGCGGGGTGCGCAGCTCGTGGCTGGCATCGGCGACGAACCGGCGCTGCCGGGTCAGCGCCTGCTCCCAGATGCCGACCGCCCGGCGGGCCAGGCGCGTGCCCAGCCACAGGGCGACCGCCCCGGCGCCGACCGCGGCCAGCAGCAGGCCTACCAGCAGCCGGTGGCGCTCCCCCTCGTAGGGGCCCAGCTCGACCCCCGCCTGCACCACGACGCCGCGGCGGACCGCGGTCATCGTCTGGTACTCCCGCGAGCCTGCCTGGAGCTCGGTCACGCGGGCCTTCGGCAGCCTGCGGGCGGCCTCGACCTGCGACTGCTCCTCCAGCGCCTCCTCGGGCGCCCCCGTCGTGGCGGTGCGGCTGCCGGAGGCGTCCACCTTCACGACCCACGTCCCGGCAGGCAGGCCCTCGGTCGGGGTCGTGGCGACCAGCTCGCGCAGCTGGGAGTCCAGGTCGCGCCGCTGGCCCACGAGCACGACGCCGAGCACGACGAGGCCGGCGACCGCCACCCCCGCGAGGGCCCCGCCCAGTGCTTGGAGCGAGATGAGCCGCCGGGCGCGCGCCCGGTCGGCCCCCTCGGCGGTCACTGGAACTGGCCGGCGCGGTACCCCACGCTGCGCACCGTCCGGACGGCCTCGGCCCCGAGCTTGCGCCGGACGGAGTAGACGAAGGTGTCGATGAGCGAGGCGCTGTTGGAGCCGGGCGAGATCACGTCGCGCAGCTCCTCGCGGCTGAAGACGCGCGAAGGACGTCGCCCGAGCTGGGCGAGCAGCGCGGTCTCGCCGGGGGTGAGCTCGACGACCGTGCCGTCGGGCCGCGTGGCGCGCTGGCCCTCGATGTCGAGGGCGCCGGAGCCGAAGGGGACGGTGGGGGCCGCGTCGAGGTGGCGCCGCATGAGCGCACGCACCCGGGCGAGCAGCTCGTCGACCTCGAACGGCTTGACCAGGTAGTCGTCCGCGCCGCCGTCGAGGCCCTCGACCCGGTCCCGGACGGTGCCGTGGGCGGTGAGGACGAGGGCCGGCGTGGTGAGGCCCCGGCTGCGCAGGCGGCCGATGAGCTCGACGCCGTCGCCGTCGGGCACCCGGCGGTCGACGAGCATGAGGTCGTACGTGTGGGTGAGCGCCGAGTGCAGGGCCGACTGCAGGGTGCGCACCGGGGTGACGTCCCACCCCTCGGTGGTGAGCACCTCGGTCAGCATGCCCGCGAGGTCGGCGTCGTCCTCGAGCAGCAGCAGCCCCGGTCGGGCGGTCGGGTCGTCCTGCACGCTCCCCACTATGTCAGCCCGCGCCGGGACCTCGCCGGGGGGAACGGGGCTCAGCCCTCGTCACCGCCGCCGGAGCGGGCCGCCGGCGTGCCGTGCCAGACGGCGTTGGCGCCGCTGTGGCCGATGCGCACGACCTGGACGAGGGTGGCCACCGAGGCCAGCCCCACGGCGGCGGCCACGGCGATCGTCGCCACGCCCCGCGTGCCGCGGCGGTGCAGCACGGACAGCACGACCACGAAGAGCGCCAGCACGGCCATCAGCGGGAGCAGGCTGTCGGCGAGCTCGGCGTGCTGCTCGACGAGCGCGCTGTGCGGGACCGAGCGCTCGAGCCCCTCGCCGCTGTCGGTGGCGACGGGCACGAGGGCCAGGGCCACGAGCGCGGTCGCCGGCGTCGCCCAGCGGGCCCAGTGCCGGAACCGCGGCGAGGCGGCGGAGGCAAGGCCGAGCAGGCAGGCGAGCGGCACGAGGACGACGACCGCGTGCACGACGAGGGGGTGGGTCGGCAGGCCGAAGATCGTGGGGGGCACGGGAGCTCCTTGGGTGTGCGGACAAGGTCTGCCTCGACCGTTCCAGCCGTTTCTCAAGGCCATTTCAAGGGTGCGGGTGGGCTGTCCTTCCCTGACCGCCCCCTACCGTTTCTTGACCACCCGGCCCGGTATGCCGGCCACGACCGACCGCTCGGGGTACGTCCCGCGCGCCACCGCAGAGGCCCCGACGACGCTGTGGTCCCCGATGAGGGTGCCCCGGGTGACGACGACCTTCGTGCCGAGCCAGACGTCGTCACCGATGCGCACCGGGGACTTCACGATCCCCTGGTCCTTGATCGGCACGTCCAGCCTCTCGGTGACGTGGTCGAAGTCGCAGACGTACACGTCGTCGCCGAACAGGCAGGTGCGGCCGATGGAGATGTCGAGCCAGCAGTTGATGGTGTTGCGGATGCCGATGACGGACTTCTCGCCGATGCGCAGCGTCCCCTCGTGGGCCCGGATCCGGGCGTGCGCGCCGACGTGCGTGTACGCACCCACGACGAGCCGGGCATACCCCTCACGCACCTCGAACCGCACGTCCGGGCCGATGAAGCACGGCCCCTCGAACCGCAGCGACGGGTACCGCGCGCTGGCCCGCGCCATCCGCAGGTAGGACAGCAGGTGGTGCCGGGTGAACGCGCGGTGTCGCAGCGCCCAGACCACCCAGCCCAGCCACGCCAGGGGCCGGGGCAGGCCGAACGGCGTGCCCTCGCCGTGCTCGGCGGGCGACATGTCGGCGTTCGCGGCCTCGGACATCGTCGGGCTCGGTCAGGAGGGCTTCACGCCGGTGATGCCGACGTTGTAGAAGAACCGGGCCGGCACGGCGCGCGCCAGGACGCGGTCGACCGCGGACAGCCGCTTCCACGAGCCGTACGCGAATATCGCCCAGCCCCAGCCGAGTGCACCGGGCTTCACCGCCGCCTCGAACGTCCGGACCGGCCAGCCGAGGAACGCGGCGGTCAGCTCCTCGGTGCGCGTGCGCACGTCGAGGGCCCCGGCTCGCCTCGCCATGGCCGCGAGGTCGCCCGGGTCGAAGGTGTGCAGGTCGACGACGGCCTCGAGGGCGGCGGCCCGGGAGGACTCGTCGAGCGCCTCGCGGTCCTTGGCCCAGGTGTCGCGCAGCGGTGGCAGGTGCGTGATGGTCGTCGTGGCCTTCCACGTCAGACGACCGAGCTGGCGGGCGTACCAGTCGCCGATGGTGGTGGGCTCCCCCGCGACGACGAACCGGCCGCCCGGCTTGAGCACGCGCAGCATCTCGCGGAACGCGGCCTCGACGTCGGGGATGTGGTGGATGACCGCGTGGCCCACGACGACGTCGAAGGTGTTGTCGTCGTATGGGATCCGCTCCGCGTCGGCGACACGGCCCTGCACCGTGAAGCCCAGGGCCTCCGCGTTCGCCTTGGCCGCCTCGACCATGCCCGGCGACAGGTCGGTGACGTGAACCTCGTCGAGGACACCCGCCTGCTTGAGGTTGAGGGAGAAGAAGCCGGTGCCGGCCCCGAGCTCGAGCGCCGTGGCGTACGGGTGCGCCTCGGGCACCGCACCGACGATCGCCTCGAAGCGGTCCCGGGCGTACTCGACGCAGCGCTCGTCGAAGGAGATCGACCACTTGTCGTCGTAGGTCTGCGCCTCCCAGTCGTGGTAGAGCACCTGGGCGAGCTTGTTGTCCTCGTATGCCGCGGCCACCATCTCCGCGGTCGCGTCCACCACGGGCGCGGGGTCGGCCGGCACTAGCGGCCCTCGAATTTTGCCTTGCCCGGACCGTTCTCGACGAAGGACGTCATGCCGATCTCGCGGTCCCGCGTGGCGAACAGGCTGTGGAAGAGCATCCGCTCGATCTCGAGGCCGGTCTCGAGGTCGACCTCGAGGCCACGGTCGATGGCCTCCTTGGCCGCCCGGATCGCCACGCTCGCCCCGCCGACGTACGGCTCGAGCCTCGCGCGCGCCGCGGCATACACGTCCTCGGCCTCGACGACCTCGTCGACGAGGCCGATCGACAGCGCCTCCTCGGCACTGACGAAGCGCCCCGAGAACACGAGGTCCTTGGCCTTCGCCGGGCCCACGAGGCGCGCCAGGCGCTGGGTGCCGCCGGCGCCCGGGATGACGCCGAGCAGGATCTCGGGCTGGCCGACCTTGGCGTTGCGCGCGGCGACCCGGAAGTCGCACGCGAGCGCCAGCTCGAGGCCGCCGCCGAGGGCGTACCCGGTGATCGCGGCGACCGTCGGCTTGGGGATGCGCGCGATGGAGCGGGCGAAGTCCTGGAGCCGGTGGGAGTACTCGGCCATCTCGGCGTAGGACTTCTGCGCCATCTCCTTGACGTCGGCACCCGCGGCGAAGACCTTCTCGCCACCCCACACGACGACGCCGTACACGTCGGAGCGCTCGGTGACCTCGCGGGCCAGGCCCATGAGGGCGTCGGCGACCTCGGCGTTGAGGGCGTTCATCGGCGGGCGGGCAAGGCGGATGGTCGCGAGGCCGCCGTCGACCTCGAGCGAGACGAGGTCGCTCATGCGGGGTCGCCGTCCGGGGCGGGCTGGCCGGCACCGGGGCCACTCGCTCCCCCGTCGCCGCCCATGATCCGCTCGTGCCACAGCTGCACACCGGTGAGGACGAGCTGGATCGCGATGTTGACCAGCGCGGGGACGTCGCTGTTCTGGTCGACGATGTGCTCGCTGGTCACGACGAGGGTGTCGTTGGCGAGGCCGCACTTGACGCTGTTCATCTGCAGGGTGATCTCGTTGCAGGTGGCCAGCCGGGTCAGCGGGTCCGACGGGACGGCGTCGCTGATCGCCCACTGCCCGAACACGCGCATGATCTGGAAGTCGCCCTCGGTGCAGCGCACGAACAGCTGCTGCTCCTGCACGGTGAAGGCGACGTCGCCGTCGCCGTCGACGTTCGGTGCGACCCCCAGGTCGATGAGGGCGTCCAGCACCCGGCCGCGGAGCGGGTGCTCACCGGGCGGCGGGGGGAAGTTGGGCAGGGCGGTCGGGTCGCTCATGGGGTCAACCGTAACCAGTGCCTAGGCTGAGGGCCATGGCGCCTGCCACGCTCACGCGTGACCTTCCTCCCACCCTCGGGATGACCCTCCTCGACGGTGGCGCGGACTTCGCCGTCTACGCCGGTCACGCCGAGTCCGTGGAGGTCTGCCTGTTCGACGAGGGCGACACCGACGGCAGCACCGAGCGCCGGATCCCCCTGACCCAGCGCACCCACGGCATCTGGTTCGGCTTCCTGCCGGGCGTGGGGCCGGGGCAGCGCTACGCCCTGCGCGCCGACGGCCCGTGGCGGCCCGCCGAGGGGCTGCGGTACAACCCGGCCAAGCTCCTGCTCGACCCGTACGCCCGCGCCATCGAGGGCGACGCGACGTGGGACCCCAGGGTCTTCGGCCACCAGGTCGACGGCCACCTGCGCGGCGACGACGTCCTCCGGTCCCGCCTCGACAGCGCGGGCGCGGTGCCGCGGTGCGTCGTGGTCGAGGACCGCTTCGACTGGGGCGACGACCGGCACCCCCACGTCCCGCTGGCCGACTCCGTCGTCTACGAGGCGCACGTGAAGTCGATGACGCGGCTGCACCCCGACGTCCCCGAGCACCTGCGCGGCACGTATGCCGGACTGTGCCACCCGTCCGTCGTCGCCCACCTCAAGGAGGTGGGCGTCACCGCGGTGGAGCTGCTGCCCGTGCAGGCGTTCACCACCGAGCCCGACGTCGCACGACGGGGGCTGGTCAACCACTGGGGCTACAACACCCTGGGCTTCTTCGCCCCGCACGCCGCGTACGCCTCCACCCCCGACCCGCAGGGCGCCCTGGACGAGTTCAAGGGCATGGTGCGGCTGCTGCACGCCGAGGGCATCGAGGTGATCCTCGACGTCGTCTACAACCACACCGCCGAGCAGTCCTCCCGCACCGGGGCCTCCCTGTCCTGGCGCGGCCTGGACAACCGCGCCTACTACCGGCTCGACGAGCGCGGGCAGGACATCGACGTCACCGGCTGCGGCAACACCCTCGACCTGCGGCACGCCATGGTCTGCCGGATGGTGCTGGACTCGCTGCGGTACTGGGTGCAGGAGTGCCACGTCGACGGCTTCCGGTTCGACCTCGCGGTCGCGCTCGGTCGCGGGCGCACCGACGACTACGACCCCGACCACCCGTTCCTCGTGGCGCTGCGCACGGACCCCGTCCTGTCGCGCGTCAAGCTCGTCGCCGAGCCGTGGGACGTCGGGATCCACGGCTGGCGCACCGGGCAGTTCCCGCCCCCGTTCTCGGAGTGGAACGACCGCTTCCGCGACACGGTGCGCACGTTCTGGCTGCAGGACCTCGGCGCCCAGGCCTCCGGGCACGACGCCGGTCACGGCGTGCGCGAGCTGGGAACCCGGCTGGCCGGCTCCCAGGACCTGTTCGGGGCGCGCGACCGCGGACCCGTCGCCTCCGTCAACTATGTCGCCGCGCACGACGGCTTCACCGTCGCCGACCTGACCCGCTACAACGCCAAGCACAACGGCCCCAACGGCGAGGGAAACCGCGACGGCAGCGACGGCAACCGCTCGTGGAACCACGGGATCGAGGGGTATGCCGAGGCGGGCGCGACCCCCGCGGAGCTGGCCGCCGTCGAGGTGGTGCGGCGCCGGTCCATGCGCAACCTGCTCGCCACGACCCTGCTCGCCACCGGCGTGCCGATGCTGGGCGCCGGCGACGAGCTGGGCCGCACGCAGGGCGGGAACAACAACCCCTACTGCCAGGACAACGAGATCTCCTGGGTCGACTGGGACCTCCAGCCGTGGCAGCGCGACCTGCTGCGGACGACGGCGTTCCTGAGCCGGCTGCGGGCCCAGCACCCGGTGCTGCGGCAGCGCACCTTCTTCACCGGCCGCGAGGTCCACGAGGACCGCTCGACCGACCTGGCCTGGTTCGACGTCGACGGCGTGCCCATGGACAGCAGCCGCTGGGAGGACCCCGGCACCCGGACGCTGTCGATGTACCTCGGCGGGGCGTGGCTGGGACAGCGCTCCCTGCTCGTGGTGCTGCACGGCGAGGCGTCGGACGGCAAGGTGACCCTGCCGTCGCCACCCGGCCTCACGGCATACGAGCTGCTCTGGGACTCGGCCGACGAGGCGCCCGGGGAGCCGGGGCCGCCCCTGGCGCCGGGGCCGGTCGAGGTGACCGGGAGCAGCATGCGGGTCTACCGGGCACTGGACGAGACCTAGCACCCGGCGCGCCGTCGCCCGGTCGCGTCGTCGCCCCGGGCGTCACCAGCGACGGGGTCAGCACCGGACGCCCGCGGTGACTCGTGCCCGACGGCGCGGCATGAAAGGGTGCAGCGTGATCGAGATCCTGACCCCCTCCGAGGTGGCCCGTGCCCGGGAGACCGGCGCGCTCGTGGCCGACATCCTGCAGGACCTGAAGGCCCGCGCCACGGTCGGGACGAACCTGCTCGAGATCGACCAGTGGGCACGCGAGCGCATCGACGCCGCCGGGGCGCTGTCCTGCTACGTCGACTACGAGCCGTCGTTCGGGCGGGGCCCGTTCGGCCACCACATCTGCACCTCGGTCAACGACGCCGTCCTGCACGGGCTGCCGCACGACCGCACCCTCGCCGACGGTGACCTGCTCAGCCTCGACCTGGCGATCTCGCTCGGCGGCGTCGTCGCCGACTCCGCGATCAGCTTCGTCGTCGGCGACCGGCGTCCGGACGGGGCGCTGGACCTCATTGCCGCGACCGAGCAGGCGCTGTCGGCCGCCATCGCGGAGGTGCGGCCGTGCGCCAGGGTCGGCGACCTCTCCCACGCCATCGGTGAGGTGCTCACCGGGGCGGGGTACCGCGTCAACACCCAGTTCGGCGGGCACGGCGTGGGGTCGACCATGCACCAGGACCCGCACGTGGCCAACTCGGGCCGGGCAGGCCGCGGCTACACCCTGCGCCCGGGCCTGCTGCTGGCGCTGGAGCCGTGGGTCATGGCAGACACCGACCGGCTGGTGACCGACGACGACGGGTGGACCCTGCGCAGCGCCACCGGGTGCCTGACCGCGCACAGCGAGCACACTGTGGCCGTCACCGACGACGGCGCCGAGGTCCTGACGCTCCCCCGCTGAGCGTCAGTGGACCGAGGCGAGCAGCACGCCGACGCCCACGAACAGGCCGCCGAAGATGCGGTTGAGACGGCGCTGCCCCGACGGCGTGCGGGTCATCCGGCGCAGCCCGCGGGCGGCCACGGCGAAGACGAACCACATCACGAGCACGTCGACGACCACCACGGTGGCGGCCAGCACGCCGTACTGCGGCAGCACGGGCCGCGACGGCCGGATGAACTGCGGCGTGAAGGCCAGGAAGAACACGACGGCCTTGGGGTTGGTGAGGTTGACCAGCACCCCCTGCCGGAACATCTGCCACGCCGTCATCCGCACCACGGGCGCCTCGGCGTCGACCGCCTCGGGCCGCGCGAGCAACTGGCGGACGCCGAGGTACACGAGGTAGGCGGCACCGGCATACCGGATCACCTCGAAGAGCATGTGCGACTCGGCGACCAGCACGCCCACCCCGGCGGCCACGACCGCGATGTGCACGAGCAGCGCCAGCTGCTGGCCGAGGATGCCCCAGATCGACCGGGTCCAGCCCACGCCGATCGAGTTGGTCATGGTGTTGATCGCGCCGGCTCCGGGGGTCAGCGAGATGAGCACCGCCGCCCCCACGAGGGCGAACCACACCGACCACGACACGGCCCGGATCCTATGTCGGGCCCGAGGGGGCCGACCGGGCGGTCTGACCCGTGGGCAGGCAGTCACCCCGCACCCGGACGAGGCGCCGTCGCCGGACGGGGCAGGAGTGCTGGACCGGCGACCGACCGGGGACGAGGATCGCGGCATGGGCGAGCCGCCGGAGCTGCTGGTCGCGGACGCCGCGGCCTGGCGCCGGTGGCTGGACGAGCACCACGACACGACACCCGGCGGCGTGTGGCTCGTGCTGTGCCGGCCGGGGGCCGCCGCACCGACGCGGCTGGCCTACGCGGAGGCACTCGACGAGGCGCTCTGCCAGGGCTGGATCGACGGCGGGCTGAGGAAGCGGGACGACGCGACACACCGGGTGCGGTTCACGCCCCGCCGGAGCCGCGGGCCGTGGTCGAGGCGCAACGTGCAGAACGCCGAGCGGCTGCTCGCCGAGGGCCGGATGCGGCCCGCCGGCCTGGCCGAGGTGGAGCGGGCGAGGGCCGACGGCCGGTGGGAGCGCGCCTACGGGGGCGACGTGCCCGCCACCGTGCCGGACGACCTGCGTACCGCGCTGCGGGCGTCACCCCGGGCGCAGGCGACCTGGGACGTGCTCACCCCCACGAACCGGCACGCGATCGTGTTCCACGTCGGCGAGGCCCGGCGGCCCGGGACCCGGGCCCGCAGGATCCGTCAGTTCGTGGAGATGCTGGCGCGCGGTGAGACGCCGATGCCGCAGGGGAAGCGGCCGCGCCGGCCGTGAGGCGGCCTGCTCCCGCAGGAGTACGCGCGATGACGCCTCCGGGCGGACGCGTCGGGGCCCGTCGAGGGCGACCGTGGGAGGTACCGGCACCCGCGACCCCAGGAGACGACCATGGACACCACCACGACACCGTTCCGGTTCGGCCTCGTCGGCATGCCACGGTCGGGGCCGGCCTGGACGGAGCTGGCCCGCCGCGTCGAGGACCTGGGGTTCGACAGCCTCCTGGTGCCCGACAACCTGGCCGCCACGAGCGCGGTGGTCGCCTGCACCGCCGCGGCGTCCGTGACCACGGCGCTCGTCGTCGGGCCCTACGTGCTCGCCGCCCCACTGCGCACCCCCGGCCTCGTCGCCGCCGACGCCGCCGCCCTCCACGCCCTGTCGGGCGGGCGCGTCGAGCTCGGCCTCGGCGCGGGCCGACCCGACGCCGAGCGGGAGGCTGCGGAGCTGGACCTGCCCTTCGGCTCCCCCGGGGCGCGGGTGCGCCGCCTCGAGCGCACCATCGAGTGCGTACGCGAGCGCACCCCCGACGTCCGGGTCACCGTGGCTGCTGCCGGGCCCCGGATGCTCGCCCTGGCAGGGAGGACCGCGGACGTCGTCGCACTCGGCGCCACGCCGTTCGCGGACGAGGCCGCCCTCGCCGCGATGGCCACGACGGTCCTCCGGTCAGCGGGCGACCGTGCCCGGGACCTGGTGCTCAACGTCAACCTCGTCGCCGTCGGCGACCGGGTGCCGCCGTGGCTCGAGCAGCGCATGGGCCTGACCATGACGGCACTGCGCGAGGCGGGGGCGGCCACGTACCTCAGCGGCGGCACCGACGAGATGGTCGACACGCTCGAGCGCCGGCGCGCGACGACCGGGGTGTCCTACGTGTGCGCGGGGACCGACCACGCGGACGTGCTGGCCCCCGTCGTGGAGCGTCTGCGCGGTCGCTGACCTGCCGGACCCGTCCAGCCGCGTCGGCCGCGCGTCAGCCGCGCGTCGTGGGTCGCCCGGTCCCCCGGACAGCGGTATGCCGCGTGCGCAGGGCGCGCACGCGGCATACCGACGGGGTGGGAAGGCGGGTCAGGCGTTGACGACCAGCCCCAGCTCGCTGGTGCTGGCCAGCCCGGCGTGCCTGGGCAGGATCCGCACGGTGTAGCCGAACGACCCGGTCCGCGAGAGCGCGAAGTCGCCCGCGAACTGGTGCCGGCCGCCCTCGTAGGACTCGACGAAGTCCAGCGACTTCACCTCGACGTCCTTGAGCTCGTCGCTGTCGCGGGCGGTGCCGTGCACCACCTGGACGTCGACGTCCGCGGGGTCGAGCCCGTCGAGCGAGACGTACGCGCGCACGTGCAGCGTCTCGCCGATCTGCGGGCTGTCGCCGACGCCGGAGGACTCCACGTGGTCCACGCGGACGTTCGGCCACGCGGCCGTGACCTTGGCCTTGTAGGCCGCGAGCTCGCGGGCGCCGACGAAGGTGTCGCCGTTGAGCGCCCACCCCGCCCGGGCCGCGGGGCCGTAGAGCTGGGTGGTGTAGTCGCGCACCATCCGGCTCGCGAGGACCTTCGGGCCCAGCGTCTGCAGGGTGTGCACCATCATCCCGAGCCAGTTCTGCGGCAGCCCGTCGGCGTCACGGTCGTAGAACCGCGGCGCGACGACGGTCTCGATGAGGTCGTAGAGCGCGGCGGCCTCGATGTCGTCGCGGCGGTGGGCGTCCTCGACACCGTCGGCGGTCGGGATGGCCCAGCCGTTCTCGCCGTCGTACCACTCGTCCCACCAGCCGTCGAGGATGGAGAGGTTGAGCCCGCCGTTGAGGGCGGCCTTCATGCCCGATGTGCCGCAGGCCTCGAACGGGCGCAGCGGGTTGTTCAGCCACACGTCGCAGCCCGGGTAGAGGTACTGCGCCATGGCGATGTCGTAGTTGGGCAGGAAGACGATCCGGTGGCGGATCTCCGGGTCGTCGGCGAAGCGCACCATCTGCTGGATGAGCTGCTTGCCGGTCTCGTCGGCGGGGTGCGACTTGCCGGCGATGACGAGCTGGATCGGGCGCTCCGGGTCGAGCAGGAGGCGCTTGAGCCGCTCGGGGTCGCGCAGCATGAGGGTGAGCCGCTTGTACGTGGGCACGCGGCGGGCGAAGCCGATGGTCAGCACGTCGGGGTCGAGGATGTCGTCGACCCAGCCGAGCTCGGCCGGGCTGGCGCCGCGCTTCTTCCACGACGAGCGGGTGCGCCGGCGGGCCTCCTGGACGAGCTGGGCGCGCATCTCGCGCTTGGTCTCCCAGATGGCCTGGCGGGGGACGTCGGAGATGCGGTCCCAGGCGTGGTCGCGCTCGATGTCGGTGGTGCCGAGGTGCTTGGCGGCGAGCTCGTAGACGCGGCGGTCGACCCAAGTGCCGGCGTGGACACCGTTGGTGACGCTCGTGATCGGCACCTCGTCGTCGTCGAAGCCGGGCCACAGGCCGTCGAACATCTCGCGGCTGACGACACCGTGCAGCTGGGAGACGCCGTTGGCCCGCTGGCCGAGGCGCAGGCCCATGACGGCCATGTTGAAGATGCCGGCCTGGCCGCCGGGGTAGTCCTCGGCGCCCAGGGCGAGCAGGCGCTCGATCGGCACGCCGGCGACGGCGTTGTCGCCGCCGAAGTGCAGCTCGATGAGGTCGGCGCCGAACCGGTCGATGCCGGCCGGGACGGGGGTGTGCGTGGTGAACACGGTCGCCGCACGCACGGCCTCGAGCGCCTCCTCGGAGGACAGGCCGGCCTGCTGGGTCAGCTCGTGGATGCGCTCGACGCCGAGGAAGCCCGCGTGGCCCTCGTTGGTGTGGTAGACGTCCGGCGCCGGGGCCCCGGTGAGCCGCGACCACAGGCGCAGCGCGCGCACGCCGCCGATGCCGAGGAGCATCTCCTGCTGGAGGCGCTGCTCGCCGCCGCCACCGTAGAGGCGGTTGGTGATGTCACGGGCGGCCTCGTCGTTCTCCGGCACGTCGGAGTCGAGCAGGAGGAGCGGGACGCGGCCGACCTGGGCGCGCCACACGTGGGCGTGCAGCTCCCGGCCACCCGGCAGGTCCAGGGTGATGACGCACGGGGTGCCGTCGTCCTCGCGCAGCAGGCTGAGCGGCAGGCCGTCGGGGTCGAGGACCGGGTAGGTCTCCTGCTGCCAGCCGTCGCGGTTGAGGCTCTGCTTGAAGTAGCCGGTCTTGTAGAAGAGGCCGACGCCGACGATCGGGACGCCGAGGTCGGAGGCGGTCTTGAGGTGGTCGCCGGCGAGGATGCCCAGGCCGCCGGAGTACTGCGGCAGCACCTCGGTGATGCCGAACTCGGGGCTGAAGTAGCCGATGGCCTGGGGGGCGCGCCGGCCCTTGTCGTCGGCCTCCTGGCCCTCGGCCCACGCCTGGTACCAGCGGGGCTCGGTGAGGTACTCGTCGAGGTCGGACTTGGCGGCTGCGACGGCGGCGACGAAGTCGTGGTTGCCGGCGAGGTCGGCGAGCTCCTGGGGGGACAGGGCCGACAGGAGGCGCACCGGGTCGTGGCGGACCTTGGCCCACCGGTCGGCGTCGATGCGCTGGAACAGGTCCCGGGTCGGGGGGTGCCACGACCACCGCAGGTTGCTTGCGAGGTCGCCGAGCGCTGCAATGGGCTCGGGCAGGACGGTACGGACGCTGAAGCGTCGGATGGCCTTCACGAGGGGCCATCCTAAGCCCTCGGGGCCCCATCCTTGTTGGTTTCTTGCAGAACTTTCACGGGATTTCAGCGGCACGCCCCTGGCCTGCGCAAAGACGTCCACCGGGCGCCGCGAACATGTGCCCGGCGGGCGAACCGAGTAGCGTCAGGCGCGTGACTGCGACCCCCCGAGCAACCACATCCCCCACCCCCGCCGCGCCGTCCGCCGGCGCCCCGGGGACGACCCGGGCGGCAGCGTCCAAACCCCCGCTTTCCACCCCGCCGCAGCGCCCGGTCGGCCGCATCCCGGTCCAGGACGTGCGCCCGTGCGTGGACAACGGCGCGCGGCCGGCGGCGAGCGTCGTCGGCGAGGAGCTCACCGTCTCCGCCACGGTCTTCCGCGAGGGCCACGACGCGGTCAACGCCTCGGTCGTGCTCACCTCCCCCACCGGGGCCGAGACCCTCGTGCCCATGACCCTCGTCAACCCGGGGCTCAACGCGTGGGAGGCGGTCGTCGCACCCGCGGAGCTGGGGCTGTGGAGCTACCGGGTCGAGGGCTGGTCGGACCCGTACGCCACGTGGGACCACGACGCCTCGATCAAGGTCGCCGCGGACATCGACTCCGAGCTCATGCTCGAGGAGGGCGCGCGGGTGCTGGAGCGCGCGCTGGCCGAGGTCGAGCGCCCCGCCGCCGCGCGGACCCTGCTGGAGGACGCCGTCACCGCCCTGCGCGACACCCGGCGCCCCCCGCAGGCACGCCTGCACGTCGGGACGGACCCTGCGGTCCGCACCGAGCTCCACGACCGCCCCCTGCGCGACTTCGTCAGCCAGTCCGCCGACCTGCCCCTCCTGGTCGAGCGGGAGCGGGCCCTCTACGGCGCCTGGTACGAGATCTTTCCGCGCTCGGAGGGCGCGGTGCAGGACCCGGAGACCGGGGCGTGGACGTCCGGCACGCTGCGCACCGCCGCGAAGCGCCTCCCCGCCATCGCCGACATGGGTTTCGACGTCGTCTACCTGACCCCCATCCACCCGATCGGCACGACCGCGCGCAAGGGCCCCAACAACACCCTGGACGCCGGGCCCGACGACCCGGGCAGCCCCTACGCCATCGGCTCGCCCGACGGCGGGCACGACGCCATCCACCCCGACCTCGGGACCTTCGAGGACTTTGACGCCTTCGTCGCGCGCGCCGAGGAGCTCGGCCTCGAGGTGGCCCTGGACATCGCCCTGCAGTGCTCCCCCGACCACCCGTACGTCACCAGCCACCCCGAGTGGTTCACGACGCGCGCCGACGGCACCATCGCGTATGCCGAGAACCCGCCGAAGAAGTACCAGGACATCTACCCGCTCAACTTCGACAACGACCCTGCCGGGGCGTATGCCGAGGTGCGCCGGGTCATCCAGGTGTGGATCGACCACGGGGTCAAGATCTTCCGCGTCGACAACCCGCACACCAAGCCGGTCGAGTTCTGGCAGTGGCTCATCGAGGACGTCGCGCGCGACCACCCGGACGTCATCTGGCTGGCCGAGGCGTTCACCAAGCCCGCGATGATGCACACCCTGGCCAAGGTCGGGTTCCAGCAGTCGTACACGTACTACGCCTGGCGCAACCAGAAGTGGGAGCTCGAGGAGTACGTCCGCGAGCTGGCGGGCGACGCGGCGGCATACATGCGCCCGTCGTTCTGGCCGACCACGCACGACATCCTCACGCCCTACATGCAGTTCGGCGGCCCCGCCGCGTGGAAGCTGCGGGCGGCCCTGGCCGCGACGCTCGTGCCGACCTACGGCATCTACGCCGGGTACGAGCTGATCGAGCACGTGGCGCGCCCCGGCGCGGAGGAGCAGATCGACAACGAGAAGTACCAGTACAAGAACCGCCACTGGGAGGACTACGAGCCCGGCGGCCCCAAGGAGGGGCAGTCGCTCGCCGGCTACCTCACGCGGCTCAACGAGATCCGCCGCGCGCACCCGTCACTGCACTGGCTGCGCAACATCACCTTCCACCACGTGGACGACGAGAACATCATGGCGTTCTCCAAGCGCCGCGTGCTGGCCGACGGCACCGAGGACGTCGTCGTGGTCGTCGCCAACCTCGACCCGCACAGCACGCGCGAGTCGATGGTCCACCTCGACATGCCGGCGCTCGGGCTCGGGTGGCAGGACCAGGTGGCCGCCCACGACCTGGTCACCGACCAGTCCTGGCAGTGGGGGGAGAACGTCTACGTGAGACTGGGTCCGGAGACCGAGCCCGTGCACGTCGTCGAGATCAGGAGGTTCTGATGCAGGGTCTCAACCTCAACCAGCCCGGCCTCAAGCACGACCCCGAGTGGTTCAAGACGGCCGTGTTCTACGAGGTCCTCGTCCGCGGCTTCGGCGACTCCAACGGGTCCGGGGCCGGGGACTTCACCGGGCTCATCAACCGGCTCGACTACCTGCAGTGGCTCGGCGTCGACTGCCTCTGGCTGCCGCCGTTCTACGCCTCGCCGCTGCGCGACGGCGGGTACGACATCGCCGACTACACCGCGGTGCTGCCCGAGTTCGGGACGCTGCCGGACTTCCAGGAGCTCGTGTCGCAGGCGCACGCCCGCGGCATCCGGATCATCACCGACTTCGTCATGAACCACACCAGCGACCAGCACCCGTGGTTCCAGGCGTCCCGCTCGGACCCGGAGGGGCCGTTCGGCGACTTCTACGTGTGGTCCGACACCGACGAGAAGTATGCCGACGCGCGCATCATCTTCATCGACACCGAGGTGTCGAACTGGACCTTCGACCCGGTGCGGCGCCAGTTCTTCTGGCACCGCTTCTTCTCCCACCAGCCGGACCTCAACTTCGAGAACCCCGCCGTCCACGAGGCGATGTTCGACGTCGTCCGGTTCTGGATGGACATGGGCATCGACGGCTTCCGGCTCGACGCGGTCCCCTACCTCTACGAGGAGGAGGGCCACAACGGCGAGAACCACCCCAAGACGCACGAGTTCCTCGCCAAGCTGCGGCGGATGGTCGACGAGGAGTACCCGGGCAGGATCCTGCTGGCCGAGGCGAACCAGCCGCCTGCGGACGTCGTCGACTACTTCGGCACCGAGGAGTCGCCGGAGTGCCAGATGTGCTTCCACTTCCCGGTCATGCCGATGCTCTACTACTCGCTGCGCGAGGAGAAGGCCGCGCCGATCATCGACGTCCTGGCCGACACCCCGCCCATCCCGCAGGGCGCCCAGTGGGGCACGTTCCTGCGCAACCACGACGAGCTGACGCTCGAGATGGTTACGCCGGAGCAGCGGGCGGCCATGTACGGCTGGTACGCCCCCGACCCGCGCATGCGCGCCAACGTCGGCATCCGGCGACGCCTCGCCCCCCTGCTCGACAACAGCCGGGCCGAGATCGAGCTCATCCACGCGCTCCTGCTCTCGCTGCCCGGGTCGCCGTGCCTCTACTACGGCGACGAGATCGGCATGGGCGACAACATCTGGCTCAACGACCGCGACTCGGTCCGCACCCCGATGCAGTGGACGCCGGACCGCAACGCGGGCTTCTCCACGACCGACCCCGGCAAGCTCTACCTGCCGGTCATCTCCTCGCTCGTCTACCACTACAACAACGTCAACGTGGAAGCCCAGATGGCGCACAGCTCCTCGCTGCTGCACTGGGTCAAGGCGATGCTGGAGATCCGCCGCCACCACCCGGTGTTCGGGCGGGGGAACTTCGAGGTCTGCCCCAGCGACAACGAGGGCGTGCTGTCCTACCTGCGGGTCGAGTGGGCCGGCGAGGGCGACGCGCAGGACACCGAGGCCGTCCTGTGCGTCAACAACCTCACCAGTCGGCCGCAGGCGACGACGATCAAGGTGCCCGAGGAGTTCAAGGGAGCCCAGACGACCGACCTGTTCGGTGGCCTCGGGTTCCCCAAGGTGTCCGACGACGGCACCATCACCCTGACCCTCGGCTCCCGCGACTTCTTCTGGCTGCGACTGGCCCCGGCGGCTGCCCGTGGCTGAGATCCACACGTCCGCCTCGCTGTCGCCGACCAAGCTGGAGCTGCTCGCCGGCTGGATGGGACGGCAGCGGTGGTATGCCGCCAAGGGCAGCACCCCGCGCCTGCGCAAGCTCTGGTCGTGGCGCCTCGACGACCCCGCGGGGCAGGTGGGGATCGAGACCATCCTCGTCGTCGACGAGGCCGGTCCCGCGCCGGTGCTCTACCAGGTGCCCCTCACCTACCGCGCCGCTCCGCTCGAGGGCGGTCAGTCGGCCCTGGTCGGCACGACGGAGCACACGGTCCTGGGCCGCCGCTGGGTGTACGACGGGCCGCACGACCCGGTGTACGCCGCCCAGCTGCTCGAGCTGGCGCTGGGCCGGGCCGTCCCGCAAGCCGGCTCGCAGTCCGACACCGTCGAGCCCGACGTGGTCGGTGAGCGACACCGGTCGTGGACGCAGGAGGTGACGCTGCGCGGCTCGCGCGTGCTGTCCGGCGAGCAGTCCAACACCTCGATCGTGTTCGACTGCGTCGACGCCGACGGCGCCCCGAAGCCGTTGATCTGCAAGGTCTTCCGCATGCTGCACGACGGTGAGAACCCCGACGTGACGGTGCAGGGCGCCCTCTCCGAGGGCGGCTCGACGCGGGTGCCTGGCATGGTCGGCGCCGTGTCGGCACGCTGGCCCTCGCCCGTCGAGGGCGGTCAGTCCGCTGCCGGTCACCTGGCCTTCGCCCAGGAGTTCTTCCCGGGCACCGAGGACGCGTGGCGCGTCGCGCTGCGGGCCATCGGCGCCGGCGAGGACTTCACGACGCCCGCACGCGACCTCGGGGCCGCGACCGCCGAGGTGCACGACCTGCTGGCACGGGTGCTGCCGACCGAGCCGGTGACGGAGGCGGCCATCGCCGACGTCGTCGCCGGGATGCGGGCGCGGTACGTCGCGGCCGCCTCCGAGGTGCCGGCCCTGGCCGCCTTCGAGCACCGGATCGCATCGGTCTTCGACCGGGCCGTCAACGCGCCCTGGCCCCGGCTCCAGCGCATCCACGGCGACTACCACCTCGGGCAGGTCCTGCAGGTGGCCGGTCGCGGGTGGGTGCTGCTCGACTTCGAGGGCGAGCCGCTGCGGCCGCTTGCCGAGCGCAGCCGCCCCGACCTCGCGATCCGCGACGTGGCGGGCATGCTCCGCTCGTTCGACTACGCCGCCGGGTCGTGGGAGCAGTCCCATCCCGGCAGGAGCGCCCGCGACTGGGCCGCCGCCACGCAGGCCGCCTTCCTCGACGGGTATGCCACGGCGGCCGGGACCGACCCCCGCGACAACCCCGCACTGCTCATCGCGTTCCAGCTCGACAAGGCCCTCTACGAGGTGGTGTACGAGGCACGAAACCGCCCACCGTGGCTGACCATCCCGACCGCCGCAGTGGCCCGACTGCTCGACGACGCACGAAGGGACCTGGCATGAGCCCCAAGTTCGGCAAGAACAAGAAGGACCCGAAGGACCCGCAGGCCGGCAGCACGCCTGCCACAACTCCCGGCGACCCGACGCAGGCCACGCCTGACGCGCCCCACCTGGACACGTCCCAGGCGCCGGCGGCGCCGTCGACCCACCCGGACCCGGAAGCACCCGAGCCGGGCCGGGTGACCGAGCCTCCGGCCAGCCGGGAATCCACCCCGGCGACGAGCCAGGTGACCGAGGCGCCCGCGAGCCCGGAGCCCCGACCCGGCCAGGTGACCGAGCCGCCCGTGAGCCGCGAGCCCGAGCCGGTCCCCGTGCCGGCCACGCCGCAGGAGGCCATCCGCGCCTTCATCGACGGCCGCCACCAGCAGCCGCACGACCTGCTGGGCCACCACCTCGAGCCCGAGGGCCTGGTGGTGCGCGCCTTCCGGCCGTTCGCGGCCTCGGTGGCCGTCCGCTTCGCCGACGGCGAGCAGGTGGCGATGGAGCACGAGTCCGACGGCGTGTGGCGCGGCCTGCGCCCCGGCGCCACGCAGACCCAGGACTACCGCCTGCTCGTCGCCTACGGCGACGGCATCGAGCACGTGCAGGACGATCCCTACCGGTTCGCCCCCACGCTGGGCGACCTCGACCGGTACCTCATCGGCGAGGGACGGCACGAGCAGCTGTGGACCGTCCTGGGCGCCCACGTCCGCGAGTACGGCGGCCCGATGGGCACGGTGGTCGGCACGTCGTTCGCCGTGTGGGCCCCTCGCGCCCAGGCCGTCCACGTCGTCGGCGATTTCAACGGCTGGGACAACCGCACCCACCCGATGCGCCTGCTCGGCGAGTCCGGCGTCTGGGAGCTCTTCGTCCCCGGCGTCGGTGACGGTGCCCTCTACAAGTTCATGGTCCGCGGGGCCGACGGCCGCGTGCGCGAGAAGGCCGACCCGATGGCGCGGTCGACCGAGCTGCCCCCCGGACGGGCGTCGCGGGTCGAGCAGTCGCGCTACGACTGGCAGGACGAGGACTGGCTGCGCCACCGCACCGGGAACGACGCGCACGCCGCGCCGATGAGCGTCTACGAGGTGCACCTGGGCTCGTGGCGCAAGGGGCAGTCCTACCGCGACCTCGCCGAGCACCTGGTCAACTACACCCGCGACCTGGGTTTCACCCACGTCGAGTTCATGCCGGTGATGGAGCACCCGTACCCGCCGTCGTGGGGCTACCACGTCACCAGCTACTACGCGCCCAGCGCGCGGTTCGGGACGCCGGATGACTTCCGCTACCTCGTCGACCGGCTGCACCAGGCCGGGATCGGCGTCATCCTCGACTGGGTGCCGGGCCACTTCGCGACCGACCCGTGGGCGCTGGCGCAGTTCGACGGGCTGCCGCTGTACGAGCACCCGGACCCCCGCAAGGGCTGGCACCCCGAGTGGGGCTCGTACATCTTCGACTTCGGCCGCCAGCAGGTGCGCAACTTCCTCGTGGCGAATGCCGTGTACTGGCTCGAGGAGTTCCACGTCGACGGCCTGCGAGTCGACGGCGTCGCGTCGATGCTGTACCTCGACTACGCCCGCCGTGACGGCGAGTGGATCCCGAACGTGCACGGGGGCCGCGAGAACCTCGAGGCGGTGGGCCTGCTCCAGGAGGCCAACGCCACGGCATACAAGCGGGTCCCCGGCATCGTCACGATCGCCGAGGAGTCCACGTCCTGGCCGGGGGTCACCAAGCCGACCGACGCGGGCGGCCTCGGCTTCGGGCTGAAGTGGAACATGGGCTGGATGAACGACTCCTTGCGGTACCTCAAGGAGGACCCGGTCCACCGGCAGTACCACCACAACCTGCTGACGTTCTCGCTCATGTACGCCTACAGCGAGAACTACCTGCTGCCGATCAGCCACGACGAGGTCGTGCACGGCAAGGGCTCGCTGCTGCGCAAGGTGCCGGGCAGCCGGTACGACCAGCTGGCGACGGTCCGCGCCTACCTCGCGTACATCTGGAGCCACCCCGGCAAGCAGCTGATCTTCATGGGCACGGAGTTCGCCCAGGAGGCCGAGTGGGCCGACGGCCGCGAGCTCGACTGGTGGCTGCTCGACCACGCGGCCCACTACCGGGTGCACAACCTGGTCAAGGAGCTCAACCGGGTCTACAAGGAGAGCCGGGCCCTGTGGGCGCTGGACTCGGACTCGGCCGGGTTCGAGTGGCTCAACGCCAACGACAACGCCGGCAACACGTACTCCTACCTGCGGTTCGGGACCCCTGACCGGCAGGGCGACGTGCTGGCAGTGGCCGTGAACTTCGGCGGCATCTCCCGTGACCCGCTGCGCCTGGGTGTCCCCCGGGCGGGCCGCTGGAAGGTCGTGCTCGACACGAGCGGGTTCGACGAGTTCGGCACCGCCAGCCAGGCCGGGGTCGAGCTGGAGGCGCAGGAGGTGCCGGCCGACGGCCAGCCGTACTCCGTCGAGGTGACGGTGGCGAAGCTGTCCGCCGTCTACCTCGCGCCGGTCGAGGAGGAGAAGGTGACCACGCCATGAGCGACCCGCGCGCCGGCCAGCCGGCCCAGCCGTCCGACCTCGTCGACGTCCCGCACCTCGTCACGGCCTACTACACGCTGCAGCCGGACCCGCAGGACGTCGACCAGCAGGTGGCGTTCGGGACGTCGGGGCACCGCGGGTCGAGCCTGCGGACGGCGTTCAACGAGGCGCACATCCTGGCCACGACGCAGGCGATCTGCGACTACCGGGCGGCGCAGGGCTACGACGGGCCGCTCTTCATGGGGCGTGACACCCACGGCCTGTCCGAGCCGGCGTGGGCCTCGGCGCTCGAGGTGCTGGTCGCCAACGACGTGACCGTCCTCGTCGACGACCGTGACGGCTACACGCCCACGCCGGCGGTGTCGCACGCGATCATCCGGGCCAACGACGGGCGGACGACGGGCAGCGGCCTCGCCGACGGCATCGTCGTCACGCCGTCTCACAACCCGCCCACCGACGGCGGGTTCAAGTACAACCCGCCGCACGGTGGCCCGGCCGACTCCGACGCCACCAAGGTCATCGCCGCCCGCGCCAACGAGCTCATCGCCGGCGGGCTGGCGGACGTCAGGCGCGTGCCCTTCACGCGGGCCCGTGCCGCAGCGGGTGCGTACGACTTCCTGGGCACCTACGTGGACGACCTGCCGAGCGTCGTCGACGTGGCCAGGATCCGTGAGGCGGGGATCCGCATCGGGGCCGATCCCCTGGGCGGGGCGTCCGTGGCGTACTGGGGCGAGATCGCGGACCGGCACGGCCTCGACCTGACCGTCGTGAACCCGCTCGTCGACCCGACCTGGCGCTTCATGACGCTGGACTGGGACGGCAAGATCCGGATGGACTGCTCCTCCCCCTCGGCCATGGCCTCGCTCATCGCCCGCAAGGACGAGTACGACCTCGCGACGGGGAACGACGCCGACGCCGACCGGCACGGGATCGTCACGCCGGACGCCGGCCTGATGAACCCGAACCACTTCCTGGCCGTGGCGATCCAGTACCTCTTCGGGGGGGCGCGCGCGGACTGGCCGCAGGGTGCCGCGATCGGCAAGACGCTGGTCTCGAGCTCGATGATCGACCGCGTGGCTGCCGACGTCGGCGGCCGGCTCGTCGAGGTGCCCGTGGGCTTCAAGTGGTTCGTCCCCGGGCTCATCGACGGCAGCTTCGGCTTCGGGGGCGAGGAGTCGGCGGGCGCGTCGTTCCTGCGCCGCGACGGCCGGGCGTGGACGACCGACAAGGACGGCATCCTGCTGGCGCTGCTCGCGTCCGAGGTCCTCGCCGCCACGGGGAAGACCCCCAGCGAGCACTACCGCGAGCTGGTCGCGCGGCACGGCGACCCGGCGTACGCCCGCATCGACGCCCCGGCGAACCGCGAGCAGAAGGCCAAGCTGGCCGCCCTCTCCCCCGGTGACGTCGCCGCCGACAGCCTCGCGGGAGAGCCGATCACGGCCAAGCTGACCGATGCACCCGGCAACGGGGCAGCGATCGGCGGCCTCAAGGTGACGACGGAGAGCGCGTGGTTCGCGGCCCGCCCGTCCGGCACCGAGGACGTCTACAAGATCTATGCCGAGTCGTTCCGCGGGCCCGAGCACCTGGCGCAGGTGCAGGCCGAGGCCCGCGAGGTGGTGGGCGCGGCGCTCGGCGGCTGACGCTCGTCGTGGGGTGCCGTGTCGACTGTGGCCCGGCGCCCGGACCAGCGAGCCGGCGGGTTCGGCGCGCTGAGCGGGCGGTCGGCGTGCCGGCTCCACCAGTAGGTGGTGAGCTGGAAGGGCTCGACCCGCCTGTGCGCGGGGAAACGGCGCCCGGCGAGGTCGCGGTACGCGTCGAGCTCCGTCACCACCGCGTCGCGCGGTCCCGTGCGCTCGGCACCCTCGGTTCCCGTGCACTCGGTGCCGTCGGGTCCCGCGCCCTCGGCGTCGTCGGGTCCGGCGCGCTCCGCGTCGTCGGGTCCCGCGCCCACGGTGAGGGTGACACCCAGCCCGGGTAGTGCGGCCAGCCACGCGTGGACCGATGCAGGGAGTTCCGCGGCCTCGAGCCTGCCCACCAGCGACTTGGACACCCCCGCCTGGCGAGCCAGCTCGCGCTGCGAGAGCACACGCCGTGCCCGCGTCAGTCGCACCTGTCGTGAGATCTCGGCCGCGAGGTCGTCCGGGTCCATCCGCCCACGGTGCCCTGCCCGCCCGCGGTTCGCGGGGACAGCCCGCGGGGCTGTGGATGCCGCTCTCGCGAGACCGGGCCTGTGGACGACGGGGTCCGTCCCCCGGGGGGAAGGCGCGCGTGCCGGTCCGCCCTCCGTCCTGGCCGTCGCACGCGCGCTATGCGTTGCCCCGGCCCGTGGGGCAGCGCAGCGCGGGGACAGGTCCCGCGCGCACTATGCAATGCCCCGGCCCGTGGGGCAGCACAGCGCGGGGACAGGTCCCGCGCGCACTATGCAATGCCCCGACCCGTGGGACAACGCAGCGCGGGGACGGCCCCCGCGCGCTATGCGTTGCCCCGGCCCGTGGGGCAGCGCAGCGCGGGGACGGCCCCGCGCCCACTATGCGTTGCCCCGGCCCGTGGGGCAGCGCAGAGCAGGGACAGGCCCCGCGCGCGCTATGCGTTGCCCCGGCCCGTGGGGCAGCGCAGAGCAGGGACAGGACCGGCGTCCGCATCGACCCACCCTCCGCCCCTGGCCGCCGCACGCACGCTCTGCCCTGCCCCTGTCCCTGGGGCAATGCATAGTGCGCGCACCTTCCTTTCCCCTCCAGATCCTCGTGGGCTTCGATCCGGCACGCGCCCGTGTCGCGCCGTGTCCAGCGCGCGACTCACCGACCGCGGCGAATTCGGAGGGGTCCTCCGGAATTAAACGGAGGGTTGCTCCGTTGTACGGGACATGACGACGCGCCAGAGCCCCCGAACCGTGACCCGCCCCTCCTCCTTCCCGCGCTCCGGTGACCATGGCCCCAACCTCGCGACGCTCGACCAGCTCCGAGGACTGCGCCGCCCCCGTCTGATGACGCCGGAGGCGCGCCGCCACCAGGTGCCGCAGGAGTGCAGCGCCTGCTGAGCCCCCCGCTCGAGCGACGCACGTGCGCGCCGACGGCCCGGACACCACACGGTGTCCGGGCCGTCGTGCGTTCGCCGGCGGTCGAGGTCCGGCTCGCGCCATCGGTGCGTCGACCCGTCCCCGGCCCTCCCCCCTCAGCCGGTGACGGCCGGTGCCGGGCCGCCCACCACCGCCTCGTCGGCGCGGGAGGCGCCTGAGCCGAGCCGCGAGCGCTCGTCGGCCACCCACAGGCGCGTGAGGCCGCCGAAGTGCCCCTCGAACCGCTCCCACTCGTGCGGCGGGTACGTCTGCTGGATCGTGCTCGTCAGCAGCGACCGGAACGCGTCCGAGTCCACCCACTCCAGCACCAGCTCGTCGACGTGCCCGAGGGCGGCGTCGCAGAACTCCCGGTAGCGCTCGGTCTCGAAGTGCTCGTCCGCCAGCCGCTGGTAGGCCGCGAGCTTGCCCTGGTAGTCCAGGTCCGGGTCGTCGGCCACGGCGAACCACGGGTCGGTGTCCACCTGGGTCCGAGCGCGCCGGTCCGTGGCCACGCAGAACACCGACCACTTGAGCAGCGCCTTCATCGCCCACGGAAAGTAGTAGTGCAGTGAGGTCACGGCGACGTCGGGACACGCGTTCGCGTAGTCGATCGGGTAGACCACCCCGTCCTTGACGAGCATCTCGCACGAGTTGAACTCCCACCGGAAGAAGGAGTTCACCGTCTGGGCGATGGTGATGGCCTCGCTGCCCACCGCCTCGGAGAGGAAGCCGTGCTCCACGGCATACCGCCCGTGCATGGGTTCGTCGGGACGGAACTTCATCACCATCGTCTCGGGCCCGATCGTCAGCGCCCGCGCGAACACCTCGAACCCGTCGACCGCCTTCTGCAGGTGCATGAGCATCTCGCCGGAGTCGTTGTAGGCGGCGTGCAGGTCGTCGCGGTCCTTGATCATCGAGACACCGCGCCACGCCCCGCCGTCGAACGGCTTCATGAACATCGGGTACCCCAGCTCCTCGGCGATCTCGTCGAGGTCGAAGGACTTGTTGTACTTCGAGGACGTGAACGCCCAGCGCACGTTGTCGATGGGGTTCTTGTAGGGCACGAGGACCGTCTCGGGGACGTTCATCCCGAGCCGCAGCAGGGCGCAGTACGCCGAGTGCTTCTCCATGGACTGGAACGTGAACGGGCTGTTGAGCAGGTACACGTCGTCCATGAGCGCGACCTTCTTGAGCCACTCGCGCGGGTGGTAGTACCAGTGCGCCAGCCGGTCGATGACCAGGTCGTGGCGCGGCTTGTCGCGCAGGTTGAACGGCTCGATGGTCACGCGCTCGGTGGTGACCCGGTGCTGCGTGCCGTCCGGCCCGGTCACCGTCCCGAGCCGCTCGACGAGGGACTCGAACGCCGCCGGCCAGTCGCCCTCGGCACCGAGCAGGAGTCCGATCAGGTGGTTCCGTGAGGAGGACATGCGCCCATACTTGCGGCTGGTCGCCGATGCCGAAAGTGGAGACGGCGGCCCCCGCCCGGTGGGGCGAAGGGCCGCCGAGGTGGCTCCGTACGTCAGAACAGGGCGGACATCAGCGCGGTGCGCGCCTTGCGCACGCGCTCGTCGTGGGACCCCACGACGGCGAACAGCTCCAGCAGGTGGGCGCGCGCGGCCTCCCGCTCGTCGCCGCCCGTGGCGCGGACCAGGTCGATGAGGCGCAGGAAGGCGTCCTCGACGTGGCCGCCGAGGACGTCGAGGTCGGCGACCAGCGTCTGGGCGGCGACGTCGTGCGGGTGCTCCGCCGCGGCCGCACGGGCGGACTGCAGGTCGGCGCCCTGGGTGCGCTGCATGAGCCCGACCTGGGCGAGCCCGAGCTGGGCGTCGGCGTCGGCGGGGTCCTGCTTGAGCGCTGCGGTGTATGCCGCGGCGGCGGCGTCGAGGTCGCCGCGCTCGATGGCGTCGTACGCCTCCTGGTGGAGCGGGGGAAGCGGCGGCTCCTCCCCCTCCTCGGCGCTGCCGACGGCCGACACGTCGACCCGGCCCGCGACGCCGTGCTGGACGGCCAGGCCGAGGAACTCGTCGAGCACCTGGCGCAGCGTGGCCTCGGCCTGCACGCCGGCGAACATCGGGACCGGCTGGCCCTGGACCATCCCCATGGTCACCGGGACGCTCTGCACCTGGAACGCGCGCAGCAGCGTGGGGTTCGCCTCGACGTCGATCGACACGACCTGGAACCGGCCCTCGTACGAGCCGGCCACGGACACGACGGTGTCGAGGTAGGCGCGGGACTCGGGCAGGCGGGCCGCCCACAGCACGAGCAGCAGCGGGACGCTGACCGAGGCGTTCGCGATCTCCTGGAAGTTCGCGTCGGTGCCCTCGACGACGACTCCGCTGCGTCCGGGCACGCCCGGCGTGGCGGCCGCTGGGCCACCTGCCGACGAGCCCGTGGACGCGGTCGAGGTCGACGCGGCGGGGGCCGCTGCGCTCTGCAGACCCGACAGGTCCACCGCTCCTCGCACAACACCGGGGTTCGGCTGATCAGTCATGCCGCCGATTCTTCCCCACCCGGACCGGGACCGCCCAGCCGCCCCGGTCTCAGGAGCCCTTCGCGGAGGACAGCACCTCGTCGACGGCGACCATCTTCGCCTTGCCCTGGGCGGGCACGGTGAAGACGACCATCTCGTACGTCTGCAGCTGCGCGCTGCGGGTCAGCGTCTTCTTGCGCACCAGCTTCTGGAAGTCGGCACTCGCCGTCAGCGACTTGCCGCCCTTGCTCAGGGTGATCGCGTCGGTGCGCTGCATCAGGGCGAACACGAGCGCGCCACCGTCCTTGAGCCGGATGGCGGTCGTGCCCTCCTGCGGCACGTGCTTCTGGGTCAGCGTGGCGAGCTTGCCGAACGACTTGGCCTGGGCCGCGGCGTTCGCCCGGACGGCGAGCGCGAACGGGTCGCCCGTCTCCACGTCGGGGGCCGGGGACGCCTTGGGGTACGCCAGCGCACCGGCATACTCCTGGACCAGCTTGTCCGGCGCGACGGACAGGTCCGCGCCGTCGGTGACCAGGGGCGACCCGCTGCGCAGCGAGTCCAGCGCCGCCACGGTCGCCCCGGGGTGCATCCGGGCCGACGCCGCGAGCTTGAAGGGTGTCGTCGGGTCGGGTGACGTGAGCAGGTTCAGCTCGGTCGCACCGTCCTTGTCCGCGGTCTGCACGACCATCACGCGGGGCCACGCGGTGCCCCGCGAGACGGCCAGCACCTTCGGCGGCGCGCTGCGGGTCAGGGGCGCGTCGGCGGCCGAGGAGCCCTCCTCGCTCTTGGCCGCCGCCTCGGCGACGGCCAGTGCGCTGCCGGTGAGCGCCTGCTTGCGCAGGGTGTCGGCCTTGTCGCCCGTGGCGCGCGAGGCCTCGTCTGCCTGGTCGAGGACGCGGGTGGCGATCTGCTCGGCCGTGTCCGGCGCGATCGGGGCGGTGGTCGTGACCTGGGGCGGGGCGTCGTGGAGGCCGACGACGGCCTCGGCGGCGCCGCACCCGGCGAGGGCCAGCGCGAGGGCAGCGCCGGCCAGGACCTTGGGGGTGGGGGTCATGCCGTCACCTCCGGAGCGGGGTCGGTGGCGTCCTCCCTGGACGCCGGGACGTCTGTCTCGTGCTCGTCGTGCGGGTCGACCGCGGGGGCGCCGTCCGTGCGGTCGGCGCCCTCGGCGGCCCCGCCTGAGGAGCGCCGCCACGTGCCGATGAGCCCCACGGCACCGACCGCGGCGAGGATGAGCCCGACGAGGGCCGTCAGCAGGCTCTGGGCGAACCACGTGCCCCGGCTGATGGTCAGCGTGACCGACGTGACCGTGCCACCGCCGGGCGCGGTCACGACCAGCGCCTCGGGCGCGTCGCCCTGGTCGACCTCGACGTGCGCGTGCCCCTTGCCGGACACCGTCTGGCGCCACACGTCGGCTCCGGCGAGGTCCGCGGCGGGGGCGCCGCTGCCGGAGGTGGTCTTCGCGAGAGACCACGTGCTCACCCGGGAGCCGGTGATGCTGGTGTGCTCGGCGCTCCCGACGACGGCCCTGGCGTCGGACGGTGAGGTCCGGCCGATCCAGACCTGGCCCCCGTCCTTCGTCGTGGCGGTCACGTCCACCGGGTCGTCGACCCGGTTGAGCACGCTCGGCTCCAGCACCACGACACCGGTGCCGGGCGCGGCGCGGAACGTCGCGCTCCCCGAGGTGCCGAGGTGTGAGGTGAACCACGCGCCCACGACGAGCAGCACGAGCCCGATGCCTGTCAGCGCGGCCAGGAGCACGCGTTTGGCCAGGATGGACACAGTACGGATTCCTTTACGTGAGACGGCCGGCGCGGGAGGCGTCCCCACGGCCGGCATTCCCACCACCATGACCCAACGCCCCCGACGAGGACAAATCCTCATCCCCTGAAATCGGGACATCAGTGGCATGATCGCCGGGATGACCGCACGAACCCGACACGGCAGGGCCAGGCGCCCCGGGCGGCCCCGCGAAGAGGCGACGGAGCAGGCCATCACCGATGCCGCCCGCGAGGTCCTGGCCGCCAAGGGCGTGTCCCGGATGTCCATGGAGCACGTCGCCGCCAAGGCCGGTGTGGCCAAGAGCACCCTCTACCGCCGGTGGCCGTCGAAGGTGGAGCTCGCCGTGCACGCCGTCGCAGTCCAGTTCGACGAGATCGAGGTCGGGGACCACGGCTCGCTCGCCGCCGACATGCGCGCCGGGATCGAGCAGGCCGCGACCCTGCTGCGCGACCCGTCCACGGGCGGGGCGTATGCCGCGCTGCTGGCGGAGTCCGCCCGCGACCCCGACGGGGTGGGCGTGCAGGTGCGCGAGTCGCTCTCGACCCGGCTGCACGCGCTCGTCGCGACGTCGGTCGAGCGCGCCATCCGGCGAGGCGAGATCCGACCCGAGATGGTCGACGTCGACCTGCTCGCCGACATCGTCGTCGGGTCGGTCATGCACCGGGCCCTGGTCACCGGCGAGCCGGACGCCGCGTTCGTCGACGCCCTCATCGAGCTGCTCGCCGACGTCGCCTGGGCCCGGCTCCACCGCGCCCAGAAGCAGGCGGCGGCAGCCGCGGCCGACTGAGGCACACGGCATACCGCCGCCACACCGCCGACGCGGCGGCCTTGTGGGTCAGAAGCGGGCGGGCTCCCGGTAGACGCCCCACTCCTCGCGCAGGGCGTCGCAGATCTCGCCCAGGGTGGCCTCGGCCCGCACGGCGTCGAGCATGGCCGGGACCATGTTCTCGGTGGTGCGGCTGACCTCGAGCATGCGGGCGACGGCGGCGGTGACGGCCGCCTCGTCGCGGCCGGCCTTCCGGTCGGCGAGCAGGGCCACCTGCTCCCGCTCGACCTCGTGGCTGACCCGCAGGATCTCGAGCTCGTGGCTGACGCTGCCGGTGTGCGTGTTGACGCCGACGACCTTCTTGTCGCCCTTCTCGAGCGCGACCTGGTACTGGAAGGCGGCCTCGGCGATCTCGCTCATGAACCAGCCCTCCTCGATGCCGCGCAGGATGCCGCGGGTCATCGGCCACCGGGCGCCGTCGGCCACGCCGGTGTTCTCGCGCATGACGGCGGCGAGCTGCTCGGTGTCCTTCGACGTCAGGTCGCTTCCGCCGAGGGTGAGGATCCGGTCGAAGATCTTCTCGGCCTCGGCCTCGATCTTGTCGGTGAGCGCCTCGACGTACCAGCTGCCGCCGAGCGGGTCCGCGACGTTGGTGACGCCGGTCTCGTCCATGATGACCTGCTGGGTGCGCAGGGCGATCTCCGCGGCCTGCTCGGTCGGCAGGGCGAGGGTCTCGTCGAGGGCGTTGGTGTGCAGGCTGTTGGTGCCGCCGAGGACGGCCGCGAGCGCCTCGACCGCGGTGCGGACGACGTTGTTGTACGGCTGCTGGGCGGTGAGGCTGACGCCCGCGGTCTGGGTGTGGAACCGCAGCCACTGGGCCTTGTCGGTCTTGGCGCCGTAGACGTCGCGCATCCAACGCGCCCAGATGCGGCGGGCGGCGCGGAACTTGGCGACCTCCTCGAAGAAGTCGACGTGGCTGTCGAAGAAGAAGGACAGGCCCGGCGCGAAGGTCTCGATGTCGAGCCCGCGCGACAGGCCCAGCTCGACGTAGCCGAAGCCGTCGGCGAGGGTGAAGGCGAGCTCCTGCGCGGCCGTCGAGCCGGCCTCGCGGATGTGGTAGCCGGAGACCGACAGCGGCTTGTACGCGGGGATCTTCTCGGCGCAGTACTCCATGAGGTCGCCGATCAGGCGCAGGTGCGGCTCGGGCGCGAACAGCCACTCCTTCTGGGCGATGTACTCCTTGAAGATGTCGGTCTGCAGCGTGCCGTTGAGGACGCCGAGGTCGACGCCCTGGCGCTCCGCGGCGACGAGGTACATGCAGAACACGGGCACGGCCGGGCCGCTGATCGTCATCGACGTCGTGGTCTCGCCGAGGGGGATGTCCTTGAACAGGACCTCCATGTCGGCGGCCGAGTCGATGGCGACGCCGCAGTGGCCGACCTCGCCGAGGCTCATCGGGTCGTCGGAGTCGCGGCCCATCAGCGTGGGCATGTCGAACGCGACGGACAGCCCGCCGCCCCCGCGCTCGAGGATCATCTTGTAGCGCTCGTTGGTCTGCACGGCGTTGCCGAACCCGGCGAACTGCCGGATCGTCCACGTGCGCCCGCGGTAGCCGGTCGGGTACAGGCCGCGGGTGAACGGGAACTCCCCCGGCCACCCGATCGACTCGGGCACCTCGGAGCCGTCGGCCGGGCCGTAGACCGGGTCGACCTGCATCCCGGACAGCGTCGTGAAGTCGGCGTCCCGCACCTGGCCCTTGGCCTGCGCGGCGTCGTAGCGGGCCTGCCAGCGGGCGGCCCCGGACTGCTCGGGAGTGGTCTGCGTCATACCGCGCAATTTACTAGGACGTCCTAGTAACCACCAACACGGCTCGGCGCATGCCGCCTCTCGCCCCTCCCCCGGCCGGCAAGACGGCGGTTGCGCGGCAAACCACGCGTTGTTGTCCCGCGGGTTGCCGCGCAACCGCCGTTTTGCGAGGCGTATGCCGTGGGGCTTGGTCAGGCGTCGAAGTCGTGGGCGCCGACGCGGACCTTGCGCAGGAGCTCGAACAGCTGCTCGTGCTCGGCGGCGCTGAGCATGCCGAGGCCGAAGCGCATGCCGACGAGGTCCGCCGTCGCCGCCTCCATGGCGTCGCGGCCGGCGGGGGTGATGACCGCGAGCGTGCCCCGCCCGTCCTCGGGGTTGGGCACCCGCTCGACGAAACCCTGGGCGTCGAGCCGCTGCACGATGTTCGTCGCGCTCGTCGGGTGGACCATGAGCCGCTGCCCGATCTTGCTCATGCCCAGCCGCCCGTCCCGGCTGAACGCGAGCAGCACCAGCGCCTCGTACCGGGCGAAGGTCAGGCCGTGCCTGGCGCAGACCGCGTCGTAGTCGGTGATGAGCAGCTGCTGCACGCGCATGATCGACGTGGCGCTCGCCATCGCGACGGGCTGGGACGACCGCCCCCACCGGCGGGTCCACAGCTGCGCGGCCCGGGTGATCGGGTCGAACGGCAGGCGGATCGGCTTGGGCACGGTGGCAGGGTAGTGCGCTGGTCAGCGGGGCAGGCGGACCGTCTCACAGCGTCCGTCGTCGAGTCGCAGCTCGCCGTCGGCCTCCTCGGCGGCCTCGGGGTCGTTCGTCGCCATGACCACGATCGCGCCGCGTTCCGCCTCGGCCCGCAGCAGCCCCAGGACCCGCTCGCGGTTGTCGTGGTCGAGCTCGCTCGTGGGCTCGTCGGCCAGGAGCACCCGTCCGCGCAGCGCGAGGCCCCGTGCGACCGCGACCCGCTGCTGCTGGCCACCGCTGAGCTCCTCGGCGAGGTGGCTCCCCGACTCCTCGAGCCCGACCGCGGCGAGCGCCTCCTGCGCGCGACGGCCTGCCTCGTCGGCGGGCACGCCCTTGGCGAGCAGCGGCAGGGCGACGTTCTCGTGCGCCGTCAGCAGCAGGGCCAGCGCACTGCCCTGCGGGATGACCTCGATGCCGAGCACAGCCGCCCCGGCCCGGTCACCCACCACGTCCTCCCCCAGCCGGACGGCGCCCTCCGCCTGCACGGCCCCGGCGAGCGCCCACAGCAACGAGGACTTCCCAGCGCCGGAGTGGCCGGTCACCGCGATGAACTCGCCCGAGTACGCCTCGAAGCTCGCCGCGTCGACGGCCACGGTGGAGCCGTACCGCACGGTGACCGCCGCCACCTCGAGCGGCGGGACCTCGACCCGCTCGTCGAGGCCGGCGGCGTGCAGCGCCTCACCCATGTCGGCCACCCCCACCCTCGGGCACCAGCACCCACGTCCCGTCCTCGGTGCGGTGCACCCGCACGAGCGCTCCCGGCGGGAACGCCGCCACGGCCGCCGGCGGCAGCGGCAGCGAGCCGTCGGCCGCCACGACGGCATACTCCTCGCCGGCCCGGCCCTCGCCGCCCACCCGGCCGTCGCGGATGGTCACGGTGCGCGGCAGGCGCGCGGCGACCTCGGGGTCGTGGGTGACGACGACGATGGTCGTGCCCCACTCCCTGTTGACGCGGTGCAGGGCGTCGAGGACGACGTCGCGGGAGGTGTGGTGCAGCTGGCTGGTCGGCTCGTCCCCGAGCAGCAGCCCGGGCCGGCTGGCGAGGGCCACCGCGAGCGCGGCGAGCTGGAGCTGGCCCGGAGGCAGTGACGGCAGCGGCGCGGTGGCCTCGCGGTCCAGCCCCACCAGCTCCAGCACCTCACCCACGGCGGGCACGTCGCGCCCCGCCTTGAGCGCCGACCGCTGGGCGAACTCGACGTTCTGCCGGGCGGTGAGGTACGGCAGCAGGTTCCGCGCGGCGCCCTGCAGGACCAGCCCCACCTCGGCGGCCCGGAAGGCGTCGAGCTCGGCCTCCGTCATCGTCGACAGCTCGTGGTCGCCGACGAGGACCCGCCCGGCGCTGGGACGCATGAGACCCCCGAACAGGGTCAGCAGGGTCGACTTGCCCGCACCGGACGGCCCCAGGAGCCCGACGACCTCGCCGGGGTGGACGACCAGGTCGACGCCGGACAGCGCCGCGACGTCGTGGCCCTCGGCGCGGTAGATGTGCACCAGCCCGCGCGTCGAGACCTGCAACCCGCGCCGGGCCGACGTCTCCGCACCCCTGTCGGTCGCCATGGCGGTCACAGCACCCTCCCGTTGCGAGCTCCTCGGCCGTCCGGTCCTCGCTCCGCTGCGATCCTCCGGCTGTCGTCGCTCACAGGCTCTCCCTCACCCTCTGCAGCGTGATCCGCCGTCCGGCGCCACGGGCCGCCAGCCAGCCCACCACCACGAGGACGACCGCTCCGGCCACGGCAGCCGCCAGGACCACCCCTAGGGCCGGCGCCAGCTCCAGCGGCGGCACCGGTGTCGCGTCGTCGTCGAACAGCGGCAGCAGCGGCATGGCGAGCAGCGAGCTGACCGCGCCGCAGACGAGCCCCACGACCGACCCGATCGCGACGAGGACGACCTGCTCGCGGACGAGCGCCTGCCTCAGCACGGGCAGCCTGACCCCGGACATGTGCAGCGCTGCCATGTCGCGCGCCACGGTGCGCCACCCCGTCACCGTCATGACGATGACGACCAGCGCAGCGAGCAGGATGCCCATGGCCCCGGTGAAGACCGCCAGCCGCAGCCCCTGCGCCGAGGCCGCGTGGTCGAGGCGCTGCTTGGACTCGGTGTACCGGTGCGTGCCGATGACGCCGATCGCCCGCGCCCCGAGCGACTGCGTCACGGCGGCGGCGTCGGCCGGGTCGCGGAGCCAGACCGAGAGCGTCCCGGTGTCCGCGAGCTGGCCGCCGAGCCGCGCCAGGGTCTCGTAGTCGACCAGCACGCCCTTGGCGCCGAGCAGCGGAAGCGTGGCGACCTTCTGCGTCGACGCGACCCGGATCGGCGCACCGTTGAGACCTGCTGCGTCGAAGGACTCCGCCGTGCCGCCCGGGGGCACGTCACCGGCGAGCAGCCCCGGCACGACCGCAGGCACGTCCGCATGGGTGATGGTGACCGAGAAGCCGCTGTTGACGATGCTCAGGCCGAGCGAGTCCGGTCCGGCGCTGCTCAGCTCCATCCGGTCCGGGGTGTTGTCCGACGGCGGGAGGTACGGGTTCCACTGCGAGGGGTCGCCGAGGCGCAGCGACGTGCCGTCCACCCCGAGGCCGGTGATCGTGAGGGTGCCCGTGACCTGCGAGGCGAGCGGGTCGGTCTTGCGGAACTCGAGCCCGTCGAGCCTGCACCCGTCGGGGCAGAGCAAGGGTGCGTCAAGCCGGGCCGTGCCCTTGCCCGAGAGGGGGACCAGCGCGATCACGCGCGTGAGCCGCTCGCCCTCGGCGGTGGTCACGGCGACGCGCAGCTCGGAGGGGTCGCCCAGCGGCTTCACCTCCACCGGGGGCCTCGGCTGGCCCGACTGGCCCGTCGGCGGGTCGATCGTCTTCACGGGCGGCGTCTGCAGGTCCCACGCGATCCGGCCGGTCACGCGGTTCCCGCGGAGCTCGACGGTGGGCACGTCCGGGGGTGCGAGCGCACCGGTCCGGTAGGCGTCACCCGGCGGCGCGAACGCCACGGAGTCGAAGGACCGGGAGACGACCGCCAGGGTGGCTGTGGAGTCCGCGTCCACGCGGCGGATCACGGCGACCGGCGTCGCCCGCTGACCGGTCGGGTCCGCCTTGCGCACGGCAGCGAGCAGCGTGGCCGGGTTGCGGCTGTCGGTGACGAGCGTCATCGGGGCGCCGGAGAGCACCTCGGCACGCGCCTGCCAGTTCCGGTCCCCCACCGCCACCGCGTTGGCCGCGAACACGGTGAGGGCGACCGCGACGCTCACGACGGTGACGACCTTGCGCGGGCCGGCGCGGCGCTCGAGGCCGTATGCCGTGAGGGCGTGGCCCACCCGCCCACGGTGCTGGTTGCGGCGCCCGGCCGCCCTTGCCACGGGGACGACCACCCGGGTCGCCACGAGCCCGGCCGCGAGCGCGACGAGGGTGGGGGTGAGCAGGGCGAGCGGGCCCTCGAGCGTGCCGGTCGCCAGGCCGACGACCCCGAAGGTCGCGAGGGCCACGGCGAGCACGTCCACGATGCCGACGGCCCGCGACCGCTCGGGCGCCACTCGCCGCAGGAGCGAGGAGACGGTGAGCCGCTGCACCGGCCTGGCCGCGAGCCAGATCGCCACCCCGCAGGCCACCGCTGCGACGACGAGCGCTGCGAACGCCTGCCAGGGCACCTCGAAGGGCACCCCGTCCGGCAGCACGAACCATCGCGCCGCACTCGTCAGCAGCAGGGCGAACCCGAACCCGAGCGGCAGTCCGAGGGCGGCGGTGAGCGCCAGCTCGCCCATGACCAGGCGGCCGGCTCCCTCGCGGCTGCGCCCTCGCAGCCGGGCCAGCGCCACCTCCGGCCGGCGCTGCTCGACCGCGGCCTGGGCCACGAGCAGGAGGATCGCGGCCGCGAGCAGCCCGAGCTGGGCCATGAGCAGCGGCACGATCACGCGCAGGCGCGACTGTCCGACCCGCAGACCGTCGATGAGCTCGGGCAGCTGCGTGGTCACCAGGGCACCGGGCACCCCGCCCGTCTTGGTCATGCGGTCGGCCAGGATCCGCTGCACCTCGTCGAGGTTGCCGAGCGTGAACAGGTCGCGGTTCAGCGGCAGCGTCAGGCTCGCCTGGGCCGTGCGCCAGCGGGGGTCGAACGTCTCCTCGGTCGTGACGAAGTCGTCGACGGCCGGGATGAGGTCCTGCCCGATGGCCAGGAGCGTGCCGGACTTGCCGTCGAGCTGCTCGGTCATCCAGTAGCCGGCGTCGGGGACGACCTCGTAGGCACCCACCACGACGAGCTTGGCGAAGGCGAGCCGGCCCACGGCCTCGGACCCCGGGATGGCCGACTCGAACACCTTCCCGATCGGCCACTTCCAGGCGGCGAGGTCCTTGGCAGACACCAGGATCTCGTCCGCGGCGGCGGGGCAGCGACCGACGGTGAGCCGCAGGTGCTCGCAGCTACCGTCGCGCGACAGGATCGTGACCGGCGAGGGCTTGAGTCCCTTGCGCGGGATGATGTCGAACGGCTGGGACACCTGCCCGATGCCGCCGGAGTAGAGCCGCTTCAGGCCGGGCTGGACGTTCCCCTCGAGGTCCTGGCTGCCGAAGTCAGGGTTCGCCGGGTTGCGACCCGCACGTACGGTCAGGGCCGTGTCGACGGCGGAGGCCTCCCCCACCGCCTGCCTCAGCTGGGCCTGCTCGAGCGCCCGCTGGTAGAGCGGCGCGACGACGGCGCAGGTGGCGATGAGCGCGGACAGCAGGACGAGGACGAGCGCCTGCGCCCGGCGGTAGCGGATCGCCGCCCACATGCTGTCGTCGCCCTCCCCGGTGCCGAACGAGTTCCCCGCCCGACCCTAGGGGGACTTCCTGCGGCCGAGGGCTACGTTCCGGCAACGATTTGCGGCGCCCGTGGCCACCGACCGCAAGGCTCTCCAAATGTTTCCCACAACGCCCCTCCGGGCGCAGGGGGCCGGTAGCCTGACACGTCACGTGCGAGTGCAGGGAAGCGCGAACACAACCATGCACCGCAGAGGACGGCTCATGTCAGGTAGGACCAAGGCGATCATCACGAGTGTGGTGACGGCGGCAGCCGTCGTCCTCTGCCTCGGCTCAGCGCCGGCACAGGCAGTGGCGCACCCCGCGGACGCCACCGCCGCCTCTGACTGGAGTGGCGACGGCAGGGCCGACATCGTCGCGCCGACGACAGATGGCCGCCTGTGGCTGTATGCCGGCGGAGGCAACGGCGGTTTCACCGGCGCCCGGACCGCGATCGGTACCGGCTGGAGCTCCCGGGACCAGATCCGCATGGTCGGCGACTTCGACGGCGTTGCCGGCACCGACATCATCGCTCGGCAACCCTCGACGGGTGCCCTGTGGCTGTACTCCGGGAACGGCGCGGGAGGATTCCGCTCGTACCAGGTCATCGGGAGTGGTTGGCAGATCTTCAGCCAGATCTTCTCCCCCGGAGACTGGGACGGCGACGGTCACGCGGACCTGCTCGCCATCGTCAAGAGCGACGGCTCGCTCAGGATGTACCGAGGCAACGGCTCCGGCCGCTTCCTCGGGATGCGCGTCATCGGCTCCGGGTGGTCCCGCTACGACGGGCTCATGACGACCGGCGACTTCGACGGCGACGGCCTCCCGGACTTCTTGGCGCGCAACACGGCCACCGGCGAGCTGCGGCTCTACCGCGGCGACGGGGCGGGGGGCTTCGCCGCCACGAAGGTCGTGGGCACCGGCTGGAAGGGCTTCACGGCCCTGCTCGGCCTCGGGGACTGGTCGGGAGACGGCCACAGCGACGTCCTGGCACGTCTCGCGGACGGCTCGCTGAGGATGTACCGGGGTGACGGACGAGGTGCCTGGATCGCCCCCTACCCGATCATCGGCACCGGCTGGAACGCCATTCGGCTGCCCGGCGAGACGACCGGCAGCGCCCCTCCCTCGGCCGGCACCGTCTGCTCCAACCCCTACTTCACGACGAGCAGCTCCAACGGCGGCGTCACCGACCACGGGTACTACGTGCACAACAACCTCTGGAACGCCGCCAAGTACCCCGGCACCAAGGGGACGACGCAGGTCTGCTCCTACCACTCGTGGAACCACATCGGGACGGCGAGCAACACCAACGGCAACGGCGAGGTCAAGACCTACCCGAACGTCCACAAGGACTACTCCGGCCGGACCATCTCGAGCTTTTCCCGCCTCACGTCGTCGTTCGCGGCCACATCGCCGGGCCGCGGGATCTACAACGTTGCCTACGACCTGTGGCTCAACGGTGTGCCCAACGACGAGGTCATGATCTGGACGGACAACTACAGGCAGGTTCCGGCCGGGTCCCGTTTCGCCTCCGGAGTGAGCCTCGGCGGCCACACCTGGGACGTCTACGCCACGAGCGGTAACGGGTACATCGCCTTCGTGCCGTCCAACGGTGCCCGACTGACGTCGGGAACCGTCGACATCAAGGCGATGCTGGGCTACCTCGTGGCACGGGGGCGCGTGGCCTCCAGCGCGACGGTCGACCAGATCTGCTATGGCGTGGAGATCGTGGACACCGGGGGCAGCTCCGCCACCTGGAAGTTCACCAACTTCTCCATCACCGACTCCTGACTCCCGCGGCCGGAGCCAGCACCGACACGACCGGTGCAGGACCGGGCCGTCCGCGCCAGGCCCGTGTCGACGCGCGACACCAGGGTCAGCCCCGGCGCTCGATGGCGGCCTCGAGCCGCTCGAGCTTGCCGGTGAGCTCACCGGCATACCCCTCGCGGATGTCGGCCTTGAGCACGAGGCTGACGCGCGGGCCGAAGGCGGCCACGGCGTCGACCGCTGCCTTGACCACGGCCATGCACTCTTCCCACTCCCCCTCGAGGGTGGTGAACATCGAGTCGGTGCGGTGCGGCAGGCCGGACTCGCGGACGACGGAGACGGCGGCGGCGACCGCCTCGCTCACGGAGCCGGCGGAGTCGGCGGCGACGGACGGGGCGACGGAGAACGCGACGAGCATGGCCCCACCGTATGCCGCGTGCCTGCGTCCCCGTCGCACGGGCGCCCGAAGTCCCGGACTTCGGGGTTCCCCACGCCCGTTCGGACCGAAGTCCCAGACTTCGGGGCTCCCGACTCCCTTCCGGACCGAAGTCCCAGACTTCGGGGCGGCGGAGCTGCCTGTCAGGCGTCGAGGTGGCGCTGGAAGGACATCAGGACCTCGACCTTGCGGAAGCCCAGCTCGACGTTGACCCCGACCATGTGGGCGTTCTGCTCCGCGTTGCAGGTCTGGATCCGCTTGGCCTGTGGCGCGAACCGGGCCAGCTCCTGCAGGCCCCGGGCCTTGACCGCCATGCCCAGCCGGTGGCCCCGGTGCTCGCGGCGCACGAGGGTGCCCCACTGCATGACCTCGTCGGGGTCGTCCGCGCTGACCACGAGGTCGTTGTAGCCAACGACCTGGCCGTCGGGCGCGATCGCGACGGTGTGGAGCATGGTGCGGCCCTGCCGCTCAAGCCGGCCGAGCTCCTCGGCGTAGGTCTGGGGGCTCAGGGCCTCCTCCTCGAACTCGATCTCACCGGTCGGCGCATCGACGGCGAGCTGGTTCCAGCAGGCGCAGTACGACTCGCGCAGCTCCTCGGGCAGACCGCCGACGAACGACTCGACCCGGTACCCCTCGTGGTGCCGGGCGGCGTCGGCCGCGAGGGCGTCCAGGCGAGCGGCGTCGACCGGCAGGTCGAGGATGCGTCGCACCTCGGTGTTGGCGTACGTGTAGCCGTGCCGCTGCGCGAAGCGGACGTAGCCGTGGTCCTCGCGCTCCCCGTCGGGGACGTTGACCTCGACGAGCACGGTGCGGCGGCCCTCCTCCCCGGTGCGCTCGGCGATGCGCTCGGCGAGGGCGCTGCCGACTCCTCGGCCGCGCCACGCCGGGTCGACGTCGACCTCGGCCCAGGTGAACTGCGTGTTGTCGAGCAGGGGGAACCACAGCAGCGCGAACCCGGCGACCTGGCCGTCGACGAGCGCGACGTAGGGCTCGGCCCGCTCCACCGTGTTCTCCGACCGCAGCTGGACGGCCATCTCGCGCACCGACCACGTCTTGGCCCAGGGCCGTTCGTGCAGGCAGGACGCCTTGCGCGCGGCGTGGGCGGCGGCGAGCTCGCCGTCGTCCGCGAGGTCGAGCAGGCGCACGACGACACCGATCTCGGGGCCGCCGGCGGTGCCGGGGCCGGGGACGGTCGAGGACGCCGTGCGGGGCGAAGTCGTCGTGGCCATGGCTCGAGTGTCCGGCGGCCCTCGCCTGTGCGGCAAAGGGTTTTCGAGCAGCTCAGGCGAGCTCGGGGCGTCCTCGGTGCTGCGCCCACTCGACGTCGAGGACGGACATGACGACCGCGTCGACCCACTCGCCGTCGAACCGCAGTGCGTCCCGGCACACCCCCTCGGTGACGAAGCCGGCCTTCTCGTACGCCCGCTGCCCGCGGGGGTTGAAGGCGTAGACCTCGAGGCTGACCCGGTGCAGGCCCAGTGCCTCGAACGCGTGCCGCAGCACCAGCCGGGTGGCCTCGGTGCCGAGCCCGCGGTCGCGGCCGTCCGGACCCAGGAGGATGCGGAAGTTGCAGGAGGCGTTCTCCTCCTCCCACTCGTTCAGCACGACCTCACCGACGACGCGGCCCGTCGCGCGGTCGACGACGGCCAGGTCGAGCCGGTCCTCCTGGTCGTTGCGCGTGCCGTACCAGTCCCGCAGGACCACCTCGTCCGGGACCGCCCCCGCCTCGTCGCTCGAGTGGACCGAGCCGGTGAGCCGGCCCACCTCCGGGTCCCGGATCGCCTCGGCCATGGCCTCGAGGTCGTCCTCGTCGAACGGCCGCAGCACCACGAGGTCGCCGGTCAGCGTGGGCTTGTCGGCGAAGGTCGTCGTCGGCGGGAAGGTCGTCATGGCCCGCAGTCTCACGGACCTGGGCGCACGGCAGCCAGCCGTTTGTCGACCGAAGCGGTGGTCCCGTCACCGGTCGGAGGCGCGACCCGTCAGCGGCCGGTGAGGGCGGCGAGGTGCGCGTGCACGAGCGCGACGGTGGCGGCTCCCTCGCCGCTGGCCGACGCGACGCGCTTCATCGACCCGGCGCGCAGGTCGCCCGCGGCATACACACCGGGGACGGTGGTCTCGAGCGCGGCCGGCGGACGCCCGCCGGTCCAGCGCTCCATCGGCACCTCTCGGCCGGTGTAGACGAAGCCGCGCTCGTCGCGGGCCACGACCTCGGGGAGCCAGTCGCTGCACGGGTCCGCGCCCAGCAGGAGGAACAGGCCGCCGGCCTCGAGCCGCTCGCGCCCGCCCGGGCCCTCGAGCTCGAGCCACTCCAGGTGGGTCTCGCCGCCGCCGTCGACGACCCGCGTCCCGGTGAGCACCGTGATGGGCGGCGTGGCAGCGATCTCGCGCACGAGGTAGTCGGACATCGTCTCGGCGAGGCTGTCGCGGCGCACGACGATGGTAACGCTGCTGGCGTACCGGGCGAGGTAGACGGCGGCCTGGCCGGCCGAGTTCCCGCCGCCGACGACGAAGACCGGCCGCCCCTCCATCTCGCGCGTCGCACTCGTCGCCGCGCCGTAGTACACGCCGAGGCCCACGAGCTCCTCGAGCGACTCGATGCCGATGCGGCGGTACTGCACGCCCGTGGCGACGAGCACCGCCCTCGCCCGCAGCGAGCCGCCCTCGGTGTGGACGACGTGCGGCTCGCCGGGGGCGGCTGCGGGCTCGATCGACTCGGCCGGGACGCCGGTGTAGATGCGCGCGCCGAAACGGGTGGCCTGGAACCGGGCGCGCTGCGCGAGCCGCATGCCGGAGATGCCGCGCGGGAAGCCGAGGTAGTTGCGGATCAGCGAGCTCGTCCCGGCCTGGCCGCCGACCGCCTCGGCCTCGAGCACGACGGTGTCCAGCCCCTCGGAGGCGCCGTAGACCGCCGCTGCCAGGCCGGCCGGTCCGGAGCCGACGATGACGAGGTCGACCACGTCGTCGGTGTCGACGGACTGCGGCGACCCGTAGACGAGGCGGGCGACCTGCTGCGCGGTGGCCGCCTCGAGGACCGCCCCACCGATGACGCCCGACGTCACGACGGGGTATGCCGGTGCGGCGCCGCCCTGCACGGACGGCAGGCCGGCGAGCACCTCGCGGGCAGCCGCGTCGTCGGGCGAGTACAGCCGGTGCGGGATGCCCATCCGGTCGAGGAAGTCACGGATCCGCGAGGTCTCGGCCGTGCCGGCGCCGTCGATGATCCGCACGCCCTCGACCTCGGGCGTCGACGCCGTCCAGCCCCAGTCCGACAGGTACTCGGTGACGGCGGTGTGGAACTCCTCGTCCCGCGCGCCCTGCGGGATGAGCAGGTAGGTGTCGAACTTGCCGCGGGCCAGGGACTCGCGCAGCTTCGGCAGCGACAGGCCGTACGCGTCGCGGGTGGTCAGGCAGATGCGCCGGGCGGTGGGCAGGATCCGGTGCAGCTCGGCCAGGAGCCGCAGCCCGCTGTCGACCCCGGGCACCTGCCACCCCACGCCGAGCAGGGCGACCGGCTGGCCGGCCTGCTGCATCCGCGCGGCGGCCTCGCGTGCCTCGTCGGCGCTCTCGACGCAGACGACCTCGTAGTCCCGGGCGTAGCGCTGGAACTCGCTCGTGACGGTGGGGCACTGCTCCGGCTCGACGGCCAGGAGCAGTGCAGGGCGTGGACGGGCCGGCTCGCTCATGGTGTCCCGCCTCCCGGGGTCATGCGGCCTCGCTAGACCTGCGAGTCCGAGTCGATGAGCCACGAGTCGCTCTTGCGGACGACCGTGAGCACGTGGTTCTCGTTGCTGGTCCTGCCGTCCTTGGTCTTGAACGTCAGGGCGACCCGCACCTCGCCGGCCTTGGCGTCGGCCGAGGTCTTGCCGACGTCGACCTTGTCGATCGTCGACCAGAACTGCTCGTAGCCGTCGCGGCCGCCGGCGGATGCCTGCATGGTCGGCGTGAGCTCGGCCCACGTCTGGTCGCGCTTGTCGGCCTGGGTGACGTCCGCGTAGTAGGTCTTGACGAAGTCCGCGAGCGCCTTGTCGTCCTTGGCCGAGGACGTCGTGGTGGTCGTCGTGGTCGACGGGGTGGTCGTCGTGCTGCTCGAGCTGCTGCTGGAGGAGCTCGACGAGGAGGACGAGGACGACGGCGTCTCGGTCTTCGCAGGAGCCGTCACGGTGGTCGTCGTCGGCGTCTGCGGGGTGTTGCTGCCGAAGCCGTCGGTCACGGCGTACAGGACCGCCAGCAGGAGCGCCACGACCGCGAGGATGCCCACGAGCCAGAGCAGGGCCTTGTTCCCACCCCGGTCGTCACGGTCGTCGCGAGGGCCGCGCGGCCCCGCGGGCGGGACCGGGCCGGCCGGGTACGGCTCGGGCTCCACGGCATACGGGGCGGCGACGGGTGCCTGCTCCATCCGCTGGGTGCCCTCGACCGGTTCGGCGATGAGCTCGGTGGCGGCGGCCCCGGCCCCCACGGCCGCGGCGGCTCCGGGGATCGCCCCCGCGGGCAGCGCCAGCGTGGTGTCGCCGTCGGCGACCCGGCGCAGCCGCTCGCTGGCGGTGGACATGTCCCAGCGACGGGCCGGGTCGTGCTCCATCATCGCCGTGATCGCGCCCGCCAACGGCCCGGCGTGCTCCATCGGGCGCGCCTCCCCGTTGGCGATGGCCTGCAGCGTCGCGAGCGGGTTCGCGTTCGGCTCGTACGGCGGCTGGCCCTCCACCGCGTAGTAGAGGGTCGCGCCGAGAGCCCACACGTCGGAGGCCGCCGTCGGGTCCCCACCCCGCGCCAGCTCGGGCGAGAGGTAGCCCGGGGTGCCCGTCATGAAGCCGGTCTGCGTGAGCTGGTCGTCGGCGTGCGCGCGGGCGATGCCGAAGTCGCTGATCTTGGGGGTGCCCGAGCCGTCCATGAGGATGTTCCCGGGCTTGATGTCGCGGTGGACGATGCCGCGCTCGTGCGCGCGGGCCAGTGCCCCGGCGACCGCGGCACCGATGCCGGCGACCGTGGTGGCCGGCAGGGCGCCCTCGTCGCGGATCTGCTCCGCGAGGCTCTGCCCCTGCACGTACTCCATGACGAGCCAGTGCGTGTCGTCCTGGTCGACGACGTCGAAGACCCCCACCGCGTTGGGGTGGTTGAGCGAGGCGGCGATCCGCGCCTCGCGCATGGCCCGCGCCTGCGCGGCCGGGTCACCCGGCAGGGAACCGATCTGCTTGACCGCGACCTCGCGGCCGAGGACGGTGTCACGGCACAGCCACACGGTGCCCATCCCGCCGCTGCCGATGGCACGCAGCACCTCGTAGCGTCCGGCGATCACCTGGGGCGGCACAGGGTTCCTTTCCGTCGGGTCCGGGGATCACCCTATTGCCCGGGGCGCCGTCGTCCACACCTCGGCCCTGGGTGGTCAGCCCAGCGCCGCGACCACCTGGTCGGCGGCGGTGTAGGGGTCGGTGCGCCCCTCGACGACCGCGGCGGCGAGCTCATCGACGCCGTTTCCGTGGCGCAGGTCGCCCATCTTCTCGCGCAGGGACTTGATCGCGATGGACTCGATCTCGTCGCCGGCACGGCGGATCCGGCGCTGGCGCAGCGTGCCGTTGCCTTCCATCCAGGACCGGTGCTTCTCGATCGCCTCGACCACCTCGTCGACGCCCTGGCCCTGTGCCGCAACGGTCTTGATGACAGGCGGCCGCCACAGGCCCGGCTCGGTGCGGTCCCCGAGGCTGATCATGTGCCGGATGTCGCGCACCGTGGCGTCGGCGCCCTCGCGGTCGGCCTTGTTGACGACGAAGACGTCGCCGATCTCGAGGATGCCCGCCTTCGCGGCCTGGATGCCGTCGCCCATGCCGGGCGCGAGCAGCACGATCGTCGTGTCGGCCAGACCCGCGACCTCCACCTCGGACTGCCCCACCCCCACGGTCTCGACCAGCACGACGTCGCAGCCGGCGGCGTCGAGCACGCGCAGCGCCTGCGGCGTCGTCCAGGACAGTCCGCCGAGGTGGCCGCGGCTGGCCATCGAGCGGATGTAGACCTGGGGGTCCAGGGCGTGGTCCTGCATGCGCACGCGGTCACCGAGGAGCGCGCCGCCGGAGAACGGCGACGAGGGGTCGACGGCCAGGATCCCGACGCGCTTGCCCTGCTCGCGGTATGCCGTGACCAGCGCGTTCGTCGACGTGGACTTCCCGACGCCCGGGCTGCCGGTGATGCCGATGACGTGCGCGTTCCCCGTGTGGGGGGTCAGCGCCGCCATCACCTCGCGCAGGGCGGGGTGGGCGTCCTCGACCAGCGAGATGAGGCGGGCGACGGCCCGGGGCGAACCTGCCCTGGCCGACTCGACCAGGGCAGGGACGTCGACGGTGCGGGGAGCCAAGCGGTGTCCTCCGAGCGGGAGCGGTGTCGGGCCGGCGCGAACCGGGCTCAGGCCTGCGGGACGCGGATGACGAGGGCGTCGCCCTGGCCGCCGCCGCCGCAGAGTGCGGCCGCACCGACGCCGCCGCCACGGCGCTTGAGCTCCAGCGCGAGGTGCAGGGCGATCCGGGCGCCGGACATGCCGATGGGGTGGCCGAGCGCGATGGCGCCGCCGTTGACGTTGACCTTGTCGAGGTCGATGCCGAGCTCCTTGGCCGACGCGAGGCCGACGGCGGCGAACGCCTCGTTGATCTCGACGAGGTCGAGGTCGGCGGGCGTGATGCCCTCCTTCTCGCACGCCTTGACGATGGCGCGGGCGGGCTGCTGCTGGAGCGTGGAGTCCGGGCCGGCGACGACGCCGTGGGCGCCGATCTCGGCGAGCCAGGAGAGTCCGAGCTCCTGCGCCTTGGCCTTGCTCATGACGACGACCGCGGCGGCGCCGTCGCTGATCTGCGAGGCGGTGCCGGCGGTGATGGTGCCGTCCTTGCTGAAGGCAGGACGCAGCTTGCCGAGGGTCTCGGTCGTGGTGTCGGCGCGGATGCCCTCGTCGGTCCTGAACTCGATCGGGTCGCCCTTGCGCTGCGGGATCGAAACGGGCACGACCTCGTCGTCGAAGAGGCCGTCCTTCCACGCGCGCGCGGCGAGCTGGTGGCTGCGGGCGCCGAACTCGTCCTGCTGCTCGCGGGTGAACTGCTGGTCACCGCTGTTCGCCTGCTCGGTCAGCAGGCCCATCGCCTGGTCGGTGAACGCGTCCCACAGGCCGTCGAAGGCCATGTGGTCGCGCATCGTCACGTCGCCGTACTTGTAGCCCTCGCGGGACTTCTCCAGCAGGTGCGGGGCGTTGGTCATCGACTCCTGGCCACCGGCGACGACGATGTCGAACTCGCCGGCGCGGATGAGCTGGTCGGCCAGGGCGATCGCGTCGATGCCGGACAGGCAGACCTTGTTGATGGTCAGCGCCGGGACGGTCATGGGGATGCCGGCCTTCGCGGCGGCCTGGCGGGCGGGGATCTGCCCGGCGCCGGCCTGCAGGACCTGGCCCATGATCACGTAGTCGACCTGCTCGGGCGCGACACCCGACTTCTCGAGCGCGCCCTTGATGGCGACGGCGCCGAGGTCGGCCCCGGAGAAGTCCTTGAGCGAGCCGAGCAGCCGGCCCATGGGGGTGCGGGCACCCGCGACGATCACCGACACCGTGCGGTCAGGCGAAGTTGTCATGACGAAAGGCCTCCAGCGCCGTTGGGGAACAACCTCCAGCCACTCTAGTGCGGCTCCCCGGGGGCGGGACCGCGCGGTCGGGTGGCGCTGACCACACCCGCGGCCCCCGCGGGGTGGGCTCGCGGCATACCCGCCCGGTCGCCCTCGTCGCCGCGCGAGCGGTGACCCTCGTCGCTACTTGAGCGTGCCCTGCGAGAGGGAGCCCTGGAGCTGGCGCTGGGAGAAGATGTAGACCACGAGCACCGGCACGATCGTGATGACCACGGCGGCGAAGAGCTGGCCGAAGTCCACGGCATACCCCGCCTGGGAGGCGAACCGCGCCATGCCCTGCGACAGGACGTAGTTGTCCTCGTTGGTGTTGAGGGCGACGGGCAGCAGGAACTGGTTCCACAGGCCGAGGAAGTTGAAGATCGCGATGGCGACGATCCCGGGCCGCGCCATGGGGAGCATGACCTGGGCGAAGGTGCGCCACTCCCCCGCGCCGTCGAGCTCGGCGGCCTCGGCGATCTCCTGCGGCAGCGCCCGGAAGAACGGGAAGAGGAAGAACACCGTGAACGGGAAGGCGAACGCGACGTAGGTGGCGATGAGGCCGGGCAGCGTGTTGAGCAGGCCGGTGTTCTTCAGGACGAAGAACAGCGGCACGATCGCCAGGAAGATCGGGAAGGTCAGGCCGGCGAGGATCAGGTAGTAGACGATGCCGCTGCCGGGGAACGGGTAGCGGGCCAGGGAGTATGCCGCGGCCGAGCCCAGGACCATGACGAGCACCAGCGCCGAGGTCACGACGATGACCGAGTTGAGCATGTACCGGCCGATGTGGGAGTCGTTCCACGCGCCGATGTAGTTGTCGAAGCTCCAGTGCTGCGGCAGCGCCAGGGGCGAGGAGAAGATCTCGCCGGTCGTCTTCCACGAGGAGAGGAAGACCCAGACCAGCGGCAGGATCACGATGATCGACCACAGCGTCAGGACGACGTGCGAGACCACCGTCACGGTGCGGTCGCCCGTGGACAGGGGCGAGGCGGTCGGGGCGGCCGCGGCCTCGGGAGCCTGGGTGCGCGGGGTCCGCGGCGGGTTCGCGACGCTCATCAGCGGTCCTTCCCCTTGGTGAGTCGGTTGACGAGGAAGACGATCGCCGCGAAGAGCAGCGTCAGCACCGCGAGGACGACACCCATGGCGCTCGCGAGGCCGAACTGGCCTTTCTTGAACGCGGTGTTGAACAGGTCCTGGGTCATCGTCAGGGTGGAGTTCTGCGGGCCGCCGCTGGGGTTGAGGGCGGCCATGTAGACGAAGGCGTCGAGGGCGAGGATGCCGAGGTAGATGTAGGCCGTCTGCACGGTCTCGCGCACCATGGGGATCGTCACCATCATCGTCATCCGGAACCGGCCGGCCCCGTCGACGCGGGCCGCGTCGTACAGCTCGGCCGGGATGCCCTTGATGGCCGCGATGAACAGCACCATGTAGAAGCCGACGAAGCCCCAGATGATGACGAACATCGTCACCGGCATCGCGGTGCTGACCTCGCCCAGCCAGGCGAAGGACTTGAAGTGGTCGAGGCCGACGCCGGTCAGCAGGCCGTTGACCAGGCCGGCCGACGGGTCGAACATCTGCGACCAGATGAGGCCGATGACGATGGCCGGGATCGTGTAGGGGAAGAACGAGACGATCCGGTAGAACGACGAGCGCGACAGGCCACGGACGGAGCCCGTGCTGGAGCCGCCGACGGTGACCATCGTCGCGAGCGCCAGCGACAGCACGATGGTGCCGAGCGGCACGACGATCGCGAGCAGCAGGTTGTTGCGGACCGCCTTGAGGAAGATGTCGTCCTGCAGCAGCGCCTTGTAGTTGTTGATGCCGACGAACTGGAAGGTGTCGGAGAAGCCGCTCCAGTTGGTCAGGCTGTAGATGAACGCCTGGACGAACGGCCACAGGACGAACACCGCGTAGAACGCGAACGGCAGGCCGAGGGTCACGAAGACGAAGATCCGGCGGGACATCGGCATCCGTCGGCGCCGGCGCTTGGCGGCCGCGGCCACTGCCGTCGACGGGGCTGAGGGGACGACTGCGCTCATGGTGGCCTCTCGATCAGGTTGCGGTCAGGCGACGGCCCGGCCCGGCGCGGTCCCCACGGGGGTTCCGCGCCGGGCCGGGCGGGACGTCACTTGACCTCGACCTTCTTGACCGACGGGTCGTTGGCGACCTTGTCGGTGGTCTTCTGCAGCTGGCTGGTCAGCGCCTTGGCGTCGATCTGGCCGGCGAGGAAGGCGTTCCACGGCACGAGCATGTCCTGGTTCATGCCGTAGACGTCGACGAAGTTCCAGGTGAACACGTCGGAGCCGGCGCCCTTGAGCATCGCGCCCTGCGACTGCAGGGCGGTGGACCCGAAGCCGTCCGCCGGGACCGTGTCCTTGACGATGGTCGGGGACAGCTTGGTCTTGGCGAAGTTGGTCGCGGCCTCCTTGGACAGCATGGTCCGCAGGAGCTCCTTGCCACCGGCGACGTTCTTGGCCTTGCTCGGCACGATGAAGGGCTCACCGGCCGCGGAGTGCAGCGCGGTGTACGGCATCTTGGAGCCGGAGGTGAGGGTCATCTCCGGGGCGCCGGTCATCTTGAAGTCGGCCTTGGTCTGCTTCTTCATCTCGTTCTCGATCCACGAGCCCGAGGGGTAGAGCAGGGCGGCCTGGTCGTTCGACCACTGGGCCTGCGCCGCGGTGAACTGGGTGCCGCCACCACCGGGCTTCATGTAGCCCTTCTTGACGATGGTCTCGAGGGCCTTGAACACACCCTGCACGGCCGGCTTGGACCAGCAGTCGGGCTTGAGGTTCTCCAGCGACAGGCGGACGTCGTCGCCGCCCTCCTTGATCGCCGAGGCGATCGCGAGGGTCTGGTAGTAGGTCGCGGCCTCCTTGCCCCAGAGCATGAGGTACTTGCCCTTGGCCTTGGCCTTCTCGCCGAGCGCGATCGCCTCGTCCCACGTCTTCGGCGGGGTCCAGCCGTTCTGCTCGAACAGCGACGCCGAGTACCAGATCGCGTACACGGTCTGGACGTAGTTGATCGCGATCAGCTTGCCGTTGATCGTGCCGGGGGCCTCGACACCGGGGTACAGGGTGTCCGAGATGGTGGTGCCCTCGAGGTTCTTGGCCGCGAACACGTCCTTGAGGTCCTCGAGCTGGTCGGCGATGGTGTTGAGGCCGATCGCGTTGGCGCCCGAGTTGTCGATGAGGTCCGGCGGGTTGCCGCCGACGAACCGCGGCTGCAGCTCCTGGGCGATCTGGGTCGAGGGCTTGACCGTGACCTTGCTGCCGGACTGGTTCTTCTGCATGACGTCGGCCGCGAAGGTGACGTAGTCGTAGCCGTACCCGCCGTTGAAGATCACCGCCTCGACGGTGGACTTGTCGGCCATGCCGAACGGGTTCTTGTCGCTCTTGGTCCCGCCTGCGGCCGAGCTGCTGCTGGAGCTTCCCCCGCCACCGGTGGCACACCCCGCCAGCGCGCCTGCCGCCGGCAGGGCCAGGCCTGCCGCGAAGGCCAGGCGCAGAATCGTGCGCCGCTCGACCTGCTCACCACGTAGATCCATCAGTTTTCCCTACCTCCACGTATCGGCTGACCGCCATTGGCCACCGCTCGGCATGATCCCCACATCGTGGTGCGCGTGATTGGTTGTGTCAATAACATTGACAGAACCAATCAATATCGATCAGGGTGCGCTCATGCCAGACACCCCCCGACCGGCGCGTGTCCGTGTCCTCTCGCTCCCCGTGCGCGGCTCTCTCCCCGGCCCGGAAGGACAGCTGCCGCCACTGAAGCACGTGCGTCGCAGCGTCGTCCCGAGGCTCGCCGAGGCGGCGTCGGCGCAGATGCGCGAGCGCGTCGGCCGGGGCCGGCTGGGCAGCCCGCTGCCGTACGGCATCCAGAGCGACTACGACCGGGACACCACGGACCTCGAGGTGCCGGCGCTCGAGCTGTCCAACGGGCTGGTCACGGCGACCGTGCTGCCGGGCCTCGGCGGGCGCGTCTGGTCGCTGGTCGACCACACCCGCGACCGGGAGCTGCTCTTCGTCAACCCGCGGCTGCGGTTCGCCAACTTCGGCCTCACCGACGCGTGGTTCGCCGGCGGCATCGAGTGGAACCTCGGGTCCACCGGCCACACCACCCTGTCCTCGCGCCCGGTGCACGCCGCCGTGGTCGAGGGCCCGGACGGCCCGGTCGTGCGCCTGTGGGAGTGGGAGCGCACGCGCGACCTCGTCATGCAGGTGGACCTGCGGCTCGACGGCACCCGCCTGCTCGCCTCGACGCGCGTCGTCAACCCCGACCCCGAGCCCAAGCCGCTCTACTGGTGGACGAACATCGCCGTGCCCGAGACGCCGGGGACGCGCGTGCTCGTGCCCGCCACGCACGCGTGGCGCACCGACTACACGGGGATGCTGGACCGGGTCGACGTGCCCTTCCCCGACGGCGACGTCGACATCAGCCGGCCGCAGGCATCGACGTATGCCGCGGACTACTTCTACGAGGTCGCCGACCAGCAGGGGCGGCTGGTCTGCGCCGTCGAGCCCGACGGGCGGGGTCTCGCCCAGACCTCGACCGGCGAGCTCACGGGTCGCAAGCTCTTCCTGTGGGGCACCGGGCCGGGTGGGCGGCGCTGGCAGGAGTGGCTGAGCACCCCCGAGACCCGCTACCTCGAGATCCAGGCCGGCGTCTGCCAGACCCAGCTCGAGCACGACGTCATCGACGGCGGCGCGACGAGGTCGTGGACCGAGGCGTTCGTCGCGGTCGACCTCGACCCGGCGCAGGCCGGCGGCGAGTATGCCGCGGCGTCCGAGTCCGCGCGGGCCGCCGTGCACGCGACGGTGCCGCCGGCGGAGCTCGAGGAGCTGCACGCGCGGTGGCTGGCGGAGGTGGCCGAGCTCCCGCCGGGCGAGCTGGTGCAGACGGGCTCGGGCTGGGGGCACGCCGAGCTGGTCCTGCGTGGCCAGGAGGCGCCCGCTGGGCTGGCCTTCCCTGCCGTGCAGGACGCGAGCGCCCCACTGGCACGGTTCGCGGCCGGGGACCGTGCTGCGCTGGACGACGTGCCGGCCGACGCGCCGACCATCCCGCCGGTCTCGACGCGGTGGACGCCTGCCTTTGCCGCCGCCGACGACGGTGCGGCGGACGCGGGTGAGGCGGGCGACGACGCCGTCGCTGAGACGAAGGCGGCCGCCCGTACGACCCGTGCGGGCACGCGCACCGGGTGGTGGCTGGCCTACGCACTCGCCGTCGGGCACCACGCCCGCGGCGAGCTCGACGCCGCCCGCGCGGCATACGAGCGCAGCGTCCGGATCCGTCCCACGGCACCGGCACTGCGGGGACTCGCGGTGCTGGCGACGGACGCCGACGAGGCGGACTCGCTCTACGCGCGGGCGGTCGGGCTGGCGCCGCACGACCGGCAGCTGTGGACCGAGCGCCTCGCGGCGCTGCTCGCGGCGGAGCGGCCGGACGCGCTGGTGGAGGCGGCGCAGGGCATGCCCGAGGACCTGCGCGGGCACGGGCGCACGCAGCTCCTGCTCGCCCAGGCGCTCGTCGCGCGCGGCGACCACGAGGCCGCGCTGGAGCTGCTCGACACCCTGGAGGTGCCGGACCTCGCCGAGGGCGACATCCCCACCGCCGAGCTGTGGCACGTGCTGCGGCCGGGCGAGCCCGTGCCGGAGCGACTGGACTTCCGGATGTCACGGGAAGCCTAGGGCGGCAGCGGTCAGCTGGGGCGGAGCGCGGTCAGCCGGGGCGGAGCGCGGTCAGCCGGGGCAGAGCGCGGCCGGCCGGTGCGGAACCCGGTCAGCTGGGGCGGAGCTCGGCCGGCAGCTCGATGCCGTGCTCCTGCGCGTAGCGGACGATGTTCGGCATGATGACGGCCGCCTGGGCCCGGGCCTCGGGCGTGGGTGTGAACGCGACGTACTGGCCGCCGGCGTACTGCACGGGCGTGTGGCCCGGCTGGATGACGAAGGCGTCCCCGACCGAGTAGACCTCCTCCGTGCCGTCGGCGGCCCGGATGCCGAACTTGCCCTTGATCACGTACCCGACGTGGTGGGCCTGGCACAGGTCGCCCTCGGCGCCGCGGTAGAACGGCGCGAGGTCCAGGTCCGTGAGCGTGCGCTCCATCGAGACGGTCCAGCCGTCGATGTCCTGCTCGTACGTCTCGAGGTAGCCGGGGATGTGCAGGTGCGTGGCCCGCTCCTTGGACATGGTCGTCATGACGTCTCCTTCGTCGGCAGTCCCTGCACTCGGCGCGGTGCGCCGCTCCCACCACGCTGTTCCGGCACCCCCGGGGGTCACAGGGGCCAAGGTCCTTGGGGCAACGCTGGGCGCGGAGTTCCGCCTAGGGAGCCGGCTCGAGGTCGGCCCGCGCCCGGGACTCGACCGTGATCGTGACCGAGCTCCCGAAGGCGTCGAGCAGCGGCCCGACGAAGGGCAGGTCGGCCTCGCCAGTGAGCCGGACGACCGCCGTCTGCCCGTCGGGGCTGCCCGTACCGGCGGACACCTGCCAGGCCCGCATGGCCGGCGGCAGCGGACGCTCGGCGAGGTAGTCCGTGGCCGTGCGGCGCACGGTGTCGTCGCTCACCGCGACCGCGTCGTCGAGGCCGGACCGGTAGGCCCCGAGGTCCAGGGAGTCGGCCGCGTCGAGGGCAGCGCCGTCTGCGGCGTCGAGGAGCCGGACACGGGACAGCTGCGCCGAGGTCACCGCCACCGTCCCCATGATCAGCAGGGCCGCCACGAGGGTGTACCCGAGGATGAGCAGGGTCACCTGTCCGGACTCGCCTGCGGCGCTGCGCCGACGGAGGCGCGCGCGGGCGTCGCGCAGGAGCCGAGCGCGCCGACCGGTGGCGCTCACGGCGCGCCCCCGACCCGTGGCGCTCATGGCGCGCCCCGGAAGCGGTCGACCACCGCCACGTGGCTGGCGGTGACCGGGACCTCGAGCGGGACGACGTCGCGGGCGAACGCCGGTACCAGCGGCAGGGGCACGGTCACCGTGGCCTGCATGGTGATCCGGCCGTCGGGACGCAGGCACGGGTCGCCGTCGCAGCTCATGCTCAGCACGCCGTCCCCAGCGAAACCCTGGTCCTCGAAGGCGATCCGGGCAGCGGCGTCGGCCCGGGGTCCGGCGTCCTGCTGTCGCTGCGCCGTCACGTACGCCCGGCCCGCCTCGCGGACGGCGGCGGACGCGGCATACGACCCGGCCTGCAGGCGCGCGAGCACCATGACGAGGTAGATGAGCGGCACCATCATGAGCACGGCAAGGAACACGAACTCGACCAGGGCACTTCCGCGTTCACCACCCGCCCGGAGCCGGGCGGCGACGCGTACGCGCAGGCGGGACAGCACGAGTCGCGGACGCAGCGTCACTGGCTCTCCTCGAAGGCACGGCCGACGACGTCGAGCCCCGTGTCGGGGCCGAGCGGCCCCAGGACGGGCAACGGCGCCACGACGCGGACCACGACCACCGACACCCCGTCGGCCTGGCCGACCGACACCGAGACGTCCCGGGCGAACCGCGGGGACAGCGACTGCGAGATCAGCTCGCGCGCACGGTCGGCACCGACGCCGGGGTCGACGTCCGCGCGCGCGCCGAAGCGCGCCCCCTCGGAGGCACAGGACACGAGCGTGTTGCGCACGTGCAGCGCCAATCCGAGCTGGAACACGGCCAGGAACAGCACCGTGACCACGACCCCGACCAGGACGAAGTCCACGACGGCTGCCCCGCCCTCGCCACCACGCGGGTGGAGCGGGTGGAGCGGGTGGAGCGGGTGGAGGCGGCGGCCCCGGCGCGAGCCGGCCACGCGTCGGGGCACGGTCAGCCCGTGACGCTGGACATCGCGCGGTGGAACATGGCCTCGAGCTCGTTGCCGGCGACCTTCCAGAGGACGGCGACGAGCCCGGCGGTCATCAGCGTGATCATGACCCAGCCCGGGACGTCGCCGCGCTCCCCACGGCGCACGACGTCGGTGAGGGCCCACTGCGTGCGCAGCAGGGCCTTGGCGAGGACGGTCATCGGTCTTCCTTTCGTAGCGGCTGTCAGGGCGGCTGTCGTCGCGACAGCGCCTCAGATCGAGAAGCGCAGGAACGCGAATCCCGGGTAGACGGCGAACAGGACGGTGACGGGAAGGACGAGGAAGACGACCGGGACCATCATCGCGATCTCCTTCTTCCCGCCGGCCTCCATCACGGCCCGGCGGCCGGTCTCACGGACGTCCTGGGCCTGCGCGCGCAGCACGTCGGCGAGGGGCGTCCCCCGCTCGACGGCGATGATCATCCCGTCGACGAACCGGGCCAGGCTGGTGAGACCAGTGCGGTCGGCCAGGCCCTGGAGGGCGGTCGGGAGGTTCGCGCCGGCGCGGGCATCGGCCAGGCAGCGCGCGAGCTCTGCGGACAGCTCGCCGTGGGACAGGCGGCAGACGCGCTCGAGGGCGCCGACCGCGCCCTCCCCGGCGCCGACCGCGAGGGCCAGCAGCTCGGCGACGGTGGGGAACTCCGCGAGCATCCGCTGCTCGCGCCGTTCCGCCTCGCGGGTCAGCCAGCGGTCCCGGGCGACGACCCCTGCCCCCGCGCCGCAGAACGTGACGACGACCGACGGCACGACCGAGCCACCCTCACCGAGCCACATCACCGCTCCGGCCACCGACCCCAGCACGAGGCCACCGGCACCCCAGAGCACCTGCTCGGCGCGGAACCGCTCGACCTCGGGGTTGCGCCCTGCCCGCAACAGGCGGCGGCGCACCGAGCCTGCCCCGCCGAGCACCTGCTCGAGGCGGGCACCCAGCCCGGCGACGACGGGCCGGGCGAGCTCGGCCAGGGCGCTGCCGCCACCGACCTGGCGGGTGGTCAGCAGCCGGGACGGCCGGGGCGCGTCGCGCAGGTAGGGCAGCAGGCGGTCGTCGAGGGTGGCGCGGCGGTTGAGGGGCAGCCCCTTCCAGACGAGGACGAGGCCCAGCGCGAGGACCGCCCCCAGGAGCGCTCCGGGCCACGACACGAGGTGCTCCGGCGCGGTCACCGCAGCACCCGCTCGTCCTCGGGGAGGCGCCCGATGTGGAGCATGAGCCGGTATGCCACGAGGGTCACGGCCGCGCCCGCGGCGAGGACGAGCGCACCTGTGGTGGTGCTGTAGGCCGAGATCGACTCCGGCCGGGTCGCCAGCATCGCGAGGACCACCCACGGCGCGGCCACCGCGAGCCGGGCGGCGTTGACCGTCCAGCCCTGCCGCGTCTCGAGCTCGGCCCGGGTGCGGGCGTCCTCGCGAAGGAACGTCGACAGGGTGCGCAGCAGGCGGCCGAGGTCGCTGCCACCCACCTCCCGGGCGATGCGCAGGGACTCCACGAGCCGGTCCCCGACGGGGTCGCTGAGGCGCTCCTTGAGCCGGTCGAGGCAGTCCTGGAACCGGCCGGTCGTGCGGTAGTCCTCGGCGAACGCGGCGAAGGCAGGTTGCAGCTCCTCCGGCCCGCGCCGCCCCAGCTGGCCCAGGGCCTCGGGCAGGGCGAGCCCGGCCCGCACGCCGGAGGCGATGTTGTCGACCGCGTCGGGCCACAGCTCCCGCAGGCTCGCCCGGCGGCGCCGGGCCCGCGACCGCACGAGGGCGAGCGGCGCATACCCCGCCATCAGCGCGAAGCACAGCGCGACCGGCGCCACCGACGTGGTCGCGAGCACGAGCAGCAGGACGACCACGAACGCCACGGCGCACCCCGTGACCAGGCTGCGCGGACCCACCGACTCGTACCCGGCCTGCACCAGCTCGTCGCGCAGCCGGTCCCCCACCGTCGTGCGTCGCGGACCGGTGCGGACCGGCTCGGACGGCACCCACATCGACCACCACACGCAGAACAGGCCACACCCGAGCAGCAGGCCCACGAGGATCCCGGTCACGTCAGTCCCTCCCCAGCAGGGCCGCGAGGTCGTAGCCCGCACGCCGGAACCGCTCGGGGTGCGGCGGGAAGCCGTCGGCCCTGCGCAGGACGCCGTCACGCTGGCTGAAGATGTCGGCCGTCTCCACGACGTCGCCCTCGACCCGGCCCGGGACCGCCACGACCTCACGGACGCGACGCACGCCGTCGTGCTCGAGGGCGACGTGGACGACCAGGTCGATCGACCCCGCCACCGTGGGGACGACGAACCGGCTGCCGACGTTCTCCCCCGCCAGGAGCGGCAGCGTGCACATCTTCGTGATGGCCTCGCGGGCGCTGTTGGCGTGGATGGTGCACATGCCGGGGAGCCCGCTGTTGAGGGCGATCAGCAGGTCGAGGCTCTCCGCCTGGCGGACCTCGCCGACGATGATGCGGGAGGGCCGCATCCGCAGCGCCTCCTTGACGAGCCGTCGCAGCGGGATCTCGCCGGTGCCCTCGAGGCTCGGCTGGCGGCACTGCATCGACGCCACGTCGCGCAGGGGGATCTTGAGCTCGAACACCTCCTCGCACGTGACGACGCGCTCGCGCGGGGGGATGGCCGAGCTGAGGCAGTTGAGCAACGTGGTCTTGCCAGCCTGCGTGCCGCCGGCGACGAGGACATTCAGCCCGGCCGCGACGGCGGCGCCGAGGAAACGGGCGCACTGCGGCGTCAGGGTGCCGAGCCCCACCAGGTCGTCGAGGTGGCTGGCCCGCACGACGAACTTGCGGATGTTGACCGACCAGTGGCGACGGGTGATGTCGGGGATCACGACGTGCAACCGGGACCCGTCGGGCAGCACGGCGTCGACGAACGGACTCGACAGGTCGACCCTGCGCCCGCTCGTCTTGAGCATCCGCTCGACGAGGTCCTGGACGAGGTCGGGCGTCAGGAACGTGGTGGTCAGCTCGGCCACGCCACCACGGGCGATGAAGACCTTGGTGGGCTCGTTGATCCAGATCTCCTCGACCTCGGGGTCGTCGAAGTACGGCTGGAGCGGGCCGTACCCGGCCACCGCGTCGAGCACCGACTTCACGGCGTCCTCGACGTTGGTCAGGGAGGGCAGGCCGCCGTGGAGCGAGCGCTCGTCGTAGTCGGCCACGGCCTCGCGCACGAGCCGGTCGAGCTCGCGCACGTCGCGCGCCGGGTCCAGGCCGGAGCGGCGGATCAGCTCACGGACCTCGGACTCGACGGTGGTCACGGCATCCACCCAGGACTCCCCCCTTCGCCGTCCGGGTATCCCGCCAACCCCCTGGCGTGGGTCCCTCCTCGGACCTTCCGGACGTACGCCGCATGTTAGGGCGGATCGCCGCGGACCGCCTCAGGTCATCCACAGGCGGTGGAGGAGCACCGAGCCGTGCCCGGTCGCGCACCTAGCGTCGGGCCATGCGCCTTCGCCTCACCGTGTCCGTCCAGGACACCGGACATGCGCCGTCCACGCACGAGCTCGAGGTCGAGGCCGTGTCCGGCTGCACCGCCGGCGAGCTGGCGCGGGCGCTCTCCACGCACCTCGGCGTGGCCGGCGACGACCTGTCCAGTCGCGGCCGGCCGGTGCCCTCGTCGTCGCTGGTCGGGGTGGCGCCCCTCGTCGACGGCGCGGCCCTCACGCTCGATGGCGCGCGGACCGCGGGCGAGCACCGGCCCGCACCGCGCAGCCCGGTGCAGCTGTCCGTGGCGCACGGTCCGGACGCCGGGCGCACCCTGGAGCTCCAGCCCGGCACCCTCACCATCGGCCGCTCGCGCGACGCCGACATCTGCCTGGACGACCCGGGGCTGTCCCGCGTGCACGCCGAGCTGCACGTGTCCTCCGACGGGGTCCAGGTCGCAGACCTCGGCTCCACCAACGGCACCCGCCTCGACGGGGAACGGCTGGGCGAGGGCCCGCGCACCGCCCGGTCCGGCGCGCTCGTCACGGCGGGTGCATCGGTGCTCCGGCTGGGCCCGGCTCCGGACGTCCCCGCCACCACCCGACCCAGGCCGGACGGCACGACCGCGGTCAACCGTCGCCCCCGCGTGCTCGACCCCGCCGTCCCCACCGCGATCGCCCTGCCGGCCCCGCCCGACGCGCCCCGCCGCATCCGCGTCCCGTGGGTGGCCATGCTCCTGCCCATCCCGTTCGCCGCGGCGATGGCCGCCTTCTTCGGGCCGATGATGCTCGCCTTCGCCGTGATGGGTCCCGCGGTCATGGCGGGGACGACCCTGACCGACCGGTTCGGCGCGCGCCGCCGGTATGCCGAGGAGTCGGCACAGCACGCGCGCCGCCTGGCCGAGGCGCTGGCCCGCGTGGACGAGGTCGCCGGGCAGGAGGCTGCGGAGCTGCGACGCGCCCATCCCGACCCGGCTGCCGTCCTGGCCACGGCGTGCGGCCCGACCGCCGGGATCTGGGAGCGCCGCCGCCACGACCGCGACTTCCTGCGGATCTCGCTCGGGACGTGCGACCGGCCGTCCGGCACCCGCGTCATCCGGCCGCAGGGAGACGCGGGTCCCGACCACGTCGTCCTCACGGGGGTGCCGAGCGTGCTGGCATGGCCCACCGTGGGCACGGCCGGCCTCTGCGGTGCACGCGAGCACGTCCTCGGGCTGGCCCGCTCCGTCATCGGGCAGGTCGCCACCCTGCACTCGCCGGCAGACGTGCGGCTGACCCTGCTCACCGACGAGGAGCACGCCACGGACTGGGAGTGGATGGCGCGGCTCCCCCACCTGCGTGGCGACGACGGCGCGCTGCGTGACGGGGCCCTGGCCGTCGGACGCGCCGAGGCGACCCTTGTGGTGTCCCGGCTCGGCGAGCCGGCGGCGGCCGGGCGGCGCCACGGCGGAGCGTCGCCCGGCGAGAGCCACCACGGTCCGTGGACGGTGCTCGTGGTGGACGGCGGCGCAGACCTGGCGGAGGTCCCCGGCCTCGCCGAGGTCCTCGCACAGGGAGCGGCCGCGGGCCTGGTCGCGCTGGTGCTGGCGCCGGAGCGTGGCGCCCTCCCTGCGGGGTGCGCAGCCGTCCTCGACCTCGCCCGACCGGCCCTCCCGCGGCTCGAGCTCCCGGGCACCGAGCAGCAGCACGTGGTGGTCGACCGCGTGGGTGCGTGGTGGGCCGACCGCCTGAGCCGGGGGCTGGCGCCGCTGCGCGACGCCACCCCCGTCGCCGGCGACGCAGCCCTGCCCGAGCACCTGTCCCTGGCCACAGCCCTCGGGACGGACACGTGGGACGCCGCCGCACTCGCGGCCCGGTGGGAGGCCGACCCCGCCGTCACCGCGGTACCCGTCGGAGCAGGCCCCGACGGCGCGCTGGTCCTGGACCTCGCGGTGGACGGCCCCCATGCGCTGGTCGGTGGTACCACCGGGGCCGGCAAGTCCGAGTTCCTGCGCACGCTGGTCGCCTCCATGGCGGTGCACTCCCGACCTGACCGGCTCTCGCTCGTGCTGGTCGACTACAAGGGCGGGGCCGCCTTCCGCGAGTGCGCGGACTTCCCCCAGGTGAGCGGGCTCGTCACCGACCTCGACGAGCACCTCGCCGACCGAGCGCTCGCCTCGCTGTCGGCGGAGCTGAAGCGGCGCGAGCAGGTGTTGCACGCGGCGGGTGTCCCGGACTTCGCGGCATACCAGCGTCACCAGGCCTCCAGGGCCCAGCCGCTGGCCCGGCTGGTGGTGGTGGTCGACGAGTTCCGGGCCCTGGCCGACGAGCTGCCCGCGTTCGTCGACGGCATGGTGCGCTTCGCGGCCCTGGGCAGGTCGCTCGGCGTGCACGTGGTCCTGGCCACCCAGCGACCGGCGGGGGTCGTGACGGCCGACATCAAGGCCAACGTCAACCTGCGCATCGCGCTGAGGATGCGCGACGACACCGAGTCCCAGGACGTCGTCGGCACCACCGAGGCGGCGCGGATCCCGCCCACGTGCCCCGGTCGGGCGCTGGTCTCGGCCGGCGGCGCAGCGCCCGTTCCCTTCCAGGCCGCCCACGTGGGCGGGCCCGCGCCGTCACCGCCGTCGAACGGCATCCGGGTCCGCGACCTCCGGCTGGGGCGACCCGTGGGCCCGGCACGCGAGCCCGTTCGTGCCACCAGCGTCGCCACCCGCCCGACCACGGTCCACGTGGGCTCCCCACCCGGCTCCGCGGGTGCGGATGCCGACGGCGAGGGTCCGACCGAGCTGGAGGTCCTCGTGCAGGCAGCCCGGGGCGCCGCCCACCGTCTCCAGGTGCCCCCGGCTCCCCCTGCTTGGCTGCCGCCGCTGCCGGACCTGCTGCAGCTGCCGCCGCCGGCAGTGCGACGGCAACCCGGGACCGCCGTGGTGCTGGGAGTGGCCGACCGTCCCGGCGACCAGGCGCAGGAACCCTTCACCGTCGAGCTCTCGTCCCCCGGCCACTGGGCGTTCGTCGGCGCCGGCGGGAGCGGGCGCACCACCGCGCTGCTCGGACTGGCGTCGACGGCGACCGCGCAGCTCCCACCGCGCGACCTGCACGTGTATGCCGTGAGCGGCGGCTCGCTCGCGGGCGTCGAGGGCCTCCCCCACTGCGGCGCGCACGTGTCCTGGGACGACCTGCCTCGTCTGCACCGCCTCGTCGAGAGGCTTGCGGAGTCGATGGCGGGGCGCCGGGCGGACCTCGCGGCGACCCGCCACTCGTCCATGGCTGCCTGGCGTGCCGCCGCTCCGAGCGAGGTTCCGCCGGACGTCCTCCTGCTGCTCGACGACTGGGACCTGTTGCAGGGCCGCACGGACGAGGTGTCGGCCGGCGGTCTCAGCGACCGCCTGCTGGCCCTGCTGCGGGAGGGCGATGGCGTCGGCCTGACGGCGGCCCTCACCGGCGGGCGCTCGCTGCTCGTCGGGCGGACGGCCACCGCCGCACCCCACCGCGTCCTCCTGCGGCAGGCGGACCCGGCAGACGCACTCCTGGTCGGCTTGAGCCCCAAGGTCCTGCCGCGGCACCAGCCCCCGGGGCGGGGCGTGCTGCCCGACGGGACCGAGGTCCAGCTCGCGGTGCCAAACCCGTGGCAGCCGGCCGAGGGCGAGCCGGGGGCCACGCCTCGACCGCCGATCCGGATCGCCCCCCTCCCGGTCCAGGTCGCCGCCGCGGAGGTCACCGTGGAGGACGGTCGGGTCGCGGGTGCTGCCCCGACCGGCGACGCGTGCGAACAACCTGCAGGCTCGGCGCGCCGACTCCTCGCCCTGGGCCTGGGTGGGGACGAGGGCGCAGTCGTCGGGCTGGACCCCGACCGGCACGGCCGTCGCTGGTTGGTGTGCGGAGCGCCCCGCAGCGGGGTCACGACCGCGCTGCAGCTCGTCACCCAGAGAGCAGCCGCACAGCGTCGCCGGGTCGCGGTCGTGGGCAGCGTGCTGGCCTCGAGGGCTCCGGAAGGGGTGGTCGTCGTCGACCCGCTGGACCCACGACCGCTCGTCGACCTGCGTCGAGCCGTTCGCGACCTGGTCGTCGTCGTCGACGAGGCGCACACCCTGGTCGACACCCCCGTCGACCCCGTCCTGCGCGAGATCTCGGCCCTTGTCGAGCGTGACCACGGACTGCTCGTGTGCGGCGCCGATGCCGGTGCGCTCGCAGCCCAGTACCGCGGGCCAGCGGTCGAGGTCGCGCGTCACCGCACCGGCCTGCTGCTCGGCCGCTGCGGGCCGGTCGAGTCGGACCTGCTCGGCGTTCGTCCTGTTGCGGGCGGCCCGTGCCCACCCGGCCGGGGAGTCCTCGTCATCCGGGGCACGGCCGTCCCGATCCAGCTGGCGGACCCGGGCACCCCCTGAGCGGCCGGACGGCGCCCCTCCGCGGGGGGTGCCCGAGCTGCCCGCAGCCACCCCCGGTGAAGGTTGTCCCGGACAGGTTCCACCCGGAGATCCCGCTGCAGCCGTCAAGGATGGTGTGGACTGCAGGCAGGAAGGGGGGAACCGATGAGCGCCTTCGCGGACGCCCACATGCGCTGACCCTAGGACGTGGGCGAAGGTCAGGCGGCTCGGTCCCTGGTGTCGGCCCGGGCTGCGGCCACGACACCGAGGACGCCCACGACCGCCAGCGCGAGCGCGAGCACCCCTCGCCCGGCCTGGAACAGGGACCAGGCGACCGGCAGCAGGAGGACGTTCCACACGATCGTCGGGGTGTTGGGCCAGTTCGCGCCCTGCAGCCAGCCACGGCCCAGCACGCCGAGGAGAACGGCGAACACGGCGATGAGCACGATCGACATCACCACCCTCGTCGGGTCGTCACCGGCCCCCTGCGCCAGCTCCCAGAGGTAGAAGGCGCAGAACCCGAGCAGCACGAGGGCCTGCAGGCCGCAGAGGGCGGCCGCGAGGAGTCGGAACGGGTCGCGCCGCGAGGGGGCGGACGCGGGTGCGGCAGCAGGGGGGACGTCGCTCACGCGGCTCACAGTACGACCCGGCGACCCGCCGTCTGGTGCGCTCGCACTAGGCAGGCCGCTGCATCTGTCCGCGATGTGAGCAAAACCTCACCGTCACAAGCCGGTTACTTGCCGGCAACCCTCCACAAATGCCCCCACGTCTGTGAGGCTGGAACAGAAACGTGGGTGTTGCCGTTGGCACAGGTGCCCCTACACCTCCACAATGGACCCCGCACGCGTTTCTGCCTGCGCCAAAATCGGACGGCAACACCTCCGGGCGCCGGCGAGCACGACCCCAGCACACCCCGCAACGAAGCGGCCGTGCCGTGTGGTCCGCATCCTGGGCCGCGCGCCCCGGACCCGCTACACCCCCTGCATCACAAGGAGCACGATCTTCATGGACTGGCGCGACCGCGCTGCCTGCCTCGACGAGGACCCCGAGCTGTTCTTCCCCATCGGGAACACCGGCCCGGCCATCCTCCAGATCGAGGAGGCCAAGGCTGTCTGCCGTCGGTGTGAGGTCATCGACACCTGCCTGAAGTGGGCGCTGGAGTCCGGCCAGGACGCCGGTGTCTGGGGTGGCATGTCCGAGGACGAGCGTCGCGCCCTCAAGCGCCGCAACGCTCGCGCGCGCCGCGCCGGCTGAAACCCCCCGCCGCGCCGGCTGAAACCCCCTGTTGGTCCTGCTGCCGGCCGCAGCCCTAGCCCCGCCCACGGAGACGAGAGGCCCCCGCGGCTGACGCGACCGCCGCGGTCAGCCGCCGTCGCGGCCCAGGGGACGCAGCCTGGCCACCAGCCGGACCCGCGTCCCCCGCGGCTCGGCTTTCTCCCAGATGATCCGGCCCCGCAGGTCCTGCACCAGCGAGGTGACGATCTGGGTCCCGAGGCCCGAGCCGCCGGGCCGGAAGCCCTCCGGCAGGCCGATCCCGTCGTCGGTGATGGTGACGGTCAGCAGGTCGTCCCCCTTGTCGTCGGCGGACCGCTGCGCCTCGACGGTGATGGTGCCGCCCCCGGCGGGGGCCAGACCGTGCTCCACGGCGTTCTGCACCAGCTCGGACAGCACCATGGCCATGGCCGTGGCGTCCTCCGCGCGCACCATGCCGAAGGACCCCTCGACCCGTGAGGTGATCGGCTCCTCGGCCTTGGCCACCTCGGTGATGGCCTGCAGCCCCCGCACGGCGATGTCGTCGAAGTCGACCGTCTCGTCGAACCCCTGGCTGAGCGTCTCGTGCACGAGCGCGATCACGCCGACCCGCCGCACGGCCTCCTCGAGCGCGACGCGGCCCGTCTCGCCCTCGGGCAGGCGCCGGGCCTGCAGCCGCAGCAGCGCCGCCACGGTCTGCAGGTTGTTCTTCACCCGGTGGTGGATCTCGCGGATCGTCGCGTCCTTGGTCATCAGCTCCTGCTCGCGGCGCCGCAGCTCGGACACGTCGCGCAGCAGCAGGAGCGCCCCCACCCGGTGACCCCCTTCGGTCAGCGGGATCGCGCGCATCGAGACGCTCACCCCGCGGCTCGTGACCTCGGTGCGCCACGGAGCCCGGCCGGTGACGACGACGGCCAGCGACTCGTCGACCGGCGACTCGTCGCGCAGCAGGTCGGCCACGACCTTGGCGAGCAGCTCGCCGATGACGTCCCCGACGTGGCCGAGGCGGTGCACGGCCGACAGGGCGTTGGGGCTGGCGTAGGTGACGATCCCGTTGACGTCGAGTCGGATGACCCCGTCACCGACCCGGGGCGCGCCGCGCCGCTGCCCTGTCGGGGCCGACACGTTGGGGAACTCCCCGGCCGCGATCATGCGGGCGAGGGAGTCGGCGAGCGCCTGGTAGGTCAGCTCGAGCCGGCTGGGGGTGCGCATGGCCGCGAGGTTGGTGTGGCGGGTGATGACGGCCAGCGCCCGGCCGTCCTTGACGACCGGGATCGCCTCCTCGCGCACGGGCATGTCGTCGCGGAAGATCGGGTCCTTCTGCCGCACGATGCGCCGGTCGAGGTAGGCCTGGTCGAGCAGCGACTGCCGTCCACGGTGGGTGCGGCGACCGACGACGTCCTCGAAGAACACCATCTGCCCCGTCGTGGGGCGGACGTGGGCCACGGCCAGCCACCCCTCGAGACCACCCGGCACCCACAGCACGAGGTCGGCGAAGGACAGGTCGGAGATCAGTTGCCAGTCCCCCACCAGCAGCTGCAGCCACTCGACCTCCTGCGGGGCGAGGTCGGTCGAGGAGGAGAGGACCTCGTTGAGGGTGGCCACGCGCAGAGCCTAGCCAGCGACCGCAGCCGCGCCCGCGGGTGTATGCCGCCGGCTCAGTCCAGGTGCACGACGTCGCCGACGGCGACGGTCCCCGGGCGCAGGACCTCCGAGTACACCCCGGCGCAGAGGTCGTGCTGGTCGCTGACGGTCTTGAGCATCCCCGGCCGTGCCGGCAGGTCGACCTGCGCGACGCCGACCATGCGGCACCGCTCGATCGGCTCGAGCACCCGCAGGCGCACCCCGCCGACCGTGAGCTCGCGGCCCACCCAGGCGTCCTCGGCATACGGCTCGGTGGTGGTGACGACGACGTTCGCGCGCAGGTGCCGCGGGTCGAGCGGCCTGCCGTCGCCCTCGTGCCGCCCGAGCTCGACCAGGGTCGCGGTGCCGACGAGGGAGACGCTGCCCGCGTCGAAGTGCGGCGTGGTGGTCTCCCTGCGCACCGCGACCGGCTCACCGAAGAGACCGCTGAGCCGCTCGTCCGCCTCCGGCGACCCCGCCACCACCCTGGTCCCGTCCGGGAGCCGGAGGTGCACCACGTCGCCGGCCATCCACGACTCGAGCTCGAACACCGGGTCCATCCGGCGGAACCGGCGGGAGTGCTTGCCCGACGCCAGCTTGCCGGCGACGTCGTAGATCGCGTACCCGCGGTCGCCGACCACGCCACGGTCCTCGACCTCGAGCGAGGAGCATGGCTCGGCACCCGTCGCCTTCACCGGGAACCGTTGCAGGGAAACGACTTCCAGCGCAGCGAGCCCCTGCGCCGACGTCAACCGCTCCGCCCTCTCCGTCACGTGGACGCAGCGCCGGAGCGGATGACCGAGCGCAGGGTGCGCAGGGCCACCGACAGGGCGGCGATGTTGGGCTTGTCGAGCCGCTCGATCCCGTGCAGCGCGGCCTTGGCCCGGGTCAGCGACTCGGCGTTCGCGTCGGCCCACTGGGCGTACCGCTTCGCCGGCTCCGCACCCGTCGTCGACGCGTCGATCACGCTGCGCACCAGGCTCTCGAGCACGGCATACAGGTCGTCGCGCAGGGCACCGCGGGCCAGGGCGTCCCAGCGGTCGTCACGCGGCAGGTTGGTGACGCGGCTGAGCATGCCGTCGATGCCGAACCGCTCCGACAGCACGAAGTACAGCGGCGCCACGTCGGCCGGCGACTCCTCGGTGTCGGTGCAGATGTCGACGATGTCGAGCAGCGAGAACTGGTCGAGCAGGCTCGCGGCGCGCATCGCCAGCGCCTCCGGCACACCGGCCTTCTCCAGCCCGGCAGCGTTGCGCTGCAACCGCTTCAGCTCCGCACCCTGCAGCAGCTCGGGGATCCGCGGCGCGAGCTCGGCGACGACCGCGCCGAAGCGGGCCACCTCCCCCGCGACGTCGAGCCGCGAGGGGCGCGAGGTGAGGAACCACCGGATCGCGCGGTCGATGAGGCGCCGGAACTCCAGGTAGAGCCGGCTCTGCACGTCCGTGGAGACGACGTTGTCGAGCGCCTCGACCTGGGCCACGAAGGACGGCAGGTCGAAGATCTCGCGGGCCACGACGAAGGCGCGCGCGATCTGCTCGGGCGTCGCCCCGGTCTCCTCCATCGCCCGGAACGCGAAGGTGATGCCTCCCCGGTTCACCATCGAGTTCACGACCGAGTTGGTGATGATCTCGCGGCGCAGCGGGTGCTGCCCGAGCTCGGCGGCGAACTGCTCGCGCAGTGCCGGCGGGAAGTAGTCGGTCAGCGTCTGCTGGAACCACGGGTCGTCGGGCAGCTCGGTCGGGAGCAGGTCCTCCTTGAGCGCCAGCTTGGCGTAGGCGACCAGGACCGAGAACTCCGGCGACTTCAGGCCTTCGCCCGCCGCGAACCGGCGGTCGATCTCGGAGTCGCTCGGCAGGAACTCCAGTCCGCGGTCGAGGTCTCCGCGCTCCTCCAGCCAGTGGATGAGCCGCTGGTGCACGGGGAGCATGGGGTGTTCCTGGGCCCTGGCGTTGCCGAGCAGCACGTTCTGCTCGTAGTTGTGGCGCAGCACCTGGCGGGCCACGTCGTCGGTCATCGAGGCCAGCAGCGAGTTGCGCTGCTTGAGCGTCATGTCGCCGCCCCGCACCTGCTCGGTGAGCAGGATCTTGATGTTGACCTCGTGGTCGGACGTGTCGACGCCTGCGGAGTTGTCGATGGCGTCGGTGTTGACGCGAACTCCGTTGCGGGCGGCCTCGATCCGACCCAGCTGGGAGAGCCCGAGGTTGCCGCCCTCGCCCACCGCCTTGACCCGCAGGTCCGCGCCGTCGACGCGGATCGCGTCGTTGGCGCGGTCGCCGATGTCGGAGCTCGACTCGCCGGCCGCCTTGACGTAGGTGCCGATGCCGCCGTTCCAGAGCAGGTCGACCGGCGCGAGCAGGATCGCCTTCATCAGCTCGGCCGGTGTCATCGAGGTCACGCCCTTGGGCAGCCCGAGCGCCTCGGTCATCTCCGGGGTGATCCGGATGGCCTTGAGGGTCCGCTCGAAGACGCCGCCGCCGGCCGAGATCAGCGACCGGTCGTAGTCCGCCCAGGAGGACCGGGACAGCTCGAAGAGCCGCTTGCGCTCCGGGTAGGACGTCGCCGCGTCCGGGCTCGGGTCGACGAAGATGTGCCGGTGGTCGAAGGCGGCCATGAGCCGGATGTGCTCCGACAGCAGCATGCCGTTGCCGAACACGTCGCCGGACATGTCGCCGATGCCGACGACGGTGAAGTCCTGCGACTGGGTGTCGACGCCCATCTCGCGGAAGTGGCGCTTGACCGACTCCCAGGCACCGCGGGCCGTGATGCCCATCGCCTTGTGGTCGTAGCCCGCGGAGCCGCCCGAGGCGAACGCGTCGTCGAGCCAGAAGCCGTAGGACTGGGCGACGCCGTTGGCGATGTCGGAGAACGTCGCCGTCCCCTTGTCCGCGGCGACGACGAGGTAGGAGTCGTCCGGGTCGTGGCGGACCACGGACGGCGGCGGCACGACCTCGCCGCCCTTGCGGTTGTCGGTGAGGTCGAGCAGGCCGGAGATGAACACCTTGTAGGACTCGATGCCCTCGGCCAGCCACGCGTCGCGGTCGACCGACGGGTCGGGCAGCTGCTTGGCGTAGAACCCGCCCTTGGAGCCGGTCGGCACGATGACGGCGTTCTTGACCATCTGCGCCTTGACCAGGCCGAGGATCTCCGTGCGGAAGTCCTCCCGGCGGTCCGACCAGCGCAGGCCGCCGCGCGCCACTGGACCGAACCGCAGGTGCACGCCCTCGACCCGCGGGCTGTAGACGAAGATCTCGAACTGCGGCCGCGGGGCCGGCAGGTCCGGCACCTTGGTGGGGTCGAGCTTGACCGACACGTACGGCTTCGGCCGGCCGTCGTCGTCGACTTGGTAGAAGTTCGTCCGCAGGGCCGCCGTGATGACGCCCAGGAAGGCCCGGATGATGCGGTCCTGGTCGAGCGAGCTCACGTCGTCCAGCCCGGCGGTGATCGCCTCGACGACCTCCGCCTCGGCGGCCGCGCGCTCCTCGCCGGCCCCACCGGCATACCGGCTGGGGTCGAAGCGGGTCTCGAAGAGGGACACGAGCTTCCCGGCCAGCCCGAGGTTCTGCACCAGGGCGCTCTCGACGTAGTCCTGCGAGAACGTGGACCCCGTCTGGCGCAGGTACTTCGCGACGGTGCGCAGGATGACGACCTGCCGCCAGGTGAGCCCGGCACCGAGCACGAGCGCGTTGAACCCGTCGCTCTCCGCCCGGCCCTGCCAGACCGCGCCGACCGCGTCCTGGAACAGCTCACGCAGCCGGTCGCGGCCGCCCTCCCCCGTCCACACCTTGTCGTTGCGGACGCGCAGCCCGAAGTCGTACACGTACAGCGTGACCCCGTCACTGCGCTCGATCTCGTAGGGCCGCTCGTCGACGACCTCGACGCCCATGTGCGTGAACATCGGCAGCACCTGGGTCAGCGACAGCGGGCTGCGGCGGTAGAGCTTGAACCGGCGCTCGTTCGCGGGCGCGCCCGGCTCCTGGTACATGTTCAGGCCGGTCGCGTCGTCGTCGGCCAGGCCCTCCATCTGGCGGATGTCCGCGACGCCGACCCGCGGGCTGAAGTCCTCCTTGTACGCCTCGGGGAAGGCCCGTCCGTAGAGCCCCGCGAGCCGGGCAGCGGCCTCCTCGCCGTGCTCGGTGCGCGCCGCCTCGCCGAGGTCCTCCTCCCACGTGCGGGTGGCGTCGACGAGCTGGCGCTCGAGCACCGACTCGTCGACGTCGGGGATGGACGCGCCGGAGGGCACGCGCACGACGAAGTGCAGCTGGGCGAGGACCGACTCCGACACCCTCGTCGTGTAGTCGACGCTCGCCCCGGCGAACGCGCGCCGCAGGATGGTCTCCATCTTGAGGCGGACGGCCGTGTTGTAGCGGTCGCGCGGGATGTAGACGAGGCAGGACACGAACCGGCCGAACCGGTCGCGGCGCAGGAACAGCTTGGTCTTGCGGCGCTCCTGCAGGTGCAGCACGTCGGTCGCGTTGTCGAGGAGCGTCTCCTCGTCGGTCTGGAACAGCTCGTCCCGCGGGTAGTTCTCGAGCACCTCGAGCAGGTCCTTGCCCGAGTGCGAGTCGGGCAGGTACCCGCTGCGCTCGAACACGGCGTCGACCTTGTCGCGCAACACCGGCACCCGCGTGACGGACTCGGTGTAGGCGCTGGAGGTGAACAGGCCGAGGAACCGCTTCTCCCCGGTGACCTCGCCCTCGGCGTCGAACTGCTTGACGCTGACGTAGTCGAGGTAGGTGTTGCGGTGCACCGTCGCCCGCGAGTTGGCCTTGGTGATGATGAGCAGCTCGCGCGCGCGGGCGACCTGGCGCGCCTGCTCCGAGAGCAGCACGCCCTCGCCGGTGGGGTCGTACCGCAGCAGGCCGAGCCCGGTGCCGTGCACCGCCTGGAGCCGGTCGGCGTCCACGCCGCGGTGCAGGGCGTACTCGCGGTACCCGAGGAACGTGAAGTGGTTGTCGGACAGCCAGTCGAGGAGCTGGCGCGCCTGCCCGACCTCCTCGTCCGGTATGCCGTGCGGCGGCTCGGTGTCGAGGTCGGCGGCGACCTGCCGGCAGGCGGCGCGCATCTTGGGCCAGTCCTCGACGGCCTCGCGCACGTTTCCCAGCACGCGGCGCAGGTTCTCGGCGATGCGCTCGCGGCTCTCGGGGTCGCTGTCGCGGTCGACCTCGAGGTGCATCCACGACTCCCGCACCTGGCCGAAACCACCGGCCGCGGCACCGTTGCCGTTGCCGTCGAGCAGCACCTCCTCCAGCTCGCCGGCAGCGTTGCGGCGGACCGTCATCGCCGGGTGGACCACGAGGTGCACCACGCGGTCCATCCGCAGCAGCTCGGAGCTCACGGAGTCGACGAGGAAGGGCATGTCGTCGGTGACGACCTGGATGACGGTGTGCCCGCTGGTCCAGCCCTGCTCCTCGACCTCGGGGTTGAAGACGTCGACGGTCGCCGTGCCCACGGGCCGGTGCTGGGCCAGCTCCCGGTGGGCCAGCGCGGCGCCGAGGATGTCCTCCGGGGCCCGGGCCAGGAGGTCCTCGGTGGCGACGTGCCGGTAGTAGCTGCGCAGGTACGCCTCGACCCCCTCACCGCCCGCGTGGTCGGCCCGCTCGGCGGCGGTGTGCAACAGCTGCTGACGAGACTGCTCCAGCGACCCAGACATGTCGGTCGGCTTCATCCTCACGTGTCGATGTGCGCATGGGGTCACGCCGTCGTGCACCCGTGACCCGAGACTATCGCTGCGCGCGGGTGTCGACGCACGACGGTGCGAACCCGCCGGTAGGGCGCCTCCCGACCTCCTGCCGCCGGCCTCCGGCGGCGTGTCCGTGCAGGTCAGGGATGCGGAACCGGCCAACCGGTGGTTGGCTGTTCCCACCCCCTACAGTGGATGAAAGGAAAGTCCCTGTGATCATCCTCGGCATCATTCTGCTGATCATCGGCCTCGTGGCCTCGATTTCCATCCTGACGACCATCGGCATCATCCTGATCGTCGTCGGCCTGATCCTCTCCCTCCTGGGCGCCACCGGCCGCGCCATCGGTGGACGAAAGACCTGGTACTGACGAAGCGGGCTAGAGGCCCGCACGCGACGACGACCCCCGGCTGCCTTGTGGGCAGCGCGGGGGTCGTCCGCATCAGGGTCACTACAGTGGCCGTATGCCGCGGACGCCGGTTCCCCCGGACCCCCTCGCCGCGCTCGGCGCGGCCCTCGAGGACGTCCGCGGCGCGGCCCGGGAGGGCGCCGACGAGGTCCTCTCGCACTACCCCGAGCTCGGCGACCGGGAGACGCAGTCGACGCTCGAGGCCTACCTCGACCAGGTCGCCGACCTGCTCCGCGAGGTCGAGGCGTCCTGCGGCGACCTGTCCGACCGGGTGCGGCTCGGCGGGGGCCGCGGCCGTCGGCCTGCAGCCGCCGACGGGTCGGCACCGCTGCACACCGCCCGGAGCCGGCCGTGACCGTGGCCGGCGACCCCGCCTCCTGCTCCCTGCTCGGCTCGACCCTGCGCCAGCTGGCGGCCCGCCTGCGCGCCGACCAGCGCCGCCTGCACGCGGCCGTGGACCCGGCCGACGCCCCGAGGCCGGCGGCATCCGTGGTCCGCGCCCGGCGACGGGCCGCGCAGCTGGCCGGCTCCCTCGCGGTGGCGGTGGCCGAGCTCGACCAGGTCGGGTCGGCGCTGCAGGCACACTCCAGCGACCTCGCCGAGGCCCTGTCCGACGCCAGGCAGCTGCTGGACCGGGCGGCGGCCGCCGGGCTCGAGCAGAGGTCCGGACGGCTGGCACCCCGATGGGGTGTGGCCGGGGTGGCCGACCCCCGCGCCACCACGGCCCAGGACGACCTGCGCTCCGAGCTGCAGGACCGGCTCGACTCGGTCGAGTCACTCCTGCGCACCCGCCGCGCCCGCCTGGCCACGACACTGCGCAGGTCGGGCGACCTGCTCGCGACCCACGCCGAGGTGCTGCGCCGATGACCGACATCGATCTCAACGCCGACCTCGGTGAGTCGTTCGGGCGCTGGCAGCTCGGCGACGACGAGGCGATGCTCGACCTCGTGACGAGCGCGAACGTCGCGTGCGGGTTCCACGCCGGCGACCCCGCCACCCTGCTGCAGACCTGTGTCGCCGCTGCCGAGCGCGGCGTCGTCGTCGGGGCCCAGGTCGGCTACCACGACCTCGCCGGCTTCGGTCGCCGGTTCGTCGACATCGACCCGGCCGACCTCGTGGCGGACGTCGTCTACCAGGTCGGCGCGCTGCAGGGGCTCTGCGCCGCAGCGGGCACGCGGGTGGCCTACGTCAAGCCGCACGGCGCCCTGTACAACGCCGTCGTCCACCACGAGGCGCAGGCCGAGGCAGTGGTCCAGGCGGTCCGCCGCATCGACGACGAGCTGGTGGTGCTGGGGTTCCCGGGCTCGGCGCTGCTGTCGCTCGCCGAGGAGGCCGGGCTGCGGACCGCGACCGAGGCCTTCGCCGACCGCGGCTACACCTCCGACGGCCGCCTGGTGCCGCGCAGCCACGCGGGTGCGGTGCTGCACGACCCGCAGGTCGTCGCCGCCCGGGCCGTGCGGATGGCCGTCGAGGGGGTGGTCGAGACGGTCGACGGGTCGACCGTGGAGGTGCGCGCGCAGTCGGTCTGCGTCCACGGCGACTCCCCCGGCGCGGTCTCGCTCGCGACCGAGGTCCGCCGGTCGCTGGAGTCGGCCGGCATGCGGCTGGCTCCGTTCGTCGACGGCACGGGCTGATCGCCGGTGCGCGTCCTCCCGTCGGGGCCACGGGCGGTGCTCGTCGAGTGCGCCGACCTCGACGAGGCCCTGGCCCTGCACCGGCTCCTGTGGGAGCACGACCGCCCCACGGGCCTCGTCGACGCCGTCCCGGGGGCGCGGACGCTCCTGCTCGTCGCCGCCTCGGCGCGGCACCTGCCGGCCCTGCGGTCCCGGGTCGAGGACGTCGACGCCTCACCGCTCGCCGGGGCTGCGACCGACCGTGCGCAGGCCGCGCGTCACGGGCTCGGCCACGAGGGACCGCCAGAGGTCGTAGTACCCGTCCGGTACGACGGCCCGGACCTGCGCGACGTGGCCGACCACACCGGTCTGACGACGGAGGAGGTCGTCGCCGCCCACACCGGCAGGCCCTGGACCGTGGGTTTCGGCGGATTCGCCCCCGGCTTCGCCTACCTCGCCGGCGGCGACCCCCGGCTCGAGGTCCCGCGCCGGGGCGAGCCGCGGACGCGGGTGCCTCCCGGCGCGGTGGGGCTGGCCGGCCGGTTCAGCGGCATCTACCCCCGCTCCTCCCCGGGCGGTTGGCAGCTGATCGGGCACACCGACGTCGTCCTGTGGGACCTCACCGCCGACCCGCCCGCGCTGCTGCGGCCGGGGATGCAGGTGCGCTTCGTCGACGCCGGTCGAGGCGACCACACGACCTCGACGTCGGCGCCACGGTCCCGGCAGGCGGCGGGCCCACCAACCACCACGGCACGGACGGCAACCACGGACACGGCCCCGGGCGAGGTCACGGCCACGTCCGGGACCACGCGGCGTGCCCACCTCGAGGTGCTCGAACCGGGACCGCTCGCCCTGCTGCAGGACTCCGGTCGCACCGGTCACGCCGGGGTCGGTGTCGGCCCCTCCGGTGCTGCCGACCGCCGCGCCCACGCCCTGGGCGCCCGGCTGCTGGGGCAGGACGCCGACTGCGCGGCGGTCGAGGTGCACGCGGGCGGGTTCGCCGTGCGCGCGCACGGCGGCGTCACGCTGGCCCTCACCGGGGCCGCCACGGCAGCCACCGTCGACGGCACACCCGTGGCCCACGCCGCCCCGTTCCACCTCCCCGGCGGGTCGGTGCTCCGGCTGCCCGCACCGGAGCGGGGCCTGCGCACGTACGTCTCGGTCCGGGGAGGCTTCGACGTCCCCGCAGTCCTGGGCTCGCGGTCGACGGACACGCTGTCGGGCCTGGGCCCCGAGCCGCTCGCGCCGGGGACCCTGCTGCCGGTCGGCCACGCCGCGGGCCACCCCACGGTCGATGTGGCACCCCACCCTCCGCTGCCCTCGGGGACCCTCGTCCTCGACGTCGTGGCCGGCCCGCGCACCGCCTGGCTGGCCGACGCCGAGGCGCTCGTCCGCGGCGAGTGGACGGTCGGGTCCGCCAGTGACCGGGTGGGCGTGCGGCTGGCGGGTGAGCCCCTGCGACGACCTGCGTCCCTCGAGGGTCGGGAGCTGCCCAGCGAGGGGGTGGTCCGTGGCGCCGTGCAGGTCCCTGCCGACGGCCAGCCCGTCGTGTTCCTCGCCGACCACCCCGTGACCGGCGGCTACCCGGTCGTCGCGGTCCTCACGGACACGGCCCAGGACCTGCTCGCCCAGGCCGTCCCCGGCCAGCCGGTCCGGCTGCGCTGGTCGCGAGCCTGAGGGCCGGCGCCGCTAGGGTTGGGCGCGCCTGCACGCCCCGAGACCACAGGAGCCCGCATGAAGATCGCCCGGACCCTCGAGTACGCCGCCACCCCGGACGAGGTGTTCGCCGTCCTCGCCGACGTCGCCTTCCAGGAGGCCAAGTGCGCGGCGACCGGGGCGATCTCCTACACCGCCTCGGTGACGGCGGAGGGCGACGCGACGGTCATCCGCACCGAGCGTGAGCTGCCCGCCGACGGCCTGCCCGACTTCGCCAGGTCCATGGTCGGCAACACCCTCAAGGTCGTGGAGACCCAGACGTGGCAGGCCGCCGGGGCCGACGGCGCCCGCACCGGTACGGTCGCGATGACCGTGCCCGGTGCCCCGATCACGCTCAAGGGGACGCTCGCGCTCGAGTCCGGCGGGCCCGGCACCGTCGAGCACCTCGACGGCGACCTCAAGGCGAGCATCCCGCTCGTCGGCGGCAAGATCGAGAAGGCCGCCGCCCCCGCGATCGAGGACGCCATCACCATCGAGGGCAAGACCGCCCACGAGTGGCTGGCCCGCTAGGACAGACGGCTCGACCGCCGGGGCGACCGGCCACGGCATACGCGAAAGGCCCGGAAACCGTTGCGGTTCCGGGCCTTTCGCGTGTGCGCTGAGCCTCAGCCCATGTGCGGGTAGGCGTGGTTCGTCGGCGGGTTGAAGGTCTCCTTGATGGAGCGCGCGCTGGTCCACCGCAGCAGGTTCTGCGCGGCACCGGCCTTGTCGTTGGTGCCCGACGCGCGTCCACCACCGAATGGCTGCTGGCCGACCACGGCGCCGGTCGGCTTGTCGTTGACGTAGAAGTTGCCGGCTGCGAAGCGCAGGCGCTCGGTCGCGTCGGCGATCGCCACGCGGTCCTGGGCGATGATCGAGCCGGTGAGGCCGTACGGGGCGAACGACTCCATCTGGTCGAGCACCTTGTCGAACTGGCGGTCGGGGTAGACGTGCACCGACAGGATCGGGCCGAAGTACTCGGTGCGGAACGACTCGTCGCTGGGGTCGTCGATCTCGAGGATCGTCGGCCGCACGAACCAGCCCTCGCTGTCGTCGTACGTGCCACCGGCGACGACCTCGACCCCGGCCGTCGCGTGCGCCCGGTCGATCGCCGCCGAGTGCTTGCTGAACGCCCGCTGGTCGATGACCGCACCCATGAAGTTCGACAGGTCGGTGACGTCGCCCTGGCTCAGGCCCTCGGTGACGGAGACCAGGTCGGCCTTGATCTTGCGCCACAGCGAGCGCGGGACGTAGGCGCGCGAGGCGGCCGAGCACTTCTGCCCCTGGTACTCGAACGCGCCGCGGATCATGGCCGTGCGCAGCACGTCCGGGTCGGCCGACGGGTGGGCGAGGATGAAGTCCTTGCCGCCGGTCTCGCCGACGAGGCGCGGGTAGGTGCGGTAGCTCGGCAGGTTGGCGCCGACCTCCTGCCACAGGTGCTGGAACGTCGGCGTCGACCCGGTGAAGTGAATGCCGGCGAGGTCGGGGTCGGCGAGCGCGACCTTGGAGACGTTGATGCCGTCGCCGGTCACCATGTTGATGACGCCGGGCGGCATGCCGGCCTCCTCCAGCAGCGACATGGTCAGCTGCGCGGCGAACTGCTGGGTCGGGCTCGGCTTCCACACGACGGTGTTGCCCATGAGCGCCGGGGCGGTCGGCAGGTTGCCCGCGATGGCGGTGAAGTTGAACGGCGTGATCGCGTAGACGAAGCCCTCGAGCGGGCGGTGGTCGGTGCGGTTCCAGATGCCCTTGGAGTTCGCGGGCGGCTGCTCGGCGAGGATCTGGCGGGCGAAGTGGACGTTGTAGCGCCAGAAGTCGATGAGCTCGCAGGCGGCGTCGATCTCGGCCTGGTACGCGGTCTTGGACTGGCCGAGCATCGTGGCCGCGTTGAGGTGGGCGCGCCACGGGCCGGAGAGCAGCTCGGCCGCCTTGAGCAGGATCGCGGCGCGGTCGTCGAAGGACAGGGCGCGCCAGCCCGGGGCGGCGGCCTTCGCGGCGTCGACGGCGGCCTGCGCGTCGGCGAGGGTCGCGTTGCGCATGGTGCCGAGGAGCTTGCGCTTCGCGTGCGGCTGCCGGACCTCGATCTTGCGACCGCCACCCATGACCCGCTTGCCGTTGATGGTGTGCGGCAGGTCGATGGGGTTACCGCCCAGCTCGGCGAGGGCCACCTCGAGCGACGCACGCTCGGGACTCCCGGGCGCGTAGTCGAGCACGGGCTCGTTGATCGGGGCGGGCACCTGGGTGACGGCATCCATGGCGGGCGGGGCTCCTCGGGGTCGCGTCGGAGATGGGGACCTCCCCGTGCTGCCGGGAGGGCGCACCTATGGTGTCACGTATGCCGAGTACCGACGACAGTGCAGAGCTCGCCTACCGCTGGGCCGGCCCCGCGGACCCGTCGACGCCGACCGTCGTGCTGCTGCACGGGCTGGGCGACTCCGGCGACTGCTGGCCCGACGCCGTCCGCCGGTGGTCCCCCACCTACCGCGTCGTGGGCGTCGACCTGCTGGGCCACGGGCGGTCACCGCGCTTCACGCCTGCGCAGCTCACGTCAGACGACCCGATGGAGGCGATGTGTGCCGCCGCCGAGGCCACCGTGGTCCACCTTGCCGCCGACCACGGCGGTCCGGTGGTCCTCGTGAGCCACTCGATGGGCGGCGGGATCGCGGGCGCGCTGGCGGCCCGGCGCCCGGACCTGGTCGGCGCCGCCGTCCTGGAGGACCCGGCGTGGCGGGACCCGCAGTACCGCGTGCAGCCTGCCGAGGTCGTGCGCGAGCGGGTCGCCGAGTGCCGGGCGTTCGCGGACGACCCGAGGGGGTCACGCGAGCAGGGCCGCGCGGACAACCCGACCTGGCCCGAGGCCGAGCTCGACCCGTGGGTGAAGTCCAAGGCGCAGGTCGACCTCGACTTCCTCGGGCTGGGCATCGCCAACCTGGTGCAGCCCTGGGACGAGGTCGTCGCCGCGATCGAGGTGCCGACGCTGGTCCTGCTCGCCGAGCAGGGCGGCCCCGTGCTGCCCGAGGTGCGCGAGCGCGCGGCACGGATCGCCAACGCCCACCTGGACATCCGGGTCGTCGAGGGGGCCGGGCACTGCATCCGTCGCGACCGGCCCGACGCCTACCACGCCCTGGTCGACCCCTTCCTCGCCCGGCACACCTGACCCGCACACGGTCGCCCGTACTGTCGCCGCCCCGGGTCTTTGCGCGATCACAGCGGTCAGGACCGCCGGGATCGCGCAAAGACCCGGGGGGGGTGCGCTCAGAGGAGGCGCAGGACCTCGTCGAGCTCGGTCACGTCGTACCAGAGCAGGTCCTCCATGCCCTGGTCCCCGGCCGTCTCGTCGACGTGCAGCGACACGACGAGCCGCAGCGGCACCGGCGCGGTGATGCTGACGGCGCCGAGCCCGTCGCGGGTGGCGTCGTCCTCGACCCAGGCCGGGTCGACGTCCGCCGCGGCGACGACACGCTTGGCCACAGCAGTGCCCTGCGCGGCCTCTGCCGCCTCGACCGCCTCGGTGAGGGCGGCGTACTCCCACTCCTCCTCGTCGGCGGTGGGCAGGGAGCGCTCGAGGCGCCGGGTCACGGCATACGCGGCGACGGGCGCCGGGCCGACCTCGCGGCGCTCGGCGAGCACGCGCACGTCGGAGGGCGTCAGCGGCAGGTAGATCCGGGTCTGGGTCATGGGGTCATCCCACATCCTCGAAGGTGCTGTGGTCGGGCAGGGGGGCGGGGTCGCGCAGCGCGGCGGCGGAGGTGCGCAGGGACGTGGCGATGACACCTGGACGCCGGCTGACGTCCATGAGGTTGGAGCCGAACGCCTCGAGGTCCTCCTCACCCGGACCGAGGATGGTCACCTCGGCACCGTCGGCGTGGACCCGGTGCAGCTCGCGCAGGGCGCGCAACGTCACCCGGTTGCGCCACTGGCGCTCGACCCGGGTGCGCCAGTGGGTGGGGGTGTCCTTGACGAAGCTGACCTGGGGCGCGAGGACGTAGACCTCGTCGAGACCGAGCCCGACCATGAGGTCAAGGTTGGTGGAGGACCAGGCCCCGCCGTCGATGTAGCGGTGGTCGCCGATGCGCACGGGCTGGTACCAGCCGGGGATGGCGCACGACGCCATGACCGCGGCCGGCAGGTCGACCTGGGGCGCCTCCTCGCGCCCGAACGGCACCCGCTCGCCGGTGTCGTAGTCGAGGGCGACGACGGTGACGCCGTCCCGGGGCACCCAGCCCGACGGCACGACGTGGCCGACCATGGCGCCGACGGCCTCGAGGCTGCCCCGCCCCTCCGGGAGGATCGCCGACAGGACGGCCGTCGGGGGCAGGCTGCGCAGGTGGAGTGCGTTGCGGCGCAACAGCTCTCGCGACCCCAGTCCGGGGCGCGGCAGCCCCGGCCGGTCGCCCCCGGTGTCGCGCTCGTAGTCCCAGAGGTACCCGGCCAGCGGCCCCGCGTCGATCGAGCCCTCGAGCTGGTGGTGCAGCAGGTCGGCCACCGGGACCCCCGCACCCAGCAGCCCGGCCAGCACCGAGCCGGCCGAGGTGCCGACCACCTGGTCGAAGTCGCGGGCGTCGAGTCCCGTCTGGGCCTCCAGCGCGCTGAGGGCACCGACCATCCACGCCGCGCCGAGGACGCCCCCACCGCCGAGGACCAGGCCCCGGCGGATGCGCTCGCCCCCCTGCGCGCTCATCGGCGCGTCGACCGCTGCGTGTCGAGGAGCTCGGCCAGCGAGTCGACGATGCTCTGGCCGAGGACGTCGACGTCGGGCATGGAGTCGCGGTCGGCGTTGAGGCCGTAGTAGACCCCTCCGTCGTACGACGTGAGGCCGATCGACAGCGCCTGGCCGCGCGCCAGCGGCATGACCGGGTAGGTCGAGAGCATCTTGGCGTCCGCGGCATACAGGGTGTGCTGCGGGCCCGGCACGTTGGTGATGACGACGTTGAACAGGCGGCGCGACACCGCCGATCCCAGTCGCGCGCCGAGCGAGTGCAGCGTCGGCGGGGCGAAGCCCGCCAGCCCGGCGAGCGACTCCGCGCCGACGGCCTGGCCGCCCTCCATCTGCTGGCGCATCGCGAAGGCGATCTGGTGCAGCCGCATCGACGGCCCCGGCTCCCCCACCGGCAGGTCGACGAAGCACGCGGTCAGGCGGCTGCTCACGTGGCGAGCCCCCTCGTCGTAGACGCTCACCGGCACCATCGCGCGGACCGTCGTGCCGGAGTGCACCGACTCCCCGCGGGTCAGCAGCCACGAGCGGAAGGCGCCGGAGATCGTGGCCAGCACGACGTCGTTGATCGACACGTCGTCGGCGTAGCGGCCGCGCGCCAGCCGCGCCCGCACCTTGCGGTAGTCCTCGAGGTCGGTGCCGATCATGACGTACCGGCGGGCCTCCCCCACCGTCGCGTTGAGGGGCGAGTGCGGGGCCGGCCTCGCCGCCGTGCGGGCGAGGGTCGACATGACGTCCCCGGCCGCGGTCAGGGCACGGGCACCGACGGCCTTGACGTCGGCCATGCCACCGCGGATGTTCTCGACCACCTCGCTCGGGCGCCGCACCGCGTCGACGAGCGCGCCGGTGAGCAGCTCCACGTCGCTGGGCTCGCGCGCGGGGCGCCACGTGTCGGTGACCAGCCCCTCGGCCGCGGGGTCGCCGTCGACGATGACGTGCGCGATGTCGACCGCGTTGACCCCGTCGACGAGCGCCTGGTGCGACTTGGTGACGATCGCGAACCGTCCCTCGGCGAGGCCCTCGACGAGGTAGACCTCCCACAGCGGCCGGCGCCGGTCCAGCGCCCGCGGCTGGATCCGGGCGACGAACTCCTGCAGCTGCTCGTCCGTGCCCGGGCGGGGCAGCGCCGAGCGCCGGACGTGGTAGGTGACGTCGAAGTTCTCGTCGTCGACCCACACCGGGTTCGCCAGCCGGCCGGGCACCTGGCGGATCCGCTGGCGGTAGCGTGGCACGAAGGCGATCCGGGTCGACACCAGCTGCACGAGGCGGTCGTAGTCGAAGCCGTCCTCCGGCGGGTCGAACACCATGACCGAGCCCACGTGCATCGGCGTGGTCGACTCCTCGAGGTAGAGGAACGACGCGTCGAGCGAGGTGAGGCGGTCAGGCACCCCCACATCGTGTCAGAAAGGCCTGTCTAGACTTCGGATCGTGACCAACATGACGTGGCCCACACCCCTGCGGTATGCCGGGTCCGTCGTCCTCGTCGTGGGGCTCGCCGCCTGCGGCGGCGGCGCCGCATCCACCTCGGGCACCTCCTCGAGCGGCGCCGGCTCCTCCGCCACCTCCACCGCCTCGTCGTCGGCGCCGTCCCCGTCCGGCTCGTCGTCGGCGTCGTCCTCGAGCAGCCCGGCGCAGCGGACCGTCACGGTGACGGTCACGGGCAGCCGGGTGACCCCCGCTCCCCGCACCGTCGACCTGGGCGTCGGGGAGACGATGACCCTCACCGTCACCAGCGACCACGCCGACCAGCTCCACGTGCACGGGTTCGACATCGAGAAGGAGCTCCCCGCCGGGACACCGGTCAGCGTCGAGCTCACCGGTGAGTCGCCGGGCGTGTACGAGGTCGAGACCCACCACCCGGAGCTGCGGCTGCTCAAGATCGCGGTCCGGTGAGGCTGTCACTGCTGCCGTCGCTGGCCCTGCCCGCCCACGGCGTCGGGTCGCGCGAAGACCTGCCGCTGCCGTTCTCCCTGCTGCTCGTCGGCGCGGGCGCGGCGCTCGTCGTGTCGTTCGTCGCCCTCGGCGCGCTCTGGCGCACGCCGCGGCTGGGCGCCGAGGACGGGGTGCCGCTCCCACGGGGACTCGCCAGGGTGCTCGACAGCCGGGCCCTGCGGTTCGTCGCGGTCGTCCTCACGCTGGTCGTCGCGGCCTGGACCCTGCTGGCCCTCCTCCTGGGCAAGGACGACGCCAACAACCCCGTCCCGTACGTCGTCTACGTCTGGCTGTGGGTCGGGCTCGCGTTCCTGTCGATGCTCGTCGGCGGCGTCTGGCGCCTGGTCAACCCGGTGCGCTGGCTGCACGCGGGGCTCTTGAAGGTGGCGCGGATCGAGCCCGAGTTCGCCCTCGCCGACTACCGGCTCGGCTACTGGCCGGCCGCGGCCGGGCTCGCCGCCTTCGTCTGGCTCGAGCTCGTGGCCCCCGACAACGCGACGCTGCCGGTGCTGCGGGTCGCCGTCCTCGGGTACCTGCTGCTCAGCCTCGTGCTGGCGCTCGCGTTCGGGCAGCCGTACCTGCACCGCGGCGACCCGTTCGCGGCCTGGTCCGGGCTCTACGGGACGCTCAGCCCGCTCGGCCGGCGCACCGACCGGCGGTGGGTCCTGCGCACGCCGCTGCACGGGCCGCTGCAGGTGCGGCCCGAGCCCGGACTGCTCGCCGTCGCGGCGGTGATGCTGGGCTCGACCGCGTACGACGGGTTCTCCGGCGAGACCCGCTGGTACTCCTTCGTCCAGTCCCGTGCGGTGCCACGCCTGTGGGAGACCGGCGGCCTGGTCGCGGTGTGCCTGGTCGTGGCCGGTTCGCTCGCCCTCGCGGCCCTGGTCTCGGCCCGGCTGGCCCGGGTGTCGCCCCGGGGCGTGGCGAGCGCGTTCGCGCCGTCGCTCATCCCCATCGCCGCCGGGTACCTCGTGGCGCACTACTGGTCCCTGTGGGTGTGGGAGGGCGCCAACGGCCTGGCCAAGTTCTCCGACCCGCTCGGCACGGGCGCCGACTGGCTCGGCACCGCCGGCGTACGGCCCTCGGCCGCCCTCATCGCCCCCGGCCTGGTCGCCGGCATCCAGGTCGTCGCGATCATCACCGGTCACGTGCTCGGGGTGGTGGTCGCGCACGAACGCGCGCTGACGCTGTTCCCGCGACGGGCGGCGGTCGTGGGCCAGGTCCCCCTGCTGGTCCTCATGGTCCTGTACACGGTGGGGGGCCTCACGCTGCTGTTCAGCTCCTGACCGTCCCGCGGCCGGCCGGCTGCCGCAGTCCCACTGCCACCCGGCGGCCGCCAGGGCGACCAGCGCCGCCGGCGGGAGTCCGTCAGCGGCGGGCCGCGCGCCGCGAGCGCCGGCTGACCGTGGCCCCGTCTGCGGCCCACCGGGCCGCCAGGGCCTGCAGCGCCCGCCGCAGCTCGGACTGGGGAGCGTGGTCGAGCAGCGTGGTCCCCGCGAACATGGCGGCGTCGAGCGTGGCCTGGTCCCAGGGCAGGTACGTGAGGTCGTCCATCCCGGCGAAGCGTTCGAGGGCCTCGGCGATCCGGCGCTCCGGGCGCGAGCCGACCGCCGAGGCGCGCACCTTGTTGACGACCACGGTCGGGGTCGGTGAGGGCACGATGGCCAGGTCCTGGACGGCCCGGACGAGCCGCTGCAGCCCGATCGGGTCCGCCGCCCCCACGACGACCAGGTCGTCGGCCTCCTCGAGGGCGGTCAGGGTGGCGGCGTTGCGCCGCGGGGCGAGGGTGTCGTACGAGAGCTCCTCGTCGTCCTCGACGCAGAAGCCGCAGTCGATGACGACGTGCGTGGCCAGCTGTCGCGCGATGGTGAGCACCTGGGCCACCGACGGTGCGCGCAGCTCGGTCCAGCGGTGCGGCCTCGGGGTCCCGGTCAGCACCCGGAGGCCGGGGCTCACCTCGGGCGCCAGGCGGGCGAGGGCCAGCAGGTCCAGCCCACCCTGGTCGGCCGCGCGGCAGGCCGCCGTCATCCCGGGGGCCTCGTCCAGCAGTCCGAGGGCCTGGGCGAGCGACGAGCCGTAGGTGTCGGCGTCGACGAGCACCGTGGGTGCGTGGACGGCCAGCTCCGCGGCGAGGTTGAGCGCGACCGTGCTGCGACCGGGAGCTCCGGTGGGTCCCCACACGGCCAGCACCCGGCCGGGGCGCCCACCGGGCAGGTCGAGCGGGTCGTCGCCCACGGGATCCTCGACGGCGACCTCCACGGCGGCCCCGAGGAACCCGAATGCCACCTCGTCGAGGGCGTCCTCCAGGTCCGGCGTCGAGACGTCCGCCCGCACGACGACGGCCAGGCCGAGCTGGCGCAGGCGCCGCTCCCCGGCCTCGTCGCCCGGGGCCACCACCCCCGCGACCCCGAGCCCGTGCTCGGCCAGCTCGTGCAGCGCCGGACGGTCCAGCGCCCGGAGCTCCGCGGAAACCAGCGCCAGGTCGCCGAGCCCTGCCGCAGCCGTCGCGAGCAGGTCGGCGAGGTCGGCGCAGCGCCGTGCCACGGCATACCCCGACGTGGCCTCCAGCGCCGTCACGACGTCGGGCTCCCACGCCCCGGTCAGGGCGGTCAGCACGCTGCGCGTCACCGGGCTCCCCCGGTGCCGGCCACCGGCACCACCGTGACCCGCGCTCCCAGGTCGACGGCGCCGATGATGTCCTTGATCCGGTCGGTGGGCGCCATCACCTGGATCGGCCGGTCGGCCCCGGTGCCGGACCCCAGACCGCTCGACGTCTTCGGCAGGCCGGCCACCGAGACGCCCTGCAGGGCCAGCTCGGGCCCGGTGAACCGCTTCGCGGTGCCCGTCGCGGCCGGGTCGACGGGGTTGACGTAGACGTCGACCCGGGTCCCCACCCTCAGCGTCGCCGCGGACCCTGCGTCGACGACCAGCGTGAGCGGCTGGACCTCGACCCGCTCCCGGCCGCCCACGGCGGACGCCGGGACGAGCTCGCCGGCCGGGACCTCCCGCAGGACGTAGCGGTCCGGCGCGAGACCCGCCGCGGCGGACAGGTACGTCCCGGCGTGCGAGCCGAGCTGCACGTCGACGCGGACCAGGTCGTCCTGCGTCAGCGGCTGGCCCGGCACCAGCGGCCGTGCGGCGGCGTACACGGGCAGGCGGTCGTCGGCGTGGGCGACGACGTACGAGCCCAGGGCAACGGACCCGAGCACGAGCAGGAGGCCCACGAGCAGGCGGGCGTCACGCCAACCGGGTCGGTGCAGCCGGCTCGCCGATGGCACGGGCAGGTCACTCACGGTCTCCCCCTCGATCTGGTGCGTCCCCCGGCGGCCCATCATGGCGTACCCAACGGGCGTTCCGCCCGGCTAATCCACAGCAGGGGGATCATCCACAGGGCCGGGCTGTCAACTCCCCCGAACGGCCGAGGATGCGAGAATTCCCGAATCGACCAGACGCCATCGCACGATCATGGTAAAAAGTTGGTCAAGAGAAGGTTAGTTCCCAGTCAAGTGGGGCGAGAGAGGGGTTGGCCGTGGCCAAGCGCTTCATCCAGTTGTCCGAGGTCTCCGAGGTTTTGGACATCTCCTCGGCCCAGGCGTACGCCCTGGTCCGCTCCGGCGAGCTGCCCGCGATCAAGGTCGGGGGTCGGGGGCAGTGGCGCGTCGAGGTCGCCGAGCTCGAGAGCTACATCCAGCGGATGTACAACGAGACCAAGAGCTTCGTCGCGGCCCACCCGTTCGGGCAGGGCCAGGACTGACCTCCTGACGTCCCACCCCGCCGGGCGGGTCGGCTTCCGACCCTCCGGCGTGGGGACGGTGACCGGCCCCCTGCACCTCGCCCGGGGCCGCGAGCACCGCCCCGAGCCGACGCCCGGCGAGGTCTCTCGCCGACTGCGAGCGACGGCCCGCCGAGGGGCCTCGAGCGGGCCGCACGGCTTCGCCGACTCCGGTCACACCGGCCGCACGAGGACGATCGACGCGAACGGCACGACCCGGTGGCCGGTCAGGTTCTCCGGACGTCGGGGCAGGTCAGCGGCATGCTCGGCCAGCTCAAGGTGGTCCGAGCCCACCGCGTCGATGGTGCCGGTGCAGGTGGCACCCGTGGCGTCGGTCAGCCGCACGACGGCACGGTCGCGGCTCACCGCGCGCAGCGCGTAGCCGAGCCCGAACCTGCGACCCACGGACCCCTCCACGGCCCTGGCGGCCAGGCCCGTCACGGACGCGACGGCCGAGATCGGCACCAGGCAGGGCGCGCGCCCGGCCTCGCCCAGCAGGCACCAGCCGTCCCCCACGTCGGCGACCCGTCCGCTCAGCCGCGACCCGTCGCGCAGCGTCACCGAGACGGGGCCGGCCCCCGCCGCGGCGAGGCGGTCGCCCAGCGACACCGTGGCCCGCTCACGGCGCGTCCGGTCCGCGACCTCGGCGTCCAGCTCGCGACGCTGCTCCGCCTCCCACTGCGACTCCAGGTCCGCGAACAAGTCCTCCCAGCGCATCCCATCCCCCTCCTCGATCGGCGTGGCGAGCGTACGGCACCCGCAACCCCTTGCCTGCGTGAATGCATGCAGATACCTTCTAACGAAGGTAAACACATGCAAACTGCTTCATCAGGGGGATGACATGGCAGGCCGAACCACACGACGGGGACGGATCGCGGCACTCGCCACCGGGGCGCTCGTCGCAGGGTCGGCGCTGGAGACGGCGCTCGTCGCCTCGGCCGAACGGCAGTGGGAGGCCGTCCTGGCCGCCGGACCAGCGAGGCCCGACGAGGTGGTGGGGGCCGTCCTGGCCACCGCGGCCGTCCTCCTCGGGGCCTGGCTGGCGGTCACCACCCTGACGTCCCTGCTCGCTCACCTGCCCGGCCGGGTGGGACGGCTCCTGGACGCCTGGTCGAGGTCGTGGTCCCCCGCGGCCGTGCGGCGGGTGGCGGCGGTGCTCGTCGGCGCGAGCGTCAGCGGCGTCCTGGCGCCGGGCTCCGCCGTCGGTGCGGCCCCACCGTCCCCCTCCCCGGGCTTCACGGTGACCGCTCCCGCGACTCGTCCCACGGCAGCCCCGGACCAGGGCGGTGCCGCCGACCGGGCGGCCCTGCCCGGGTTCACCGTGACGGGAACCCGGTCGGCCCGACCCGAGTCACCGGCCGCGGCACCCGGCTGGGTGCCGCAACGGCCCGTCGTGCGGCCCCAAGCCGCCCCCGGCCTCGTGGCCGGCACCCCGCGCCGGACCTCCGGCGCCGAGGTGGTGGTGCTGCGCGGCGACAGCCTCTGGTCGATCGTGGCGCACCGCCTCGGTCCGGAGGCGACCGATGCCGAGGTGGCCGGGGAGTGGCCGCGGTGGTACGCCGCGAACCGCTCGGTCATCGGCGACGACCCCGGCGTCCTGCTGCCCGGACAGGTGCTCCACGCGCCGCGCGCCGAGGCGGTGGCGCGGTGAGCTCCGTGACCGGGAGCTCGGTGACCGGGAGCCCGGTGACCGGGAGCCCGGTGTCAGGGCCGGGCAGCTCGGCCGGCTCGGCCGCCCCGGCCTCCCGTGTCCCGCAGGGCGCCACGGGAGGGGCTGCGCCGTCCGGCGAGCCCGGGCGCCCGCGGCTGCGCCCGCTGCGGATCATGCCCGCCCCTCGGCACCGGCCGCCGGTGATCGCCGACACCGAGTGGTGGCCCGAGACCGACGGCGACGATCCCCGCTACGTCCAGGGCGCCCTCGCGGTCGACTTCGACAGCCTCACCGACGAGCAGCTGTTCGGTGCGCGGCCCACGCGGCGTGACGACCTCCCCGATCCGCGTGAGTGGGCCGGCCACATCGCCCAGGCACTCGTCGAGGTGATGGCCGGTTCGCGGCCGGCGCCGCAGCTCCTGCGCTGGACCGTGCCCGAGGTGTATGCCGTGGTCGCGCGTCGCGCGGCCGTCTCCGCCCGGCGGGCGGCAGGCGAGGGGCGTCGCGGGGCACCAGCCCCCGGCAGGGCCGTGGTCCGGAGCGTCCGGCTCTGCGAGCCCGCCGACGGGGTCGCCGAGGCCAGCGCGGTGGTCGTCGACGGTGGTCGCGTCCGCGCGCTGGCGTTCCGGCTCGTCGGGTTGGACGGGCGGTGGCGGGTCGAGGCCCTCCAGGTGGGCTGACCGGCATACCGCTGCCCACCCGGGAGTGTCGGGCGCCGGCCGGCACAACGGCGTCGGCCCGCTGCGTCCCGGCACGCCGAGGCGCACCTCGGGTCAAACGCGGACGGCGCCACCCCGTGGGGGCGGCGCCGTCCGGGCTGCCGTGCCGCTGCAGCCGAGCTGCGTCGGTATTGGCCGACTAGAGGTTCTTGCCGTGGCACATCTTGAACTTCTTGCCCGAGCCGCACGGGCACGGCCCGTTGCGCGACGCGCCCCGGAGCTGCTCATCGGTCAGGGTGTCCTGCGCCGTCCCGACCGCGCGGTGCTCGACCTCACCGGTCTCGGTCGGCGCGGAGTACTGCAACTGCTGCGGGCGTCGCTCGGGCTGCTCCAGGCCCTTGGCCCGGAACGACGGCTGCGGCTCGGCCTCCTCCGCGGCTGCGGCTCCCGCCGGCTGCGCCGGCGCCAGCGCCTCGACCGGCTGGCCCTCGGCACCCTGCGCCTCGGCCTCGGCCCGCTCCGCGCTCGACAGCCCTGAGCCCGCGAGCATGTCGGAGACGCTGACCGGCTGGACCGCCGGCGTCTCCTCGTGGGTGTGGTCGACGTCCACCTGGATGTTGAACAGGTAGCCGACCGACTCCTCCTTGATGGAGTCGTTCATGGCCTCGAAGAGCTGGAAGCCCTCGCGCTGGTACTCCACGAGCGGGTCGCGCTGGGCCATGGCGCGCAGGCCGATGCCCTCCTGCAGGTAGTCCATCTCGTAGAGGTGCTCGCGCCACTTGCGGTCCAGGACCGACAGCACGACACGGCGCTCGACCTCGCGCATGACCTCCTCGCCGAGCTCGGCCTCGCGGGCGTCGTAGGCGTGGTGGGCGTCGGAGGTGATCTGCTCGCGCAGCAGGTCGGCGGTGATGCCGGACCGGCCGCCGGCCAGCTCGGCCACGTCGTCGGGCGTGATCGAGACCGGGTAGAGCGTCTTGAGGGCCGACCACAGGCGGTCGTAGTCCCAGTCGTCGGCGAAGCCCTCGGCGGTCTCGGCCGCGACGTAGCTGTCGATGACGTCGTTGACGAAGTGGCGGATCTGCTCGTGCAGGTCCTCGCCCTCGAGCACCCGGCGGCGCTCGTCGTAGATGACCGTGCGCTGCCGGTTGAGGACGTCGTCGTACTTGAGGACGTTCTTGCGGATCTCGAAGTTGCGGCCCTCGACCTGGCCCTGCGCGCTCTGGATCGAGCGGCTCACCATCTTGGACTCGATCGGCACGTCGTCGTCCATCTTGGCCGTCGTCATGAACCGGTCGACCATCGCGGCGTTGAACAGGCGCATGAGGTCGTCCTGCAGCGACAGGTAGAACCGCGACTCACCCGGGTCACCCTGGCGACCGGAGCGGCCACGCAGCTGGTTGTCGATGCGGCGCGACTCGTGCCGCTCGGTGCCCAGGACGTACAGGCCGCCGAGCTCGGTGACCTCGTCGTGCTCGGCCTTGACGGCCTCCTCGGCCTCGGCGAGCGCCTGGTCCCAGGCCGCCTCGTACTCCTCCGGGGTCTCCTCGGGGTCGAGGCCGCGCTGCTTGAGGGCGGCGACCGCCATGAACTCGGGGTTGCCGCCGAGCATGATGTCGGTGCCTCGACCGGCCATGTTGGTGGCCACGGTGACGGCGCCCTTGCGACCTGCCTGGGCGACGATCGCGGCCTCACGCTCGTGCTGCTTGGCGTTGAGGACCTCGTGCGGGACACCGCGGCGGCGCAGCTGGTCGGAGAGGTACTCGCTCTTCTCGACCGAGGTGGTGCCGACGAGGACGGGCTGGCCCTTCTTGTGCCGGTCGACGAGGTCGTCGACCACCGCGGAGAACTTCGCCTCCTCGGTGCGGTAGACGAGGTCCGGCTGATCCATGCGGATCATCGGCCGGTTGGTCGGGATCGGCACGACGCCCAGCTTGTAGATCGAGTACAGCTCGGCCGCCTCGGTCTGGGCGGTGCCCGTCATGCCCGAGAGCTTGTCGTACATGCGGAAGTAGTTCTGCAGGGTGATCGTGGCGAGCGTCTGGTTCTCGTTCTGGATCTCGACGCCCTCCTTCGCCTCGATCGCCTGGTGCATGCCCTCGTTGTAGCGCCGGCCGGCGAGGATGCGGCCCGTGTGCTCGTCGACGATGAGGATCTCGCCGTTGAGGTTGACGTAGTCCTTGTCCCGCTTGAACAGCTCCTTGGCCTTGATGGCGTTGTTGAGGTAGCCGATGAGCGGGGTGTTGACGGACTCGTAGAGGTTGTCGATGCCGAGGTAGTCCTCGACCTTGGCGATGCCCGCCTCGAGCACGCCGACGGTCTTCTTCTTCTCGTCGACCTCGTAGTCGCCCTGACCGGACTCGAGCTCGCCGCGGGTCAGCCGCTGGGCGATGCGCGCGAACTCGGTGTACCACTTGGTCGCCGCGTCGGCGGGTCCGCTGATGATGAGCGGCGTGCGTGCCTCGTCGATGAGGATCGAGTCGACCTCGTCGACGATCGCGAAGTTGTGGCCGCGCTGGACCAGCTCGTCCATCGACCACGCCATGTTGTCGCGCAGGTAGTCGAAGCCGAACTCGTTGTTGGTGCCGTAGGTGATGTCCTTGGCGTACTCGGCGCGCCGCTGCTCCGGCGTCATCGACGACAGGATCACCCCGGTCTCGAGGCCGAGTGCGCGGTGGACGCGGCCCATCAGCTCGGACTGGTACTCGGCCAGGTAGTCGTTGACGGTGATGACGTGCACGCCCTTGCCCTCGAGGGCGTTGAGGTAGGACGGCAGGGTCGCCACGAGGGTCTTGCCCTCACCCGTCTTCATCTCGGCGACGTTGCCCAGGTGCAGGGCGGCGCCACCCATGAGCTGCACGTCGAAGTGCCGCTTGCCGATGGTGCGCTTGGCCGCCTCGCGGACCGCCGCGAACGCCTCGGGAAGGATGTCGTCGAGCGTCTCGCCGTCGAGGAGGCGCTTGCGGAAGACGTCGGTCTCGGCGCGCAGCTCGGCGTCGCTGAGCTTCTCGAAGTCCTCCTCGATCGCGTTCACCTGGGCGGCGATGCCCTGGAGCTTCTTGAGGACGCGTCCCTCACCGGCACGCAGCAGCTTTTCGACGATCTTGGACACGCAGTCTCTCCTGGGAAGTGTGCGGCCTCCGACGACCCTTGCGCCGGCGGCCCGCACTAGGTTAGTCGACCCGTCCCGACCCGCGGACGCACGGCGTGGGGGAACTCTCCCCCTCGAGGGCCAACGCCGGGTGCCGCCTCGCGGTTCCGGCGTCGCCGGGTCCCGCGCTGCCGTTCCGGCGTCACGGTGTGGGGCTACGGCGCCACGAGGTCCTGGTACTCGGGGTGGCGCTCGATCCAGGCCGCGATGAAGGGGCACATCGCCACCACGTCGTGCTCCCCCGCTGCGCGCACCTGGTCCAGGGCACCGCGCGCCAGCTCGCTGCCGACGCCCTGGCCCTCGTACGCGTCGTCCACCTCGGTGTGGGTGAACACGATGTGCCCACCGGAGAAGCGGTATGCCGCGAAGCCGGCGAGCGCGCCGTCGACGTACGCCTCGAAGCGGCCGAGGTCGGGGTTGTCCTTCACGGTGGTGTCGCTCATGGGCCCACCCCACCACGTCGGACCGGCCGAGCGCACCTCAGGCGACGGCCGCGACCTCGGCCTCCTCGAGCGGCGCGGTGTCGCGCTCCTCGCCGGGCGACCGGGAGATCGCGAGGCAGGCCAGCGCTGCGAACAGGCACAGCCCGCCGGCGGTGAGCCACGCGGTGTAGTAGTCGCCGGTGGCCTGGCGCACCCACCCGGCATACGACGCGGCGACGCCGGCGCCGACCATGTGGGCGGCGAACACCCACCCGAACACCACGCTCGACCGGGCCACGCCGAAGTGGCGCCGGCACAGCGCGATCGTCGGCGGGACGGTGGCGACCCAGTCCAGGCCGTAGAAGACGATGAAGACGAACAGGCTGGGGTGGATGTCCGGACCGAGCAGGGCGGGGACGAACAGCAGGGACAGCCCGCGGAACCCGTAGTACCCGCAGAGCAGCAGCCGCGGGTCGACCTTGTCGGTGAGCCACCCGGAGGCGATGGTGCCGACCAGGTCGAAGACGCCGACGAGGGCCAGCAGCCCGGCCGCCGTGGTCTCGGGCATGCCGTGGTCGTGCGCGGCGGGGATGAAGTGGGTGCCGATGAGCCCGTTGGTGGACCAGCCGCAGATCCAGAAGGTCGCGAACAGGATCCAGAACGTCCGGGACCGCGTGCTCGACCGGAGGACGGCCAGCGCGGTCCGGGCCGGCCCCGGACGGCCGGGGGTGTGGCGTGGTGGCGAGGGCTCGGTCACCGCCCCCGGCGCGGAGCCGTACGGCGCCAGCCCGAGGTCGGCCGGGTGGTCGCGGACCGCCAGCAGGACCAGGGGCACCAGCAGCAGCGAGGCGCCGGCGACGACGAGGGCAGCCCAGCGCCAGCCGGGACCGGTCGCGAGCGCCGCGATCCCGGGGAGGAAGACGAGCTGCCCGGCCGCCCCCGCGGCCGAGAACACCCCCGTCACGAGGCCGCGGCGGGACTCGACGAACCAGCGGTTGGCGACCACGGAGCCCAGCACCAGCGCCATGGCGCCGGTGCCGACACCGATCGCGAGCCCCCAGAGCAGCCAGAGCTGCCATGGCGCGGTCATCAGCGTCGTCAGCCCCGAGCCTGCGGCCACGAGCGCGAGCGCCGAGACGACGACGGTGCGGATGCCGAAGCGCTCCATGAGGGCGGCGGCGAAGGGCGCGGTCAGGCCGTAGACGACCAGGTTGGCGGTGACCGCTCCGGACGTGGTGGCGCGCGACCACCCGAACTCGGTCTCGAGCGGGACGAGGAGGGCCCCGGTCGAGGAGCGGAAGCCCGCAGCGGCCACGAGGGCCCCCAGCACGACGAGGGCGACCCACCAGGCGCGGCGCCCCGCCGCGCGGGAGGGTCGGGGAGCCGGCGGCGCGGCAGGAAAAGTCACTTGCGCAGGTTATCTGCCACGGCGACCGCCGGGCCAGCAGGATCCGGACAACGGTCGCCCGGTTCCCGCCAGCCCCTCAGCGCGTCCCTGCAGGTCAGTGGGTCTCGTTCTGGTCACTTCGCCTCCGGGCGCGCCCTCCCCCGGTTACGGTCTGGGCAGGGCTCTGCGGGCATGGGACGCGGGGACAGGAGCCCGGGCAGGGGGTCGAGCGTGCTGGAGCTGCTCGCGACGTCGATGGCGGTGGCCGGTGCGCTGCTCGCCGCCCTCGCGCTGTACGCGGCCTGGCGCCGGGACACCCCCACGGGCTGGAGCCTGGCGGCCGTCCTCGGCTCCGTCGCCTGGTGGGGCATCGCGTACGCCGTGGAGCTCGGCTCCGACGGGGTCGCGGCCAAGTCCCTGTGGGGAGACCTCAAGTACATCGGGGTCAGCACGCTCGGGCCGTCGTTCCTGTGCTTCGTCCTGCAGTACACCGGCCGCGGCCACCGGGTCACGCGCAGGCTGCTGCTGCTCCTGGCCGTCGAACCCGTGGTGGTCATGACCGCCCTGGCCGTCCCGGCGACCCACGACCTGGTCCACCACTACCCACCCCGCGTCGCCCCCGACCAGCTGGTCGTCGTGGAGACCGGTCCGCTCTTCTGGGTGCACCTCGTCTACGTCAACGGCCTGCTCGTCGTGGCCACGGTGCTGTTCATGACGAGCATGGTGCGCCTGGCGCACAGCTACCGGCGGCTGGCCGTCCTCCTCATGGCCTCCGGTCTCCTGCCGTGGGTGGCCAACGTCCTGCACAACGGCGACGTCGGCCCGTTCGCGCGCATCGACCTCACGCCCTTCGCGTTCAGCGTGACCGGCGGGGTGCTGGTTTGGGGCCTGTTCCGCGAGCGCCTCCCCGACCTGGCGCCGCTCGCCCGCAGCGCCGTCGTGGAGAGCATGACCGACGCCGTGTTCGTCCTGGACGTGTTCGGACGGGTCGCGGACGTCAACCCCTCGGGCGCCCGGGCCCTGTCCGCGACGCGGGGTTCGCTCGTCGGCCGGCGCCTGGCCGACGTATTGCCGCAGGAGGTCGGCTTCGCGGTCGCACAGTCGGGCGCCCCCACGTCCGACGCCGGCATACCCGAGGTGCACGTCGACGGGCCGTCCGGCCGGCGGTCCTTCGACGTGCTGCGCCAGCAGCTGGCCGACCGGACCGGGCGGCCCGCGGGCGAGCTGGTCGTGCTGCGCGACGTGACCGAGCGCGTCCGCGCCAGGACCGAGCTGCAGCACGTGCTGGCCGAGCAGCAGCGCGTCGCCGCCGCCCTGCAGGCCAGCATGGTCCCGGGGCGCCTGCCCGAGGTGCCCGGCTGCGAGCTCGCCAGCGCCTACCACCCGGCCGGCGACGGCAGCGAGGTCGGCGGCGACTTCCTCGACGTCTTCGCGCTCGGCCCCGGCACCTGGGGCTTCGTCCTGGGCGACGTGAGCGGCAAGGGAGCGCAGGCCGCGGCGGTGAGCGCGGCAGCCCGGTACACGATCCGGGCGCTCGCCGACCCCCGCCACGCGCCGAGCCGCACGCTGCGCGCGGTCAACACCCGGCTCGTGGGCGCCACCGACCCCGAGATGTTCTGCACCGCGGTCTACGGGCAGGTCGAGCCGCTCGACGAGGGGGTCCGGCTCACCTTCTGCCTCGCGGGGCACCCGCTGCCCGTCGTCGTCGGGGGCGGCGCCGCCGGTGAGCTCGGCGTCCCGGGGACGGTGCTGGGGCTGCTCGACGACCCCGACCTGCACGACACGACGGTCGTCCTGGCACCCGGGGACCTGCTGTGCGCCTTCACCGACGGGCTGGTCGAGTCGCGACGTGGCCCGGCGATGTTCGAGGCCGACCGGGTCGAGACCGTCCTGTCGCGCCACGCGGACGAGCCGACGCAGTCGGTGGTCGACCACCTCGTCCAGGCCGTGCGCGGATTCCACGGCGGCCAGCTCGAGGACGACCTGGCCGTCCTGCTCCTGCGCGCCTCGAGCGGCTCAGCGGGCGACGGCACCCACGAGCTCGCCGGTCACGCCCGACAGGCCTAGCCAGCCGGCGAGGGACGCGAGCTCCTCGTCGAGGGCGGCGCGCGCCTCGTCCGGCGCGCCGGGCTCCCAGTGGACGGCGTGGACCCGGAGCACGCCCGCGGCCCGGTCGGCCTTGAGGTCGCACCGGGCGACGAGGTGCTCGCCGAAGAGGAACGGCAGCACGTAGTACCCGTGCACCCGCTGCGCGGCCGGCACGTAGATCTCGAGGCGGTAGTCGAACCCGAAGAGCGCGGCCGTGCGGTCGCGCTGCCAGATGAGGGAGTCGAACGGGCTGAGCAGGGCGCGCGCCTGCACCCTGCGGGGTCGGCGGGCCTCCACGTGCAGGTATGCCGGGCGGCGCCACCCCTCGATCGTGGCCGGCACCAGGACGCCCTCGGCGACGAGTGAGTCGATGGCCGGGCGGGCCTGCGCGGGCTTGAGCCTGAAGTAGTCGCGCAGGCACTGCTCGGTGCCGACGCCGTGCGCCCGCGCCGACAGCTCGACGAGGGCGCGGAAGGCCGTGGTGTCGTCCGGGCGGTCCTCGGGTCGGGCCGCGACCGCCAGCACCTCCCTCGGCAGCACCCGCTCGAGCGAGGCGTACCGGCGCTCGAACTGCTGCGTGCGCCCGGCCGAGGTGATCCGGCCCGACCAGAAGAGGTGCTCGAGGGCGTTCTTGACCAGGGACCAGTTCCACCCCCACTGGTCCCGCTCGCGCGGCAGGTCGTGCTCGAGCGCTGCCTCGAGCTGGCGGGACGTCACCGGGCCGCGCTCGACCACCTCGGCGAACACCGCCTCGACGAGCTCGGGGTGGTCGCGGGCGACCCGCTGCATGCCACCCCAGGAGTCGTCCTGCGCGCGACGCATCCGGAAGTCCAGCAGGGGCCACGTGGTCGGCGGCACCAGGCTCGCCTCGTGGGCCCAGTACTCGACCAGCCGGCGCGGCGCACGGTCACGCGCACGGTCGAGCAGGGCCGTGTCGTAGGGCCCGAGCCGGGAGAAGAACGGGAGGTACTGGCTGCGGCTGACGACGTTGACGCTGTCGATCTGGACGACCTGCACCCGGTCGACGACGCGCTGCAGGTGCCGCATCGTCGCAGCACCGGCCGGTGGGCGGGCGTCGAGGAACCCCTGGGCCGCCAGGGCGATCCGTCGCGCCTGGGACGTCGTGAGGCGGACGGTGGCGGCGCCGGTCACTCGTCGGGTTCGAGCAGGTTCTCCCGCACGGCATACATCGCGGCTTCCATGCGCGAGTGCAGCTGGAGCTTCTCGAGGATGTTGCGGACGTGGTTCTTGACGGTGTTCTCGGAGATGAACAGGTCGTGCGCGATCTCCTTGTTCGCGAGGCCGCGCGCGACCAGGCGGAGCACCTCGAGCTCGCGCTCGGTCAGCCGCGGGGCGCCGACGGCCGACGGCCGCTCCCCCTGGCGGCGGCTCATGAGCGCGAACTCGGCCAGCAGCTTGGAGGCCATCGACGGGGAGATGAGCGAGTCGCCGTTGTGCACCGCGCGGACGCCGTCGGCGATCTCCTCGCCCGGCACGTCCTTGAGCAGGTAGCCGTTGGCCCCGGCCTTGACCGCCTCGTAGAGGTCGGACTCCTCGTCCGACATCGTCAGCATGATGATCTTGGTCGAGGGGACCTGGGACTTGATCTTCTGGCACGCCTCGATGCCGGAGGTGTGCGGCATGCGCACGTCCATGAGGACGACGTCCGGCAGCAGCTCGACGGTGCGGTCCACGGCCTCCTTGCCGTCACCGGCCTCGCCGACGATCTCGATGTCGTCGTCCTGGGAGACGACCATCTGGAGGCCGCGACGGTAGAGGACGTGGTCGTCCGCGATGACGACCCGGATGGGGTCGGCGGCCGGCGCGGCCTGCGGGTCCTCGGTCACTCGCGCATTCTGTCATGACAGGAGGCCGGCTGCGGCAGGACTCCATCTTCGCGCCCTGCCGCGCCGGCCCTCGTCAGTGCAGGTCAGGAGACCTTTCGGGAGGTCTCGGGCTCCGACACGTCGAGGTGGATGACGCCGTAGGACCAGCCGCGGCGGCGGTAGACGACGCTCGGCTGGCCGGTGTCCTCGTCGTGGTAGAGGTAGAAGTCGTGCCCGACGAGCTCCATCTCGCGGACCGCCTGGTCCAGACCCATCGGCGTCGAGGCGTGGATCTTCTCCCGGACCTCGATCGGTGAGTTCCCCTGCGTCCCGAAGCGGTCGTGCTCGGCGTCCTCGGCCGCGGTGCCGGGCTCCTCCACACCCGACGACCCGTTCGCCTCGAACCGGGCGCTCGCCTCGGCGACGGACTCGGGCGTGTGCCGTCCCCGGTGGACCCGCTTGCGGTCCTGCGCCCTTCGCAATCGCTCCATGAGCTTGTCCATGGCAAGGTCGAGCGCGCCGTACTTGTCGTCGAGGCAGGCCTCCGCCCGCACGATCGGGCCCTTCACGTGGCAGGTGATCTCGACCCGCTCGCACGCCTTCGACTGGCGCTTGTTCGGCTCGTGACTCACCACGACGTCGACCCGCTGGGCGCGGGGCGCGAGCTGGGGGATCTTCGCCAGCTTCTCGTCGAGGTGGGCACGGAAACGGTCCGAGACCTGCATGTGACGTCCGGTGACGACAATTTCCACGGTGTCCTCCATGGTTACGGCGGATGGGGGTGTCGGGAGCGGCAGGACCCGGGAAAGTCAGCCGCGGCACCACCTCCCGATCGCGACGACAGGAGTGTCCGCTCCCCTCGCCGGGGCGTCGGCCGGACGCGGTCGGCGACGCCCTGTGTACGCGTCCAGCGCGTGGGCCAGGGGGGCCATGTACCGACGGTAGACGGTCCGGCTGGATTGCGACAGCGCATCTGACCCAACGTTTACCCGGTGCTGGCAGAGCCGTTCCGAATGCCCGGAATCCGGCGCTCGGTGGCACATGCGGCCGCGGCGAGCACCTCGGGCGCGCCCGCCGCCCGCAGGGCGCGGGCGGCCTCGGTGAGCGTCGCTCCCGTGGTCAGCACGTCGTCGACGAGCAGGCAGGGCAGGCGGCCGACATGGTCGCGCCATCGGGCGCGGACGGCGAAGGCGTGCTCGAGGTTGGCGGCACGGTCCGCGGCACCCAGACCCGCCTGGTCGGCCACGCGCCGTCGCACCGTGAGCGCTGTGGACACCAGGACCTCGCCCGGTGGGAAGCCACGGACCGCCCTGCGGGCGAGGTCGACCAGGGGCGAGTCGCCGCGCGCGCGACGCGCCCGGGCGGAGGACGGGACCGGGACGACCAGCACGGGTCCGGCGCCCGCGGCCAGCGAGGCCGCGAGGGCGGGGTGGAACGCGAGCGCGCCCTCGATGCTGGCGCCCAGCAGCTGCGCCAGGACGGGTGCGCAGTCCCTGCGGTCCCGGTCCTTGTGGGCCACCACGAGTCGCGCGACGGTGCCGGCGAAGGCGGTGGCCGCCACGACCGGCGGCAGGCCCGCCGGGCACGGGGTCGGCGTCACCAGTCGCGGCCCCTGCCAGCTCGACGCCTCGAGGTCGGCCGTGCACGGGCCACACAGGCCGTCGTCTGGCCGCCCGCACGCGGCGCAGGACGGCGGCACGGCGAGGTCGACCAGGCTCCTCAGGGCGCCTCCCAGGGCCGTGACGACGGGCATCTCCCCAGAGTCGTGACCTCGGCTGTTGCGGGCGATCGGGCGACGCGGACCTGTGGACGCGACTAGGCTGTGGACCGGCCTGTGGACAGCGGGACGTCGGAGCCGGGTGAGACGGGAGGCACAGATGAAGTGGATGCCCCACCTCGCGGTGTCCACCAGGCTCCGCCTGGCGTTCGCCCTGCTCGCGGGCATGTTCGCCTACATCGACGGGAACCTGCTCGCCGGGCTCCCGTGGATCCTCCTGGTCCTCACCCTCGACCTCACCGCAGCAGGGCTGGCATACCTCACCGTCCTCGACACGGCGGTGCGGCGGGCGCAGGTCTGGGCGCTGCTGTGCGGCTCGGCCGTCGTCGCGGGTCTCGCCATGGGCTACGCGAGCGGGTGGGCCAAGCTGCTCGTCCTCATCCCGGCATACCACGCAGGCACCCGGTTCCGGCACCGCGGCGCGGTCGTCGTCCCGGCCCTCAGCGCGCCCATCGCCCTGCTGACCGCCTGGCAGCTGCACCGCCTGGACCCGGCCGAGGCCGTCAGCATCGGGCTGGCAGTCCTGCTCGCCCTGCTGTTCGGGATGCTCGGCGCCTGGTCGCACGCGCTCGAGCCCGAGGCCCCGCCGGTCGACGCCAACGTCGCCGCCGAGGCAGGGCTGCTGCTGCGCCGGCTGCACGAGCTGGCCGACACCCTCGACACCGGGTTCGACGCGCCGGCCTCCGCCGAGATGGCGCTGCAGGACCTCGCGAGCCAGATGCGGGCCGCCCGCAGCGCGATCCTCGTCGGGTACGGCACGGACCCGGCCGTGCCGCTCGCGATCCGCGGCGCCGACCGCACCCCGTGGCCCGACCCGACGGAGCCCGGCTCCGTCCTCGGGCCGGCCTGGAACAACGGCACCGCCACGCTGACCGAGTGGACCGAGGACCTGGTCGGCCGGTCGCTGCTCGCGGTCCCCCTCAACGACGAGAACGGCCAGCGGATGGGCCTGCTCGTCGCGGACCGCCCCTTGGTCACGCCGTTCACGGCCGACGACCTCGACGCCGCGGTGGTCGTCGCCGAGCGGCACTCCACCAACATCGACCTGTCGGTCCTCTTCGCCGGCCTGCGCGAGCGCGCCGGGCTCGAGGAGCGCGAGCGGCTGGCCCGGGAGATGCACGACGGCATCGCGCAGGAGATGGTCGCGCTGGGCTTCGGGATCGACTCCCTGCGCCGCACCGCGCGCAACCAGGGCTCCGCCCTCGCCGACGACCTCGACGGCCTGCGCGAGGAGGTCTCGCGGGTGCTGGCGGACCTGCGCCTTCACATCGCGGACCTGCGGATCGCGGTCCGGCCCGACACCGGCCTCGGGGCGATGATCGGGGCGCGGCTGCAGAACTTCGGCTCGAGCTCCGGCGTCACGACGCGGATGCACCTGAGCGAGAACGGCTTCCGGCTGCCGGCGCACACCGAGGTGCTCATCTACCGGTTGTTCCTGCAGGTGCTGGCCGACGCGAGGCACTCCCTCAACGCCACCACCGTCGAGGTGCGGCTCAACGTCGCGGCCCCGCGGGTCGAGCTCTGGATGGGCCACAACGGGACCAGCTCCCTCACCGAGCGTGACTTCACCGACAACCCCCTGACCGGGCTGGGCGGCGAGATCGTCGTCGAGCCCTACGCTGGTGACGGCGTCGCCATCCGCATGCGCATGCGGGGCCGCGGCGGCGCTCCGTCGGCAACGCTGTCGAACGAAAGGATCCCCCAACCGTCATGACCATCAACGTCGTGGTGATCGACGACCACACCCTCGTCCGTGAGGCGGTGTGCCGGATGATCGACAGCGAGGACGACCTCAAGGTGGTCGGCCAGGCTGGTGGGATCGCCGAGGGCAAGGCCGTGCTCGCCGCCAACCTCATCCATGTCCTCGTCGTCGACGTGTCGATGCCGGACGGCTCCGGCCTCGTCCTGGCCCGCGCCGCGCGCGAGGCCTCCCCCCGTCTGGGGATCGTCGTCCTGACGATGCACAACGACGACGAGACCCTGCTCGAGGCCCTCGACCTCGGGGCCTCGGCCCTCGTGCTCAAGTCGGCACCCTCCGACGAGGTCATCGCGGCCGTGCGCCGCGCGGCCGTGGCTCCGGACGCCTTCATGGCCACCGGGCTCGCCGAGGCGCTGCGCCGCCGCGACTCCAACGACAAGCCGCGGCTCACCCCCCGCGAGGCCGAGGTGCTCGACCGGCTCGTCGCGGGCGACTCGATCGCTGCAGTGGCCAAGCGGCTCTACATGAGCGAGTCCACGGTGAAGACCCACGTGTCGAAGGTCTACGAGAAGCTCGGCGCTCACAACCGCGCGTCGGCCGTCATGGCGGCGCTGCGTCTCGGCCTGGTGAAGGCGGAGGCGGTCGGCCAGACCAACCGCTGAGCTCCGCCACGCTGAAGGGCGGCACCTTCGCGGCTCCGGACGCGCGAAGCGGGTCCACTAATCGGTGGACCCGCTTCGATTGGGGCGGAGCCCGCTCAGATCTTGCTAAAGGTCTCGATCATGCTGATCGCGCCGGGGCCGATGATGACGATGAACAGGGCCGGAAAGATGCACAGCAGCATCGGGAAGAGAATCTTGACCGGCACCTTCTGCGCCTTCTCCTCGGCGCGCTGGCGACGGACGAGGCGCATCTGGCTCGACTGCTCACGCAGGACGTTCGCAATGGGCAGTCCGAGCCGGTCCGCCTGCACTAGGGCGCTCACGAAGTTTTTGGCCTCAGGGACGGTGGTCCGCATCGCCAGCGAAGAGAATGCCTCCCCGCGCGACTTCCCGATCTGGACCTCGGACAGGACGCGGGCGAACTCGCCGGCAATCGGGCCGTCGACGGACCGCGCTACCTGCAGCAGCGCGGCGTCAAAGCCTTGCCCCGCCTCGACGCAGACCGTCAGCATGTCCAAGGCGTCCGCCAGGCCGCGCTGGAGCTGGTCCTGCCGTTTGATGCCCTGGTTGTACAGCAGCAGGTCCGGAAGGAAGAAGACAAGCGCGGCGCCGATGAGAGCGAACAGCAGACCCTTGACGCCGATGCCACCGAAGAGGAAGCCGAGTGCACCGCCGACCACGATCCCAGCGCCCTTACCCGCCATGATCCGCTCCGCGGTCCAACTGCTCGGGTTGCCAGCCAGGTCGAGCCGTCGCTGCATCTTCTCGGAGGTTCCGTCCGGCGACAGCCGGTAGGCGAAGCCGCGCGCCGCGGTGAGCATCGGGAGCAGCAGGCGCTCGTATGCCGGCAGGTCGGCCTTGCCCACCTCCTTGGCATCGACCGTCCGCTCGATGATCGCCAGCGAGCGGGCGACGCCAGTCACCTCGCTGGCACCTGCGCTGACCGCGAGAACGAGCGTCACGAGCCCAACGACGATCGCGACCAACCCGACGAGGAGAAGCATCGACGTCATCATCACACCTCCACATCCACGACTTTTCGCATCCAAAAGATTCCAACCCCGAGCGAAATGACCCCGGCGGTGAGCATGGCCAGTCCGAGCGGCTTGGTCCACAGCAGCTCCACGTAGGACCGGTTGGTCTGCATCGAGTAGAGGAAGATGCCGATCGGGAGGGCGATGAGGATGTAGGCCGACAGCTTGCCCTCGGCCGAGAGTGCCTTGACGTGCCGCTGGAGGGCCTCGCGCTCCCGCAGGGTGCCCGCGGTTGTCCGTAGCGTCTCGGCCAAGTTCCCACCGACCTCGCGCTGGATCCGGATGGCCATCGTCGTCCACCGCATGTTGGCGCTACCGGTTCGGTCGGCCATCCGCTCGAGCGACTCGCTGATGTCGGCGCCGATCCGGGTCTCGGCCAGAGCGCGTCCGAACTCCTTGGCGGCTGGCTCTGCGGCGTCCTTGGCGACCGCGTCCAGCGCCTGGAGCAGCGAGAAGCCCGTCGACAGGCTGGAGGCGACGAGGGTGAGCACGTCGGGGAGCTGGGACTCGAACTTCTTGCAGCGCCGCTTGGCCAGGAACCGCAAGACGAAAGCCGGCACCACGATGCCCGTACCGACGCCGAGGAGCATCGAAATGATCGTCATGATCGGGCCGCCGCGCAACAAGATCATCACGAGCGCGGTCGAAACGATAACCGCGACGATCCGCAGGACCCACCATTCCCCAGCACGCAGCGGGAGGTCGGCCTTCTCGATCAGGGCCATCGTCTTGCTCGTGGACTCCCGACCCTGCATTACCTTCTCGCCCAGGTTGACGAGGTTGGTAGAGATGTTGGTCGGGGAGCCGACGTTGCCGCTCATGGTGACCGAGGTAGTGGGGTTGACGTACCGCTCGATGGTCTCGACACGCTTGGAGCGGCCGGACCGCAGCTGCGGTGCCATGAAGGCAATCACCAGCACGAGCAGGCCGAAGAAGATAGCAGCGGCCGCCGCGATGATCGTGAAGCCCGACTCGCTCACCGCCGTCAGTCTGGCCGGCGCGGCGCCCTCGTCGAGCGGGACGGGGACAGCCGTGGTCGCAACAGGCGCTGGAGCAGGCGCCCCGAAGTCGACGGTGGACTGGGCCTCGAACGGGCGCCCACCTGCCACGCCCGTGATCGACACCGGGATGACCGAGGAGAGCCCCGCATCCGGTCGCACGGTGAAGCTCACCTGGGAGTCGAGCACCTTGGCCGCAGCCTCGAACGCCGCCTTGACGGCGGCGGTGTTGTTTGCCGCGGCGACACTGCCCCCGCCGGCCTGGGCGAAGCCGGTCAGGACGGAGTTGTCGCTCTCGGCGGTCTTGAAGGCCACTGCCTCAGCGCGAACTCCGTACTTTCGGAGCGCTGCCGTCGCGGAGGTCTTGGTCGCCTTGTGGCTGACCGTGTCGCCGCCATCGCTCAGCAGGATGAGGCTGCGGTCGTCGTAGCTCGAGAGCGCCGAGGCAGCGAGGGCGACCGCGTCGTACAGGGACGTCTCGCCGCGCGACTTGAGCGCATCGACCTCCTTCTGCACCTTGGCGCGGTCCGTCGTCGGGGCGACGTCGACGCCTGCGGTGCCGGCAAACGAGATCAGCCCCACGGCGACGTCGCGGGGTGCGTCGGCGAGGAAGGCTGCGACGGAGGTCCGGACCGTCGCCATGCCGGCCTGTCCCATGGAGCCGCTCGTGTCGACCACGAGCATCGTGGCTCGGCGGGACGCCGAGACGGGACGCGTGCTGACCGGGTACGTCTTGCCGCCCACCGTTGCGCGCAGCGAGCTCGTGTCGATGGTGAGCGCGTCCTGTCCGCCGCGAACACTCAGTACACCAGTGAGGTCGTCGCCCTGGTGGGCGAGCGCGCTCAGGGACGCCGGAGCCGGTGACTCTGCGGCCACGGACACACTGGCGCCCACGAACGCTCCGAGAAGGACGGCTGCCGCGACAGCAGCACCCATCCGTGCCGCACGGCCAATCTGCATACGCATCCTCACTAGACGCCTCGGATGAACATGTCGGGCGGGAACTCGATACCGAGGTCCCGGAGCTCGTCCGCGAACTTGGGCCGCAGGCCGGTGCTGACAAGGGTCCCGCGGAAGCGCCCCTGCTCGTCACGGCCGGCGGAGTAGTTGAAGGTGAAGATGTCCTGCATCGTGATGATGTCGCCCTCCATGCCGGAGACCTCGCTGATGGCGACGATCCGGCGCGAGCCGTCCTTGAGGCGAGCCTGCTGGATGACGAGGTCGACGGCGCCCGCGACCTGCTCGCGGATGGCGCGGACCGGGAGGTCGACGCCGGCCATGAGCACGAGGGTCTCGAGGCGAGACAGGCTGTCGCGCGGGCTGTTGGCGTGGACGGTGGTGATCGAGCCGTCGTGGCCGGTGTTCATCGCCTGCAGCATGTCGAGCGCTGCGCCGTCACGGATCTCACCGACGACGATGCGGTCGGGGCGCATACGCAGCGAGTTCTTGACGAGCTCGCGGATGGGGATCGCGCCCTTGCCCTCGATGTTGGACGGGCGTGACTCCAGGCGCAGGACGTGGTCCTGGCGCAGCTGGAGCTCGGCGGCGTCCTCGATCGTGACGATGCGCTCGTCCTCGGGGATGAAGGAGGAGACGACGTTGAGCAGGGTCGTCTTACCCGAACCGGTACCACCGGAGATGATGATGTTCCGGCGTCCTCGCACGCAAGCATCGAGGAAGTCGCGCCCGCGCTGGGTGAACGTCCCGAAGGCGATCAGGTCGCGGTCCGTGAACGGGTCGGTCGAGAACTTCCGGATCGTGAGCATGGCGCCGTCGAGGGCGATCGGCGGGATGACCGCGTTGACACGGGAACCGTCGGGAAGGCGGGCGTCCACCAGCGGGCTCGCCTCGTCGACGCGACGGCCCACCCGGCCGACGATCTTGTCGATCGTGCGGCGCAGGTGCGCCTCGCTGGCGAACCGCGTCTCGACGGGGTACAGCTTGCCGGCCCGCTCCACGTAGATGGACTCGGCGCCGTTGACCATGATCTCGGAGATCTCGCTGTCCCGAAGGAGCGGCTCCAGGGGCCCGTGGCCGAGGATCTCGTCGGAGACCTCCTGCGCGATACGGGTACGGTCCGACAGCGAGAGCGGGGTCTCCTCCTGGTCGATGACCTCCTGCAGCGTGTGCCGCACGCGGGTCTCGAGCTCGTTCTGGTCCAGGTGCGGGTCGTACAGCTGCGGACCGAGCGAGTCCAGAAGGGCCTGGTGCACGCTCGCCTTGACCGTCGCGAAGGGGTCGACGATGCGGTGGCGCTCGGGCTGCTGCTGCCCGGCCGTCTTGGCCGCGGTGTCAGGCGTGTTCGGCTGGGCCGCGCGGCGGACGCTGTCGAGGCGGTCGGCGAGGCTCATCACTTACCTCCTCGGCTGAGGCTCCAGCGGCGCTGGGGCCCGGCGTCGACCTTGGCTTCCGCGCGGGTCTCGACAGGTCCGGGGTTGCGCAGGAACTTCTCGGTGAGCTCCTTGAACGCGACGCTGACGGCGTGGCGCGGCTCGTCGATGACGAGCGGGATGCCCTTGTTCACGGAGGCCGGCACCGCCGGGCTCGTGGGGACCATAAGGGCGATGTCCTGGCGGATCGCCGTGACGACGTCCTCGGCGCGCAGGCCGACCTTGGCGTCGGAACGGTTGAGCACCACGAGGCGCGAGTCCTTCGGGGTGCCGAGCAGGTCGAGCGTGTCGAGGCTGAGCCGCAAATTCTTCACCGCGGGGATGTCCAGGGTGGCGATGAGCACGAGCAGGTCGCTGTTGTCGAACGCTGCGAGCACGTGCTCGGTGAAGGCGGGGGGCGTGTCGATGATGACGAAGTCGTACACCGTCTTGGCAACCCGAAGCAGCTCGCTGATCGTGCTCCCGGGGATGCGGTCGGCATCGCTGGGGTCCGACGGCGCCGCAGCGGCGTCGAGCCCGCTGCTGTGGTGCGTCACGACCGAGGCAAGACCCTGCTCGTCGATGTGGCCCGCCATGCTGACGAGGTCCATGATCGAGGTCGTGGGCAGCATCTGCAGGCTGATAGCCACGTCGCCGAACGCGAGGTCGAGGTCGACGAGGAGCACCTTCGAGCCGGAGGTGGCCAAGTAGGCGGCGATGTTGGTGGAGAAAGTGGTCTTGCCGACCCCTCCCTTGGCGGAGAAGACGGTGATGACCTTCCCCTCCCGGCTCGCGTCAGACGTCGTGTGGCCGGCGACCTTCTGGGAGATCTCGCGGCTGCGCCGGGCAGCGTCAGCCAGCGAGGTCAGGTCGTCGGCCTGGACGACCTCACGGACACCTGCCCGCAGCGACTGCGCCAGCACCGTCACGTCGACGCGGCGACGGGTGAGGATGACGCCGACCTCCGGCCGCTGCACGCGGACACCCTCGGAGAAATCACACGCCGAGGCGAGATCGACGTCCGGGCCGATGATGACCAGGAACTCACTCGAGTCTGCCTCGAGCGCACGGCCCAGAGCTGCGGGCGAGTCGTGCCGGGTGACCCCACCCAGCGCGACTTGGAATCGCTCGACGGCGCCGGGGTCGGCGTCCCAAAGGAGGGTCACTTGCCCAGACCCGTCAGATCGACGAGGTTGAGGTCGTCCGCACGCTTGACCTGGCCCATCTTCAGGTCCGCGCTGCGCAGACCGGCGTACAGGCTGCCCTTCTGGATGGCGTGGACCAGCTTCGTGGAGTCCGCCGGGGTCACGGCCACGGTCACGAGGAAAGCGGCCTCCCCAGTGGCCGGCGTCGCGGCCTTGGGGTTTTCGCCGTCGGCGACCGTGGCGGTGTTGCTCTGCCCCGGGTTGAGCGCGGAGCCGCCCATGCCGATGACCAGCACGTCGTCCATCAGCAGGCTCGTGCCGCTGATGCCGGCGTCATTGATGGCCTTCGACTTCGCATCGGCCCCGATCGACTTGATGTTGTACGTGTCGAAGATCGCGATGTGGCTGCCGGGCGTCACGAACGAGCCCACTCGCGCGGGGTCGCTCAGCGAGACCGAGATCGCGATCATGCCCTGCGGTACCTCGATGGCCTTGGTGCCGGTCGGCGTGGTGCCGAAACGGGCCGACTGGATGTACTCACCCGGTGCGATGTCGGCGACGGCGAGCAGGTTGCCGTTGACCTCGTTGACATCCGTCAGGACACCCTCTGGGGCGGCCTTCTTGGCCACCTGGGTGCGCACGATGAGCCCGGAGCGCACTGCGTCCTTGAGCGTCGTCGAGGCCGGCACGAGCGCCTTGGAGACGTAGACGGTTGTCGGTTGGTTGGCGGCCACGGCCCGGCTGTCGGCGCCACGGGCATACAGGAGCACTGCCGCGACGCCGACGAGGGCGATCAGGGCGGCGGCGAAGATGGCGATGACTCGACGTCCCATGGGAGTTCCGATTCCTTAACCGAGTTGAGCGACCGAGGTGAGCCCGTAGTTGGGCGCACCCGGCGTGGGGTTGATGAGGCTGGCCATGTCGGAGGCGCTGATGAGGTCCTTGAGGAACCAGCCCTCGATGCATCGATCACCGCCGGTGCACGGCAGGCCACCGCCGACGATGGACGACTGCGGGGTGCTGGAGAAGTACCAGCCGGTGAGGTAGAAGGCTGCATAGCCCGACACGTGGTAGTAGAGGTTGCTTCCGCTCCCGGAGTTGCAGTCCGTGGCGGCTGTGATGGTCGTCGGCGCGGCGGTCATGCAGTCGAACACCGGCAGATAGACGACCGTGCCGAGCAGGCCGGCGAAGCTCGTGGAGGGGCACGGCGTGGAGTTGCCCGGCTGACCGTGGTACCAGGCGCCGTTGGTGGTCGACACGCTGCACACGGTGTTGGTGTCCAGCTGGGAGAACCCGCCGGGGGCGACGTGGCCGTTCCAGGTCGAGCAGGTGCTCGGGCTGCCCTTGGTGTAGATCGTCCGCTGCCAGCTGGTCTGCCAGGGGTTGGTGCCGCCGTAGCCGTAGGAGTTGATCGAGTAGTCCGGGGCCGGCGGGTAGGTGGCGCTGCCGGGTGTGCCGGTGTAGCCGGTGGCCGCCGTCCAGTCGCAGTACGAGACCGTGATGGGCAGGACGTTCAAGTTGGCCGGGTTGACGCCGCCCCAACCGGCGCGCGAGCAGGCGCGCACGGAGTTCGTGGCGGCGTTGCGGTTGGCGATCCGGGCGAAGCGGTTGATCAGCGTGCTTGAGCCGGTGCTCGTCCTGGTCAGCGTCCGGACCTCGACGTACGGCAGGTTCGCGGCCGCCGTCGGGATCGTCGGGCAGTCCGTCAGCCCGGGACTGGCCGGCGCGGTACACAGGGTCAGGCCGGGCGAGGAGGCGCGCGCTGCGGCGCTGCCGCAGATGGATGTGACGGTGGCCATGTTGTCGTTGGCGTTGGAGTTCGCCATCGTGGCCACGGGCCCGCTAGTGATGCTCGGGGGGCACAGCGACGGCTTCTCGGCGCAGGTCTGTGCGGCGGTGAAGGCCGCGGCGTCGGCGCCGTTCTGGAGCTGACGTCGCTCCGACAGCAGGTTGCCCACGTCAACGCTGAGGGCGGCCGCGGCGAAGAGCACCGGCACGAGCAGGATGATGGTGAGGACGGCGGTGGCGCCGCGCTCGGGAGCCGACGCCAGCCGGCGCCGCATTCCGCGGCGCGAGAAGGTCATGAACATGTCATCGTCGCCGTTCCCCTGAGTGCCGGCACAGGGAGGCCGGGCACGAAACGAAGGACCGTGTAGCTGTACGCGGTGGTCGGGGTCACTGTGACCGTGACGGTCGACCCCGAGGTGGAGCAGTACCATGCGGTCGCGGTGGAGGACACCCCGAGCGGGCTGGCCGACTGGACGATCCGGCTCTGGATCTGCGACTGGCTCCAGCCCGAGGCGCTGTTCGCCACGACCTGGCGTACGCCGTCGCGCGCCGCGTTCGTCAGCTGGATCTGCTGGCGGTACATGTTGCCGAAGTCGAGGACTGCGCCGACGAGCATTAGTAGCACTGGCAGGACGAGGGCGAACTCGACCGCGGCAGCACCCCGCTCGCGTCGACGCATGCACCTGAGCACTCTGGTCACAGCGCGCTCGCCGGCACCTGGAAGAGCTGGATGAGGTTCTGGCCGAAGATCGTGACGCTGCCGACGATCACGACGGCGATCAGGCTCGCCATGATCGCGTACTCGACAGCGGTGGCTCCGTGGTCGCCTCGGCGGGTGCCGAGGCGACCACGGAGACCGCGTAGGGGGAGGGGCTGGAGAGAAGTACCGGTACCTCGCACGTCGCGGACGACGTGTGCGGTGCGGATGGACTTGCTCATGGCCTCTCCTCAGTACGTGGCGTCCGACCCGTCGGTGCCATTGGTGGATCTCTGGTGCACAGTGCGACCGGCTGCGCCGGTCACTCCCGGGTGTGGGTCAGACCGAGCTGCCGACGTTGGTGAAGAGGGTGTTGAGGTTGGTACCGAGGGTGGCGACGGCAGCGATGATCACGATGGCGATGAGGGCGACCATGAGGCCGTACTCGACGGCGGTGGCGCCGTCCTCACGGGTGAGGCGGGTCTGCAGCTTGGCGACGAACTTGGTCATGTCTGTGAGTCCTTTCGAGACCGACAAGGGTGGGCAGACGGGTGTCTGCGGGAGAAAGACTCCCAACGCGCCACCTGCCTGCGAATCCCCTGTCAAGCCACTCCGGACTGGACCTTTGCATCGCGGAGATCGGACGAACGGGTGATGGACCGCGCGGTGGGTTGTCCGCCATGACGCGCGCGCGGCATCGTGACCGGGTGACCCGCCGCACCCCAGTACGGAGCCTGCCCGTTTCGGTGTGGACCGTGACCGCGGCGGTGCTCCTTGCCGCCGGCGCGCTCGCGGTCCGGGCAGTCTCCGACCCCAGCCCCTGGCTCCACCTCAAGGTGGGCCAGTTCCTCCTCGACGGAGGGCGGTTCGGCGACCGCGACCCCTGGGCGCCGTTCGCGCTCGGGCACTACGAGCCCACCCAGTGGCTGCCGTCGGTGGCCACGGCCTGGCTCTACGGCTGGTGGGGCCTGCCGGCCGTCGCGTGGACGCGCGCCGCAGGCATCATCACCCTGACTCTGGTACTGCTGCTGGCGCTCCGGGCGTCGTCCCGCCCGTGGCTGGCCCTGCTCGGCACGGGTTTGGCACTGGCCGGCTCGTGGCCCGCCCTCACCGAGCGCCCCCAGCTCGCGGGGTTCGCGCTACTCGCCGTGACCGTAGGCGCCTGGTGGCGCAGCGCGCACGACGGCCGGCCGCGGTGGTGGCTGGTCCCGCTGACATGGCTCGCCGCCTGCGTCCACGGCGTGTGGTCCATCGGGCTCGGCGTCGGACTGGTCGTGGTCGTGGGTCTGGCCATCGCCCGCTCCTTTGACGCCGGGGGGCGCACCCGCCTGGCCCTGTGCCTGCTGGCGAGCCTGGCGGCGACGGCCCTGACGCCGCTCGGGCCGCGGCTCACCGCCTCCCCCTTCGCGGTCGGCGGCAACGCCCGCCAGTTCGTCGGCGAGTGGATGGCCTCTTCTGCGCGAACACCCTCGGTCGCCCTCACCCTCGTGACGCTGGCGGTGGTCTTCGCTCTGTGGGTGCGACGCGGCACGCGACCCGAGCCGTGGCAGCTAATCCTCTGGCTCGTCGCGCTGGCCGTGACCCTGGTCATGCGCCGCACGGTGCCGGTGGGGGCGGTCCTCGCCGCCTTCCTCGTGACCGAGGCACTCGAGCAGACCCTGGTGTCCCGTGGCCGGCTCGGGGCGCGGGGCGTCGGGACCCTCGAGCTGCGGACCCTGGCGGTCGGCGCGCTGGTGGGAGTGCTCGCGGCCGTCCCCTTGGCCGAGGTCCGGTCGCAGCACCCGGTCGGGGTGCCGATCGGGCTCACCGAGGCGCTGCGGAGGCTCCCCTCGGGGACGCGCCTGCTGTCCGACGGAGACATGTCCGGCTGGGTGCTGTTCGTCGCGCCGAACGTCGCGCCCGTCTACGACCTACGAGTCGAGGCGTACACGCCCGCGCGGATCGAAGGTTTCATCGGCGCCCGGGACGCGCAACCGGGGTGGGCCGACTACCTCCGCAGCTCCGGCACCCGCGCCGCGCTGCTGGAGCACGACGCACCACTCGTCTCGGCGCTGGAGTCGCGTTGGCACTGGCGGACCGTCGCGACCGACGACGGCTACGTGCTCATGGCGGCCTCGTGAAGTCCGCACCCCGCACACCCACTTGGCTGACGGTCGCCGCCCCCGGGCTGCTCCTGGTCGTCGCCCTGTCGCGGGGTCTCTCCCGCTTCCTCGAGCCCGACGTCTGGTGGCACCTGCGGGTCGGGGAGCACGTGCTGGACACCCACCAGCTCTACGGGCGGGACCCGTGGGCCCACTTCATGGACCGCCCCTACCTCGCCTCGCAGTGGCTCGCCGAGGCAGTCGCGGCGCAAGCGTACCGGTGGGCCGGCCTCGGTGGCGTCCTTTGGCTGCGTGCGCTCGCGGTGCTCCTACTCACCGTGCTCGTGTACGCCGCTGCTCGTCGCACGGCCGGCCATCTCCCGGCCGCCCTAGCAACTGGGCTGGGTCTGGTCGGCGCAAGCGGCGGCTTCAACCCGCGCCCGCAGCTTGTGAGCCTCGTCATCCTCGCCCTGGTCGTCCACGCGTGGATGGGCACAGCGGTGGACCTCCGACCGAGGTGGTGGCTGGTCCCCCTGTACTGGCTGTGGGCCTGCCTGCACGGCCTCTGGATGTTCGGCATCCTCCTCGGCGTCGTCACGACCCTCGCGCTGGCGCATGCCGTCGTGCGCAGCGGATCATGGCGTGGCCCACTGCTGCGACTGGGTATATTGCACGCCGCCTCGGTGGTCGTTCTGGCCCTGACCCCCCTGGGGCCGCGGCTGCTGCTCAGCCCCTTCACCGTCGCGGGCAACGCTCACGATGTCGCCGACGAGTGGCAGGCCACGCCGGTGACCAACCCCTTGGCGGTCGCCGCCCTTGGGCTGATCGTACTGACCGCCGTCTGCTGGCTGCTGCGTCCCGCGCGACGCGCGTGGTGGCAGTACGCGTGGCTGGCCCTTGCCACCGTCCTCGTGCTCGTGATGTGGCGGCTCGTGCCGCTCGGCGTCATCATCGTCGCCCCCCTCGCCGCCGGCGCGTTGCAGCCTCTGCTCACCGCAGGCCGCGAGCCGGTTACGCGGCGGGAGCGGACCGGGCTGGCCGCGGCAACCGCGGTCGCGCTCGTCGTCGCCGCCGTCGTTTGCGCCGGTCCGCAGGGTTCCCGCGCTTTCGCCTACCCGGGCTCGATGACAGCCATCGACGCCGATCTGTCCCGCGCTCCGTCGGGCAGTGTCGTTATGGTCGACTTCGGCGTGAGCGGTTGGCTCCTGTGGGCCCACCCGGACCTCACACCCACGGCCGACCTGCGTATGGAGTCTTACTCCCGGCCCTACCTGCACCGCTACATCGACGCGCTGGCAGCTAAGCCCGGCTGGCAGCGCTACTTGAGTGAGGTGGGTGCGCACTACGCGTTGCTCGAACGTGAGTCTGCTCTGAGCGATGCGCTACTTCACGAAGGTGGGTGGCGGGCCGAGGCCTCGAGCGGGCGGTTCGTCCTCTTGGCGTCCCCCATCGCGCGCTGACCATGGCCTGACGTGTCTCTACGGCACGAGGCGCTGCCCAACAAGTGAGATCTCGCGCCCGTCACCGTCTGATGGGCCAAACCGGTGTTCGGCATCCCAGGACGAGCAAAGTCCACCATTGGCGCAAGGGGGTAGGTAGGGACATACCGGAACCATGCCGTGCACTTCAGTCGACGCGGCGCTTTCCTCACCGAGCCGCGACCAGGAAGCCCGTGCCCTTGCCCACGCTCTGCCAGTTGTTGCCGGCCCGGATGTAGACGTCGCCGCCGTCGGTCGTGACGACCAGCTGCCGCTCGCCGCTCACGGTGGTGATGGCGACGGCCCCGGCGAGTCCCGGACCCGCCGTGATCGGGCCGCCCAGCGGGACGAACCACGGTCGGATGACCTGGTTCGCGGACTTGCGTCCCAGAACCGCGAGGGTGGAGTCGTCGACCCAGACCGCGTCGCGCATCAACGTGAGCGACGGTGCGAGCGTCAGCGGTGTCGAGAGGGCCGTGGGCGTGCCGTCGGGCTGGCGCCGGACGCCCGCGACGTCGAGCCGCGGGTCCTGCCCGGAGGCATTCGTGCTGATGACCGCCACGCGCTGGCCGTCGTCGGAGACCCGCAGGCTGACGACCAGGCGGTTGCCCAGCCACGGGGTCGACACGGCCGTCGGGGGGCCGGGCGAGCGGTCGGCGGTCTGGGCCGAGGTGTTGAGCACCCAGATACGACCTTCGCCCGGCGCGTGCCCGCCCACCCACAGGACGTCGCGGACGTCATACGTCGGGGTGGTGAGGTGGTCGCCGTCGACCTCGGAGACCGTGAGCTGGGTCGTGCCTCGCCAGCGCGTCAGCTGCCGGCGGTCCCCGCTGACGGCAGCGACCTCCTGCCCGGTCCGGGACAGCGCCAGGTACGCCCATCCCTCGGGCACCTCCGGGAGGGCGGCGCCGGACGGCCGCGGGGCGTTGCGCGCCGGGTCACCGACCTGCTCGGGGTCCACGCGCACCAGGGACGTCCCCGTGCGCAGGATCGGCTTGACGGCCGGTGGGCTCTCGGTGAGGAAACCCAAGGCGCTCAACGAGTCCAGGCTCGTCGGCGCCCCCGGCACCTGGAGCGTCGTCCCGTCCACCTGGAGCACGACCTTGTCGACCCCCGGCGCCTGCGTCACCGTGGCGAGCACCTGAGCGGCCAGGGCCTGTCGTTGGGCTGGGTCGGCCACCGGGTTGGTGGCGGCGAGGTCGACGGTCGCGGTGCCGCTGTCGATGGGGACGGCGTCCACGGCCAGGCGCGCGCCGGCCGGAAGCTCGGTGCGCACCGCACCTGCGAGGTATGCCGGGACGCCGCCGAGGAGGGCACGCGCCAGACGCGTCGCCAGGCCGCTGGCGAGCCGGAAGTACCGGGTGTCGGGGACGAGCTGGCGTGCGGTCGCGGACTCGAAGTACACCCTGAACGGGTCGTACAGGCGGTCGGTGTCGGACTCGCTCAGCCACGTGCCGAAGCTGTCGGGCACGCGGTCGATCCGCCACTGCCCACCGACCTGGCGCAGGCCGAAGTCGGCCTGCACGACCGAACCGGGCGGGCGCTCGGCATACCGGCCCGAGGAGTCGATCGCGCCCGTCACCTTGGCCGTCGCACGCACGACACCGGGCCGCACCTGCGCGATCGTCAGTGACGACTCGTCGGTGAAGACCATCACCGACCCGTCCGGCCGCCACGTGGACTCCGGCGACGGGGCGAGGTAGGAGCGGGCGACCTGGTAGTCGTCGTCGGTTGCCGCGCCCGCGCGGATGAAGCCCGTCACCACGTCCACGGGGGTCGAGCCGTCGCTGGGCCCGGCGGGCAGGACCCGCACCTCGTTGGCCTGCACGTCGCCGACCTCGAGTCCCGGGCGGACCGGGGAGCTGGTCGCCAGGCCCCCGCACGCGGACAGGGCCAGCGCCGCGACGCAGGCCAGCGCCGCCAGCCGTCCCGTCCTCACTCGGGACTCCGGGCCAGCGGCGGACCGGTGCGCACCGGTGCGGGGAGGACTCCGGCCCGTCCGGCGCCGAGCGGCGAGCCACCGGGAGTGCGGGAGCGCCCGTCGTCCGGCTTCAGCGGCAGCGGGGACTCGTTGATCGGGACGTGCTGCCGGCGCGGCAGCGTGAGGCGGAAGCAGGAGCCGTTGCCCGGCTCGCCCCACGCCTGCAGCCAGCCCTCGTGCAGCCGGGCGTCCTCCAGGGAGATGGCGAGGCCGAGTCCGGTGCCCCCGGTGGTCCGGGCGCGCGCCGGGTCGGCGCGCCAGAAGCGGTTGAAGACCAGGGCGGCCTCCCCCGGGCGCAGACCGACACCGTGGTCGCGGACAGTGACCGCGACGGCGGTGGCGTTGCTCGCGATCGCGACGTCGACGGGCTTGCCCTCACCGTGCTCGACGGCGTTGACGAGCAGGTTGCGCAGGATCCGCTCGACGCGGCGGGCGTCCACCTCCGCCGACATGCGCCCTTCCCCCGCGGTCACGGTGATGACGGTGCCCCAGCGCTCCGCGAGGGCGCGTGCCGAGTCGACGGCCCGCGCCACGACGTCCCGCAGGTCGACGTCGTCGGCCTCGAGGGCCGCGGCGCCGGCGTCGAACCTGCTGATCTCGAGCAGGTCGGCGAGCAGCTCCTCGAAGCGGTCGAGCTCGGCGTGCAGCAGCTCGGCAGAGCGTCCGACCGCCGGCTCGAACTCCCGACGCGAGTCGTGGATGAGGTCGGCGGCCATCCGGATCGTGGTCAGCGGGGTGCGCAGCTCGTGGGAGACGTCGGACACGAACCGCTGCTGGACCCGCGACAGGCCCTCGAGCTGGCGGATCTGCGCCTGCAGGCTGTCGGCCATCTCGTTGAAGGACTTGGCCAGCAGCGCCAGGTCGTCCTCGCCACGAGCGCGCATGCGCTCGTTGAGCCGTCCGGACGACAGCCGCTCCGCCACCACCGCAGCCCGTCGTACCGGCAGGACCACCTGGCGGGTGACCACCCAGGCGATCGCGCCGACGAGCAGCACCAGCGCCACCCCGCCGATGGCGAAGGTCCGGGTGATCAGGCCCAGCGTCGCCTCCTCCCGCTGCATGGGATAGATCGCGTACAGGTCGTACGCGCCGGCCACCGGCACCTCGACCTGGGACCCCACGACCACAGCCGGAACCCGTTGCCTCGTCGCAGGATCGGTGATGCCGATGAGCCGCACCTGCTGGCGCCGGGGGTCGGCGCGAACGGCGGCGCGCACGTCGTCGGGCAGCTCCGCGAGCCCGACGGCCCCGGACTCGACCGTCTGCACGTAGGTGGGACGCGAGTTCCCGAGGGTGCGCGTGAAGACGAGGTAGCGCTCGCTGTCGCCGGACTGGGCCGCCGTCTTCTGGATGAGGTCCTGGGCGAACAGGTTGAGCTGGCCCGCACTGCCGGTGCGGTCGGTGCTGTCGAACTGGCGCTGGATGTCACTGCTCAAGCGAGCTGCCTCGACCTGCGCCGTGTCGATCCGGTCCTGCTCCAGGCCGTCGGAGATCGAGGAGTAGAGCCACGACCCGAGCAGCATCACGACGACGAGCCCGAGCAGCATGGTGCTCGTCACGACGCGGAACTGCAGCGACCGACGCCACGCGTGGACGAGTCGGCGCAGCCAACCCCGGACGGCGGGACGGGCCCGGTCGAGCAGCCCTCGCCCGCGGGCGAGGAACGTCGCACCGGCACCCCGGGACCCCGCCGGTCCCTCCGGCGACCTCACGGGCGATGGGCCGGGTGAGAGCGACACGACTAGCCGGGCCCCGCCTTGTACCCGACGCCGCGGACCGTCACGACGATCTCGGGGTGCTCGGGGTCCTTCTCGATCTTGGAGCGCAGGCGCTGCACGTGCACGTTCACCAGCCGGGTGTCACCGGCGTGGCGGTAGCCCCAGACCTGCTCGAGCAGCACCTCGCGGGTGAACACCTGCCAGGGCTTGCGGGCGAGGGCGACGAGCAGGTCGAACTCGAGCGGGGTGAGCGAGAGGGGCTGGCCGTCGCGTCGCACCGAGTGGCCCGCGACGTCGATGCTGAGGTCGCCGATCTCCAGGCGCTCGGGCTCGGGCTCCTCGCCGCGGCGCAGCCGGGCGCGGATGCGGGCGATGAGCTCCTGCGGCTTGAACGGCTTGACCACGTAGTCGTCGGCGCCGGACTCGAGCCCCACGACGACGTCGACGGTGTCGGTGCGAGCGGTGAGCATGACGATGGGCACCCCCGACTCGGCTCGGATCCGCCGGCACACCTCCATGCCGTCGAGCCCCGGGAGCATCACGTCGAGGAGGACCAGGTCCGGCTTGGAGTCACGGAACGCGGCGACCGCGCCGGCCCCGTCGGCCACGTGCGTGACCTCGAGGCCTTCGTTGCGCAGGACGATCCCCAGCATCTCGGCGAGCGCCAGGTCGTCGTCGACGATGAGCACGCGACCGTTCACGCGTCAGCCCTTTCCCCAACAGTTGGTCAAGAGATTCCCCCAGAATTCTCACACACGGGTGCTGGGCACGTGGTCACCCTCGCTGACCTCGCGCCTCGTGTCCACCGACCGGGCGAGCAGGACCCACCCCAGGATCCCCACCGCCCAGATCGCCCACGCCGCGGACAGGAGCACCTCGGGGATGCTGTAGCCGAGGGCGTCGTTGGCGCGTCCTGCGAGCGCCCACATCGGCGGCAGGAAGAACACGACTGCGGTGACACCGGCGACCAGCCAGGCGCGCGCGGCAAGCAGGACGACGAGGACGGGCACGACCCAGACGTAGTGGTGGGTCCAGGTGACCGGTGCGACGAGAAGGCCGCCGAGGGCCACCGCGACCAGCGCCGCGAGGTCGTTGCCGACGCGGTGGGCACGGCGTGCCGCGAGCAGGGCGAGCGCGAGGGCTGACCCGGAGAGCATCACCGTCACCAGGGCGACAGCCAGCGGCGACAGGCCGCTGGCCTGCGTCGCGCGGTCCACCACGGCCCCGATCGCCTGGTTGTCCCAGCGCCGCACCTCGGGGCCGAACCTGCCGAGGGAACCGAAGGCCGAGAACCAGAAGGAGTACGAGTCGCGAGGCAGGACGAGCCACGCCAGCCCGACGGTGGAGGCGAACGCCGCCGTAGCGGTGGCCGCCGCACGGTACTCGCGTCGCAGGAGGAACCACACCACCACGACGGCGGGCGTCAGCTTGATGCCCGCGGCAACTCCCACCAGCACGCCGCGCCACCTGCCGCGGACCCGCAGCGCGTCGAGCACCACGAGCGCGAGCAACAGCAGGTTGACCTGACCGAACAGCAACGTCCGCTGGACCGGCTCCAGGGCAAGGCCAGCCGCGGTCAACAGCACCGCTACGGGTGTCCCCAGGCGAGCCCGCGAACAGCAGATCCAGACCACCAGCACGTAGCAGGCCAGCGACAGCGCGGTGAGGACCGCCAGGGCGGCCGGGCCCACCAGCGCCAAGGGGACGAAGAGGAGCGCTGCGAAGGGTGGGTACGTGAACAGCAGGTGCCCGCCCTGACCGTCGGCCACTGCCAGGGAGTAGAGGGCGTCACCGTGCAGCACCGCCTGGCCCCCGGCCAGGTAGACCGAGAGGTCCACCGGTCGCGCCTGGGAGACGGTCGTCCAGCGCTGCAGCAGCGCGATGAGCACCTCGACGGCGGCCACGACCCAGACGACCCGCGGCACGACGGGACGGAGAGAGGCAGCGCGGATCGCCGTCCGGCTCATCTGGCTCACGGTTGGGGCGCCTTCCTGGAGCGTGCCTGGATGCTCAAGCCAGTCAACATGAAAGAAGGCAGGGCGTGCCTGTCCGCACACAGCTGGCGCACGGAGGTGCTACTGCATGCAAACCGTTCGGACGATGCCGCCCGGACAGCGGTATGCCGCCCGCTCTGGGTCCCACGCTTTGCGTGGGCGGTGAGCGGGCGGCATACCGAGTGGTGCTGGGGTGCCGTGGAGGCGGTGCCTCAGTAGCGGTAGTGCTCCGGCTTGTACGGGCCGGCGACGTCGACGCCGATGTACTCGGCCTGCTCCTTGGTGAGCTCGGTGAGCTTGGCGCCGAGGGCGTCGAGGTGCAGGCGGGCGACCTTCTCGTCCAGGTGCTTCGGGAGCACGTAGACCTGCTTGTCGTACTCGTCGTTCTTCGTGAACAGCTCGATCTGGGCGATCGTCTGGTTCGCGAAGGAGTTCGACATGACGAAGCTCGGGTGGCCGGTGGCGTTGCCGAGGTTCATCAGGCGTCCCTCGGACAGGACGATGATGGAGCTGCCGTTGCTGAAGGTCCACTCGTGGACCTGCGGCTTGATCTGCGTCTTGGTCACACCCGGGATGCGCGCCAGACCGGCCATGTCGATCTCGTTGTCGAAGTGGCCGATGTTGGACACGATCGCCTTGTTCTTCATCTGCTGCATGTGCTCGGCAGTGATGATGTTGAAGTTGCCGGTCGTGGTGACGTAGATGTCGGCGATGTCGAGGACGTCCTCGAGGCGGGCGACCTGGTAGCCCTCCATCGCGGCCTGCAGCGCGCAGATCGGGTCGATCTCGGTCACGATGACGCGCGCGCCCTGGCCGGCCAGCGCCGACGCGACACCCTTGCCCACGTCGCCGAAGCCGGCGACGACCGCGACCTTGCCGCCGATGAGGACGTCGGTCGCACGGTTGAGGCCGTCGATGACGCTGTGACGGCAGCCGTACTTGTTGTCGAACTTGGACTTGGTGACCGAGTCGTTGACGTTGATCGCCGGGAAGAGCAGGTCACCGGTCTGGGCGAGCTCGTACAGGCGGTGCACGCCGGTCGTGGTCTCCTCGGTGACGCCCTTGATGCCGGCGGCGACCGTCGTCCACTTCTGGGGGTCCTCGGCGATGGTGCGGCGGACGAGCGCCTTGAAGACGCCGAACTCCTCGGAGTCCTGCTCGTCCGTGGCCGGGACCTGGCCGGCCTTCTCCCAGTCGCGGCCCTTGTGGACCAGCATGGTGGCGTCGCCGCCGTCGTCGAGGATCATGTTCGGGCCCTCGCCACCGGGCCAGGTGAGGATCTCGTTGGTGCAGTCCCAGTACTCCTCGAGCGTCTCGCCCTTCCAGGCGAAGACCGGGACGCCCTGCGGGTCCTCGGGCGTGCCCTTGCCCACGACGACGGCCGCGGCGGCCTCGTCCTGGGTGGAGTAGATGTTGCAGGAGGCCCAGCGGACCTCGGCACCGAGCGCGGTGAGCGTCTCGATGAGGACGGCGGTCTGCACGGTCATGTGCAGCGAGCCGGCGATCTTGGCGCCCTTGAGGGGCTGGCTCTCGCCGAACTCCTCGCGCAGGGACATCAGGCCGGGCATCTCGTGCTCGGCGAGTCGGATCTGGTGACGGCCGGCCTCGGCGAGGCCCAGGTCGGCAACCTTGTAGTCAAAGGACATGACGAATCTCCTGTAGTTGACTTCACGATGTTCGACCCGGCGCAGCCCATCTGGGCGTTCACGAGAGCGGGGTATCACCCGCGCCGGCGACCTCCCACTCTACCGGAGCACGCCTCCGGGGCCCCAACCGAACAGCCCCGGGGCGGCACTCGGCGGGCGCCGACCACCAGTGCGTCCTACGGTGAACCTGGCCGGTGCCGAGCGGCGCACGGTGTCGTGACCCGGCAGCCGGGGGCGTTCCGGCCGACCGTCCGCCAACCAGCACAGGAGCAGCAATGAGCGAGCCGAGCAGCGGCGTCCCGAGTGAGATCGCCGACGCCGAGGTCGAGCAGCCCCAGGAGCAGGGGAACCAGCCGGAGCGCGTGGAGCTGGACGTCGACGAGGAGAAGCTCGAGGCCTGGGACAAGGTCAAGGGCGACTACCAGGTGAACCCCGGCGGCGAGCCCGTGCCCAACAGCCAGGAGGACCGGGTCGCCCCCGGCGACGAGGATGACGACGACGACGAGAACGTCGGGGCGCCCGGGCCGTCCTGACGTCGGTCGGCGAAGCGTGACCGCCGGGGCCACCAACTAGGCTGATCGCGTGACCCCTGCACTCATCCTGGTCCGCACCCGGGACGAGTCCACCACGGTGGCCTGCTGATGGCCGGTGGACTGTTCGCCCTGCTCGACGACGTGGCCGTCCTGGCCAAGGCAGCGGCCGCCTCGATCGACGACGTCGGCGCCGCCGCCGGGCGCGCCAGCGTCAAGGCGACCGGCGTGATCGTCGACGACACCGCCGTCACGCCCCGCTACGTCGAGGGCATCGAACCGGCGCGCGAGCTGCCGATCATCCGCAAAATCGCGGTCGGCTCCCTGCGGAACAAGATCCTGCTCATCCTCCCCGCGGCCCTGCTGCTGAGCCAGTTCCTGCCAGTCGCCCTCACGCCGCTGCTCATGCTGGGTGGCACCTACCTCTGCTTCGAGGGCGCCGAGAAGATCTGGGAGCGCGTCAGCGGGCACGGCGGCGAGGAGGCGTCGGGCGACGAGGGCACCAAGCCGGACGAGGACGAGATCACGCGGAGCGCCATCCGCACCGACTTCATCCTCAGCGCGGAGATCATGGTGATCTCGCTGAACGAGGTGGCGAACGAGCCCCTCCTCAGCCGCGCGGTCATCCTCGTCATCGTCGCGCTGCTGATCACGCTCCTCGTCTACGGCGTGGTCGCCCTCATCGTGAAGATGGACGACGTCGGCCTGCACCTCTCGGAGACAGGGTCTGGTGCGACCCGGTCGCTGGGGCGGGGACTCGTCCATGGCATGCCGCGCCTGCTGTCGACCCTGTCCGTGGTGGGAGTCGCCGCGATGATCTGGGTGGGTGGACACATACTCCTGGTCGGACTCGACGACCTTGGGCTCCATGCTCCGTACTCCTGGGTGCACCACGCCGAGGAAGCCGTCCACGACGCCGCCGGTCCCCTCGGCGGCGTGCTGGGCTGGGTGACCAACACCGTGGGCTCGGCCATCCTGGGCCTGGTCGTGGGCGCCCTGGTCGTGGCAGTCGTCTCCGCCATTCACCGAGCGCGCCACGGCGGCGACGTCGAGCCGGAGACGCCTCGGTAGCCTGCGCGCATGGCCACCCCCGAAGGCACGCTCTCCTGGGCGCCCGCCACCGAGCACCCGCACCTCCTCGCCGCGCCCGTCGCCGTCGCGCTCGGTCACGCCCCCTCCGCCCGGGTCGCGCCGATCGACCCGACGCTGGCGGACACGGCCGCCTTCTGCGAGGCCTACGAGAGCGACCCCGCGCACTCGGCGAACTGTGTCGTCGTGGCCGGCAAGCGTGGCGGCGAGGTCCGGCGGGCCGCTGTCCTCGTGCTTGCGACCGACCGGGCCGACATCAACGGCGTCGTCCGGCGCCACCTCGACGTGCGCAAGATCAGCTTCGCGCCGATGGACGAGGCGGTCGCCCTGACCGAGATGGAGTACGGCGGCATCACCCCGGTCGGCCTACCGGGCGACTGGCCGGTCCTGGTCGACGAGGGCGTCCTGGCCGCCGGGACGGTCGTCATCGGCAGCGGCATCCGCGGGAGCAAGCTCCTCGTGGCTACCAATGAGCTCGCCGCGCTGCCAACGGCCGAGGTCCTGCAGCTGTCCCTCTGACGGGCCCGGGGGCGGACTCCAGTGAGGCGTCAGCCCCGTCCCGTACGCCCGGTGCGGTCGGCGAGGTCGGCGACGTGGGGGGAGACACCGGGGTCGAGGCCCAGCCCCAGCGCGAGGTAGGTGGCCGCGAAGTCGGTCGTGGCCATCAGCCCGGCCAGCCTCGTCACCGGCTCCCCCGGTTGCGCTACGACCTCGGACACGCGTGCCCCGGCCTCCCGGGCCGCGTCGGCCACCGTGTCGGCCAGCCGCAACGCCTCGTCCGACTCCCGCGTCGGCGGCTCCACCGGCGCGTCACGCAGCATGAGGAGCGACAGCCGGGGTGAGGCGGGCGCGTCGAGGTACGGGTCGGCGAAGATGTCCACCTCACCCGCCCCCCGACCTGGGCCGGACCACCCGGACCCGCCAGATCCGCCCGCGTCCCCGGAGCCGCCGGCTCCGGCCACCCCTGAGAAGGCCGTCGTGAACGGCCCGTCGAGGCAGGCGACCACCTGCGCCGCGTCGTCGGGCAGCTCGCCCGTCGTCGCGGGCACCCGGGCCGTGCGGGCCAGCATCGAGGCGGCGCGCAGGGCCGCGACACCGGTCAGCGGCCCGTCGCCCAGGATGACCGGCACGCCGTCGGCGAGGTCGGTGGCGAGCACCTTGGCCGGGTTGACGAACGACTCCGACGACGGCCGGCAGGCCTCCGCCACCTCGTCGAGCCGGTCCGCCGTGTCGTAGAGCACCCGCTCGTCCACGTGCACCAGCCCCAGCCGGCCGGCCCCCAGCAGCACGGGCGCCAGCAGCGACCACAGGGCCGTGCGCGACGACGCCCGCTCCCGGCCGATGTCGATGTGCACCCCGCGCGCCCGCGCGCAGACGTCCGCCAGCGGCGACTCGGCGGCCCCGACCGTCAGCAGTGCCGCGCCGCGCCGGGCCGCCTCCGCCGCAAGCGCGAGCGGTCCCGCCGCCCGCCCGGACAACGACACGGCGATGACGAGGTCGAGCGGGCCGACCCACCCGGGCAGGGGCACGTTGCGCCGGGTCGACACCGGCACGGGCGACCCCGGCTCGGCCAGCAGGTCGAGCACGTCGCACACCACCGCCGAACCACCCAGCGACGCGACCAGGACCGATCGAGGGCGCTCTCCCCCGGCGACCCGGTCGATGCCGCCCTCCGTGGCGAGCGCCACCGCCTCGCGCACCTGGGCACCGGCCGTGGCCAGCCCGCGCAGGGTCTGGCGCGAGTCGAGGGCGGCGACCGCCTCCTCGCTGTCCATGCGAGCCTCGTCGAGGAACGGTGCCATGGCGGCCCTCGGCTCAGGCGGGCTTGCGGGCTTCGTCGACCAGGAGCACCGGGACGCCCTCGTCGATGCGGTACTGCAGACCGCACGAGGTGTTGGTGCAGTGCAGCTCGGCGCCCGTCTCACCCTGGGCGTCGGCCAGCTCGGACCGGCAGGCGGGGCAGCGCAGGATCTCGCGCAGCCACGGCTCGATGGAGGCGGCCGCCCCCGTGTCGTGCGCCATCACTGTTCTCCTCTCACCAGGGCGAGGACATCGTCCCGCACCCGTGCCATCGTGTCTGCATCCGCCGCCTCGACGTTGAGCCGCAGCAGCGGCTCGGTGTTCGAGGCGCGGAGGTTGAGCCACCACATCGGGTCGCCGTCGCCACCTGCGTGGGTCGCCGTGAGGCCGTCCAGCTCGTCGAACTCGGCGCCCTGCCCGGCCGCCCACTCGCGCACGAGCCCGGTCGCGGCGCCCGCGTCGGTGACCGTCGAGTTGATCTCGCCGGACGCGGCATACCGGCTGTATGCCGCGGTGAGCCGGCTGAGCGGCTCGTCCTGCTCGCCGAGGGCGGCGAGCACGTGCATGGCGGCGAGCATCCCGGTGTCGGCGAACCAGAAGTCGCGGAAGTAGTAGTGCGCGCTGTGCTCGCCGCCGAACACCGCGTCCTCGCGCGCCATCTCGGCCTTGATGAACGAGTGGCCGACGCGAGTGCGGATGCCGCGGGCGCCCGCCTCGCCGATGATCTCGGGGACGGCGGCCGACGAGATGACGTTGTAGACGACTCCCACCTCGGCGGCGTCGCGGCCCGCGGCCACCTCGCGCGCCACCTCCCGGGTCGCGACCAGGGCGGTCACCGCGCTCGGGCTGACCGGCTCACCCCGCTCGTCGACGACGAAGCAGCGGTCGGCGTCCCCGTCGAAGGCCAGGCCGATGTCCGCACCCTCGCGGACGACGGCCGCCTGCAGGTCGCGCAGGTTCTCCGGCTCGAGCGGGTTCGCCTCGTGGTTGGGGAAGGTGCCGTCGAGCTCGAAGTAGAGCGGGACGACGTCGAGGGGCAGGGCGGGCAGGCCCGCGCCCGTGCCGAGGACGGCGGGGACGGTGTGGCCGCCCATGCCGTTGCCCGCGTCGACGACGACCTTGAGCGGCCGGCCACCGGACAGGTCGACCAGCCCGCGCAGGAATGCCGCGTAGTCGGCGAGGACGTCGCGCTCGCGCAGCGTGCCCGCCTCGACATCGGCCGGCCCTGCGGACGTCCCGGAGTCCAGGAGCGCCTGGGCGGTGTCGCGCACCGTCGCCAGGCCGGAGTCCTGCCCGACAGGTCGGGCGCCCGCGCGGCACAGCTTGATGCCGTTGTAGCGGGCCGGGTTGTGCGACGCGGTGAACATGGCGCCGGGCAGGTCGAGGGCGCCGCTGGCGTAGTACAGGCCGTCGGTGCTGCACAGGCCGATCAGCGTCGCGTCGAGCCCGTGGGCCGTCACCCCGGCGGCGAAGGCGCGCGACAGCTCTGGCGAGGAGGGGCGCATGTCGTGGCCGATGACGACGCCGGTGGCCCCGTCGGCGGCGACGAGCCGGGCGAAGGCCGCGCCGATCGCCCACGCCACGTCGACGTTGAGCTGCTCGGGGACGACGCCACGGACGTCGTAGGCCTTGACGAAGTCGGTCAGCACGGGAACGGGCACGGCACAGACCCTAGCGGGGCCACCGGCCCCGGCGGTCGCAGGCTCAGAGGTCCCGCAGGACGCGCAGGTGGCCGCGGCGGCTGGTCTCCACGGCCCCGGAGGAGCCCTCGTCGACCTGGCCGACGACCCGGGAGGGGGCGGGCGGCTCGCCGAGCTTGGGCCGGCCGGCCTCGCGCACGGCGTTGGCGAGCGCGAGCAGGTCGTCGTGCGAGGGCTCGGGCTCGACGTACTCACCCGACAGGCGCACGATCTCCCAGCCGCGGGGGGCGGTGAGCCGCTCGGCGTGGTCGGCGCACAGGTCGTACGTGTGCGGCTCGGCGAACGTGGCCAGCGGCCCGACGACGGCGGTCTGGTCGCCGTAGACGTAGGTGAGCGTGGCGATGGCTGCCTTGGGGCACGCGGTGCGGGAGCACCTTCTCGACAGACTCACGCGAGGACTGTATGCCACGGCTCCGACAGCGCCGTCCCGGCACGCCGTAGGGTGGCTGCGTGAGTTCGACCCGAGGGGCGTCCGGCCAGGGGCGTGGGCGCACCCGCGACCGCCGGGGCCGGGGCCTGCGGGGTCCCCTGGCGTGGCCTGCCGTGCCGGCGATGGCGACCCGGCGCGAGCAGTTCGACGACCTCGTGCTCGACAGCGCCGCCCGGCTCGAGGGACGCGTCGGGCCGCGGATCCGCGACGTGGAGTTCGCGGTCGAGGACGTCCCACCGTCCGACCCCGCGCCGTGGGAGCGCGACGGGGTCCCGCTGGGGCGCACCTTCCCCGCGCACGGACGGCAGCCTGCCCGGGTCGTCGTCTACCGGCGCCCGGTGGAGAACCGGGCAGAGAGCTCCCGCGAGCTCACCGCGGTCGTGCAGGACGTCGTCGTGGAACAGGTGGCCGCGCTGTTCGGGCTGAACCCCGAGGAGCTCGACCCGCGCTACGACGACGAGTAGCCGCAACAGACGACGAGCAGCCGCGCCGGACCGGCAGGCGGCACGCGCGGGCGCCGACGTCGGCCACCGGGGTCAGCCCTGGGGCGCCTCGCGCACGGCCACCGTGGTCGAGCGGAGCGTCGCGTCCCGCAGGGGCGTGCTCGAGATGAGGGTCCCGCACGAGTCGTTGCCCCACGAGACGACGCCCGCCCGCACGGCGCCCGAACCCGAGACCCGGTGCACCCACACGGACGAGGCCGCCGTGACGTCGACCGTGGTCGTGCTGTCGGCCGCGACCGACACCCGGTTCGAGGTGGCCGTGCCGGACCCGTCGACCGTGACCACCTCGACCCCGGCAGGGGCGCCCGTGGCGGTCAGCAGCAGGGTGCGGTGCAGCACGAACCCGTCCGGCGCGCCCGCCGGCTTCGCGAGCGGCATACCCGCCACTGCGGAGATGGCCGGGGTGGACGACGTCCACGCGAGGTCGCCCGGCTTGCCCGGGGCGTCCCGGACCACCATCGCGGCGGCCACGACCGGGTGGTCGGCGCGCACCTGCAGGGCGACCGAGCCGCTGGGCAGCCCGGAGAGGTCGATGTCGTGCACCGCGCCACCGTCGACCCGGACGACGCCCCCGGCCGGCAGGGCCCGCGGGCCGTCCTTGGTGAGCACCCGCGCCTGGACGACGGCCTCGTCGCGACCGGGGACGACCACCCGCAGGGTGGCCCGCCCGTTGACCGACACGGCAGGGACGACCTGTTCGCGCGACGGCGCCGCGCTGGGCACCGCGTCGTCCGAGCCGGCCGCGCGGGTGCCGTCGAGCCACGTGTCCGCCACGACCGCGCCGACGACGCCGCCGTGGGCGACGACGTGGACCGCCGGGTCGGCCAGGTCGGAGGAGATCGAGTCCAGCAGGAAGGCCGTGCGGCCGTGCGCCGGCACCACCAGGCCCGAGCCACCGGGCGAGGCGACGGGCCCCTTGTCACCGTGGAGCGTGACGTCGACGGACACGGGGTTGCCACCGGGGTTGGTGAGGACGAGTCGCTCCTGGCGGCCGGGCGCGCCACCCCCGGCGAGCAGCCAGAGGTCCGAGCCGGGGTCACCACAGCCCGTCACCGACAAGGCGCGGCGGTCGCCGGACGGCTCCAGCCACGACTGGGCCGCGGCCAGGCCGGGCGCGAGGTTCTGGGTCGCCCGGACCTGCACGCCCGCGGAGGCCCCCACCGTGGCGGAGGTGCTCGCCCCGCGCTGGGTCGCGGGTGACCCCTGCGCGGCGCCGCCGGGCATCGTGCGCAGCGAGACGCGCCCCCCGGCCCCCAGCGGTCGGGTGCTGCCGAGCAGGCGGTCCGGTGCCGTGACCGCGGCAACCCCGACGGGCACGGACTCGTCGTCGAGACCGGGCACGCCGCGCAGCTCCGGGCCGGGGCACAGGAGCGAGGCGTCGCGCACGGCGGCACTGGCCGGTGCGGGCGACGTGGTGCGCGCCCCCGACCCGATGGCGAACGCGCCGTCGTGCTGGGTGGCGGCCAGGACGACCCCGGCACCGGCGGCGGCGACCAGGGCGGTCCGGACGAGGGCGGCGACGGGGACGGTCATGGACGCCTCCGGGACGCGCGGTTGCCGAACGGGATGGCGAGGAACGCCGCCACGAGCAGCGTCAGGCCCTGCAGCCAGCGCCAGTACGTGTCGCTGGGCAGGACGGTCACCTCGAGCCGGTGCGAGCCGGCCGGGACCTTGTATGCCGCCGCGTCGCCGGCCGGCGCCAGCACCTGCCCGTCGCTGGTCACCCGGGCGTGCCGGGTCCACGCCTGCGGCTCGGCCAGGACGAGGGTGGTGCCCTGCGGGGCGACGACCTGGGCGTCGAGCCGGGCGTGGTCGCCCGCGGTCGGGACGACCTGCTCGGAGGACTTCGTGACCAGCCGCGCGCGGGCGGGGGCGAGGCTGTCGTCGGCCGACCGGCCACCTCCGGGCAGGACCCGCCAGAAGATGCTGCCGTCGTGCTCCCCGAGGCGGCTCAGGCCCGCGGTCGCGTCGAGCGCGCGCACCCGCGGGTCGTCGGCGTCGGCGCGCAGACCGACGAAGCCGACGGCGAGGTCGGACAGCACCGCTGTCGGGCTCGTCGCGGGCGCGTCCCCCTCCTGGAAGAGGGTGGTGACGGCGGCGGACAGGGCCCGGGTGTCAGGGCGGTCGGTGGCCACCGGCAGGGCGCGGGCGACGTCGCCCGGCTCCCGGCCGACGAGGCGGTAGGACAGGCCCTCCCCGTCGGGGGCGATGAGCACCATGCGGTTGGAGATGCCGCTCTCGGCCTGGTCGACGGCGACGGCCGGGCGCGGGTCGGACCAGGCACCCAGCGTGGACCCGACGGTGCGCCAGGTGGTCCACCCGGCGCTGAGCAGGACGCCCACGACGAGCGCTGCCCCGACGGGCCAGCGCAGCAGGGCGAGCCAGCCGCCCCGGGCCCGGCTCACGGGCAGGCCGTCGGCACCGAGGAGGGCGGCGGCGACGAGACCGAGCGCCCAGACGAGCAGGCCCGTGCCGGCCCACACCGTGACGGGCCGGCCGGCGTGCGGCAACCCGTCCGGGACGGTGCCGACGACGATGCGCGGTGCCACGACGGCATACGCGAGCCCGGCGAGCCCGAGCAGCGCGAGGGCACCCGCGGCGGCGCCCCTGCGCCCGACCCGCAGCTGGGCCAGGAGCCCGGCCGCGACGACGGGGGCGGACAGCAGTACGGGGAACGACCCGGGTCCGCCGGGATGCAGCAGGGCCAGCTGCCACGGCGCGGCCTGCGCGGTGCCCCACACCGCCAGCCCGGGGCCGGTCAGCAGCAGGGCCGGCCGGTCCAGGACGGCGCCCACGAACGGCCCGAGGAGGGCGAGCGGGCCGGCCACGAGGGCCAGGCCGCGCCAGCGACGGCCTCCCGGCCCGAGGACGAGGAGGACGAGGCCGGCCACGACCACCGGCACGAGCAGGGCCGGCGCGAAGGCGCCGAGCACCCCTGCCGCCAGGACGGTGCCGGCCGTGGCCGTCGCGGTGCCGGAGCGGCGGGCGGCGAGGACGACGCCCGCGGCCACGAGGGGCAGGACGATGGCGGCGACCACGCCCCCGAGCCGCCCGCCCGCGATGGCGGACGTCAGGACCGAGGTGGTCGACCAGGCCAGGGCGGCCAGGGCGCGCGGCCAGCGCGAGTGGGTGACGACCCGCGCGGCGAGGTATGCCGTGGCCGTGGCCAGCGGGAGGGCGAGCGTGACGAGCAGGGCGACGGCGGTACCGGCGGGCGAGTCCGGGGCGGACAGGAACGGCACGTGGGAGACGAGCCACGCCAGGCCGGCCAGCACGACGAGGTGCGGTCCCGCCTCGCCCGACCCGCCCAGGCCGGCTCCGTGCCAGCCGTCGAGCCAGGCGTGCAGGAGCGAGGATGACGTGGCGCGCACGCCGAGCAGCTCGCCACCGCTCATGCCGGAGCCGAGCCGGTCGACCCAGCTGCCCCCGAGGTCGCGGGTGCCGACCACCGCGACGACCGTCATGAGCACCACGGCGAGCAGGCCGGGGTTCCGGGCGGTGCGCGAGACCCAGGTCGAGCCCAGGACGTGCAGGTCCTGGGCCTCGTCGGCCACGGGGCCGGTCTCCGAGCCGACCGCGCCGTCGTCGTCGGTGTCGCCGATCCCCACCTGGTCGTGGATGAGGTCGGTGGTGTGGCGCAGGACCGTCCGGGGCGGCACGAAGAGCCCGTGCAGGTCGCGACGCCGGACGCGGCGGGTGCCGCGCGAGCGCCACCGGGCGCCGAGGACGCGTCCGGGCGTGAGCACGGCCCCCACGTCCGAGAGCTCGGCCCACGCGGCGCGGGGTCGCTTGGCCAGCAGGAGCGCGGCCGCGGCGACCAGGCTCGTGAGGACGACCCAGGCCGCGAGGAGGGGCAGGGCCCAGATGGCGCAGCGGGCCAGGGCCACCCGCCGGGCCTCCCGGCGGCGGCGCGACGGGAGGTCGGCCGGCTGGGCATCGCCCTCGAGGAGGGGAGCACCCGTGCGGACGGTGGCGCGCGGCACCACGACGACCCGGCGCCCGGACTGGTGCGCCCGCCAGGCGAGGTCGACGTCGCCGCCGAAGTCGCCGAGCGCCCGGTCGGGGCCGCCCAGGTGCTCGAAGAGGTCCTGCTCCACCAGCATGCCGGTCGAGGGGACCGCGAGGACGTCGGTGCGGCGGTCGTACTGGCCCTGGTCGGGCTCGCCCGGGGCCGGAGCGGGGATCACCCGGCCGGAGCGGGTGAGCTGCAGCCCGACCGAGTGCAGCGCGCCGGGCCGCTCCCAGTCCAGGAGCTTGGGGCCGGCCACGCCGACGGAGGGGCTGCGCCGGACCGCGTCGAGCAGCCGGGCCAGGGTCATGGGGGCCGCGACGCTGTCCGAGGTCAGGACCCACACGTGGCGCACGGCGTCGTGGGAGCCGCTCGTGGACCCCGCTGTCAGTGGTCGGTGGGACGTTTCCGCCAGGGCCGTGCGGACGGCGGCGGACACCGAGCGGAGGCGCGGGATGGTGACGTAGAGGATCTCGGGGACGGCCGAGGCGAGGCCGTCGTGGGCCCGCACCTGCTCGACGGCGTTGCCGTCGAGGCCGGCGTCGACGACGACGAGGCGGTCGGGGTGGCGGGTCTGCCGCGCGAGGGAGTCGAGGGTCTGGGCGAGGGCCGAGGCCGGGCCGCGGAGCACGAGGACCGCGGTGACCACGGCGTCGGCGAGGGACCCACCCGGGGGGTCGGTCAGGCCGTGCTGGGGTGGGGCAAGCGTCATGCGCTCGTCACGAGGGAGCCGCCGCGCGGGCGGCTAGACCGCACGCTTCTTGAGCTTGCGGCGCTCGCGCTCGGACAGCCCACCCCAGATGCCGAACCGCTCGTCGTTGGCCAGTGCGTACTCGAGGCACTCGGACCGGACCTCGCACCCGACGCAGACCTTCTTGGCCTCGCGGGTCGAGCCGCCCTTCTCGGGGAAGAACGCCTCGGGATCGGTCTGGGCACACAGCGAGCGCTCCTGCCAGGACAGCTCGCCCTCGTCGCCCCCGTCGAGGGCGATCAACTGAAGTTCCTGCACGGCTTCCTCCTCGACCCGGTGCCGCCGTCGTCGTGACCGGTTCGTCACAACACTGGAATTACACGCGTGTCATACGTGGTTCGTCAAGCCGAACTCTGATATCCGCCCGATCGGAGGAGGAGGGCGGACCCGCGTGCCCTCAGCCCCGGTCCATGAGGTACAGCGCGCGGGCGGGGCACAGGCGCACGGCGGCCTCGACGTCGGCCGGGTCGTCGTGCCCGCCACCGGGGGCCAGGACCGGGTAGCCCCACTCGTCGAGCTCGACGGTCCGGGGCAGCAGGCTCGCACAGATCCCGTGGCCGCTGCAGTCCACCCGGTCCACGCGCAGCTCGGCCGCGCCCGCCTGCGGCGTACCGGTCCGCGACGAGCTTCCAAGGCTCATGCCGCCACCCCCGAGGTGGTCGAGCAGCGTCCGGACGCGTGCTCCTCGAGGTGCTCGGCGAGCACCCGCACCGCGGAGGTGGCGAAGCCCGCCACGCCGTCGGGGAAGCGGCAGGCCCCACGGCCCCGCAGCAGGTCGGCGCGTCGCTCGACGCGGTCGAGGGCCGCGTCCCAGCTGCGCGAGACCGCGCCCCCGGCCAGCAGCTCCCAGTCCTCGGCGAGCGCGGGCACCCCGAACATGCACGGCCCGCACTGCCCCGCGCTCTCGCCCGCGGCATACCGCAGCCACCGCGCCACCTCCTCGACCGGGCACACCGCCGGGTCGAGCACGTGGACCACGCCCGGACCGGTGCTCGTGCCGTACGCCGCGAGGTCCTGGCTCGACCACCGCAGGCCCCGGGCCTCGTCCGCCGACAGCAGGACCCCGCCGAGGCCCCCGACGACGACCGGGCCCTCGGGCAGCGGCCCACCGGCCGCCTCGACGAGCTCGGCCAGGCGGACCCCGGCCGCGGTCTCGACCACGCCGGGACGGCTCACGGCGCCGCTCACGGTCACCAGGCGCGGCCCCGGCTCGGCGGCCGTGCCGTACGACCGGAACCACTCCGGCCCGTGCTCGAGCACCTGGTCGACCCGCCACACGGTCTCGGCGTTGAGGACGACGGTCGGGGCGATCCGCCGGCCGGTGGAGTCCGAGCCGCCGACCACGAACGGCGCCCGCTTGGTCATCGGCCGCGCGAGGCCGCCGTGGGCGAGGGAGATGAGCGAGGACTCCTCGGAGGAGACGTACCGGTGCGGCACCTCCAGCACCTTCACCCGGGCGGCGTGCAGCCGCGCCGCCGTGGCCGAGCCGCGGTGGGCGGCGAAGCGCACCCGCTTGCCGGCGATGGCACGCGCGCCGCGGACGAGCTCCTCGAGGTGGTGCTCGACGACGAAGGCGTCCTTGGCCGCCCCGAGCTCGCCGTCGCAGGCGTTGACGATGAGCGAGGCACGGTGCTGGTGCGCGGCCCGGATCTTGGTGGCGGTCGGGAAGGCGGCTCCACCGCGCCCGGTCAGGCCGGCGGACTCGAGCTGGGCGAGCAGGTTCATGACCACTCCTGGAGGGCGACGGCACGACGGCGGTCGCGGTCGTGGTGGGTGCTGACGACGCGCCACGCGAGGGCGGCGAGCCCGATGGCGGCGCAGGCGAGGGTGGAGCCCCGCAGCAGGGGCTGGTTGGCCGTGCCCATCGCCCAGCCGTGGACGACGGCGGAGGGCCACAGCGCGAAGGCGAGGACGTGCACGGCCTTCCAGAGCCGCTCGGGCAGGCGGTGGCGCAGCAGGGAGGTGACGACGAGCGCGAGCACGAGGTCGAACGCGATGGTCCCGAACCCGACCCACAGCGGCTCGTACCCCGAGGTGAACGGCAGGAACGCCGAGACGAGGTCGATGTTGACGTAGGTCTCCCCCACGGCCGTCGCGATGTGCGCGATCAGGAACGTCGTCGTCCCGAGGGCGAGGGAGCGGTGCAGGCCCATGACGACCGCGGGCGAGACGCGGTGCGGTGCGCGGCGACCCGCAGTGAGGGCACCGAGGACGAGCACCGCGGTCAGCAGCGCGAGGCTGACGACGCCGGTGGCGCGGGAGGTGTACCAGAGCAGCTCGTTCATGCCGCACTCCCCGTGAGGTCCTGGCGGGCCGGGTCGGGCCAGCCGGGCGTGGTGGTGACGGCGCCGTCCGTGGCCCGGTCGAGCCGGGCCGGTATGCCGTGCCGCGCCAGCCAGGCGGGCGCGTCCGGCCCGAGCACCACAGCCGCGGTGGACGCGGCATTCGCCTCGACGGCGGTGGCGCCGGCGCAGGTGACCTGCTCCCAGTGGCTCGAGGCGGTGCGCCCCGTGCGCGGGTCGACGATGTGGTGCCGGGGCTGGCCGCCCTGGGTCCACGTGCGACGGGTGGTGGAGGAGGTCGCGAAGGCCTGCCCCGTCCCGGTCACCACCTGGCGCTCCTCGCCGCCCGTGCCCTCGACGCCGATCTGCCACCCGCCGGGCGGCAGGTCGCCGGAGACGGCGATGTCGCCGCCGAGCCCGACGAGGAACCCGCCGGGGAGCGCGGCGGCCAGCCGGGTGGCGATGACGTCGGCGGCGTGCGCCTTCGCGCTGGCCCCCAGGTCGAGCAGCACGCCCTGCGGCACGGTGAGCAGGCCCAGCTCGCGGTCGAGCCGCACCTGCTGCCAGCCACCCACGAGCGGCTGCACCGTCCGCAGCGGCCGGTCGCCCGCCCGCACGACCTCGAGGTCGTCGTCGTAGCCGCTGGCCGCGACGGCCGCCCCCACCGTCGGGTCGACGAGGCCGTCGGTCAGCCTGGCAGCGGCGAGGGCGGCGTCGAGCGCGTCGGCGAGCACGTCGGAGACCAGCGCGGTGACCGGTCCCCGCTCGGCCCGGCGGGCCAGCACGCTGACCTCGGAGTCGGCGCGGAAGCGCGAGGCCGCCCGGTCGAGCTCCGCGAGGTGGGTGCGCGCGGTGACGATGGCCTCGCCCAGGACCTCCGGGCGGGTCACCACGATGCGGTGGGTGGTCCCGATGGCGCGGAAGGTCGCGGCCGCGGTGAACGCGTCACGGGCGTCGTGGCGGCCGGTCATGACCCGCTCGAGCTCGCCTGGGAGGACCCCGTGCCGGAGCCGACCGAGCCGACCGAGCCGAAGCTGCTCGAGGACGACGAGGACGACGTCGACGTCGTGGCCTTCGCGGTCGCCTTGGCCTTGGCCTTGGCCTTCGCGGCCGACGTCGTCGACGAGCTCGAGGAGCTGGACGACGGGGTCGAGGAGCTCGACGCCGAGCCCGTCGTGGACGTGGTGCCGGTCGAGCTGTGGCTCGCTGCCGTGGCGGTGCCGTGGTCCTGCGCGAGGTGCAGGCCGAGGGCGGCGCTGACGGCGGTGCCGGCCAGCATCGCTCCGGTGGTCCACCTCCGGGCGGTGGTGAGCGGGTGGGTGCGGCGGGTCATCGCTGGGTCCTTCCCCGGTCGAGGGTCCTGTCCATGTCCCCACCGTGGGGGCGCTCCCTGTGCGGTTGCTGTGGCCGTCATGGGGGTTCTCTCCCGCCCTCGTGAGCGGCCCGCCGAGGCGCACTGACAGACTGCGTGGCATGCGCATCACGGCACTGGCCGGTGGCGTCGGCGGCGCCCGCTTCCTGCGCGGCCTGCGCGACCACCTCGACCGCATCCCCGACCTCGCGGACGCGACCCTGACCGTCGTCGGCAACACCGGCGACGACATCACCCTGTTCGGCCTGCGGGTCTGCCCCGACCTCGACACGCTGCTCTACACCCTCGGCGGCGGCGTCCACGAGGGCCAGGGCTGGGGCCGTGCCGACGAGAGCCACCGGCTCCAGGGCGAGCTCGCGGCATACGGCGCGGAGCCCCAGTGGTTCGCCCTCGGCGACCTCGACTTCGGCACCCACGTCGTCCGCTCCCAGTGGCTCGGCCAGGGCCTGACGCTCTCGGAGGTGACCGGCCGGCTCGCCGACCGGTGGGGCCTGCCCGGGCGTGGTATCACTCTGCTGCCCATGACCGACTCCCCCGTCGAGACACACGTCGTGGTCGAGGACGACGACGGCCGCCGGGCGGTGCACTTCCAGGAGTGGTGGGTGCGCATGCAGGCCAAGGTCCCGGCTGAGCAGTTCCTCGCCGTGGGCATGGACCGCGCGACGCCCGCGCCCGGCGTGCTCGAGGCCATCCGCGAGGCCGACGTCGTGCTGCTGCCGCCGAGCAACCCGGTCGTCTCGATCGGCATCGTCCTGGGTGTCCCCGGCGTGCGCGACGCCCTGCGCGGCAGCCGCGCCCCGGTCGTGGGCGTGTCACCGCTCATCGGCGGTATGCCGGTGCGCGGCCACGCGGACGCGTGCCTGTCCGCCATCGGGGTCGAGTCCACCGCGGGTGCGGTGGCCGGCCTGTACGAGGACTTCCTCGACGGGTGGCTCGTGGCACCCGACGACGTCGACGCGGTGAAGCTCCCCCGGGCCACGGTGGTCGGGCGGCCGCTCCTGATGACCGACCGGGAGGCGGCGGCGGACATCGCCGGCGCCGCCCTCGACCTCGCGCTCGAGCTCCGGGCGCGCTGAGGTGCGGCTCGAGGTCATCGGGGTCGAGGGGGTCCCGGAGGTCCGTGCCGACGACGACCTGGCCGCCCTGCTCGTCGAGGCCTGCGCGGCCATGGCCGTCGACCTCGTGGACGGCGACGTGGTCGTCGTCTCGAGCAAGGTCGTGTCGAAGTCGCTGGGCCTGTGGGCCGACACGAGCGACCGTTCCGCCGCCGTCGTCGGGCAGACCGTGCGCGTGGTGGCCGAGCGGATGGCAGGCGACCGGGTGACCCGGATCGTCCAGGCCACGAGCGGCCCGGTCATGGCCGCGGCCGGGGTGGACGCCTCGAACACGGGCGGGGTCGACGGGCTGCTGCTGCTGCCCGACGACCCGGACGCCGAGGCCGCGCGGCTGCGCGAGCGGCTGCTGGTGCTCACCGGGCTCACCCGGCTCGGGGTGGTCGTGAGCGACACCGCCGGGCGGCCGTGGCGGGTGGGGCAGACCGACTTCGCGCTCGGCGCTGCCGGGGTGCAGGTCACCGACGACCTGCGCGGCAGCGTGGACGCCGACGGTGCGCCCCTCAGCGTCACCAGCCGGGCCGTCGCGGACGAGCTCGCGGCCGCCGCCGACCTGGTCAAGGGCAAGGTCTCGCACGTCCCGGCCGCGGTGGTCCGCGGCTCGGGCTGGGCCGGCGAGGTCGTCGGCGCGGGCGCGCGCTCACTGGTCAGGACGGGGCGGGAGGACTGGTTCGGCCTCGGCCGGGTCGAGGCCGTCCGGTCCGCGCTCGGGGTCCCGCCGGGCTCCCCCGCCGCCCTCGAGGACGGCATCGCCTCCGTCGCCCCCGAGGCGGTGGCCGAGCGTGTGGCCCGAGCCGTGCGGGTGGCCTTGCGCGGCTGCCCGGACGCCGCCGTGGACGTCGGGCCCGGCCACCTGCGCGTCCAGGCGGACTCCGGCTACCAGCTCGGGGTGGCCGTCAGCCGGCTGCGGACGGCACTGTGGGGCGAGGGCGTCGAGGTCGCCGACCCGCCCGAGCCGAGTGGGCTCGAAGCCGTCCTGCACCTACCGAACGCCTGACCCCGACCCCGGCCTCCCCGCCCGCGTCGCGCCACGACCCGTTCGCGCACCTGGCGCGCGTCCCGCGCCCCCGGCCGGGTCGGCGGGTGTCAGCGCTGGCGGTTGGGCAGGTGCGTCCGCGGCGCCATCCGCGGCCCGCGGCGCGGACGCATGGCACCGCTCAGCTCGAGCAGCCGCTGCACCCGGAACCGGTGACCGCGGTACGGCTCGAGCACCTCGGCCATCTCCTCGTCGCCGAGCGCCTCGCCGGTCAGCGCCCAGGTGACGTTCTTGGCCACGTGGTAGTCGCCGAAGCTCACGGCGTCGGCGTCACCGAACGCGCGCTGCGCCGTCTCGGCCGCGGTCCAGACCCCGATGCCGGGTACCGCCCGCAGGCGCCGCCCTGCCTCCCGTGGCGGCAGGACCGCGGCCTGCTCCAGCCGCCCCGCGACCTTGGCGGCCCGCACGGCCGTGCCCGACCGGGCACCGTCGACCGAGGCCCGCAGCCACTCCCAGGACGGGATGGCGGCCCAGCCCGCCGCGTCCGGGGCGACCCACAGCCGCCGGTCGGCCCCCGGCCCGGGCGCGCGCGAGCCGAACCGCCGCACGAGCGCGCGGTACCCCCCGAAGGCCTCCTGCCCGGTCACCTTCTGCTCGATAGCGGCGGGCACGAGGGCGTGCAGCACCAGGCCGGACCGCGGGACGTGCCACGCGGCATACCTCCGGTGTGCCTGTGCCACCTGCGGGTGGTGCGCCACGAAGTCGCCGTCGTCGTCGTCGGCCCCGAGCAGGGACGGCACCTGCTCCAGCGCCCACTGCGCTCCCGGGCCCCAGGCCGTCGCGTGCACCTCGGCGAGGTCCGAGCGCTGGACCAGCCGCAGCGTCGCCGGCCCGGCAGGCGTGGGCAGGCCGAGCCACCACCCGTCACCCCGGTCGGACTGGAACGTGGGGTCGCCGGCCCCGCGGCGGAACGCCGCGACGACGAGCCCGACCGCCGTCGGGCGAGCGGGCCGCCACACACGGGTCGACTCGGCGGACGGGGACACCAGGCCATTCTCGCGCGTTGCCCCGACAGACCACCGGTCGCCCGGCAGCTCGCCGGACTCCGACCGGGCCACCGGGCGAGGACCGTAGACTCTGCGCGAACCGCCCCCGACTCCCCGAGGAACCCGTGAGCAACAAGCGTGCGAGCCAGGACCGCAAGGCCCGACTGGCCGAGATCCAACAGCAGCAGAAGGCCAAGGAGCGCAGGGTCGCCGGGATGATCATCGTCGGCTGCCTCGTCCTGCTGGCCGCCCTCGGTGGTGTCGTCCTGTTCGCGGTCAACGACGCGAAGGCCGGCCAGCTGCCGAACCTCGGTGCCTCCCTCGCGGCCGCGAAGTGCCAGCCGATCACGACCGACCCCAACACCGGCAGCGGCGAGCACGTCGGCCCGGGCACGAACAAGCCGGACGAGACGTCGGTGAAGTACGACACCGTCCCGCCGAGCCACGGCCCCCACTTCGCCACCCCGGACGTCAGCGGCCGCGACTTCTACACCGCCGCCGACCGGCCGCCGCTCGAGGTCCTCGTGCACAACCTCGAGCACGGCTACACGATCCTCTGGTACGACGGCACCAAGGTGAAGGACACCAAGCTGCTCAAGGAGATCGCCGACAAGGCGGACAAGCAGCCCGAGGCCTCCGGCAAGTTCAAGGTCGTCGAGTGGGACGCCAGCCGCGGAGCCTTCCCCGCCGGCACGCCGTACGCGCTGTCGCACTGGGCCTCCGACGCCGGTCACCGCCAGATGTGCGGTGACCTGTCCGGCAAGGTCGTGATGGACTTCATCACCAAGTACCCGAAGGACAACACCCAGGAGCCCGGCGCCGCCTGACGCCGCGACCGCCCTTCCTGGCTGCAGAGAGACGACGAGGGCCGCCCGCACACCGCGGGCGGCCCTCGTGCATGGTGCCGGGGAGAGGGGCTCGCCGCGTCAGCGGGCCTGGCGGCGGCGGAAGGTCAGCAGGATGAAGGTGTAGTCCAGGTCCACGCGGTCCCAGTGCACCGGACGCTCGGCGTGCGACAGGGCGTCCGAGGTCGAGAGGTCGCCGACCAGCTCGAGCCCCGCGGCGTCGGCCATCGAGACGAGGGCGCTGATGTCCGCCGGGCCGAAGATCTTCACCGGCGTGCCGTATGCCGTGCGGCCGGTGGTGTCGGGCGGGTCCTGGTCGTAGTCGGTCGAGACGCAGAGCACCCCTCCGGGACGCAGCACCCGTGCGCTCTCGCGCAGGAAGCCCTCCAGCGGCACGCCGTGCTCGATGACGGACATGCAGGTGATGGCGTCGAGCGAGCAGTCGGGCAGGCCCGTGGCGGTCACGTCACCGTGCCGGAACACGACGCCGTCCCGGCGCACCTCGTCGCCGAACTCGAGGTTGATGCCGAGCAGGGAGTCGGGGGCACCGCCCAGGCCGTAGAGCCGCAGCCAGGGCAGGACGGGCGAGTAGCGCGCGCTGCCGGCGTCCATGACCCGCGCCGTGCGCGAGCCGTCGTCGGCCAGCGTCAGGACGGCGCCCACCGCGCCGAGGGCGTCCCAGTTCTTCGGTTGGTCGCGGTGCAGCGGCAGGCGCAGGTGCTTCCCCTCGGCCACGGCCCGCTCCCAGTCGGCAGCGGTCCGCAGGACGGCGGTGGGGGGCACCGACCGCGGGACCGGCCGGTTCGCGGCATACCCGCGCCTGGCCTCGGCCCGGCGCTGCACGGCGACGCGCGCCCACAGCACGTGCTCGGCGGCACGCTTGGCGACGGCGAGCAGGGGTCCCCCGGGCGGCGCGGCGACCTGGCCCGAGGCAGCGGCCTCGTCTGGAGTCGTCATTGGCGCAACCTATCGTTCCCGGTCCTCGGGCACGACGACGTGCTCCGCCACCCGCTCCTCGCGCGAGGTCAGCAAGTGGTGGGAGCGCGCGTAGGCCCACCCGAGCAGCGCGAAGACGACGTCGGCCATGACCGTCAGGAACCGCGAGATCACGACCACGGCCGTCGCGGCCGAGGTCGAGGTCACGGGTCCGAGGATGAGGACGAGCAGGCCCTCGCGGACCCCCACCCCGGCGGGCAGCAGGACGCTGAACATCGCCAGCGAGGACGCCAGGGCGAAGCCGCTGAGGGTCCCCAGCACGAGCCGGCCCCCGTCGTACCCGCTGCTCGTGGCCCGCGCCAGGACCAGCACGTGGGAGCCGGAGGCGAGCCACGCCCCGATGAACAGGGCGCTGGAGGTGAGCACGGCACGGCCGGACAGGGTGTGCTCGAGCGGCTCGCGGCGCAGGACGCGCAGCACCAGCGCGATGCCCCAGTTGAGCAGGCGCGGGTAGAGGACCACGGCCAGCAGCGGCACGACGAGCAGCAGGAACCACCCGGTCGTCGCCGCTCCCCCACCGAGGCCGAGGAGCAGCGGCAGCGCGGGCAGCCCGACGATGAGCCCGCAGATGGCGGCCAGCGCGACGCTGACGAAGGCCACGACGGCCGACCGGCGCCGCGGGATCTCCAACCGCGCGCCCATCTCCGCCTGGGCCACGATGCTCCAGACGGCGCCGGGCAGGTACTTGCCGAGCTGGCCGACGAAGAACACGCCGCCGGCCGGGGCCACGTGCAGCGGGGTGCCGAGGTCGGCGAGCAGCACCCGCCACCCCAGCATGGTCAGGATCGGGGGGATGCAGACGAGCAGGGCGGCCAGGGCGAACGTGCCGCCGTCGATGCGGTCGATGTCCTCCGAGACCTCGGCCCAGTTGTGGGCGACCGCGAGCGCGACGGCCGTGACCACCAGCAGGGCGAGGGCGATCCGCAGGACGGTGAAGACCCGGGCGCGCGTCATCAGCGCCGCCTCAGGGTCAGGCGCAGCAGGCTGTATGCCGCGTCGGTGCGCCGGGAGGTGCCGCTGGCCCGGCGCATCCGCTCGGTGATGTCGCCGTCGAGGTCGCCCACCAGCACGAAGCCGAGGTCGTGCGCACGGGCCAGCACACCGCGGACGTCGGCCGGGCCGAGCGCCCCCTCGGCGCCGAGGTGGCCGATCGGCAGGGTGAGGCAGAGCAGGCCGCCGGAGCGCAGCGCCCACGACGCCTGGCTCATCGCCTCGTCGACGTCGTCGGCGTCGCAGCCGCCGGGGTGCAGCCGCACGATGACGTCGAGCGAGGCCGTGTCGACGTCGAGCACCTCGACGCTGGAGCGCGGTCCGGTGAGCTCGAGCTCCACGGGCGCGAACCCGATGGCGCGGGCCCAGCGGGACAGGGGCGAGCGGCTGCCGCTCTCGTCGACGATGACCGCGCTGCGCCGCCCGTCGTCGCGCACGCGGACGATCGCCGCGAGCGTGCCCAGGGCGGCCCAGGCGGCGATGCCGTCGGAGCACCGGGGCAGGCCGAGGGCGCGGGCGAAGGCCTTGGCGTCGTCGGCGTCCTGCGCGTCGGCGAGGACGTCGGACGGCCGGATCCAGTCGGGCAGGTCGGTCGGCCCGAGCTCGACGTCCGGCCGGGCGGCGGCCACGAGTCCCCGAACGCCGGTCGCGAGCCGCCGGCCGAGGCGGCCGGCGACCGCGGCCGCACCGGTCTCCTGCGGCTCGTCGTCCTCGGGGGCGTCCGGCTCCGCAGCCGGCTCGACGCTCGCGAGCGCCTCGATGGCACCGAGGTAGCGCGCCCAGGGCCCCGACAGGTCCGGCGGCCGCACGGCCGACCGGAGCTGCTCGGCATACCCGGGCTCGGCGAGGCGCCGCAGGGCACCGACGAGGGCCTCGCGGTCGTTCGGGGGCACGACGAGCCCGTCGACCCCGTCGCGGACCTGGCGGCCGAAGCCGGCGACGTCCGTGGCCAGGACCGGGAGGCCGTGGCGCTGGCCGAGCAGGGCGTTCTGCGAGGCGGTGGCGCTGCGATAGGTCAGGGTGAGCACGTCGTGGCCGGCGAGCAGTGGCGCGAGCCGCTCGGCGGGCACGTAGCCGCCGTGGACCTCGACCCGGCCCCGCAGCCGCGGGTCGGCGGCGAGCTGCTTGACCCGGTCACCGGCGGCCCCCCACATCTCCCCGGCGACGGTGAGCGTGGGACCGGGCACCTCGGCCAGGGCCTCGAGGAGCAGGTCGACGCCCTTGTACTCGCGGACCAGGCCGAGGGCCAGGAGCCGCGGAGGCCCGTCGTGCTCGGGCCGGTCGACCGGCGGCCCGCCGGGCAGGTGCGGCGGCAGCTCGGCGACCGCGACGTGCGGGGCGTGCAGCTCGCGGGCCAGGCGGGCCTGGTCCTCGCTGTGGACCAGGACCGCGTCGACCCGCTCGAGGAACTGCTGCATGAGCTCGCGGTCGCCGACGTGCGGCTCGTGCGGCAGGACGTTGTGCGCGATGACGACGGTGCGCGGGTGGCCCGGTCGCACGGAGCGTCCGGCAACCGTGCGCCGCCCGACGCCGGCGGCGCGCAGGAGCGCGAGGTGGGCCGGGACGACCGCCGGGATGACGTGCACGACGAGGACGACGTCGAAGGAGCGCAGCCGGCGGCCGGTGCGCACCCACGTGTCGGGGCGCGCCCAGCTCAGGGCGCGGACGGTGCGCGGGAACGGGTCCACGTCGGGGGCACCCCCGGGGACCGCCTGCTCACCCGGGTAGAGCTTGCTGGGGTACAGGTGCGACCACGAGACCAGGGTGACGTCGTGCCCGGCGTCGGCGAGCTCGTGCGCGAGGCTCGTCGTGTGGGCGGCGACCCCGCCCTTGTAGGGGTGGGTCGGACCGACGACCGCGACCTTGAGCGACGCCGTGCTCACACACCCGCCCGCGAGCGCACGACCAGGTCGGACAGCAGCGCCAGCGACCCGATCATGATGCCGCTGACGATCAGCAGCACGGTGCTCGCCGGGAAGTAGAACGGGTGGCGGACCATGTCGACGACGGCCTTGACGACGCCGATGACGATCATCCACAGGGCCGGCGGCATGAGGACCTTGAGCGGGTCGAAGTACATGACCATCCGCAGCACCTGCAGGATGTAGCGGTAGGCGTCGCGCACGAAGTGGAACTTGCTCTCCCCCGCACGCTTGGCGTAGCTCGTCGGCACGTACTTGATGTCGTGCTGGTTGGACAGGAACGCCAGCGTGATGGTCGTGACGCAGCTGAACCCGGGGGGCAGGAGCCGCAGGTAGGGCAGCGACACCTCGCGCCGGAACGCGCGCAGGCCGGAGTTCAGGTCGGGGATCCTCTGGTTCGTGAGCTTCTCGGCGATCTTGCGGATGAGCCACTTCGCCGGGACGCGGGCCCACTTGTGCGTGCCCTCCTCGGTGGTGCGGGCGCCGACGACCTGGTCGTAGGTCGGGTCGTCGCGCAGGATCCGCACGAGCTCGGGGATGCGCTCGTTCTCGTAGGTCATGTCGGCGTCGGTCCAGACGACGATCTCGCCGTACGCCTGCTGGGTGCCGATGCGGCGGGCCGTGCCGCTGCCACCGTTGCGGCGGAACGGCATCACGCGGATGTTGGGGTACTCCGCAGCCGCCCGGTGGAGCACCTCGAGGGTGTCATCGGTCGACGCGTCGTCGATGCAGAGCAGCTCGTACGTCAGCTCGCTGGCGTCCATCGCCGCGGTGATCCGCTCGATCTCGCGCATGACGTGCCGGCCCTCGTTGTAGCAGGGCAGGACGATGGTGACGTAGGGCTTCGACGGGTCCTCGCCGGGCGCGCGGGTGGCCACCTCGGTCGCCGGCAGGTATGCCGCGTCGGCGGGGTGCACCGGCACGTCACCGGGCGCCGGGGCGGGCGGGGTCGCGCCGGCCGGGGTCGTCGTCGACGGGGCGGGCAGGCCGGTGCTGATGACCTCGGTCGCCGGGCTCTCGGGCACCGGGAAGGTCTGGGTAGGTTCGCTCATCTCGCCCGCGAGCCTACCGGCCAGGCACCCTCCCCGAGTTCGTGCGGCGCGGCGCGGTGTGGAACGGTGGGGTCCGTGGACACCGACGAGGTGCTGGACCTGCTCAAGACCGTGGCCGCCGAGGTCATCACCCCCCGCTTCCGGTCGCTGGCCGACGGCGAGGTGATGGAGAAGAACCCGGGCGACCTCGTCACCGTCGCCGACCAGGAGTCCGAGGCGATCCTCACCCGCGAGCTCTCCGCGGCATACCCGGACGCCTTCGTCCTCGGCGAGGAGCGGACGGCCACCGACCCCACCGCGATCAGCCAGTTCGTGGCCGCCGACCACGCCTTCACGGTCGACCCGGTCGACGGCACCAAGAACTTCGTCCACGGGTCCCCGGACCACGCCGTCATGGTCAGCGAGGTCAAGGGCGGGGAGACCGTCCGCGGCTGGATCTGGCAGCCCGAGCACGAGGTGGGCTGGGTCGCCGAGAAGGGCGCCGGTGTCTACCGCAACGGCCAGCGGGTCACCCGCGAGCCCGTCGCCGACGACGTCGCCCCCCACGGGGTCACCTCGATCTGGCCCCTGCGCGGGCACAGCCTGGGCGACCTGCCCGCCCTCACCGGGTCGTGGGTCTGCTGCGGCGTGGATTACCCCCGCCTGATCGAGGGCGCCACCGACTACATCCTCTACGCGCGCAACAGCCCGTGGGACCACTCCCCCGGCTCGCTCATGGTGCGCGAGGCCGGCGGCACCGTGGGTCATCCCGACGGCACGCCCTACTCCCCCTCGGCGATGACCCCCGGCATCATCGTGGCCGCGGACCGGGGCACGTATGCCGCGGTGCGCCGGCTCGCCGCCGACGCCTTCGCGCGCCGCAGCTGACGGAAAGCCGCCACTCAGCCGTCGAGCCGGCCCAGCCAGACCAGCAGCGGCAGGTCGACGAGGTCGTCGGGGCGGCGCTCGAGCAGGCGCGCGTCCTCGCGGACGGTGGTGTCGACGGCCTTGGTGCCGGTCCGCAGCCCCAGGTCGGTGAGGGTCTTCGGCCCGTCGGCGGCCACGAGGACCAGGCGTCCACCGCGGGCCTGCACCGCCGACTCGACCTGCGCCAGGGTCGAGCGCAGCCGCGGCGGGTCCTGGCGCAGGGTGGTCGTCGTCGACAGCGCGGGCACCCCGCAGTAGCCGCGCAGCACCTGCGGCCACTCGTTGGCCGCACGAGAGTCGACCATGATGGCCACGTCGCCGGGCTGCATCGCCGAGCAGACCCGGTCGACCGCGGCCAGCTCGCCCTGCTCGACCCGCTCGTCGCGGTGCGGCCACGTGGCCATGCCCGCCGGGACGACGAGCGCGACCGCCACGAGCAGGCTCGTGGCGACGTTCACGGCATACGGCAGGCGCCGGGTGGACCACCGCGACACCACGGCCGCGCAGGCGACGGTCAGCAGCACGACCGTCGGCAGGGCAATTACCAGCCGCCGGTCGGCCCACGGGTGGTCGGGGGTGATCCCCGGGCGGTAGAGGGTGAGCAGCGTCGACCCGATACCGACCACGGCCGGTCCGGTCCACGCCGGCAGCTCGCGCCCGTCCACCCAGGACGACGCGGCCCGGTGTGCGAGGACGGCCGTGGCGACCAGCGCCAGCACCAGCGCCACGGGGCCGAGCCACCACGACATCCAGACGAGCGACTGCTCGGCGTAGGTGCGGCCCCCGTCGACGGGCAGCCCTTGGCGGGCCTGCAGCCCGGCGACCACGCGTGACCCCGGGTCGGTCGCGGACTGCCGCACCGTCTGCCACAGCGGCCGGGAGGCGAGGAAGGCCCCCACCAGGACGACGGCGCCGGCGAGCGCCCGGGGCAGCCATGCGGTCGCCAGCGTCCCGAGGGACCAGCCCCGTCGCGAGCCCACGACGAGCGCGAGGCCCGCGAGCCCCACGACCAGGCCCAGTGCGACCAGCGGGAGGAGCGACCCGGCGATGCTGCCCAGGTACTCGTAGGACGTCAGCCAGGTGAGGCCGAACGCGACGGCCGAGGCGGCGAGCGCGCTTGCGAGCAGCGCCCTCGCCCAGACCTGTCGCTGCGCGCCCGCGAGCGCGGCGACGACGACGAGCAGGACCACCTCGCGCAGGGCGTCGACCCGCACCACGATGCTGCCGCCGAGCAGCACTCCCGCGACGACGGCCGCCCGTCGCGACGCGGCGGCGTCGCCGGCCGTCCCCGACCGCGCCGCCATGGTGAGGGCCACGAGCGCGACGCCGAGGGCCGGCAGCGCGACCGGCTCGGAGTAGGTCGAGCGCCCGACGTGCAGCAGCGGGAAGAGCAGGGTGGTGGCGAGCGCGGCGAGCGGTCCCCACCGCGGGCCGACGAGCAGCGAGCCCAGGAGCCCGACCGCGAGGACGGTCACGCCGAACAGCGCCGCGGCGAGCCAGAACGCGGCGTCCGCCCCGCCGAGCCACCAGGCGACCGAGTACCAGGCGCTTGGGCCGATCGGAAACTGCGGCTGGATCGCCGGGGAGGCGGGCGACCCCACCGAGTAGAACGCGGGGCTGGCGAGCGTCACGCCGGGCAGCCGCAGGACGGCGGCGCCACCGACGGACCGGGCTGGCACGTCGATGGGGCGGGCGTGCCCGGCCGCGAGCTGGATCGCGGACTGCAGGTAGGAGCCGGAGTCCCGGCGGGGCAGCACCTGCTCCGAGTGGGTCGACCCCGCCCACACTGTCGCCCCGACGCACAGGAGCAGCAGCAGCGCCGTGGACCAGACGGGCAGGGGTCGGGCCGGCACCATCGCGGCCACGCGGACGGCGACGGCCAGCAGGACGAGCAGGACCGGGCCGGCCACCCACGGCTGCCACCACCCCAGCAGGGCGAGGACGCCGGCGGCGACCGCGCCGAGGACGAGCCACGAGGCGACGCCGACCACGCTGCGCGAGACGAGCAGGCCGCCCCACGCCTCACCCCGCAGCAGGGGCAGGTCGCCGGGGTCGGGGGTGTACGGATAGCTGCGGGGCGCGCGGCTGCTCACAACCCGCAACGCTAGCGCTCCGGCGGTGCCAGGAGTCCACGGCGTGCACTGGACCCGCGCGGAGCGTGCGGGTGCCCCCGGCGCGGCGCGGTAGCCTCACGCCATGTCCCAGGAACCGCGGCCCGCTGACGACCCCGCCACCAGCACGAACGGCCGGCGCACCGTCATCACCTTCGGCACCTTCGACGTCCTCCACGTGGGTCACATCCGTATCCTCGAGCGAGCTGCGGCGCTCGGCGACCGCCTCGTGGTCGGGGTGTCCGCGGACGAGCTCAACATGCGCAAGAAGGGCCGTGCCCCCGTGTTCTCGCAGGCCGAGCGGGTCGAGATCGTGCAGAACCTGCGCATGGTCGACGAGGTCTTCGTCGAGGAGAGCCTCGAGCTCAAGCGCGACTACATCACCCGACACAGGGCCGACGTCCTTGCCATGGGCGATGACTGGAAGGGCCGGTTCGACTTCGTCTCCGACCTCTGCGAGGTCGTGTACTTTCCCCGGACCCCCTCGATCTCGACGACCGAGGTCATCGAACACATCGCCAACAACGCCTGATGCCCCCCACGCCCGCGGACGTGCTCGCCCGCATGGTGGCTGGTGACCCGGGGCGCCCCAGGGTGACGTTCTACGAGGACACGCCGGGTGGGACGCAGGGCGAGCGCATCGAGCTGAGCGCCAAGGTGCTGGCCAACTGGGTGAGCAAGGCAGCCAACGCGCTCCAGGACGAGTGGGACCTCGGACCGGGCAGTGTCGTGCGGCTCGACCTGCCGGCGCACTGGCGTGCCCTCTACTGGGCGCTCGCCGTCTGGTCCGTCGGCGCGACCGTCCTTCTCGACGAGGGCCCATGTGACCTGCTCGTCACCGCTGCGCCGGCCGCCACCCCCGCCGAAGCGGCACCGGCGCCGCGTGATGCGGTGCCGGTCGTCGTGGTCACCTTGCCCGCGCTCGCCCGGACGGCTGCCGCACCCCTTCCCCCGGGGACGATGGACGAGGCACGTGAGCTGGCCACGTATGCCGACCAGTTCGCCGCCCTGTCTGACCCCGGGCCCACCGACCCGGCCGTCGTGGGGCACGGCTGGAGCGCGGCATACGACGAGGTGGTGCCGCACCGGGACTGGGACCGAGGCACGCGCGTGCACATCAGGGGTGACGACCTGCCCCGACTGCTCGAGGCCTCGCTGGCGGCGTGGGCGGTCGACGGCTCCGTCGTCGTGTCGCGCGGTCCGGAGCCGCGCGGTGGCCGCGCGGAGCGCCTGGCCTCCGAGGGCGTCACCGTGGACCTTACGGCCTGACGGGCTCACGCGCCGGGGGTCAGCGCCTGCGAAGCTCGGCCTCCAGCGCCTTCCACGTGAGAGTCGCCACGGTGCCGGTTCGCGCCAGCTTGGCGCGGCCCTGCAGGGCCTTGACAGCTGCGGTGGTCCTGGGCCCGTAGGCGCCGTCGGCGGTGACTCGCAGCGCCCTCTGCAGAGCCACCACGGCCGCACCGCGCGACCCGGTGCGCAGCACCGTGTCGTAGTACGCGTGAAGGGGGTAGTCGCGCAGCTCCAGCGCCCGCCACAGCCTGCCGTCGGCCACGCCGGTGACGGGCAGGCGGTGCGACTTCTGGAAGGACGTGACGGCAGCGGTGGTTCGAGGCCCGTAGGCGCCATCGACCGACACTCCGCCGAGCGCACGCTGGAGGGCCTTGACAGCAGAACCCTTCGACCCCGAGCGCAGGACGGTGGACATCAACGCGGTGTACGGCGTGGAGGTGCGCGTCGCGTCGCGCGACACCGTGCTGCCTCCGGATGCGCCGCCTGATCCCGAGGTGGTGCCGTGGCCCGCCCCCGGGGACGAGGCCACTGCCGCCCCCATGAGGGCCGACCAGGTCGCCGGCCCGCAGACGCCGTTGGCCGGCAGGTTGCGTCGGGTCTGGAACGCCTTGACGGCGGCCTCGGTGATGGGCCCGTAGCCTCCGTCGACGGTGACCGACAGCGCCTTCTGCAGGGCTCGGACGGCTGCGCCGGTCGAGCCGCGCTTGAGCGTCGTCTTCGCATAGGGCGCAAGTGGGCTCGACGCAGCGCCCGCAGGCGTGCCCGGCACCGCGGGAGTGGGCGGCACCGCGGGAGTGGGCGGCACCGCGGGAGTGGGCTTGGCGGGGGTCGTCGGCGCTGTCGTCGAGGAGACCGGCCGCGAGGGGACCAGCTTGAGCGCGATCAGGCGGGCCCACGTGGCGGAGTCGAGCTTGCCGGTCACCGGCAGCTTCTGCGCCTTCTGCCAGGCGACGAGTGCCGCCAGGGTCTTGGGCCCGAAGACACCGTCCGCGGGGACCTTCAACACCTTCTGCACGAGGACGACGTCCGCTCCCGTGGCCCACTCGGTGAGCACGGTGTAGACGGCTGAGGGGGCTGTGGGGGGCGTTGTCGGCAACGGTGTGCCGGGTCGTCCGGCGACGGTCTCCAGCGCCTTGCCGGTCCACCAGGACGTGCGGCCGTAGGCGCCGTCCCACGAGAACGAGAAGTGGATGTGGTCGGTGTGCGGGGCCGAGCCGGTGTAGGGCGCCCAGCCACGGCCCGGGTCGTACGCCCGCCACATCTTGCGGTTCCAGATGATGTACATGATCCCGAAGCGGCGGGCCATGGCGCCGGGACGGCCCTGGGCGTCGGGCGCGGACAGCCACTGGGTCACCGAGTCGGCGACCGCCTTCTGCGTGGGGTCGTTGACGCTCAGCATCCAGTCGAGCGCACGGCCCTCGGAGTGCTCGGTGACGCCGCTGTTGCAGTTGCGGCCGATGCCGTACGACGTGGTCGTCACCGAGGCGTAGTGGCTCTTGAGCAGGTCGCCGAACTTCACGACGTACGGCTTCGCGGTCGGGTCGCAGGTGCTCTGGCCGACGTAGGGCTCGGCGATGTCGAGGGCCGCCGGGAGCGCCTTGCTCGGGGGCGGCGGGATCTTCACCGTCGCCGCGGCCGGCAGCACCGAGGCGCTCACCGAGGCGGCGGCGAGCGGGAGGGTGACGGCGGGGATGGTGACGGCACCGATGGCGCGGACCGCGTAGGACGCTCGCACTGGCTGACGCTCCGGGAGTGTGTGCCGCAGGGACGGTGCGGCGGGTTCGACGGGGGCACCCGGTTGTGTCGTGCAACCGGGCCAGACATTTGTCCCAGCAGTTCACAGCCGTCACAAGCCCGTGGCGGGAACTACAGACGTGGAACTCCTCCTTTCATCAGCCGTTCGGACGATGCCACCCGCGTCCGGTGCCCCGGCCGGTGCCATCACCGATGCGTGACAGGTGCCGTCACCGATGCGTGACGGGTGCCTCACCGGTGCGTGACGGGTGCCGTCACCGGCCCCCAGCCGGCCGGCACCCCACGTCGGGCGGACCGGGGTGTGGTCGGGCCACGCGGTTCCGGCGGGACGGTGGGGAGGCACCACGCAGGACGCCCATCACCGGCCCACTAGAGTCCACGCCATGGACAAAGTCGTCTCCACTGCTGCCGAGGCCATCGACGGGATCGTCGACGGCTCCTCCCTGTCGGTGGGCGGTTTCGGGCTCTGCGGCATCCCGAGCGTGCTCATCGCGGCGATCCACGACGCGGGGGTGAGCGAGCTCGAGGCGATCAGCAACAACTGCGGCGTCGACGACTGGGGGCTCGGGATCCTGCTCAAGGACAAGCGGATCCGCCGGATGGTCTCCTCCTACGTCGGGGAGAACAAGGAGTTCGAGCGCCAGTACCTCCACGGCGAGCTCGAGGTCGAGCTCACCCCGCAGGGCACCCTGGCCGAGCGGCTGCGGGCCGGCGGCTCCGGCATACCGGCCTTCTACACGGTGACCGGCGCCGGCACCCAGGTCGCCGAGGGCGGCCTCCCGTGGAAGTACGACGCCGACGGCAACGTCGTCAAGGAGTCACCGCGCAAGGAGACCAAGGTCTTCACGGTCGACGGCGAGGACAAGGAGTTCGTCCTCGAGCACGCCATCGTCGCGGACTTCGGCCTCGTGCGCGCCTGGAAGGGCGACCGGCACGGCAACCTCGTCTTCAACAAGTCCGCCCGCAACTTCAACCCCCTGGCCGCCATGGCGGGGCGCGTCACCATCGCGGAGGTCGAGGAGCTCGTCGAGCCCGGCGAGCTCGACCCCGACACGATTCACCTGCCCGGCATCTACGTGCACCGCGTGCTGCCACTGACCGCCGAGCAGGCCGCCGACAAGCGGATCGAGCGCCGGACCGTCCGACCGAAGCAGGAGGCCTGACATGGCACTGACCCGTGAGCAGATGGCGGCCCGGGCCGCCCGCGAGCTGTCCGACGGCTCGTACGTCAACCTCGGCATCGGCCTGCCGACCCTCGTGCCGAACTACGTCCCCGACGACGTGGAGATCGTGCTGCAGTCCGAGAACGGCATCCTGGGCGTCGGCGCCTACCCCGTCGACGGGGAGGAGGACCCCGACCTCATCAACGCCGGCAAAGAGACCGTCACCCTGCGGCGCGGCTCCTCCTTCTTCGACTCGGCCACGTCCTTCGGGATGATCCGTGGCGGCAAGGTCGACGCGGCCATCCTCGGCGCGATGCAGGTCTCCGCGAAGGGTGACATCGCCAACTGGATGATCCCCGGCAAGATGGTCAAAGGCATGGGTGGCGCGATGGACCTCGTGCACGGCGCCAAGAAGGTCATCGTCCTCATGGAGCACAACGCCAAGGACGGCTCGTACAAGATCGTCGACGAGTGCTCGCTGCCCTACACCGGTCGCGGCGTCGTCCAGCGGATCATCACCGACCTGTGCGTCTTCGACGTCACCGACGACGGTCTCGTGCTGCGCGAGCTCGCCGAGGGCGTCACCGAGGACGAGGTGCGAGACCGGACCGAGCCCGACTTCACCGTCGACGTCGGCTGAGCCGGAGCTGCCCGGTCACCATCCGGTAACGATGGGATGGCGCGGCGGTCCGTCGACCGGCTCGCCCGGCAGCATCGAACTCGGCCAAAAGGTGTCAAACAGAGGGATCGGACCGACATGCCCTTCTCCCCGCGAACCCTGCTTGCCTCGACCGTCTCGCGCACGGGGGTGCTGAGCCTGGTCCTCGCGACCGGCTTCACCATCTCCCCCGTGGTGGGCGGCCACGGTCGAGCGGCCCCCCACCCGGTCGCGACCCACGTCACGCAGCTTGGGATGGACCGGCTCCCGGTGAGCCGCACGGCAGGCGCAGGGAGCCGGAAGCTCACCACCAGCGACGAGGTGGCGACCGGCATGGCGACGGGTTCGCTTGTCGGTGTCACGTGGCCGCACGAGCAGGCTCCGCCCGCGGGCACCACCCTCCGGGTCCGAGGGCTGCGGGACGACGGCACGTGGACGGCGTGGACCCAGACCGAGGTCAGCGCCGAGGACGACTCGGTGGCCACCAGGGCAGGGCGGAAGACCAGAGTGGGGACGGAGCCGGTGTGGACCGGGCCGGTCACCCGGGTCCAGATCCGCTACGACTTCGCCGAAGGGCGGATCATGCGCCGCGGCAGGGTCGAGGTCGTGGCGCCCGGCTCCTCGCCTGCCGACGTCCCGGCGACCACTCCGGCCGGTGCGGCGACCGCGGTCCCGGCGCAGCCGAGGATCATCTCCCGCAGGGGCTGGGGGGCGGACGAGTCGATGCGCACGTGCACCGACTACATGGCCTCGACGACCTCCGCGATGGTGGTCCACCACACGGCCGGGACCAACAGCTACACCGCCGCGCAGTCTGCCTCCATCGTTCGCGGCATCTACGCCTACCACGTCAACGGACAGGGCTGGTGCGACATCGGCTACAACGCCCTCGTCGACAAGTTCGGTCAGATCTTCGAGGGCCGCTACGGCGGCCTCGACCTCCCTGTGATCGGCGCACACACAGGCGGCTTCAACACGGACACCTTCGGGGTCTCGGTGCTGGGCACCTACGACAGCGTGGCGCCCAGCTCGTCCGCGCTCTCGGCCCTCACCACCCTGATGGCCTGGCGTGAGTCGATGTTCTACCGGAACGCGACCAGCAGCTCGGTCCTGACCAGCCGCAGCAGCACGTCCAAGTACCCCGAAGGCACCAGGGTCACGGTGCCGTTCATCGTCGGTCACCGCGACCTATGGCCGACGGGCTGCCCCGGGGCCGTCCTCTACGGACGTCTGGGCACCATCCGGAGCACCGTGCAGTCCAAGACCTCGTTCACGTCCAGCGCCATCTACAAGCGCTGGGCCGCAAGCGGTGGACTCCGCAGCGCCCTCGGCCCGGTGCTCAAGGGTGAGGGCCCGGTCTCCTTCGGCCGGCGGACGGTGTTCCAGCGGGGCTTCGCCATGTATGCCGTGGGCTCCTCGACCCGGCTCGTCGGGCCGGGCAACGACCGCCTCTACTGGCACCTCGGCGGTCCGGCCGTATGGGGAGCCCCACTCGCGGACGAGGCGGCCGTCCCCGGCGGCAGCCAGGTCGCGTTCCAGGACGGCCACCTCGCCGTCTACTCGTCGGCGACCGGCGCCCAGCCGCTCTTCGGCGCGATCCGCGGCTACTGGCTCGCGCCGGGAGCCGGGCTCAGTCCCGTTGGCTATCCCAGGACCGCCGAGTCGGTCCTGCCCTCCGGTGGCGTCGTCCAGACCTTCACCCAGGGCAACGTGTACTACCGCTCCGGGCTCGGCGCTCACGGGGTGTCGGGTCGGATCCTTCTCACCTACCTCCAGCGCGGTGGCCCCGCCGGGGCCCTTGGCTACCCCACCGGCGAGCAGCGGACAGTCGGGACGACCCTCGTCCAGGCATTCCAGGGCGGCACGGTCACCGTGCCGATCTCCGGCCCGACGGCCCCGACCCCGCAGGGCACGGTGGTCCGCCGCCGGTGACTCTGCGGCTCCCGGCTCACCGGCGCAGTCGGCGGCACCACCGGAACGGTCAGCGGACGACCTGGACGGCGCCCGCCGCCTGCGCTGCCTGCCACTCGGCCGGCGTCACGTGGTGCGGCGCCTCCGAGAGCAGCGGCGTCTCCGCGTACACGGCCTTCTCACCGCTGTTGCGCCACCACATGGTGCCCCACAGGTTGCCGACGACCGTCGGGGTGGGCGACCCGAGCGACTGCCACGTCGTTGCGCTCAGGGCGTTCACCTGCGGGCGGGCCTCGCCCGGCCACTGGTAGACGGCATACACGGTCGAGGACCACGCCAGGCGCTGGTAGTTGGGCTTGACGACGGTGACCGGCGGCCTCCCCGACGCCGCGTAGTCGGTGGCGGTGACCCACCCCCGGTCGGTCCAGGAGCCGTTGGGGGCCGAGTAGAGCCGGTACACCTCGGGGGCGTGGGCCAGGCGGACGTAGCGGACGTTCGTGGCCTGCTGCACCGGCTGCACGGCCGGGTAGAACCATGTCGACTTCAGGCCGTACGCGGCGGCGAAGGCGTTTCCGCTGACTCGCACGGTCCTCGTGCTGCCCACCACGTCGAGCGCCGTGACGCGCCCGGAGCCACCGACCCCGGTGCTCGTGACCACTTTGAGCTGCCGGAAGGTGCCCACCCCGTAGCGGGTCGCGATCGCCGCCCCGGACAGACGCACGGTCCAGGCGTGGTTCGGCGAGTGCAGGTCACCGTCGTCCCGGATCACCGGGAAGGCGCCCCCGGCCGTCCAGCCTCCCGTCGACGACGAGAACTCGGTCGACACCACGGCTCCGGTCGAGCTGACGCGGACCTCGCCGCGGGTCGCCGAGATCGCCTCGTCCGTGCGCGGGTCCGCGACGGAGACCCCTGCGGAACTGCGGCCGCCGTACACCTGGCAGCTCGTCGTGTCGCAGGTCTTGGCGTAGGCGTAGCGGTTCTGCGTCCACGCGTAGCTGCGGGCCGCGACTGCCTGCGCCTTGAGCGCCTCGATGCCCCAGCCCTCGCGCACGTCTGCCCAGCTGGCCGGCGACTCGCTGGGGACCACGCCGCGCAAATAGGACTCGACGGGGACGTCGTTGACGAGCCGTGTTGCGGAGCCGTCGCGCACCCAGCGCAGGCTGCCGAGGTAGCCGCGGTTGTTGGCACACACGAGGAGGGTGTCGGTGAGGCCGGTCCCTGGTGTCACGAGGGCGGCCGTCTGCGCCTTGGCGGTGGTCCCCCAGGCCGTGGCCCCCGTCGTGCAACCGTTGTACTTCGTCTCCAGTCGCCAGCCGTTCGTGGTCGTCGACCAGACGACCCTGGCCGCAGAGCCGCCTGCCACGCGGTAGCCACCAGCGGTGAAGTCCTTGTCACTGGTCACCCAGGTGTCGGTGGCGGGCTCCAGGGACAGCAGCCGGACCCCGATCACCGGGTTGCCGATGCTTCCGGGCTTGGTGCCCCCGTAGAAGTGGTTCAGGACCGTGGAGTACTTCCAGCCGTTGTCGACCACGTAGCCGTACGCCCCGTACTGCCCCATGCCGCGCCCGTGCCCCCAGCCGTGGCCGACCACCACCACGTCGTCCGCCGCGGCGACGGCGGGGAGCGCACTGCCCGCGAGCAGGGCGCCGCCGGCGAGGACGGCCGCGCCGGCGACCCGGCGACGACGGGGCAGTAGCAGGGCAGAGGTCATGCGAGATCCAATCGTGGGTGACACGGAGAGGGTAGTGCGCCTCCTGTGGCCGCAGACACCGTATGGGCATTTTGTTCACAACGTCGCGGACCCCGAACCGCCCGCACACGCCCTCGATAGGGTGGTGACCCCACCAGCACCGCCGGAGGTCAGCACTACGATGATCCGCTTCGCACGCCTGCGCGGCAGCGCCCGTCGGGGGTTCGAGGCGGCCGGTGACCTCGCGGGACGGGCTCGCCTGCTCGCGACCGACCGGGTGCTGGAGTCCCGGCACGACGGCTTGCGAGTCCGTGGGCGGGAGGAGTCCTTCGACGTCGTGCTGTTCTTCTCCGCGGAGCCGGCACAGCTGTACCAGGCGACGATGTGGCTGGGGCCGCTCGAGGAGCTGGCACGACACGTCCGCGTCGCCGTCCTCTGTCGCCAGGCCGGTCACGCCATCCGGCTCGCCTCGATGACCGGGCTCCCGGTCCGGATGTCCCGTCGGGCCGAGGAGTGCAACGGTTGGCTGACACGGTCGGGGGTCGCCCTGGTCGTGTACGTCAACCAGAACACCCAGAACTTCCAGACCCTGCGGCTGCCCCGGCCAGCCCACGCGCACCTCAGTCACGGTGAGAGCGAGAAGGTCTCGATGGTGTCGAACCAGCTCAAGGCCTACGACCTGGTCTTCACTGCCGGCCCCGCGGCACGCCACCGGATCCTCGAGAACCTCTTCGACTTCGACCCCGCAGCCTTCGTCGACGTCGGGCGGCCGCAGGTGGACGTGCACGACGCCGTCCGACACCTGCCTTCCAGCGACCGTGTCACCGTGCTGTACGCCCCCACCTGGGAGGGGGACTCCCCAGCCATGGCATACGGGTCCGTGGCCTCGCAGGGCGAGGCCATCGCCGCGGCAGTGCTCCAGAGCTCGGGTCACCGGCTGGTCTACCGTCCACATCCGCAGACCGGGCGGGTGTCCGCCGCCGCTCGCCGGGCCGACCGGGCCATCCGCACCCGGATCGAGCGGGCCGCGGCCGCCGACCCCGCCGCGGGTCACCGGGTCGACACCTCGAGCGTCTGGGGTTGGCAGCTCGACGAGGCTGACCAGTGCATCTGCGACGTCTCGGCCGTCGCGTTCGACTGGTTGGCCACCGGCAAACCGATACTGCTCACGGCCGCCAAGGGCGACGCCCGGTCGGTGGGGCCCACCACGGCACGGTTGCCGCGGCTGTCCGTGGATGAGACGCCTCGCGTCCTGGAGCTGCTGAGCAGCGAGACGGACCTCCAGCACCGACAGGCTCTGGCCGCCCTGGTGGAGCACCACTTCGGCGACACGACCCCTGGGTCGAGCATGCGTCGGTTCGTCCAGGCCTGCACGGATGCCGTGACCCACCGGCGGTCGCAGTGGGGCGAGGGCTGACGTGCCCGCTCGTGGCTCATTCACCTTCGCGGCCGGCAACACGCGCAAGGTGCTCGCCCTTCCCCTCTACGCGATCGGCCAGGTTGCCGCGCTGCTCGTCCCCCGCCGCAACGACCGGTGGGTGGTCGGCAGCGCCTTCGGCGTCCACGACGGAGCCTTGGCGCTGGTCCGGGAGGTGGCTCGCCGCAGTCCAGCGCCGTCGGTCACGTGGCTGACGGGGTCGCCGGGGGACGAACACCGTGCCGAGGACCTGGGGTTGCTGCACGCTCCGCGAGGGTCGCTCCGCGGGTGGTGGCTCACGCAGCGTGCGGGGGTCGTCGTGGTCACCCACGGCTTCGGCGACGTCAACCGGTACGCCGTCCACGGGGCCGTCGTCGTGCAGCTGTGGCACGGCGCACCGCTCAAGCGACTGCACCTGGACAGCCCGGCGGCGCTCGACTTCCCGATGATCGGCCGGGTGCCAGCGGTTCGCGCCGCGCTGCGTGGCATGTACCGGCGGGGCACGCGTCGCATCAGCGTCCTGCCGGTCTCGTCCGACATCATCGCCCCGAGACTCGCCAGCGCGTTCGGTCTCCCGGCGGAGCGTGTCCCCGTCCTGGGCGAGCCGCGGACGGACGTGCTGTTCGCTGGGACCCCGGCGGAGCGGGGGCAGCAGGCTCGACAGCGCCTGGTGTCCGCCGTGGGTGCCCTGCCCGGCGGCCCCGTCGTCCTCTATGCACCTACCTGGCGCGACGGGGGTCACGACCCGGACGTCCCCGACCGCGAGGAGTGGTCTCGGCTCGAGGCGTGGCTGGAGCGTCGCGATGGCACCCTGCTGGTCCGCCAGCACCCGCTCGGTGCCGGCCGGTACACGCCCCGGTCGCCACGGGTGCGTCTCGTGCCGGCCTCGGTGGAGCCCGAGGTGAACGCGGTTCTCTGGGCTGTGGACGCACTGGTGACGGACTACTCGTCCATCCTGTTCGACTTCGCCGTGACCGGCCGTCCCATCGTCTTCTTCGCCAGCGACGTCGAGCAGTACTCGCTCAGCCACGGCCTGTACGAGCCCTACGACTCCTTGACGGGCGGCACCACGAGCGTCAGCTGGGAGCAGACCCTGTCCCACCTCGACGCCGTCCTCGACGAGGGAGCGCAGCGCGATGCCGCCCTGGCTCGCAGCAGGGCCATCGCCGACCGGTACCACTCCCACCGTGACGGTCGGAGCGCCGCCCGCATCGTCGACCACGTCCTGGCACTGACCCGGGTTACTCGGCCGTCCGCGCACGACCGGGCTGGCGACGCGGGGCGCGGGCCCGTGTTCTTCGAGAGCTACTACGGCCGTAACGCCTCCTGCAACCCCTTGGCGCTCGACCGGGAAATCGCCAGGCGGTGGCCGAGCGTCGAGCGCTTCTGGTCGGTCGAGTCCTCGGACGTCGCCGTCCCACCTGGTGCCACGGCCGTCGTGGTCGGCACTGCCGCGTGGGAGCAGGCACGCGAGAGCTCCCGGCTCGTCGTGGTCAACGACTGGATCCGGGACGACTGGCGCCCTCGTCGGGGGCAGACCGTCGTGCAGACTTGGCACGGCACCCCGCTCAAGCGCATCGCGCTCGGCCGCTCCGACCTGGGCCTACGTGACCGCCTCGCGGTGGTGAAGCAGTCGAGCCGCTGGACGGTCACCCTCGCCCAGTCCCCGTCGGCGTCGCGGATCCTCCGTCGGTCGTATGCCGTGACCCGCCGGATGTGGGTCGAGGGATACCCACGCGACGACGTCATCGTCCGCGGAGAGCCCGACGGCCTGCGCGACGAGCTCGGCGTCCGGACCCCGAAGGTCGTCCTCTACGCACCCACCTGGCGGGATGGCGACCTCGGTGCCGCCCACCAGCTCGACGCCTCGGCGCTGGCTGACGCGCTCGGCGCCGACTGGACGGTCATGGTCCGGGGACACGCCCGCACCATGCACGAGCGCGGTGCCAGCGTGGGCGACCGCGTGCTGGACGTGACGCGCTTTCCGGATGCGTCGCCTCTCCTCGCGCTCGCCGACGTGCTGGTGACCGACTACTCCTCGGTCATGTTCGACTTCAGCGCGGGCGGTCGCCCCATGGTCTTCCACGTCCCCGACCTGGCGGACTACGCGGGCCGCGGTCGCGGGTTCTACTGGGACCTGGCCGCGCGCGCTCCCGGCCCGCTGGTCTCGACCACCGCCGAGTGCGCCCGGCGAGTGCTCGACGCAGAGGCAGACGCGCCGCAGTGGGCGGGACGCTATGCCGCGTGGCGGGCGCGCTTCAATCCGCTGGACGACGGCGCCTGCAGCCGACGGATCGTCGATCGGCTGGACCGGGAGCAGCTCATCTGAGTCGTGACCGGTCCAGGGTGCCGACCGCGCCCCGCACGAACCCCTTCCAGAACCCCGCCCCCCACGAGACGTGCATCGTCGCGAGGGCCCCGGCGTTGTAGGCCCAGTCCCGAGGACTGTCGCCCCCCAGAGCGCGGACCGAGGCAATGCCCAGGAAGGCGGCATACGCAACGGGGGCCGTGTGCACGATCCTGACGGCCGACGGCGCCGCACCCAGCGCTCGGGAGCCCGCGACGGCCAGCGACGCGGCCAGTCCGGCCACCAGCGAGGGTGCGACAAGGTACCGGACCGGGGAGCGCTGCTGACGGCGGAAGATCTCGCCACGCCACGCCCCAGTGGCCCACATCTGCCGTGCGAGGTCCGCCCACGAACTCCGCGGCCAGTACGTCACGGCGACGTCGGGCCGCAGCCACACGAGGTGGCCGGCAGCGATGATCCGCTGGTTGAGCTCGTAGTCCTCACCGCGCAGGATGGTCTCGTCGAAGCCGCCGACCTCGCAGAGGACCTGGCGCCGGAAGACGCCGAGGTACGCCGAGTCCGCCGGCCCCTCGACCCCTCCGCCGTGGTAGACCCCGCCGCCGAGACCAACCGGGCTGTTGTAGGCGCGTGCGATCGCCGCCTGGACCGGTGATTCGCCTCGTGCGGTCATCACACCACCCACGTTGGCGGCGCCCGTGCGCACGAGGGTGTCGACCATGGTCGCGGTGTAGCCCTCCGGCAGCTCCGTGTGGGCATCGACCCTGACCACGACGTCACCCGTCGACCTGCTGATCGCGCGATTGAGCCCAGAGGGAATGTGGGCATCGGGGTTGTCGACCACGGTCACGCGCGAGTCCTGTCGCGCCAGCTCAGCTGCGACCTCCTCCGTGCCGTCGGTCGATGGCCCGACCGCGATGACCATGGTCTGCTGCCCCGGGTAGTCCTGAGCCAGCACGGACCTGACCGCGGTGCCCAGCCTGGCCGCCTCGTTGAGCACGGGCATGACGTACGTGACGGTGGGGGTGCCCGTCATCCGTCCGCGTCCGCCTTGTAGGCATCGAGCGTCTCGGTGATGGAGCCGTCTAGGACGAGGTCTCCCTGGCGCATGTAGAGCCCGCGGGTGCAGAAGCGCTTGAGGTCCGACTCGTTGTGGCTCACGAGGAAGAGGGTTCGCCCCTCGGCGAGAAGGCTCTCCATCCTGGCTTGGCACTGCTCACGGAACTTGCGGTCGCCGACGGCGAGGACCTCGTCCACAAGGATGATCGGCTCGTCCAACGTGGTGATGACCGAGAAGCCCAGACGTACCTGCATACCCGAGCTGAAGTGGCGAAAGGGCATGTCGAGAGCCTTGCGAACCTGCGGGCCGGCGAACCCGACGATGTCGTCGAACCGCTCGTCGACCTGGCTCGCGGACAGGCCGTGCAGCCCAGCGGTGAGGTAGATGTTGTCCCGTGCGGTGAGCTCGCCCTTGAACCCACCCGTCAGCTCGATGAGCGGGGCCACACCGGCGTTGACCTCCACCGTTCCCTCGTCGGGCAGGAGCACGCCAGCGATCATCTTGAGCAGCGTGCTCTTCCCGGAGCCGTTGGCGCCCACGAGGCCGACCGCCTCCCCCTCGTGGATGTCGAAGGTGGCGTGCCGGACCGCCCAGAACTTGTCGCTGCGATGGGTTGTCCGTCGCTGCAGGAGCATCTCCCGAACCGACAGCTTGCGGCGGCGCGACTGGTAGAACTCGACGCCGACGTCGTCGGCACGGATGAGCACGCTCACGACTCAGATCTCCTTGAGGACGCTGCGTTCGAGCCTGGTGAATGCCCATGACCCCACCACCAGAAGCACCACGCCGCCGACCAGTGACACCCAGACCGATCTCCACTGGAGCTCGTCGTGGAAGAAGCCGGCCCGCAGCAGCTCGAGCACGCCCGTCATGGGGTTCAGGTCGATGAGCAGGCGCCACGGCTCCGGCACACGCGACGGGGCGTACAGGACGGGCGTCAGGTAGAAGGCCATCCGCAGCAGGATGCGCACGACACGCTGCATGTCGTTCACCAATGCCGTGACCGGCGCGAGCAACAACCCGACGCCCACCAGGAGCACGAACTGCAGGAGGATCCCGACCGGGAAGAGGAGCAGCCGGGAGTTGAAGTGGACTTCGCCACGCACGGCATAGACGACCGTGAACAGCACCAGGACCGGGAGGGCGTAGAGGTACTCCACGGTCTTGGCCAGCACCACCCGGACCACCCAGATCTCCCTGGGAAGGTTGGTGGAGCGCACCAGTCGCGCGTCCTGGATGAGAGACCGGGCGGTGTCGGTCACCGAGGAGCTGAAGAGCTGCCACGAGAGCAGCCCGATCACGAGGAACAGGAAGTAGGGACGGTGCCCGACGTCCCCGCGCTTGAAAATGCCCACGAAGACGACGAAGTAGATCAGGCTCATCGCCAGAGGGTCGAGGACGGTCCACACGTAGCCGAGCCACGACTGCGCGTAACGGACCCTGAGGTCCCGGACCACCAGGGTGCGCAGGACTTGGCGGCGCTGCCAGACGGCAGCGGCTCGACTGGCGGCACTCACGGCGCGATCCTAACGGGCCCTGCCGTGGACCTCGTCCCGGGCATCACAGCACACCCCGGCGCTGCAGTTCCTCCACCACACGCTTGGCAGCGCGCCCGTCGTCGAGCGGGCAGAAGCGCTGGCGGAACGCCTCGAGCTCGGCACCACGGGAGTGAAGCGCCTCGCCGTTTCGCAGCAGCTCGATGACCTCTTGGGTGGTCCGGACGAGCGGTCCAGGCGCCTCACGCTCGAAGTCGAAGTAGAACCCGCGCAGGTTGTCGCGGTACTGCTCGAGGTCGGGGACGAAGAAGATCATCGGCCGCTGCAGCACGGCGTAGTCGAACATCACGGACGAGTAGTCGGTGATGAGGACGTCTGCGCAGGCGAGGAGGTCCTGCATCTGGAACCGCGTACCGCCGTTGTGGACTCCGCGCGGCAGCCGCACCCGACCCCGGATGATGGGGTGAAGGCGCACGATGAGCTCGTACTCCTCCCCCAGCTGGTCGAGCATGGCCTTGACGTCGAGCGGGAGCGCGAATGTGAAGCGCTTGCCCACGGCCTGGTCGTCCCGGAAGGTGGGCGCGTAGAGCACCACCTTCTTGCTCCGCGCCAGCCCAAGCTGCTTGCGGACCGCCGCCGCGCGCTCCCGGGTCCGCTCGTCGGCGAGGACGTCGTTGCGCGGGTAGCCCGCCTCGATGACGTCACCCGAGTAGCGGAACGCTGAACGGAAGCGCTCCGTGGCCCATGGGCTCGGCGACAGGAGCATCGACCACTCGGAGATCATCTGGTCGACCCGGCACACGTACCCCGCATCCCGTCCCACGATCGTGTCGAGGTCGTGCAGCATCCTCTTCAATGGCGTGCCGTGCCACGTCTGGAGGTAAGCCACCGCGGACGGCCTGCGCATCCAGGACGGCATGTTCTGGTTGCCGATCCACACGCTGGCCCTCCCCATCGCCCAGACATAGGGGAAGCTCAGGCGCCGCACCGCACGGGCCCCGGCGGGCGCGTGAACGTCCGGCTGCACCACCCACAGCGCTCGACGTGCAATCCCCTCGGCCCGCATGGCCTCGTAGATCGCGCCGGGGCTGTCTCCCGTGTCCGCGCCGAGGTTGCTCTCGAACACGATCGCTCCGCTGCGGGGAAGGACCCGCGCCAGCGAGTAGGCCCACCGGAGGGCGGGGGTCCGCACGCGCTCGCGCAGCGACTTGTACCTGGGGTTTCGGCGGAGCCTGGCGCTGACTCGCCTGGCGGTCCCGAAGGCGTCCCGCAGTCCCGGGCCCACGAGCCTGCGCCGCGGCGCACGGCGGACGGCGTCAACGATCCGCTCGCGGGCACCTGTGTCGCGGTGGGCGATGAGGTTGGACGCCTTGTCGCGCGCGGACCGGCTGATCGCGAAGTCGCGTCCGGCAACCTGCGTCAGGACCTCCATGACCTCGGGCAGGGTCATGGCGATCTCCCCGGGCAGCTCCTCGTCGAGGTCGAAGTGGGACGGTCGTTTTCCGATGAACCGGTTGCGGTCGAACTGGTAGTAGACGACCGGACGGTCGAGGAAGGCGAAGTCGATCGCCGCACTGGTGTAGTCGGTGATCATGAGCTTCGAGCGCAGGAGCAGGTCCTGGATGCCCGTCTCACCGTGCACGATGACGTTCACGTGCGACAGGTCGAACAGTCCGACGTACGGCTGCATGTTCGCGTGCAGGTAGAAGTCGGCCGTGAGGTCGTGCTGCTTCAGGAACCCGAGGAACTCAGGTGAGCTGAGGAGCGCGCTCCACCGGGCAAGGAAATCGCTCGAGGCGACGGCGTCGGGGTTCTTGAGCCAATCCCGCCACGTCGGCATGATGAGGACGCGTCGCTCCGGGGCGGGCCGGCGATCGAAGAGCCGATCGTACCGGGACAGTCCCGTGACGAAGACCCGCCGAGCAGGCCACCCGAAGTCCTCGCAGATCATGCGGCGCTCGCGCTCCGAGCTCACGATGAAGGCCTCCGCCGTGAACCCGGGGGCGTCATATCCGTAGTTCGTCACCATGTTCTTGGTTCCCATGACCCCGTGCTGGAGGAAGACCCGTCGGGCCTTCACGGCGCGTTGGAAGGCCGGGCCACGTGCCGCCAACAGGTAGTCGGCGTGGTGCGAACTGAGGATGCGCCGTGCCGCCAGGCTGGTCTCGACGTGTGCGCGGCTGCCGAGCTCGACCACGCCCTGCTCGTCCCTGAGCCGGTGCCGGTCGGGAGAGTCGGCCGTGATGACGTAGCGGGCGTCGATCTCCGGGTGGCATTCCCGCAGGTACTCGTACATGGCCAGTCCCGTGTCCTGCGCCGTCTCCGGACGTTCCCCCACCATCCAGACGGGTCGATGCCGGCTGCGCCATCGCAGGCGCTTGGCGTTGAGCCAGGCGGACCGCGCAGTGGTCACCGCGTCTGGGTCCATCGGTCGCAGCTCGAGGGCGAGGGCCCCCGCCTTGAAGGTGCGGTATGCCCTCAGCTCGGCCGCGTGCAGGCCGTCCGAGAAGATCGAGGCGTTGAGGAACAGCCGCGCTCTGGGGGCGATGCGGCGCACCATGACCTCGACCGGTTCGGGGAAGCCGGTGAGGTCCAGCACCAGACGCGCGTCGAGGTACTCGGGGCGATCGAACCTTCCCAGGAGCAGATCCTGTCGGATCTCGGCGACGACGAGTGATCTCCGGTGACCGGACGGCTCGTGCCCAGCATCCTGCGGGAGCAGCTGCGTCGGTAGTTCGATCCGCTGACCGCTGCGTCGGGCCACCAGGACCACGACTGCCCGGTCAACCCCGAAGCTCTGGGTGTCGACAGTGACACGCACCCGCCACATGCCATCGTGACGCGAGATCCGAGCCAGGCTGGCCGCGCTGCGCGGCAGGGGCTGGGTGGCCCCGAAGACAAAACTGATGCCGTGGTCGTCGTGGAGGAAGGCCGTGAGGTTGCCGTGCTCGCTGGGGATTGGCCGGGACGCCTGGACCTCGGTCCGCGCGAATCCCGCGGTGCGCTGGTCGGAACGGCCGAGCGGGATGGTCTCGGTGGCTCGGCTCGACTCGACCGTCATACCCAGGTCCGCGAGCAGCCTTGTTTGCGGCGCCTGCTCCGAGGCGGGAGCCACCTCCGTCGCCATCAGGTCACGCCAGGCGCCTTCGAATGCTTCAACCAACTCGGCCACCGGGATGCGGATCTCGGTCTGGCGGGCTGGCAGGACCTCCACCGACCAGAGGTCCGGTGTGAACGGCGTCCGCGGCCGGACGTAGACGCGAACGATGTTCAACGGGTCGGCAACGGCCAGTCGGACCACAACGTGCTCATCGACGTAGGAGAGCCCGATACTGCGCAGGGGATTGCGGGGGAGCCGTGGCACTGGTGGGGTTCCTCAAGGACGCGGTCAGAATCGTCGCGCCACTGTAGTCCGTGTCGCCGAACCCGAGCCTGCACGGGTTCACCGACGACCGTCAGCAGCGTGCCACATTGCTACTGTGACCGCCGTGCCAAGGACCCCCCGACCGACCCGCCATGACCCGATGCTCGACCGCGTCGGCGACCTCGTCTCCGACCTCGGGATCTGGGGCTTGGCCCTGTGGACCGTCGTCTACCACGCAGGCCGTTCCGCCGGTGTCTCGACCGACCTCCTCGTCGTGGTCGTGGTCGTGGTCATGGTGCCTGTGGGGGTGCTGGCATGGCGCCACGGACAGGTCCCGCCGTCGGCCACCTGGAAGGACGCCACTCCCAGGCGCGCCTGGCCGCTGCTGCTGGTCACCGCTCTTCTCACACTCGCTGCAGTGGTGGTCCACTGGACGGACCGAGCCTCCACGTACCCCCTCGGCTGGGTGCTGGCAGTCGCGGCACTCCTCCCCTTGGTCTGGCTGGCGCTCACCCGCGACCGGGCCGACCGAGTCGAGCTCGCGGGACACGATGAGGAGGACGATGCGCTGGCCCGCGGGAGGTGGCCACAGCTGTCCAGTGCCGCGGTGTGGGGGGTCGCTCTGGTCCTCTCCTACCTGTCCCTGCTCACGGTCCGGTTCGACGCCGACGACGTCTTCTACGTCAACAAGGCGGTCTTCGTGGCCGAGACCGGGCGGATCCCTCTGCGGGACACGATCTACAGCAACCAGGCCCTGCCGGCCCTTCGAGGCGCAGGAACCGCCCCAGTGCAGTCCATCGAGGTCCTGCAGGGGGCAGTGGCGCACCTCTTCGGCTTGTCCGGAGGCACGGTCGTATACCTGCTGACGCCGGCCGTCATGTCCTTCCTGGCCGTGTGGGCAGTGTGGCGCCTGGTTCGCAGCTGGTCTCCCCGGCGCGCAGTGGTCGCCTTCGCCGTCGCCATCGCCTACCTGCTCTGGGGCGTCAAGGACGGTTACGGACTGGGCGCGTTCTGGATCGGGCGCATCTGGCAGGGCAAGGTGATGTTCGTCTGCCTCGCGCTGCCCCTCCTGTACCTCGCGCTCACCCGGTGGGTGACCAGGGGGCGCGTCTACGACGCGGCACTTCTCTTCGCCACCGGCGTCATGGCCGTCGGGCTCACGTCGACGGCGACCCTCGTGGTGCCCCCGATCGGTCTCGCCGTGGCAGCGGCCCTGCTGGTGTGTCGGTACCAGAGGTGGTGGGGGGCCCTGCTCCCGGTGCTCTACCCCGTGGGCAGCGGCCTCATCGTCTCGGCCTCCTCGCCGAGCGGCCAGTTCGGCGACGTCGCGTTCACGTCCTACGCGGCGTACCACCACGTCGTGGGCGACCACCTCTGGGGCGCCCTCGGCCTGACGGCGATCCTGGTGGCCCCCTGGGTGGCGCGTGCCGGCGGCACCCGGGTGGTGGTGGCAGCGGGCTCGTTGGCCGCCCTCGTGATGATGGCGCCGGGCATGCCCGACCTCGTCAACCGCGTGACTGGGGCGGGACCCATCCTCTACCGGCTCATGTGGGTGCCGGCGATCCCGGTCCTCGTGGGCCTGCTCGCCACCGTGTCGCTCCCCGTCCCTGTCGCGCGGCCGGCCCGGGTCCTCGCGATGGTCCTCGCGCCGGCAGCCGTCCTGGCCCTCATCCTCGCCGGCGGACGACTCCTGTGGCTGTCCCCCACCACGTACCTCGAGGGCGCCCCGGTGTGGAAATTCGACCGCAGGGCGCTAGCGCAGGCGCGCTCCATCGAGAACGACTACTCGGGCTCGGGGCCCGTCCTGGCCCCGTGGCGCGTGATGCGAGCCATCGCCTTGACGACCGCAACCGTGCACGCGGTCGACCCCCGGAACTTCTACCTCAGTGCGATCGACGAGCCCAGCGACGTGCACCGGGCGCGCATCCGGCTGAGCGCTTCCATGAAGAACGGCAACCCCGCTCCGCCGGCCACGTTCGCCCAGGACGTGCAGCTGCTCCGCGTCGGCTACATCTGCCTCGACGCCCCCAAGAAGAGGACGACGGCTGCGGTGCTCGCGATGGGGTGGCGCCAGTCCGATCGCGGCCAGGGCCTCACCTGCTACCGGGCGCGCTGACCCACCCTCTCACCGAGGGACGCCCCGCTCGGGATTGCAGGCACTGACAGTGACCGCTCACTCAGCGTGGGTCAGCTGGACGCGGGACCCCCGTCGTCGTCGCGCCGGGAGTCCACGGGCTCCGGGAGGACAGTGGGGGGCAGGGCGGGGTGGTCGCTGTCGCCGTCCTCGCGCAACGCCCTCTCGATCGCCAGGGCCCGCGCGAGCTTGCGGACGCGGGCGTCGCTCTCCTTGATCCGGAAGTACAGGCCCAGGCTCGTCAGCGTGAAGACCACGACGAGCACGTAGAGCAGCAGGTCGGTCCCGCGGCCCACCCCGAGCGCCTCCGCAACCCGCTGCGGGATACCCGGATCGGCGATCGAGGCCACGGCGGCGGCGGCGAGGACGATCGCAACGACCCGCGAACCGGCCCTCAGCTCGACCCGGTCCCGGTTGCGGAAGAGCGCCACCAGGGCAAGGACGGCGAACAGAATGAGGGGAACCTTGACCCACTGCATCAGCGGTGACCTCGCAGGATGCGGTTGACCAGCACGTCGACGCCGATGTTGATCGAGTTGACCGACCGCTGGCCCTTGGCCCGCGAGTAATCGGTGTACGCCACGGTCACGGGGTACTCCTCGTAGGTTGCCTTGACCTCGAACATCCGTTGCAGGAACTCGCTCGCCCACGCCATGTCGGCTGTCCTCATCTCCAGGACCGACGCGAAGGACCGGTCGAACACCCTCAGACCCTGGTGGGCGTCGGTGAGCTGGATGCCTGACGTCAGTCGCTCGAACACGGTGGCGGTCTTGAGCAGGGCACGCTTGCCGAACGACATGCCGACCGCGTCCGCCCCGAGGAACCGGGAGCCGATGACGACCTCCACCCCGGACTCGCGGGCCCGCTCCACCATCTGCACGGCGTCCTCGACGCGGTGCTGCCCGTCGGCGTCGAACGTGACCACGTAACGCATCTTCGGGTCCAGTAGTGCGAAGTCGATGCCAGTCTGCATGGCGGCGCCGGCCCCCATGTTGATGGGGTGCTGCACGAGCCGGGCCCCCGCTCGGCGGATCTCCTCGGCGGACCGGTCGACAGAGCCGTCGTCCACCGCCACGACGTTCGGGAAGTGCTCGAGCAGCCCACCGATCACCTCACCGACGACGGGCTCCTCGTTGTACGTGGGGACCACGACCCAGACGTCGGTGTTGCTGTGCATGCACGCCTCTCGTGTGCGCGGGGTAACCTTGGCGAGCGCTGCCGGCTCCGGCTGTGCCCCGATAGTAGCCGCTCAGGAGAACCCAACCCGTGACCCGACCCGTGTCCGTCATCGTGCTCGGATACGGCACGGAGGACCTGCTCGAGAGCTGTCTGGAGAGCATCGCCTCCCAGCTCCCGGTCGACGGGGAGCTGCTGCTCGTGGACAACGGCATTGCCCGCGCCTCGGAGCGACGGTCCCGGTGGCCCGGCATCGTCCGCGTCCTCGGCGACGGCTCGGAGAACACCGGCTTCGCGGGGGGCTGCCTCGTTGCCGCCGAGCAGGCGCAGGGTGAGGTGCTCGTCTTCCTCAACTCCGACGCCATCCTGCGCGAGGAGGCCCTGGACCGTCTCGTCACTGCTGCCGCGGCCCCCGGCGCGGGGATCGTCTGCGGCTGCCTGCGCCTGGCCCAGGAGCCCGACCTCGTGAACTCGGTCGGCAACCCACTGCAGTTCCTCGGCCTCACCTGGGCCGGCGAGTGCGGCTCCCCGGCGAGCGAGCACACCGACGCGCACGAGGTCCCCGTGGCGACTGGCGGCTTCTTCGCACTCAGCCGGGCCGTCTGGGACGCCGTCGGAGCCTTCGACCCGACCTACTTCGCCTACCACGAGGACACGGACCTGTCGGTTCGGGCGTGGCTGAGCGGGCGCACCGTACGCGTGCTTCCCGACGCGGTGGCCGACCACCACTACGAGTTCTCCCGGAACCCGTTCAAGATGTACCTGCTGGAGCGAAACCGCTTCATCCTGGTCCTCACGACGTACCCGACCGCCCTCCTCCGGCGGGTCCTGCCGGTCCTGGTGCTGCTCGAGCCGGCCTTCTTCCTGCTCTCGGTCCTGCAGGGATGGCCCCGGCAAAAGCTGCAGGCCTGGTGGTGGCTGGCCAACAACACGGCATACCTCCGCCGGCGGCGTGCGGAGGTCCAGGCGCTGTCGACCGGTCCCGACGCCACGGCCCGCCTGGCGGCGCTGATGACGGCCGCCATCGACCCGCCCAACGTTCCCCAACCGCCGGGGATGGGTGTGCTCAACGCGTTCCTGCGGGGCTACTGGGTTCTCGCCCGCCCACGGCGACGCGGCTGATGAGCGAGTCCACGGCCGCCGCGACCGCTCCCACAGGGTCGCTGCGCAGCGGCTCCCTCAAGGTCCTCGCCGGCGTCAGCTTCTTCGGAGCCAGCACCTACCTCTTCACCGTCGTCGCCTCGCGCGCTCTCGGGCCGCTGGGTTTCGCCGAGTTCAGTGTCTTCTGGGGCCTCACCTACGGGCTCGGCCTGGGCGTCAGCCTGCCCTTCGAGCAGGAGACGAGCCGGAGGGTGTCCGCCCTCATGGCGCACGGGGAACGGCCGGGACCGGTCCTGCGAGCTGCGCTCGGGGCGGCCACGGTGGTCTCCCTGCCGATCGTCCTCGTCCTGCTGCCCGTGTCCTTCGCCCTCGCTGATGGCGGACATGCGTGGGCCCTGTGGGCGGCGTGCTCCACCTCCGTCGGGCTGCTGGCCGTTGCCTACCTCACCCGGGGCGGTCTCTCCGGCACCCACCACTTCGGCTCGTACGCCTCCCAGTTCGGCATCGAAGGCGTCACCCGACTCGTCGGCGCCGGCGCCCTGGCCGTCCTGGGCGTCCGTTCCCCCTGGGCGTTCGCCTTCGTCATCCCGGTGGCTCTGGCCCTGGCCGTCGTGGGCACCGTTCGGATGCTCCTGCGCGAGAATCGGGTGCCGCGCCCCCGTTCGTCGGACCCGGTCACGCTGCGCGTCTTCCTCACCACGCTGATCGGCATGATGATCGCTACCACGATCTCGATGTCGCTGGTGAACTTCGGGCCGGTCGCGGTCAAGGCCCTCACCCCCAGCGGGACCACCTCCAACGCGGGGTCCTACCTCGCCGCGGCCCTCATCGCGCGCACCCCCATCTTCCTGTTCGCCGCGGTGCAGTCGGTGCTCATCCCGCAGCTCGTCCGCGCGGTGGTCCGCCGCGACCACGCCGCCTTCCGCTCCACAGTCCGACGGGTCATCGTCCTGACCGCGGGGCTGGGGGTACTGGGCATCCTCGGCTGCCTGGCACTCGGGCCGGAGGTGCTCCGCCTCATGTCCGGGCCGAGCTTCCACCTCGACCGGACCGACATCACCCTGCTGGCCGTGTCCACCGCCTTCATCCTCGGCACGCTCGTCCTGCAACCCGCGGCCTTCGCCCTGGAGAAGCACTGGCCGGCAGTCCTGGCCTGGGTCGTGGCGGGCGTGTCGTTCGGTGTCGTCTGCCTCGTGCCGGGCGACCCCGTGCGGGTCGTGGGGTCGGCGCTCGTCGTGTCGGCCGCGGTGGCGACCGCCGGCCTGGCCGTCGTGGTGAACCGCGGGATGCGCAGCTGACGGAACGTCAGGCGCACTGGGCGGCGACGTCGTCCTGCTGTGCCGGACCGCCGGCGTCTTTGGGGTCCACCGTGGGCGGTACGACCGACGGGGTCGAGGTGGCGCCGGGCCGCGTCGACGGGCCCGATGTCCTCGTGGCCCGCCCCCTCTCGGAGGTGCTGATCGTGCGCGACACAGTGCCCGTGACGAACGTCGCGTCGTAGTCCCAGGGCTTCATCAGCGGCGGCACGAAGTTCACGCTCGTGATCTTCTGCTCGCGTGCCTTGAGCGCGAGCTCGGCGAAGAAAGGGAGCTCGGAGGCCGGCAGGTCGGACTCGAGCAGTCCCGAGCTGGCACGGGCGAGCTCGTCGAAGCGCAGGATGACCGTCTGCGGGTCGAGCTGCTGGACCATCGCTGTCATGACACAGCGCTGGCGGGCCATCCGCTCGTAGTTGGTCGAGCCCGTCCGGGACCGCGCGTACCAGAGGGCGGTCCGGCCGTCGAGGTGCTGGCGTCCGGGTTCGATCCACCCCAGGATCGGTGAGCTGCCCCCACCCATGGGCGTGCGGCGCTTGACCGTGATGTCCAGGCCCCCGACGGCATCCACCATCCGCTGGAAGCCTTTCAGGTCGATCATGACGTAGTACTGGATGTCCAGGCCGCTGAGCGCCTCGACGGCCTCCCGGGTCGCGAGGACTCCGGGGTCCCCACTGCCCGGCGGGAACAACGCCCGGTGGTCGTCCGCCCAGGTGTAGAGGGCGTTGAGCAGGCACTGGTCCCCGCAGTTCCATCCCTCCGGCATGAGGCGCTGCATGACCGAACCAGGGCGGAAGTTGATGTTCTCGGTGTCCCGGGAGAAGCCGAACGTCACAGTGCGCCCCGTCCGGGCGTCGACGCTGGCCACCTGGATGCTGTCGGGCCTCGTGCCCACACGGTTGCGCCCCGTGTCGGCCCCCAGCAGGAGGATGTTGTAGCGCCCATGCGAGGGCGGCATGCTCGTCCGGCCGACGAACACGTCGCCGAGCGCCGCACGTCCCGCTCCGACCGCGGTGCCCGCGTACACGAGCCCGCCTGTGGTGGTCACCAGCATCCCCGCCGTGAGCACCGAGATCCACCGACGAGCGGTGAGGACGATCGACCGCGGCCGCCCCAGCCGCCAGGCGTCGACGATGAGGACCCCCCACAGCACCGCCGAGCCCCAGAGCAACGCCTGCAGGCCGGTGAGGAACCAGTCGCGGGTCAGCAGCCCCAGTGTGGAGGTGCGGTCGACGAGCAGCGCGGCCCCGAACAGCACGGCCCCGGCCCACCAGGCCAGCCAGGCCCTCAGTCCCAGTCGACCCAGAGCGCGCCGCCCGACCGCCAGCTGGGCGGACCCCGGGACCAGGACGGTCGCGAGCAGCAGCGTGAGCGCGCGCCGGCGGTCCCGGGCCGGCGACAACGCGTGCTCGCGTGCGGTCCCTGCCTGGCCCACGGACCTGCTGTATTGCGCCCGTCCGGGAAGCGAACCGGTGGGGGTGGCGCGATGCATGCCCAGCAGTATGCGGGACAACCAGTGGTGTTGATGTGACCTGTGTGACGACGCGAGTGTCGCGCCCCTGCCATCATGGCGGTTCCCCGAGTTGGGTGGCCTCGGCCAAGGCTGGCACGATGCATGCCTGACCCCGACCGAAAGGCCAGCATGTCCGAGCACCCCGTGCACCGCGGCGACGGATCAGAGACCGCAGGCTCCGACTACGCCCAGAGGCTGCAGCGGCTCGAGGGCGCCCGCTGGAAGAAGTTGCTCGACGTCCAGCGGCCGTACCGCTGGAACCTGCGCCGCTTGGGCCTCGGCCGGGTGCTCGATGTCGGCTGCGGTATCGGTCGGAACCTCGCCAACCTCGGTCCCGACAGCGTCGGCGTCGACCACAACGCCGACTCGGTGGCCGCGGCCCGCGCGCGGGGTCTCACGGCATACACCACCCAGGAGTTCTGGGACACGGAGGTGGCGCGACCTGGGTCATTCGACTCGCTTCTGCTCGCCCACGTCATGGAGCACGTCGACGCGGACGTCGCGGACGGCATCGTCCGGGAGTACCTCCCTTGCCTACGGCCGCGGGGCAAGGTCGTTCTCATCACGCCTCAGGAAGTCGGCTTCCGAAGTGACGCGACCCACGTCCGGTTCGTCGACTTGGCCGGACTCGACGACCACGCGCAGCGGCTCGGGCTCGCCGTGGACCGGGCCTACTCCTTCCCCTTCCCCCGCCCTGCGGGGAGGGTGTTCAAGTACAACGAGTTCGTTCTGGTCGCATCGGTCCCGGGAGCCTGACCGTGACCGGCGACAACGCGCGGGCCATCCCGCAAGGCGGCCGAGGCGTTCCGGAGGACGGGGGCGACGTCTACACGGTCGACGTGCGCAGTCGCAGACGACCCGGCGCGGCGGGGGCTCCGACACCGAGGGCCGACCCTGGTGCCCGCCGCCCGACGCTCCCCGCCGACCGGGACAGGGAGGACGACGCGCCGCGACGCCGACGTCGGATTCCGGTGGTTCGGCTGGTCCTGCTACTCGTCGCAGCCTGGCTGGCCTTCATGGTCTACACCCCGCTGCACGCGTGGAACGCGGTCACCAAGCAGGACACCACGCCGCCCGGGCAGCGGCCGCCTGTAGGCAAGGGCTTCAACTACCTGCTCGTGGGGTCGGACAGCCGTGAGGGTCTGACCAGGGCCCAGAAGAAGGAGTACTCGACCGGTAGCGACGCGGGCCGCCGCACCGACTCGATCATCCTGGTGCACACCTCCCAGAGCGGCGGCAAGCCGGTGCTCATCTCGATCCCGCGCGACTCCTACGTTCCGATCCCCGGGCACGGCAGCAACAAGATCAACGCCGCCTTCGCCTTCGGCGGGCCGAAACTGCTGGTCGAGACCGTGGAGAAGGTCACGGACCTGCACATCGACGGCTACGTCGAGATCGGGTTCGCCGGGTTCGCCGGTGTGGTGGACAGCGTCGGCGGGGTGAACATCTGCGTGCCGTTCCACATGAACGACAAGAAGGCCGGCATCAACCTGCAGAAGGGATGCCAGGTCCTCGACGGGCGCAACGCCCTCGGGTACGTCCGCGCGCGCTACTCCGACCCCCGCGGCGACATCGGCCGCGCCGAGCGCCAGCGCCAGTTCCTCGGCGCGATCATGAAGAAGGCGGCCACGCCGTCCACCGTGCTGGTGCCGACCCGGTACTGGGACTTCACCCACGCCGCTGCCAGCGGCCTCATCGTGGGGAACGACACCTCGATGCGGGACGCGAGCCGGGTGCTGCTGGCGATGCGGGCGGTGTCCCAGGACAAGGGCCTGAGCCTCGTCGTGCCGATCCAGAACCTGAACTACCAGACCAGCGCCGGGTCGTCGGTGAAGTGGAACACCGCCCGCGCCAAGGCGCTGTTCGCCGACCTGCGCGAGGACAAGCCGCTCGAGGCGCCCCCGGCCGGCACCGACGGGAAGCCCTCCGCCGGCTGAGTCCGCCTCGGGGCCCTGCCGACCACGGCCCGACCGCAGGAGCGGTCGGGCCGTGGTCGGAGCCTGACGAGGTGGACTACCTCAGGATCTGGCGGGCCATCACGACGCGCTGGATCTGGTTGGTGCCCTCGTAGATCTGGGTGATCTTGGCGTCGCGCATCATCCGCTCGACCGGGAAGTCGCGGACGTAACCGGCGCCGCCGAGCAGCTGGACGGCGTCCGTCGTGACCTCCATGGCGACGTCCGAGGCGTAGCACTTGGCGGCGGCGCCGAAGAAGGTCAGGTCCTTGTCGCTGCGCTCGGACTTGGCGGCCGCGGCATACACCATCTGGCGGGCGGCCTCGACCTTCATGGCCATGTCCGCGAGCATGAATTGCAGGCCCTGGAACTCGGCGAGGTGCTTGCCGAACTGCTTGCGCTCCTTGACGTACGCGACGGCGTGGTCGAGCGCGCCCTGCGCGATGCCGACGGCCTGCGCGCCGATGGTGACGCGGGTGTGGTCGAGGGTCTCAAGGGCGATCTTGAGGCCGCTGCCGACCTCCCCGACGACGCGGTCGCCGGGGATGCGGACGTTGTCGAAGTGCAGCTCGCGGGTGGGGCTGCCCTTGATGCCGAGCTTGCGCTCCTTCTCGCCGAAGGTGAAGCCCTCGTCGGACTTCTCGACGACGAACGCGGTGACGTTGGCGCCGCGGCGGCCCTCGGGGTCGGTGACCGCGAGGACGGTGTAGTAGTCGGAGACGCCGGCGTTGGTGATCCACGACTTCTGGCCGTTCAGGACCCAGCCGTCGCCGTCCTGGCGCGCACGGGTCCTCAGCGACGCGGTGTCGGAACCGGCCTCGCGCTCGGACAGACCGTAGGAGAACGTCGAGCGCCCCTCGGCCACCGGCGGGAGGTAGCGCTGCTTGACGTCGTCGCTCGCAGCGAGGATCAGCGGCATCGTCCCGAGCTTGTTGACCGCCGGGATCAGGGACGCCGACGCGTCGACGCGGGCGACCTCCTCGATGACGATGCAGGTCGCGAGCGCGTCCGCGCCGACGCCGCCGTACTCCTCGGCGATGTGCGGGGCGAAGAAGTCGCTGGCGACGAGGGCGTCGTGTGCCTCCTGCGGGTAGCGCGCCTCCTCGTCGACCGCCGCGGCATACGGCGCGATCTTGTCCTCGGCCACGGCGCGCACGGCCTCGCGCAGCGCCTCGTGGTCCTCGGAGATCCGGAAGAGGTCGAAGTTCGGGTCACCACTCACAAGGGCTCAGGTTACCCGCTGGTATGCCGGGTCGACACCGCTCCCCGCTGTGGTGCCCACCACGGTCCCTCGCCGCCCGGGTGCCCGCCGCGGTGGGGGGCACCCGGGCGTGGGCTCAGATCTCCTGGCGGAGGTGCCAGAGGTGCCCGTGCTGCTCGCGGTCGAGCAGCTCGGGCATGACGTCTCGCTCGAACATCGCGATGCCGGTGGTGTCGTACGCGGCCTCGTAGAAGTAGGAGATGAGGTAGCGCATGCCGAGGCCGTCGAGCTCGCGCAGCCGCTCGACCAGCTGCTCGGCGGTGCCGACGCCGGGCGAGCGGCGCAGCTCCTCCATCCGGCGCTCCCGCTGGGCGTCCGGGACGCCGGCGCCCTTCATGTGGTCGTCGAGCCAGGACAGGCGGTCCGCGATCTCCCGCTCGTCGGCGCCGATGACGATGTCGAGGTTGGTGGTGCGGGTGATCTCGGAGAAGTCGCGGCCGACCTCCTCGCACCGCTGGCGCAGCACCTCGGACTTGTGCTGGAAGTCCTCGGGCACGCCGGAGCCGAAGTTGGTGTAGTCGGCGTACTGGGCGGCGATCCGCAGCGTGACCTTCTCGCCCCCGCCCGCGACCCACATCGGGATGTTGTTGGCCTTCGAGCCCGGCTGGGCGGTGCCCTGCAGGGGCAGCGGGCGGCACAGCGCGCCGTCGGTGCTCCAGTGCCTGCCGGAGAAGGTGGAGGTCCCCTCGGTCCACATCTGGCGGAAGATCTGCACGCCCTCGTCGAGGCGGGCGAGCCGCTCCCCGGCGCCGGGGAAGCCGTAGCCGTACGCCTTCCACTCGTGCTCGTACCAGCCGGCGCCGATGCCCATCTCGAGCCGGCCCTCGGAGACGACGTCGACGGTCGCCGCGACCTTCGCCAGGTAGGCCGGGTTCCGGTAGCTCATGCACGTGCACATCTGCCCGAGCCGCACCCGCCCGGTGACGCCGGCGAAGGCGGCCATGAGCGTCCACGCCTCGTGGGTGGCCTCCTCGCTGGGCACCGGCACGGTGTGGAAGTGGTCGTACACCCAGATGGACGCCCAGTCCTCGTTGGCGTCGGCCCGGCGCGCCAGCCCGGCCATGACGCCCCAGTGCTGGCTCGGATCGATCCCGACGAGGTCCATCTTCCAGCCCTGCGGGATGAACAGTCCGAACTTCATGGTGCTCCTCGGGTCGCGTGCCTGCGGCGTACGACCCTCACCCTAGGTGCGCCGTCCCGGCCTCGCCCCCGGTGGCAGCGCACCCGGCACGCCTCCTCACTGCCCCTCGAGCAGGCGCAGGGCCCCGTCCTTCTCGAGGTAGCTCTCACCGGTGCTCGGGCAGGTCCAGCGACCATCGCCGATCGGCTCCAGGGGCTGACCGGCCCGGCCCACCCAGCGGATCCGTCGGGCAGGCACGCCGGCCACGAGGGCGAAGTCGGGGACGTCCTTCGTGACCACCGATCCGGCAGCCACCAGGGCCCATCGGCCGATGGTCACGGGGGCGACGCATACCGACCGCGCGCCGATCGAGGCACCCTCGCGGCACACGACGCCCACGGCGTCCCAGTCGTCCCCGGTCTTCAGCGACCCGTCGGGGTTGACGGCCCGGGGGAAGTAGTCGTTGGTGAACACGACGGCCGGACCCACGAAGACGCCGTCCTCGAGGACCGCGGGCTCGTAGACGAGGGCGTGGTTCTGGAGCTTGCAACGGTCCCCGATCCGCACGCCGGGGCCCACGTAGGCGCCCCGCCCGATGATGCAGTCGGCACCCACCTCGGCCCGTTCCCGGATCTGTGCCAGGTGCCAGACGAGCGTGCGCTCCCCGATGCGGGCCGTGTCGGCGACGTCGGCCGAGCTCTGGATGGTCGTCACCCGACGATCGTAGGCAGGGGGCTGCTTGCGAGGAGGGCGAACCGTGTGATGCTGGCAGGGTGACGTTGAAGCACCAGAACGACCCCGACCTCATCCGTGAGCTGCTGATCGATCCGGGCATCTGGGCCGTCGTGGGGCTCTCTGCGAACCGCGACCGCCCGGCCTATGACGTGGCCCGGTGGCTCAAGATGGAGCTCGGCAAGGGCCTCGTCGCCGTGCACCCCTCGGCGCAGGAGGTCCACGACTCCCCCGCCTACGCGTCGTTGGCGGACATCCCGGACGGCACAGACCTGAAGGTTGTCGACTGCTTCGTCAACTCCCAGCACGTGGGCGCCGTCGTCGACGAGGCGATCGAGCACAGGGACCGCCTGCAGATCGACGCGGTGTGGATGCAGCTCGACGTGGTGGACGAGGCAGCGGCAACGCGCGCCCGTGACGCGGGTCTGGCTGTCGTGATGGACACGTGCCCGCGCATCGAGTGGCGGAACGTGCGGTCCGCCGGCATGGCTCGCTGAGCCCGGGCCACCAGCGGGACCGTCCGATCGACGGGTGACGCCCCTGCCGGTCGATGCGGCCCGGCTCAGTGCGTCCGGCGCTCCCGCAGCGCGGCGCCCTTGGCGTACGCGGCGTCGCGCAGCGACGCCTGGAAGGCGGTCATCCGCTCGCGCAGCCCCTCGGCATACGCGCCCTCACCGGCGGCGAGCACCCGCACGGCGAGCAGGCCCGCGTTGCGCGCCCCGCCGATCGACACCGTCGCGACGGGCACGCCCGCGGGCATCTGCACGATCGACAGCAGCGAGTCCATGCCGTCGAGGTGCTTGAGCGGCACCGGCACCCCGATGACGGGCAGCGGGGTGACGGCGGCGAGCATCCCGGGCAGGTGCGCGGCGCCTCCTGCCCCGGCGATGACCACGCGCAGGCCGCGGCCGGCCGCCTGCTGCCCGTAGGCGATCATCTCGTCGGGCATGCGGTGCGCGGAGACGACGTCCGCCTCGTACGGCACGCCGAACTCCTCGAGCGCCAGCGCCGCCTGCTCCATGACCGGCCAGTCGCTGTCGCTGCCCATGACCAGCCCGACGAGGGGCTGCGTCGCCGCGGTGTCGCTCATTCGGTGACCACTCCCGTGAGGTAGTCGGCGGCGTGCTGGGCGCGCTCGCGCAGGTCGGCGAGGTCGGTGCCGCTGACGTTGACGTGGCCGATCTTGCGGCCGGGCCGGACGGACTTGCCGTAGAGGTGCACCTTGAGCCCGGGGTCGCGGGCCATGACGTGCCGGTATGCCGGGTAGAGCTCGGGGTAGTCGCCGCCGAGCACGTTGGCCATCACGGTCCACGGCGCCCGCGGGGCGGGCGAGCCGAGCGGCAGGTCGAGCACCGCGCGCAGGTGCTGCTCGAACTGACCGGTGACCGCGCCGTCCATCGACCAGTGGCCGGAGTTGTGCGGGCGCATGGCCAGCTCGTTGACGACGTACTCGGGCGCGCCGGTCTCGGGGTCGCGCACCTCGAACATCTCCACGGCGAAGACGCCGGTGACGCCGAGGTCCTCGGCGATGCGCAGCGCGGCCTCGGTCGCGACCGCCGCGAGGTGCGGGTCGAGGTCGGGCGCCGGGGCGAGCACCTCGGTGCAGATGCCGTCGGTCTGGACCGTCTCGACGACCGGCCACGCAGCGGCCTGGTCCGACGGGCTGCGGGCGACGAGGACGGCCAGCTCGCGCACGAAGTCGACCTTCTCCTCCAGCAGCAGCCCGTCGCGCAGCGGCCCGCTCCCCTGCGCCGCGTCGCTGTCGGCCCGCTCCAGCCAGTCGGCCAGCTCCTCGACGGAGCCGACGACCCGCACGCCCTTGCCGTCGTACCCGCCCCGAGGCGTCTTGGCGACGATGGGCCAGCCCACCTGCTCGGCGAACGTCTCGACGTCGGCGGCGGTCCGGGCCTGCGCCCACGCCGGGCAGGCGACGTCGATCTCGGTGAGGCGGTGGCGCATCGCCAGCTTGTCCTGGGCGAAGACCAGGGCGGCGGGGCTGGGGTGCAGGGGGACGCCGCGCTCCTCCAGCGCCGCGAGGACCTCCGGCGGCACGTGCTCGTGGTCGAAGGTGACGACGTCGCACTCGGCGGCGAACGCGAGCACCGCGTCGACATCGGTGTGCGACCCCACGGGGGCCGACGGGATCACCTGCGCGGCCGCCGCGTCGGGGGCCTCGGCGAGGACCGACAGGGAGACGGCGAGCTCGGCTGCCGGGCCGGCGCACATGCGGGCCAGCTGGCCGCCACCGATGACACCGACCACGGGGAAGCCGCCGGGGGCACGCTGCGGGGAGGTCACGCCGCGAGGATAGCGACGGGCGGGGTCCACCGTTCGTCCGGCTCCCGCTGGCGTTCGTCCGGCACCCGGTCGCCGTGGCATCCGGGCACAGGCTGCCCCGGTACGCTCCCCCGGTGGCACCCACCTCCGTCCTCGACCGCGCCCGTGGCGCCGTCGGGGTGCTCTACCGCGAGATGATCAAGTTCGGCGTCGTCGGTGCGGTCTCGTTCGTCGTCGACGTCGGCCTCATGAACGTGCTGCGGCACACGGTGATGGAGGACAAGCCCACGGGCGCCAAGGTCGTCTCGGCCTCGGTCGCCACCGCCATCGCCTGGATCGGCAACCGCGCCTGGACCTTCCGGCACCGGCGCAACCGCCCGGCGCACCACGAGGCGGGCCTGTTCTTCCTGACCAACGGCATCGCGCTGCTCATCGGCGCCGGCTGCATCGCCCTCTCGCACTACGGGCTCGGCCTGAAGTCGCTGGCCGCCGACAACGTCGCGAACGTCGTGGGCATCGCCCTCGGCACCCTCTTCCGGTTCTGGGCGTACCGCCAGTTCGTCTTCCGCCGCGAGCCCCTGGTCGACACCTCCCCCATCTCCGACCGCCACTGACCCTCGACGGCCGAATTCGTCCGGCCGACCGTCTGGCCCACCCGCCGGTCACTCCGCCAAACCTCCCCCCGGCACAACGGCGGTTGCTGACGCGAAACGGCAGTTCTGGGATGCCGTTTCATGCCAGCAACTGCCGTATTGCGGGGACGACCGCCCAGGCGGGGTATGCCATGGGCGGGGGTATGCCGGGCTGCCGGCGGGCGCCGCTCAGGCGGCGTCGGACTCGCTGAGGAAGAGGGCGAAGATCGCGGGCTGGGCCTGGATCAGCTCGAGCCGGCCGCCGTTGGACTCCGCGAGGTCACGGGCCAGCGCGAGGCCGAGGCCGGTGCCCGTCGTGGTGACCGACCGCTCGAAGATGTGCGGCGCGATCGTCGAGGGCACGCCCTCGCCCTGGTCGCTGACCTCGACCACGACCGACGGACCGCTGCGCCGGGCGTGGACGTCCACCGTCCCGCGGCCGTGGGCCAGCGCGTTCTCGAGGAGCGTCGACAGGACCTGGGACAGGTCCACCGGCTTGGCCTGGACCACCAGGCCCCGCTCGCCGTGCACGTGCACGCTGCGGCGCGCCTGCTCGAAGGCCGGCTGCCACTCCCGCTGCAGGGCGGCGATGACCGAGTCGAGCGAGACGGTCGCCTTGGGCTCGTCGCCGCCGCGGCGGGTGCGCGCCATGAGGTCGTCCACGACGCGGGTCAGGCGCTCGACCTGCGCGATGGCGATCGTGGCCTCCTCCTGGACGACGTCGAGGTCGTCGGTCACCGAGATCTCCTCGAGCCGCATGAGCAGCGCGGTGAGCGGCGTGCGCAGCTGGTGCGAGGCGTCCGCGGCGAAGTCGCGCTCGGACGCCAGCGACTTGGTCAGCCGCTGCGCGCTGCGGGACAGCACCTCGGAGACCTGGTCGAGCTCGGCGATCCCGGAGTGCAGCGGCTGGATGCGCGACTCACCCGCGCCGAGCCGCTCGGCCCGGTCGGCGAGGGCCCGCATGGGCTGCGACATCTGGTGCGCCTGCCGGATGGCCACGAAGACACCGGCCGCCAGGGCCAGCACCGCCAGGGCGACCACGACCGCGACGAGCCGCATCGACGTCTGGCCCGGCGTGCCCTCGGCCAGCCAGCGCCCGACGACGCCGCGCCCGTCCCCGACGCTCGCGTTCCAGATCGCGAAGCCGACCGGGGCCATCGTGATGACGATGGCGAGGCCGACCGCGAGCACCGTCGAACGGATCAGCTGCTGACGCATGGCACGGGCTCAGACGTCGTCGCGCTCGAACCTGAAGCCGACACCGCGGACGGTGGCGATGTAGCGCGGCTGCGCGGCGTCGTCACCGAGCTTGCGGCGCAGGACGGAGATGTGCATGTCGAGGGTCTTGGTCGACCCGAACCACGCGGTCTCCCAGATCTCGCGCATGAGCTGCTCGCGGGAGACGACCTTGCCCTGCTCGCGCACGAGCACCCGCAGCAGGTCGAACTCCTTGGCCGTGAGCTGCAGCTCCTCGTCCTTGAACCAGGCGCGCCGGCCCTCGGGGTCGATCCGGACCAGCTCGTGTGCGGCCGGGGCGTCGGAGGGGTTGCGGCGCATCAGGGCCCGCACGCGCGCCAGCAGCTCGGCCAGCCGGAACGGCTTGGTCACGTAGTCGTCGGCGCCGGCGTCGAGGCCGACCACGGTGTCCACCTCGTCGGCCCGGGCCGTGAGGATGAGCACGGGGACGGTGCGGCCCTCGGCGCGGATCCGGCGGCAGACCTCGAGGCCGTCGACGTACGGGAGGCCCAGGTCGAGCACGACCAGGTCGGGGTTCTCCGCGGAGGCCTCGAGCGCTGCCCGTCCGTCGGCGCGCACGTCGACGTCGTAGCCCTCCCGGCGCAGCGCGCGGGCCAGCGGCTCGGAGATGGCGGGGTCGTCCTCAGCGAGGAGCACTCGGGTCATGGGGGGAATCGTAGGCAAAGCGACGCGTCTTCAGCGACCGGGCCACTGTGGTCGGCGTTTCTCGTTGAACGCGGCCACTCCCTCGGCCCGGTCCGCGGAGAAGGCCGTGGCGGCCCACATCTCGTCCTCGATCCGCAGCCCGGCATCCAGGTCGGTGTCGAATCCGCGCCGCATCGCGGACTTGGCGTTGCGGATGCCGACCGGGGAGTTGCCGGCGACGACGGTCGCCAGCTCCAGGGCACGCTCCCGCGCGGTCCCTGCCGGCACGACCTCGTCGACGGCCCCGAGCTCGTGGGCCTCCTGCGCCGTGAACCGCTGGGCGGTGAAGACCATCCGCGCCGCGCGGCTCCAGCCGACCCGCCGGGTGAGGAGCTGGGTGCCCCCGCCGCCGGGGATGACCCCGACCGACACCTCGGGCAGCCCGACGACCGCTCCCTCCCCGCACACCACCAGGTCGCAGGACAGCGCGATCTCGAAGCCGCCCCCGAGCGCGTACCCGTCCACCGCCGCCACCACCGGGACGGGCAGGTCGAGGACGCCCCGGTATGCCGCCTGCGCCAGCGGGCGCTGGGCGCGCAGCTGCTCGTCGGTGAAGGAGTTGCGCTCCTTGAGGTCGGCGCCCACGCAGAACGCCTTGGGGTGCGTGGAGCTGACGACGACGGCCCGCACGGTCGCGTCGCCCGCGACCTCCCGGGTCGCGCGGCCCAGCGCGTGCGCCATCTCGGTGGAGACGGCGTTCATCGCCTCGGGCCGGTCGAGCACGAGCTCGGCGACGTGCCCGCCCTCCCCGTGCCGCTCGATCCGGACCAGGTCGGTCGTCATGCGGTCGTTCCTCTCGTCGTCGGGTTCCACGTCGTCGCGGCCAGCCCCGCGCCGTCATCGGCTGCCGGGTCGTCGTCGGCCGCGGCGTCCGCCGGCGCCGCGCCCGTCCCCGCCGCGACCGGCCCAGCCGCGTCGTCGTGACCGGTCGGCAGCGGGGCGAGGCCCACCGGCGCCCCGACGAGGTCGAGGTCGGCGAGGACCGCCGACCGGCCCCCGGCCGAGCGGCGCAGGGCGCTCGGGGTGACCTGGCCGATGCCGCGCAGGGTGCGGCGCCGCTGCGGGGTGGTCTGGAAGCCGGACAGGCTGGCGAGCGCGGTCGCGAGGGCGTCGTCGACGAGGACGCCACCGCCGGGCGCGACGCTCGTGAGCCGGCTGGCCCGGTTGACCGTCGTGCCGAAGACGTCGCCGAGGCGGGAGAGCACGGGCCCGAACGCCATGCCGACGCGCACGTCGGGCAGCAGCTCGTCCTCACCCATGAGGTCGACGAGGTCGAGCGCGATGGCGGCCGCGGGCGAGGGCTCGATGTGCACGAACAGCACCTCGTCGCCCACCGTCTTGATGACGCGTCCGCCGTGCGCCGTCACGACGTCGGTGGCCAGGGCCTCGAACCGCTGCACCATGACGGCGAGCTGCCGCTCGGTCATCCGGCGGACCAGCGAGGTGAAGTTGACGAGGTCGGCGAAGCCCACGACCCGCACCACGCCCTCGGACGACGACTGCGGGTCGGCGTCGGCGAGCATGCGCGAGATCGCGGCCGTGAGGTGGCGTCGCCACGCGTAGACCAGCAGGGGCTCGAGCTCGTCGGCCATGTCGGCGAGCTTGAGGGCCGAGGCGCGGGCGGCCGACAGGTCGGGCACCGCGCGGGCATCCGCCTCGTCGAGGGCCGCCTCCGTGTCGGGGGCGGCCAGCGCCTCGGCCATCAGCTGGGTCTGCCAGACCGCCAGCCGGTCGGCGGTGCGGGCGAAGGCGCGCGTCATGGCCAGCGCGGTCGCCTCGTCGAGCTCCTGGTCCCGCACCAGGCGCGCGACGGCCTTGAGCGCCATGAGGTCCGCCTCGGTGAACATGGCGTCCTCGTCCTCGACGATCGGGAACCCGAGGGCGTGCCAGAACTTGCGGGCCGACAGCAGCGAGACCTCGGCGCCACGGCTGACGTCGCGGCGTCCCATCGTCGCCGGTCGGCCCAGCAGGCGGGCCTCGAGGTCGTCGGGGCTCAGCCCCGCCAGGTCCTCGGGCCGCACGATGCGGTGTCGACCGGCGTCCGTCACGCCGCCACCCTAGCCAGCGGCGGACCGCACGTGGACCACGTCACCCGCCGCCACGGCATACTCCCCCGACGGGCCGCTCACCACGAGCCGTCCGTCGTCGTCCACACCGACCGCGCGCACGCGCCGGACGTCGCCCCCGGTGACGTGCAGGTCCACCTCGCGCCCGATGGTGACGCACGCCTTCCGGTATGCCGCGTGGACCTGCGCGCGGCCCTGCGGCCCGGCGGAGAGCAGGCCGTGCCAGTGGGCCAGCCGCTCGAGCACGGCCACGACGAGGTCCTCGCGCCGCACGTCCCGGGCGCCGGCGAGGCGCAGGGAGGTCGCGGTGTCGACCGGCAGCTCCTCGCGCGACTGGTCGACGTTGATCCCGAGGCCCACCACGACACCGCCCGGCTGCAGCTCGCAGAGGATGCCGCAGACCTTGCGCTCGTCGTCCGCGGGGAGCAGGACGTCGTTGGGCCACTTCAGGTCCGCCTGCAGGCCGGTCACCTCGGCGACGGCGTCGCGGACGGCCAAGCCGGTGACCAGCGGCATCCAGCCGCGACCCGCGTCCGGGGCCGGCAGCAGGACGGACATGGTCACCGAGGTCGAGGCCGGTGTCTCCCAGGTGCGGCCGAGCCGCCCCCGGCCGGCCTGCTGGTGGTCGGTCACCACGACGTGGAACGGGCGGGCGAGCCGCGCCGCCTCCGCGTTGGTGGAGCCGAGGGTGGGATGCACGTCGACGCCGGTCCACGGCTTCCCGGACGTGACCAACGCCTCGTGCAATGCCTCACTGTCAAGGGGTCCGCGCATGGCTCCAAGGCTAGGCTCGCCGCCATGGCCTCGACCACCGATCCCCTCGACAGCTTCACCACGACGGGCGGCACGGACGTCCCGGACGACATCGACATCCACTCCACGGCGGGCAAGCTCAAGGACCTCAAGCGCAGGGTCGCCGAGGTCGCCCACGCCGGCTCGGAGCGGGCGGTCGAGAAGCAGCACGCGCGCGGCAAGAAGACGGCCCGCGAGCGCCTCGAGATGCTGCTCGACGAGGGGTCGTTCGTCGAGATGGACAAGTACGCGCGGCACCGCTCGACGGCGTTCGGGCAGGACCAGAACCGCCCGTACGGCGACGGCGTCGTCACCGGCTACGGCACGGTCGACGGGCGCACGGTCGCGGTCTTCGCGCAGGACTTCACGGTGTTCGGCGGCTCCCTCGGCGAGGTCTTCGGCGAGAAGATCTGCAAGGTCATGGACTTCGCCATGAAGGTCGGCTGCCCCGTCATCGGCCTCAACGACTCCGGCGGCGCCCGCATCCAGGAGGGCGTGGTCAGCCTCGGCCTCTACGGCGAGATCTTCCGGCGGAACGTGCACGCGTCCGGTGTGATCCCGCAGATCTCGCTCATCATGGGGCCGTGCGCGGGCGGCGCCGTCTACTCCCCCGCGGTCACCGACTTCACCGTCATGGTCGACCAGACCTCGCACATGTTCATCACCGGGCCCGAGGTCATCAAGACCGTCACCGGCGAGGACGTGTCGTTCGAGGACCTCGGCGGAGCGAAGGCGCACAACACCAAGTCCGGTGTCGCGCACTACATGGGCAGCGACGAGCAGGACGCCATCGACTACGTCAAGGCGCTCATCTCCTACCTGCCGAGCAACAACCTCGAGGACCCGCCCGCCTTCGAGGAGGAGGCGGATCTCGAGGTCACCGACCACGACCGCGAGCTCGACACCCTCATCCCCGACAGCGCGAACCAGCCGTACGACATGAAGACGGTCATCGACCACGTGCTCGACGACGGCGAGTTCCTCGAGGTGCACCCGCTGTTCGCGCCGAACATCGTCTGCGGCTTCGGCCGGGTCGAGGGCCGCTCGGTCGGGGTCGTCGCCAACCAGCCGATGCAGTTCGCCGGCACCCTCGACATCGACGCCTCGGAGAAGGCCGCCCGGTTCGTGCGGACCTGCGACGCGTTCAACATCCCGGTGCTCACCTTCGTCGACGTGCCGGGCTTCCTGCCGGGCACCGACCAGGAGTGGGACGGCATCATCCGCCGCGGTGCCAAGCTCATCTACGCGTATGCCGAGGCCACCGTCCCGCTCGTCACCGTCATCACCCGCAAGGCGTACGGCGGCGCGTACGACGTCATGGGGTCCAAGCACCTCGGTGCCGACATCAACCTCGCCTGGCCCACCGCCCAGATCGCCGTCATGGGCGCGCAGGGCGCGGTCAACATCCTCTACCGCCGCCAGCTCGCGGCGGCGCAGGAGGCCGGCGAGAACGTCGACGACGTCCGCCAGCGGTTCATCACCGAGTACGAGGACACCCTCGCCAACCCCTACGTCGCGGCCGAGCGCGGGTACGTCGACACGGTGATCACGCCGAGCAACACCCGGATGAACGTGACCAAGGCGCTGCGGGCGCTGCGCACCAAGCGCGAGACCCTGCCGCCCAAGAAGCACGGGAACATCCCCCTGTGAGCCGACAGCGAAGCGAGGACCCGAGCGAGGAACGAGCGAGGCCCGGAGCGAGCGCGGAGGCGAACGAACAGGCTATGAGCGAGGACCAGAGGACCGGCGACGAGCCGGCGCAGGACGGGGCTGCGGACGTCGACGGGGTGGCTGCCGAGCGGCCCCCGCTGCGGCTGGTGCGCGGCGACGCCACCGCCGAGGAGGTCGCCGCGCTGCTCGCGGTGCTGTCCGCGGCGGCCGGTGGCGACGACCCCGCGCCGGCGCCGCCACCGGTGTCGCGGTGGGCCTCGCGGGAGCGCGCCGTCCGCCCGCCGCTGAGCCCCGGTCCGGGTGCCTGGCGCGCCTCGGGCTGGCCCCGGTAGCCCACGCGGCACCACCCTGACGCACTAGTACCAACGACCCCGAGGCCGCATGGGCCGTTCGGCCGGTATCCGTCGCCCGGCTAGGTCCTCGCCGGGGCCCGACCTACCGTGGAAGCCAGTCCCCGCCAGCCAGGGCGGGGCGGTCCGCCCGGTCGCCGAGCCCCGACACCCGTGCGGACGGCAAGCGAAGTCTTGCCGCGAGTGTCGGGGACGGAGAACCCAGCAGGACGGGAGCGGTACGAGCGCTTCCTCGGGGTGAAGCCGCTGGCGCACAGCCACGGCCGGGCAGTTCGGTAGCCCGAACCCGACAGGTCACTCTTCGCAGGCGGTCCGAAGATTGGCCTCCCCGCATGTCCCTCCCCACCTCCCTTCGCCGTGCCCTGCCCACGTCCTGGCCGGCATACCTGCTCGCCCTCCTGCTCGGCCTGGGGCTCGTCGTGAGCCCCGTCGCCACCCCCGAGGCCCACGCCGCGGTGTCCCTCGGGACCGTGTCGTCTGCCGCGCGCGTCGCCGGCGCCCAGGTCGGCGTGCCGTACCGGTACGGCGGCACGAGCCCCAGCACCGGCTTCGACTGCTCCGGCCTCACGCTGTACGCCTACGCCCGCGCGGGCAAGCGCCTGCCCCGGACGGCGCAGCAGCAGTACGCCGCGGCCACGCGCATCAGCCGCGCCAGCGCCCGGCCGGGAGACCTCGTGTTCTTCCACAGCGGCAGCACCGTCTACCACGTCGCGGTCTACGCCGGGTCCGGCTGGATCTGGCACGCCCCCAAGCCGGGGAAGCGCGTCGCCAAGGTGCGGCTCTGGACGAGCGCGGTCACCTACGGCCGCGTCCGCTGACGTCGGCTCCCGGCTTTGGGGGTGCAGGGGTGACGGATCCGTCACCCCTGCACCCCCAAAGCGGGAGGGCGCGATCGCTGGGGCGGCGAGGGCTCAGGCGTCGAGCTCGACCCCGGCGGGGGCGCGTCGCTCGACCATGGCGCGCAGCTCGGCGGCCTCGGTCTCGACGAGGCAGCCGGAGTCGAGCACCCGCTGCGCCGCGTCGAGGTCGCCCATGAACGCCCGGAACGTCACCGGCACCGTGATGCCGTGGTCGGGCCGCGAGCGGACCACCACCGGGTCACCGCTGCGGATCGTGCCGGGCGAGACGACCGACAGGTATGCCCCGGTGCGGCCCCGGGCGGCGAACCGCTTCGCCCAGCCACGCTCGCCCATGCGTGCGGTGAAGGTGGCGCACGGGATCCGCGGGCCACACACCTCGAGCACGACCTCGTCGCCGACCTCCCACACCTCGCCCACGACCGCGCTGTCGACGTCCAGCCCGAGGGTGGTGAGGTTCTCGCCGAACATGCCGTTCGGCAGCTCGCGGCCCAGCTCCTCACCCCACCGGTCGAGCTCCTCGCGCGCGAAGGCGTAGACCGCCTGGCTGTCCCCGCCGTGGTGCCGGGTGTCGCCGATGAAGTCGCCGGCAACCCCGCTGCCGAGGCCGCCGTGCTTGGGCCCGGGGGCACGGACCTCGACCGACCCGACCGGCACCTTGCCGATGCCGGTGGTGCCGACCTTCTTCGCGCTGTTGGGCTGCGGCGCCCCGACGTTGAGGGACAGGACGGAGGCGCTCATGCCGCCACCCTACGAGCCGAGCCCGCCGGAATCGCCCGGATATTGCCGATGCCTCCTCCCGGGACCCCGGGGTAGGTTCGCCCCTTGTGACGACCGAGACGACTCCCCGCCCAGCAACCGACATCGACCGGATCGCCGACGAGTACCTCTCGGCCCTGGTGGCCCTGAGCCCGATCACGGCGACGTACCTCGGCATCCCGGGCCACGAGGAGGAGCTCGACGACTTCTCCCCCGCGGGTCACGAGGCCCACGCCGAGCTGCGGCGCGAGACCCTGGCCCGGCTCGAGGCCGCCTCGCCCGTCGACGACATCGACCGGGTCACGCTGGCCGCCATGCGCGAGCGGCTCGGCCTCGCCGAGGAGACCCACGCGGCCGGGCTCGACGAGATGGCGCTCAACGTCATCGCCTCGCCCCTGCAGGAGGTCCGCGGCTGCTTTGACCTCATGGCGACGGCCACCGACGAGGACTGGGGCGTCATCAGCCGGCGCATGGAGAAGGTGCCCGCCGCCCTCGAGCAGTGGAAGCAGAGCCTGCTCGCCGCCGCGGACAAGGGGAACGTCGCGCCGCGGCGCCAGGTCGAGGCGTGCATCCAGCAGTGCGCCGACCTCACGGCAGCGGACGGCTACTTCGCGACCCTGGTGAAGGACGCGCGCCTGTCCGACGGCGAGGACGACGGCGACCTCTCGGAAGGCACCCGCGCCACCCTCGGCGAGGCGACGCAGGCGGCGTCCGCGGCATACGGGGAGCTGGGGACCTGGCTGCGTGAGAACCTGCTCGACCGCGCGCCCGAGACCGACGCGTGCGGGCGCGAGCGCTACCAGCTGCTGTCGCGCTCCTTCCTCGGCGCCACCGTGGACCTCGAGGAGACCTACCGCTGGGGCCAGGAGGAGGTCGCGCAGATCACCGCCCGGATGGAGCAGGTCGCCGAGCGGATCAAGCCCGGCGCCACCGTCAAGGAGGCCATCGCCGCCCTCGACGCCGACCCGGCGTACCAGCTGCACGGCACCGACGCGCTCAAGGCGTGGATGCAGGAGCGCGCCGACGAGGTCATCGCGAACCTCGCCGGCACCCACTTCGACATCCCCGACCCGGTGCGCACCATCGAGTGCCTCATCGCCCCGACCCAGACCGGCGGCATCTACTACACCGGGCCCTCGGAGGACTTCTCCCGGCCCGGCCGCATGTGGTGGTCGGTGCCCAAGGGCGTCACCGAGTTCGGCACCTGGAAGGAGCTCACGACCGTCTACCACGAGGGCGTCCCGGGCCACCACCTCCAGGTCGCGCAGACGGTGTTCCGCTCCGAGCTGCTCAACTCCTGGCGCCGCATGGCCGCGTGGACCTCCGGCCACGGCGAGGGCTGGGCGCTGTATGCCGAGCGGCTCATGGACGAGCTCGGGTACATGGACGACCCCGGCAACCTCATGGGGCTGCTCGACAGCCAGTCGCTGCGCGCGGCCCGCGTCGTCATCGACATCGGCGTGCACTGCGGGTTCGAGGCGCCGCAGGAGGTCGGTGGCGGCGAGTGGACCTACGACAAGGCGTGGCAGTACCTCACCGCGCACGCCAACCAGGGCGAGGCGTGGCTGCGGTTCGAGCTCGACCGCTACCTCGGCTGGCCGGGCCAGGCGCCGTCGTACAAGATCGGCGAGCGGCTCTGGATGCAGCTGCGCGACCAGGTCCGCGAGCGCGAGGGCGAGTCGTTCTCGCTCAAGGACTTCCACCGCCGGGCGCTCGACATCGGCGGCGTCGGCCTCGACACCCTCCGGGAGGCCGTGCTCGGCGAGCTGTGACCGCTCCGGCGCGGCCGACCCCGTGGAGTCGGTCGCGCGGAGCCGGTCACGCCGGCCGACCGGTGCGGCTCAGGCGTCGTCGCGCATCCGTAGGTCGCCGTAGGTGCGCCGTGCCCCGTCCAGGGCGCTCACGTACGCAGACCGTTCGTATGCCGTGGCGTCCGTCCCGAGCGGTACGGCCAGGAGACCACGCAGGTCGTCGACGGAGCCGAAACCCTTGCGCGCCATCCAGTCCTCGAGCCCGGCGAGGAGGCTCGCGGCATACGCCTCCCCGTGCCGCAGCAGGGCGGAGGCGGTCATGACGACGTCCGCGCCGGCGAGCAGGTACTTCACGACGTCCTCGCCGGTCTCCACCCCCGTCGTCGCCGCCAGCGAGCAGCGCACGCGGCTGCGGAGGATCGCGACCCAGGTGCGCGGCAGCCGCGCCTCCTCAGGCACCGACAGGGAGAGCTGGGGGTGCACGGAGACCGTCTCGAGGTCGATGTCGGGCGGCAGGAACCGGTTGAACAGCACCAGTCCGGCGGCCCCGGCCTCATCCAGCCGCAGCGCCATCTGGCCGACCGAGCTGAAGTGCGGGCTGAGCTTCACCGCCACCGGGACGGAGACGACCTCGCGGACGGTCCGCAGGATCTCGACGTGCCAGTCCTCGACGTCACGGCCCGAGAGGTGCGGGTCCCCGGGGACGAGGTAGACGTTGAGCTCGATCGCCGCCGCCCCGGCGTCCTGCAGCGACGCGGCGAAGCCGGCCCACCCACCCGGGCTCGAGCCGTTGAGGCTCGCGACGACCGGCACAACCAGGTCGCCGGCCACGCCGACAGCGCGTTCGACGAGGTGCAGGTAGTGGGCACCACCGCCGGAGGACCCGGCCCGGCTGGGGAAGTACGACAGCGCCTCCCCGAACGACTCGTCGTACGGTTCGGTGACCTGCAGGTCGCGCAGCTGCTCCTGCCGCACCTGCTCCTCGAACAGCGACGGCAGCACCACGGCGCCGACCCCCGCGTCGGCGAGGGCCCGCACGCCCTCCACGGTCTGCGACAGCGGTGAGGCGGAGGCGACGAGCGGGTTGCGCAGGGCCAGCCCGAGGTAGCGGGTCGCGAGGTCGGTCACCTGCTCCTCCTGGCGTCGGCCGCGAACGCCGCCGGGCCACGGGTCGCCATCTCCTCGTAGGTGGCCCATCGCCGATCCACGGCCTCCTGGGCGAGGCCGAGCAGGCGCTCCGCCTCGGCCGGGTCGGAGCTGCGCAGGAGGCGGTAGCGCAGCTCGCGGTAGACATAGTCCGCCAACGGGATCCGCGGCCTCGGGGAGTCGAGCTGGAAGGGGTTGCGGCCGTGGTCGCGCGCGACCGGGTCGTAGCGCACCAGCGGCCAGTGACCGCTGGCGACGGCGCGGTACTGCTGGTCGAGGCCGTCCTTCATGTCGATGCCGTGGGCGATGCAGTGGCTGTAGGCGATGACCAGGGACGGTCCGTCGTAGGCCTCGGCCTCGCGGAACGCGGTCAGGGTCTGCTGCGGGTCGGCCCCCATCGCGACCCGTGCGACGTAGACGTTGCCGTACGCGATCGCCTGCAGCGCGAGGTCCTTCTTGGCTGCGGTCTTGCCCGCCGCCGCGAACTTCGCCACGGCCCCGAGTGGCGTCGCCTTGGACGACTGCCCGCCGGTGTTGGAGTACACCTCGGTGTCGAGCACGAGGACGTTGACGTCCAGGCCGCTCGCGAGCACGTGGTCCAGCCCCCCGGAGCCGATGTCGTAGGCCCACCCGTCGCCACCGACGATCCACAGGCTGCGCCGCAGGAGGTGGTCCGCGACGCTGCGCAGGTCCGCGACGGCCGGCCCGTCGAGGCCGGTCAGGCGGCCCAGCAACTCGGTCACCCGGTCGCGCTGGGCGACGAGCTCGTGCTCGCGGACCTGCGGGGCGGTCAGGATCGCGTCGACGAGGTCAGCGCCGACCTCGTCACGGAGCTCGGCCAGCCGCTCGCGCGCCAGCCGCGCGTGCAGGTCGGCGGCGAGCCGCATGCCCAGGCCGAACTCCGCGTTGTCCTCGAACAGCGAGTTCGACCAGGCGGGGCCGCGCCCGGCGGCGTTCTTCGTCCAGGGGGTCGTCGGCAGGTTCCCGCCGTAGATCGAGGAGCAGCCGGTCGCGTTGGCCACCATCGCCCGCTCGCCGAAGAGCTGGGTGAGGAGCTTGAGGTACGGGGTCTCGCCGCAGCCGGCGCATGCCCCCGAGAACTCGAACAGCGGCTGGAGGAACTGCGTCCCGCGCACCGTCCCGAAGTCGACGCGGGCCCGGTCGTTGACCTCCAACGTTTCGAAGAACGCGATGTTCTCGCGCTCGACGTCGAACCGCTCGACGGCCGGGGTGAGGTTGATCGCCTTGCGGTCCGGCCTTCCGATGGGGCTGACCGGGCACGCCTCGACGCACAGCGAGCACCCGGTGCAGTCCTCCGCGTAGACCTGCAGCGTGTACCGCGCCGACGGCAGCCCCACGGCGTCGAGGGGCGCCGACGCGAAGCCCTCCGGCGCACCGGCCAGGTCCTTCTCGTCGTAGTACTTCGCGCGGATGACGCTGTGCGGGCACACGAACGAACAGGTGCCGCACTGGATGCAGGTGTCGGGATCCCACTGCGCGACCAGGTCGGAGATGCGCCGCTTCTCGTAGGCCGTGGTGCCGCTGGGGAAGGTGCCGTCCACGGGGAGCGCGCTGACGGGGAGGTCCTCGCCACGGCCGGCCATCATCGCGCCCGTCACCTCCCGCACGAACGGTGGTGCGGACGCCGGGACGGCGGGTGGGGAGACCCGCCCGGAGGTCACCACCCCCGGCACCGGTACCCGGTGCAGGGCGGCCAGGGCGGCATCCACGGCCTCCTCGTTCCGGCGGACCACGGCGGTGCCGCGCTTCCAGTAGGTCCGGTGGATGGCTGCCTTCACCTGCTCGACGGCCTGCTCTCGCGGCAGCACCCCGGAGATCGCGAAGAAGCACGTCTGCAGCACCGTGTTCGTGCGCCCCGGCAGGCCGCACTCGCGTGCGACGCGGTCGGCGTCGATGGTGTAGAGCCGCAGGCCCTTGTCGAGAACCTGCTGCTGCACGGTCGCGGGCAGCGCGTCCCAGAGCTCGTCGGGTGGCTGCGGGGCGTTGAGCAGCAGGGTGGCCCCGTCCGCTGCCCGGCCGAGGACGTCGACCTTCTCGAGCAGCCCGAGGTGGTGGCAGCCGACGAAGCCGGCCCGGTCCACGAGGTAGGGCGCACGGATGGGGTGCGGCCCGAAGCGCAGGTGCGAGACGGTCTGCCCGCCGGACTTCTTGGAGTCGTAGACGAAGTAGCCCTGGGCGAAGAGGTGCGGGTCGGCGCCGAGGATCTTGATCGTGTTCTTGGCGGCCCCGACCGTGCCGTCGGAGCCCAGCCCGAAGAAGACCGCGCGCACGGTGGCCGGGTCCTCGATGTCGAGGTCCGGGTCCCACGGCAGGCTGGTGCCGGTGACGTCGTCGACGATGCCGACCGTGAACCTCGGCCGCGGCTCCGGCCGGGCGAGCTCCTCGAACACGCCCACGACCATGCCCGGCGTGAGCTCCTTGGACGACAGGCCGTAGCGGCCACCCACCACCCGGGGCAGGGTGCCGCGCCGACCGCTCCCGTGGGCGTCGGCCAGTGCCGCCACGACGTCGAGGTGTATCGGTTCCCCCGCCGAGCCCGGCTCCTTCGTGCGGTCCAGGACCCCCACCGTCCTGACGGAGGCAGGGAGCGCCGCCACGAGCTGCTCGGCGGGGAAGGGCCGGTACAGCCGCACCTGCAGCACGCCGACGCGCTCCCCCCTCGCGACCAGGTGGTCCACCGTCTCCCGGACCGTCTGCGCTCCCGACCCCATGACGACGACCACCCGGTCGGCCTCGGGGTGCCCGGCATACTCCACCAGCCGGTAGGCCCGCCCGCAGCGCTCGGCGAGCTCGTCCATGACCGACTGCACGATGCCGGGCGTGCGCGCGTAGAACGGGTTCACCGTCTCGCGGGCCTGGAAGTAGACGTCGGGGTTCTGCGCGGTGCCGCGCACGAAGGGCCGCTCGGGGCTGAGCGCCCGCAGCCGGTGCTGGCGGACGAGCTCCTCCGGCACCAGGGCGCGCAGCACGTCGTCGGGCAGCAGCTCGACCGTCGCCAGCTCATGGGAGGTGCGGAAGCCGTCGAAGAAGTGGACGAAGGGCACCCGCGAGCGCAGCGTCGCCGCGTGCGCGACCAGGGCGAGGTCGTGCGCCTCCTGCACCGACGCCGACGCGAGCAGCGCGAAGCCGGTCTGGCGCACCGCCATGACGTCGGAGTGGTCGCCGAAGATCGACAGTCCCTGGGCCGCGAGGGCCCTGGCTGCCACGTGGAAGACGGTCGAGGTCAGCTCACCGGCGATCCTGTACATGTTGGGCACCATGAGCAGCAGGCCCTGAGACGCGGTGAAGGTGGTGCTCAGCGCCCCTCCCTGGAGCGCGCCGTGGAGGGCCCCGGCGGCGCCGCCCTCGCTCTGCATCTCCATGACGGTGGGCACGCTGCCCCAGATGTTGGGCCGGTCGCGTGAGGCCCACTCGTCGGCGAGCTCGGCCATGGCCGACGACGGCGTGATCGGGTAGATGGCACACAGCTCGCTCAGCCGGTACGCCACGCCCACCGCGGCCTCGTTGCCGTCGACGGTCGCCCGCACCTCAGATGCCCCCACCCAGGATGTCCTGCTCCGCTGCAGCCGGCTCGGCCACCATCTCGATGGCGTGCACCGGGCACTGCCGGGCGCAGGTGCCGCAGCCGGTGCAGGCGGTGTAGTCGAAGCGGTACCGGTGCCCCGCGCCGAGCTTGATGACCGCGTCCTCCGGGCACGCCCCGAGGCAGCCGTCGCACTCGAAGCAGTTGCCGCAGGACAGGCACCGCCCCGCCTCGTGCGCCACCTCCTCCGGCGTCAGCCCGGCGGTCACCTCGACGAACCCGTGCACCCGCTCGGCCGGGTCGAGCTCGGCCTGCTCGCGGCGGCCGTGGTCCCCGAAGTACCAGAGGTTGAGCTTCTCGAAGTCGGCCGGCGGGTGCTTGGGGCGCGGCGCCGGCTCGCGGCCGGAGAGCCAGGCATCGATGCTGCGGGCTGCCCTCTTGCCGTGGCCCACGCCGACGGTCACGGTCCTCTCGCTCGGCACGGCGTCACCGCCGGCGAACACGCCCGGGGCGCCGGTCATGAGGGTGAACGGGTCGACCTGGACCGTGTCGCCGTCCAGCCGCACCCCCGGGACGGAGCGCAGGAAGCCGGTGTCGCTCTCCTGGCCGACGGCGAGGATGACGGTGTCGGCGGCGAGCTTCTCGAACTGGCCCGTGCCGTGGGGCCGGCCGTCCTCGTCGAGTGCCTGGACCTCCACGGTGAGCTCGTGCTCGTTCATCGAGCTGATGGTGCGCAGCCAGGTGATGCGGATGCCCTCGCGCTCGGCGTCGGCCGCCTCCTGCTCGTGGGCGGGCATCTGCTCGCGGGTGCGCCGGTACACGATCACGGTGTCGTCGGCACCGAGCCGGCGGGCCACCCGGGCGGCATCCATCGCGGTGTTGCCGCCGCCGTAGACGGCCACGTGACGGCTGGCCAACGAGCCCTGCTCGCCGGACTCGACACCCCGCAGGAACGAGACGGCGTCGATGACCCGGCTGGCGTCCTCGTTGGGGATGTCCACCCGCTTGGACAGGTGGGCACCCACCGCCGCGAACACCGCGTCGAACCCGCCGTCGTGCATCTCGGCGGTGAGGTCGGTGACCCGGTGGTCCTGCTCGAAGACCACGCCCAGGGCGGCGATCCGGGCGATCTCGGCATCGAGCACGTCCCGCGGCAGCCGGTAGGACGGGATGCCGTAGCGCATCATCCCGCCCGGTTCCGGTCCGTTGTCCCGCACCACCACCTCGTGGCCCAGGCGGGCGAGGTGGTATGCCGCGCTGAGGCCGCTGGGTCCGGAGCCCACGACGAGCACCCGCCGGGAGCTGCGCCGCGGCGGCGGGTCGAAGCGCCAGCCGGACTCGATCGCCAGGTCGCCGAGGAACCGTTCGACCCCGTGGATGGACACGGCGGCGTCGAGCTCGACGCGGTTGCAGGCGCCTTCGCACGGGTGGTAGCAGACGCGACCGTGCACGGCGGGCAGCGGGTTGTCGGCCGTGAGCAGCCGCCACGCCTCCTCGTGCCGTCCGGCCCGCACCAGCGCCAGCCACCCCTGGATGTTCTCCCCCGCCGGGCACCCCGCGTTGCAGGGCGGCAGCAGGTCCACGTAGACCGGCCGCTGGGAACGCTGCGGGCCGGCTCGCAGCCGGCCCAGCCCCAAGGGGGCCGGGGGCGTCAGGTCCGGGTCGTCGAGTCCCATCTCCACCTCCGTCGCGTCCGATGCTCACGGCGGAAGGTCAGGCGGGACAGGGCCCTTGGTCACGGTCGCGGGCCACTGCGCCGCCCGGGTCGTCGCGGGTGGCGCCGGGGCAGGAGGGCCGGCGGAGAGGGGTCGGGCGCAAGAGGGCCGGCCGCCCGCGGCGCCGGTGAGACGGGAGTCGGCGGGGTGCCCCGGCGGGTGCGAGGATTCCCCCCGTGGAAGCAGCAACGGCGATCGTCGCCATCATCGCCGTGGTCGTCGTCGTGGCCGGGCTCGCCCAGCGGTTCGGCTTCCTGGCACCCCTGGCCCTGCTCGTCGTGGGGGTGGGCATCAGCTTCGTGCCGGTCATCCCCGAACCGGCCCTGAGCTCCGAGCTCGTCCTGGTCGGCCTGCTGCCCCCGCTGTTGTATGCCGCCGCGATCCGCACGTCGCTGGTGGACTTCCGGGCCAACTGGAGCCCGATCCTGGCCCTGTCCGTGGGGCTCGTCCTCTTCACGGCCGCGGGCGTGGGCCTCGTGACGTGGTGGGCCCTGGGCGTGCCGTTCGTGGTGGCCTTCGCGCTCGGCGCCGTCGTGGCCCCGCCGGACGCGGTGGCGGCGACCGCGGTCGCGAGGCGCATCGGCCTCCCCCGCCGGATCGTGACCATCCTCGAGGGCGAGTCGCTGCTCAACGACGCGACGGCCCTGGTGTCGCTGCGGACCGCGTCCGCGGCGATCATCGCCGCCGGCAGCGTCACGTTCGCCTCCACCGCCGTGGACTTCGGTCGCGCAGTGGTGCTCGGCGTCGGTGTCGGGGCGGTCGTGGCGCTGGGTGTGGCGTTCGTGCGCCGCAAGGTCACCGACCCGGTGATCGACACCTCGATCTCGTTCATCGTCCCCTACGTCGCCTACCTTCCGGCCGAGCACTTCCACGGGTCCGGGGTGCTGGCCGTCGTCGTCGCGGGCATCGTGCTGGGCCACAAGTCACCCGTGGTGCAGAACGCGTCCTCGCGCCTCAGCGAGCGGATCAACTGGCGGACCACCCAGTTCATCCTCGAGAACGTCGTCTTCCTCATGCTCGGCATGCAGATGCGCCGGCTGGTCAAGGACGCCCTCGACTCCGGTGTGGGTCTGGGGCGGCTCATCGGGGTCTGCACCCTCGTGGTCGTCACGGTCATCGTGCTGCGGCCGCTCTACGTCTTCCCCTTCAAGTGGGTCGAGTCGAAGATCAAGGGCGGCGGCCCGCAGTTCCGGCCCTCCAACAGCGCGGTCATCTCCTGGGCCGGCATGCGCGGCGTGGTGACCCTCGCGGCCGCCTTCGCGCTCCCGGAGCAGACGCCGGAGCGGCCCGTCCTCGTGCTCGCCGCCATGTCGGTCACCGTGGGGACGCTGCTGCTCCAGGGCCTGACGCTGCCGTGGCTCGCCCGGCGGCTCGGGGTGCGCGGTCCCGACCCCCGCGAGGACGCCCTGCAGGAGGCCACCATCCTGCAGGCCTCCGTCGCCGCGGGCCTCAAGGCCCTCGAGGAGCACGACGAGGCGGACGAGGAGACGATCGACCTGCTGCGCCGTCGCGCCGAGAACCGCACCAACATCGTCTGGGAGCGGCTCGGGCAGGGCCGGGAGGACGCGAGCGAGACCCCCAGCGCGGCATACCGGCGGCTGCGGATGCACATGCTCGGCGCGGAGCGCGAGGAGCTGCTCAAGATCCGCGACGCGGGCAACGTCGACCAGGAGATCCTGGTCCACGTCCTGGCCCAGCTCGACCTCGAGGAGTCGATGCTCGACCGCATCGAGGAGCGCTCCGACGAGCTGCGCGAGGACCCGCTGCTGCCGCCGGAGCGGGCGGTCGACGAGTGCGAGCACCTCGCCGCGCACCACGACCGGTTCGTGCCGCCGCTCACCCCGCACGGCTGCCAGGAGTGCCTCGAGCTCGGCGACACCTGGGTGCACCTGCGGCTGTGCCTCGACTGCGGGCACGTAGGCTGCTGCGACTCCTCGCCCAACAAGCACGCGAACAAGCACTTCGAGGAGACCGGTCACCCGGTCATGCGCAGCTTCGAGCCGGGCGAGGCGTGGCGCTGGTGCTTCGTCGACGAGCAGGTCGGCTGACCCGGCTGCGCAGCGGCTAGGTTGTGCGCGTGACCCTGCACCTCGTCCTCGCCTCCGCCTCACCCGCCCGCAAGAAGCTCCTGGTCGCCGCGGGCGTCGAGGCGAGCATCGTCGTCAGCGAGGTCGACGAGGACGCAGCCGTCCGCGACGCCCGCCACGTCCACGGTGACGAGCTCGGCGCGGAGGACGTCGCCCTCCTGCTCGCGCGCGCCAAGGCCGAGGACGTCGCCGCCCAGGTCGACGGCGCGCTCGTCCTCGGCTGCGACTCGGTGCTGGAGCTCGACGGGGAGATCCACGGCAAGCCGGCGTCGGTGGCCGAGGCCGTCTCGCGCTGGTCGCGGATGAGCGGCCGGTCCGGCGTCCTGCACACGGGTCACTGGGTCGTCGACACCCGCGACGCCGACGAGGGCGGCACGGGGGCGACGCTCGGCGCGACCGCGGCGACCACCGTCCACTTCGCCCGGCTCGAGGCCGAGGAGGTCGAGGCGTACGTCGCCACCGGCGAGCCGCTGCGCGTGGCCGGCGCGTTCACCCTCGACGGGCTCGGCGCGCCGTACGTCGCCGGCATCGAGGGCGACCCCAGCAACGTCGTCGGGCTGTCGCTGCCCCTGCTGCGCGAGCTGCTCGCCGAGGTCGGCGTGCCGTGGCGCGACCTGCGCGCCGCCGCCTTCCAGGGCGCCCAGGGCGAGCGCGGCGCCTGACGCCGGGGCCGGAGCGGGGCCAGGGCGCCGACACCTCCGCAAAACGGCGGTTGCTCGGCAACCCGCGGGACAACAACCCGCGGTATGCCGCGCAACCGCCGTTTTGCGGGTAACCCAGGGCGGTCAGACCGGGGGGATGTCGCGGCGCTTGGTGGCGAAGTGGCGCTCGCGGTTCTTCGCGTAGCGCAGCCGCAGCAGCAGCTCGGACCGCAGCGCATCGGCCTCGATCACCTGGTCGAGGACGAGGTCGGCGGCGAGCCGCTCGAGGTCGACGTCCTCCTCGTACTCGCGTCGCATCTGCTGGACGAACGCGTCCCTGGCCTCGGTGCCCTGCTCGGCCTCGATGGCCGCGATCCTGTTGGCGTACACCGCGTTGACGGCTGCCTCCGGACCCATGACCGCGATCCGTGCCGTCGGGAGCGCGATCGTCGCGTCGGGCGCGAACCCCGGGCCGCCCATGGCGTAGAGCCCGGCGCCGTAGGCCTTGCGGACGATGACGCAGAACTGCGGGACGGTGGCCGACGAGACCGCCGAGACCATCTTGGCGCCGTGCCGGATGATGCCGCCGCGCTCGACCTCGGAGCCGATCATGAAGCCGGGCACGTCCGCGAGGTAGACGAGCGGGATTGAGTACGCGTCGCACAGCCAGATGAACCGGGCCGCCTTGTCGGCGCTGTCGGTGAAGAGCACGCCGCCCTTGACCGCGGAGTTGTTCGCGACGATGCCGACGGTCTCGCCGGCCATCCGGCCGAAGCCGACGACCAGCTCGGGGGCGAAGAGCGGCTTGACCTCGAAGAACGACTCGTCGTCGACGAGGCCGTCGATCACCTCGTGGATGTCGAACGGCTGGCTCTCGCGCTCGGGCACGGTGTGCCGGGTCAGCGGGCGCGACGGCTCCTCGGGGGCGTACGTCGGCAGCTCCGAGCGCCACGACGCCGGCAGGTACGAGAAGTAGAGCCGGGCCATCTCGATCGCCTCGGCGTCGTCGGACACGAGCAGGTCGCCGACACCCGAGACGGTGCAGTGCATCCGCGCGCCACCCATCTCCTCGAGCGAGACCTTCTCCCCCACGACCATCTCGGCCATGCGCGGGCTGCCGAGGTACATCGACGCGTTGCCCTCCACCATGATCACCAGGTCGGTGAACGACGGGATGTACGCGCCGCCGGCCGCGCTCGGCCCGAACAGGCAGCAAACCTGCGGCACCTTGCCGGACAGGGCCACCTGGTTGTGGAAGATGTGGCCCGCACCCCGCCGGCCGGGGAACATCTCGACCTGGTCGGTGATCCGCGCCCCCGCGGAGTCGACGAACCAGAAGACCGGCAGCTCCTCACGCAGCGCCATCTCGGTCGCGCGGACGATCTTCTCCACGGTGCGCGCACCCCAGGACCCGGCCTTCACGGTCGGGTCGTTGGCGATGACGATGGCGGGGCGGCCGTCGACGGTGCCGCGGCCGGTGACGACGCCGTCGGCGGGCAGTCCGGTGGCCGTCGCGTTGGCGTAGCGGCCGTCCTCGACGAACGACCCCTCGTCGAACAGCAGGGCGATCCGGTCACGGACGTAGAGCTTGCCCTGGCCGTCGAGCTTGGCCTGCGCCTTATCCGGCGCCGAGGCGGAGGCGTCGTGTGCCGCGGCGAGCCGCTCGCGGACGTCGGTCACCTTCGGGTCGGAGCCCGAGTCACCACCGACCGCGAACGGGGCGGACCCGGGCCCGGTGGACGCGGACCGGGTGGACGACGCTGGCGTGGAGGTCACCGGCATACCCTCTCGAACTTCGGTGGACGAACGGATTGCGTTACGGGGCAATGACTTCTGGGGTGCAGGTTCAGGCGGTCGGCAGGCCGAGGTGGCGTGCGATGACCATGCGCTGCACCTCCGAGGTGCCCTCGCCGATCTCGAGGATCTTGGCGTCGCGGTAGAACCGAGCGACGGGGTACTCCTCCATGAAACCGTTGCCGCCGAAAACCTGGGTGGCGATGCGGGTCGCGGTCACGGCCGCCTCGGTGGAGTACAGCTTGCAGATCGCGGCGGCCTGCTTGACCTCCTTGACCGAGCGGCGCCCGCGCTCGAGCTCGTCCTTGAGCCACGCCGCCTTGTAGGTCAGCTGGCGCGAGGCCTCGACCATGACCGCGAGGTCGGCGATCTGGAAGGAGACGCCCTGGTTGACCCCGATCGGCTTGCCGAACGCCTTGCGGGTCTTCGCGTACTCGGTCGTCTCCTCGAGCATCCGCTGGCTCATCCCGACCGCGAGCGCGGAGATGGCGATGCGGCCGTCGTCGAGCGTCTTGAGGAACTGCTTGAAGCCGTCGCCCTCGTTGCCGAGCAGGTTCGAGGCGGGCACCCGGCAGTCCTCGAACGTGAGCCCGTGGGTGTCGGAGGCGTGCCACCCGAGCTTGTCGTATGCCGGCTCGACCGTGAATCCCGGTGTGCCGGAAGGGATCATGATGGCCGAGATCTGGGCCGAGCCGTCGTCGGCCGTGCCGGTACGGGCGGTGACCGTCACGACGGAGGTGATGTCCGTGCCCGAGTTGGTGATGAACGCCTTGGCGCCGTTGACGACCCACTCCTCGCCGTCGCGGACGGCCCTGGTGCGGGTGGCCCCGGCGTCGGAGCCGGCGTCCGGCTCGGTGAGGCCGAATCCGGCGAGCGCGCGGCCGGCGACGAGGTCGGGCAGGAAGCGCTCCTTCTGCTCCTGGCTGCCGTACGTGAGGATCGGGTTGATGCCCAGGCCCACGCCGGCCGACAGGGTGATCCCGATCGACTGGTCGACCCGGCCCAGCTCCTCGATCGCGACGCAGAGCGAGGTGAAGTCGCCGTCGTCGCCCATGCCGCCGAACTCCTCCGGCACGACGAGCCCGAACAGGCCGAGCTCGCCCATCTTGGGCACGAGGTCGGACGGGAAGTGGTGGTCCTTGTCCCACTGGGCGATGTGCGGCTCGACCTCGGCCTGCGCGAACTCCCGCACGACCTTGCGGAAGTCCTCGTGCTCCTTGCTCAGCTCGAACATCGCTTCACTCCTTCGTGGGGCGCGCGCCGAGGATCACCCGGCCACGCGGCATACCCGCCATCGCTTGACGTTGACGTAAACGTAAAGCAATACTCGCGGGTATGCCAAGCCCCACCGCGACCGAGCAGCGGACCTGGACGATCCGCGAGGTCGCCGAGGAGTTCGGGGTCACCCACCGCACCGTCCGCCACTACGAGGACCTCGGGCTCATCTCCCCCGAGCGGCGCGGCACCCAGCGCGTCTACCACCGGCGCGACCGCACCCGGCTGGGGCTGATCCTGCGCGGGCGGCGCCTCGGGTTCCCGCTCGAGGAGATCCGCACGATCATCGACCTCTACGACCGGCCCCGGGGCAAGGCCAGCCAGCTCGAGTACGTGCTCGGCCAGATCGACGAGCGCCGCACCGACCTCGAGCAGCGTCGCCGCGACCTCGAGGACGCCCTCACCGAGCTCGACGAGTTCGAGCGCCGCTGCCGCGAGGACCTCGACCGGCTCCGCTGAACCGTCGGGACGGTCCCACAGGCTGCTGGGCTAGGTTCGCCGCCGTGAACTGGGACGAGGTCGGGGCACGCGTCGTACCCACCGACGGCATCGCGCTGGCCCCGTCGGCGGTGCTCACCTCGCTCGCCGTCGCGCTCGTCGTGGTCGGCGTCGCCCCGGTCTGGCAGGCCCTGCGGGTCGTCGTGACGCTGGTGCACGAGCTGGGCCACGCGCTGGTCGGCATCGCGGTCGGCCGCCGTTTCACCGGCTTCGTGCTTCGGGGGGACATGTCGGGCCACGCCGTGACCGTGGGCCCGTCCCGCGGCGCCGGTCGCGTGGTCACGACGTGGGCCGGCTACCCCGCCCCCGCCGTCCTCGGCGCGGTCCTGGTCTGGGCCGCCGGTCGCGGCTGGGCGGCGCCGATGGTGACCGCCGGACTCGTGGTGCTCGTGGTCGCCGTGCTGAGGGTGCGTTCGGCGCTCACCGCCCTGGTCATGGTGCTCGTGCTCGCCGCGAACGCAGCCCTGTGGTGGTGGCGGGACGACCGGGTGCAGGCGACCGTGCTCGTGGCCCTCGGCGTGGTCCTGCTCGTCGGCGCCTGGCGGCACCTGGCCGCCGTCGCCGGCAGCCGTGACCGCGGCAGCGACCCGGCTGTGCTCGCCGCGCTGACCCGCGTGCCCCGCGGGCTGTGGACGTCGACCTTCGTCCTGGTCTGCGCGGCGGCGACCGTGTGGGCCGGCCGGGTGCTGCTCGACCTCGTGCGCTGACCGACCCCGTCGAGGAGTCGCGCCGCCACCGGCCCGGTCGCAGAGTCAGTGGTCCTGGGCCGCGAGGAAGGCGTCGATCTCCGCAGCCGTGGGGGCGGTTGCCGGTCCCCGCCGGGTGACCTTGATCGCCCCGGCGGCGTTGGCGCGCCGGGCCGCCGTCACCCAGTCCGTCCCCCGGGACACCTCGGCGACCAGCACACCCGTGTGGGTGTCCCCGGCGCCGTTGGTGTCGACCGCCTCCTGCGGGTACCCCGGCAACGCCTCGGTCCGGCCGTCCAGGCGCAGGTGGCACCCGCGCGCCCCGTCCCGGACCACGGCGACGGCGCCGCCCGCGACCGCGCCACCCGCCAGCGCGCCGCCCGCCAGCGCGCCGTCGGCGAGCCGCTCCGCGACCGCCGCGACGGAGTCCACCGGGTCGGCGCAGCCAGTCAGCTGCTCGGCCTCCTCAGCGTTGCTCGTCCACACCGCGGTGCGCTCGAGCACGTGCTGCTGCAGCGAGGGTGCGAGCTCGCCGAACGCCGCACCCGGGTCGAGCACCACCAGCACCCCGTCGGCCAGGTCGTCGAGCCACTCCAGCAGGGGGTCGCGGGTCCGTCCCACGAGCGAGAACCCGCTGACGCAGACGAGGTCCCCGGCTACGGGCCGGCTCGTCGCGAGGCTGGCCGCGCTGATCCTCCGCTCGGCACCCTGGGTCGTGACGAACGTGCGCTCGGCGCTCGGCTCGACCATGACGACGCAGATGCCGGTGTCGAGGCCGTCGACGACCGGGCTCGACACCACGACTCCCTCGGCCGCGAGCGCCGAGCGCACGAGGTCGCCGTTAGGCCCCTCGCCCACGGCTCCGGCGTGCACCGCGTCCGCGCCCGAGCGGGCGGCGGCGACGAGGATGTTGACGGCTCCCCCGGCATACCGCTCGTAGCTGCGGGCCACCGCGTTCCCGCCGCGCCGCGGCAGCGCGTCCACCTCCACGACCACGTCGACGAGGGCCTGTGCCGTGTGGATGACCCGCGTCATGTCCGGAAGTATGCAGGTGGCCGCTACCGTCGGCAGGGAGGCCGGCGAGCGCTCCGGCCCGGGCACTGCAGGAGGGGACGTGCGCGACCTGGTGTACCCGCCGATCGTGGTCGCGGCCAAGCTGGGCCTGCGGCTGCTCGGCCAGCAGGTCGACCTGGCCGGAGCCGAGAACGTCCCGCGCCACGGGGGCGTCGTTCTCGCGCTCAACCACCTCGGCTACCTCGACCCCGTCTACGGCGGCCTGGCCGCCGACCCCTCGCGGCGGCTCGTGCGGTTCCTGTCCAAGCGCGAGCTGTTCGAGCACCGGTGGATCGGCCCGGTGATGAGGGGCGTTCACCACATCGAGGTCGACCGGGCCGAGGGCGGGCGGTCGCTGGAGACGGCCGTCGAGTACCTCCGCGCCGGCGAGGCCGTCGGCATCTTCCCCGAGGCGACGATCTCGCGGTCGATGGAGCTCAAGGAGTTCAAGACCGGCGCGGTGCGCATCGCCGCCGCTGCCGGCGTGCCTGTGGTCCCGGTGGTGCTGTGGGGCACGCAGCGGGTGCTCACCAAGGACCACCCGCGCGACCTCACGCGCGGGCGCACCGTCACCATCCGGGTCGGCGCCCCGAGGAGGTATGCCGCGACCGACCCGGTCGCCGACACCGCCGACCTGCGCGCGGTGATGGGCCGGATGCTGGAGGAGGCGATCGCGGCCCACCCCGCGGACGAACAGCCGCCCGGGTCGTGGTGGCTGCCCGCCCGGTTCGGCGGCTCGGCGCCGACGCCCGAGGAGGCGGCCCGGCTCGACGCCGAGGAGAAGGCGCGTCGGGCTGCCCGTCGCGAGGCGCGACGGGGATAGTCCGGAGGCTGCCGGCAGGACGCCCGTGGCCGAGCGCCGGTGGCTACACCCGGGTGCGGACGGCGTAGAGCTCGGGGAAAAAGGTCAGGTCCAGCGCCCGGCGCAGGAAGTCGACGCCGGACGACCCCCCGGTGCCCCGCTTGTGGCCGATGGTGCGGGTGACGACCTGCAGGTGGCGGAACCGCCACTGCTGGAAGTTGTCCTCGATGTCGACGAGCTCCTCGCAGGTCTCGTAGACGCCCCAGTGGTCGCGCGGGGCCGCGTAGACCTTGGCGAAGGTGTCGACGAGCGCCTCGTCGGCCCGGTAGGGCTGGGACCAGTCGCGCTCGAGCAGGCCCTGCGGCACGGCATACCCGCTGCGGCCGAGGTGGCGCAGGAACTCGTCGTACAGGCTCGGCTGGTGCAGCAGCTCGGCGAGCATCGCGCGGGCCTCCTCGTCGTGCTCGAAGACCTGCAGCATCTCGGCGTTCTTGTTGCCCAGCAGGAACTCCACCGCGCGGTACTGCCAGGACTGGAAGCCCGAGCTCGTCGCGAGGAACGGCCGGATGAGGGCGTACTCGCTCGGGGTCAGGGTGGCCAGCACCGACCACTGGCCCGTGAGGACGACCTGGATGTGCTTGACGCGCGCGAGGCGCTTGAGGGCCGGCGCGAGGTCGTCGGCGGCGAGCAGGTCACGGGCCGAGCGCAGCTCGTGCAGCATGAGCTTGAGCCACAGCTCGGACGTCTGGTGCTGGATGATGAAGAGCAGCTCGTCGTGCTGGGCGGGCACGCTGCGCGGGTGCTGCGCCGACAGCAGCCGGTCGAGGTCGAGGTAGTCGCCGTAGGACATCGCGCGGGAGAAGTCGCGCTCGACCGTCTCCTCGAGGTGGCGCAGGGCGCGGGCGTCGTCGGCGGTGCTCATGGGGCACACGATAGGGCCCGGCCGTGGCCCCAGTGGACGCGTCGTCGACTGTCACCCATGCCACACCCCCGTCGCCGTGGGTGCCGTGACGGAAACGGCTAGGCTCCGCGACATGGCGCCCATCTCCAAGGTCCTCATTGCCAACCGCGGCGAGATCGCCGTCCGCGTCGCCCGTGCCTGCGCCGACAGCGGCCTCACGTCGGTGGCCGTGTATGCCGAGCCGGACCGGGACGCCCTGCACGTGCGCGTGGCCGACGAGGCCTACGCCCTCGGCGGCACCACGCCCGGCGACTCCTACCTGGTGCAGGAGAAGCTGATCGAGGTCGCCAAGAAAGCGGGCGCCGACGCGGTGCACCCCGGCTACGGCTTCCTCTCCGAGAACGCCTCCTTCGCCCAGGCCGTCATGGACGCCGGGCTGACCTGGATCGGGCCGCCGCCGCACGCCATCGACTCCCTCGGCGACAAGGTGAAGGCCCGGCACATCGCTGCTCGCGCCAACGCCCCCCTCGTGGCTGGCACCGCCGACCCGGTCGCCGACGCCGACGAGGTCGTGGGCTTCGCCAGGGAGCACGGGCTCCCGGTGGCGATCAAGGCGGCATACGGCGGCGGTGGTCGCGGCCTCAAGGTCGCACGCACCATCGAGGAGATCCCGCACCTGTACGACTCGGCGGTGCGCGAGGCGGTCGCCGCCTTCGGCCGCGGCGAGTGCTTCGTCGAGCAATACCTCGACAAGCCGCGCCACGTCGAGACCCAGTGCCTCGCCGACCAGCACGGCAATGTCGTGGTCGTCTCCACCCGCGACTGCTCGCTGCAGCGCCGGCACCAGAAGCTCGTCGAGGAGGCGCCCGCGCCGTTCCTCACCGACGAGCAGAACGCCGAGCTGCGCCGGGCGTCGAAGGCGATCCTGTCCGAGGCCGGGTACGTCGGTGCCGGGACCTGCGAGTTCCTCGTCGCCCAGGACGGCCGCATCTCCTTCCTCGAGGTGAACACCCGCCTGCAGGTCGAGCACCCCGTCACCGAGGAGGTGACCGGCATCGACCTCGTCCGCGAGCAGTTCCGCATCGCGAACGGCGAGGAGCTCGGCTACGACGACCCCGAGCCGGTGCGCCACTCGATCGAGTTCCGCATCAACGGCGAGGACGCCGGCCGCGGCTTCCTGCCCGCGCCGGGCACCGTCTCGGTCTTCGACCCGCCGTCGGGTCCCGGCGTGCGCCTGGACTCGGGCGTCGTCTCGGGCGACGTCGTCGCCGGGGCGTTCGACTCGATGCTGGCCAAGCTGATCGTCACCGGCCGCGACCGCCAGCAGGCCCTCGAGCGCTCGCGCCGGGCGCTGGCCGAGTTCGTCATCGAGGGCATGCCCACGGTCCTGCCGTTCCACCGCGTCGTCGTCGAGGACCCCGCGTTCGCGCCGGAGGGCGACAAGCCGTTCACCGTGCACACGCGGTGGATCGAGACCGAGTTCGACAACCAGATCCAGCCGTATGCCGGGCCGGTCGCCGATGCGCCCGAGGACGCCGGCGAGCGCCAGACCGTGGTCGTCGAGGTCGGCGGCAAGCGGCTCGAGGTCGTCCTGCCCGGCGGGCTCTCCCTCGGTGGCGGTGGTGCCGCGGCCAAGAAGAAGGCGCCCCGGCGCTCCTCGTCCGCCAAGGGCGGCGGCGCCGCGTCGGGTGACTCCCTCACCGCGCCCATGCAGGGCACCATCGTCAAGATCGCCGTCGAGGAGGGCCAGCAGGTCGAGGCGGGCGAGCTCGTCGTCGTGCTCGAGGCGATGAAGATGGAGCAGCCGATCAACGCCCACAAGGCCGGCACCATCACCGGACTCGCGGCCGAGGTCGGCCAGACCGTCACCAACGGCGCGGTCCTGGCGGAGATCAAGGACTGACCCGGCTGCCGGCGCACCCCACGCCGGCACCACCCACCCCACGACGAAGGGCGCCTCCCCGGCGGGAGGCGCCCTTCGTCGTGTCGGGCGGTCAGGAACCGGTCAGGAACCGGTCAGGGGCGGCCGAACGGCGGGAGCTCCTTCTCGGGTGCGCCGGCATCACCGGTGTCCGGTCCGGGGCCGGCCGTGCTCGTCGTCCCCGGCTCGTCGGTCGGCACCTGCACGGGCCCACCGGAGTCCGGCTGCCCGCCGCCGGGAGCCGGCTCGTCGGGCTGCGGCTCGCCCTGCTGGGTCGGGCCACCCTGCGGGAGCGGGTCGGCATCCGGGTCCGAGGGCTCCGGGGTGGTGGGAACGTCACCCGGCGACCCGGCGTCCGCGGGCCGCCCCGGCTCGGGGTCACCGGTCCCCGGGCTGGGGTTCGGCGCCGGCACCGGGCTCTCCTGCGAGGACGCGGGCGGCGTCCTCGAGGCCCCCGGCCCCGGCTCCGGCTCCGGGGTGGGCACCGGCCCCGGCTCCGGGGTGGGCACCGGCCCCGGCTCCGGGGTGGGCACCGGACCGGGTTCGGGCTCGGGGGTGGGCAGCGGCGCAGGCGCGGTCGGCGGCTGGCCCGGGTCCGGGTCGGCCGGCGCCCCCTGCGGCGGCAGCCCGAGCTTGTCGCGCAGGACGTCGCCACCCTTGTCGACCTGGTCGGCATACCGCCCGCCCGTGCGCTGGTCGATGAGGTCCTCGACCTTCTCGATCGCCGAGTCGGCCTTGTCGGGGTTCCCCTTCGCGAAGTCCTTGATCTTGTCGAGCCACTCGCCAGCCATCGTCTGCCTCCGGTTGGAACGCGTCGTGCTGGGCACCGGGCGGCACCCGTCGTTCGACCCTACCGAGGCCCGGCCGACCCGGCCCGTCCTGCAGCCGGTCCACCGCCGCGCCGCCTCCCCACCCGACAACAACTCCCCACTTGTTGCCACGTGGTGGTCACCACGCCGGCGATGGGGACCCTTCGTGACCACCACGTGGCAACAAGTGGGAAGGGAGGAGACGGGTCAGTCGCGGGGGTGGAGCTGGCGCGCGGCCTCGGCGATCGAGCCGGACAGCGACGGGTACACCGTGAAGGTGCCCGCGAGCTGGTCGACGGTCAGCCCGTGCTGCACCGCGATCGTGACGGGGTAGATGAGCTCGGACGCCTTGGGCGCCACCACGACCCCGCCCACCACCGTGCCGACCCCGCGCCGGGCGAACAGCTTGACGAAGCCGTCGGTGATCCCCTGCATCTTGGCGCGCGGGTTCGTCGCGAGCGGCAGCATCACGCAGGTCGCGTCGACGGTGTCCTCGTCGACGTCCTTCTGCGAGTAGCCGACCGTGGCGATCTCGGGGTCGGTGAAGATGTTCGCGGACACGCCACGAAGGTTGAGCGGGGCCACCGCGTCGCCGAGGGCGTGGGCCATGGCGATCCGCCCCTGCATGGCGGCCACGGACGCGAGGGGCAGCACGCCCGTGCAGTCGCCCGCGGCATACACGCCTCGCACGGAGGTTCGCGAGACGCGGTCGGTGACGACGTGACCCGACTCGCTGAGGGCGACCCCGACCTCCTCGAGTCCGAGCCCGGACGTCTGCGGGACCGAGCCGACGGCGAGCAGGGCGTGCGAGCCCTCGACCTCGCGGCCGTCGACGAGGCGCACGACGACACCGTCGTCGGTACGCCGTACCGACTCCATCCGCGAGCGGCCGAGGACCTCCATGCCGCGCTTGCGGAAGACGTCCTCGATGACCGTGGCGGCGTCGGCGTCCTCACCGGGCAGGACCCGGTCGCGGGAGGACACGAGCGTGACGCGGGCGCCGAGGCCGAGGTAGGCCTGTGCCAGCTCGGCACCGGTGACGCCGGACCCGACGACGACGAGGTGGTCGGGCAGCTCGGGCAGCTCGTAGATCTGCTGCCAGGTGAGGATGCGCTCGCCGTCGGGTCGCGCGCTGTCCATCACGCGCGGGGTGGCACCCGTGGCGAGGAGCACCACGTCGGCGGCCAGAGTGCGGGTCGAGCCGTCCTCGAGGGTGGCCTCGACCTTGGAGGGCGACAGCAGCCGGCCAGTCCCCCGCAGCACCTCGACGCCGTCGGACGCCAGCCGCTCGCCGATGTCGCGGGACTGCGCGGCGGCGAGCGCCATGACCCGGCGGTTGACGGTGACGAGCTCGGCGACCGAGTCGGACACCTCGTCGCCCTCGTGGTCCTCGAGGTGCAGCCCGAGGTCGGAGGCGGTCTCGAACTGGGAGCGGAAGTCCGCGGTGGAGATGAGCGCCTTGGACGGCACGCAGTCGGTGAGCACGGCCGCTCCCCCGAGGCCGTCGCGGTCCACGACCGTCACGGACGCGCCGAGCTGGGCGGCGACGAGGGCGGCCTCGTACCCGCCGGGGCCGCCACCGAGGATCACGACGGAGGGCTGGGGCGCGTTCACGGCCCCCATCCAACCACTGGGGGCGCCGGCGCCTGCCACCGCGTCAGTGGCGGCAGGACCGCCACCAACCGCGCCACCACGCCGGAGCGCCGGTCAGCGCATGTTGCCGGTGTGGCCCAGCGAGAACCGCCCCGGCTGCGGCCAGACGCACAGGCCGTGCGGCCCGCTGTCGACCTTGATCGTGTGGGTGACCTTGCCGGTCGTGGTGTCGAAGACGTAGACGACGTGGTCGTACCGTCCGGCGAGCCACAGCTCGTCACCCATCGCGGTCACCCCGCCCATGTCCGGCGAGCCGCCGCCCGGGATCTTCCACAGCGCCACCTTGGCCAGGGTGCTGCTGTCCAGGACCGTGATCGAGCCGGCGTCGCGGTTCGACACGAACAGGCGCTTGGCGTCCCGCGAGGGGTAGATGCCGTGGGCCCCCATCGCGGTGTGGATGAAGCGGGAGATCTTCTGCGTCTTCGCGTCGATCACCCAGACGCCGTTGCGCAGCATGTCGGCGACGAGGAACCAGCGGCCGTCGGGCGTCAGCCGCACGTCCTGCGGCATGGCGGACGCGCCGGGCATCAGGCCCTGTTTCGGGCTGCCGGGCATGTTCATCGCCTGGCGCGGCGACGTCGCCCCGGGGGTCTTTACCTTGTTCAGGTCGATGACCTTGCGGACCTTGCGGGCCTCCGCGTCGATCACGAGCAGCTTGCCGGAGAACTCGCAGCTGGCGACGAAGAAGCTCTCGTCGGCGCTGAAGTCGGCGTGGTTGACGCCGTGGCACGGGACCGGCAGCGAGCGCTGCAGCTTCATGGTCTGCGGGTCGCGGACGTCGATGCGCCGCAGCCGCTCGGCCATGACCAGGGCGTGCTTGCCGTTGGGCGTGAAGTACAGGTTGTACGGGTCGTCGACCGGGACGGCCTTGCCCTGCTTGCCCGTCAGCGGGTCGATCGGGATGAGGTCGTTGCCGAGGTCGTCGTTGACCCACAGCGTCTTGAGGTCCCACGACGGCACGACGTGCTGCGGCTCGCGGCCGGTGCTGAACCGGCGGATCACCTTGTACGTGCGCGGGTCGATGACCTGCACGGTGTTGGCCATGGTGTTGGGCACGTAGACGAGCGGCTTGGCCTTCGCCGCCTCCGGCGAGAGCATGCCGGCGCCGTCGTGCTCGTAGACGTTGGTCGCCGCGGCGGTCGTCGTGCTCGAGGACGACGCCTGCGACGCGCTGGTGCTCGGCGTGGTCGTCCCGGACGTGTCGCTCACCGACGGGCTGCAGGCGGACAGCACGCACCCGGCCGTGACGGCCCCGGCGAGGGCGGCGAGGCGCAGGCGCGCGGCCGCCGGTCGGCGTGTCCTCACGCGACGTCCCGCAGGAGGGTGCTCAGCCCGACCGGGCGCAGCCCCATCCGGGACAGGTCGGTGAGTATGCCGGGCAGCGCCTCGGCAGTGCCGGGGTGCCCCAGGTGCAGGCTCACGATCGACCCGGCCCGCACCTGCGCGCGGGTGCGCTGCCGGACCGCGGCAGCGCCGGGGTCGAGGAAGTCCTGGGGGTCCACGTCGTACGACACGCAGCGAGCGTAACCAGCGCGGCGGGCCGCGGCGCGGATGCGCGCCGTGCTGTGCAGGGTGCCACTGGGCCGGAACCACCAGCCGGCCGAGCCGAGGGCCTTCTCCAGGGCGGAGACGCCCTTGGCGACCTCGGCGTCGGCGGTCGCCGCGTCGAGGGTCTTCATCTGCTGGTGGCTCCACGTGTGGTTGCCGACCTCGTGGCCGGCGGCCAGCACGGCGCGGGCCAGCTCGGGGGCGGCGGTGACCCACGTGCCGACCGCGAAGACGGTGACATGGGCGTCGGCGGCCTTGCAGGCCTCGAGGACCTGCTTGGTCAGGGAGGCGGGGCCCTGGCCGTGGAAGGTCAGGGCCACCTCGGACCGGTCGCGCGGCCCGTGGACGATGTCGTCGCCGGGCCGGGAGGCGATGCCCGGCTTCACGAGGCCGCCACCTGCCGTGGCCGTGGATGACCCGGTCGCCGTCGAGGTGGCCGACCCCTTGGTGGTGGTCGTCGACGGCGACGTCGGGGAGCCACTCGCCCCGGACTGCCCGCCCGGGTGGTCGGACGTCGAGCACGCGGCCGTGGTGAGCGCGACTGCCGCCGCCCCGAGCACCGCCCGGCGCGTCGGCGCGGGCCCCCGACCGGCTGGGCGTTCGGGCAGGACGGGGTCTGCGTCGCTGTTCACGCCGGGCATGGTCGCAGGTCTCCTTGGGAAGTCGATCAAGACACCCCTGCGCGCAGGGCCCCGGCCGTCGCTACGCTTCCGGGGTGAGTGAGCAGAGCCGCCCGTCGCCGGGCACGCCGGACCTGTCCGACCCCGCCGTGGACCCCTTCGACGTCGCCCGCGCCGCGGCCGCCGTGATCGCCGAGCGCACGGGCGCCGAGCGCCACGACGTGGCCCTCGTCCTCGGGTCCGGCTGGGGGCAGACCGGCGACCTCATCGGGGAGACGCTCGCGACCATCGACAACGAGGACGTGCCCGGCTTCGGCCGCGCCGCCGTCGCCGGCCACTCCGGCACGATGCGCTCGGTCGCGATCGGCGACACCGGCAAGCGGGCCCTGGTCTACGGCACCCGCACCCACTTCTACGAGGGCCGCGGCGTCCGCGCGGTGGTCCACGCGGTGCGCACCGCCGCCGCGGCGGGCTGCTCGACGATCGTCCTGACGAACGGCTGCGGCGGCCTCAACCCCGCGTGGCGCCCCGGCACCCCGGTCCTCATCCGCGACCACATCAACCTCACGGCGCACTCCCCCATCGAGGGCGCGAACTTCGTCGACCTCACCGACCTGTACTCCCCCCGCCTGCGCGAGCTCGCCCGCAGCGTCGACCCCGACCTCGACGAGGGTGTCTACGTGCAGTTCCGCGGCCCGCACTACGAGACCCCGGCCGAGGTGCAGATGGCCAAGGTGCTCGGCGGCGACCTCGTCGGCATGTCGACCACGCTCGAGGCGATCGCGGCCCGCCAGTGCGGGCTGGAGGTGCTCGGCATCTCACTGGTCACCAACCTCGCCGCCGGCATCAGCGACCAGCCCCTCTCGCACGAGGAGGTCCTCGAGGCCGGCCAGGCCGCTGCGGAGCGGTGCGGTCGGCTGCTCGCCGCCGTGGTCGGCCGGATCTGAGAGGAGCACCCCATGACGTATGCCGCGCGCCACGGCCGCGACGGGTCCACGCCCGAGACCCACGGCCACGAGGACGAGCTCGTCGAGGCCGCCCAGCACTGGATCGACGACGACCCCGACCACGACACCCGGGTCGAGCTCGGTGACGTCCTCGTCCGCGCCAAGCAGGGCGACGAGGAGGCGCTGGCCGACCTGTCGGACCGGTTCGCCGGGATGCTCGAGTTCGGGACCGCCGGGCTGCGGGGTGCCATCGGCGCCGGGCCCAACCGGATGAACCGCGCGGTCGTGATCCGCGCGGCGGCCGGGCTCACGGCATACCTCGAGGAGACCGAGCCCGAGCCCTTCGTCGTGGTCGGCTACGACGCTCGGACCAAGTCCGACGTCTTCGCCCGCGACACCGCGGCGGTGGTCGTCGGTGCGGGCGGCCGGGCCGCGGTGCTGCCGCACGTGCTGCCCACCCCCGTGCTCGCCTTCGCGATCCGCTACCTCGGCGCCGACGCCGGCGTCATGGTCACGGCCAGCCACAACCCGCCGCAGGACAACGGGTACAAGGTCTACCTCGGCGACGGGTCGCAGATCGTCCCGCCGTCCGACAGCCGGATCGCCGGGCACATCGCGCGGGTCGCGCAGGTCGCCGACGTCCCGCTCGCCGACGACGGCTGGGAGACCCTCGGCGACGACGTGCTCGAGGCGTACCTCGACGCGACCGCGCGGGTCGTCGCACCCGACAGCCCGCGCGACCTGTCGGTGGTGCACACGGCCCTGCACGGCGTCGGCAGCGACACCCTCATGCAGGTCTTCGAGCGGGCCGGCTTCCCGGCACCGACCCCGGTGGCCAGCCAGGAGCACCCGGACGCCGCCTTCCCGACCGTGACCTTCCCGAACCCGGAGGAGCCCGGCGCCATCGACGCCGCGCTCGCCCTCGCCGAGGAGGTCCGGCCCGACATCGTCCTGGCCAACGACCCCGACGCCGACCGGTGCGCGGTCGCCGTCCCCGACGGCGGGCAGTGGCACATGCTGCGCGGCGACGAGGTGGGCGCCCTGCTCGGGGCGCACATCCTCGCCCGCGGGGTGCCGGAGGACGCCGTGTTCGCCAACTCGATCGTCTCCTCGCGGCTGCTCGCGGCCATGGCGAAGGACGCCGGCATCCGCCACGAGGAGACCCTCACCGGCTTCAAGTGGATCTCGCGGGTCGAGGGGCTGCGCTACGGCTACGAGGAGGCGCTGGGCTACTGCGTCGACCCGGCGACGGTGCGGGACAAGGACGGCGTGAGCGCCTGCCTGCTCATGGCCGAGCTGGCCGCCACGCTCAAGGCGCAGGGCCGCACCCTCACCGACCTGCTCGACGAGCTCGCGGTGAAGCACGGCGTCCACGCCACCGACTCGTTCTCGGTGCGGGTGGCCGACCTGTCGCTCATCGGCACCGTGATGGCGCGGCTGCGCGAGCAGCCCCCGACCGACGTCGGTGGGACCGCCGTCGCGCGCGCCGACGACCTGGCCACGGGCAGCGAGTCGCTGCCGCCGACCGACGGCCTGCGCTACCACCTCGAGGACGGCAGCCGGGTCATCGTCCGGCCCTCCGGCACCGAGCCGAAGCTCAAGGTCTACCTCGAGGTGGTCGAGCCGGTCGCCGACGAGGAGGCCCTGGACGAGGCCAAGGCCGCCGCCGCCGAGCGCCTGGCGGCCCTGCGCGAGGCGATGTCGGCGCTCACCACGCCCTGAGGCCGCTCACCGGGGCCTGAGCCCTCCGTCCGGCTAGGACTTCCGCCAGAACCGCTTCCTGCCTCCCGACGCCTCAACCGGGTCGGGGGACGGCGCCACGGGGTCGGCGTCCCGGACCACCTGCCGGTCGCCCTCGAAGTCCTGGGCCTCGCCCTCGAGGGCGACCAGCAGCAGGCTGACGAAGTGGCCGGCCCCCTGGTCCCCCGTGACCGCCTCGAGCTCCACCTGCCCGTCCTCGACGAGGAAGTGGAAGGCGTCCAGGTCCGACAGGCGCAGCTCGGTGATCCAGACCGCCTCGAGAAAGCTCGACACCTGCCGCGGGCGCGTGCCCGGCCGGTACCGGACCAGGGCGACCAGCAACCGCTCGGGGTCGTCGGTGACCTCCACCTCCACCTGCGCGAACATCACGCTCGAGACGAGCCGGCGTCGCAGCCGGGCCGCGGCGTCGTCCAGCGGCGCACCGGAGGCGGGCGGCAGGTTGTTCGTCACCGCCTCACGGAGCTGCAGGAATTCCGCGCGGTCCACGCGGGCGAGCGTGCCCGACTTGGGCGGAAACGGCAATGGTGTCCACCGCACGGCGCGTCGCCCGGCGTCGACGGCCGCGCGGCCGGCCGACGGGGAAGATGCAGCGCGCGGAACCGGCCGATCCCGGGCCGCGGCGCCATAGGGTTGCGGATGACCTGGTCCGGCCGTGCCCGGGGACGGACAGCTGCTCGGGAAGGACCGGCGATGAAGGTTCTCGTGGTGGAGGACGACATGGACATCCAGGACCTCGTCGTGACCCTGCTCACCCGTGACGGGCACACGGTGGTCGCCGAGGCGGAGGGCTGGGACGGCCTGGCCGCCGCGCTGGCGCAGGCACCCGACCTCGTGGTCCTCGACTGGATGATGCCGGGCATGAGCGGGGTCGACGTCTGTCGCGCCCTGCGTGCCGACGCCCGCACCAAGGACGTCCCCGTGCTGATGCTCACCTCCAAGGCGCAGGAGGCCGACATCGACCAGGCGTTCACGGCCGGAGCCGACGACTACATGGTCAAGCCGTTCCGCGGGCGCGAGCTGGTCAGCCGGGTCCGCGCCCTCGCCACGCGCTAACGGCATACCGCCGCCACCGCACCCACAGCGACCGCTCAGGCTCGGTACAGCCGGGGTCCACCCGCGAGGTGTGTCGTGGGGTCCATCGATCCCCGACCCGAACCGCAGGTGACCCCGATGCCAGCCCTCCGCCGCTCCATCGCCCTCTCCCTCGTCACCGCCGGCGCCCTGGCGGCCGGCGCCGTCGGCTACGGCGGGTACCAGCTGGAGAGTGCCCTCCGGGCCTCGAACGGCACGGTCGCGGTCGGCGGCACGAGCGCCGGCACCGAGCCCGCCCGATGGGGTGGTGGCCGGTATGCCGGGGACTCCGGCGCGTGGGACAGCGACGGTTGGTGGGGCGCCGGCAGCGACGGCACCGGTGCGGGCGGCTCCGGCACGGACGGCTCCGGCACCGGTAGCTCCGGCACGGGCAGCCCCGGCACCGGCAGCCCCGGCACGGCCACCGCCGCCGGGACGACGACCGAGGCAACGGCCCGGCAGCTGCGCGGAGTCGTCGACATCGTCACGACCGTCGACTACGGGCAGTCCCAGGCCGCCGGCACGGGCATCGTCCTCACCTCCGGCGGTGAGGTGCTCACCAACAACCACGTCGTCGACGGCGCCACGACCATCACGGTGACCGTGCTCTCGACGGGCCGCAGCTACGTCGCCACCGTCGTCGGCACGAGCCCGACCAACGACCTCGCAGTCCTGCGCCTGCGCGGCGCGAGCGGGCTCACGACGGCACCGATGGGCACGTCGTCGTCGGTCGCCGTCGGGGACGCGGTCACCGGTGTCGGCAACGCCGGCAACGATCCCGGCACCGCCGCGGCGAGCGGCACGGTCACGGCCCTCGACCAGCAGGTCACCGCGAGCGACGGCGACGGGACGAGCGAGACGGTCACCGGCCTCATCCGCACGAGTGCACCGATCCAGTCCGGCGACTCCGGCGGCCCGCTGCTCGACAGCGCCGGCAAGGTGATCGGCATCGACACCGCCGCCGAGACGAGCGGTTACGCCGGCCAGACCGTCGCCGGCTACGCCATCCCGATCGACCACGCCCTCGACGTCGCGACGGCCATCCTGTCGGGCACCGACAACGCGACCTACCACCAGGGCCTGCCGGCGTTCCTCGGCGTGCAGACCGGTGGCTCGGGCGCGTATGCCGGGTCGACCGCCGCGGGTGTGCCGGTCGTCGGCGTGGTCACCGGCTCCGCCGCCGAGCGCGCGGGCCTGCAGGCCGGCGACACCATCACCCGGGTGAGCGGGACGGCCGTCTCGTCCCAGACGGAGCTCACCGGTGTGCTGGCGCGACGGTCGCCCGGCGACCGCGTGGTCGTGTCCTGGGTCAACTCCTCCGGGGTGGCCCACCACGCGACGGTGACCCTCGGGTCCGGCCCCGCGGACTGACGGCCGACCCGGGCGGGACAACTCAGCGACGCGGCGCAGCCACCCCAGCGGCGCGGCGGGGGCACCCGCGCGGCCCGGCTAGGATTGGTCGGTGAGCACCTCCCCCGCCGCGGCCCCCGTCGTCGACGCGACGGCCCGCGCCCGTGACCTCCTCGGCGTCTCGCGCCTGTCCAACAGCGCACTGACGAGCTGGCTGCACGGCCTGCCCGGCGTCGACCAGGTCGGCTGCGAGGCCCGCGCCGCCTCCCTCGGCACCCGCTCGATCAAGACGACCTCGAAGGCGTGGGGCATCGACACCGCGATCTCGATGATCGACCTGACGACGCTCGAGGGCGCCGACACCCCCGGCAAGGTGCGCGGGCTGGCGTCCAAGGCGCTCACCCCGGACGCCACCGACATGACGACCCCGCGCCCCGCCGCCGTGTGCGTCTACGGCGACATGGTCGCCACCGCCAAGCAGGCCCTCGGCACCGACAGCGGCGTCAAGGTCGCCGCCGTCGCCACCGCGTTCCCGAGCGGGCGCGCGATCATGCCCGTCAAGCTCGCCGACACCGCCGCGGCGGTCGACGCCGGGGCCGACGAGATCGACATGGTCATCGACCGCGGCGCGTTCCTGTCGGGCGACTACCTCACGGTGTTCCGCGAGATCGCGGCCGTGAAGGAGGCCTGCGGCTCCGCGCGGCTCAAGGTCATCATGGAGACCGGCGAGCTCGTGACGTACGACAACGTCCGCCGCGCGTCCTGGCTGTCGATGCTGGCCGGTGGCGACTTCATCAAGACCTCCACCGGCAAGGTCTCGCCCGCCGCGACCCTGCCCGTCACCCTGGTCATGCTCGAGGCGGTGCGCGACTGGCGCGACCTCACTGGCGAGATGGTCGGGGTCAAGCCCGCCGGGGGCATCCGCACGAGCAAGGACGCGCTGAAGTTCCTCGTGACCGTCAACGAGGTCGCGGGCGAGGACTGGCTCGACAACCACTGGTTCCGCTTCGGCGCCTCGAGCCTGCTCAACGACCTGCTGCTGCAGCGCCAGCGCATGCGGATCGGTGCCTACTCGGGCTCCGACTACGTCACCGACGACTCCCCCAGCCTGTACTGACCTCCCGCCGCGCCCACCGGCCGCGGCCCCGCCCGTCCATCCTCCATCCGCACCGAACCGAGGACACGAACCCGATGGCCACCTTCGAGTACGCACCGGCACCCGAGTCGCGTGCCGTCGTCGACCTGCAGCCCTCCTACGGGCTGTTCATCGACGGCGAGTTCACGCAGTCCCAGGGCGGGTCGGCGTTCAAGTCGACCAACCCCGCCACCGAGGAGGTCCTCGCCGAGGTCACCGAGGCGAGCGAGGCCGACGTCGACCGCGCCGTCGCCGCGGCCCGGCGTGCGTACGAGCGCGTCTGGAGCCGGATGTCCGGCGCCGACCGCGGCAAGTACCTCTTCCGCATCGCGCGCATCCTGCAGGAGCGCGCCCGCGAGTTCGCGGTGCTCGAGAGCCTCGACAACGGCAAGCCGATCAAGGAGAGCCGCGACGTCGACGTCCCGCTCGCGGCGGCGCACTTCTTCTACCACGCGGGCTGGGCCGACAAGCTCGACTACGCCGGCCTCGGCACCAACCCCCGGCCCCACGGCGTCGTCGGCCAGGTCATCCCGTGGAACTTCCCGCTGCTCATGCTGGCGTGGAAGATCGCCCCCGCGCTGGCCACCGGCAACACCGTGGTCATCAAGCCGGCCGAGACCACTCCCCTGTCGGCGCTGCTCTTCGCCGAGGTCCTCCAGCAGGCCGAGCTGCCGCCGGGCGTCGTCAACATCGTCACTGGCGCCGGCGCCACGGGCCAGGCGATCGTCGACCACCCGGGCATCGACAAGCTCGCGTTCACCGGCTCGACCGGCGTCGGCAAGATGATCGCCCGCTCGATCGCCGGCACCCGCAAGAAGGCCACCCTCGAGCTGGGCGGCAAGGCCGCGAACATCATCTTCGACGACGCCCCCATCGACCAGGCCGTCGAGGGCATAGTCAACGGCATCTTCTTCAACCAGGGCCACGTCTGCTGCGCCGGGTCGCGGCTGCTCGTCCAGGAGTCCATCGCCGACGAGGTCGACAAGCGGCTCAAGCGCCGCCTGGCCACCCTGCGCGTCGGCGACCCGCTCGACAAGAACACCGACGTGGGCGCGATCAACTCCCGCGCCCAGCTCGACCGCATCACCGAGCTGACCGCGGTCGGCGAGGCCGAGGGCGCGGAGCGCTGGGACAACGGCTGCGAGCTGCCCAGCAAGGGGTTCTGGTTCCGCCCGACCGTCTTCACCGGCGTCAGCCAGACCCACCGGATCGCCCAGGAGGAGATCTTCGGGCCGGTCCTGTCGGTGCTGACCTTCCGCACGCCGCACGAGGCCGTGGCCAAGGCGAACAACACCCCGTACGGCCTGTCCGCCGGCATCTGGACCGAGAAGGGCTCGCGCATCCTCTGGATGGCCGACCAGCTCCGCGCCGGTGTCGTCTGGGCCAACACTTTCAACAAGTTCGACCCGACCAGCCCCTTCGGCGGCTACAAGGAGTCCGGCTACGGCCGCGAGGGCGGGCGCCACGGCCTGTCCGCCTACGTCACGACGGGAGACGCCAAGTGAGCCCCACCGCCCAGAGGTCCGCCGCCGCGGACACCCGCCTGGACGTCCGCAAGACCTACAAGCTCTACATCGGCGGCAAGTTCCCCCGCTCGGAGTCCGGCCGCTCCTACGAGGTCGTCGACTCCCGCGGCCGGTTCCTCGCCAATGCCGCGCAGGGCTCGCGCAAGGACGCCCGTGACGCCGTCGTCGCAGCGCGTGGCGCGTTCGCCGGCTGGGCCGGCGCCACGGCATACAACCGCGGGCAGGTGCTCTATCGCATCGCCGAGGTGATGGAGGGGCGTCGCGCCCAGTTCGTCGCCGAGGTGCGCGCCGGCGAGGGCGTCACCGAACGCCGCGCGGAGGCGCTGGTGAGCGCGTCCATCGACCGCTGGGTCTGGTATGCCGGGTGGGCCGACAAGCTCGCGCAGGTCCTCGGCGGGCTCAACCCCGTGGCCGGCCCGTACTTCGACATCTCGGCACCCGAGCCGACCGGGGTCGTGGGAGTGCTTGCGCCGCAACGGTCCTCGCTGCTCGGCCTCGTCTCGGTCCTCGCGCCGGTCATCGTCTCGGGCAACACCGCGGTGGTGCTCACCAGCGAGCTGCGGCCGCTGCCGGCGATCACCCTGTCCGAGGCGCTGGCGACCTCCGACGTCCCCGGTGGCGTCGTCAACCTCATCACGGGCCGCACCGCCGAGGTCGCCCCGTGGATCGCCTCGCACCGCGACGTCAACGCGATCGACCTCTCCGGCGCGGCGGACGCCGACGGCGTGAGCTGGGGCGACCTCGAGCTCGCCGCCGCGGAGAATCTCAAGCGGGTCGTGCGCCCGGCCGGTGAGGGCACCGAGGCTGTCGAGCCCGACTGGACCCGCGAGCCCGACCTGTCCCGCGTCACCGCCTTCCTCGAGACCAAGACGGTCTGGCACCCCAAGGGCCGTTGACCGCGGCCCGCGTCGTCGTCCTTGCCGGCCCCAGCGGGGCCGGCAAGTCGCGCCTCGCCGCCCGGCTGCACGACGCGCACGGGTGGCCGATCGTCCGGCTCGACGACTTCTACCGCGACGAGGACGACCCGGCGATGCCGCGCTCAGCCGAGCTCGGCATCGTCGACTGGGACCACCCCGACTCGTGGAACCGCGAGGCGGCGGTCGTCGCCCTCGAGACGCTCGTCGCCACCGGGTCGGTCTCGACCCCGGTCTACGACATCGGCCTCAGCCGGGCCGTCGGGTCGACGGTCGTCACCGCGGGACCGGACGACCTGGTCCTCACCGAGGGCATCTTCGCCGCCGAGATCATCGCCGACCTGCGCGAGCGCGGGCTGCTCGCCGGCGCGTACTGCGTCCACCACCACCGGGCGCTGACCTTCGCCTGGCGCCTGCTTCGCGACCTGTCCGAGCGGCGCAAGCCCCCGTGGACACTGGTGCGCCGCGGGCTCGCGCTGATGCGGGACGAGCCGCGGGTGGTCGCCCGCCAGGAGGCCCTGGGCGCCCTCCCGGCCCGGGCCAGCGAGCTCGAGCCGCTGCTGTCCGCCCTGGCCCACTGAGGCGTCCGGCCTGACGCGGTGCCCGAACGCCTCCGGGAACGGCTGCGGAGTTGGTAGGTTCGCAGCACGCACGGGGTGGAGCAGGAGGGGGCAGGTCGGATGACGCAACCCGCGGGCGGCAACGGGAGTGCCGCGACGCCCGGCTGGTCCGCGCCCGGTGCACCCCCGCCACCCGGTGCCGCCTCCACGCCCAGCGCTGCCTCCACGCCCGGCGCTCCCTCTGCGCCCGGGGCAGCGTTCCCGCCCGGTGCAGCCGTCCCGCCCGGGATCCCGGCCCCCCAGTACCCGCCGCAGGCGCAGTACCCGCCGCAGGCACCGGCATACGCCGGCAGCGGGGCGCCCGGCAACGCACTCCCCGCGGCCCACTGGTCCTCGGCCCTCACCGCGCACAAGCCGGGCATCATCCCGCTGCGGCCGCTGGGGCTCGGCGACATGATCGAGGGCGGCTTCGCGGCGATGCGGCGCAACCCGCGCACCTTCTTCGGGCTGGCGCTGCTCGTGACACTCGCCGTCGTGGTCCTGCTCGGCGCCCTGGGCGCCCTCGGCTACCTCGCCGCGACCACGCTCGGCGGCTCCGCCAGCGACGCCGTGCTCGCGGTGGGCGCCGTCGGCGGCCTCACCCTGCTCTACGCGCTCAGCGCGGTCACCGGGGTCGTCCTCACCGGCATGCTGTCCTACCCCGTCGGGGAGGCGGTCCTCGGCCGCAAGCCCACGACCGGTGAGGTGTGGCGGCACACGCGCCGGATGATCCCCCGGCTCACCGGGCTCTGCCTGCTCCTGCTGGTCCCCGTCGTCGCCGTCTTCGGCGGGCTCATCGCGCTGGTCGTCCTGGCGTTCAGCCGTGGCTCGGACGCCGGTGGGGTCGTGGCGCTGCTCGCGGTGTTCGTCGCGGTGGGGCTCACCGCGTACGTCACGATCCGCCTGGTGCTGGCCACACCGGCGCTCGTGCTGGAGGACCTCGGCGTCGTGGCGTCGCTCAAGCGGTCGTGGCAGCTGACCGACGGGCGCTTCTGGCGCACCCTCGGCGTGCTCATCGTGACGGGCCTGCTCGTCGGGATCGTCCAGCAGGTGCTGGGATTCGGCTTCCAGTTCGCCGGGATGGCGCTCGGGTTCGGCCTGGTGTCAACGACGCACGGCGACCCCAACGGCCCCCTCCTGGCGATTGTCACCGTCGGCACCTCGGTGCTCGGCGCGGGACTGGCGGCCCTGCTCACCCAGCCGTTCTCGGCGGCCGTCTCCGCCCTGCTCTACACCGACGCGCGCATCCGGGCCGAGGGCTTCGACCTCGCCCTGGCCCGCGCGGTCTCCGGCGCCCCGGTGGGTCTGTGACCCTGTCGGCCCTCGCCGCGCTGCCCGCCCGGCTCGACCCCGGCAACGACGAGGCCCGGGCGTGGCTGCGCAAGGAGCTGTCCGACCCGGTCTACCGCGACACCCGCGACCCGCTCCAGCGGGCGCTCGACGCCTTCGGCCGGTGGCTCTCAGACCTGCTCAGCGGGGTCCACGGCTCGTCGAACCCGCTGCCGTCGGTGGCCGCCGGCGTCGTGGCGGTGCTGCTGCTGGTGCTCGGGCTCGTCGCCCTCCGGTACGTGCGCCGCACCGCGCGCCGCGCCGACGACAGCCCCCTGCCGGTGCTCGGCACCGAGGCGCTCACCGCTGCCGAGTACCGCGCCCGGGCCACCCGCGCGCTGGACGAGGGCCGGTATGCCGCGTGCGTCCTCGATGCCGTGCGCGCGGTCGCGGCCGGTGCCGTCGAGCGGACCCTCCTGCAGGACGCTCCATCGCTCACCGCCCACGAGATCGCCGCGCGCCTCGGCCCCGTCTTCCCGCCGCACGCGACCAGCCTGCGGGCGGCCGCCGACCTGTTCGACGCGGTGGCGTACGGCGAGGCGTCCGCGTCGCGGGAGGAGGCCGCCGAGCTGCTGCGGCTGGAGCGGGCGGTGTCCGCCGCCCGTCCGGAGCGTGTGGATCGCGAGCCCGTCAGCGCGGTGGTGCTGCCGTGACGCTGCAGGTGTGGGAGCGCGCGGCGGCGCACGAGGCCACGCGGGACGCCGCCTCGCCGTCGCCGAGCGGTGGCGAGGCACCTCCTCGCGGCCGGCGACGCTGGCGCGGGCGGCTCCTCTGGGCCGCGGCGGTCCTGGCGGCGCTGGCACTGGTCGCGATCGCCGTGCAGGTGGGGCTCACCCGGTCGGCCCACCGTGGCCAGGAGCTCGACCCCCAGAACGCCGGCCCCGAGGGCGCGCGCGCCGTGGCCCGGGTCGTCGACGACCACGGCACGCGGGTGCGGGTCGTCCGCAACGAGGGCGCCTTCGACGGTGCCGAGGTCGACGGCGGCACCACCGTGGTGGTGACCCGCACGGACGCGCTGTCCGCCGAGACCGCCCGCTCGATGCTCGACCACGCCCGCGGCGCCCGGCGACTGGTGCTCGTCGGTCCAAGCCGGTTCCTGTTGCGCGAGCTCGAGCTGCCCGTCTCCCCCGCCGCGGCCGCGAGCGCCCCGCGGGTCGTACGCGCGGGGTGCACGCTGGACGGCCTCTCCCCCACCGACACCGTCGCCGGTGGCGCCGACCTCTACACGGCCGATGCCCCCGGGGCTACGTCGTGCTTCACCGTCGGCGACGGCTCGGGGCTCGTGGCCCTGCCACCGTCCGGCGGACGCCCCGAGGTCGTGGTCCTCGGCGCCACGGACCTGCTGCGGAACGACTCCATCACCCGGTTCGACGCCGCGGGCGTGGCCGTGCGGCTGCTCGCCCGGGGCGACTCCGTGGTCTGGTACGTCCCGTCGTACCTCGACATCACCAGCAGCGACACCACTGCCACCTCGGAGGTCCCGAAGGCCGTCGCTCCCTTGGCGTTCCTCGCGCTGTGGGCGTTGCTGGTGCTGATGATCTGGCGGGGTCGACGGTTCGGGCCGCTGGTGACCGAGCCGCTGCCCGCCGTGGTCAAGGCGATCGAGACCACCCAGAGCCGCGGCCGGCTCTACCGCAAGGCGGGTGACGCCGGACGCGCCGGAGAAGCGCTGCGTGCCCGGGCCGTCCGCCGGCTCGCTGCAAGGCTCGGCCTGCCCACCGGCGCCTCTGCCACAGCCGTGGCCGCGGCCGCGGCCGAGGCCACCGGGCAGGACCCGGTCCTCGTCACCGCCACCCTCGCCGGACCCGCCCCCACGTCGGAGTCGGCCCTCGTCGACCTTGCCCACGACCTGTCGCAACTCGAGAAGGATGTGCGCCGCGCATGACCGACCACCCGACCTCTCCAGCCCCGTCCACCGGGACCGGCGCCGCCCCGATGGGCGCCGCCCCGATGGGCGCCGCCCCGTCGGGCGCCCCGGCGGCATACGCATCTCACCCCATGGGTGGGCGGGACGAGAGCGACGAGCGCGCCCGTGCCGCGCTCATGGCGGTGCGCACCGAGGTGGGCAAGGCCGTCGTGGGCCAGGACGCGGCCGTCGCGGGCATCCTCATCGCGCTGCTGTGCCGCGGGCACATCCTGCTCGAGGGGGTGCCGGGCGTGGCCAAGACCCTGCTGGTCCGCAGTGTCGCCGCCGCCCTGGACGTGCAGACCAAGCGCGTGCAGTTCACCCCCGACCTCATGCCGGGCGACGTCACCGGGTCGCTGGTCTACGACAACGCCACGTCGGAGTTCTCGTTCCGCGAGGGGCCGGTCTTCACCAACCTCCTGCTGGCCGACGAGATCAACCGGACGCCCCCCAAGACGCAGGCGTCCCTGCTCGAGGCGATGGAGGAGCGCCAGGTCTCCGTCGACGGCACCCCGCGCCGGCTGCCGACCCCGTTCCTCGTGGCCGCCACCCAGAACCCGGTCGAGTACGAGGGCACCTACCCGCTGCCCGAGGCCCAGCTCGACCGCTTCCTGCTCAAGGCCGTCCTGCCGCTGCCGCCGCGCGAGGACGAGATCTCGGTCATCAGCCGCCACGCGGCCGGCTTCGACCCCAGGGACCTGGCGGCGGCCGGGCTGCGCGCGGTCGCGAGCGCCGAGGACGTCGAGGCCGGTGCGGCGCGGGTCCGGCACGTGCAGGTGAGCCCGGAGGTCGCGGCATACATCGTCGACATCGCCCGGGCGACGCGGAGCTCACCGTCCCTGTCTCTCGGGGTGAGCCCGCGCGGCGCCACCGCGCTGCTCGCCACGAGCCGCGCCTGGGCCTGGCTCAACGGCCGCACCTTCGTCACCCCGGACGACGTGAAGTCGCTGGCGCAGGCGACGCTCGCCCACCGCCTGTCGCTGCGTCCCGAGGCCGAGCTCGAGGGCGTCGCCGTGTCGGCCGTGCTCGACGCCGCCATCGGCTCGGTGCCGGTCCCCCGCTGACCGTGTTCGTCACCGGCCGTCTGCTCGCGCTCGTGCTCCTGGGAGCCGTGCCCGTCCTCGTGCGCCCGGACACCACCACGGTCTGGGTGTGGGTCGGGGTGTGCCTGGTCGCGGCCGCGCTCGACCTCTCGCTCACCGGCTCGCCGCGTGCGGTGCGGCTCGACCGTATGCCGGTCGCGCCCGTCCGGCTGGGTGAGGGCACATCCACGACGCTGCTCGTGGACAACCCGGGGAGCCGACGGTTCCGCGGCTCCCTGCGCGACGCGTGGCAGCCGTCTGCGGGGGCCACCGGCACGCGCCACCGCCTCTCGGTCCCAGCCGGCGAGCGCAGGCAGGTGACCACACCCTTGCTGCCGACCCGGCGCGGCGACCGGCTCGCCGACCGCGTGACACTGCGCCGGCTGGGGCCGCTCGGCCTCGCCGGGCGTCAGGCGTCGGTCGTCGTCCCCGGCCACGTCCGTGCGCTGCCGCCGTTCCACTCCCGCAAGCACCTGCCGTCGCGGCTGGCCCGGCTGCGCCAGCTCGACGGCCGTTCGGCGGTGCGCACCCGCGGTCAGGGCACGGAGTTCGACTCGCTGCGCGACTACGTCGACGGCGACGACGTGCGCAGCATCGACTGGCGCGCCACGGCCCGGCGCCGCACCACCGTGGTGCGCACCTGGCAGCCCGAGAAGGACCGCCACATCATCCTCGTGCTCGACACGTCACGGACGTCGGCAGGCCGGGTCGGCGACGTGCCGCGCCTCGACTCCGCCATGGATGCCGCGCTGCTGCTCGCGGCCCTGGCCTCCCGGGCGGGCGACCGTGTCGACCTCGTCGCGGGCGACCGACGGGTACACCGCAAGGTCGTCGGGGCCAGCCGCACCGAGCTGCTCCCGGACCTCGTGACCGCGATGGCCCCGCTCGAGCCGGCCCTCGTGGAGGCCGACTGGCCGCTGCTCGTCTCGGAGGTCTCGCGGGTGAGCCGCCAGCGCGGCCTGGTGGTGCTGCTGACGCCGCTCGAGCCGTCGGCCGTGGAGGAGTCCCTCCTCGCCCCGCTGTCCGTCCTCGCGCAGCGCCACCGCGTGGTGCTCGCCTCGGTGTCGGACCCGGCGCTCACCGCGATGGTGGAGTCACACGAGGACGGCCGCGCGGCCTACGACGCCGCCGCCGCAGCGCGGACGATCGCGCTGCGCGAGCGCACCGGGGCGGCGCTCGGGCGGCTGGGGGTCGACGTCCTCGACGCCGACCCCGAGCAGCTGCCCGTCGCCCTCGCCGACCACTACCTCCTGCTCAAGTCCCGCGGCCTGCTTTGAGTGGACCTTGCCTGTTAGCAGTCGGGATCCAGCAGAGGGAGGCGGCGACACGGCACCTGGGGCCCATCACTCCGCCCACTATGCGCCGCATCTCATACCTAATGTCACACCTCGGAGACGGTCCGCACGAGCCGCTTCACTCGCCATACCCCGCGAGCGAGAACCTCATCGAACGTGAGGACCTTGACGAGCCCAACTGGGCGCCCGAAACTGGCCCCTCCTCCGGAGCGCCAAGCAGTGCCCTGTCAGCCTGGTCAGGCAGACTACGACCGTGCCCGTTGAGCCGACGACCCCAGCTGCCGCGGCAGCCCGGGCTGCCGCCATCTTTCCCCGAGTCCGATGGATGGGCTCCAAATACAAGCTCCTGCCGCATCTGGCTGAAGCGTTCGCGGACGTAGGCGGCAATACCGCCCTCGACGCCTTCTCCGGCAGCGGGGTCGTGTCGTATCTGCTCAAGCAACAGGGATACAGCGTCCACTCAAACGACTACCTGGGCTTCCCTGGCATCGTCGCTCAGGCCTCAGTCGTTAACCAGACCGTCAAACTCACCGCGACCGACATCGCGCGCATCACGGGGCCTGCCGCTGACGACCGCGATTTCATCCGCCGAACGTTCGAAGGCATCTACTACACGCCCGGCGACCTGGAGTTCCTCGATGCGGCGTGGTCCCACATCGCGACAATGCGTGGCCACAAGAGGAACCTAGCTGTAGCTTCCCTGTGCCTCGCAGCCGCTCGGAAGCAGCCACGTGGGGTGTTCACTATTTCGGGCGATCTGTCGCACTACGACGACGGCCGGCGCGACCTACGGATGTCGCTTCGTGAGCATTTCGTTGCGCGGGCCGCAGACTACAACGCGGCGGTTTTCAAAGCGGGCGCTGGCCACGAGGTCACGAGCGTCGAGGTCGCGGACTTGGAGTCGCGCCGATACGACGTTGTTTACTTGGACCCACCGTACGCGCCCCCGACAGACGACAACGACTACACGAAACGCTTCCACTTCCTCGAGGGCCTAAGCCGCTATTGGGTCGGCGACACGATCATGGCTCAGACGAAGACGCACAAACTTCCGAAGCGCGTCACAAAGTTCTCTTCAAAGCGGACCATCGAAGAGGGCTTCCGCGACCTGTTCAAGCGGTTTCACGACTCGACCCTCGTCCTCTCCTACTCATCGAACGCACTTCCTGACCGGGAAACTCTTCTAGGGTTGCTGCGTGAGTTCAAAGACGACGTGGAGGTGCGGGTCATTCCGCACACTTACCACTACGGCACGCACAGCACTGCCGAACGCCGCAAGGTCGACGAGTATCTGTTCATCGGACGCTGAGCATTGTGGCTGACAACCCCGAAATGCTCGCGTACCTCGCGCGACTCCAGAAACTGACAGCGCACGTCGACCCAACCATCTCGACGCCTGCAAGCAATGAAATCAAGTTCGCGGCCTGGTCCCTCGGAGCGCTTTCCGTCATTGACCGAGCGTCCCTGACAGCATGGGCACAGAACAGGCCCAAGGACGTGTACACGCTGGGCCTGGTTGTCGGCCTATCGCAGGAGAAGCTGAAAAACCTAGTGCGCGCCGAGTTCAATACGGCGTCATGGGTCAAGGCAGCCAAGGACGACGCCGCCGCGCTGATCGCTTGGCTGGACGACACGTTCAACCTCGTTGCGTCACTGAACGCGCAACGGTTCGCCTCGTACACGTTCGCTGACGTCCTGATCGCCCGCGGCACTAGCCGCACTGCTGCAACGTCTGCCGGCGTGGCCGGCAAGCTCATCGAAGATGCGGTCGAAGACATCGTGAAGGGCCTTGGACTGCCTTACGCGATGCGCGGACGGTTCACTGGCCGCAATGGCGAGACCGGCCCGGCCGACCTCGTCATCCCCGACTTTCCGAACGCAAAGATCACGGTTGCATGCAAGGGTTTCGATTCGACCGGCTCCAAACTCACTGCCGCGGTCACCGAAGTCGAGGCAATGGCGCAGGTCCGTTACGCCGACCAGTACGTGTTTGGGGTTGTCGACGGTATCGGCTGGAATGGTCGACGGGGCGACTTCCGCCGCATGTTCGCCCTGGCTGAGTCGGGCCGAATTGACGGGCTGTACACCCTCGCCGACTTGCCACGGTTCGAGACGGCCCTAGTGGCTGCAGCACAGCGGGTTGGCCTGCTGCCGTAGCATTCTCACCCAAGAGGTCACGCCTAACGCACTTAGACATCAACGGTGCGTCTGACCCCGCATGAGGGCAGGTTCCGCAGACCCATCCTGGACCGAATGACACGTGCTCCTTCGACTCAAGAGTGCGTGACTGCGAGACACTGCTTCGCGACATCCGCACAGCGGGTCGCGTTCTTGAAGAGGCTTGCGAGGTAATTGCCGCCATAGGACTTCCCGACAACCCGGACAGCATCGTCGTACCGGTCCTTCACCTTGCTCGAAATTCCAGCCAGCACTTTCGCAAAGTCGGCTTCGTCGCCCACGGTGACGCCTGCGCCCAGATCCTGGAAGATGATATGCGCGAGAAGCCTGTTGCCATGGACGCCGATTTGACGATCCCTGCCGGTGCGCCGGCTCTGCTCCTTCAAGAGGCACGCATCGATCTCTCGAAGTGTTCGTACGTATCGCCAAAGGTGCGGTCCCGACGTGCTGGAGTTGAACAGCCGCCGGTACTGAGAGCCTCCCTTCGGTGATTCGGCTCCAACCCAGAGGCGACCGATCTCTCTCTTGGCCTGGACCGCGAGTTCCGAGGATGGGTCTGCACATGCCAACGCAACCGTGGCCTCGACCACCGTCAAGCCGGTGGCGGCGGGCGGACTCGGCTCACCGCTCTTGATGACGTATGTAATTCCATCGATCGCGAGCTCTTCGCGAATGCGCACCTGTTCCTTGTCAAGCGCTACGAAGTCTCGACGCTCTACGCGGTTCTGAGTGTTCGTTCCACGAGTTACCTCGGATGCAAAGTCGTCAGGACAGTTCTCGAGGGAGATAAAGCGAACCGTCACACGAGCGTCGGCCACATAGTCTGCATCCTCGGCCGCGGCCTCAGCAATGCACCCTACAGTCTGCGCACCGTTAACGACCGAGACGCCAACGAACTCGAACTGGCCCGACTTTTTCATCGTCGCCCCGGCGGCAGCCTTGCGGACGCTCTCGCACAACACAGTGATGCCGTTGTTTAGGTACCAGAAACGCTCAGGAGTGTTTCGTAGCGTGTTCATGAGCGAGGCATTGACTTCTGACGATCGGCCCAAGAACTCACGCAAGTTCTTATCGAACAGCGATGTCTTGTAGGTGGCATACCAATCTGCGATCTCCGCTGCGTCCACCTGCCCGTAGTACGCGGAATACGGGTCTTGTGTGTACCCCCAGTCGTGCAGCGTCACGCGGAGGTCAGGCTGAGCTCCCCGCACGCCTCTGCGTAGAAAACCGTGCAGCTCCGCTTGGGTCAGACTTTCAAAAGATGCCGTCTCAATCGGGTCGTTCACGTCCAGCAGGAGGTCGTCAATGATCTCGCGACCTTCCTTCGCGAGCGGGCTCGACCCCGTGTGCGCCAGTACGAGTATGAACTTGACCTCTGGGTCGCTTAGCGCAGCCTCGATGTCACTCTGTTTCGCCTGCAGCTTCGTGTTGAAGCGACTGAACTCTGCGTTCACTAGATCTTCGAAGCCCTTGACGAACTTGTGAATGTCGCCTGTAGCAGCGGAACCAGTTCCGTTGACGCTCCACTTACTCTGAACCAGATAGACAGTGCTATTCGTGGCGTCAATATGGATCGCGTCGACGCCATTGTCGCCAAAGTCATCGACCACGGACGCAGCCGCCTCAGCCTCTGTACAGCCGGAGAGTTCCTCAACACTCCACGCCGCCAAGCCCCTGGTGCGCAAGGCCATCTCGGGGTCCTTGGCGTCGCTCGTGTCGATCTTGCCCCGATACTTATCGAGGATCCGTGCTTCGATCTGGTTTAGCTGGATCATGCCCACGCGGCGACCCTAGTCGATCCAGTTACGGCCGGGGCGCAGTCAAGCGAACCGGTCGGAGCCCGCGTCATTCCGCCGGGAACCGCACGGACTGCCGCATTCACAGTCGGGATTGAAAGGCAGCTCACTGGAGGATCTCCCAGTGGGACGTTGGGGTTCACTTATCGAATGGATGCATCCGGGACTGCGGCCCCATCCCGAAAGAGACCCGCGATCACCTCGAAGCTGGTTCGCAGGGCCGGAGCGGTCATCCCGAGTGACCAGACCTGTTGGTAGGTGGGGTGGCTGAAGCGGTTCCGCAGATCCCTGCCGATATCCAGGAAGGACCGCATGTCGTCTGTGATGAGTCCAGCCGCGTGGGCTCGGGATATGAGACCGGCGAAGTTCTCCGATCGCTTGGCACCTAGTCGCAAGCGAAGGGCCGACTCGACTGCAAGGAGGGCGGTTGACACGGCGACAGCGCCGAACTCCCAGACCAGCAGCGAGTGCGTGTAAAGCTGACGAGCCACGTGTAGCTGGTGTTCGATCGCCTCGGGGATGTGAGGACTAGATGCCCACCGATCGGCGACTTCTTCGAGATCCGCCCTGACGAGCGGCCTGAAGCCGTCGCTTGTGCGGACGACCACTGTTGCCGCTCGTGGGTCTATTGAGTAGTCCATAGGGCAATCATCGTCGCGCAGTCCGTCGCGAATGGCTCATTCCGCCACTAATAGCGTGGCCGCGCGGTCAGCGACGTCCGTGCCCGGCCATCACTCCTGAGGCTCGATCAATAGAAGCTGGTGGCCCCGCCGGTTGGGCAGCGCTCGGAGATTCGTGGTCAAGCCCTCGGCCCGAGGTGACCGCCGGCGACGGTGACACGTCGGGTCGCCGCGGGCTCACGGCATACGCGCTGCGCCCGGTGGACGGACGCGCTCGAGCTTCGCCTGCCCCAGGCCGAGGCCGGCCGGCGTCAGCCGGCGACGGGCACGTCGAAGCCGCGCTCGGCCTCGGCGAGGTCACCGGTCTCGCCGCGGTGGTGGGCCCACCGGCCGAGGGTGAAGACGTAGGCGAAGAACGCCCCCTCGGCGAGCAGGCCGATGCCGATCCGCGCCCAGGTGGGCAGACCGGACGGCGTCACGAATGCCTCGATCAGCCCGGACACGAGCAGCAGCACGACGAGCCCGAGCGACACCCCCAGGGCGGCACGCCCCTCCGCCGCCAGCGCCCGCACGCGCGAGCGCGGACCCGGCGACACCCACGCCCAGAACAGCCGCAGCCCCACCCCGGCCGCCACGAAGACGCAGGTGAGCTCGAGCATCCCGTGGGGCAGGATCAGCCCGAAGAACAGGTCGCCCCGCCCGTGCCGCACCATGATCGAGCCGACGACCGCGACGTTGAGCACGTTGGTCACGAGCAGGAAGACCACCGGCAGGCAGAAGACGCCGAGGGCCACACACAGGGCGGCGAGCCAGAAGTTGTTGGTCCACACGTGGAGCGCGAACGACGTCGCGGCGTACTCGCTGTAGTAGCTGGCGAAGTCGTCGTTGACGAGCTGGTCGATCTCCTGCGGCGTCGCGAACGAGCTCTCGACGCGGGGGTGGTCGAGCAGCCACCATCCGATGACGAACGCGAGGACGACGTTGACCACCAGGACGGTGAGCCACCACCAGCGCATCCGGTACAGCGCAGCGGGGAACGACACGGCGGCGAATCGCCCGGCGTCCGACCACGACAGCGTCCGGGTGCCGGCCGACCGCGAGCGCGCACGGGCGAGCAGCATCGACAGGTAGCCGACGAGCGAGGCGTCGGGCGCGGTCGAGCGGATCATCGACAGGTGCGTCGCGACGCGCTGGTACCGGTCGAGGATCTCGTCCGCGTCCGCCCCGGTCAGCCGTCGCTGCCCGGTCAGCTCGTCGAGCCGTTCCCATTCCCCCCGGTGGGCGGCCACGAAGGCGTCCAGGTCCACATCGGCCACCCTAGCCGCCGGCCGCCGTTACAGTGGCCGACATGAGCAGCAGCACCGTGGGGGTCGGTGCGGACGACCTGGTGACGGGTGAGGCCGTCGCCCTGGACCTGCCGAGCGCGGGCATCGGGCTGCGCATCGTCTCCGGCCTCATCGACTACGTGCTCGGGATGCTCGTCCTCATCGGGCTGCAGATCGGGGCCGACGCGGTGTTCGGCGGCGTCGACGACGCCCTCACCCTGGCCATGACGACGCTGGCGACCATCGCGGCCCTCGTGGCGCTGCCCACGACGTTCGAGACGCTCACCCGCGGCAAGACCCTCGGGCACCTGGCGCTGGGACTGCGGACCGTGCGCGACGACGCCGGCCCGATCCGCTTCCGGCAGGCCCTGACCCGGGCGATGCTCGGCGTGGTCGAGGTGTACGGGTGCAGCGGCGTCCCCGCGCTCGTGTCCGCCGCCGTGTCGTCGCGCGGCAAGCGCCTCGGGGACCTCCTCGCCGGCACGTACGTCGTGCGCGACCGGCAGCGGATCAAGCTGACGCCGCCCACCCCCATGCCGCCGCAGCTCGCTGGCTGGGCGGCCACCGCGGACCTCGCGCCCCTGCCCGACCAGCTGGCCGTCGCCGTCCGCCAGTTCCTCGCGCGGGCGCACACGTTCGCCCCGCCCGTGCGCGAGCAGCTCGGCGCCCGACTGCTCGACGAGGCGCGCCCCTACGTCGCACCCGCACCGCCCCCCGGCCACCACGCCGAGTACGTCCTCATGGCGATGCTCGCCGAGCGCCGCACCCGCGACGCCGACCGGCTGGCCCGCGAGGCCCGTCTGCGCGAGCGGCTCCTGCCACCCGACCCCGTGGGCGGCGTCGCCTCCCAGCCGCCGTCGCCCATCCCCTCCTGGGGGACGGGCCCCGGCGGCGCGACGACCGGTCAGCCCAGCAGCTCGGCGTAACCCGGCTTCACGACGTCGTCGATGATGGCGAGCCGCTCGTCGAACGGGATGAACGCGGACTTCATCGCGTTGATGGTGACCCAGCGCAGGTCCTCCAGCGACCAGCCGGCCTCCGCGACGAGCAGCCCCATCTCCCGGCTCATCGACGTGCCGCTCATGAGCCGGTTGTCGGTGTTGACGGTGACGCGGAACCGCAGCCGCTTCAGCAACGAGATCGGGTGCAGCGCAACGGATTCCGCTGCCCCGGTCTGGACGTTGCTGCTCGGGCACATCTCGAGCGGGATGCGCATGTCCCTGACGTATGCCGCGAGCCGGCCCAGGTGCACGTCGGCCGGGTCTGCGGCGATCGCCGCCGCGACGTCGTCGCCGAAGGGACGGCCCTTCACCATGAGGTCGTCGACGATGCGGACGCCGTGCCCGAGCCGGTCGGCGCCGCACCACTGGATCGCCTCCCAGATGCTCGGCAGCCCGAAGGCCTCACCGGCGTGGATGGTGAAGTGCGCGTTCTCCCGGCGCAGGTACTCGAACGCGTCGAGGTGGCGGGTGGGCGGGAACCCGGCCTCGGCCCCGGCGATGTCGAAACCGGCGACCCCGCGGTCCCGGTAGCGGACGGCGAGCTCGGCGATCTCGGTGCTCTTGGCGGCGTGCCGCATCGCGGTGAGCAGCGCGGTGACCCGGATTGGGTTGCCCGCCTCCGCCGCCTCCTGCTCCCCCTCCCGGAAGCCGGCGTTGACCGCCTCAACGACGTCCTCGAGCTCGAGCCCCTGCGTGAGGTGCTGCTCCGGGGCGTACCGGCTCTCGGCATACACCACACCGTCCGCGGCGAGGTCGACGACGCACTCACGGGCGACCCGGCGCAGGCCGTCGGCGGTCTGCATGATGGCCAGGGTGTGGTCGAAGGTCTCGAGGTAGCGCACGAGCGAGCCCGAGTCCGCGCTCTCGCGGAACCAGTCGCCGAGCGCCTCGGCGTCGCCCGCCGGCAGGCCGGCATACCCGACCTCGTCGGCGATCTCGAGGATCGTCTGCGGTCGCAGGCCGCCGTCGAGGTGGTCGTGCAGCAGCGCCTTGGGGGCGCGGGCGATCCGCTCCTCGGTGGTCAGCGCAGCGGTCCCGGCCTCGGCGTCCTGGCCGTCCGCGTCGTCCTTGCCGTCCTTGCGCCCGAAGATCACGCGCCCTCCTCCTCGCGGTTGACCGTGTCGGGTGAGAACGCCGGCAGGCAGACGGCGACGTACTCGGCGCCCTCCGGGCCGGTGGAGTAGCGGATCCGCTCCCCCGCCCGGGTCATGACGCTCTGCCCCGCCTCGACCCGCAGCTGACCGCCGTCGTGGTCGACGAGGACGGCGCCGGCGAGGACCAGGGTGTACTCGTCGAAGGCCGGCGCCTGGAACGGCTCGGTCCAGTCGGCCGGGGCCTTCATGTGGGCGATCGAGACGCCCTCGGAGCCGGTGTTCACCCGGCCCACGTGTTCGTCGATGACCTTGCCGCCGGGGACGGGGATGGTGGTGGGGGACGCGATCAGCTCTGGCACGAGCCCACCCTAGTGCGTGACCTGTCGGGGCCTTGCTGAATCCGAACGGTCGTGCTTTTATGTGTCGGTGAGCAAGGGCGAGGAGACCCGCGAGGCGGTGCTGGCCGAGGCGCTGGCCCAGTCGAGCCGGGTCGGCCTGCGGGGCATCACCATCGGCAGCCTCGCCGACTCCCTGGGGATGTCCAAGAGCGGGCTGTTCTCGCACTTCGGCTCCAAGGAGGGCCTGCAGACCGCGGTCCTCGAGTTCGCCGCCGACCACTTCGCCCGGCTGGTGATCCGTCCTGCGCTGCGCGAGGCCCGCGGCGAGCCCCGCCTGCGCATGCTGTTCGAGCGCTGGCTCGGCTGGGGCGGGTACAGCGACTACGCCCTACCCGGCGGCTGCATCTTCGTCTCCGTCGCAAGCGAGTTCGACGACGAACCGGACACCCCCGTGCGGGACAGGGTCGTCACGACCGAGCGCGACCTCCTCGACACCATCGAGACCATCGTCCGCGGCGGCGTCGCCGAGGGCCAGTTCAGCGAGGACACCGACGCCGCCGCGTTCGCCCAGGACATGCTGTCGATCGTCCTCGGCTACAACTTCTCCGCCCGGCTGCTGCGCGACGACGCCGCAGCTGAGCGCGCCCGGGCGGCCTTCGACCGCCTGCTCGACCACATCCGCGCCTGACCTCCGGGCCACCTCCTCGAGGAGCTGTCATGTCGGCAGAAAAAAGCACGATCGATCGTTTTGGTATGCCGGGTGGCGCCGCTCTGGTGGCCGCACCCCGAGTGGCGACACCGCGGCGCGCGCGCCGCAGGAGCCCGCTGGCCACCTCCTCGCTGCTCCCCGTGGTCTTCCGGCAGCTTGAGCGCACGCCCTCGGTCGGCGGCTGGCTCGCCGAGCGGCTCTGGTTCCGCCTGCCCGCGGCACCTCCCGCGGCCGAGCGCGAGCGCCGGACCCCGCCTGGGGGCGAGCCGTTCGAGACCGCCTGGTCCGGGGGCGTGGTCCGCGGCCGGGTCTACGGCGACCGGGGCCTGCCCACGGCATACCTCGTCCACGGCTGGGGTGGCTGGTGGCAGCAGCTGTCCGCCCACGTGCAGCCCCTGCTCGACCGCGGGCTGTGCGTCGTGGCGTTCGACGCGCCCAGCCACGGCGGCTCGGACGCGGGCCGCTTCGGCGGCCGGTCGACCACGTTCGTCGAGATGGGCGAGGCGCTCGCCGCGGTGGCAGCCGACTTCGGGCGACCGGCCGTGGTCGTCGCGCACTCCGCCGGGGCGATGGCGACCCTGCTGGCCATCGACGCCGGCCTCGACGTCGAGGCGCTGGCCCTGCTCGCTCCACCCATCTCGGTGGCGCCGATCCAGCGCTTCGTCGCGACGTCCCTGGGTGTCGGGCCGCGGTCGGAACGGGTCATGCGCGCCCGCGCCGAGCGCCGCGTGGGCCTGCCGATGCAGGCCCTCGACCTCGTCGACCTCGCCTCACGCCAGCGTTCCCTCCCCCGGCTCCTCGTGGTGCACGACCGCCACGACCGGGAGGCACCGTTCGCGGGCGCGGTCGAGCTCGTCACCGCGTGGCACGGCGCCCGGCTGGTGGTCACCGAGCGCCTCGGTCACCACCGGGTCATGTGGCACCCGGACGCGGTCGCCCGCGTCGCGGCCCTGGGCGGTGACGCCGCCGAGGGGGTCAGGCGATCCGCTCGATGACCAGCGGCAGCAGGTCGGGGCGGGAGCCCTCGGGGGCGATGGTGAAGGCTCCGTCGAGCACGTCGAGGGCGCGCTCGAACTTCTCCGGGGTGTCGGTGTGCAGCGTCAGCAGCTTCTCGCCGCCGCGGACCACGGCACCGGGCTTGGCGTGCATCTCGACGCCGGCGCCGGCCTGCACCGGGTCCTCCTTGCGGGCCCGGCCGGCCCCGAGGCGCCAGGCCGCGACGCCGACCTTGTAGGCGTCGAGCTCGGTGAGCACGCCGTCGGCCGGGGCAAGCACCTCGTGCGTCTCCTGCGCGACCGGCAGCTCGGCGTCGGGGTCGCCGCCTTGCGCGCGAATCATCGCCTTCCACGTGTCCATCGCCCTGCCGTCCTTGAGGGCGTCGGCCGGGTCCACGTCGTCCCGTCCCGCCGCAGCCAGCATCTCGCGGGCCAGCGCCAGGGTGAGCTCGACGACGTCCTCGGGGCCGCCGCCGGCCAGCACCTCGACCGACTCCCGGACCTCGAGCGCGTTGCCCGCGGTCAGGCCGAGCGGGACCTGCATGTTCGTGAGCAGGGCGACCGTGTTGACCCCCGCGTCGGTGCCGAGGTCGACCATCGTGCGGGCGAGCTCGCGGGCGTCCTCGACCGTCTTCATGAAGGCGCCGCTGCCGACCTTGACGTCGAGCACCAGCGCGCCCGTGCCCTCGGCGATCTTCTTGCTCATGATCGAGGAGGCGATGAGCGGGATCGCCTCGACCGTGCCCGTGACGTCGCGCAGCGCGTAGAGCTTCTTGTCCGCCGGGGCCAGGCCCGCGCCGGCCGCGCAGATCACAGCGCCGACGTCCTCGAGCTGGCGCATCATCTCGTCGTTGCTGAGCGCGGCCCGCCACCCGGGGACCGACTCGAGCTTGTCCAGGGTGCCGCCGGTGTGGCCGAGCCCGCGGCCCGACAGCTGCGGCACCGCGACGCCGCAGGCGGCCACGAGCGGAGCCAGCGGCAGGGTGATCTTGTCGCCGACGCCGCCGGTCGAGTGCTTGTCGGCCGTGGGGCGCGACAGCGAGGAGAAGTCCATCCGCTCACCCGACGCGATCATCGCCGCGGTCCAGCGGGAGATCTCACGCCGGTTCATGCCGTTGAGCAGGATCGCCATGGCCAGGCTCGACATCTGCTCGTCGGCGACGACCCCGCGGGTGTACGCGTCGATCACCCAGTCGATCTGCGCGTCCGACAGCTCCTGCTTGCCACGCTTGGTGATGATGACGTCGACGGCGTCGAAGGACTCGCTCATGGGGCTCATCGTGTCAGACGCGTGGCCGCCGCCGACACAGGGCGACAGGCGCCGGTTTCGCCACGACTCGCCCCCGACCGCCGGGCCCGAGGGCGATTCCTGACGTTTCCGGCGCGAGCCGCCCCCGACGGATCGCAGCCGGGGCGAGATCTGACACTTGCGGCGCGAGTCGCCCTCGACCAGTGGGACCCGGGGCGACTCCCGACGTTTCCGGCACGAGTCGCCCCGCCCACTGCAACCGGACGTATGCCGCGCGCGTCGGCGCGGCATACCTCAGCGTGCGGGGGTGGCCGTCAGACGCCCGAGAAGTGCAGGCGCCACTCGTCCGACGTCACCCGAACGGTGCGCCCCTGGGCGGCCAGCGCCGCCACCACCCTGGCAAGGGTGCGCTCGGGCTCCCGGTAGACACCCTTGGCGAGGACGACCACGATCCGCCAGCCCTCGGCATCCAGCTCCTCGCGGCGCTCGACGTCGCGTTCCCACTGCCGCTGCGACTCGGCGTGCTGGCGTCCGTCGTACTCGACCGCCAGCCTCAGCTCGGGGTACGACAGGTCGTACCGACGCACCCACCGACCCCACTCGTCGTGCTCGATGTGGTTGACGACCGGCTCGGGCAGCCCGGCCAGCACGAGCAGCATCCGCAGCCGGGACTCCATCGGCGAGTCCACTCCCGCGCGCACGAGGCCGGCCGCCCGCCGAGCCATCGCCGCGTGCCGCCCACGCATGGCGTCGGCGGCGGCCACGAGAGCGTCGGGAGTCGTGCGACCGCGCCCGACGAGCGAGTCGCCGAGCACGACGAGGTCGACCAGCCCCAGCTCGCCGGCCAGGTCGACGAACGTGTCCTCGGCGGTCGTGACGGGCAGCCCCCCGATCCGGGCGAGCCGGCGCCTGCCCGAGCGCACGCGCGTGGTCACGCCCGGCACCCGAAGCCGACCGCTGGGGACGTTCAGGTGCACCCTGGTCTCGTGGGGGACGATGCCGCCCAGGAGCTCCGCGGCCGTCCAGCACGCGGCAACCGAGCCCTTGGGGGCGAGTCGCAGGGCCGCCAGAGCGCGCACCCGGGTGTCGAGCGGCACGTCGCGTCGCACGTACACCCCGCGGAAGACGCGCTGCACCTGCGGTCCGCGCAGGACCTTGTCGCTCAGCCGCGCACCGAGGGCCTCCGCTCGGGTGAACACCCGGGGCAGGCCGTCGTCCATCGCTCCAGCGTGGCGGACGCGGCGACGTGGGCCGGCGTTGTCCACAGGGGCGATCCGTGCCGTTTCCGCCACGAGTCGCCCCCTGCCGGCCGAGAGCAAGGCGATTCGTGCCGGTTACGGCACGAATCGTCCTCGAGGGCCCAGGCGGAAGGCGCGGGTCAGGCGCGGGTCAGGCGCGGGTCAGGCGGGGTGGTCGGCGACGGCTGCGGCTGCTGCGGCGGCGGTGAGGTTGTCGGGGCCGAACGCCTGCGGCAGCACCTCGCGCATCGGCAGCACGCCCTCGGGGGTGAGCAGCAGGCACTCGGGGCCACCGTTCTCCCACAGCAGCTGGCGGCACCGGCCGCAGGGCATGAGCGGCTGCCCGTCGCCACCGACGCACGACACCGCGACGAGCCGGCCGCCGCCGCTGGCGTGCAGCGAGGAGACCATGCCGCACTCGGCGCAGAGCCCCACTCCGTATGCCGCGTTCTCGACGTTGCAGCCCACCACGACGCGGCCGTCGTCCACGATGCCGGCGACGCCCACCGGGAACCCGGAGTACGGCGCGTACGCCTTGCGCATGATCGCGACGGCCTGCTCGCGCAGGACCTCCCAGTCGATGTGCTCGGCGCCGTGGGGGCTGCCGTGGACCGGAGCCGGGGCGTGCCCGCCATCCGGGGACGCCCCGGACTCGTGGGCGCCGACCGGGGACGCCCCGGACTCGTGGGAGCCGGCCGCCGACGCACCCGACGTCGTCGCGGCGTCGGGCCCGCCGGCATACCCCTCGTGCTCGGTGCCCGGCACTAGGCCCCCTCGCCCTTGCGGTAGATCTGGCCGTCGGCGGCCGGCATCCGCAGCCGCTGCGAGGCGAACGCGAGGACCAGCAGCGTCGTGACGTACGGCGTCGTGCCGGTCAGCTCGGCCGGCACGGCGTCGGCGGCGAAGTACCACCAGGCGACGAGCACGCCCACGACGAGCGCCAGGATCCCCTGCACGAGCCGGCGGTTGCGCACGATCTGCCACACGCCGACGGCCACGAGGATGACGGCGAACAGCAGCAGGAACGCGTGCACCGTCGCGCCACCGCGCAGCTGCACCGCGTCGGTGTAGCCGAACAGGGCCGCGCCGCTGAGCAGGCCGCCGGGCCGCCAGTTGCCGAAGATCATGGCCGCGAGGCCGATGTAGCCGCGGCCGCCGGTCTGGCCGTCGCGGTAGATGTTCGCGGCGACGAGGGCGAGGAACCCGCCACCGAGGCCGGCGAGGCCACCGGAGACCAGCACGGCGAGGAACTTGTACCGGAGCACGTGCACGCCGAGCGACTCCGCTGCCACCGGCGACTCGCCGACCGACCGCAGCCGCAGCCCGAACGGCGTGCGCCACAGCACCCACCACGTCCCCACGAACAGCAGCACCGCGATGATCGTCAGGATCGACAGGTTGGTGCACAGCGCCCGCAGCACGGCGGCGAGGTCGCTGACGAAGAACCAGTTCTTGCGCTCGATGTCGCCGAGCCCGTCGGAGACCCCCGGCAGCGTGAACGCCGGCAGGTCCTTGATCGGCGGCGACTGCGTCGGGCCACCGCCGGGCAGCCCGCTGAAGAACCGGGCGGCGAGGTACTTGGCCACGCCGAGCCCGACGATGTTGATGGCAACACCCGAGACGATGTGGTCGACCCCGAACGTCACGGTGGCGACGGCGTGGATGAGGCCGCCGAGCATGCCCATGAGGATCGCGCCGACGACGCCCATCCACGGACCCATGTGGTACCCGAAGAAGCCGGCCCCCCACGTGCCGAGGATCATCATGCCCTCGAGGCCGATGTTGACCACGCCCGCGCGCTCGGACCACAGGCCACCGAGGCCCGCGAGCCCGATCGGGACCGCGAGCCCGATGGCCGCGGCCAGGGCGCCCGAGGAGGCGATGTCGTCGGCACCCGTGACCACCCGCAGCACCGCGATGACGGCGAGGACGCCCACCGCGACGACGGCATACTCGCGCAGGCCGTAGCGGCGCCGCTTCGGCGCGCCGGCCGTCACCGGCTTGGTGCCGACCTCGAGACCTGCGGCGCTCATGCCGGGGCTCCTTCCGTCGCCGGGGCCTTGGGCTGGGCGGCCAGCTCCCGGGACACGCGCTGCTGCTCGAGGCGCTTGTCGGTGCGGCGGATCAGCTCGTAGGCGATGACGACCGCGAAGAGGATGACGCCCTGGATGATGAAGACGATCTCCTGGGCCACGCCCGCGGTGATCTGCAGGGCATTGGACTGGATGTCGAGGAACGCCCACAGCACCGACGCGAACGCGATGCCGACGGCGTTGTTGCGGCCAAGCAGGGCGATGGCGATGCCGGCGAACCCGAGGCCGGACTGGAACGTGGTGCCGTAGTTGTGGTCCTGCCCGAACAGCAGTGGCATGCCGATGAGCCCGGCGAGCGCGCCCGACGCGATCATCGCCGTCATCACCATCCGCGGGACCTTGACGCCGCTGGCGACGGCCGCGGTCTCGGACCGGCCGGTGGCGCGCAGGTCGAAGCCGAACCGCGTCTTGCCGAGCACGAACCAGTAGGCCAGCCCGACGAGGATCGCGAGCACGATCAGCGTGTAGACGCGGTTGGTCGCACCCGGGATGAGCTTCAGGCCCTGGAGCTGGGAGGAGTCGGGGATCGTCTTGGTGTTGACCGCGTTGCTCCCCTCCTGCCGGTCGGCGACCTTGAGCAGGAGCCAGCTGACGACGCCGGTGGCGATGGCGTTGAGCATGATCGTGGAGATCACCTCGGAGACGCCGCGCTTGACCTTGAGGTATGCCGCGATGCTGGCCCAGAGGCCGCCGGCCACCATCGCGACGACGATGGACGCGAGGATGTTGAGCCACCCCGGCAGCCACGCCTGGCCGGCGAAGACCGCAGCCGCGAAGACGGCAACGCGGTACTGGCCGTCGACGCCGATGTTGAACAGGTTCATCCGGAAGCCGACCGCCACGGCGACGGCCGACAGGTAGTAGACGGTGGCGGCGTTGACGATCTGCACCGTCTGGCGCGGCTTCGGCACGTGCAGGATCGTCTTCCAGACGTCGCCGACCGGGTCGCCGAAGAGGGCGAGGATGAGCGAGGTGATGACGAAGGCGACGACGAGCGCCAGCACCGGTGCCGCGAGGCCCAACAGGATCCGGCGGGGGTTGAGCCGGTTCATGCGGTCTGCTCCTTCTCGCCGGCGCCGGTCATCGCGGCGCCGAGGTCCTCTGCGGTCACGTGGTCGGGGTCGAAGTCGCCCGAGAGCCTGCCGCGCAGGATCACCCGGATGGTGTCGGAGAGCCCGATGAGCTCCTCGAGGTCGGCGGAGATGAGCAGCACCGCCAGGCCCTCGCGCCGCGCCGCCCGGATGTGGTCCCAGATGCTCGCCTGCGCACCGACGTCGACCCCACGGGTCGGGTGGGCGGCGACGAGCACCTTCGGGTGGTGGCTCATCTCGCGGCCGATGATCAGCTTCTGCTGGTTGCCGCCCGACAGCGACCCGGCGGTCACGAAGATCGACGGGGTGCGCACGTCGTACTCCTTGACGATGCGCTCGGTGTCGGCCTTGGCCGAGGCCGCGTCGATGAGGGCGCCCTTGACGTTGGGTTCCTCGGTCTGGTGGCCGAGGACGCGGTTCTCCCACAGCGGCGCCTCGAGCAGCAGTCCGTGGCGGTGGCGGTCCTCGGGGATGTACCCGACGCCCGCCTCGCGGATCTCGCGAACCCCCCACTCGGAGATGTCGGTGTCGCCGAGGAAGACCTTGCCGGAGGTGGGCTCGCGCATGCCCATGATGACCTCGACCAGCTCGGCCTGGCCGTTGCCCTCGACGCCGGCGATGCCGAGAACCTCGCCGGCGTGGATGGTCAGGGAGATGTCGTCGAGGACCGGGCGCCCGGTGCCGTCGCCGAGGACGAGGTCCTCGACGCGCAGCAGGACCCGGTCGGTGACGGTCGACTCCTCCGTCGTGGGCGACGGGAGCTCGGAGCCGACCATGAGCTCGGCCAGCTGACGGGCGTTGACCGACGCGGGGTCGACCGTGTCGATGGTCGTGCCGCGACGGATCACCGTGATCGAGTCGGCGACGCGCAGCACCTCGTCGAGCTTGTGCGAGATGAACAGGACGGTGAGGCCCTCGTCCTTGAGCTCGGCGAGCTGGTCGAACAGCTCGTCGACCTCCTGCGGCACGAGGACGGCGGTGGGCTCGTCGAGGATGAGGGTCTTGGCGCCGCGGTAGAGGACCTTGAGGATCTCGATGCGCTGGCGCGAGCCGACACCGAGGTCGGCCACGAGGGCGTCGGGGTCGACGTCGAGCTTGTACGCCTGGGAGATGCGGGCGATCTCGCGGCGGGCGCCGTCACCGATGCCGTGCAGCTTCTCGGCGCCGAGGACGACGTTCTCCAGGACGGTGAGGTTGTCGGCCAGCATGAAGTGCTGGAAGACCATGCCGATGCCGGCGGCGATCGCGTCGGAGGGCGAGTGCAGGTCGACGACCGTGCCGTCGACCTTGATCGTGCCCTCGTCGGGGCGCTGGACGCCGTAGAGGATCTTCATCAGGGTCGACTTGCCGGCACCGTTCTCGCCGACGATCGCGTGCACCGTGCCGCGCTGGACGGCGAAGGTGATGTCCTTGTTGGCCACGACGCCGGGAAACCGCTTCGTGATGCCCTCGAGCTCGACGGCGGGCACGCCCGCCGGAGACGTCTGCGCTGCGGTCCGCTGCAGGGGTGGGGAGGCGGTGATGGGTCACGCTCCTGGTCCGGGCCCGCGGCGTCGCGAGCAGTGTGGCGCTGGGGGCCCGCCGGGTTCCGGCGGACGGAGGGGCCGAGGTCGGGGAAGCACACGGCCCGGGTCAGACGCTACCGCGCCGCCCGGGCCGTGTAACCAACCCTCAGCCGGTGATCAGGGGGTCGTGGGGACCTTGATCTTGCCGGAGATGATGTCCTGCTTGTAGGCGTCGAGCTTGGCCTTGATGTCCGACAGGTGGTCGCCGGTCGTGGAGTAGTCCACACCGCCGGCCTTGAGGTCGTACACGTTGTTGCCCGTGAGCTCCTTGCCCTCCGAGGCCGACTTGATGAAGTCGTACACGGCGACGTCGACCTTCTTGATCATCGAGGTCAGGATGACGTCGCGGACCTCGGCCGGGGCGGTGAGCGCCTGGTCGGAGTCGACACCGATCGCCCAGTGGTTCGGGCCGGCCGCCTTGGCCGCGGTGAAGACACCGCCGCCGGAGCCACCCGCGGCGTGGTACACGATGTCCGCGCCCTTCTGGAACATGCCCTCGGCCGCGGTCTTGCCCTTGGCCGGGTCACCGAAGCCGCTGAAGTCCGGCGGCTGGGTGAGGTACTGGGAGTCGATCTTGATGTTCGGCTTGACCGCCTTGGCGCCGGCGATGTAGCCCGCCTCGAACTTCTTGATCAGCGGGACGTTGACGCCGCCGACGAAGCCGATGTGGTTCGTCTTGGTCTTCAGCGCGGCCGCCGCGCCGACGAGGAACGAGCCCTCGTTCTCGGCAAAGGTGATCTGGTCGACGTTCGGGCCCTTGGAGTCCGCCGAGGCGTCGTCGACGATGGCGAAGTGGACGTCCGGGTTGTCCTTGGCGGCCTTGCCGACGGACGCGGCGTAGGCGAAGCCGACGGCGACCACGTGCGTGTAGCCGGCGTCGACGAGCTGCTGCAGGCGCTCCTCGCGGGCGGCCTCGTTCTCACCGTTGACGGCCGCGGCCTCCTTGGTGTCGACACCGAGCTCCGACTTGGCCTTGTCCAGGCCGGCGGCGGCGGCGTCGTTGAACGACTGGTCACCGCGACCACCCACGTCGTAGGCCATGCCGACCTTGAGCTTCTTGCCGCTCGAGCTCGAGCCGCTGGCGCTGCCGCTGCTCGAGCTGGTACCGCCCGAGCCGTTGCCCGAGTCACCGCACGCGGCCAGGGCCAGTGCTGCCACTGACACGACCGCTGCAACCTTCATCGTGTGACGCAAGGCTGTCTCCTGTTCTTTGGTCTGCACGAGGCGCCATGCTGCGCCACTAGGGCGGCAGGATAGCCGCAAGAACTCCGGGCTCCGACCGCCTTTGGCCGTAGAACTTGCAATTCCCGCAAACCGTTACCGATCCGCGACGGTGCGCTCCCCCGAACTCTTGACCACGCCGGCCACGACCGCCCCGGCCAGCAGCCGCGCGCCGTGGGCCACGGACGTCTCGTCCACGACGAGGTCCCCCTGGTGCAGGTCGTAGGTGCGGCCGCCCGGCGTGCGGGTCCCGAGCCGGGCCATGGCGCCGGGCACGCGGCGCAGGTACCAGGCGAAGTCCTCCCCACCCAGCGACTGCGGGGTGCCGACCGCGCTCATGCCGCTGCCCTCGGTGGCCTGCCGCAGCACGTCGATGGCCGCGACGTCGTTGACCACGGGCGGCACGCCCTGGACGTGCTCGAGCACGGCCGTCACGGCATACGGCGCCACCACGTGCTGGACCGCCTCGGACAGCAGGGGGCCGATGGTGGTCCAGGCGGTGGCGTCCAGCATCCGCAGGGTGCCGGCGGCGGTGCCGGTCGGCGGGATGACGTTGGCGGCCTGGCCGGCGTGGACCTCGCCCCAGACCAGCGCGAAGGCGGTGCGCGGGTCGAGGCGCCGCGACAGGACCGCCGGCAGCTCGGTGACGACCTTCGCGAGCGCGAAGGTGAGGTCCTCGGTGAGGTGCGGGCGGGAGGTGTGGCCGCCCCGGCCGCTGAGGTGGACGGTCACGCGGTCGGCCGCGGCGGTGATCGGGCCCTCGCGCAGGCCGACGCTGCCCGCGTCGATGGTCGGGTCGCAGTGCACCGCGAAGACGGCGTCGACGCCGTCGAGGGCGCCCGCGGCGATGAGGTCGACCGCCCCTCCGGGGATGACCTCCTCGGCGGGCTGGAACAGCAGGCGGACACCGATGCCCCGCTCCCGCAGGCCCTCCTCGTGCTCCTTGAGGGCCAGCCCCGCGCCGAGCACGGCCGCGACGTGGACGTCGTGGCCGCACGCGTGGCAGATGCCCTCGGTGGTGGAGGACCAGGTGAGCCCGGTGCGCTCGCTGACCGGCAGGGCGTCGAGGTCGGCCCGCAGCGCGACCCGGTATGCCGGCTGCTCGGCACCGAGGTCGGCGACCAGGCCGGAGACGGGCAGGGTGGTGACGGCGATGCCCGCCTCCCGCAGCCGCCGCTCGACGAGGCCGGTGGTGCGCAGCTCCCCCCGGGACAGCTCGGGGTGCGCGTGGATGTCGCGCTGGACCTCGAGCAGGTGGGGGGCGAGGGTCTCGACGCTGGCGCAGACCGCGTCCAGCAGGGGGTTGGTGCTCATCAGGGCGCACTGTACCCGTGCCCGGCATGCGGTCTTTGAGCGATCTGCGCGGTCCCGGCCGCCGCGACCGCTCAAAGACGAGAGGACACCGGACTCGCGGGCGCCTGCCGGCCAAGGTCTGCCGGCCGCGCGGAGGTCAGAAGGTCTCGCGCGGGACGTACAGGCCCCACACGTCGCGCAGGGCGTGGCTGATCTCGCCGCCGGTGGCGCGCAGCCGCAGCGCCTCCTTCATGGGGTAGAGCACGTTGTCTGTGCCACGGGCGGCCTCGCGCACCGCCTCGAGCGCGGCCTCGACGGCGGCGTTGTCGCGGTCGGCGCGCAGGGCGGCGAGCCGCTCGCGCTGGTCGACCTCGATCTGCGGGTCGACCCGCAGCGGCTCGTACGGCTCCTCCTCGTCGAGGGTGAACCGGTTGACGCCGACGACGGTGCGCTCGCGGTTGTCGATCTCGAGGGCGATCCGGTAGGCGGAGCGCTCGATCTCGGACTTCTGGAAGCCCTGCTCGATCGCGGCGACCGCACCGCCCCGGTCCTCGACCGCCTGCATGAGCTCCAACGCCGCGGCCTCGACGTCGTCGGTCATCGACTCCACGACGTAGGAGCCGGCGAACGGGTCGACCGTCTTGGTCACGTCGGTCTCGTACGCGATGACCTGCTGGGTCCGCAGCGCCAGGCGAGCGGCCTTCTGGGTCGGCAGCGCGATCGCCTCGTCGAAGGAGTTGGTGTGCAGCGACTGCGTGCCGCCGAGCACGGCCCCGAGGCCCTGGAGCGCGACCCGGACGAGGTTGACCTCCGGCTGCTGGGCGGTGAGCTGGACCCCGGCGGTCTGGGTGTGGAAGCGCAGCATCTGGCTCTTGGGGTTCGTCGCCCCGAACTCGTCGCGCATGACCCGGGCCCAGATGCGGCGGGCCGCACGGAACTTGGCGACCTCCTCGAGCAGGGTCGTGCGCGCCACGAAGAAGAAGGACAGCCGCGGCGCGAAGTCGTCGACGTCGAGCCCGGCGGCGATCGCGGCCCGCACGTACTCCTTGGCGTTCGCGAGGGTGAAGGCGATCTCCTGCGCGGGCGTCGCCCCCGCCTCGGCCATGTGGTAGCCGCTGATGGAGATGGTGTTCCAGCGCGGCAGCTCCTTGGCGCAGTAGGCGAAGATGTCGCTGATCAGCCGCAGCGACTCCTTCGGCGGGTAGATGTAGGTGCCGCGCGCGATGTACTCCTTGAGCACGTCGTTCTGGATCGTGCCGGCCAGCCGCGTCGGGTCGGCGCCCATCTCCTCGGCCACGAGCTGATACATGAGCAACAGCGTCGAGGCCGGGGCGTTGATCGTCATCGAGGTCGAGAGCTCGCCGAGCGGCAGCCCGCCGAAGAGGGTGCGCATGTCGTCGATGGAGTCGATCGCCACGCCGACCTTGCCGACCTCGCCGTGGGCGATGGCCTCGTCGGAGTCGTAGCCCATCTGGGTCGGCAGGTCGAACGCGACGGACAGTCCGCCGGTGCCGTTGGCGACGAGCTCGTGGTACCGCTCGTTGGACTCCTTGGCGGTGCCGAACCCGGCATACTGCCGCATCGTCCACGGGCGCCCGGTGTACATGTTCGGGTAGACGCCGCGGGTGTAGGGGAAGGCGCCCGGCTCCCCCAGCTGGGCCGCTGCGTCGAAGCCGGCCAGGTCGTCCGGCCCGTACACCGCCTTGATCGGCAGGTCGGACTCGGAACGTGCGTCGGGGACGTCGGCGGCCATGCCGCACACCATAGTGAGCGGGTATGCCGCCTGCTCATGGCTCGTGGCCAACCTCACCCGAGGGGGACGTGTGGCGACGACACACGTGACCACCCACCCCCGTCCGGGGGTTCGACTGGTAGCCGAGCTCGGCCCGTCGCTCGTCCCAGCGAGCGGAGAGCTGCTGCATCTCCTCGGTGACGAACTCGAGGAAGTGGACGCTGAGCGCCAGCCGGTCCCCCGCGCCCGACCCGCGACCGCCGACCTCCTCCACGCCCTCCCGCAGGGCGGCGGTGAGCGGCTCGTAGATCCGGGGGGTGTTGAGCATGACGTCGTGCCAGGCGTCGTCGGCCACGACGTAGACGTCGCGCCGGGTGCCCGGCTCGCGCTCGCGGTGGATCATCCGCATCTGCTGCAGGTGCCGCACCGCACCGGACACCGAGGCCGCGCTGACCGACAGGGCCTCCCCGATCTCGGCCGCCGTCATCCGCCCGTCCTCGTCGGCCAGCAGCGCGGCGAACACCCGGGAGGGCAGGCGCTGCATCCCCGCCTCGGTGAGGGCCGAGCCGAACCGCTCGACGAACCGAGTGGCGTCGCGGCGGTCGGCGTCGGGCTGTCGGGCAGCGCGGGAACTCATGCGAGCAACTTTAGATCATTCAGTATCTTCTGAAAACTGTGTACACTCGGCGGCATGGATGCAGTGCTCGAGGCCTCCGGCCTGCGCAAGACGTTCGGCTCCACGGTCGCCCTCGACGGCCTCGACCTCACGGTCCACCGTGGTGAGGTCCACGGCTTCCTCGGGCCCAACGGCGCCGGGAAGTCCACCACCATCCGCATCCTGCTCGGGCTGCTGCGCGCCGACGGCGGCTCGGTCAGCCTCCTCGGCAGGGACCCCTGGCGGGACGCCACCGAGCTGCACCGGCAGCTGGCCTACGTCCCCGGCGACGTCGTCCTGTGGCCCAACCTCACCGGCGGCGAGGTCATCGACCTGCTCGGCCGCCTGCGCGGCGGCGTCGACCGGGCGCGCCGCGACGAGCTGCTCACGCTGTTCGAGCTCGACCCCACGAAGAAGGGCCGCTCCTACTCCAAGGGCAACCGGCAGAAGGTCGCCCTCGTGGCGGCGCTGGCCAGCGACGTCCCGCTGCTGGTCCTCGACGAGCCGACGTCCGGCCTCGACCCCTTGATGGAGAAGGTCTTCGAGGCCCAGGTCGCCCGGGCCAGGACCGAGGGGCGGACGGTCCTGCTGTCGAGCCACATCCTGTCCGAGGTGGAGGCCACCGCCGACCGGGTGAGCATCGTGCAGGCCGGCCGCATCGTCGACTCCGGCACCCTCGCCGACCTGCGGCACCTGACGCGCACCAGTGTCACCGCGACCCTGGGCACGGTTCCGGACCTGGAGCAGGTCCGGGCATGGCCGGGCGTGGACGGGGTGCGCGTCGACCGCGACCGGCTGGTCATGTCGGTCGAGTCCAGCGCCGTGGGCGACGTGGTCGGGCGCCTCGGCGGCTACCGCATCGACGCCCTCACCTGCCAGCCGCCGACCCTCGAGGAGCTGTTCCTCTCGCAGTACCGCGACGACCTGTCCGCCGCGTCCCGGGGCGAGGAGGTCCGGGCGTGAGCACCTTCGCCGGGACCTGGCCGCTGCTGCGCCTGGCGTGGCGGCGCGACCGGTGGGTGGTGACCGCCAGCGTGCTCGCGCTCGTGGTGACGGCCTACTCCTCGATGGTGGCCACCCTCGACCTCTACCCCACCGACGCCGAGGCCGCCGCCGGTGCCAGGGTCATGGCCGACAACCCGTCCATCACAGCCCTCTACGGCCCCCTCCCGTCGCTCACCGCCCCGGCGGTCGGCGTCCTCAAGACGATCATGTTGGGCAGCGTCTTCACCGCGTTCCTCGCGTTCGCGCTCGTGCGCCGGCACACCCGCACCGAGGAGGAGGAAGGCCGCTTCGAGCTCGTGGCCGGCGGCGTGGTCGGGCGCCGCGCGCCGCTGGCCGCGGCAGTCCTGCTCGCCACGGCGACCGTCCTCGCGACCGGCGGCCTGTCCGCCCTCAGCCTCGTGGCGACCGGCGTCGACCCGACCGGGTCGCTGGCCCTCGGCGTCGTCGAGGTGGTCGCCGGGCTCGTCATGGTCGGCATCACCGCCGTCGCCTGCCAGCTGACCACGACCGCACGGGGAGCAGGCGGGCTGGCGCTGACGATCCTGCTGCTCGCCTTCGTCGTCCGGGCGGTGGCCGACACCTCCACCGACGGCCAGGACCTCGCGTACGCCTCCTTCCTCGGCTGGGCCGAGCGGGTCAGCCCCTTCGGCGACAACCGGCTCTGGCTGGTGCTGCCGGCCGTGGCAGCCCTGGCGGGGCTGCTCGTCGTCGCCGACGTCCTGCTGCAGCGCCGCGACCTCGGGTCGGGCCTCTGGGCCGCGCGGCCCGGGCCGGCGCGCGCCGCAGCCTCGCTCGGCTCCCCGCTGGGCCTGGCCTGGCGGCTGCAGCGCGGGGCCGTGCTGGGCTGGACCATCGGGTATGCCGTCCTCGGCCTGGTCGTCGGCAGCATCGCCCGGTCGGTCGACGAGATCGCCAGCAGCCCCGGCATCGAGGAGATGTTCCGCAAGATGAGCGGCGGGCAGGGGTCGCTGCTCGAGGTCTTCTTCGGCACGGAGATCCGGTTCCTCGCCGTCGGCGCCGCGGCATACGGCATCACCACGGCCCTGCGGCTGCGGTCGGAGGAGAGCGGCGGCCGCGCCGAGGTCACGCTCGCCACCAACGTGGGCCGGTGGCGCTGGCTGTCCAGCCACGTGCTCGTCGCCGTCCTGGGTTCGCTGTGGCTGCTCGTCGTCATGGGGCTGTCCGCCGGACTGTCCGGGGGCGCGGTGAGCGAGGTCGGCGTCGCCGAGGTCCTGCCCGCAGCCCTGGCGACCGCCCCGGCCGTGCTCGTCTGCGTGGCCCTGACGGTGCTGCTGTTCGGGACGGTGCCCCGGTGGACGGCGGCGGCGTGGGGCCTGCTCGCGGCGTTCGTCCTCATCGGCGAGCTCGGTCCCCTCGTCGACCTGCCCGGGTGGGCGATGGGGCTGTCGCCGTTCGACCACCTAGGCAGCCTGCCGGGCGGGGACGCGAACCTCGTCGGCCTCACGGGCCTGCTGCTCGTGGCGCTCGCCGCGGGGGCCCTCGGGTATGCCGGGTTCCGCCGCCGCGACCTCGTCACCTGAGCCGGCCGGTCCCGCGACCCCTTCCCCCGGGTCTTTGAGCGATAGCAGCGGTGATGACCGCTGCTATCGCTCAAAGACCCGGGGAGGCAGAGCTGGGGTCAGAGCAGGTCGGTGCGGCCCTCCGACCGCAGCGCGTCGACGACGGCCTTGACCTCCTGGGCGCGGTCCCTGGCCACCACCAGGACGGCGTCCGTGGTGTCGACCACGACGACGTCCTCGAGCCCGACCAGCGCCACCACGCGACCGGTCCCGGGGACGACGACCCCGGTGGCGTCGGCCACCCGCACCCGGTCCGCGGCCCCGAGGACCTGCACCCCCGGCATACCGTCCGCGTCGGGGAGCAGCTCCCCCAGCGAGGCGAAGTCGCCCACGTCGTCCCACCCGAACCCGCCGGGCACGACGGCCACGCGACCCGCCGCCGCCGCGGGCTCGGCGACCGCGTGGTCGATCGCGATCTTCTCCAGCCCGGGCCACGACTGCTCGAGGCGCGACGGGTCGGCCGCGAGCGCGCGCAGCCCCTGCGCCAGCTCGGGGTGCCACTGCGCCAGGAGGTCGAGCAGCACGCGTGCCTTGACGACGAACATGCCTGCGTTCCAGCGGAACCGGCCGGTGGCGAGGTAGTCCTGCGCCCGCTCGCGGTCCGGCTTCTCGACGAACTGCACGACGGCGTGGGCAGGTCCCCCGCCCAGGCGCTCGCCCAGCTCGATGTAGCCGAACCCCGTCGCCGGGTGCGTCGGTTCGATGCCGATGGTCACGACGAGGTCGTCGGCCGCCGCTTCGACGGCAGCGGCCACGCAGGCCCGGAACGCGTCCTCGTCGCGGATCACGTGGTCGGCCGCGAACGAGCCGAGCACCGCCTCCGGGTCACGGGCCTCCAGCAGCGCGGCCGCCCACCCGATCGCGGCCATCGAGTCGCGCGGCGCCGGCTCGGCGAGCAGCTGGTCGCCGGGCAGGTCGGGCAGCTGCTCGCGGACGGCGTCGACGTGGGCCCTTCCGGTCACCACGAGCACGCGGTCGCCGGTCAGCGGGACGAGCCGGTCCCAGGTCGCCTGGAGCAGCGTGCGGCCGCTGCCGGTGAGGTCGTGCAGGAACTTCGGGGCGGCGGCGCGCGACAGCGGCCACAGGCGGGTGCCCGCTCCCCCGGCCGGGATCACGGCCCAGAAGTGGTCGGTCGACATGGCCGGAACGCTAGCCGACCGCACCCTCCCGTCACCTGCCGCTCACCCGACACGCCCCCGGCCGTCGCCGTGGCCACACCCGCGCGGCGGACCGTGGAGGCGTGCGAGTCGCCATCGTCACCGAGTCCTTCCTCCCGACGTTCAACGGCGTCACGACCAGCGTGTGCCGGGTCACCGAGTGCCTCGTCGCCGCGGGGCACGAGGTGCTCCTCGTGGCGCCACGGCCGGCGCCCGAGTCGTATGCCGGGTGCCCGGTGCACGGCGTCGCCTCCGTGCCGGTGCGGGGCTTCCCGCTGGGGATGCCGTCTCGCGAGATCGAGGACGTGCTGCGCGGGTTCGGGCCGGACGTCGTCCACGTCGCCTCGCCGTTCGTGCTCGGCGCCAGCGCCCTCGCGACCACGTCCCGCCTCGGCGTGCCCAGCGTGGCGGTCTACCAGACCGACATGCCGTCCTACCTCCAGCGCCACGCACCGGCCGCGGTTGGCGCCGGCGCGTCGCGCGCGGCGTGGCGCTGGCTGCGGCGGTTGCACGGCATGGCCGACCTCACCCTCGCCCCGTCGACCGCGGCGCTGGCCGACCTGCACTCGCACGGTGTCGCCCGGACGGCGCTGTGGGGGCGCGGTGTCGACACGCGGCAGTTCTCCCCCGACTGGCGCCTCGACGCCGGCACCCGCGCCCTGCGCCGGCGGCTGTCGCCGGACGGCGAGGTCGTGGTCGGGTACGTCGGCCGGCTGGCCCCCGAGAAGGAGCTCGACCGGCTCGTGCCGGTGGCGACGCTGCCGGGTGTCCGGCTGGTGCTCGTCGGGGACGGACCCGACCGGCAGCGCATCGGCGCCGTCCTCGCGGGCGCGGCGGCGTCGGCGGGCGTGCCGGCGCCCGTCCTCCTGGGCCGGCGCGACGGCGACGACCTCGCCCGGGCGTATGCCGCGCTCGACGTCTTCGTCCACACCGGCACGCGGGAGACGTTCGGCCAGACCCTGCAGGAGGCGGCGGCGACGGGACTGCCCGTCCTGGCGCCGGCGCGCGGAGGGCCGCTCGACCTCGTCGACCACAGCCGCACCGGGCTGCTCTACGACCCCGACGACCCGGCGGCCCTCGTCGACGCCGTCCGGCACCTCGTGGGCGACCGGGCCAAGCGCGAGGCCCTGGGCCGCGCCGGACTCGAGCGCGTGGCCGACCGGGGCTGGACGCCGCTCACGGCAGCGCTGGTCGGGCACTACGAGCAGGTCGCCGCCCGCCAGAGGGTGACCTGACCCGGCCGCGCGACCTGCCGCCGGGGTGCGACCTGCGCCCGGCCGTGGGCATGCTGGCCGCGACCCCGGAGGTGACATGCATGCACTACCGCACGATCGGTTCCGACCCCGCCCGACAGCGCACGGTCAGCGTGCTCGGACTCGGCACCATGGCATTCGGCACCGGCTTGGACGAGGCGGCGTCGTTCGCGCTGCTCGACCGGTTCGTCGAGGCCGGCGGGACCCTGCTCGACACCTCCAACAACTACGCCTTCTGGGCCGACGGCAGCCAGGGCGGCCAGAGCGAGACCATGGTCGGCCGCTGGCTGGCGGCCAGCGGCGCCCGGGACCGCGTCGTGGTGGCGACCAAGGTCGGGGCCCGGCCCGTCCGGCCCGCCCGCGACTTCGCGGAGGTCGAGGGCCTCTCCCCCGACGTCGTCCGCGAGCAGGTCGACCGCAGCCGCGAGCGCCTCGGCGTCGAGCAGGTCGACCTCCTGCACGCCCACCTGCGCGACCCGGCGACCCCCCTGGCGGACCAGGTCGCCGGGCTCGCCGCGCTCGTCGAGGCCGGATCGGTGGGGGTGCTGGGCGCGAGCAACTTCTGGGTCTGGGAGCTCGAGCGCTCCCTGCAGCTCGCCGGCGACGGCCCACGCTACGACACCGTGCAGTACCAGCACTCCTACCTGCGACCCCGCACCGACCTGCCCTCCCTGCACGCACCGGAGGGTGCGGCCGGCGTCGCCGACGGGCAGGTGCTGAGCTGGCTCGCCGACCGTCGCGACGTCACCCTCATCGCCTACTCCGCGCTGCTCAAGGGCACGTATGCCGCGCCGGACGCGCCGCTGCCGCCGGGCTTCGACCACCCCGGCACCCACGAACGACTCGCCGTGCTGGACGAGGTCGCCCGCGAGACGGGCACCTCCCGCAACCAGGTGGTGCTCGCCTGGCTGCTCGGCGGCCAGGTCCCCTCGATCCCGCTCGTGGGCCCGAGGACCGTGGCCGAGCTCGACGAGTGCCTCGCTGCCGTGGACCTGGAGCTCACGGCCGACCAGCGGCAGCGGCTCGACGGCCCCCGCACGTTCGTGGGCTGACCCTGCATACCGGCTGGTAACCACTCCTGTCTGGTTTCTCACAGGCGGGCGGCGCGCGGCCCCGCGGAGCGGCCAGATAACCTGACGGACGAACTACGGCAACCGCCGCCCTCGTCGGACGAGCGACGCCGTCTCCACTCTTCTCGAAAGGGACGCGCAGTGGCGCAGGCAACCACGGGGACTCTCTACCGCGGCCGCGAAGGCATGTGGTCGTGGGTGGCCCACCGCATCAGCGGCGTACTCCTCTTCCTCTTCCTCTTCGCGCACGTGCTCGACACGGCGCTGGTCCGGGTCTCGCCGGACGCCTACAACGAGGTCATGTCGGCCTACAAGAACCCGGTCGTCGGGCTGGGAGAGGCGGGCCTGGTGGCCGCGGTCATCTTCCACGCGCTCAACGGCCTGCGGATCATCGCCGTCGACTTCTGGGGCAAGGGCCCGAAGTACCAGCGGCAGATGTTCTGGGGCGTCGTCGTGGGCTTCGTCGTGCTGTTCGCACCGTTCGCGGTCCGGCACCTCACCAACGTCTTCTCGCACTGAAGGGGCAGAGAATGAGCGCCACCAGCCAGACCACCCCCGTGCCCACCGAGCCGGTCCGCCAGTCGCCCTACCGCAGGGTGAACCGTGGCCGCGGCAACTTCGAGCTGTGGTCGTGGGTCTTCATGCGCGGCAGCGGCATCCTGCTGCTCGTGCTCGTCTTCGGGCACCTGTTCGTCAACCTCATGCTGGGCGAGGGCATCCACGCGATCGACTTCGCGTTCGTCGCCGGCAAGTGGGCCAGCCCGTTCTGGCAGGTCTGGGACATGCTCATGCTGTGGCTGGCCATGCTGCACGGCTTCAACGGTGTCCGCACGATCATCAACGACTACACCGAGCGCGAGAACACGCGCTGGGTGCTCAAGGGCCTGCTGGTGCTGGCGACCTTCTTCACGGTCGTCCTCGGGACGCTGGTGATCTTCACCTTCGACCCCTGCATCGACCCGAACTCCACCCTCTCCGTGTGCACGCGCTGACCCCGCACCTCGCGCAGTAAGGACACAGACACCCATGCAGACGCACAAGTACGACGTCGTCATCGTCGGCGCCGGCGGGGCCGGCATGCGCGCCGCCCTCGAGTCGAGCAAGCGCACCCGCACCGCCGTGCTCACCAAGCTCTACCCGACCCGCTCCCACACCGGCGCGGCCCAGGGCGGCATGTGCGCCGCCCTCGCCAACGTCGAGGAGGACAACTGGGAGTGGCACACCTTCGACACCGTCAAGGGCGGCGACTACCTCGTCGACCAGGACGCCGCCGAGGTCATGTGCCGTGAGGCCATCGACGCCGTCATCGACCTCGAGAAGATGGGCCTGCCGTTCAACCGCACGCCCGAGGGCAAGATCGACCAGCGCCGCTTCGGTGGGCACACCCGCAACCACGGTGAGGCCGCCGTGCGCCGGTCCTGCTTCGCAGCGGACCGCACCGGCCACATGATCCTGCAGACGCTCTACCAGAACTGCGTCAAGCAGGGCGTCGAGTTCTACAACGAGTTCTACGTCCTCGACCTGCTGCTCAACACCGGCGCCGACGGCGTCGAGCGCGCGGCCGGCGTCGTGGCGTACGAGCTGGCCACCGGCGAGCTGCACGTCTTCCAGGCCAAGTCGGTCGTCTTCGCCACCGGCGGCACCGGCAAGGTCTTCAAGACCACCTCCAACGCCCACACCCTCACCGGCGACGGCATGGGCGTGGCCTTCCGACGCGGCATCCCGCTGGAGGACATGGAGTTCTTCCAGTTCCACCCGACAGGCCTCGCCGGCCTCGGCATCCTGCTCTCCGAGGCCGCCCGGGGCGAGGGCGGCATCCTGCGCAACGCCGACGGCGAGCGCTTCATGGAGCGCTACGCCCCCACCATCAAGGACCTCGCGCCGCGCGACATCGTCGCCCGGTCGATGGCCAACGAGGTGCGCGAGGGCCGCGGCGCCGGGCCGAACAAGGACTACGTCCTGCTCGACCTGACCCACCTCGAGCCGGCGCACATCGACGCCAAGCTCCCCGACATCACCGAGTTCGCCCGCACGTACCTGGGCGTCGAGCCGTACACCGAGCCGGTCCCGGTCTACCCGACCGCGCACTACGCCATGGGCGGCATCCCGACCAACGTCGAGGCCGAGGTGCTGCGCAACAACACCGACGTCGTCCCGGGCCTGTACGCCGCCGGCGAGGTCGCGTGCGTGTCCGTGCACGGCTCGAACCGCCTGGGCACCAACAGCCTGCTCGACATCAACGTCTTCGGCCGCCGTGCCGGCATCGCCGCCGCGGAGTATGCCGTGGACGCCCCGTGGGTGGACCTCCCCGAGGCCCCGGAGGCCCTCGTCACCGGCATGGTGGAGGGCATCCGCTCGCGCGAGAGCGGCGAGCGCGTGGCCGACCTGCGCCGCGAGCTGCAGGAGACCATGGACCGCAACGTCCAGGTCTTCCGCACCGAGGCCTCGATGAAGGAGGCCCTCGGCGTCATCGACGAGCTCAAGGAGCGCTACGCCAACGTCGTGGTGCAGGACAAGGGCAAGCGGTACAACACCGACCTGCTCGAGGCCGTGGAGCTCGGCTTCCTCATCGAGCTCGCCGAGGTCATCACGCTCGGCGCCCTCGCCCGCAAGGAGTCCCGCGGCGGCCACTTCCGCGAGGACTACACCGCGCGCGACGACGTGAACTTCATGCGGCACACGATGGCGTACCGCCCGGCGGTCGACGGCGACCTCGGCGCGGGCCCGTCCTTCGCCGACGAGGTCCGCCTCGACTACAAGCCCGTGACCGTGACCCGCTACCAGCCGATGGAGCGCAAGTACTGATGACTGCCACTGCCGAGAAGCAGACCACCGAGGAGCAGAAGGCGGGGGCCGTCCCCACCTTCACGGTGACCCTCAAGGTCCAGCGGTACAACCCCGAGGTCGACAGCGAGCCGCACTGGGAGACCTACGAGGTCACCTCGCACGCCACCGACCGGGTGCTCGACGCCCTGCACCAGATCAAGTGGGAGCAGGACGGCTCGCTGTCGTTCCGCCGTTCCTGCGCCCACGGGGTCTGCGGCTCCGACGCCATGCGGATCAACGGCAAGAACCGGCTCGCCTGCAAGACGCTCATCAAGGACGTCAACCCGGACAAGCCGATCACCGTCGAGCCGATCAAGGGCCTTCCGCTCGAGAAGGACCTCATCGTCGACATGGAGCCGTTCTTCGACGCCTACCGCGAGGTGATGCCGTTCCTCGTCACCACGGGCAACGAGCCGACCCGCGAGCGCATCCAGAGCCAGGCCGACCGCGACCGCTTCGACGACACCACCAAGTGCATCCTGTGCGCCGCCTGCACGACGAGCTGCCCGGTGTTCTGGAACGACGGCCAGTACTTCGGCCCGGCCGCGATCGTCAACGCCCACCGCTTCATCTTCGACAGCCGCGACGAGGGCGGGGCACAACGCCTGGAGATCCTCAACGACAAGGAGGGCGTGTGGCGCTGCCGCACGACCTTCAACTGCACCGAGGCCTGCCCCCGCGGGATCCAGGTCACGAAGGCCATCCAGGAGGTCAAGCGCGCCCTCCTGACCAGCAGGTTCTGACGAACCGGCCCCCTCTGGGGCACACTGTCGCCAGTGCTCAGCCGACGACACCTGACCGCCGCCACCGCCAGCGCCCTGCTGGCGGTCGGCGGCGTCGTCGTTCCCGCCCTCACTGCGCCCGCTGCGGCTGCCCCCAAGCCCAGGCCCGGTGCCACCCCCACGCTGCCCGTGCCGCGCGCGACGGTGCAGCCACTGCAGTCCGTCGGCGGCCCGAAGCTGGCTGCGACCGGCATCGTCACGGACCTGCCCCCCGGCGTCCCGGCCCCGCCGAAGCTGCGCGACGTCGCCTGGCTGCTCGCCGACCTGCAGACCGGTGAGGTGGTCGCGGCCAAGGCACCGCACGCCCGGCTGCTGCCCGCCAGCACCCTGAAGACCCTCACGGCCCTGACGCTCATCCCCCAGGTCCCGCCCGACGAGGTCGTGAAGGCGTCCGCGGCCGACGCCGCCGCCGACGGCACCCGCGTCGGCATGGTCCCCGGGCAGACGTACACCGGACGGCAGCTGTTCCAGGCGCTGCTGATGTCCTCCGGCAACGACGCGGCATACGCCCTCGCGGAGGCGGCCGGCGGCCGCGACAAGGTGCTGGCGCAGATGAACGCGAACGCCGCCCACCTCGGCGCCCACGACACCGTGGCCAAGGACCCGTCGGGGCTCGACGCGCCCGGCCAGACGTCGAGCGCGTACGACCTCGCCCTCATCGCCCGCGCCGCCCTGCAGCTGCCCGACTTCCGCGCCTACGTCACGACGAAGCAGGCCGACTTCCCCGGGCTGGTCGACCCGAGGACCAAGAAGCGCAAGACGTACAAGATCAACAACCACAACGCCCTGCTGTACAACTACCCCGGCACGATCGGCGTCAAGAACGGCTACACGGTGGCGGCCCACCGCACCTTCATCTCGGCCGTCAGCCGGGGCGGGCACACGTACCTGCTCACCGAGATGTACGGCCTCGACAACTCGTGGCGACCCCAGGCGGCGATGTACGACTGGGCGTTCCGGTACGCCTCGAAGGCACGTCCCGTGGGCCGGCTCGTCGAGCCCGGCGAGGTCACCGCGCCCCTGTCCGCACCGCCGACCGCGGTCGCGGGTGCGCCGGGCGACACGGGCGCGCAGCCGGCCCAGCGGACGGCCGCCGCGGCCGCGGTCCCGCCGGCGCAGCTCGGGCCGGTGGCCTCCGTGACGCCGTGGCTGGGCTTCGGTGGCCTGGCGGCCCTGGTCGGGGCCGTCGCGGGCCTGCGGCTGCGCGCCAAGCGCGCCGTCCGCGGCCGCCACCGCGCCCTCTCCTGACCCAGACACCTCCCCCCATCCCCCGCGCAAAACAACGGTTGCCCGTCAACCCTCGGGATGACTTCGCGAGGGTTGGCGGGCAACCGTTGTTTCGCGGGACTTCGCGAGGAGGCGGACGCGCGGCTGTGTCGGGTGCCGGGCAGGAGCCGGTATGCCGGGTGCGTGGCCCGGGCGTGTCAGTGGCGGCGCAGGAGGGCGCGCAGGCCGCGACGGGCCGTCCCGAGGGCGGTCGCGCCGACCGCGCCGAGCACGAGGCCGGCCGCGAGGGTCGTGCGGTCGGCAGCCACCGGCCCGAACGTCGGCAGGCCGGCGTCGGTGCGGGCACGCACCGAGTCCAGCGGCTCGGGCGCCGGGCCCTCGACGAGCTTCTCCCGCTGCGCCGCCGACAGCTGCCCGGCGGTGCCGGCGCTCTCGTCGAGGTCGTTGGCAGCCCAGGCTGCGGAGATGAGCAGCACCCGGGACATGAAGTTCAGCCAGACGAGCAGCCCGACGACGAGCGCGAACCCGAGGTAGAGCTTGTTGTTCGTCGTGCTCGCCAGCAGGACCGACCCGAACTTCTTGAGCAGGGTGAGGGAGATGCCGCCGAACACCGCGGCGTTGCGCAGCCCGTGCCACGGGACGTCCACCCCGGACAGCAGGCGCAGCATGACGACCACGATGGCTCCGTCGAGGGCCACGCCGACGAGCAGCGACACGAGGGTCAGCACCCAGCTCTGGCCGCCGAGCCCGACGAGGCCACCGAGCCAGCGGGCGGCCGCACCCGCGATGCCACCGACGGCTGCCGACACCACGATGCCGACCCCCAGCAGGGCGAGCACACCCAGGTCGCGCAGCTTGGCCACGACCGGGTTGCCCCCGGAACCCTCCACGCCGAAGACGGCGCGGATGCCGTCACGCAGCGCACTCAGCCAGCCCGTCCCCGCGAGCACGAGCAGGACCACGGAGACGATCCCGCTGATCGACAGCGTCGCCGAGCTCGGCATCTCGACCTTGATGATGCCGTCCGGGTTGGCCTTCGACTGCACGAAGCCGGGCAGCAGGTCGTTGATCGCGTTCTTCGTCTCCTCGAGCAGGTCGGGCTGGCCGCGCAGGACGAAGCCGAAGATCGTGAAGGCGAGCACCACCGCCGGGAAGACGGAGAAGAAGGCGAAGTAGCCCACGCCGCCGGCGAGCAGGTTCCCGCGCGCATCGCCGTACCGCTTCCAGGCGCGCCAGACGGGCGTGGTCTGGAACCGGGCCCACCACTGCTTGAGGGTCTGCACCGGTCAGGCTCCGCTCGGTCGGGACGCGTCCGGGCAGCCGCCCAGCGGGAAGGACGTCACCGGGCGCCACACGGAGTCCGCACCGTGCTCGTAGAGGTGGAACTCGGTCACGTCGAACGTGCACTCGAAGTCGGCGAGCTCCTTGAACGCGCGGTCCAGGCTCTCGTCGGGGACGTGGTGTGCCACCGTCACGTGCGGGTGGTAGTAGAAGTCCAGCTTCCGCCGCAGCGGCCCCCGGCGGACGGCCTGCTCGAGCAGCTCGCACTCCCCGATGCCGCCGGAGACCTGGACGAAGACGACCGGCGAGATCGGTCGGAAGGTGCCCGTCCCCCGCAGCACCATCGGGAACGGCTCGCGGCTCGCCGCGGCCTGCGCCAGGTGGTCGTTGACGTCGTCCATCCGCTCCGGCTCCACGTCGGTGGGCGGCAGCAGGGTCACGTGCGTCGGGATCGAGTCGGCGAGGGGGTCGCCGAAGGACGCCCGCTTCGCCTGCAGCATCTCCGCGTGCGGTGAGGGGATGGCGATCGACACACCGATGGTCGGCACCCGAGCGACCCTACCGAACTGCGGGCAGGAGGCCGACCCGGTCGCGGACCCTGGCCATCGTGCCCCGGGCCACCTCGCGCGCCCGCTCGGCGCCGTCGGCGAGGATCCGGTCGAGCTCGGCGGGGTCGTCGAGCAGCTCGCGCATCCGGTCCTGGAAGGGCGTCAGCGCCGCCACCACCACCTCGGCGACCTCCTTCTTGAGGTCGCCGTACCCCTTGCCCGCGAAGGAGTCCGCGACCTGCTCCACCGGCGTGCCCGAGAGCACGGAGTGGATGACGAGCAGGTTGGAGACGCCGGGCTTGGTGTCGGGGTCGTAGCGCACCTCGGCCTCGGTGTCGGTGACGGCCGAGCGGATGTTCTTGGCGATCCGCGCCGGGTCCTCCATGAGGTCGATGAGGCCCTTGGGCGACGAGCCGGTCTTGCTCATCTTCGACGTGGGGTCCTGCAGGTCCTGGATCTTCGCCGAGCCCTTGACGATGTACGGCTCGGGCACGACCAGGCCCCCGCCGAAGCGGGTGTTGAACCGCTCGGCGAGGTCGCGGGTGATCTCGAGGTGCTGGCGCTGGTCCTCCCCGACCGGCACGTAGGCAGCGTCGTACATGAGGATGTCGGCCGCCATGAGCATCGGGTAGGTGAACAGCCCGACGTTGGCGTTCTGGCCCTTGGCGGTCTTGTCCTTGAACTGCGTCATCCGGCTCGCCTCGCCGAACGCGGTGAGGCAGTTCATCACCCAGCCGAGCTCGGCGTGCTCGGTGACGTGGCTCTGGCAGAACACGGCCGAACGCTTGGGGTCCACGCCCCCGGCGATGAACTGGGCGGCCGTGACCCGGGTGCGTCGCCGCAGGACCTCGGGGTCGGTCGGCACGGTCAGCGCGTGCAGGTCGGCGACGAAGTAGAAGGCGTCGAAGTCGTCCTGGAGCTTCACCCAGTTGACCAGCGCCCCGAGGTAGTTGCCGAGGTGGAGCGAGTCGCTGGTGGGCTGCATGCCGGAGAGGATCCGTGGCAGCGCCTGCTGGGTGGGCGTGGCGGACATGGGCGCCATTGTGTCAGGTGAGGTGCAGCAGGAGTCCCTGGGCCGGGGCGAGCACCGGCATGGGCAGCCCGACCTGCGACAGCAGCGCGCCGTCGAGGCGCAGCTCGCCGGACAGTGCGGCCTCCCACCACCCCGGCGCCACGTGCTGCACGAGCGCGGGCATCCCGGCCTCGGGACGCACGCGCACGGCATACGTGCGCTCCGGGTCCAGCCCGGGCAGCCGCACGAGCCCGGGCGTGGCCCGCCGTGCGCTGTCGGTGCGCAGGACCGTGTATGCCGCCTGCGCCCGGTCCGCGGCGAGCGTGCCGGTCACGAGGAGGGCGCCGTCGTCGACGGCGTCGCGGACGAGGTCGCCGGTGTGCAGCAGCCCACGCAGCTCGCGGTACAGGCCCGACCAGGCTCGCAGCGCGTCCAGCTCCTCCGGCGTGCAGGCGCTGACGTCCCACTCCAGGCCCGCGTGCCCCTGCAGGGCGACGAGCATGCGGAACGGCAGGTCGAAGGTGCGGTGGGTGGTGTGCGCGGTGGCCGGCCCCACGTGCGTGCCCATCGTCTCGGCCGGCACGAGGAGGGAGGTCCAGCGCTGGATCTGCACCCGCTCGAGCGGGTCGTTGCAGTCGCTGGTCCAGACGCGGTCGGTGCGGGACAGCACGCCGAGGTCGACACGGGCTCCCCCGCTGGAGCAGGACTCGATCTCGAGGTCCGGGTGGGCCGCGCGCAGGCGGTCGAGCAGGGCGTAGAAGGCGAGGGTCTGCTCGTGGACCGCGGGCCGGTCGGTGCCGCGGCCGTCGCTGCGGACCGCCTCGTGCAGGTCGCGGTTGTGGTCCCACTTGATGAAGTCGATGCCGAGCTCGCCGACCAGGGAGCTGATCTGCCGCTCGACGTGGGCGGCGGCCTCGGGATTGGCGAGGTCGAGCACCTGCTGGTGGCGGGACTCCCGGGGCCGGCCGGCGCGGGGACCGAGGACCCAGTCGGGGTGCGCGCGCACGAGGTCGGAGTCCTCGTTGACCATCTCGGGCTCGAACCACAGCCCGAACTCCATGCCGAGGTCCTTGACGTGCCGCACGAGCGGCTCCAGACCGGTCGGCCAGGCGTCCTCGGAGACCACCCAGTCGCCGAGGCCGCGGTGGTCGTCGCGGCGTCCGCCGAACCAGCCGTCGTCGAGGACGAAGCGCTCGACGCCGATCGAGGCGGCCGTGTCGGCCAGGCCCTTCAGCCGGTCGAGGTCGTGGTCGAAGTAGACGGCCTCCCACGTGTTGAGCACGAGCGGCCGGGGGCCGGTCGCCCGCGTGCGGGTGGCCCGCTGGCGCCGGTGGAGGCGGCGGGAGACGCCGTCGAGCCCGTCGGTCGCGTGCACGAAGAGGACGTCGGGTGCGGTGTACGCCTCGCCGGGCGCCAGGCGCACCTCGCCCGCCTCGAGCAGCTCACCGCCGCCGAGGACGGCGCCGTGCATGCCGGCCCCCTCGGGCAGCCGCTCGACGAGGTGCTCGTGGTTGCCGCTCCAGGCGACGTGGGTCGCCCACACCTCGCCGTGGCCGAAGTCGAACCCTGCGGTCCCGGCCAGGAGCAGGAGCGTCGCGTCGTGACCGGTGCGGCCGCGCCGGGAGGCGCGCAGGTGGGTGCCCTCGTCGAGGGCCGACCGCTGCGGCGACCGCTCCCGGCACCAGCGCCCGGTGAGGTCGAGCACCTCGGTGGCGCGGGACGGCAGGGGCAGCACCGCCCGCAGGGCCGCCAGGTCGAGCGTGGCGGCGGCAGCATCCCCGTCGGCGGTCCCGTCCGAGCCGGTGTTCGTCACCGAGCGGCCGATGCTCAGCACCCCGTGGTCGTCGAGCTCGAGCACGACCTCGACCCGGATCCCGCCGTCCTCGGCGACCGTGCGGAGCGTGCCGTCGCCGTCGCGGGTGGTGGTGGCCCGCCACCGCGGCGCCGTGGCGCCGCCGGCGCGGTGCGCGGCATACGTCGGGGTGCCGAGCCAGCCGTCGCCACCGGTGGGCAGCAGCGTGAGCGGCCACGGCTGGTCCAGCGCGTTCGGCGGCACGGGCCCCCGGGCGAGCAGGGGCAGCGCCTCGACCGCGCTGTCAGGCAGGTCGGCACCCCAGTGCAGGACGCGCGGGAGACCCGGCCCCGAGGTGTCGAGCACCACGAGGGTGCCGGGGGATCGGAGGACCTCGAGGTCGGGACTCATCCCTTGGTTGCTCCCAGCGTCAGGCCGGCGACGAACTGCTTCTGCAGGACGAAGAAGATGATCAGGGTCGGCAGCGCGACGACGACCGAGCCGGCCGCCACCAGGTTGTTGTCGGTGAAGAACTGGCCGCGCAGGTTGTTCAGCGAGCTCGTCACGGGGAACTTGTCACCGGACTGCAGCAGCACCGTCGCCCAGAAGAACTCGTTGTAGATCCAGGTGACCTCGAGCGTCGCCAGCGCGGCCAGCGGCGGCCGGCACAGCGGCAGGGTCAGCTGGAAGAACTGGCGCAGCACGCCAGCCCCGTCGACCACGGCCGACTCGTAGAGCTCGCGCGGCAGCGTCTTCATGTAGTTGGACAGGACGAAGGCGCAGAAGCCGGTCTGGAAGGCGACGTTGACCGCGATGAGGCCCCAGTAGCTGTTGAGCAGGGTGCCCGACTCGCTGAACCAGAACGGCACCTCGATGGACCGGAACATGCGGTAGACCGGGATGAGCAGCGCCTGCGGGGGCAGCAGGTTGGCCGCGGTGAACAGGCCCAGCAGCGCCAGGTTGAACTTCCACGAGAACCGGGCCACCACGAAGGCTACGCAGCAGGACAGGAACAGCGTGAGCAGCACCGCCGGGATCGTGATGATCGCGGAGTTGAGCATGGTGTGCGAGAAGTTCGCCTGCTGCCACGCGTCCTTGTAGTTCTGCAGGGTGAACCCGCCGAACGAGAAGTACCCGTACTTGGACGTGTAGGCGTAGTCGCGGAAGCTGCCCAGCACGGCGTAGGCCACCGGGAAGAGCCAGAGGAGCCCGACCACGCCGAGGAAGACCTGGATGAGCAGGTGCCCGCGGGCGCCGCCCGCCGGCTTGGCGCGCTTGGCGGTGAGCGGGTTGGCGCCCGCGGGGGCCGCGACGGGGGTCTCGGAGGCGGTCATCGCTGCTCCCTCATGACGATTCGCAGGTAGAAGACGATGAAGATCGAGCTGATGAGCAGCATCATCGTCGCCAAGGCCGAGCCGAAGCCGATCCGGCTGGCCTCACCGACGATGTTGCTGGTGACGAGCGTGGAGATGAGCTCCAGGCCGTTGCGTCCCTTGTTGATGACCCAGACGAGGTCGAACGCGCGCAGCGACTCGATGACGGTCACGACCAGCACGATGATGTTGATCGGTGCCATCACCGGGAAGACGACCTTGAAGAAGGTGGTCCGCTCGTTGGCCCCGTCGACCTTGGCGGCCTCGCGCAGGCTGGGGTCGACCCCCTTCAGCCCGGCCAGGTAGAGCAGCATGATGTAGCCGACGTGCCGCCAGCTCGAGGCGACGAGGGCCGCCCAGAGGTTGTAGCGCTGGTCGCCGTACCAGTCGATGGTGCTGCCGGTGACCTGGTTGATCAGGCCCTGGTCGCGGCTGTAGATCAGCTGCCAGATGAAGCCGACGAGGGCCAGCGACAGGACGACCGGCAGGTAGATCGCGGTCTGGTAGACCCGCGACCCGCGCAGCTCGCGGTCGAGCAGCACCGCCAGGAAGATGCCGAACGGCGTGGCCACGAGGAACATCACCGCGAGCCAGATGAGGTTGTGCTGCACCGCCGGCCAGAACGGCGGGTAGATGGTGACCACGTCGTGGTAGTTCTTCAGGCCGATCACCTTGGCCGACGAGATCGGGCCGATGCCGTCCCAGTCGGTGAACGACAGCAGGACCGACCCGACGGCCGGCACCCAGACCAGCCACAGCACCAGCGCGGTCGGGACCGCGATCATCAGTGCCACGACCACCCGGTCGACCGGGCTGAGGTGGTCGATGCCCTTGTAACTGCGTCTCGCCACGAGAACCTCCTCGGTGGGGGGCGAGCACGGGGGCCCGGGCGGGATCGCCCGCCCGGGCCCCGGTGGCTCAGGAGCCGAAGATGCTCTTCTTCTGGTTCTCGATGCTGTTGCAGAGCCCGTCGATGTCCTTCGGGTTCTTGATGAAGGTCTGGATCGCGGGGATCATCACGGTCGACGCGAAGTCGGGCCGGGTGTCGCGGTCCATGAACTGCGCGATGGACTTGGCCTGCTTGACGAACTCGACCGACTTCTTCTGCAGGGCCGTGTAGCTGCCCTGGTCGGCCTGGTCGGTCGTCGCGATGACCGACGGGTCGGCCTTCACGGCGAGGTTCTGGGCGTCCGCGGAGCCGAGGTAGGCGAGGAGCTTCTTGGCGCCGGCCTCGTTCTTCGGCCGCTTGGCCATCATGTAGCCGTCGATCGGCGCCTCGATGGCGTCCGCACCGATGGTGGAGTCGACCTCCGGGAAGTTGAAGAAGTCGAGGTCGTCCTGCTCGGCGCCCTTCTGGAACTGCTGCGCCACGAAGGCGCCGAGCACGTACGTGCCCGCCTTCTTCTGCTGCAGGGCCTGGGCGGCCTCCTGCCACGTGCGGCCGAGGGAGTCGGGCTGGTGCAGGTCGAGCATGCCGGCCCAGGTGTCGAAGACCTTCTTGACCTTGTCGCCGTTCCAGGCCTCCTTGCCGGCCATCAGGCTGACGTGGAAGTCGTAGCCGTTGACCCGCAGGTTGAGCTGGTCGAAGGTGCCCATGGCGGGCCAGCCGTCCTTGTCGCCGAACGCGATCGGGACGAGGCCGTCCTTCTTCATCTGGGCGCCGAGGGCCTTGAACTCGTCGAGGGTCTTGGGGACCTGGTAGCCCTTGTCCTGGAAGACGCTCTTTCGGTAGAAGACCGCCCACGGGTAGTAGGTCGACGGCACGAAGTACTGCTTGCCGTCGTCGCCGGTGGACGCCTTCTTCAGCGCGTCGGACATGCCGGAGAGGTTCTTCCAGACGTCCGAGATGTCACCGGCCAGGCCCTTGTCGGCGAAGAACCGCATGCGGTACCCGGAGAACCAGGTCCAGACGTCGTCCGGCGAGCCCTGCAGGTAGTTGTTGATGTTCTCCTGGAACGTGTTGTGGTCGATCGTGTTGATCTTGACCGTGAGGCCGGAGTTCGCCTTCTGGAAGGCGTCCATCACCGACTGGACGGCGGCCTTCGGCACGGCGTCGGACTGGTTCGAGCCGAGGGTGACGGTGCCGGTGGCCTTGCCGCTGCCCCCGCTGGAGCTCCCGCCACCGCCACAGGCGGCGAGCAGGGAGGGGGCGGCGAGCAGCGTCCCGGCGCCCAGGGCACCGCGCAGCAGGGTCCGGCGGTCCACGCCACGGACGGAGGGCGGGACAAGGCTGGCGAGGTACTCGGCCTCGGTGGCGGGGCGGGTCATGACGGTCTCCTTTGACGCGACGACGTTGTGCCGAGGGCTCCCGAGCGATAGCCACACATTCGATCAGAAACCAACAGCTCCGGACTGAGAATGACCGGCCGCCATATTTCTGTCAAGAGCTTGAAACCGATTCGTCACCTCTTCTTTCAGCGCGTCAACGTGCGGGGCGCCAACGAGTTTCGCCTCGAACGCGGCTGACGGCAGCAACTTCCGCGAGCTGGTGGCAGACGTGTTGGTTTCTGTTGACATTTGCCACCCGAGTCCCGACACTGGCCGTCATGCGCTCATGGCCGAGTGACCGGATCGCCTTCGGTGGCGACTACAACCCCGAGCAGTGGCCGCGTGAGGTCTGGGACGAGGACATGGCCCTGATGCGCGAGGCCGGTGTGAGCTTCGTGTCCCTCGGGATCTTCTCGTGGTCCTGGCTCGAGCCCGCCAAGGGCGAGTACGAGTTCGGCTGGCTCGACGACGTTATGGACCTGCTGCACGCCAACGGTGTCGCGGTCGACCTCGCCACCGCCACCGCGACCCCGCCCCCGTGGCTCTCCACGGCCCACCCCGACATCCTCCCGGTCGACGTCGACGGCCACACCCTGTGGCCGGGCAGCCGGCAGGCCTGGTGCCCCAGCTCGACCGTGTACCGCGAGTACGCCCTCGCCCTGACCCGCCAGCTGGCCCAGCGCTACCACGACCACCCGGCCCTGGCCCTGTGGCACGTCTCGAACGAGTACGCCTGCCACAACATCCCCTGCTACTGCGACACCTGTGCCGCGGCGTTCCGGGTCTGGCTGCGCCGTCGGCACGACAGCCTCGACGCGCTCAACGACTCGTGGGGCACCGCGTTCTGGAGCCAGCGCTACACCGAGTGGGACCAGGTCCTGCCCCCGCGCCGGACGACCACGTTCCACAACCCGACGCACGTGCTGGACTACCGCCGGTTCCAGTCCGACCAGCTGCTCGACTTCTTCCGCGCGGAGAAGGCCGTCCTCACCGAGGTCTCCCCCGGCGTCCCGGTGACCACGAACTTCATGACCCTGGCCCACTTCGAGCACCTCGACTACTCGCAGTGGGCGCCCGAGCAGGACGTCGTCAGCACCGACCACTACGTCGTCGACGCCCTCGAGCACCCGCAGGCGGAGCTGTCGTTCTGCGGCGACCTGACCCGGGGCCTCGCCGGTGGTCGGCCGTGGCTGCTCATGGAGCACTCGACCAGCGCCGTCAACTGGCAGCCGGTCAACCCGGCCAAGGCGCCCGGCGAGATGACGCGGAACAGCGTCGTCCACGTGGCGCGCGGCGCCGACACCCTGGGGTTCTTCCAGTTCCGCCAGTCGCGGGCCGGCGCCGAGAAGTTCCACTCAGCCCTCGTGCCGCACGCCGGCCGGGACAGCGCCCGCTTCCGCGAGGTGGCCGAGCTCGGCGCGCTCGCCGGACGGCTGGGTGAGGTCGTCGGCAGCACGGTCGAGGCGCAGGTCGCGATCCTCTGGGACTACCAGTCCAACTGGGCCGCCACCGGTCCGGCCATGCCGTCGAGCGCCCTGCACCCGACCGCCGTCCCGCACGCGGTCCACCGCCTCCTGCGCGACCGCGGCGTGACGGCCGACGTCGTGCACCCCGGTGCCGACCTCTCGGCATACCGCGTCGTCGTGGTGCCCACCCTGTACTCCGTGACCGACGAGCACGCCCGCAGTGTTTCGGACGCGGCGGCTGCGGGCAGTCACGTCGTCGTGACCTTCTTCTCCGGCATCAGCGACGAGCACGACCACGTGCGGCTGGGCGGCTACCCCGGCGCCTTCCGCGACCTGCTGCAGGTGCGGGCCGAGGAGTTCTTCCCGCTCCGCGTCGGCGAGACCGTCGCCGTCGGCGCCGGCACCGGGAGCCTGTGGAGCGAGGACCTCACCACCTCCGGCGCCGAGACCGTCGAGACGTATGCGTCCGGTCCCCTCGCCGGCAAGCCCGCCGTCACCAGGGCGACCGTGGGCGAGGGCAGCGCGTGGTACCTCGGGACCCTGCCGGACGACGAGCTGCTGGGCAGCCTGCTCGACCGGGTGCTGGGCGACGCGGGCGTGCAGCCCGCGGCGGCCGTGCCGCTCGGGGTCGAGGCCGTGCGGCGCAGCAGCGGGAGCGGCTCGTGGCTGTTCCTCGTCAACCACACCGACAGCGAGCAGACCGTGCCGGCGTCCGGCACGGACCTCGTTCGCCAGGCGGCCGTCGGGCCGCAGGTGACGCTGCCGGCCGGTGGCGTCGCCGTGGTCCGAGAGTCCTAGTCGTGCTCGCCAGCCAGCGCCGCAGCCGGATCGCCGACCTCGTCGAGCAGACCGGCGCCGTCCGGGTGTCCGACCTCGTCGCCGAGCTCGGCGTCTCGGACATGACGATCCGGCGCGACATCGACCAGCTGGCGGACCAGGGGCTGCTCGAGCGCGTCCACGGCGGCGCCGTCGCGGTGAGCACGCCGACCAGCGAGGAGCCGGGCTTCCGCGCGAAGTCGACGCTGATGACCGCCCAGAAGCGGGCCATCGGCGAGGCCGCGGCCGCCCTGGTCGAGCCGGGGTCGTCGATCGGCATCTCGGCGGGGACCACGACCTACGAGCTCGCCCGTGCGGTGCGTGCGGTGCCGGACATCACCGTCGTCACCAACTCGGTGCCCGTCGCCCAGCTGCTGCACGAGTCGGGCACCCCCGGCCAGACCGTCGTCCTCACCGGTGGGATCCGCACGCCGTCCGACGCCCTGGTCGGCCCGGTCGCGGTCGCGGCCCTGCGCTCGCTGCACGTCGACCTGCTCTTCCTCGGCGCCCACGGCGTCGACGCCGGCGCCGGCCTCACCACCCCCAACCTCGTCGAGGCCGAGACCAACCGGGCCCTGGTCGCCTGCGCCCGCCGGACGTGCGTGCTCGTCGACCACTCCAAGTTCGGCGTCATCGGCCTCAGCACCTTCCTCGACCTCGACCAGGTCGACGTGCTCGTCACCGACGACGAGCTGTCCCAGCGGGCCCGGGCGACCGTGGCCGACGTGGTGGACACCCTCGTCGTGGCCCGCGACCACGGCCGCACCGAACGACGGGAGGGCACCGCATGACCGCCCACGGTGAGCGCGTCCGCGTGCGCCGCACCAGCCGCACGCTGGCGGACGGCCGCGAGATCATCTACTTCGACGACAGCCCGGACGCACCGCCGCGCGAGGCGGTCGACGGCCGTCCCCTCGGCCCCCGGGCCAGGGCGGGCCAGGTCCGCTACGACGCGCTGGTCGGCGACTGGGTGGCGATCGCCGGGCACCGCTCGAACCGCACCTTCCTGCCCCCGAAGGACGAGTGCCCGCTGTGCCCGACCGGCACCGGCACGGTCCCGTCCGAGGTGCCGGAGAGCTCGTACGACGTCGTGGTGTTCGAGAACCGGTTCCCCTCGTACGCCCCGGTGTCCGACTTCGTCCCGGAGGTCCACTCCGACCTGGTGCGCTCCGGTCCCGCCCTCGGCCGCTGCGAGGTGGTCTGCTTCACCAGCGACCACGACTCGACGTTCGCGGAGCTGAGCCCGCAGCGCGCCCGCACGGTCATCGACGCCTGGGCGGACCGCACGGCGGCACTCGGGGCCGTCCCCGAGGTGGAACAGGTGTTCTGCTTCGAGAACCGCGGCCAGCAGATCGGCGTCACGCTGCACCACCCCCACGGGCAGATCTACGCCTACCCCTACGTCCCCCAGCGCTCGGCCGCGATCCTCGCCCGGGCCCGCGAGCACCACGCCGCCACCGGGCGGCTGCTCGGCGCGGACCTGCTCGAGGCCGAGCGCCGCGACGGCCTGCGGGTCGTCCTCAGCGGGCAGCACTGGACGGCATACGTGCCGTATGCCGCGCGGTGGCCGGTCGAGGTCCACCTCGCCCCGCACCGCGACGTCCCCGACCTGCCCGCACTCGACGACGACGAGCGCGACGAGCTCGCCGTGCTCTACCTCGACCTGCTGCAGCGGCTGGACCGCTACTACTCGAAGAAGGACGGACGCGACGTGCGACTGCCGTACATCGCCGGCTGGCACCAGGCCCCGGCGAAGGAGGGGCGGGACGTCTCACGGCTGCACCTGCAGGTGATGTCGGTGCTGCGCTCGCCCAGCAAGCTGAAGTACCTCGCCGGGTCCGAGTCGGGTGTCGGCGGCTGGGTCAACGACGTGTCGCCCGAGGACATCGCCGCCCGGCTGCGCGAGGTGGGTGCATGAGCACCGAGTCGGCCTCCGCGGTCTTCCGCGACGCCTTCGGCGCCGAGCCCGAGGGCGTCTGGTCGGCCCCGGGCCGGGTCAACCTCATCGGCGAGCACACCGACTACAACGGCGGGCTGTGCCTGCCGATCGGCCTGCCGCAGCGGACGTTCGCGGCGGTGCGCCGTCGCGACGACGGGCTGCTGCGCATGGTGTCCGCGCAGGGCGGGGACGTCGTCGAGGTCGCCCTCGACGACGTCGGCCCCGGGAAGCCCGAGGGCTGGGCGGCCTACGTCGCCGGGGTGCCGTGGGCCCTGCGCCGGGCCGGGCACGAGGTGTCGGGCCTCGACGTCGCCGTCGACGGCAGGGTGCCGCTCGGAGCGGGCCTGTCGAGCTCGGCCGCCCTCGAGTGCGCGGTGGCCGCAGCCGCCTCGGACCTCTTCGGGCTCGGCCTGCTCGCGGACGCGGCGGGGCGCACGGCCCTCGCCGCTGCGTGCGTCGACGCCGAGAACACGATCGCCCAGGCCCCCACCGGCGGCATGGACCAGTCCGCCGCGATGCTCGCCGAGCCGGGCCACGCCCTGCTCCTGGACTGCCGCGACCACCACACCGAGCAGGTGCCCTTCGACCTCGTCGAGGCCGGTCTCGCCCTGCTCGTGGTCGACACCCGGGCCGAGCACGCGCTGGTCGACGGCCAGTACGCCGAGCGGCGCGACAGCTGCGAGCAGGCGGCCCGCGAGCTCGGCGTGCCGACGCTGCGCGAGGTGGCGGTCGAGGAGCTCGACGACGCGCTGGGCCGCCTCTCCTCCGACCTGCTGCGTCGCCGGACCCGGCACGTCGTCACCGAGATCGACCGCGTCGTGCAGGCGCGGGAGGCACTGCGGCACGACGACTTCGAGCGGCTCGGGGCCTTGTTCCTGCAGAGCCACGCCTCGATGCGCGACGACTTCGAGATCTCCGTCGACGAGCTGGACACGGTCGTGGAGACCGCGGTCGAGGCCGGGGCGCTCGGCGCCCGGATGACCGGCGGCGGCTTCGGCGGCTCGGCCATCGCCCTGGTGCGGGCCGACGCCGTCGACGCGACGACCGAGCGGGTGGAGGCGGCGTTCGCGCAACGTGGCTTCCGGGCGCCCCGGGCGTTCGCCGTGACCGCCTCGGGCTCCGCCGCGCGGGACTCCTAGACGGGCCTGCCCGGCCGGCCGTCCAGCCCGGCCGGGCAGTGCCACCTCCCTCCGCCGCGCGGCGCGGGGGACGCCCTAGCGCGGGTGCGGCCACGCAGTGTCCACCCAGGGGGGGTCGGTCAGCCGAGGTCGTAGTCGACGACCATCGCGGCGTGGTCGGACCAGCGCTGGTCGTAGGCCGCGGCACGGCCGGCCCGCGCCGCGGTGGCCCGGGCCGCCAGCGCGCGGCTGGCCACCTGGTAGTCGATGCGCCAGCCCGCGTCGTTGTCGAACGCCTTGCCGCGCCACGACCACCACGTGTACGGGCCCGGCCCGGGTCCGTGGAGGCTGCGGTGCACGTCGACCCACTCCCCGTCCGCGAACCAGTGGTCGAGGTAGGCCCGCTCGTCGGCCAGGAAGCCGGACTTGGTGAGGTTGCCCTTCCAGTTCTTGAGGTCGTCCTCGCGGTGGGCGATGTTGAGGTCGCCGGTCACGACGGCGAGCGCCCCGGCGGCGGCCCACTCCATGAGCCGGACCGTGATTGCGTCCAGGAACCGGTACTTCTCCTGCTGCCGGGGCGTGCCGGCCTCCCCCGTGTGCACGTACGTCGAGGCCAGCGTCACCGTCCCGGACGGGGTGACGACGTCCGCCTCGACCCACCGGCCCGCCCCGTCGAAGTCGCGGGTGCCCACCGACGTCGCCACGCGCAGCAGCGGGTTCCGGCTCACCACCGCGACACCGGCGCGGCCCTTGGCCTCCGCCTCGGTGTGGGCGACGTGCCAGTCGCCGAACCCGCCGGCCTCCAGGGCCTGCGCGAGCTGCTCGTCGGAGGCGCGCACCTCCTGCAGGCAGAGGACGTCGGGCTCCTGCTCGGCCAGCCACTGCATGCCGCCGCGACGAGCGGCGGCTCGAACTCCGTTGACGTTGGCCGAGATCACACGCACTGGCCCATTCTCCGCGACCCGCGCCACCTCCCCGCACTAGGGTGCAGCCATGGCCGACGACGCCGCACCCACGACCACCTCCACGCCCGCCTCCACACCCGACGAGACCGCCAGGGCGGAGGGCTCCTCGACGACGACCACGACCGACACGACGACGGTCACGACGACCCCGGCCCCGCCGCAGGACGACCTCGTCACCACCCGGCACACCCTCGCCGTGGGTCGGCGCCGCCTGCACTACACGGCCACCACGGGCCGCGTGGTGCTGCGGGAGGAGGTGTTCGAGGACGACGTCTTCAAGGGGCTGCACGCCAAGGCCGAGCTCAGCATCACGGCATACGTCGTCGACGCCCCGGCGGGCACGAACCGGCCGGTGACCTTCGCCTTCAACGGCGGCCCCGGCTCGAGCTCGATGTGGCTGCACCTGGGGCTGCTGGGTCCGCGGCGCGTCGACTCCGGCGACGCCGGGGCCCTGACCCCGCCGCCGTACGGGCTCCTGGACAACCCGCAGTCGCTGCTGGCCGTCTCCGACCTCGTCTTCATCGACCCGGTGTCGACGGGCTTCTCCCGCGCCGTGCAGGGCGGGAAGGCCAAGGACTACCACGGCTTCACCGGGGACATCGAGAGCGTCGGCGAGCTCATCCGGATGTGGACGAGCCGCGAGAACCGTTGGCTGTCACCGAAGTTCGTCGCGGGTGAGTCCTACGGCACCGTCCGGGCCGCCGCCCTGGCCGAGCACCTGCAGAGCGCGCACGGCCTCTACCTCAACGGCGTCATGCTCATCAGCTCCGTGCTGGACCTCGACACGGTCGAGTTCGAGTACCGCAACGACCGCGCGTACGTCGACTACCTGCCCACCTACGCCGCGACCGCGCACCACCACGGCAAGCACGGCCGCAAGGCGCTGCGCACGGTGCTCGCGGAGGCCGAGGAGTATGCCGCGCGCGACTACCCGTGGGCACTGGCCCGGGGGTCCCGCCTCACCGCCGCGGAGCGGGCAGAGCACGTGCGGCGGCTCTCGGAGCTGACCGGGCTGTCGCCGGAGTACGTGGACCGGGCGGACCTGCGGGTCGAGCACGTCCACTTCCTCACCGAGCTGCTGCGCGACCAGGGCCTGGCCGTCGGACGGCTCGACACCCGCTTCACCGGCCCCCTCCACCACCGCAACGCCGCCACGTGGGACGCCGACCCGTCGATGGACGCGATCCTCGGGTCGTACTCGGCCGCGCTCAACCACTACCTGCGCCAGGAGCTGGGCTACCGGCACGACCTCGCCTACACCGCGAGCTCGTCGCGGGCGTACAAGGAGTGGTCGTTCAAGGAGTTCGAGGGCAAGCCGGTCGACGTCAGCGCGAAGCTGTCGCGGGCGATGCGGGCCAACCCCCACCTGCAGGTGCACGTGTCCTACGGGTACCACGACGCGGCCACGCCGTACTGGGCGGCCGAGGACGCCGTGGCGCACCTGGACCTCACGCCCGACCTGCGCGCCAACATCGAGCACGCCTACTACGAGGCGGGGCACATGATGTACGTGCACGAGCCGAGCCGGCTGGCCCAGAGCGCCGACCTGGCCGCGTTCGTGACCCGCGCCAGCAGCCGGTGAGGGCCCCGGCCTAGGCCGAGCGCCCGGTCACGGTCTGGACGAGCGCGGCGTCGACGTGCGGCACATCCCCACCCAGGCCGCGCGCGGGCCTGGAGGGGCGGCGGTCGGCCGGAGTGCCTCCACCGTGAGCAGCCGTCGCGGCCGCGACCTCTCCGCCGGTGCGGTCCGGACCGGCGGACGGCAGCTCGAGGTCGTCGGGCTCCAGGGCCGCCACGGCCACCGGTCGGGACGTGCCACCACGGCCGTAGTAGCCGCCGTAGTGCCCGCTGTCGGTCGAGCGGGGCGCGACACGGTTGAGCACGACGCCGAGGGTCCGGCCCTGGACCGCGTCGAGGTTGCCGAGGGCGGCACCCAGCTGGCTGTCGAGCGTCTGGCCGGCCGTGGCCACCACGAGGGCACCGTCGGCCGAGGCCGTCAGGACAGCCGCGTCGGTGACCGGCAGGAGGGGCGGTGCGTCGACGATCACCGTGTAGCCGCGGTCGGCCAGGCCTCGCAGCAGGCGACCCATCGCCTTGGACCCCAGGAGCTCGCTGGGGTTGGGCGGCGTGCCGCCGGCGGCCAGGACGGTGAGGTTGGGCAGCGAGCCGACACCCTGCGCCACGTCGGAGAACCGCACCCGCCCGATGAGGACGTCGGTGAGGCCGGCGCCCTCGACGAGGCCGAACGACTCGGCCACGACCGGCCGGCGCAGGTCACCGTCGATGAGGACCACCCGGCGGTCCGAGAGCGAGAGGGCGGCCGCGAGGTTGGCGGCGACGCTGGACTTGCCGTCGCCCGGCAGCGGGCTGGTCACCACGATGATGCGCGGCGGGTTGTCGATGTCCATGAACTGCAGGTTGGTGCGCAGCTTGAGGAACGCCTCCGCGGCGTGGGCGGGGTCGTCGGGGCGCTCGGCACCGACGACGAGCGGCACGAGGTCGCCGTCCTTGCGGACCATCGCCTGGCTGCGCGGGATGGTGGCGGCCACGGTGACCCCGAACATCCGCTGGACGTCCTCCGCACGGCGGACCTTGCGGTCGAGCTGGCTGCGCAGCACGGCATACCCGAGGCCCAGCAGCATCCCCGCGGCGAAGCCCATGCCGACGTTGCGGGTGAGGTTCGGCGAGATCGGGGCCGTGGGCAGCGAGGCCGACTCCACGGGCTCGAGCCGCAGCGCCTGCTGGGCGGTCCCGCCCGGGTCCTCGACCTTGCGCACCTGCTCGCTCAGGGCGCGGACCCAGGCGTCGGCCAGGTGCTGGGCCCCGAGCGGCGACGCGGCGCGCGCGCTGATCTTGATGAGCACGGTGTCGGTCGGCTGCGTGACGCTGACCTGTCCGATGAGCGCGGCGGGCGACGCCGTCAGGTGCAGGTCGTCGATGACCGCCTGGGCGGTCGCACGGGAGGTCGCGAGGTCGACGTAGGACGCGGCGCGCGACTTGGCCAGGCTGTCGCCGACCGAGGCCTCACCGGTCGTCGTCGCGGACCCGGCGGAGACGAAGCCGCTCGCGTCTGCCTGGTACACCTTCGGCGTGGCCAGGCTCAGCCCGGCTGCCGCGCCGATCCCCATCAGGACGAAAAGCGCGACCCCGCGCCAGTAGGCCCGGACCACGCGCAGGTAGTCGGTCAGCTCCATGCGATCGCCCCCCTCGCCGTGGACCGTCCTCTACCCTGCGAGCTGTGACCGACGAGAGGGGTGCGGCCCTGCGCACCGCCGTGTCGGCCATGGGTGTCGTGGTGGGCATCGAGGTCACCGGTGCCAGAGCCGCCGAGGTGCTGGCGCGCGTGCCCGAGCTCTGGGCGCACTGCCGCGCCGACGACGAGGCGGAACCCGAGACGGTGGTGCCGGTCCACTTCGACGGCCGTGACGACGCCCCCGGCGGCAAGGCGGACGACGATGCAGTCGGCAATCCGGACAACACCGAGGGCGAAGATGCCGACGCCCGCGGCCCGGTCCGTCACCGCACCGAGCCCGTCACCGCGCCCGACCTCGAGGACCTGCTCCAGCTGCTGACGCAGCGCATCACGGTCGCGGCCATCGACGCCCTCGAAGGCCGTCACCTCATGCTGCACGCCGCGTGCCTGGCCGACCCCACCACGGGCCGGGCCGCCGTCTTCGTGGCGCCGGGCGGCACGGGCAAGACGACCCTGGTCCGCACGCTGGGCCCCGGCCGCTGGTACGTGACCGACGAGACCGCGGTCATCCGCTCCGACGGCAGCATCGAGCCGTACCCCAAGCCGCTGTCCGTGCGACGCAAGCCCGGCAGCGCCTGGAAGAACGAGACGGCTCCGGGCGGCGCCGGCCTGGTGCCGCCGGCCGGTCCGGTACACATCGTGGCTCTGTCCATCCTGCGGCGCGACGACGCGCACAGTGGCGCCCCGGCCGTGACGACGCTGGGCACGCTCGACGCGGTCGTGGAGCTCACGCACCACGCGTCGCACCTGCCGTCGCTCGACCGGCCCCTCCAGCGCGTCGCTGCGCTGGTCGAGTCCCTCGGTGGAGTGCATTCGGTGACCTATCGGGAGTCCGCGGATCTCGCGGAGCTGGTGGACGGCTGGCTGGCGGTGCCCCGGTGAGGGCTCGCCGGCTGCCGGTCGCGGACCGCGTGGACCGCGACGGGGAGTCTGTGGTGCTCGTGGGCCGTGAGGTCGTGCGCCTCTCGGCCCTGGCCACGGCGCTCCTCGACGAATGCTGGGACTGGGCCGAGGAGGAGCGGCTCGTGGCGGTGCTGGTGGACCGGTTCGGACCCCCGCCCGACGGCGGCGACCCGGCGGTCCTGGTCGAGGAGGCCCTTGCCACCCTCAGCGAGCACCGGCTGGTGGAACGTGGCTGAGGGCCGCTGGCGGCGCTGCCCCGAGGTCGCGGTCGTCGACCGCGGTTCCCGGGTCGTCGTGCTCCCGCTCGCGGACCCCGCCGCCGGCCGCCCCCTGGTGCTCGAGGGGCCGGCGTCCGCCGTGTGGCACGCCTTGGACGAACCGGGGACGAGCCGCGAGGTCGCGGGGCGAGTGGCCCACGCGGTGGGTGTCCCCGCCGCCGAGGTGGAGGCCGACGTCGCCAGCTTCCTCCTGCAGCTGGCGGCCGTCCGTGTCGTCGAACCCCCGCCCGACGACACAGACGCCACCCCCGCCACCACGAGCTCCTGTTAAGGCTTCTTGGGTGCGACGACTTTGTTCTTGATGACGACGCCCACGGCGGTCTTCACGGCACCGTTGAGCACGTAGGTGACGTCGACAGTCATCGCAGCATTGTTGTCCGGACGCTCCAACATGAAGGTCACGGTCGCGGTCGTCCCGCTCGTGGCACTGAAGGACTGCACCTCAGTGGGGAGCGTGATCCACGGTCCCTGGGTGATGTCCTGGATCTGAATGGTGTTCGTCCCAGTGACACCGCTGAAGCTGAAGGTGAACCAGACCTGCCTGTTGGGCCCGTCAGCCTCACCCTTCTCGCCCCACACCGCGGCCAGGGCCGTGCGGTCGTTCGCGGGCGTCTGCGATCCGACGTCGGCCGGCGCGGCGACGGCCGCGAGGACGACGGGGACGGACCACGCCGCCCCCAGGTTGACGGTCCGTCTGCTGACCAGACCGGTGTCGGCGGCGCCCACCCTGCTGGGTCGCTCGTCCATGTTCCACCCCTTGTCCGGGACCCCCGCAGGTCCCTCTCGTGTGGACCCATCGTGGCGGCTTAGTCAAAGGAATGCCTCGCTTTGGTAAAGAAAAGGTAAGGAGGACTGTCCGGTTCGCCCGGGTTGGGGCTCATTCATCCGACGTATGCGGCGATCCTGCCCTCGTCCGTTCGGCTGAGGCGCGCGTCGGGGGTGTGCGAGGCGCCGCCGTGCGGGACAGTGGTCCCGACCGGGCCCGCCGGGGGGCCCGCCGTACCGGGAGGGACACCCCATGCGCATCCCCGCACTGCGCTCACGCCTGGCCGCCGAGGCGCTGGGCACGTTCTGGCTCGTCTTCGGGGGCTGCGGCAGCGCGGTCTTCGCGGCGAAGTTCCTGGCCCCCAACGTCGTCGCCGGCCAGAGCGTCCAGCTCGGCATCGGCTTCCTCGGCGTGGCCCTGGCCTTCGGGCTCACCGTGACGACCATGGCGTATGCCGTGGGCCACGTGTCCGGCGCGCACTTCAACCCCGCAGTCACCCTGGGCGTCGCCGTGGCCCGGCGGTTCCCCTGGCGCGACGTCCCGGCATACGTGGTCGCCCAGCTCGTGGGCGGGCTGCTGGCCGGGCTCGCCCTCTGGGGTGTCGCGCGCGGGGTCCCCGGCTTCAGCGCCACCGGTCACCTGGCAGCGAACGGCTACGGCGACCACTCCCCCGGTGGGTACACGCTCGTTGCGGTCCTGTGCGCGGAGGCGATCCTCACCGCCTTCTTCCTCTACGTGATCCTCGGAGTGACCGACGAGCGGGCGCCCGTGGGCTTCGCTCCCCTGGCGATCGGCCTGGCCCTGACGCTGATCCACCTGATCTCGATCCCGATCAGCAACACCTCGGTCAACCCGGCCCGCTCGACCGCGGTCGCCTTCTTCAACGGCGATGGCGCACCCGGCCAGCTCTGGGCGTTCTGGGTGGCGCCGCTACTCGGGGCCGCCATCGCCGGGGCGACGTACCACCTCGTCACCGGCATCGACCGCCGCGACGAGGACATCACCGGCGTCGTGGACCCCGAGGACCTCACACCGGTCGAGTGAGGGCGAGTGAGGGCACCTGCGCCCGGGCTCCGGGTTCCCCGACGCGGGCCGCTCCGGTAGGATTTGTCTTGACATCAAGATAATCGGCACGACCCAGCGAACGACCACACAGCGAGGAGCGTCCACGCGCACCATGGCCACGATCATCTACACCCTCACCGACGAGGCGCCGATGCTGGCGACCTACTCGTTCCTCCCCGTCATCGAGGCCTTCGCCGGCACCGCCGGGGTCGACGTCGAGACCCGTGACATCTCCCTCGCCGGGCGCATCATCGCCGCCTTCGACGACCAGCTGCCGCAGGAGCAGCGCATCGGGGACGCCCTGGCCGAGCTCGGCCAGCTCGCCACCACCCCCGAGGCGAACATCATCAAGCTCCCCAACATCTCGGCCTCGGTCCCGCAGCTCAAGGCCGCGATCGCCGAGCTGCAGGCGCAGGGGTACGGCCTCCCGGCATACCCCGACGAGCCGCGGACGGACGCCGAGAAGGACGCCCGCGCGCGCTACGACAGCGTCAAGGGCAGCGCCGTGAACCCCGTTCTGCGCGAAGGCAACTCGGACCGCCGGGCGCCGGAGTCGGTCAAGAACTACGCCCGCAAGCACCCGCACTCGATGGGTGCGTGGTCGCCCGACTCGAAGACCAACGTCGCCACGATGGGCCAGGACGACTTCCGCTCCAACGAGCAGTCGGTCGTCATGCCCGCCGCCGACACGCTCACCATCCGGCTCGTGACCGACGGCGGCACCACGGTCCTCAAGGACGGCCTGAAGGTGCTCGAGGGCGAGGTCGTCGACGCGACCGTCATGCGCGCCGCGGCGCTCGACGCGTTCCTGCGCGAGCAGGTCGCGCGGGCCAAGGCCGAGGGCGTGCTGTTCTCGGTGCACCTCAAGGCCACGATGATGAAGGTCTCGGACCCGATCGTCTTCGGCCACGTCGTGCGTGCCTTCTTCGCCGACGTGTATGCCGAGCACGGCGACGCGCTGCTCGCGGCCGGCCTCGACGGCAGCGCCGGCCTCGGCGCGGTCCTCGCCGGGCTCGACGCGCTGCCGAACGGCGCCGAGATCAAGGCTGCGTTCGACCGCGCCCTCGCCGACGGCCCGGAGCTGGCGATGGTCAACTCCGACAAGGGGATCACCAACCTGCACGTGCCGAGCGACGTCATCGTCGACGCCTCGATGCCGGCGATGATCCGCACCTCGGGCCACATGTGGGGACCGGACGGCCAGGAGCACGACACGCTCGCCGTCATCCCCGACTCGTCCTACGCCGGCGTCTACCAGGCCGTGATCGAGGACTGCCGGGCCAACGGCGCCTTCGACCCGACCACCATGGGCTCGGTGCCGAACGTCGGGCTCATGGCGCAGAAGGCCGAGGAGTACGGCAGCCACGACAAGACGTTCGAGATCGCCGAGGCGGGCCGGGTCGAGGTCGTCAACGCGGCCGGCGACGTGCTCATGTCGCACGACGTTCAGCCGGGCGACATCTGGCGCGCGTGCCAGACCAAGGACGCCCCGATCCGCGACTGGGTCAAGCTGGCCGTGACGCGCGCCCGCGCCTCGCAGACGCCGGCGGTGTTCTGGCTGGACGAGACCCGCGCGCACGACGCCAACCTCATCGCCAAGGTCAAGGCGTACCTGCCCGAGCACGACACCGAGGGCCTGGACATCTCGATCCTGTCCCCGGTCGAGGCGGCGACGCTGTCGGTGCAGCGGATCCGCAAGGGCGAGGACACCATCTCGGTGACCGGCAACGTGCTGCGCGACTACAACACCGACCTCTTCCCGATCCTCGAGCTCGGCACCTCGGCCAAGATGCTCTCGGTCGTCCCGCTCATGAACGGTGGTGGCCTCTTCGAGACCGGCGCCGGCGGCTCGGCGCCGAAGCACGTGCAGCAGCTCGTGGCCGAGGACTACCTGCGCTGGGACAGCCTCGGTGAGTTCCTCGCGCTGGCCGAGTCCTTCCGCCACGAGGCCACCACGACCGGCAACGCGCGGGCGCAGGTCCTCGCCGACACCCTCGACCGTGCGACCGGCACCCTGCTCGAGGAGAACAAGTCGCCGGCCCGCAAGGTCGGCCAGATCGACAACCGCGGCAGCCACTTCTACCTCGCCCTCTACTGGGCGCAGGAGCTGGCGGGGCAGACCGAGGACCCGGCGCTGGCCGAGGCGTTCGGCCCGGTCGCCGAGGCCCTGACCTCGAACGAGCAGAAGATCAACGACGAGCTGCTCGCCGTGCAGGGCCACCCGGCCGACATCGGCGGGTACTACCGGCCCGACGCCGAGAAGGCCGCTGCGGTCATGCGCCCGTCCGCGACGTTCAACGCGGTGCTCGCCGACCTGCGCTGATACCGCAGGCGGCCCAGCGCCGCCGCACCTCACGAGATTTGGGGGTGCAGGAGTGACGGATGCGTCACCCCTGCACCCCCAAGTCGTGTCCGGAGGCGCGAGTCGTGCCCGGGACCGAGGCGTATGCCGGGAGGCGGCGGCTCAGGGAGCGGCGGCGCCGCGGCGGCGCTCCTGCTCGACCACGTCGTCGAGGTCGGCGAGCCGGTGCCGCTGCTGCAGCGGCCGGGCCATCCGCAGGTTGCCCTCGAGCCGGTCGGCGGTCCGGTCGAGGAACGCCCAGTAGCCGGCCGTGAACGGGCAGGCGCGCTCGCCGACGCGGACCTTCGGGTCGTACCGGCAGCCGCCGCAGTAGTCGGACATGCGGTTCACGTAGGCGCCGCCGGAGACGTACGGCTTGGTCGCCATCGCGCCGCCGTCGGCGTGCTGGCTCATGCCGACGACGTTGGCCGGCATGACCCAGTCGTACCCGTCGACGAAGCGCGTCTGGAACCACTCGGTCAGGGCGTCGGGGTCGTAGCCGCGCTGCGCCGCCCAGTTGCCCAGCACCATCAGCCGCGGGATGTGGTGCACCCAGCCCCGGTCGCGCACGCCCTCGAGCACGTCCCGCAGACAGGCCGCCTCGACCGCGTCGGCGTCGAGCTCGTCGAACCAGGTCGGCAGGGACCGGCGGGCAGCGAGCGCGTTGCGCCGGCGGTAGGTCGGCCCGAAGTGCCAGTAGAGCTGCCAGACGTACTCGCGCCAGCCGACGACCTGGCGCACGAACCCCTCCACCGAGGCCAGCGGCGCGCTGCCGTCGTGGTGTGCCGCGACGGCCCGCTCGGCAACCTCGACCGGGTCGAGCAGGCCGAGGTTCATCGGCACGGACAGCAGGCTGTGCGCCATCGCCCAGTCGCCCTTGAGCATCGCGTCCTCGTGCGGCCCGAAGGCGGGCAGCCGCTCGGTGACGAACCGCTCGAGCGCCGCCAGGGCCTCGCGCCGGGTGACGGCGAACAGGCGTGGGCCGTCACGGCCGACCGTGACCAGCCCGTCCTCGCGCTCCCACCGGTCGAGGTCCTCGCGGACCTGCGCGTCGATGTCGTCCTCGCGCGGCCGGTACGGCGCCGGCACGTCGAGCCGGTCGGCACCCTTCGGCGGCGGCTCGCGGTTGTCCGCGTCGTACGACCACGACCCGCCGACCGGGCCGTCGCCCTCGAGCAGCAGCCCGAGCCGGCGGCGCTGGAACCGGTAGAAGTCGTCCATCCGCAGCTGCCGTCGGCCGTCCGCCCAGGCCCGGAACTCGCTGCGGGGCAACGAGAACCCGGGTGTCGGGTCGACGCCCTCGACCGTGCCCACCTCCACCTGGCGCCGCACGAAGCGCTCCGCCGACCGCGACGTCGGCTCGTAGACGCGCACGGGCCCACCCACCTCGGCGAGCGCCTCGGCATACGTCGTCGTGCGCAGGAGCACCGCGGAGTCGCCGAGCTCGGCGGCGCGGTGCCGCAGGGCCGACAGGACGAGGTGCAGCTTCTGCCGGTGGTAGGTGCGGCGGCCGAGGGCGGCGCGGCTCTCGACGAGCAGCACACCGTCCCGGCCGACGTCGAAGTGCGGGCCGAGCTGGTCGGCGAACAGCCACCGCCGCGTCATGGTGTGGTCCAGGCCGGTGTGGTCCTGGCCGGTGTGGTCCTGGCCGGTGTGTTCCCGGCCGGTGTGGTCCTGGCCGGTGTGTTTCCGGCCGGTGTCGTCCTGGCCGGTGCAGTCCTGGGTGGCGCGGTCCTGGCCGGAGTCGTCCTCACCGGCTCAGTCTCTGCGACACCGGCGCACCCGGCACGTCCGGGCACGACGCCGTAGCGTGGGCGCGGTGGACCTCCCCGACCTCACGGCGCCGCTGCGCGGCGCGCACAGCGGCACCGCCGACGTGCCGGTCGACCGGCTGTGGCGGGTCGTCACCTCGGTCGGCGGCGACACCGGCTGGTTCACCCCCGAGCCCGTGTGGGCCGCCCGGTGCGGTGTGGACCGGCTGCTCGGTGGACCCGGCCGGCGCCGTACCCGGCCCGACCGGCCGCCGCGCGCGGGTGACCTGCTCGACTTCTGGCGGGTCGAGGACGTGGTGGCCACGGGACCGCGCCGGCGCCTCGTCCTCAGCCCACTCACGAAGCTGCCGGGCACGATGCAGCTGGACCTCGAGGTGGACAGGGAGGCGCCCCGGCGCAGCCGGCTCACCGTCCGGCACGTCTTCACCCCGTCCGGGCCGGCCGGGCTCGCCTACGGCCTGACGACCGCTGCTGGGGACCAGGCCCTGTACGCATGGATGCGCACCGCCATGCTGCGGGCCGCGGAGAACGGCTGACGCGCAGCCCTGGTGTCAGCTCCGCTGCTCGACGCGGCAGCCGAGCGCGGTGAGGATGGGCGTCCACGTGCGCCGCAGCGGCCCACCCGAGGACGCCAGCTCCGCGGCGCCGTCGGCCGCCTCCCCCAGCGCTGCCAGGCCGGCCAGGGCGTCGAGCAGGCCGTCGCCGCCACCGCCGCCGGCCATGCCACCCGCGAGCCCCGGGACGGGCATGCCGGCGGCCTTGAGCTGCTCGACCTGGCGCGTGGTGAAGTTCGGCGACCAGTTGGCTCCGTGCCGCTGCAGCGCGAGGCGACGGCCACCGTGGGTCAGGTGCATCAGCCCGAACCGGCTGAACCGCGCCGACACCTCCGTCGCCGGGGCGTCCAGGAGCACGCGGTCCTTGTGGTCGACGAGGCGCATCCGCCGCTCGGCGACGGTGAGGACGGCGGGGTGCAGGACGAGGTAGTTGCGGTACCTCGGCCGGACGTAGAACCCCTGCGTGACCGTCAGCTCCCCCACGTCGCCCATGGGGCCTCACCCTATGCGGGCCCGGGTCGCGACTCAGGCGCGGCGCTCCATCCACACCTCACGACGCACCGAGTCCAGCCACTCCCGGTCCTCGTCGGCGCCGTTGGCGACGACCCACGGCGCGACGCTGTCGAGGTCGCGCAGCAGCTCCCGCTTGCGGTCCGGGATCGCCGCGGCGACCGCCGCGTCCATCGTCGAGAGGACCCGACGCGTTCCCTCGTCGTACTGCGGGCCCGGCCCCCGTGGGTTGCGCTTGGACAGGTCCTTGCGGAGCCGCTTGAGCATGACGTCGACGTACGCGCGCACCAGCTCGAGTCCCAGGTCGGCCCGGCCGCCGGCGGCGAACAGGTCGAGCACGTCGCTGGCTGCCTCGTCCGGCCAGGGCTCGGTGCTCCACTGCCTGCGCACGCGGGTGGTGTGGTACCTCAGCAGCGGCTCCCACGCCTGCTCCGCGGCATAGCGCCGCTGCAGGGGCAGCCGGAGCGCCCAGTCGACGTCGAGGAACAGCGCCCGGGCGAGGTCGAGCGACCCCTCGTCCTCCCTCACGGCCCGGGAGGCCGCGGTGCTGATCCGCTCGAAGTCCACCCTGAAGTCGCGGAACCGCGGCTGCGCCTGCGCCACGAGCCGGTCCCCGAGCGCCGAGAGCTCGGTCGACGGGTCAGTCACCAGTGCCCAGCTGGAGCTTGTAGCCCTCGTGCGAGCCGACGAAGCCGAGCCGCTCGTAGAACCGGTGCGCGTCGGTGCGGGACTTGTTCGTCGTGAGCTGGACCATCCGGCAGCCCCGCCGGCGGCTCTCCTGCACGACCCACTCCATGAGCCGGCCGCCGAGCCCGCTGCCGCGCCGGTCGGACGCGATGCGCACGCCCTCGACCTGTGCGCGCCAGGCGCCGCCATGGGAGATGCCCGGGATGAAGCTCAGCTGCAGGGTCCCGACCACCTGGCCGGCGTCGTCGAGGACGACCAGGAGCTGGTTGGGGTCCGCGTCGATCGCCGCGAGCCCACGCCGGTATGCCGTGAGGTCGCCCTCGTCCTCCCGCGTCGCCCCGAGCCGGTCGTCGGCCAGCAGGTGCACGATGGCGCGGAGGTCCGCCTCGCGCGCCCGGCGCACGACAACCTCCCGGTCCCCGACGCGCAGGGTGGCGAGGACCTGGTCGCGGGCCGGCCGCCCGGCATCCCCGTCCTGGCCGCCGGTGGAGGTGTCGCCGGTGGAGTCGTCGCCGGTGGCGAACCAGACCCGGCCGCCGTGGGTGAGGGCGCGGTCGAGCCGGACCCGCGAGCGCTCCATCATCGGCGAGGGCAGGGCGTCGGGGGCGAACCAGCCGACCTCGAGCGACTCGTCGTCGTTGACCCGGGCCTCGCCGGAGACGTAGGTCGCGAGGAAGCACAGGTCGAGGTACTGCGCCCGGTCGCCGTTGGGGTACTCGATCGGCGGGAGGGTCCAGACACCGGTGAGGGTGTCGACGGTCGCGACGACCCCGGTCTCCTCCTCGATCTCGCGGCGCAGCCCCTCGGCCGGCTGCTCACCCGGCTCGAGGATGCCGCTGACCAGCGCCCACTGGTTGTTGTCGGCCCGGCGGACGAGCAGGACCTCGCCGCGGTCGTTGCGGACGACGGCGCTGACACCGCTCAGCCACAGCAGGTCGGTGCCGACCCGCTCGCGCAGGGCCACGATGAACTCGGGGACGGGCATGGACCGACCCTAGCCACCCGGCATCCGCCCGACCGGGTGCGCCGCTCCGCGCCCCGGACGGGGCGGCAACCACCCGGTCGGCGCGCACGGCCATCCTGCTAGCGTCGGCCGCAGACACCCCACCAGCGACGCGAAGGGTCCCCACCGTGAGCACTACCCCCGTCAAGGTCGCCGTCACCGGCGCGGCCGGCCAGATCGGCTACAGCCTCCTGTTCCGCATCGCGAGCGGCTCGCTCTTCGGCCCGGACACCCCGGTCGAGCTGCGCCTGCTCGAGATCACCCCGGCGCTCAAGGCGCTCGAGGGTGTCGTCATGGAGCTCGACGACTGCGCGTTCCCGACCCTGGCGAAGGTCGAGATCGGCGACGACGCCGAGAAGATCTTCGACGGTGTCAACCACGCCCTGCTCGTCGGCGCCCGCCCCCGCGGCCCGGGCATGGAGCGCGGCGACCTGCTCGAGGCCAACGGCGGCATCTTCGCCCCGCAGGGCAAGGCCCTCAACAAGGTCGCGGCCGACGACATCCACGTCACCGTCACCGGCAACCCGGCCAACACCAACGCGCTCATCGCCATGAGCAACGCCCCCGACATCCCCCGCGAGCGCTTCTCCGCGCTGACCCGCCTGGACCACAACCGCGCGATCTCCCAGCTCGCGGCCAAGCTGCAGGTGCCGGTCACCGAGATCAGGAAGATGACGATCTGGGGCAACCACTCCGCCACCCAGTACCCCGACCTGTTCCACGCCGAGGTCTCCGGCAAGAACGCCGCCGAGGCCGTCGGCGACCAGAACTGGCTCGAGAACACCTTCATCCCGACCGTCGCCAAGCGCGGCGCCGCGATCATCGAGGCCCGGGGCGCGTCGTCCGCGGCGTCGGCTGCCTCCGCCACCGTCGACCACGCCCGCGACTGGGCGCTCGGCACGCCCGAGGGCGACTGGGTGTCGATGTCGGTCTGCTCCGACGGCTCCTACGGCGTCCCGGAGGGCCTGATCTCCTCGTTCCCCGTGACCGTCAAGGACGGCGCCTGGGAGATCGTCCAGGGCTTGGAGATCGACGACTTCTCGCGCGCCAAGATCGACGCCTCGACGGCCGAGCTGGCCGACGAGCGCGAGGCCGTCAAGGGTCTCGGCCTCATCTGACGCCCCGGGGGGCTCCTGCTCCCCTCGCGAAACGGCGGTTGCTCGGCATACCGCGGGTTGTTGTCCCGCGGGAAGCCGGGCAACCGCCGTTTTGCGTGGACGGAAGCACAGGGTGACGCCGGCGCGGCGGTATGCCGAGGGGCTCAGCCGCGGGGGCGCAGGTCGAGCACGTGGGTGATGACGGCCAGGCCGACGGCCAGCACGACGAGCGTCGCCACGTCGACGAACCGTGAGCGCACGGCGAGCCCTCCCCCGCGCCCGGCGGGCAGCACCAGGCGCAGCACCGCGGCGAGGCCGACACCCGCGGCCATGACGTAGCCGGCCAGCCGGACCTCACCCCGGGTGAACGCGTACAGCCCGAGCAGAAGGACCGGGGTGGCCACCCACCACCAGCCGAGCTTGGGCGGCGTCACGCGGTGACCGGGTCAGCCCGCAGCGGCGGCGCCGCGGCCACCCGAGGCTGCCTGGCGCTCTGCGGCGGCGACGATGTTGGACAGCAGCATCGCGCGGGTCATCGGGCCGACGCCGCCGGGGTTGGGGCTCACCCAGCCGGCGACCTCGGCCACGTCGGGCGCGACGTCACCGGCGACGACCGACCTGCCGTCCTCGGCCTCGATCCGGCTGACGCCCACGTCGAGCACGGCGGCGCCGGGCTTGACCATGTCGGCCGTGACGAGACCGGGCACGCCCGCTGCCGCCACGACGATGTCGGCCGTGCGCACCTCGGACGCGAGGTCGCGGGTGCCGGTGTGGCACAGCACGACGGTGGCGTTCTCCGACCGGCGGGTCAGCATGAGGCCCAGCGGACGCCCGACGGTGATGCCGCGGCCGACGACCGCGATGCGCGCCCCTGCGATCGGCACGTCGAACCGGCGCAGCAGCTCGATGCACCCGGCCGGGGTGCAGGGCAGCGGGGCGGCCTTGCCGAGGACCAGCCAGCCGAGGTTCGTCGGGTGCAGGCCGTCGACGTCCTTGACCGGGTCGACGCGCGACAGCAGCGCGAACTCGTCGAGCCCGGTGGGCTGCTGCACGAGGAACCCGGTGCACTCGGGGTCGGCGTTGAGCTCGTCGATGACCGCCTCGACCTCGGCCTGCGGCGTCCCGGCGGGCAGGTCGCGGCGGATCGAGGTGATGCCGATCTCGGCGCAGTCCTTGTGCTTGGCGCCGACGTACCAGCGGCTGCCGGGGTCGTCGCCCACGAGGACGGTGCCCAGGCCGGGCACGACCCCCTGCTCGCGCAGGGCCGCGACGCGGACCTTGAGCTCGTCCTTGATGGTCGCGAGGACCGCCTTGCCGTCGAGGATGCCTGCCGTCACGGACGCCCATCCTGCCACGGCACCACGCGCCGACCCGAGGCGCCCACGCGGGCAGGCCGGCACGGCATACGGAAGGCTCCTCAGTCCCGGGCCGGCACGGCGTCCGCGAGCGCGGCCAGGGCCGCCGGGAAGCACTCGGCCGGCGGCGTCACGAGTCCCGCGCCCACCTGCCCGGTGCCGGCGACCCGGCCGGCCATGCCGGTGTTGATCTGCGGCAGGATCCCGGTCCGCGCGACGGCCGCGACGTCGATGCCGGTGGGCGTGCCGCGGAACTCCAGGATGGGCACCTGGTATGCCGGGTGCTCGCCGACGGTGATCTCGTACATCGTGCGCGTGGCCTGCAGCGCCATCGGGACGTCGCCGCCGACGAACCGGACGATCGCCGGGGCGGCCGCCATGGCGAACCCGCCGATGCCCGCGGTCTCGGTGATGGCGGAGTCGCCGATGTCGGGGTTGGCGTCGTCGGGGCCGTAGTCGCCGAGAAAGAGGCCGTCGGGCGTGTTGGCCGGCCCGGTGAACCAGCGGTCGCCCGTGCCGGCGGTGCGGATGCCGAAGTCGGTGCCGTTGCGCGCCATCGTCGTGACGACGGTCGAGCCGGGGATGCCCTCCGCGGCCAGGGTCGACAGCTTGCAGGCGGGCATGCCGAGGTTGAGGAAGAAGTGCTCGTTGACGCCGGAGAACCGCACCGCCTCGGCGATGTCGGTCGAGCTGCCGTCGGCGGTGATGAGCGTCGGCAGCAGCTCGCGCAGCAGCATGAGCGACCCGGCGCGGTTGCGGTTGTGTCCCTCGTCGCCCATCTGGAGCATCTGGGCGAGGATCGCCTTGATGTCGACGGGGCCCCGCGCGCGCACGGCCCGCTGGAGCAGCGGCCCCAGGACGGCGTTCATCCAGTGCAGCCGGTCGATCACCTCGGGCCCGTACGCGCCGTAGCGCAGCACCTTGCCCAGCCCCTCGTTGAGCGAGCACCACGAGGTGTGGTCGTGCACCTCGTCGCGCAGCTCGTAGACCCACATCGACGGCGAGACCACGCCCGCCATCGGCCCCACCGCGTCCCGGTGGTGGCACGGCTCGAGGTCGTATGCCGCGGCCGCCAGCTGGCGTTCCGCTTCCTGCGGCGTGTCGGCCAGGCCCTCGAACAGGACGGCCCCGATGAGGGCGCCGCGCAGCGGGCCGGAGGCCCGCTCCCACTCGATGGGCGGCCCGGCGTGCAGGAAGGTGCCGCGCTCGAGGCCGAGCGCCTCGTGGGCCCGGCGGACGTCGACGAGGTCGGCGCCGGCGGCCGTCATCCGGGCGAAGGCGAGCGCGTTGGCCTCGGCCCGCCGTCGGTCGGCGAGCACGGTGACGAGGTGGCGATCGGTCCCCTCCATCGGCGGCTGCCAGTCGGCCTCGGTGACCGGGACGGCCTGGTCGCGCAGGGCGTCGGCGAACAGCCCCACCCCGGCCGTCGCGACGACCGGGTCCTCGGACAGCAGCCCGTGCAGTGGTGCGGTCACCGGTCCTCCCCGGGGGCGAGCAGCTCGACCGCGTGCCGGGCGGCGGCGGCGTTGGAGAGGTGGACGTGGGCACCGGCGGCACTGAGCTGGTCGGCACAGGCGAAGAGGTCCTGCGGGTCGCCGGGAGTCCCCGTCAGCGAGACGACGACGGGCAGCTCCCGGCCCGCCTCCGCCGCGGTCGCCCGGGCGGCCTCGATGGCCGCGGCGAGCTCGGGGGCCGGGTCGGGGTGGGCGCCGTGGCCGAGGACGAGGTCGAGCAGCAGCACCCCGCAGCCGGGGTCGGAGGCCTCGGCCGCGATCCGCTCCATCCGCAGGCTCGGGTCGATCATCGGGTGGGCGCGCCCACGGGTGAGCGCGTCGTCGCCGAAGTCGATGACGACGTGCCCGTCGGCGCGCAGGTCCGCCCCCAGGGCCAGGTCGGGCGACAGCGGGGTGTTGGAGCGGATCGGCCCGAGCGCCTCGCCCGCGACCAGCATCGCCTCGTCGGCGAGCGTCCCGCCGCAGAACAGCCCCCGCAGGAAGGTCTTTGCGCGATCCCGGCGGTCCTGACCGCCGCGATCGCTCAAAGAACTGCCCAGGGTCCAGGTCGGTGAGCCCAGGTCGCGGTCGGGCACGTCGGCGAGGGGATCCACGGCCTCCGGCCGCTCCGACGCCGCCGCGACCTGGGGCTCAGCGGCCTCCGGCTGCTCGCGGGCCTCGGCCTGTGCGGTGGCGTCCGGCTGCGCCGCGACCTCCGGCTGCGCCACGACCTCCGGCTGCGCCGAGGCCTGGGGCTCCGCGGCCTCCGGCGGCCATGGTCCCGACTCGAGGACGGGCCGCCAGCGGGGCGGCCAGCCCTCCCCGAGCTCGACGCCCGTCGCGGCGACGACCTCCTCGACGGCGGTCGTGAGGTCGGGACGCCCCGGCCCGAGCGTCGCCCAGTGGACCGGCACGGCCAGCCCCGCGGCATACGCCTCGAGGTCGGCGAGCACCTCGGGCGCCGGCGGCTTCGACACGACGACGATGCGCTCGGTCCCCTCGTCGGCGGCGAGCGCGGCGAGCGCCTGGCGGGTGGAGCGCCCGGCGACGGCGGTGGAGAGGTCGCGTCCGCCCACGCCCAGGCAGTGGCTGACGCCGAGGCCGGCCGCGTCCAGCAGCGCCAAGATCTGCTGGGCCCCCGTGCCGGACGCCGCCACGATGCCGACCGGGCCGCGACGGACGACGTTCGCGAAGCCCAGGGCGACGCCACCCACGACCGCGGTGCCGCAGTCAGGGCCCATGACGAGCACGTCGCGCTCGGCGGCGAGGTCCTTGAGCAGAACCTCGTCCTCCACCGGGACGTTGTCGGAGAACACCATGACCGACACGCCCCGGTCGATCGCGTCGAGGGCCTCGACCACGGCGTGCGGCCCGGGCACCGAGACGAGGGCGAGCGTCGCGCCAGCGGCGTCCACGGCCCGCCCCAGCGTGCGAGGCGGCGGCGTGTCGCCGAACCCTCCCGCCTGCTGTGACGCCGAGTGCAGGCCGGCGAGAGCCGTCGCGGCCGTCGCGAGCGCCGCCTGCACGGCGGCGTCGTCCTCCCCCCGGACGGCCAGCAGCAGGTCGTTGGGCCGGGCGTCCGCGGGCACCTCGAAGCCCATGCCACGGATGACGTCGACGTTGAGGTCGGTCGCCATCGCCACCTGGGCGGCCGTGACACCGGCGGTCGCGGCGACCTGCCGCGAGACCTGCATGAGGCTCACCGAGTCGTGGTACGCGCCGCGCCTCACCTCCACGTGGTCGGTCACGACGCCTCCTCCAGGGCAGGGACGGCAGCCGCTCCCGCGAGCTCGAGCGCCGAGACCAGTCCAGCGAGCAGGTCCCGGCCCGAGGAGTGACCCACCGCTGCCACCTCGCCCGCGGCCACAACGGCGCCACGGTCGTCGCCCCGCGCGAGGGCGGCGGTGAGCCGCACGACCTGGGGCACGGCATACCCGTCAGCCGCCTCGGTGAGCAGCGCGGCGGAGAGGGAGGTCGTCGCGCCCAGCTGCCGGCGCACGACGTCGCCCAGCGACGACACGGCGTCGAGCCGGCCCGCGAGCCGCAGGCCGAGGAGGACGCCGCACAGCACGTCGTCGCCGCTCGGGGTGAGTCCCGGGCCGGCACCCACGAGGGCTCCCACCGCCGAGACGGGGTCGCGTCCGTCCAGCACCAGCCCGGTCAGGTCGGCCGCGACCGCCCGCCACGCCGCGCTGCCCCGGTCGAGGCCACGGGGCACCCGGACCGGACCAGCGGCAGGCACCACCCGCCGCGGCTGCCAGGTGCGCACGGCCACGATGTCGGCCCCGGGCAACCGCACCCGGCCCGAGCCCACCTCGACGACGTCGCCGGACCGGACTCCCCACCCGGTCCGAGCCAGCCCCCGGCCGAGGACGAGGGACGTCGGCAGGCGCAGCCCGTCCGGCGTGACGACCGACAGCAGCGACGCGTCCACCTCGAGGTAGAGGGCGGCGGGGAACGCGGCCAGCACCGTGGCCGGGCGCAAGGACCCGCTGAGCGCCTGCGGAGAGCGGCACGACGCAGCCGCCGGCCAGGCCGTCGCGGGCAGGGACACCGACCGACCTCCGAGGGTTTGGCGGACAGGTCCTGCGACCGTATCCAGTGCGATTACAGTCCCCTCATGGTGAATGTTGCCAACGATCGCGGCCTGCGTGACGTGGAGTTGCCATCCGCGGCGGCAGCCGCCTCGCCCGCCGTCCGCGAGCTCGTCGCCGGGCTCTCGCTCGAGCGCCTGCTCGCCCTGCCGTCGCTCGCCGGGGTGCGGGTGGCCACCACCGCCCCCGACGTTTCCGCGGGCGCCGGCGCGGTCCTCACCCGGGCCAGCCTGCTGGGTGCTCCGCAGGCATCGGTGCCGCCGTGCGCAGGCCACCTCGTCGTCGTGCCCGCAGACGTCCTCGCCCGGCACGAGGCTCAGGGCCACGACGTCGTCGCGGCCCTGGCGAGCGCCGGGGCAGGAGCCCTGCTCGTGACCGGGGTCCCGGCCGCCACGGCCGACGAGCTCGAGGCGACGCGCGAGCGGGCGGCCCTGCACGGCATACCGCTGCTGCTCCTGGACGGCGGCGAACCCGACGCCGTGGTCACCGAGGTCCTCGGCGCCCTCCTCGACCAGCAGACGGCGATCCTCGCGCGCGTCGACGAGGCGCACCGCATCCTCGTCGACGTCGTGCTCGCCGGCGGCGGGCTGGAGGACCTCTGTGAGCGGCTGGCCGGCTTCCTCGGCGGCGCGGCGATGGTGACGAGCACCGACGGGCGGGTGCTCGCGGAAGCCGGGTCCGAGCAGGCGCTCACCGCCGCGCACGCCCTCGACTGCTTCGACCGGACCGGGCGGCTCGTGACCGAGCGCGAGGCCGTGGGCACCCGTCCGCCGGGCACCCCGGTCTCGGGACGAGCCCTGGTGCGCATCGTCGCCGGCGGGCTGGGCCACGGGCTGCTCGCGGCGTTCGTGCAGGACCGCAGCCTCACCGCGGACGACGTCCACCTGCTCGAACGCGCGGCGACGGTGGCGGCTCTGGCCATCACCAAGGAGCAGGCGGTGTCGGCGGTCGAGAGCAAGTACCGCGCGGAGTTCCTGCGTGACGCGCTGGCGGGGCGGGCGGGGGCACCGGCGGAGGCACTGCTGCACGCGGCGGCGCTCGGCTGGGACATCGACCGCCCGCTGGTCGTCGTCGTCGCCGAGACCTACGAGGACGACGAGCACACGACCCGCACCAGCGAGGAGGTCACCGACCTGCAGCAGCGCTTCTCCCGGGCGTGGAGCCGCGCCATGGCGGTGCGCGACCCGCGCGCGCCGGTGATGGGTTTCAGCCAGGAGGTCGTCGCGCTGTTCGCGGTGCCGGGCGACGCCGACACCGACACGGTGATGCGGTCGGTCGGCGAGGTCGTCCGCGTCGTGCGCGGCGACGGCGGTGGCGGGCGCCGGACCTTCTCCACCGGGGTGTCCCGCCCGGTCGAGTCGCCGGCCGACCTGCCGCGGGCGTACGAGGAGGCGCTCAGCGCCGTGAGCGTCGGCCGCCAGCTCAACGGTGACGGCTCGGTCGCGCACTTCGACCAGCTGGGCATCTACCGGCTGCTCGCGCTCGTGCCGGACAGCGCCGACCTGCGCCGGTTCGTCGAGGAGGCGCTCGGACCGCTCGCCGACGACGACGTCCCCGAGCACGCCGACCTGCGCACGACGCTCAGCATCCTCATCGACACCAACATGAACGTCGCCGAGACCGCCCGGCTCTTGTTCTTCCACTACAACACGCTGCGCTACCGCATCGCCAAGCTCGAGCGCATGCTCGGCCCCTTCACCACCGACCCGCAGCTGCGGCTCAAGCTCGCGCTGGCCCTGAAGGTGCACCAGATGCGCGGCATCTGACTCCGCCGGACCGCCTCCTCCGCGGATGGCAACAATTGCCCAACGCAGGTGCTGTCCCGGCCGCTAGGTTGCCGCCTAACCTGCAGGGACCGTATGCCGCGTGCCTGCCGGGCACGCGGTCCGCGAGAAGGAGTCCGGATGAGCTTGGGCCTGGGTTGGAAGCTGCACGGCGACGGCAACCTCGCCGGACCGGACGACGTCGTCGCCCCCGACGAGCGCCTCGGCTGGGGCAAGACCGTCGGCCTCGGCGCGCAGCACGTCGTCGCCATGTTCGGCGCGACCTTCGTCTTCCCGATCGTCATGGGCCTCAACCCCCAGCTGGCGATCATGATGAGCGGCATCGCGACGATCGTGTTCCTGCTCATCGTCTCGGGCCGGGTGCCGAGCTACCTGGGCACCTCGGCGTCGTTCGTCGGTGGCGTCGCGGCGATCCGCGCGCAGGGCGGCGACAGCAAGGAGGTCACCGGCGCGATCCTCGTCGCCGGCGTCGTCCTCGCCGTCGTGGGCCTGCTGATCCACTTCCTCGGCTCGGGGCTGCTGCACAAGGTGCTGCCGCCGTCGGTGACCGGCGCCGTCGTCATGCTCATCGGCTTCAACCTCGCACCGGTCGTCGCGGGCATCTACTGGCCGCAGGACCAGTGGGTCGCGCTGACGGTCATGGTCTTCACGATCGTGTGCGCCGTGGCGTTCCGCGGCTTCATCGGCCGCATCGCGGTCTTCCTGGCGCTGATCTTCGGCACCGTGCTGTCGTGGGTGCTGGACAAGACGGCCGGCCAGATCAACAGCGTCCTCGGCGGCGCCACCAAGGCGACCGACCACTTCCGCACCGACTTCTCGAGCCTGACCTGCTCTGCCGGGGAGAAGCTCGCCAACGGGTCCCTGTGCCCGTCGTGGCTCGGCTTCCCGTCGCAGACCACCATCGCGGCGGACGGCAAGGAGGTCGTCGGCTGGCACACGCCGTCGTTCTCGGTCACCGCGATCCTGCTCGTCCTGCCTGCCGTCATCGCGCTCATCGCCGAGAACACCGGCCACGTCAAGGCGGTCGCCGAGATGACCGGCCACGACCTCGACCCCTACATGGGTCGCGCGATCGCCGCCGACGGCATCGGCACCGTCCTCGCGACCTCGGTCGGGGGCTCCCCGACGACGACCTACGCCGAGAACATCGGCGTCATGGCGGCCACGCGCGTCTACTCGACCGCCGCGTACTACGTGGCGGCGGTCGTCGCGATCCTCTTCGGACTGTCGCCCAAGTTCGGTGCCCTCGTGGCGTCGGTCCCGGGCGGCGTCCTCGGCGGGATCACGGTCGTGCTCTACGGCATGATCGGCCTGCTCGGCGCCAAGATCTGGAAGGAGAACGGCGTCGACTTCGGCAACCCGATCAACCTCGTGCCGCTCGCCGCCGGCATCATCATGGGCATCGGCAACGTCGCCCTGAAGTTCTCGGACAACTTCTCGCTCAGCGGCATCGCCCTCGGCACCATCGTCGCCGTCGGCGGCTACCACCTGGCCAAGGCCGTGGCCCCGCGCGAGCTGCGTGACCGCGCCAACGCCAACCGGCCCGGCGGTGCCGCCATCGTCCTCGGCCGCGACACCTACGGCGAGAGCGACGTCGACGACCTCTACCAGGACACCCACGCCGGCCACGTCGGCGCGCACCGCGCCGGCACGACCGGCACGCGCACCCAGGCGGCCGAACCCGGCGCCACCGGCACCGGCCCGGGCCGCACCCCGCACTCCGGGTCGCACCCGGGACAGGCCGGAGACGGGAACCCCTGACCCGTCTGCCGGGTGGGCCCCCGACCGCGTCGGGGGCCCACGCCCTCTCCCCCGCAGACCCGAGCAGGCAGGAACTCCCCGTGAAGCCAGCACCCTTCGTGCACCACGCGCCACGCACCGTGGACGAGGCCACGAGCGTGCTCGCCGACGTGGGCCACGACGGCAAGGTGCTCGCCGGCGGCCAGAGCCTGGTGCCGATGCTCAACATGCGCCTGGCCACGCCGGCCCACCTCGTCGACCTCGACCGCGTCGCCGGCCTCGACGGCGTCGAGGTCACCGCGGACCACGTGCGCGTGGGTGCGCTCGTCCGGCACGCGGACCTCGAGCGGCACGAGCAGGCGTATGCCGCGTTGCCGCTGCTGCGCCAGGCGTTGCGGCACGTGGCCCACCCCGTGATCCGCAACCGGGGCACCACCGTGGGTTCGATCGCGCACGCCGACGCCGCTGGCGAGATGCCGTCGGTGCTCGCCCTGTGTGACGGCGTGGTCGAGGTGGCCAGCGCGACCGGTGCGCGCGAGATCCCTTGGCACGACTTCTTCCTCGGCCCGCTCGAGACGTCGCTCGCGCCGGAGGAGCTGGCGGTGGCGGTCCGCTTCGGGCGCCTCCCTGCCGGGACCGGGACGGCCTTCGTCGAGCGCGCCCGCCGTCACGGCGACTACGCACTCGCCGGCGTGGGGGCGGCGGTGACGGTCGCCGACGGGACGGTCACCCGGGCGCGGCTGACCTTCGTGTCGGTGACCGACGTGCCCACCGTCCTCGACGTGACCGGGCCGTTCGCGGGACGGGAGCAGTCCTCGGTCGACTGGTCCGGTGCGGCCGAGCTCGTCGCCGCGGCGGTCACCCCGGAGGGCGACATCCACGCCACGGCCGAGTACCGCCGGATGCTGGCCGTGGAGCTCTCCCGGATCGCGCTGGCCGAGGCGGCGGCTCGCTCCGCTGCGCCAGGAAGCGGGAGGGGCGCGGCATGAGCGGGGATCCCGTCGTCGAGGAGCTGCTCGACGTCACCGTGACCGTCAACGGCGTCCCGCGCCACGCCCGCGTGCCCGCGCGACGGCTGCTGTCGGACTTCCTGCGCCACGACCTCGGCCTCACCGGCACCCACGTGGGCTGCGAGCACGGGGTGTGCGGCGCCTGCACGGTCCTGCTCGACGGCCGTCCCGCGAGGTCGTGCCTCGTCTTCGCCGTCACCGCCCAGGCCCACGCCGTCACCACCGTGGAGGGGCTCGGCACCCGTGAGGCGATGGGGCCGGTGCAGCGCGCGTTCGCCGAGTGCCACGGCCTGCAGTGCGGCTTCTGCACGCCTGGCTTCCTCACGACCGTCACGGCATACCTCGAGGAGCACCCGCACCCGACGCAGGACGAGGCGCGCGAGGCGATCTCGGGCAACCTGTGCCGCTGCACCGGGTACCAGAACATCGTGAGGTCCGTCCTGCGCGCCGCCGAGCTGCGCGAGGCCGCCGAGGCCGACGCCACGGCAGGCGACTCGTGACCACCTCGATGTTCGGGGCGCCCGTCCAGCGCCGGGAGGACCCGCGGCTGCTCACGGGCGGCGGCCGCTACCTCGACGACCTCGGGCACGACGCCCTGGCCGCCGCACTCGTCCGCAGCCCGCACGCGCACGCCCGCATCCGCGACATCGACGTCACCGACGCGCTCGACGTCGACGGGCTCGTCGGCATCTGGACGCACGAGGACCTGCCCGGCCGGGTCGGCGAGCCCCTGCCCCTTCTCATCCCCCACCCGACCCTGACGCACGGCCGCACCCAGTACGCCCTGGCCCGCGACGAGGTGAACCACGTCGGGGAACCGGTGGTCCTCGTCGTCGCTCGTGACCGCTACGTCGCCGAGGACGCGTGCCAGCGCATCCGCGTCGACTACGAGCTGCTCTCCCCCGTCGTCGGCATCGAGGACGCCCGCGCCGCAACGCATCTCGTCCACGACGACGTCCCCGACAACGTCTCGGCGCACATGCTGCAGGAGGTCGGCGACGTCGAGTCCGCCATGGCCGCCGCCCCGCACACCCTCGAGCTCGACCTGTCGATCGAGCGCAGCGCGAGCATGCCGCTGGAGGGCCGGGGCGTCTACGCGCGCTGGGACGACGAGCGCGAGGAGCTGCGGATCTACTCCTCCACGCAGACCTCGACCGGCGTCCGGGCCGCGGTCGCCGCCAAGCTCGACCTGCCCCTGGCCAAGGTCGAGTGCATCGCTCCCGACGTGGGCGGTGGGTTCGGCGTCAAGATCAACCACCCGTGGCCCGAAGAGGTCCTGGTCCCCTGGGCCGCAAGGGTTCTCGGCCGACCCGTGAAGTGGACCGAGGACCGCCGCGAGCACTTCGTCTCCAGCGCGCACGAGCGCGGGCAGCTGCACCGGGTGCGGGTCGGCTTCGACGACGACGGGCGGCTGCTGGCCCTCGACGTGAAGTTCTGGCACGACAACGGCGCCTACACGCCGTACGGCATCATCGTCCCGATCATCACCTCGACCCAGCTGCTCGGGCCGTACAAGCCCGGCACCTACCGGGTCGAGTTCTGGTCGCTCTACACCAACACGGTCCTGGTCACGCCCTACCGCGGCGCCGGCCGGCCGCAGGGCTGCTTCGCCATGGAACGCACCATGGACGCCATCGCCGACGAGCTCGGCCTGGACCGCACCGAGGTCCGCCGCCGCAACTTCATCCAGCCCGACGAGATGCCCTGGGACCACGGGCTGCTCTTCCAGGACGGCCGCCCGCTGCGCTACGACAGCGGCGACTTCCCGGCCACGCTCGCGACCCTGGAGCGGCTCGTCGGCTGGGACGACTTCGCTGCCTACCGCGACCAGGCCCGCGCCGAGGGGCGCAGGGTCGGGCTCGGCATCGGCTGCTACGTCGAGGGCACCGGCGTCGGCCCCTACGAGGGCGGGCACATCCAGGTCGAGACCAGCGGCCGCGTCAACGTCTCGACCGGCCTCACATCGCAGGGGCAGGGGCACGAGACGGTCTTCGCGCAGGTCGTGGCCAGCGAGCTCGGCGTGCGGCTCGAGGACGTCCACGTCACGACCGGCGACACCAGGCGCATGCCGTATGCCGTGGGCACGTTCGCCTCGCGGGCTGCGGTCATGAGCGGCAACGCCATCGCGCTCGCGGCCCGCCAGGTCCGGGCCAAGGCGCTGCGGATCGCGGCCGACGCGCTCGAGGTCAGCCCCGAGGACCTCGAGATCGTCGACGGCGACGTCCGGGTCAAGGGGGCGCCCGACACCCACATGGGCCTCGGCACGGTGTCGGTGATGTCGAACCCCCTGCGCTACGCGTTCGACGAGGCCGCCAAGGCGGCCACCCAGTTCGCCGGCAGCAACGACCCCGACAAGCCGCCGGTCGCCGACGACGAGGAGCCGGGGCTGGAGGGCAAGGACTTCTACTCCCCCACCCAGGCGACGTTCGCCAACGGCATGCACGCGGCCGTCGTCGAGACCGACCCGGTGACGGCGGAGGTCCGCATCCTGCGCTACTGCGTCGTCCACGACTGCGGGCCGATGATCAACCCGATGGTCGTCGAGGGCCAGGTCCACGGCGGCGTCGCCCAGGGCGTCGGTGGCGCGCTGTACGAGCGGATGGTCTACGACGGGGGCGGCCAGCTGCTCAACGCCAGCTTCATGGACTTCCTCATGCCGTACGCGTCCGAGGTGCCGTTCATCGAGACCGACCACCTGGAGACGCCGTCACCGCTGAACCCGTTGGGCATCAAGGGAGCCGGCGAGGCGGGGTGCATCCCGGTGTCGGCCGTCATCGCCTCGGCGATCGAGGACGCCGAGGGCTTCCCGATCCGCTCGATGCCGATCTCGCCGGTCGAGTTGTGGGAGCTGCGCCGGCGGCACGAACGCGGCGAGTGGCCCTCGCTGCGGCACGCCCACGGCATACCCGCCGACCCACCGGCGGCCACGGCGCCCGGCGACCCGCGCGACCCGCGCGACCCCCGCGACGAGCCCACCCCCGCCACCCGACCCGAGGAGCAGCGATGAGGATCTCCGGCACGGCCGAGCTCAAGGCCAGCCCGCAGGAGGTGTTCGACGCCTTCCACGACCCGGCCGTCCTCGCCCGCTGCCTGCCGGGCTGCGAGTCGCTCACCGAGATCGGCACCCACCGGTACGCCATGACCGTCACTGCGGGGGTCGCTGCGGTCAAGGGCACGTACGACGGCACGGTCGCGCTGCACGACCCCAACCCGCCGGAGGGATTCACCCTCAAGGCGAGCGGCGCCGGCAGCCCCGGCACCGTCGATGCGGACGTCGTCGTCCGGCTGGCCGTGGCCGACGGTGGGGGCACCGCCCTCGCGTACGACGCGGACGCCACGGTGGGCGGCATGCTGGGCGGCGTCGGCCAGCGGATGCTCACCGGCGTCACGCGCAAGATGGCGGGCCAGTTCTTCACCGCCGTCGACGACGACATCGCCGGCGTGCGACCGGTGCCGATCGAGCAGCCCGTCCTCACCCGCGCCCCCGGAGCGCCCGCCGGTGCCCCCGTGTACGCCGGGCGGCGGGCCGTGCCTGCCGCCGAGGCCGGGGTGGGGGCCCGGGGCAACCGCGACTTCGGCTGGGGCGTGCTCACGGGCGGGGTGGTCGCCCTGGCCGGGGTTATCGTGGGATGGGCGATCGGAGGACGCTGATGCGCGCATTCACCACGGCCGCGATCCAGGTCGCGCCGGTCCCCGGGCCGCTGTCGCCCGAGACCGTGCGCAAGAACCTCGACAAGTGCGTCGACTTCGTCCGCCGCTGCGTCGACGCGACCGGCGCCGAGCTGGTCGTCCTGCCCGAGACGGCGACGACCGGTTTCACGCCCGACTGCTCCACCGAGGACCTCTGGGACCTCGTGTCCGAGGTGCCGGGCCCGGTGACCGAGCCGGTGCAGCAGGTGGCGCGCGACCTGGGCGTGCACGTCGTCCTCGGCACGTACGAGCGCGGGCCGGAGCGGGGCGTCGTGCACAACGCGTCGGTGCTGGTCGGCCGCGACGGGGAGGTCGCCGGTGTCTACCGCAAGACGCACCCGTTCTGCACCGAGCACGTCGACGGCGGCGGCTGGGTCACCCCGGGCAACGACGTCACCGTGGTCGAGACCGACCTCGGGCGGATCGGGATGATCATCTGCTTCGACGGCGACTACCCCGAGCTGTCGCGGATCCAGGCGGTCCGCGGTGCCGAGGTGATCGTCCGGCCGTCGGCGCTGCTGCGTTCGGCCGACGTCTGGGAGCTCACGTCGCGGGCCCGGGCGTACGACAACCACGTCTTCGTCGTCGGGGCCAACGCCACCGGCACCGACCCCGCGGGCGTCCTCTACTTCGGCAACTCGCACATCGTGACGCCGGTCGGCCACATCGTCGCCAAGGCGGCCTCGCACGAGGGCTGGGTGAGCGCGCTGCTCGACCCGGACACGGCGCTGGCCTCGCTGACGCCGGGCTCGAACATCGGCCAGGGGTTCGACCACCTGCGCGACCGGAACCTCGAGCTGATCCGCCGCCACCGCTCCGAGCTCGAGGGCGAGGCGCAGACCCCCTTCCCGCACTAGCCGCCGGCCGCCGGCCGGGTGGCAGGTCAGACCGGTCGGCCGGGTGGCAGGTCCGGCCGGTCGGCCGGGTGGACGCCACCCGGTTAGGGTTCCCGTATGCGACGGCGACGGGGGGTGGTCGTCCTCCTGGGCGCGGTCCTCGTCCTCACCCTCGCCGGCGTGCTGGCGATCGAGCTGTGGCTGCCCGGCCGGCGCCCCGCGCTGCAGGCCGGTGAGACCTACGGCGTCGACGTCTCCGCGCACCAGGGCACCATCGACTGGCCGGCCGTCGCGGCGGACGGGGTGTCCGCGGCATACCTCAAGGCGACGGAGGGGGCGACGTTCCGGGACCCTGCCTTCGCCCGCAACTGGGAGCAGGCGCGCGCGGCGGGGCTGCAGGTCGGCGCGTACCACTTCTTCACGCTCTGCCGCGGCGGTGCCGAGCAGGCGGCGAACCTCCTCGGCTCCCTCGACGAGGTGGGCGGCCGCCGCGACACCCGCTCGCTGCCGGTGGTCGTCGACCTCGAGCTCAGTGGCAACTGCTCCGCCCGGCCGCCGCGCGCGACGGTCCAGCGCGAGCTCGACGCGTTCGTCGAGGCGGTGGAGCAGGGCACCGGGCGGCCGGTCCGCTACTACGTCCTCAACAGCTGGGACGCGAAGTACCCGCCGACCCGCGACCGCCAGCGCTGGGTGCGCAGCATCGTCGTGCGGCCGCCCGGCGCGTGGGTCTGGTGGCAGGCGAGCAACCGTGCGCGGGTCGCCGGGGTCCACGGGCCGGTGGACCTCAACGTCGTCCGGCCCACGCGCTGACGCGACGCGGCACTCGACGCGGCACGGGACTCCACGCGGCGCGCCGGCCGCAGCCGGGTTAGCGTCGGCAGGTGACCGCAGCCTCCCCCGTCCTGCCCACCAGCACCCCGTCTGCGCAGGGCATCGACGCCCGCGGCGTGCTCGCCCTCGTCGACGCCCTCGAGGCCGACGGCCACGACCCGCACAGCCTCCTGCTCGCGCGGCACGGCCACGTCGTGGCGCGCGGGTGGTGGGCGCCGTATGCCGCGGACCGTGTGCAGCTCGTGTACTCGCTGAGCAAGTCGTTCACCGCGACGGCGGTCGGGCTGCTCGTCGACGAGGGACGCCTGTCGCTCGACGACCGCGTCTTCGACGTGCTGCCGCCTGCCCTGCTCCCGGCCGGGGCAGAGGTGTCCGAGCGGTACCGCAGCCTCACCCTCGGCCACTGCCTGACCATGGCGACCGGCCACGACGTCGACGCGTGGCCCGGCCCCGTCTTACTGGCCTCGCTGGCCCCGTCCGACGACGGCACCGACCCCGTGCTCGGCGCGATCCTGGCGCACGAGCCCGAGCACGAGCCGGGCACCGCGTGGGCCTACAACCAGCTCGCGACCTACCTCGCGGCGTCGTGCGTCCGCGAGGTGACCGGCGCGAGCCTGCTCGACCTCGTGCGCTCGCGCGTCCTGGGGCAGCTGGACCCGGGAGGTGCCGACCGCGCGCGCTGGCACCGCACCGCGACCGGCCGCGAGCTCGGCTTCTCCGGCATCCACGTCGGCACCGACGCCATCCTGGGGCTGGCCCAGACCTACCTCGCCGGGGGTCGGTGGGCGGGCGAGCAGCTGCTGTCTGCGGACTGGGTGGCCGCTGCGACGGCGCCGACCGGCCTGCCCAACCGGGAGCCGGACCCCAACCCCGACTGGACCCACGGCTACGGCTGCTCGTTCTGGGGTGCCAGCCACGGGTACCGCGGCGACGGCGCCTACGGCCAGTACGCGATCGTGCTACCCGAGCAGGACATCGCCCTCGCCATCACGTCCGAGACCGTCGACATGCAGGCCGTGCTCGACCTCGTCTGGGAGCACCTGCTCCCGGCCGTCGATCGCGAGGGTGACGCGGCGGCGGACGACGCGCTGGCCACCCGCATGGCCTCCCTCACCGTCCCGACGCCGTCGTCGACGACGGCCGGACCGGACGAGGGCTCGTGGACCCGGTCGCCGAACAGCCGGCTTCCCGAGGCGTATGCCGGCGTGCGCGTGGAGCGCGTGGCCGCAGGCGGAGCGGGAGGCCCGGGTCACGAGGGCGGCGACGTGACCGGCGGCGCAGCCTCGGGCGCCCGTGCCGGCACGGCATACCGGCTCACGCTCGAGGCGCACGGCACCACGGCGACGGTCGACGTCGGGGACGGGCACTGGGTCGACACGCGCCTCACCGTCGGCGACGTCGAGCTCGTGGTCGCGGCCTCGGGCGGCTGGACCGGGGACGGGACGTTCGAGGCCGATCTGCGACTGGTCGAGACGCCCCACCGGGTCCAGGTGCGCACCCGGCCCGACGGCTCGGCGTGGCTGGGCTGGCACGAGGTGCCGCTGCACGGGTCGGACCCCCTCGCGCTCGTGCTGCCCGGGGACCGCGCCTACCTCTCGCTCTAGGCCCGGTTGGCAACATGTGCCGACGCCCGTGCGAGGGCGAGTGGGTTGAATCGCACGCATGGCGCGACGGATCCGGATCGGCATCGACACCGGCGGGACGTTCACCGACGTCGTCGCGCTCGACGAGGACTCCGGCGACCTCGTCACGACCAAGACGCCCTCGACGCCGGGAAACCCGGCCGACGGGTTCATCACCGGCGTCGAGAAGGTCCTGGCCCTCATGGAGGCGACCGGCGCGGACGTCACGTCCGTCAGTCACGGGACGACCGTCGCGACCAACAAGCTGCTCGAGGGCAAGGTCGAGCGGCTGGGGTTCGTGACGACCGAGGGGTACGAGTTCCTGCTCGAGATCGCGCGGCAGGCGGTGCCCGACGGGTACGGCAACTCCTACTTCTGGGTGAAGCCGCCGCGCATCGTCCCGGCCGACCAGGTCCGCACCGTCGGTGGCCGGATGGATTACGAGGGCAATGAGATCCGTCCCTTCGACGAGGCGGGCGCGGTGGCGGCGGCACGCTGGTTCCGCGACCGCGGCATCACGACGATCGGCGTCTGCTTCCTGCACTCCTACGCCGACGACCGGCACGAGGTCGCGATGCGCGAGGTCCTGCGGCGCGAGCACCCCGAGGCCGTCGTGTCGATCTCCAGCGAGGTGCTGCGCGAGTACCGCGAGTACGAGCGGGCCATGACGACGCTCGTCGACGCGGCGGTGAAGCCCAGCGTGTCCCGCTACGTCGCCAACATCCACGAGCGGCTCGACGCGATCGCGCCCGGCGTCCCGTTCTCGATCATGAAGTCGAACGGCGGCGTCCTGTCGGCCGACGAGGTGGTGCACCAGCCGATCACGACGGTGCTGTCCGGCCCGGCCGCCGGGGCCCTCGGTGCGGGGCTCGTGGCCGCCCGCGCCGGGTTTCCGAAGGTGCTGACGTGTGACGGGGGCGGGACGTCGACCGACGTGTCGGTGGTGCTCGACGGTGAGCCGACGCTGACGACCGAGGGCACCGTCGGGGCCTACCCCAGCAAGATCCCGATGATCGATGTCGTCACGGTCGGGGCAGGCGGCGGCTCCATCGCCTGGGTCTCCCCCGAGGGCACGCTCAAGGTCGGCCCCCAGTCGGCCGGTGCCGACCCCGGCCCGCTCTGCTACGCCAAGGGCGGCACCGAGCCGACCATCACCGACGCCCACGTCGTCCTCGGGCGCATCCCGCCGCACCTGCTCGGTGGGGAGATCCCCCTCGACGTCGACGCGGCGCGGGCGGGGATCGACGCCCTGGCGGAGCGGCTCTCGCTCGACCCGGTGCGCTGCGCCACCGGCGTCCTCGAGATCTCCGCGTGGAACCAGGCCAACGCGCTGCGACAGGTCTCTGTCAAGCGCGGGCTCGACGTCCGCGACTTCATGCTGGCGACGTTCGGCGGCTCGGGGTCGCTGCTCGCGTGCCGGCTCGTCGACATCCTCGACCTGGCCGGGGTCGTCGTGCCGCGGGACCCGGGCAACGTCAGCGCGTTCGGGCTGCTGACCGTCGACGTGAAGAACGACTACGTGCAGACGATGGTCGCCCGGCACGCCTCGCTGGACCTCGCGGCGGTGCAGAAGACGTTCGACGAGCTCACCGACCGGGCGGCCGCTGCGCTCGACGCCGAGGGGTTCCCGCGCGACCGGCACCGGTACGTCCGCACCGTCGACCTGCGCTACTTCGGGCAGGCGTTCGAGGTGCGGGTGCCGGCTCCCGACGGTGGGGCGGGACCGGTCGACGCGGCGTATGCCGGTGCCGTCGCCGACGCGTTCCACGCCGGGCACCGCGCGCTGTACGGCTACGACTTCGCCGGCGACCCGACCCAGCAGGTGGAGTGGGTCAACCTGCGCGTCACCGGGATCGGCCCCATCACCCGCCCGCAGCTGCGCGACCTTCCCTCCCGCCCCGAGGCGCACTTCCCTGCTGCCGGTGCGGCATCCGCCTCCTCCGACCGCGAGTCTTTGAGCGATCCCGGCGGTCCTGACCGCGGGGATCGCTCAAAGACCACGACACGACGGGTCTGCTTCGACGCGGACGCGGGGTACGTCCAGACGCCGGTTCTGTGGCGGCCGGACCTGCGGGCCGGCGACACGTTCGACGGGCCTGCGATCGTCGAGGAGTTCGGTTCCACCGTGCCGGTCCACCCCGGCTTCCGGTGTGAGGTCGACCGCCTCGGCAACCTCGTGCTGACCCGCACGGAGCGAGGAGGCGACCGATGAACCCCGCAGGCCTGCCCACGGCATACGAGCACGGGAAGCGGCTCACCCCCGAGGGGACGGACGTCGACCCGATCCTCGTCGAGATCGTCCAGGGCACCCTGGCCAGCGTCGAGATGGAGGTCGAGACCGCGATCGCGCGCACCAGCCGCAGCCCGATGATCCGCGACGCCCACGACTTCCGCGCGGGCATCCACGACCGGCAGCTGCGCAAGCTCACCGGGCGGTCGTACTCGGCGCTGGTGCACCCGGTCGTGCGCGACTTCCCGATCGCGGAGATGTCCGAGGGCGACGTCTTCTTCCACAACGACGTCTACGAGTCCGAGGGCGGGATCGGGCACCTGCCGGACCTCTGCGTCACGGTGCCGGTGTTCCACGAGGGCGAGGTCGTGGCCTTCGTGCAGGCGTTCGGCCACCACGACGACATCGGCGGCGCGGTGCCGGGGTCGATGCCGAGCAACGCGACGACGGTGTTCGAGGAGGGTCTGTCGGTGCCCCCGATCCGCTTGTGGGACAAAGGAGTTCCCAACCGCGCCGCCCTGCGCATCATGACCCGCAACAGCCGTATGCCGGACAGCCTCGCCGCCGACCTCGACGCCGAGTGCTCGGCCTGCCTCATGGGGGCGCGGCGGCTCGGGGAGCTGTTCGCCCGCTACGGACGCGCCGACATCGAGGCCGCCTTCGACACGATCCTCGACCGCACCACCGAGACCTACCGGCGCGAGATCCTGTCGCAGATCCCCGACGGCACCTACGTCTGGGAGGACTACGCCGAGCACGACGGCGTCGACGAGCCCCAGCTGCACACCCAGCGGATCACCCTCACCAAGGTCAGCGACGCGCCGGCTGACCCCGAGAACGGCCGGCCCGCCGGGCCGCGTCTCATCATCGACTTCACCGGCACCAGCCCGCAGGCCAGGGGACCGATCAACCACTGCGGCGACTACGTCGGCGGCAACTTCCTCAAGAAGTGGCTCGCGCCGATCCTGCGCAACCTGGCCGAGTCACCCGAGCGGATGGCCGAGCTCGACGTCAACGAGGGCGTCGTGCCGCTCATCGAGATGCGCTTCCCCGACAAGGGCACGCTGCTCACGCCGATCTACCCCGCGCCGACCAACGCCCGCACCTTCGTCATCCTGCGGCTGCTCGGCGTGCTCGCCGGGGTCGTCGCCAAGGCGGTCGACGGCCGGATGCCCGCCGACCAGGAGACGATCCGCTACACCGGCGTCTACGGCAAGGACCGCGACGGCAACGACTACCTCATGCGCGAGGTCCTCGGCGGCGGCTCCGGCGGCCGCCACTACGCCGACGGCGAGGACACGATCCACGTGGTCCCCGACAGCCGGAACCTGCCGACCGAGTTCACCGAGTCCCGGTTCCCGTTCGTGGTCGAGCGGCTCGGGCTGGCGGTCGACTCCGGGGGTGCCGGGCGCCACCGCGGCGGCCTGGGCTACGAGAAGCACATCCGGATGCTGCGCGACGCCCACTTCATGTCGATCGCCGACCGCTCGATCCTCGCCTGCTGGGGGGTCAGGGGCGGCAAGGCGGGTATGCCGTTCAGCGTCACCATCGACCCCGGCGGGCCGGACGAGCGGGAGGTCGACGCGCTGGCCGATGCCGAGCCGGTGCGGGCCGGGCAGGTCATCCGGATCCGCACCACCGGCGGCGGCGGGTGGGGCGACCCGCTCGAGCGCCCCTACGCCGAGGTCGAGCAGGACCTGCGCTGGGGCAAGGTCTCCTTCGAGGGCGCGCACGCGGCATACGGCGTCGTGGCCTCGGGCACCAAGGACGAGCCGGTGGTCGACGAAGGGGCGAGCGACGCCCTGCGGGCCAGGATGCGGGGCGAGCGCGAGGAGTCGGGGGACCAGCCGTTCTTCGACCGGGGTCCCGGGTACGCCCGCCTCTCGGAGGGGAAGGCGGCAGCGGACGTCGACTGGCTCTAGCCTCGGGTCATGCCTCCGGCCGCGCGCACGACCTACGTCCTCGTCGACGGGGAGAACCTCGACGCCACCCTCGGCAACTCGATCCTGGGTCGGCGCCCCCGCCCCGAGGAGCGGCCGCGGTGGGAGCGGCTGCTGCAGTTCGCCCGCGAGCGCTGGAGCCAGGACGCGACCGGCCTGTTCTTCCTCGCCGCAAACACCGAGCTGCCGATGGCGTTCGTGCAGGCGCTGCTCGCCATCGGCTACCGGCCGATCGCCCTGTCCGGCGCGGCCGGCGAGAAGGTCGTCGACATCGCCATCCAGCGCACCCTGGCCGAGCTGCGGTCGCGTGAGGCGGATGTGCTGCTCGTCAGCAACGACGGCGACTTCGTCGACCAGGTGGAGGACCTGCTCGACGGGCGCCGGGTCGGACTCGTCGGCTTTACCGAGTTCCGCAACCGCGACTTCGTCGAGCTCGCCGAGGACGGGTTGGAGATGTTCGACCTCGAGTACGACGTGCAGGCGTTCAACGAGCGGCTCCCCCGCGTCCGGATCATCCCGATCGAGGAGTTCGACCCGGTCCAGTTCCTCTAGGTCCGGGGAGGGAACGGGTCGGGCCGCCGCCGGTGACCGGTCAGGCCGTCCGGCACCGGTCAGGCCGGTGGGCTCGCGTCCACGGCGGGGGCCCAGCCGCCCTCCTCGCGGATGGCGAGCAGGATCCGCCGGGTGATCTCACGGAGCTGCCTGGCCTGCGCGGCCGTCAACCGGTCGAGCACGAGGTCGTGCACGGTGCGCACGTGCCCCGGCGTCGCCTGCTCGAACGCCTCCAGCCCCTCCTCGGTGAGGACGGCCAGCGTGAAGCGGCCGTCGGCCGGGTCGGGGGTGCGACGCAGCCAGCCCCTCGACTCGAGCCGCGTGGCGGCGCGCGACAGGCGTGACAGCGAGCTGTTGGCGTAGCCCGCGAGGACGCTCATGCGCAGGGTGCGCTCGGGGGCGTCGGCGAGGGCGTAGAGCACGCCGTACTCGAAGTGCGTCAGGCCGGAGTCTCGCTGGAGCTGGCCGTCGAGGGCGGCGGGGAGCCACTCCAGCACGGTGGCCAGCGAGGCCCAGGTCTCGAGGGCGTCGCCGGTGAGGCGGGTGGGCGCGGGCTGCTCCGGCATGGCGGCAGCGTACGCGAACGCAGCGCGCTCGGACCGCCTCCGTGACTTGATCCGGAAAGTCATCGCCATCTAAGGTCACTTGCTCAGTCAAGTAAAAGAAGCAGCATGTGACGTGGATCGGGAGAGAGCATGGACCTGGGACTGACCGGCACGAGGGCCTTCGTGAGCGGCTCGACGCGAGGGATCGGCCTGGCCATCGCCCGGGCGCTGCTCGCCGAGGGAGTGGCGGTCGTCGTCAACGGCCGCGACGAGGAGACCGTCCGGGAGACGGTGGGCCGGCTCGAGGCCGAGCACCCGGGCAGCACCGTCGCGGGGATCGCAGGGGACTTCGGCGACCCCGCCCAGGCGACCCGGCTCGTGGAGTTGCTGGAAGACGTCGACATCCTGGTCAACAACGTCGGGATGTTCGAGGTCAGGGCGTTCGAGGAGGTCGGCGACGACGACTGGCAGCACTACTTCGACGTCAACGTCATGAGCGCCGTCCGGCTCTCCCGGCGGCTGCTGGGGCCGATGCTCGAGCGCGGCTGGGGCCGCGTCATCGTCATCAGCAGCGAGTCCGGGGTGAACGTCCCCGCCGACATGGTCCACTACGGCGTCACCAAGGCGGCCACCCTCGCGCTGGCCAACGGCCTGGCCAAGCGCACGCGCGGCACGGGCGTCACGGTGAACACGATCCTCGGCGGACCGACGTGGTCCGACGGCGTCGCCCAGGCCGTCGAGCAGGTCGCGCACGGCATGGGCACGTCCGTCGAGGACCTGAGGTCGCACCTCGTCTCCACCACCCCGACGTCCCTGGTGCAGCGCTTCCTCGAGCCGGCCGAGGTCGCAGACCTCGCCGTCTACCTCGCCAGCCCTCGCTCGTCCGCCACGAACGGTGCAGCCCTGCGCGCCGACGGTGGCGTGCTCACGACGACCCTCTGAGCGGCGGACCCGTCCAGCCCGGAATGCCGGAGAGTTCAGCGCGAGGGGGCACCGGGTGGCCGCCGGGCGGTACCTTGGGCCATCGAGCATGCGGTCCAACCCCTGGCCTCCATGAGCGAGCGCGCACCGCCGCGCGTCCATCTCGAGGAGGAGAGGGCGTTGGCCACGAGGACGGAGCCAGCCCAGCAGGGCGACGCGACGGCGTCGTCACGGCTGGTCGCCCTGTCGGCCGTCACGGCTCACCTCGCCAAGGCCGACGACCTGGCCACCATGTCCGACGTGATCACCCGTGAGGCCGGTCGCGTGCTCGAGGCCGATGCCGCGATCGTGGTCGTGCGCGAGGGCGTCGGGCGGCTGCGTGCCCACGGGACGGTGGGGCTGACACCCGAGCAGCTCACGCTCTACTCCGTCTTCGACCTCGACCTGGAGGGCCCGCTCGGCGAGGCCGTGCGCACCGGGTCCGTCGTGCGGATCCGGGACCGCGACGAGCTGGTCGCGCGGTACCCCTCCCTCGACGACGGCGTGGAGCGGTCGTCGGTGACGCTGCCCCTGCTGCGCGGCGGCGACGGCACGCCCGCCCTGGGCGCCATGGCCTTCCGGTTCGACAACCGGTGCATGGACCTTGCCGAGGACGAGCTGGCGGTCCTCTCGGTGCTCGCCGACGTGTGCGCCCAGACCGTGCAACGGCTGGCTGCCGAGAAGGAGCGGGCCGAGCAGGAGGCACGGGTGCAGTTCCTCGCCGACGCCTCGACCGTGCTCGCCTCGACCATGGACTACCACGAGACCCTCGCCCAGGTGGCCGGCCTGGCGGTGCCGTTCCACGCCGACTGGTGTGCGGTCGAGGTGCTCGAGGCCGGCGTCCTGCGGAGCCTGACCGTCGCCCACGTCGACCCGGCGAAGATCGCGCTCGCCCGCGAGGTGCAGTCGCGCTGGCCGTCCGACCCGGAGCGACCGAGTGGGTCCGCCGTCGTGGCCCGCACCGGCCAGAGCCTGCTCGTCGAGGAGGTCACCGACGAGATGCTCGTCGAGGGCACCCGGGACCCCGAGCACCTGCGCGTGGCGCGCGAGCTGGGGCTGCGCAGCGCGCTGTCGGTGCCGCTGCGGGCCCACGACCGGGTCCTCGGGGTGCTCACCTTCGTGTCCGCCGAGTCCGGGCGGCACTACACCTCGGCCGACGTGCCGTTCGCCGAGGACCTCGGGCGCCGAGCCGCCCTGGCGATCGACAACGCCGAGCTGTACTCCGAGAGCCGCCGCGTCGCGGCCGAGCTGCAGGCCACCCTCTCCCCGCAGGAGCTCCCCGCGCTCGACGGCTGGGAGTTCGCCGACCTGTACCAGCAGTCGGGCCGCACCGAGGTCGGGGGCGACTTCTACGACGTCGACGTCCTGCCCGACGGCCGGCTCGCGGTGGTCATGGGCGACGTCATGGGTCGAGGAGTGGACGCCGCCGTGGCCGGGTCGCGGCTGCGTGCTGCGACCCGGGTCCTGATGACCCAGGACGCGCACCCCGATGCCCTCGCCACGGCAGTGGACGCGTTCATGGAACGCGACCCGCTCATCCCCCTGGCGAGCGCGGCATACCTCCTGCTCGACGAGGGTCACGACGAGGGCTGGGCGACGGTTGCCGGTCACCCTCCTCCCCTGCTGGTCCGCGCCGACGGGTCGACCGAGTACATGGAGCTCGGTCGCTCGCCCCTGCTCGGGGTCGGCCCCACCGAACGCGCGGCGTCGGCCTTCCCCTTCTGTGCCGGCGACACGCTGCTGCTGTTCACCGACGGGTTGGTGGAGCGGCGCGGCGAGGACCTCGGGCAGCGGCTGCGGGAGCTGCGCGAGGTGGTCGCCGAGGGCATGCGCGACGGCGCAGGTGAGGGATCCCTCGGCGACTTCCTGGCGAACCTCGCGGAGCGCATGCTCGGGACGGAGCGCCACGACGACGTCGCCGTCCTGGCGCTGCGCCGCCGCCCGGCCTGACACGCGGCGCCGAGGCGCCGGACCACCGCGGCCCGGCGGTCCCGGCCGGGATCTACGCAGAATGGTGGAGCGCCCCTGCACCGCTCCGGGCGCACAGTCGAAGGTGGTCGACCGGGTCCGTCCACCCGTGGAGGCGCGTCGGCCACCCCGATCGAGCCCGGTACCGCAGCCGGGCGGCTGGAGACGCCGAGGAGGAGCAATGAGTCGCATCCACGTCAAGGGCCGCCGCGCCCCAGCGCCGCCGGCCCAGGAGGACCCGGTCGTGCGGCAGTACCGCTTCCTGCTGCGCGAGGCCCCGCCTGACGCGGTGGAGGCGGCCCATCGGGACGGCCTCGGGCGCCTGTCCCCCGAGGAGCAGCGGGAGGTCCTGGGAGCAGTGCAACGAGGGCTGGTCGCCGGCCAGCGGCTCCGGCCGGACGACACCGACCAGCTGGCCCACCTGCTCGTGCTCGGGGAGCGGCGCACCCCGAACGCCTTCATCGCCGCCTGCAGCCCCAGTGCCCTGAGGTCCTTGTCGCGGGTCGTGGTCGCGAGCGATGCGTGCTTCGGCCTCTTCGGACGGTATGCCGCCTGGGACGGCAAGGATCCCGAGCCCGCGGACGACTCCGCATGGGCCGATGCCGGCTTCAATCCCGACAGCGGCCGCTGGAACCCGTCACGGAAGGCTCCCACCGACGCCAGCGGCATCGCCAGCGGAACCGGTGGTGGCCTGGGTGGCGACGGGGGTGGCGGCGGCTGAGGGTCGCGGGGGTCCGGGAGCCGTGACGACGCCCGGACCCCCGCAACCGCTGATCACTGGGTCGTGAAGGCGATGTCGTCGTAGATCGGCAGCGGCGTCGAGTCACCCGTCGTCAGCAGCAGGCTGATCGACGCCGACAGGATGTAGCTGCACTTGGGCAGCGACGACACGGCCACGGGGTTGTTCGACGCGTCGAGCAGCTGCGTGACGGTCCCGTGGAAGTCGGGCGCGATCGCTGGCAGCGCGTAGTGGTACGGCCCGCCAGGTCCCGAGACGCCGATCGACATGCTCCCCAGGTTCGGCTGCGCCGCGGTGTAGTCGACGGTGAGGCTGTTGTGGATCCGGGCGCACCCGTGCCCGATGAGCTCCTCGATGTCGATGCTCACCGCGCCGAGCTGGTCGTCGACCCGCGTGGGCACCCACGAGCCGTGCTTCTGCACGTGGTCGTATGCCGTGTTGGCCAGGGCGACGCGCTCGGCGATGCCGGCCTGCACCTGGGTCGAGGGTTGGCCGACCTGGCGCATGACCATCCGGAGCGCGACGTACTCGTCGACGGCCAGACCCGCCGAGGCCGTGCTCTGACCCGCGACGACGGCTGCGAGGTCGTGCGTCTGCGAGGAGAGCGTGCGGCTGTCGAGGCCGAGCAGGTTGTTGTTCGGCACGAACAGGCCCGTGGTGAGGCTGTTGTCCTGCGGGACGGCGATCCAGCCCTGGGCGTCCGGCGTCACGGCGATCTCGTCCGGGCCGTTGGCCCCGAGGACGACGACGGCCTTGGTCTCGACGGGCGGCAGCGAGCCGGTGAGCCGCTCCCACGTGCCGATCTGCATCCGGACCATCTGCGCGGGCAGGACCGGCTTCCAGCCGCTGCCGTCGTCGTGTTCGAACCGGTACTCCGCCGGCTGGCCGCCGAGCAGCCGGCCGAGCACGCCGTTGAGGCGCAGCGCGGAGTAGAAGGCGCGGTCGTCGCCGATGGTGCGCCCGGTGCCGCCGGGCCCGCTGTCGAAGCCGGTGACGGTCTTGTAGACGCCGATGTGGTCGAACCACGGGTAGGGCTGGTCGGTGTCGCCCGGGACGTCCTCGACGCACAGCTCGACGCAGAAGCACGGCCCGACGTTCTGCCGGTCCTGCGCACGGCCCCGGGACCGCGGCTCCTGCAGCAGCACGCCGGTGGGGCCGTCCACCCGGAAGTAGACGTCGGGACCCGCGACGAGCTCGATGTTGATCCACGGCGACCACGGCGTCCTGCTGAAGTCCGCCACCGTGTAGTCGATCCGGAAGTGACCGCTGACGTCGGTCGTCGCGCTGCCGAGGGCGTCGTCCTGCAGCCAGTCCACGTCGAACGCGCTGACCGTGACCCCGGGCACGCCGATCTCCGTGTCGCAGACCCGGACGTGGCCACAGATGGACCACCAGCCGAGGCGTCCGCGCAGGCCGCACCAGATCCGGTGCGGGATCTCGTAGGACCAGGCCGCGGCATACCCCTCCTTGGTCTCGCGCCACTGCGGAGCCAGCGTCGTCAGCGTGAAGCTGAGTGGCTTGGGCGGGACCTTGTGGCCGGTCATGGTGCCGCAGTAGACGTCGACGTCGAAGGCGCCGCCCTCGTACCCGTCGCGCAGCTCGATGCTGAAGCCGCCGTCCTCCCCGACGACCCCCTCACCGAGGAGGGAGGTGGCGCGCTCGGCGGCGGCCGACTCCTCGAGCACCGTGGTGGTGTGCTTCGGCTCGGCCGCGGCAGCCTGGCTGACACGGTCGCCGGCGGCGTCGACGAGGCGGATGGTGGCGCCCACCAGCGGTTCCCAGCAGTCGTCGCAGAGCAGGCCGACGAGGCGGCCCGAGATCACGTATGACATGGCGTTTGGCTCCTATTACGTACGGCAGACCCCCGACGAGCCTGTACGCCTGAAGGAGCCGCGCCCGGAGGCAGTGATACCCCACCGGCCTCGAACGGACCCAAATGAGCGAAATGTCGTGCGCAGCAGGGCTTTCCGCCCCGCGTCAGGCCAGGCGCTCCTCCAGCCGGACCTCGACGAGGTCACCCACCGCCTTGCCGACCTGCTTCTGCAGCCTGGCCGAGACCGGGAGCATGTGGCTGCCGTCCCCGAGGGCCATGAACGACGTGGTGAAGGGCTGGCCGTCGATGGTGCCGCGGACCTTGACCCTCCCCCGCGTACCGAAGTACTCGACGGAGGGTCGCCACTTCACGCACGTCCAGGCGTCGTCGCTGCTCGTGGCCCTGCAGAGGGTCTCGGTGAACGTGACGTCCAAGGGGCCCGGGCCGTGCGTTCTGGTGCTCATACCGAGTTGGACCGCACCCGGCGCCGGGACTCATCGGCCAAGCGTGCCGGGCGCGCCCGTTTGTCCCCCGCCTGGGGCTTTTGGCATCGGCCGTTCGGGTGATTCCGCCGCCCTGACCGGACCGAGGGGTTTGGCGTCTCGTTGTAGGGGCAAGGACGAGGGACGTGCACAGAAGGGAAACCGGGCACGGTGGTGGAGAGGGACGACGTGGGGCCTGCGGCGGAGGAGCTGGACGACACCGCCCTGCGCCAGGAGATCGAGCTCCTGGCCGAGCTCCTCGAGAAGGTGGCGGACGCGCCCCGACCGTTGTGCCAGGAGGAGATCGACCGCGCACTGCACGTGGCCGAGACGTCCGAGGGACCAGGCGCGACGGCACCGCGCGGCGACGAGGAGCGCTCGCTGTGACCGGACATCACGGCCGGCGGTAGCTCGCCGGCACGCCCGGCGGCCCGCACCTGTGCGGTCGTCACCCTCCTGCACGGGCCGTACTGGACGTTTCGCCTAGCCACCATGGCGGAGGCACACCCACGGCCACGCTCCTAGGGTCACGGCACAGCGCGTTCAGCTGTGACCGTCACTGAACATGAAGGAGCGCCATGGTCGGCAAGCGCATCATCCTCGTCCCGGCATTCGCCGGGGCCCTCCTCCTCGTGGGGGTGTCCTCGGCGAGCGCCGGGGAGATCACCGGCAACGGCAAGCCCGCACAGGGCGCCACCCACGCCAACTCGATCTGCGCCTACTCGGGGCAGAACGACACCCCGAACGACCCGTTCCCCGAGGGCGGGCGCGTGCAGAGCTACGGCCAGCTGGTGAGGGTCGGGCTCAAGGACGCCGTCCCCGCCCCGGGCGTCGCCTGCAACGGGCACACCGGTTTCCTGGCCGGCGGCGGCGAGGAGCCCTGACGGGCCGGCTTCGGCCACGGCGCGCGGCGGGCGAGGCTCGCCGCGCGCCGTCACGTCTGCCGCGCCGGCGGCGTCGGTGCCCGGTGACAGGATGACCGCATGTCCGGTGCAGAGCCTCCCGAGGAGCAGCCGCCCCAGGAGGTGGCCGGCCTGCCGGTGGTCTCGTTCGCGACCGTGGCCGACTGCGAGGCGTGGTTCCGCGAGCACGGCACCGACCGGCGGGGCTTCTGGCTCAAGATCGGGCGCGTGGGCGCGGCCGCGAGCGTCACGTATGCCGAGGCACTGGACGTCGCCCTCTGCCACGGCTGGATCGACGGGCAGAAGCGGGGCTACGACGAGAGCCACTGGTTGCAGCGGTTCACCCCGCGTGGGCCGCGGAGCAAGTGGTCGCAGGTCAACCGGGACAAGGCGCAGGCGCTGATCGCCGCCGGCCGCATGCAGCCCGCGGGCCAGGCGCAGGTCGACGCGGCGCAGTCGGACGGCCGGTGGGACGCGGCATACGCCGGCCAGAGGAGCGCGACCGTCCCTGCGGACCTCGCCGCCGCCCTCGCGGCCGATCCGCAGGCCGAGGCGTTCTTCGAGACGCTCTCGGGGGCCAACCGCTACGCGATCCTCTACCGCGTCGCGGACGCGAAGAGGCCCCAGACCCGGGCCGCGCGCATCGAGAAGTTCGTCGCCATGTGCCACGACCACCAGACGATCCACTGACCCCAGGGCCGTCCGGCGGACCATAATCGGGACGTGTTCGCGCAGCCGCCCCGACTGGATGCCGCCGTGCAGCGGGCGTACCTCGACCGCCTGGGGCTTGCTCCGGAGCAGCCGTCCGAGGACGCGCTGCGGGGGCTGGTCCGGCGGCACGCGGAACAGGTCCCGTACGAGACCCTCTGGATCCAGGCCGGCGAGGGCTGGGGCATCGACCCGGTCGAGTCCGCCGAGCGCATCGCTCGTCACGGCCGGGGCGGGTACTGCTATCACCTCAACGGGGCGCTCGGCCTCCTCCTGTCCTCGCTGGGGTATGCCGTGCACGGCCACGTCGGAGGCGTGCACGGGGCCGAGGGACCTGCCCCGGCGTCGAGGGGGAACCACTTGGTGCTGACCGTGGAGCTGCCGCCGAGCGAGGCCAACCCCACGGGCGTCTGGTACGTCGATGCCGGTCTCGGCGACGCGCTGCACGACCCGCTGCCGCTGCTCGCGGGCCGGCACAGCCAGCCGCCGTTCGCCCTCACGCTGGAGCCCTCCCCCGACGGGTCGCACTGGCACCTGGTCCACGACCCGCGCGGCGGCTTCAGGGGCATGGTGTGGGACATGGCCGTGGCGCAGTGGGACGACTTCCGGCACCAGCACCACCGGCTCTCGACCTCGCCGGACTCGGGCTTCGTCCAGGTGCCGATGGCAGAACGCCGTGACGCGACCGGCGTCGACGTCGTCCGCGGCCTGGTGCTGAGCCGGATCGGGGACGGCGCCCGCAGCGAGCAGGTCACCGACCGGGCGGCGTGGTTCGACGCGCTGGCCCAGCTGTTCGACCTGCGCCTGGACGGGCTGGAGCCGGAGGCGCGCGACCGGCTCTGGGCCAGCGCCGTGGCTGCGCACCGTCGTTGGCTCGACGAGCAGGCGTCGCAGGCTCCTGCGACCTGATCGCCTGCCCCCACCAAGGCCCACACGGTGGGCCACGCTCCCAGCTACGAGGGGGTCGCCAGCGACGCCAGCACCCGTCGGCGCAGCAGCTCGTACTGCTCCCGGTGGTAGCGGGGACCGTCGGGCGGCCGCACCACGACCGTGCCGCCGACGACCTGTTCCTCGGGCAGGAACTGGTCCCCGGTGAGGTCCACGTCCGAACCGTCCGGGAGCCGGTTCCAGTAGTGGTGGCCGACCTGCTCTCCCGCGACGTGGACCTCGCCCTGGACGAGGTCGCCGCCCAGGACGTCCTGGACGACCAGCGCGGTCATGCCGCACTGGTCCCGCGAGGGGTTCTCGGGAGTCCACTCCTCACGCATGTTCGGGTAGCAGGTGTCGGGGCCCCAGGCCGCGAGGAGGTGGCTGCGGAGCTCGTCAACGGTGATCGGCATGCCCGCATGCTGGCAGCGGGCACCGACATCGGCGGGCCCGCTCGACGCCGTGTCCCGCACGGTGTCGGCGGTGCGCCCTAGCCTGACCGCGTGCGACGCTTCGACGACGAGGACCTCACCGGTGCAGAGTTCCGCGAGTGCGACCTGAGCAGGACGCGGATGGTCGGCGTCGTCATGCAGGACGCCGAGATCGACGGCCTGGTCACCCACCTCGTGGTCAACGGCGTCGACGTGATGCCGTACGTCGAGGCCGAGCTCGACCGTCGTCACCCGGTCCGGCTGCTGCTCCGCTCGGACCGGCCGGCCGACCTGCGCGAGGCCTGGCGGCAGCTCCAGGACGACTGGGCTGCGACCGTGGAGCGGGTCCGGTCCATGCCCGAGGGCAGCGAGCACCGCAGCGTCGACGGCGAGTGGTCGATGGTCCAGACCCTGCGTCACCTGGTCTTCGTGCACGACTCCTGGTTCCGGCGCTGCGTGCTCGGCGTCACCGAGCCCTTCACGGCGATGGGGCTGGGTCCCGATGCCGTCATGGACAGGGAGGACGACCTCGACCCGTCCGCACGGCCGAGCCTCGATGAGGTGCTCGCGGTGCGACGTCGGCAGGCTTCGGAGGTGGAGAGCTGGCTGGCGACCGTCACGCCTTCCCAGCTCGTGCAGGCCGCGCCCGTCCCCGACGACGACCGATGGCCGCCGTATGCCGCGGGGCGGACCGTGCGGCAGTGCCTAGGCACCGTGCTCAACGAGGAGCGGGAGCACCACGGTTTCTGCGTCCGCGACCTCGACAAGCTGTCACGGCCTACGCTGTCGCGGTGACTGACGTGCTGGACGAGGGTCCGTTCTTCCACGGCACGAAGGCGGATCTGGCGGTGGGTGACCTCCTCACCGCAGGCTTCCGGTCGAACTACCGACCCGAGGTCGTCATGAACCACATCTACTTCACCGCCCTGCGGGACGGGGCGGGACTGGCCGCGGAGCTGGCGGCCGGGGACGGTGCTCCGCGGGTGTACCTCGTGGAGCCGACGGGCGTCTTCGAGGACGACCCGAACGTGACGGACAAGAAGTTCCCCGGCAACCCCACCCGGTCCTACCGCAGCAGCGAGCCGCTGAGGGTCGTCGGCGAGGTGGACGACTGGACGCGCCTGGCGCCGGAGGCGCTCCAGGCATGGCGCGAGCGCCTCGCCGCGATCCTCGAGGACGAGCGCGGCGAGATCATCAACTGACCCCTGTTCACCGGCATACGGAGAAGACGCCCGGCGGCGGGCGCTGACCGGACGCGCCGCGTTCTGTCTACGGAGGGTCGACGTCCGAGCCGGCCTCGGTGCGCATCGTGTCCGTCCACGTGGCGCTCTCCATGCTGGTGGCGTCCTGGAGGGACGCGGCCAGCCGTGCCCTGCGGGTGGTGGGGTCATCGAAGGGGCTGACCTCGGCGACGTACCGGAAGGCCTGGTGCCGCAAGGTCTCGGCGGTCGCGCGGTAGGAGATCCAGTTGGGGTGGAACTGGAACATCTGCTGGGCGCCCTCGAGCACCACGACGCCTCCGGCCAGTGACGCGGTGAGCGCTGCCGGTGCCCCGGTGGCAGCGAGGACGGTCACGACGGCGCCGAGCGTGATCGCGGTGAGCTTGAGGCCCTGGTAGAGGAGTCGGCTGCGGGTGGCGGCCGAGTCGTACCAGCCGAACACCGCGACCAGCTCCTGCCAGAGGAGGTCGGCCCGTTCGTCCTCCGAGCGCGGGTCCGGGAGGCGTCCCTTCAACGACTGCCAGGCGACGGCGTCCGGGGCCCTGCCGACGGACGCCTGGTCGGCGCGGTTGCTCATGCCGTCGAGCGTGGCACGGCCGGCTCGGGCGGTGAAGAGGAGGAGAGCGCCAGCCGTGCGCCGACGGCTCTGCGCAGGTGGCGCTACTGCGAGTGCGGACGAGGGGTGACGGTCTGCCCGCCCCACTCCTCGGGCTCGACGTCCCGCAGCGTCTGGTTGAGGACCCACTGGTGCCCGAACGGATCCGTGATCGTTGCCTGGCGCTCGCCGTACGGCCAGTCCTGTGGCGGGTCGACGAGCTGGGCGCCCTGTCCGGCGGCTCGCTCGACCACCTCGGCCACGTCGGCGACCTTGAACATCACCTGGTGGGAGACCGCCGGCTCCGGCGTCCGACGCCCGGGCCGCACCTCGGCCACCACCAGCTCTGCCGCGGGGCCGTCCGGCATACCGAGCTGCGCACGATGACCCTCGCCGATCCGGACGTGCTCGACGAACCCGAAGACGTCCGAGTACCAGGCGACGGCGGCCCTGACGTCCGCCACGGTCAGCACAGGAGTGACGCGGGCATGCGGCGCCGACCGGTTCATGAGCACGCAGCCACCCTAGGACGAGGACGCACCGGTTGGGTATGCCGCGAAGCCGGGTTCCCGGTCTCGCCGGCACGGCCTCGCTAGGGGCTCGGCGTGATGCGGAAGGGGACCGTCCGGGTCTCCCCTCCCTGGAACCGCAGGGTCAGGACCGCGTTCCGCGTGTCCGCGGGAACCACGAAGAGCACGTCGCCCCGCTGGGTGGCGTTCGCCGGCAGGAGCTCATCGAGTCCGCCCGAGGCAGGCACGATGTCCTCGCCGACCGTCACGGCGAAGCTCGCATCCCAGAAGTTCGCGTCGTAGGCGCGGTAGCTGCGCCCTCGCACCGACATGACCAGCGCGAGCTTGCCGTCCGCGTCCGGCCTGGCGGTGGCTGCGAGGACCTCGTAGGAGATGTCCCCGACGCGGAACTCCCGCTTCAACGGGATGAAGACCTTGTACGCGGAGGTCGAGCCGGACCCGGATGAGCCCGAGGCCGGGAGGGACCCGGTCGCCGCGGCCACCGAGGGTGAGCCGGTCAGCCCGACGGGCGGCGGTGCCTTCGTGCTGGCCGCAGAGGTCGACGGAGTGGACGAGGCGTTGAGCCAGCCGACCTGGTTCAGCCCCAGCAACAGTCCTGTGGCGGCAGTGACCAGCGCCGCGACCGCCGTCAGGACGCCGGGCGCGCTGGACCACCAGCCTGCTCGCCCTCCCTCGGCCATGAGCGGCGCTCCTCTGCCTCCGGCTGGCCGTCGTCCTGCTCCAGCGGCCGCAGCGGACCTCCAGCGCCCCGTGCGGCTCCCTGCGTCCGGTCACGTCGGGCGTTGCTCTCCCAGTCCATGGTTCGAGGCCGGTGAGCCCGAGTCACCATGCAATCGTCGTAGTTTGCCCCCGGCTCGTTCCGGTTGCCCCTGCGCACGCAGGTGTGTGGACCTGGCTCCGGTTCGGCGATACTCGCCTGCATGGTCGAAAGGGAGGAGCCGCGAAAGTTCCTGGCAGGGCCCTCGTGACCCCGGCGGCCCTTGGGCTGACGGACGTCCGCGTGGGGCTGTGTGGTTGGACCGTCTCGCAGGCTTCGTACGCGCGTCGCTTTTCTGTCGTGGAGGTGCAGCACACGTTCTACGAGCCGCCATCGGATGCCGTCCTGGCGCGCTGGCGGGCCGAGGTGCCAGACAGCTTCGAGTTCACCATCAAGGCGTGGCAGGTCGTCACCCACGAGTCCAGCAGCCCGACCTACCGCCGCATGAAGCGCCCTCTGCCGGACAGCGCTCGTGGTCGGGTCGGCGGGTTCCGGACGACCCCTGAGGTCCTCGGGGGTTGGCAGCGGACTCTTGACTGCGCTCGGATCCTGCGGGCCACAGCCGTGCTGCTCCAGTGTCCGCAGAGCTTCCGACCCACGGACGAGAACGTCGCACGGCTGCGTCACTTCATGTCGCAGGCGGAACGGCCCGCCGGACGCGTGCTGTGGGAACCCCGGGGTGCGTGGCCCACACAGCTGCTGACGGAGCTGTGTGCCGAGCTGGACCTGGTCCACGTCGTCGACCCGATGCAGAGCGAGACGGTGACGCCGGAGCAGACCTACTACCGGCTGCACGGCACGACGGGTTGGCGGCACGTCCACACCGATGACGAGCTGCGCCGGCTCCGGGACCAGGTCCAGGGCCGGCAGTCGCCGTACGTCATGTTCAACAACATTCCCCGAGCGGGAGATGCCGAGCGCTTCCTCGCCCTGCTCTCGGACCGAGGTGCGTGAACGTCGACGGTGGTCCCGCCGTCGCGGCCGACGGAGGTGGAGGGAGTCGGCCGCGACGGCATACCGAGGGACAGCTGGGGTGACGCGACGGGTCGTCAGCTGGCGACGGCGCCCTTCAAGGTCCCCACCCGAGTGGGATGCGACAGCTTCTTCGCGTGCCCACCGTTGGCAGGCGAGGACGTGAACGCCTGACGGTCGTACGCCATGTGGCCGACCATGTACGCGAAGGTCTTCGACATCCAGGTCAGCACCTCGGGGTCGTTGTTCGACAGGTTGTCGCACCAGCGGAACGGGTTGTCGACGCAACCGCCGTCGTCCCCGGGAACCGTGCCCTCGAAGTTGCCGGTGTAGCCGCCGAACAGCGCGACGTCGGACGCGAGCTTGCAGCAGTCCTGGCCGGTGAGGACGCCGCTGGCCGGGATACCTGCCAGCTGGAACATGAACGCGTCCGTGCCGTCGGCCGAGAAGAGGATGTGGTTCTTCCCGATCGAGTTCAGGTAGTCGATCCCGTAGTCGCGCGCGATCGCCGACGGAGCCCAGATGCTCGGGGGCATCGGTGTCCCGGGGTTCCGCGAGAACAGGTCCACGCCGTCCTTCGGGTCGAGCACGCCCGCCACGTAGTTGGGCGTGGCGAGCACGTCCGCGTCGAGGTCGTACTTGATCTTCGCGAGCTCGTCCGCCGACAGCGTGTTGACGTAGTAGTCGGACCCGAGCAGCCCGAGCTCCTCGCCGCCGAACCAGATGAAGCGCAGCTTGTTCCGGGTGTTGGTGTTCTTCAGCTGCTGCGCGATGTCGAGGATCGCGGCCGAGCCCGAGGCGTTGTCGAGCATCCCCGCGCCGTAGATCGCGTCGAGGTGTGCGTCGACGACCAGGATGTTGTTCGGGTCGCCGCCCCTGGAGTCGGCGATGACGTTCCAGTCGGACCTGTTCGGGTCGTCGATGGCCTTGACGTCGATGGTCAGGATCGGGCCGGTGCCCCCGGTCGTCTGGCTCAGGAGCTGGCTGCCCACGGCATACGAGGTGAAGATGACCGGGATCCGCTCCCCACCAGACAGGGAACCGGCGAAGACGCCCGTACGACCGGGGTTGCCCTCGTTGAAGATCACGGCAGCAGTGGCCCCGGCCGCCTGCGCGTTCGCGACCTTCTGCGAGAAGGTGCAGGTACCACGCTGGATCAGCGCGATGTTGCCGGGCACGAAGCCGGCGAAGTCACTTGCCTGGCACCCGCTCGCGGAGCTGGGCGTCGGCGTCGCCGGCACGACGATCCCGCCCGCAGGCTGCAGCCTCGCGGTGGCCGTCCCGGCGACCGGTCCGGGGTTGAAGTCCGTGCCGAGCACGAACGACTTCGGGATCGGGGAGACCTCGTTCATCACCGGGGTGCCGACGAAGCTGAAGTAGTGGAACTTGTACTCCTGCAACGTCACGTCGTACCCGGCAGCCCTCATCACATCGGCCACGTAGTCGGCCGACGCCTTGTAGCCGGGCTCACCGGAGTTGCGGGAGGGGTGGCCGTCCGCGCCGGGGTTGGCGTCCGCGATCTGCTGGAACCTGACCATGTGCGCCCAGAGGTCTGCCCTGGTGACGCAGTCGACGAGCTTCTGCGGGGTGTCGTTGACCCGCTGGGCGCAGGCCGTCGGGTTGGCGTCGGACGCCGTGCCGGCGTCGGCGCTCGAGGCGAGCATGGGCAGGAATCCGGTCGCCGTCGCCACCGCTGCTGCGATGGCGAGTGCCAGCCGGCGCCCTCGTAGGCGTCCGTGTCGTGGGCTCATGGTGTGCTCCCTTGCTGACAGTGCTCCGGCTCGGGCGGAAATGTCACGAACCGCCACCATGTTTCGCCCCCGCCGCAGCGCCCACACCCCCCAATCTGCGTAGTTTGCGTGCGGCTCGTTCCGGACGACCCCGTATGCCGCGGGTGCGCGTCAGCGACGGATGACCACCGCCTCGTAGCTCGGGGCGGTCGGCGGCAGGCCGGTGTCGAACTTGGCGTTCGCCACGACGAGCCGGTCGCCGACCCTGGCCACCGTGGTGGGCACCTCGAACAGCGGACTGGTCAGCACCGCCGTCTGGGTGCCGCCCGAGAGGTCCCCGGCCAGCTGGTACTGCACGACCTCGTTGTCGAAGTTCCGCACCGCCCACAGGGTCCGTCCGGACAGCAGGATGCCGTCGACGTTGGGCACCGACACCCCCGGCAGCGCGCGGCTCGCGCCCGTCGACGGGTCGACGATGTTCACCGCCCCTTGGGCGGTGTGCGCGACGAGGAGCCATCGGCCGTCCGCCGTCGCCTGGATGCCGTTGTTGTTGAACGCGCCGCTGGTGTCGGCCGCAGGCCCGCTCAGCGCGAGCGTCGACATCGCGCCGGGAACCGCGTCGACCACCGGGACGAAGTAGAGCGAGGACCGGGACGAGTCGGTGAACCACGCGCCGCCCGGCACCAGGGCGACGTCGTTGACGAACGTCGGAGCCGAGGCGAAGTGGTAGGCGGCGACGGGCGCCCCGGAGCGCGTGTCGTACACGTACCCGTCACCCGTGGGCCCACCCGCGACGAAGAGCAGATGGTCGGCGAGGTCGGCCTTCATCCCCACCGCCCACCTCCCGGCAGGGGCGTGCACGACCTTGGCCGCCGTCCCGGTGCGCAGGTCGCCGAGGTAGACGTCCCCCGTGAGCAGGTCGCCTGCGTAGAACCGCGTGCCCCCTGCCGCAGCGACTCCCTCGGTGCCGGTTGCGCCTGGCAGCGGGATCACACCGGTCCCCACGCTGGCCCCCGCGGGACCTCCGATCAGTGCCACGCTCCCCACCACGGCCGTCGTCACGGCCAGCACCGACCTCAGCAGCTTCGACGCCATCGACCTGGTCCTCTCGTACGCCCGGCGCAGGGTGCGCCGGTGGGCCCCAGCCGACCTCCCTGCACGGGCGGCACCCTCCAGCGCACGCCGTGGCGGGGCCGCCCACCACCACCAAAAGGCGTACCGCCTGCCAGCGCGCCCCTGCCACCTGCGCCCCGCCGACCTGCGCCCCGCCGACCTGCGCCCCGCCGACCTCTCCCCGTCCGCCGACACCCGCTGACAGGATGAGCCCGTGACAGCACCGCTGGAGGACATCACCGTCGTCGACCTCTCCCGGGCCCTCGCGGGGCCGCACGCCGCGATGATGCTGGGAGACATGGGAGCCCGCGTCATCAAGGTCGAGACGCCCGGCACCGGCGACGACACCCGCGGCTGGGGTCCGCCCTTCGTCGGCCCCGAGGACGACCCGGTGTCGACCTACTACCTCAGCGCGAACCGCAACAAGGAGTCGATCACCCTCGACCTCAAGTCCGACGACGGCCGCGACGTCCTCACCCGCCTCGTCCGCGCGGCCGACGTCCTCGTCGAGAACTTCCGCCCCGGCGTCCTGGACCGCCTCGGCTTCCCCGTCGAGCGGCTGCACGAGCTGAACCCGCGAATGGTGATCCTGTCCATCAGCGGCTTCGGCCACGACGGCCCGCAGGGCGGTCGCCCCGGCTACGACCAGATCGCCCAGGGCGAGGCCGGCCTCATGTCCGTCACCGGTCCCGACGCGGACACCCCCCAGCGGGTCGGCGTGCCCATCGGCGACCTGCTCGCCGGCATGTACGGCGCCTACGGCGTCGTGGCCGCCCTGCACGAGCGGTTCCGCACCGGCCGCGGCCGCGTCGTCCGGACCAGCCTGCTCGCGGCCATCGTCGGCGCGCACGCGTTCCAGGGCACGGCCTACACGGTCGCCGGCCACGTCGGCCACGCCCAGGGCAACCATCACCCGAGCCTGTCCCCCTACGGCCTGTTCCACTGCAAGGACGGCGACATCCAGGTCGCCTGCGGCAGCGAGTCGCTGTGGGTCAAGCTGGCCACCGCGTTCGGCATCGACCCCGCCGCCCCCGGCATGGCCACCAACCGCGAGCGCACCGTCAACCGCGACCGAGTCACGGCCACCCTCAACGCCGCGTTCGCCGACCACCCGCTCGCCGAGCTGCTTCCCCGGCTCGCCGCACTCGGCATACCCGCCGGGGAGGTGCGCACCATCGACCGCGTCTACGACTGGGACCAGACCCGCTCGCAGGGCCTCGTCATCGAGGTCGACCACCCGACGCTGGGGACCATCGAGCTCCCCGGGCCGCCGATCCGCTTCGACGACAACGGGTATGCCGGTGGGCGGGCCGAGCACCTCGCGCCGCCGACGCTGGGCCAGCACGACAAGTCCGTCCGGACGTGGCTCGACGGGCTGGACTGACGCGGCATACTCCGCCCATGGGGGTTGTCCAGGGGGACGTGGGGCTCGACGACGCCGAGCCACGGGCGGCGCGACGCCCGTGGTGGCGGCGCTGGAGCCGGCGCCGGGCCTCGGTCGCGGTCGGCGTGGTCGCAGTCGTCGGCGCCACGATGTGCCTCACCGGGATCGGCACGGGTGAGGGACCGCTCGGTCCGACCGACTGGGGCGCGAGCGCAAGGGCGAGCCGCGATGTCGGCGACGAGTTCACCGAGGGAGCGGTCGCACTCGTCAACGACGGCTGGTTCGACGTGCACATCGAGAGCGTCCGGCCGGTCCCCGTCGAGGACGCCGCACGCGGGCTGGCGGTGACGTCGGTGCGGCTGGCACCACGGGTCCAGGGTCGTGACGGTATCGGGCTCGTGGACGGCTCGGGCGCAGAGGTCGTCCCCCTGGCGGACCGACGGCCACCCTCCGGCTACACCATCCCGCGCACCAGGGACGAGGGGCCGTTCGGCGGCAGCGCCGAGGTACTCGTCTCGTATGAGGTCACCCGCCCCGGCACCTGGGAGTACCGCGGGTACGAGGTCGTCTACCGCTCGGGGCTGGTCCGGCACCGGATCGTGCTGCCGTTCGCCGTCGGGGTGTGCACCCCGGCCGGCAAGGACTGCGGCCCCGCCAGCTGAGGCGGCGGCCACGTGGGGATGGACCGGGGCGGCACGGACCTGCCACCGTCGAGGGGACGACGTCGGCCGTCGAGCGATCCGGAGGCCCGTGATGGACGTGTCCACCTTCTACGCGCTGTTCTCCGCGACCTGCTTCACGCTGGTCGGTCTGTGGTGGAACGTCGTCCAGCGGCACGAGGCATGGCTCCGCCTCCCGGCCGTGCGTCGTGATGCCGGCGGTGTCTACCTGTCGTTCCTGCTGCCCGCCCTCATGGGGCTGTTCGCGCAGGTCGGCGGCACGACCGACCCCGGAATCTGGCGAGCGACCTTCGTCGTGGTCGCCGCGGTGGGGTGCTGGTCGACCCTGCACCTGCTCTCGCGGGCGCGCCGTGAGGGCGGGCCCGGCTCGCTGGTGCGGCCACGCACGGCCGCAGCAGCCCTGTACGCGCTGATCGCGGTGCTCGGTGTCGCGCCGGCACTGGCGGAGCCGTTGGACGTGACGCCGCTGCAGGCCGAGGCGATGCTGCTCGTCCTGCTCGTCACCCTGGCCCACTGGCTGGTGTGGGAGTTCATGACCCACACCGAGCCGGCGGACAACGCAGCCGAGGCCTGACGCGGGAGCGTGTCAGGCCTCGGAAGCGCAGACGGGGTCAGGCGGTGCGGGCGGAACCGCGGCCGCCGCGCAGCTTGCGGCGTACCCGCTTGCCGACGGCCTCGGCGGCGATGCCGACGCGGGTCCGGCCGGGCTGCGGGTTCGGCAGCGCGAGGGTGACGACCTGCTTCCACGCCGAGGCGACCTGCTTGGGCAGCGGACCGGTCGTGTAGGACAGGCCGTAGCGCTGGCAGATCTCCTGGATGCGCGGGGCGATCTCGGCGTACCGGTTGCTCGGCAGGTCCGGGAACAGGTGGTGCTCGATCTGGTGCGACAGGTTGCCGGTCATGAGGTGCATGGCCTTGCTGCCGCTGATGTTCGCCGAGCCGACCATCTGGCGCAGGTACCACTCGCCGCGGGTCTCCCCGTCGATCGAGGACTTCGCGAACGTCTCGACGCCCTCGGGGAAGTGGCCGCACATGATGACCGAGTGGGTCCACACGTTGCGGACGGTGTTGGCGACGAAGTTCGCGCCGAGCGTGTGGAAGAACGACGGACCCGACAACAGCGGGTGCAGCAGGTAGTCCTTGCGCGCCTGGCGGCCGATCTTGCGCAACACCTTGCCGGCGTCGCGGCGGAACGTCTCCTTGTCCTTGCCGCGGCCCTTGAGGTACGCGCCGACCTCGAGGTCGTACGCGGCGATGCCGTACTCGAAGAAGAGCATGTTGACGAAGTTGTAGACCGGCTGGCCGAGGTAGGACGGCGTCCAGCGCTGGTCCTCGTCGACGCGCATGATGCCGTAGCCGAGGTCGTTGTCACGCCCGATCACGTTGGTGAACGTGTGGTGCAGCTCGTTGTGCGAGTGCTTCCAGAACTCCGACGGGGACGCGTTGTCCCACTCCCACTCCTGGCTGTGGATCCGCGGGTCGCGCATCCAGTCCCACTGCCCGTGCATGATGTTGTGCCCGAGCTCCATGTTCTCCAGGATCTTCGCGACCGACAGGCCGGCCGTCCCGACGAACCACGCCGGCGGGAAGAGCGAGAACAGCAGCACCGCGCGCGAGCCCATCTCCAGGCCGCGCTGCCACTTGAGGACCTTGCGGATGTATGCCGCGTCGGCGGCACCGCGCGAGTCGAGGACCTCCTGGCGCAGGGCGTCGAGCTCGGCGCCGAGCGCCTCGATCTCCTCCGCGGTGAGGTGGCCGGCCGGGTCCGGCTTGCCGGACGGCTTGGCGGCGTGACGGCGCTCGGTGGTCACGGTCGACAGCCGGCTGTTGAGCGAGGTCGTCCGCTTGGGCGCGCTGGGCGTGCCGGCGAGCGAGCCGTCGATGCTCAGGTCGAAGTCGTCGGTGGTGGTGGTGCGGGCGGTGGCGGTCATGAGTGGGGCTGCTCCCGTTCTGTGGGGGTCTCAGGACTGGGTTCGGGTGCGTCGCCGTGGTGACGCTGGGTCGGTGGCGACGTCGTTGTCGATGGGGGCGCTACGCGGGGGCGTGGCGCCCGAGCGGTCAGAGGTCGATCTCGCACTCGCCGGCGGCGGCGGAGATGCAGGTCTGGATGCGGACGCCGTCGCCCTCGCTGGCGACGGTGAGCTCGCCGTTGCGCAGGTCGCGCACGGCGCCCTGCTTCAGCGGCACGACGCAGCCGAAGCAGATGCCCATGCGGCACCCGGACGGCATCAGCACGCCGGCCTCCTCGCCGGCGTCGAGGATCGGGGTGGCGCCGTCGGCCTCCACCACGGTCCCCTGGCGGCCGAAGGTCACGGTGCCGCCCTCGCCCTCGGCGATCACGACCGGCCGGAAGCGCTCGGTGTGCAGCCGCTCGGAGAGCCCGGCCTCGGCGTACGCCTCCTCGAAGGCGTCGAGCAGGCCGGTGGGGCCGCACGCCCACGTCTCGCGGAACCGCCAGTCGGGCACGAGCTCGTCGAGGTCGGCCGGGGCGAGGATGCCGTCTGTGTCGGTGTGCCGCTCGACGAGCGTCAGGCGACCGTCCTGCGCCCACGCCCGCAGCTGCGCGCCGAAGACGACGTCGTCACGGGTCGGGGCGGAGTGCACGACGACGACGTCGCGCAGTTCGTCGAGGTGGTTGCGCAGCATGCCCATGACCGGCGTGATGCCCGAGCCGGCGGTGACGAACAGCGCGCGGGCCGGGACCTGCTCGCCGAGCGTGAAGTCGCCGGTCGCCTGGTCGAGGTGGACCAGGGTGCCGGGCTGGAGCGCGCGGACGACGTGGTTGCTGACCTTGCCGTCGGGGATCGCCTTGACCGTGATCGAGATGAGCCCGTCAGGGGAGTCGACCGGGCAGGTCAGGGAGTAGGCGCGCCAGTTGCGCACGCCGTCGACGTCGACGCCGATCCGGATGTACTGACCGGGGACGTGCCCGCGCCAGGACCGGCCGGGCCGCAGGACGACGGTGGCGGCGTCACGGGTCTCGGGGGTGACCGAGACGACCCGGGCGCGCAGGTCGGCCCCCGCGCGCAGCGGTGCGACGAGGTCCAGGTAGTCGGAGGGGAGCAGGGGGTGCACGACGGCTTCGGCGACCCGCCACAGGGCAGTGCGCAGGGGTCGCCTCGTGGGCGCCGGCGACGCGGTGCGAAGTGGGAGAACTGCGGTCATGGTTCCATGATGGCTGCCCGGGTAGGCTAGTTTCCTGACCGCGACGCGTGAGTTCAGCGCGCTTTGTTGTTCGCAGGAGACAAAAGATGGCCACATCTGTCCCATCAGAGGCACCACGCCCCACCAGCCAGGGCTCGGCCGCCCCACCGACGAGGTCGGGCGGCTCCGTCGGGTCCGGCCCGGCTACCGCACCGTCGACCGGTTCCGCCACGGAGCGGGCTGCCGGGCTCACCCTGCCACCCGACGTCCTGTCCCGGCTCAAGGGGGCGCTGCCAGGTGTGGCCACCCACGCCGTCGAGGCCATCATCGAGGAGGTCCCGAGCTACGCCAGCGCCCGCGAGTACCTCGTTGGCAACATCGAGACGGCCGTGCAGGTTGCCCTCGGCACCTTCCTGTCGATCGCCGCCCGGTCCGACGACCCGAGCACCCCGCTCGGCCCGGCGCTCGTTGCGTCGTACGACCTCGGCCGGGGCGAGGCGCGCAGCGGCCGGAGCATGGACGCCCTGCTGTCGGCGTACCGCATCGGCGCGCGGGTCTCCTGGCGCGGGCTGAGCGAGGAGGCGGTGCGCGCCGGGATGAGCGCGGAGGCGCTGGCCCGGTTCGCCGAGCTCGTGTTCGCCTACATCGACGAGCTGTCGGCGGCCAGCGTCAGCGGTCACGCCGACCAGCTCGCCTCGGCCGAGCGGCTGCAGCAGCGCATGCAGGAGCGGCTCGCGCTGGACCTGTTGCGCGGCACCACCGAGGACGTCGTGACCCGTCGCGCGGAACGGGCTGGGTGGGAGCTGCCGCGCACGGTGACGGTGCTGCTCGTCCCCGACTCCGAGACCCACCACGTGCGGGGACTCGTCGACGGACGCAGCCTGATGCTGTCGGAGGACGTGCCAGGCGTCGAGGCCTCGGAGGACGTCGTGGCGCTCGTCGTCCCCGGCCTGACGCCGACGACCCGTCGCCGCCTTGTGCGCCAGCTCGAGGGGCACGACGCCGTGGTCGGGCCGACCGTCCCCTGGCGCCAGGCAGCCGCGTCGCACAGCCGGGCGCTGCGCGGGCGTGTGGCCCGCGGTGGCGAGCCCACGGCATACGACACCGACGCGCACCTGGCCGAGATCGTGCTCGCCGCCGACCCTCAGGCGCTGGCCGACCTGCGCGCCCGGGCGCTCGCGCCACTGGATGACCTGACCCCCGCCGCGCGCGAGAAGCTCGAGGAGACACTGCGGTTGTGGCTCCTCCTGCGGGGGCGGCGCGAACCGGTCGCGGAGGCACTGTTCGTGCACCCGCAGACGGTGCGGTACCGCGTGGGGCAGCTGCGCGAGCTGTTCGGCGACGCGCTCGACGACCCCCGGGCGGTCGCGGACCTGCTGGTCGCGCTGGGTGTGGCAGACCTGCCAACACCCGCGCCCGCGTTGGGCAGGTCCTGACGACGTCAGGTCGCCGGAGGGCTGCCTAGGCTCGCCGCACAGGTCGGGCGACGGGCGGGGAGGTGGAATGCGCGTACTCATCGCGCTGGGCGGCAACGCCATGACCGGCCCCGACGGCAGCGCCACGCCCCAGGCCCAGCGCCATGCCATCGCCGGCGCGATGGAGCACGTCGCCGAGGTCGTGGCGGCCGGGCACGACGTCATCCTCACCCACGGCAACGGCCCGCAGGTCGGCAACCTTCTGGTCAAGAACGAGCTCGCCGCGCACGTCGTCCCGCCTGTGCCGCTCGACTGGTGCGGCGCCCAGACGCAGGGGACCATCGGCTTCACCATCCTCGACACGCTCGAGGCCGCCCTGGCCCGGCACGGGGTGCAGCGCCGGGTGGCCGCGCTGGTCAGCCGCACGCTCGTCGACGCCGACGACCCGGGCTTCCGGCGGCCGACCAAGCCGATCGGGCGCTACCTGCCGCGCGAGCAGGCACAGGTGCTCGTCGACCACGGCGAGACCTGGGAGGACCGGGGCGAGAAGGGCTGGCGCCGGGTCGTCGCCTCCCCCGAGCCGGTCGAGGTGCTCGAGACGCCGACGTTGCTGACCCTGCTCGAGGACGGGTACGTCGTGGTCGCCGCGGGCGGTGGCGGCATCCCCGTGGTGCGCGCCGTCGACGGCTCCGTCCACGGGGTCGAGGCGGTCATCGACAAGGACCTCACCGCGGCCCTGCTCGCCCGGGCGGTCGCGTGCGACGTGCTCGTCATCGCGACCGACGTCGACCACGCCGTCGTCGGTTACGGGACTGCGGACGAGCGACCGCTCGGCGTCGTGTCGGTTGCCGAGCTCGAGGGGTATGCCGCGAGCGGTGAGTTCGCGTCAGGGTCGATGGGGCCGAAGGTCGAGGCGGCGCTGCGGTTCGCGCGGGCCGGTGGCACGTCGGTGATCACCTCCCTCGAGCGGATCACCGAGGCCGTGTCCGACCCGGGGGCGGTCGGCACCACGGTGGGCGGTGCACCCTCGGCGGGCACACGGCATACCGCGTCCCCTACTGCTGCAACGCAATCCCCACGAGACGGAAGGTGACACCCATGCCCGAGCCCATCGAGGTGCGCAAGGTCCCGATCCACAGCGTCTCCGACGCGTCCGAGCTGACGAAGCTCATCGACGACGGCGTCCTCGAGGCCGACCGGGTCATCGCCATCATCGGCAAGACGGAGGGCAACGGCGGCGTCAACGACTACACGCGGATCCTCGCCGACCGGGCGTTCCGCGAGGCGCTGGTGGCCAAGGGCGCCGACGCCGAGCGGGTCAAGGAGGTGCCGATCGTGTGGTCCGGTGGCACCGACGGGGTGATCAGCCCGCACGCGACGATCTTCGCGACCGTGCCGACGGAGCGGGCCGAGCAGACCGACGAGCCGCGGCTGACGGTCGGGTTCGCGATGAGCGAGGTGCTGCTGCCGGAGGACATCGGTCGGACCGCGATGGTGAGCAAGGTGGCCGACGCGGTCAAGGTCGCGATGGAGCGGGCGGGGATCACCGACGTGGCCGACGTCCACTACGTCCAGACGAAGACGCCGCTGCTCACGATCGACACGATCCGTGACGCCAAGAGCCGCGGTCACGACGTCTTCACCGAGGACACGCTCGCGTCGATGGACGTCTCCAACGGCGGGACGGCGCTCGGCATCGCGGTCGCACTCGGGGAGATCGAGATGCCGCGCGACGAGGACGTGCTGCGCGACCGGTCGCTCTACTCCTCCGTGGCGTCGTGCTCGTCGGGTGTCGAGCTCGACCGGGCGCAGGTGGTCGTCGTGGGCAACGCCCGAGGGATCGGTGGGCGCTACCGCATCGGCCACTCCGTCATGCGTGACGCGCTCGACGCCGACGGCGTGTGGTCGGCCATCCGTGACGCGGGGCTCGAGCTGCCCGAGCGGCCGCACTCCTCGGACCTGCAGGGGCGGCTGGTCAACGTGTTCCTCAAGTGCGAGGTCAGCCAGGACGGGCACGTGCGCGGTCGCCGCAACGCCATGCTCGACGACTCCGACGTGCACTGGCACCGGCAGATCAAGGCCGCGGTCGGTGGCGTGACGGCTGCCGTGACGGGTGACCCGGCGGTGTTCGTGTCGGTGTCAGCCGCGCACCAGGGCCCCGACGGTGGCGGCCCGGTCGCCGCGATCGTCGACCTCGGCTCCGGTGAGCCGACCGGCTACCGCTCCCCCGACCCCGCCTGAGACGTCACCCCTACTCTCGCAAAACAACGGTTGCTCGGCTTCCCGCGGGTCGTTGTCCCGCGGTTTGCCGAGCAACCGTTGTTTTGCGCGAAAGCCTTTGAGCCGGTGGGCGCGGCGACTAGTGGGCGAAGTGGCGGGTGCCGGTGAAGTACATGGTCACGCCGGCTGCCTTCGCGGCCTCGACGACCTCCTCGTCACGCACCGACCCGCCGGGCGCGACCACCGCGCGCACCCCCGCGTCGAGCAGCACCTGCAGGCCGTCGGCGAACGGGAAGAACGCGTCCGACGCAGCCACTGCACCCCGCGCACGCTCGGCGCCGTCGTCCCCGCCGTTGGCCCGCGACACCGCGAGGTGGCACGAGTCGACCCGGTTGACCTGCCCCATGCCGATGCCGACCGACGCGCCGTCCTTGGCGAGCAGGATCGCGTTGGACTTCACCGCGCGCACCGCCCGCCACGCGAACTGCAGGTCCGCGAGCGTCGCCTCGTCGGCCGCCTCCCCGCACACCAGCCGCCACCGCGAGGCGTCGTCGCCGCCGGGCACGTCGCCCTCGACGACCGCGTCCACCCGGTCGACCGTCTGGGCGAGGATGCCGCCGCTGATCGCACGGAACTCGACCGGGTCGGCATACCGCGTCATGTCGGCGGGCAGGCGCAGGAGGCGACGGTTCTTCTTCTGCCGCAACAGCTCCAGCGCGTCCTCGTCGAAGTCCGGTCCCACGATGACCTCGCTGAACGTCTCGTTCGCCGCAGCCGCCATGGCCGCCGTCACCGGGCGGTTCGTGGCGATGATGCCGCCGTACGCCGAGACTGGGTCGCACGCGTGCGCCGCGGCATACGCGTCCTCGATCGTGGCGCCAACGGCGATGCCGCAGGGGTTGGCGTGCTTGATGATCGCGACGGTCGGCTGGTCGCCGTGGTCGTTCGCGGCGCGCACGGCGGCGTCGGCGTCGACGTAGTTGTTGTAGGACATCTCCTTGCCGTGCAGCTGTGCCGCCTGCGCCAGGCCCGGCCGCCAGTGCGTGTAGAGCGCGGCTCCCTGGTGCGGGTTCTCGCCGTACCGCAGGACCGCCTTCTTCTCCCACGTCGCGCCGGTGAACGCAGGCCAGTGGTCCTCGCTCGGCGACAGCACCGTGCCGAACCACGAGGCCACCGCCACGTCGTAGGAGGCGGTGTGGGCGAAGGCCTGGGCCGCGAGCGCCCGCCGCTGCGCCAGCGTGAACCCACCGCCCGCGATCGCCTCGAGCACCGCCGGGTATGCCGCGGGGTCGGTGACGATCGCGACGCTCGGGTGGTTCTTGGCAGCGGCCCGCACCATCGTCGGGCCGCCGATGTCGATCTGCTCGACGCACTCGTCCGGGGTCGCGCCCGAGGCGACGGTCTCGCGGAACGGGTAGAGGTTCACGACGACGAGCTCGAACGGCGCGACGCCGAGGTCGGTGAGCTGCTCGACGTGGTCGGGCTTGCGGGTGTCGGCGAGGATCCCCGCGTGCACGATCGGGTGCAGCGTCTTGACCCGCCCCTCGAGGCACTCGGGGAAGCCGGTCAGGTCGGCCACCTCGACGACCGGGATCCCGAGCCCGGCGATCAGCGACGCCGAGCCGCCGGTCGACACGATCTCCACCCCGGCGGCGTGCAGCCCCTGGGCGAGCTCCTCGAGCCCGGTCTTGTCGTAGACGGAGACGAGGGCGCGGCGGACCTGGCGGACGTCCTCGCTCGGCCCGGGGGTGCTCACGGTGCTCACGGAATGCTGGCCTTCCCATCGGTGACGGTGATTCCCTCGCGGGCCGCGCGGCCCACGTACTCGACGAGCAGCGGGTGCTCGACAGCCTTGATGCGCTCGTGCAGCGCGTCCTCGGTGTCCCCCTCCAGCACGGGCACGGTCGCCTGCGCCAGCACCGGCCCGGTGTCGACGCCCGAGTCGACGACGTGCACGGTGCAGCCGGTCTCGGTGGCACCGGCGGCCAGCGCGTCGCGCACGGCGTGCGCGCCCGGGTACAGCGGCAGCAGCGCCGGGTGGGTGTTGAGGACGACCCAGCGGGAGAGGACCTGCGGGCCCAGGAGCTTCATGAAGCCGGCCGACACCACGAACGCCGGGTCGTGGTCGCCGATCCGGCGCGCGAGCTCGGCGTCCCACGCCGCCCGGTCCTCGTGGTCCTGGACGCGGCACACGAACGTCGGGATCCCCGCCGCACCGGCCCGGTGCAGGCCGGCGATGCCCGCCCGGTCCGCGCCGACCGCGAGGATACGGACGCCGTATGCCGGGTCGGCGGCGGCGTCGATGAGCGCCTGGAGGTTGGTGCCCGACCCGGACACGAGGACGACGATGCCGGTCGGCTCAGCGGTGCTGCGCTCGGGCGTCGTCACGGGGAGGAACGATACCGACCCGCGACGGGCCTCTGGCCGTCGCGTCCGGGCGCCGGACGGTCAGGCGGCGACCAGCTCGCGGACGAGCAGGTCGCCCAGCCACGAGCCGAAGCGGTCGGGTGACCAGCCCGCCTCCACGACCAGCGACTGGTAGACGCCGGGCGCCGCCATGGCCCGGAACAGTGCCTGCGCCTCGGGCAGCGGGACTCCCAGGCGGTCCTGCACCGAGGCGACCATCGTGTCCATGACCCGGTTGCGCCCCGCGAGCTTGGCACGCAGGAGCCTGCGCGTCGGGCCGTCCTCGTCGACCGCGGAGTCGAGCACCTGCACTACGTCGAAGCCCGCGGCATACAGGGCGGCGAGCCAACCAGCCGCACCACGGACGCGGTCGACAGGCTCCGCGAGCGCCAGCACCTCCTGCGCCCGCTCGCGGGCCCGGGCGTCCTCGAGCCACGCCTCGCAGATCGCCGAGAGGATCTCGCGCTTGGTCCCGAAGACCGTGTAGACGGTCCGAGGGGCGACCCCGGCCTCACGAGCCACCTCGGCAAGCGACGTCGTGGAGTACCCCTGCCCGGCGAAGAGCCGGCGGGCAGCTTCCGCGATGCGGCGCCGTGTCGCGAGTGCCTGCTCCTCGCGCAGGGACGACGACCTCTTGACCTCCTCGACCACGAAGAGGACAGTAGCAGTGCATTCAATGCAGCATCACTGCACTCAATACATCACCACTGCATGACCGACCTCTGGAGGACCTGCCATGACCACCACGACGACGGACACGACGAGCACGCGGCCGAGCCCCGCTCCCGCCTCCCCCAGCACAGCCACGGCCACGGCGCCGGACCCGGCCGCCGTGATGGTCCTCCGGCGCATCTTCGACGAGGGGTTCGCCACCGGTGACGGGGCCGTGGTGGACGAGCTCTGCTCCCCCGACCTCGTCGAGCACCAGTTCGGCATGGCCGGCAGGGGCGCCGAGGCGCTCGACCACCTCCGGGAGGCGATGGCGCAGGTGCACGCGGCCATGCCGGACATCGCCTTCACGATCGAGGACGCCGTGCAGTCCGGCGACACCCTGTGGGCGCGTGTCACCGGACGCGGGACGGCCACCGACCCGTTCTTCGGGCCGCCGAGCGGCCGCCCCGTCGAGATCACGGTGATCGACGTGGTGCGCGTGGTCGACGGCCGCATCGTCGAGCACTGGGGCGTGCCGGACCGGTTCGCCCTGCTCGCCCAGACCGGCGTCCTGGACCGGCTGCAGGCCTGACCGCCCGTCACCCCGGTCCGGCGACAGGCGGCGCAGCACGTCGATCAGCTGGAGGGAGCCGCGTCCCGCAGCTTCGCCAGTAGCGGCTCGGCCGCCTCGTCGAGGAAGCGCTGCTGGCCCTCGTCGCCGACCTGCACCACGGCGATGTCGGTGAAGCCGGCCTCCCAGTAAGCGCTCACCGCCTCGACGATGCCGTCGAGGTCCGGGCCGCACGGGATCGAGTCGGCGACGTCCTCGGGCCGGACGAACTGCGACGCCCCGGCGAACCCGGCGGGCGTCGGCAGGTCAGCGTTGACCGACCAGCCACCGCCGAACCAGCGGAACTGCTCGTGCGCGCGCTTGACGGCCGTGTCGCGGTCGGGGTCCCACGAGATCGGGATCTGGCCGATGGCCCGCGGCTTCGACGCCGAGTCGGGACGCGAGGCGAGGAAGCCCTCGATGAGCTCCTTCTCCGGCTGCACGGCGATCACGTGGTCGGCCAGCGGCCCGAACCGCTCGTACGACTTCTCCCCCGACACGGCCACGCCGATCGGGACGCCGCCGTCGGGGCAGTCCCAGACGCGGGCCGAGTCGACCCGGAAGTACTCGCCCTCCCACGTCACGAGCTTGCCGGTGTGCAGCTCGCGGATGATGTGGATGGCCTCCTCGAGCATGTCTTGCCGGACGCCGACGGAGGGCCACCCCTCGCCGACGACGTGCTCGTTGAGGTTCTCGCCGCTGCCGAGGCCGAGGGTGAAGCGCCCCTCGGACAGCAGCTGGAGCGTGGCGGCCTTCTGTGCGACGACGGCCGGGTGGTACCGCGTGGTCGGGCAGGTCACGTAGGTCATGAGCTCGAGCCGCTCGGTCGCCTGCGCCACGGCGCCGAGCACCGTCCAGGCGTAGGGGGCATGCCCCTGCTCGGTCAGCCACGGCGAGTAGTGGTCGCTGCTCACCGCGAAGTCGAACCCGGCCTCCTCGGCTCCGGTGGCGTACCCGACCAGCTCACGGGGTCCGGACTGCTCGGTCATGAGGGTGTACCCGAATCGCGTCATGCCCCCAACCTCACACGGCCCGCACGGCCTCGCACGCCAGCCGAGTTGGGGACCGCGCAGCTCCCCAACTCGGTCCGGATCGCGGTCGTGGACAGGACGGAGGCGACGTAGGCTCGGGGGTCATGACCGGGGTGTCGTCGACGGCGGGGACCATCGACGCCGAGCCGGCGGTGCCGCTCGACACCGCGCAGGGCCGGTGGATCGTGGCGGCCACCGTGCTGGGCTCCGGCGTGGTCGGTATCGACGCCACCGTCGTGAACATCGCGCTCCCCGCGATCGGCCGCTCGCTCGGGGCCTCCTTCGCGTCGCTCCAGTGGGTCGTCACGGCATACGCGCTGACGCTGGCGGCGTGCATCCTCGTCGGCGGCTCGCTCGGCGACCGGTTCGGCAGGCGACGCATCTTCCTCGTGGGGGTCGTGTGGTTCGCGGCGGCCTCCCTGCTGTGCGGCGCCGCCGGGTCGGCGCCGTTGCTGACCGCCGGCCGGGCGCTCCAGGGCATCGGCGGCGCCCTGCTCACCCCCGGCAGCCTCGCCATCCTGCAGTCCACGATCGCCCCCGCCGACCGGGCCCGCGCCATCGGGCTGTGGTCGGGCCTCGGCGGGGTGGCGACCGCTGCGGGCCCGTTCCTCGGCGGATGGCTGGTCGACGCGGTGTCGTGGCACTGGGTCTTCTTCGTCAACCTCCCCGTGGCCGCGGTCGTGGTGGCGGCGACGCTGCGGCACGTGCCGGAGTCGCGTGACAGCACGGCAGGAGGCCACCTCGACGTGCCCGGCGCGGTCCTGGGCGCCGTGGCCCTCGCCGCCGCGAGCTACGCCCTGATCGCCGTCGGGGGCGGAGGCAGCCCGGCCCTGGTCGCCGTCAGCGCGGCCGTGGCCCTGGTCGCGGCCGCCGCGTTCGTGGTCGTCGAGCGACGGTCGGACGCGCCGATGCTGCCGTTCTCGATCTTCTCCTCGCGGGCCTTCAGCGCCACGAACCTGGTGACCTTCATCGTGTACGGCGCCCTGTCGCTGGTCTTCCTCGTCCTCGTGCTCCAGCTGCAGGTCGTCTCGGGCTACGGCCCCATCGCCGCCGGGGTCTCCCTGCTGCCGGTGACCGGGCTCATGCTCGCGCTGTCGGCCCGGTCGGGGGCTCTCGCAGACAGGATCGGCCCGCGGCTGCAGCTGACCACGGGGCCCCTCGTCTGCGCGCTCGGGCTGCTCCTCATGCTGCGGATCGGGCCCGACGCGGACTACCTGACGACGGTCCTGCCCGGCGTGGTCGTCTTCGGGCTGGGGCTCGCCGTGCTGGTCGCGCCGCTCACCGCGACGGCACTGTCGTCCGCGCCGGCGGAGCACGCGGGGCTCGCCAGTGGGGTCAACAACGCGGTCGCCCGGACCGGGGGGCTGCTCGCCGTGGCCGCAGTGCCGGCCCTCGCGGGGCTGACCGGCGAGGTCTACGACGACCCTGTGCGGTTCGCGGAAGGGTTCCGAACCGTCCTGCTCTGCGCGGTGGTCCTGCTCGTGCTCGGAGCCTCCGCCGCCGCGCTGTTGAGCGAGCGCCGACGCCCGCGTCCCCACCGGCGGCCGCACGCCGTGCCCTCGTGCTCGGTGGCGACGCCCCCGGCAGTGGTGTCGGTCGCCTCATCGGCGGGGCTTGCGCCCGTCACCCCGTCGGCGGAGCACCCGATGGTCGCCTCACCGGCGGGGCACCCGCCGCTCGCCTCAGCGGCGGAGCTTCCAGCGGTCCCAGCCGAGGGCGACGAGGGACCCCAGGGCGACCTCGACGAGCAGCGCCAAGGTCATTGAGCCGGCCGGCGCGCCGATCCGGGCCAGCCGGGCCGCGCCCAGCGACGAGCCGCCGAGCACGTCGAGCAGGCCGACGGCGGCCGCCGTGACGACCACCGCGACGGCCACGACGCCCAGCTTGGTCCGCTGGCTCGACAGCCGCGAGACGGCGCGCAGCGCCCGCCAGCCCACGAGGGCGCCGACGCTCACCGGCACCAGCACGAGCAACGGCAGCGCGCCGGGGAAGGCGCCGGGCTCCGGCAGGGCACCGAGCACGGGGACCATCGGCAGGATCGAGGTCCGGCTCCCGGTCCAGGTCGCCGATGCCCCCTCCACGGCCGAGAAGCCCGTCCCGGCGAGGAACGACACCGCCCAGAGCGCGAGGTTGGGCAGCACGGCGAGCTGCGCGAGCACGAGGACCGCGCCCCCGATGACGCCGGGCGACAGCTCCGACTGCAGGTGGGCCACCCGGTCGAAGTGGAGGACGACCATCACGACGCAGACCACGATCCCGCTCGCGACCAGCACCGCCGCGCCCTCGAGCCCGGCACGCAGCCCCCTCGGGACAGCAGCGGGCAGCCAACCGGGCCGACGCATCGCCTCGCCGAGCAGCTCCGGCCGCCGCCGCACGTGCCGCACCAGGGTCAGCACAGCCGCGAGGACCGGGATCACGAGCACGGGCAGGGCCACCGTCCACGCCACGGGCGTCGGACCGGCCAGCGCCGCCGCGAGCCACCACAGGGCCGCGCACACGGCATACCCGCCGGTCCACGCCCCGAGCTCGGCGACCAGGCGCCGATGGACGAGGCCGCGCAGCGGGCGCGGTTCGCGGTCCTGCGCGGAGTCGAACGTCGCGCGCCCCGCCGACCACGTCGCCCCCAGGACCGCCAGCAGCAGGAACAGCAGGGGCACCACGGTGACGGTGGCCGCGCCGACGCGCAGGTGCGCACCCCCGCCGAGCAGCCACAGGCTCGCCCCGGTGCCGAGGGCCGAGGTCCACGGCACGGTCGACTGCGACGCGGCCACCCAGACGAGCAGGGCGGGCAGGACGAACACACAGGCGCTGACGGCGGCGGCTCCGGCACCGGCGAGCGCCGCCCGCCGCAGCCCGGCCGGGTCGACACTCCCCCGGTCGGTCGTCGTTCCCCCGCGCAGCAGCTCCATCACAGTCATGACCGCTCCATGGTCGCCGACCCGCGGCGCCGATCCGCCGAGCAACGCCGAGGGCCGGCAAGAAATGTCCGAACGCGCCGCAACCCGCGCGTGCCGAGGCGCGTCTGCTGCGGTGTGATGGCCCTGGGGACCCGAGGAGGCAACGCCCGGGAGGTGTCGATGGGACCGCGCTCGGACGAGGACGAGTTCGACGCGTTCTACCGCGACACCTCGCGGCGCGTCGTGCACCTCGTCTACGGGTTCACCGGGGACCTGACCGTCGCGCAGGACAGCACCCAGGAGGCGTACGCCCGCGCCTGGCAGCAGTGGTCGACCGTGCGGAACCACGACGACCCGCTCGCCTGGGTCCGCACGGTCGCCCGGCGCATCGCGATCTCGGCCTGGCGCAAGCGCACCAGCCAGGACCGCGCGTACGAGCGGCACGGCGCCCATGAAACGACCGGGCCACCGAACGAGGACCGGGTCGCCGTCGTGGCCGCGATGCGCGAGCTGCCCGACCCAGTGCGCGAGGCCGTGGCCATGCACTACATCGGCGACCTGTCGATCGACCAGATCGCCCACGAGACCAACACCCCCGCAGGCACCGTCAAGGCCCGCCTGCACCGGGGCCGCGCACTGCTCGCGCAGGCCCTGAAGCACGAGGAGACCGACCATGGCTGAGCACGACGAGTGGACCGCGGCGGACGACGCCCTGGTGCGCCGCGCCATGGCGACCCTGCGCACCGACGTCGAGTCGCTGCCGCTGCCCGACGTCCGCTTCGTCAGGGCGAGGGGGCGGGCGCGTCGGCGCCACCGGTTTCTCGCGCTGAGCGCCGCGGCCGCGGCTGCCGTGGTCGTCGCCGGCACCGTCGGGTATGCCGCGTGGGGGCCGGCCTCCTCGCGCACCCCGGTCACGCCGGCCTCGAGCGGGCGGACGGCGTCGACGACAGCTCCCCCGTCGACCACGACCACCGCGACCGACAGCCTGGCCCAGCCGGGGGCGCTGCCCCAGCTGACCGAGTGGACCTCCTCGCTCGGGCTCACCGGGACCGTGCGACTCACCCCGGTGAAGCCGTTCGGGCCCATCGAGTGCCTGTCCTCCGAGCCGGGCACCAAGGTGCAGCAGGAGGAGGTCACCCGGGCCCCGGAGTTCCAGGGCGGTGCGACGCGGTTCCGCATCGGGACGGGCCAGGACCCGCAGACGGCTGCCGAGAACATCGCCTCGGACCTCGCCGGCTGCCAGCTCGCCCCGGGCTACACGGTCACGCCGCAGTCGTCCGGTGCCTTCCCCCGGCTGTTCTCGTACACGGCGGGTGACGCCGGGTCCGGCTGGTGGGTCGTCGCAGCAGGCCCGCACGACGTGGCGGTCATCCAGCTGAACCAGAACGACCGCCCGAAGTCCGGCTTCACCCGCGCCCAGGTGGTCAAGCTCGCCGACATCGCCGAGCAGCGGCTCGCCCGCTACGGCTCGGGCACGACGAAGACGGCCACGTCCACGCCGGACACCAGCGGCCCCAAGGCCCTGGACGAGAACATGCAGGTCGTCGGCCCCGCCCCGGTCCCCTCGTCGGCGCTGTTCGTCGCCGCGTCGCAGTGGAGCTCCACCGCCCTCACCGGCGGGGCTGCGACGAACGCCGGCCCCGGCGCCCTCGAGGGCTCGACCACGGTGGCCTCGTGCGAGACCGACCAGCAGCAGGCCGCGATCGGCGGCCGGGTCGGGATCGTCTCGGTGCGGGTGGGCACGAGCAGCACCGGCTACATCGGTCGGCAGCGGGTCCAGCTCGACGACTCCACCGGCTCGGACACCCAGCAGGCCTACGTCGACGCGCGGCTGGCGGAGGCGAAGAAGCTCTTCGGCCGCGGGTGCGCGGTGCCCAACGCGAAGATCAGGTCGACGCCCGGACCCACCGCGGGCACCTGGCGGCTCGACACCGTCTTCACGGACGGGACGGCCACCCTGTCGGAGTGGGTCGGCGTCACCGCCCAGAAGACGCCCGGAGCCGTGTCGACCGTCGTCATCACGAAGATGGCCGACCCGAAGCAGGGTTTCGCCGAGCTCGACCGCCTGCTCAACCTGGCCCGGCAGAAGTAGGCACCCGGCATACGCCGCGACGACGCGAGGCCGCCACCCACCAGGGTGACGGCCTCGCGAACTGCGGTGCGGCAGGACCTACTTCTGCAGGCCCTGCATGATCTCGCGCATGAGCTCGGCGGTCTCGGACGGCGTCTTGCCGACCTTGACGCCGGCGGCCTCGAGGGCCTCCTTCTTGGCGGCGGCGGTGCCGGACGAGCCGGACACGATCGCCCCGGCGTGGCCCATGGTCTTGCCCTCGGGGGCGGTGAAGCCCGCGACGTAGCCGACGACCGGCTTGGTCACGTGCTCCTTGATGTATGCCGCGGCCCGCTCCTCGGCGTCGCCACCGATCTCGCCGATCATGACGATGGCGTCGGTCTCCGGGTCCTTCTCGAACGCCTCGAGGCAGTCGATGTGGGTGGTGCCGATGACCGGGTCGCCGCCGATGCCGACCGCGGAGGAGAAGCCGAGCTCCTTGAGCTCGTACATCATCTGGTAGGTCAGGGTCCCCGACTTGGAGACCAGGCCGATGCGGCCCGCGCCGGCGATGTCGGCCGGGATGATGCCGGCGTTGGACTTGCCGGGGCTGATGAGGCCGGGGCAGTTCGGGCCGACGATGCGGGTCGTGCCCTTCGCACGCGAGTAGGCGTAGAACTCGGCGGTGTCCTTGACCGCGATGCCCTCGGTGATGACGACGGCCAGCGGCATCTCGGCGTCGATCGCCTCGACCACGGCCGACTTCGCGAAGGCCGGCGGGACGAAGATGACTGACACGTTCGCCCCGGTCTCCTTCATCGCCTCGGCGACGGTGCCGAAGACGGGGACGGTCACGCCGTCCTCGAAGTCGACCGTCGTGCCGGCCTTGCGGGGGTTCACGCCACCGACGATCGCGGTGCCGGACCTGAGCATGCGCTGGGTGTGCTTCATGCCCTCGGAGCCGGTCATGCCCTGGACGATGACCTTGGAGTTCTCGTCGAGAAAGATTGCCATTTCGCTTCTGTCCCTTGCTCAGTTGGCCTGCGAGGCCAGCTCGGCGGCCTTGCGGGCCGCGCCGTCCATGGTCGCTTCGATGGTCACCAGCGGGTGGTTCGCCTCGGCGAGGATCCGGCGGCCCTCCTCGACGTTGTTGCCGTCCAGGCGCACGACGAGCGGCTTGGTGGCCTCGTCGCCGAGCGCGTTCAGGGCGCCGACGATGCCGTTGGCGACGGCGTCGCAGGCGGTGATGCCGCCGAACACGTTCACGAACACCGACTTCACCTGCTCGTCGCCGAGGATGATGTGCAGGCCGTTGGCCATGACCTCGGCCGAGGCGCCGCCGCCGATGTCGAGGAAGTTGGCCGGCTTGGGCGAGCCCGGGAACTCCTCACCGGCGTAGGCGACGACGTCGAGCGTGGACATGACCAGCCCGGCGCCGTTGCCGATGATGCCGACGGAGCCGTCGAGCTTGACGTAGTTGAGGTCCTTCTCCTTGGCGGCGGCCTCGAGCGGGTCGGCCGCGGCCTTGTCCTCCAGGTCCGCGTGGTCCGGGTGACGGAAGTCGGCGTTGCCGTCGAGGGTCACCTTGCCGTCGAGGGCGATGATGTCGCCGTCCTCGGTCTTGACCAGCGGGTTGACCTCGACCAGCGTCGCGTCCTCGTCGCGGTAGACCTCCCAGAGCCGCTGCAGGACGGGCACGATCTTGGCGCCGGTCTCGGCGTCGAAGCCGGCGGCCTCGACGATCTCGCGGGCCTTGGCCTCGTCGACGCCGGTGTTGGGGTCGACCTCGATGCGCGCGAGGGCCTCGGGCCGCTCGACCGCCAACTGCTCGATCTCCATGCCGCCCTCCTTGCTGCACATCGCGAGGTAGGAGCGGTTGGCGCGGTCGAGCAGGATCGAGAAGTAGTACTCCTCGGCGATGCGCGCGCCCTGGGCGATCATCACGGTGCCGACGGTGTGGCCCTTGATGTCCATGCCGAGGATGGCCTGCGCGTGCTGCTCGGCCTCGTCGGCGGTCTTGGCGACCTTGACGCCGCCGGCCTTGCCGCGGCCGCCGGTCTTCACCTGGGCCTTGACGACGGTCACGCCGCCGGACTTCGGGCCGATCTCCTCCGCGGCCGCGCGGGCCTCGGCGGGGGTGGTGGCGGTCTTGCCGGCGAGCACGGGCACACCGTGCGCCTCGAACATGTCTCGGGCCTGGTACTCGAACAGATCCACGTCTGACGTCCTCGTCTGGGGAAGGGTGTGGTTCGCGCCCGAGACTAGTCCCGTGCGCGGAGGGCGGCGCCCGGGGGTGCGGGGAGTGGGACCAATCTCACCGCTGACGCGCCGCGCACGGCCTCCACGGAGTCGACCGGCACCTGCTCAGCGCACGGTGGCGGTGCGCCCGGTGGGCTCGAGCAGCACCCACACCGGGCCCTGCGGGGCGAACGTGACCACCTGGCCGCCCGCGGTGAACGTCGTGGGCGACGTCGCGCTCGCCCTCGACCAGGTCGCCTGCCAGGCCCGGCCGCCGCGCAGGACGAGGGCCTTGCCGGTGCCCACGAGCTGTTCCACCGGGGTCGGGCGGCCGTTGACGTCGCGGTTGCCCGACGGCTTGCTCGTCACGTACTGCACCACCACGGTGGCTGCGCCGTACTGCGTGCCCGAGGGGCTCACGTCGGGGCGACCGTCCGTCACCACGAGGTACTGCCCCCGCTTGGCGTTCCAGCGCAGCGAGACCGTCGCGGCCGGCCAGGTGGCGGTGACCGAGGTCGCCGCAGACCCGCCCGCGATCGGCGGCCCGTACCGGAAGCCGATGTCGCCCGGCCGCACGCTGCCGCCGGCCCGGGCCAGGAGGGCCTTGGGGTCGCCGATGAGGTTGTACGGGGCAGGCCGGGAGCGGTCGCGCCGGTAGCCGCGGCCGGACTGGTCGTTGCTGAGGTTCACCTGGGCACCCCGCGCCAGGATCCTGGCGGTGTAGGACGACGAGCCGGAGTACGCGAAGGCGACCTTGCCCCAGTTCGCGAGCAGCGTGACGTCGGTCTCGCGGCCGCTGCGCACCGGCCCGACCTCCCGCGCCTGGTGCCGGCTGAAGACCGCGAGCAGGCGGGTGAGCCCACCCTCGACCGGCTCGACGTAGACGACGTCGGCCTTGTCGAGCCCGATCCGCGGCCGGGCCGCGGAGGTGTTGTCGATCTTCACGGCCAGGACGGGGCCACCGGTCAGGGGGACGGGGCCGGCCGGCGTGGTCGTGGTGGTGGTCGTGGTGGTCGGCGGTGTCGTCGGCCGCCCGCACGAGGGCCCCGAGCAGCTGCCGGAGCACGCTGCCGCACCGGCGACGACGGCCAGCGCCAGCGCTGCCGGGACCGCCCGGCGGGCACCGCGCCTCATGTCCTCAGGATAGGTCGTGTCCGCACGCTGGGAGGGCAGCGGCGCGCTGACACGACGGTGCGCCGCCGGCACGAGGGCCGGCGGCGCACCACGGGGGTGAGGCGGGTCAGGCGGAGGTCAGCAGGTCTGCGACCCCGCCGGGACGGCGATGGCGTCGAACGCGCTCTTGACCGCCACGCAGGTCGGCGAGCCGGCGCCGTACAGCTCCTTGGCCGAGGCGATCGCACCCTCGCGGGCCGCCTTGTAGTCGCTGCGCGAGGTCAGCTTGGTCGACAGGGTGCGGTACCAGACCTTCTCGATGGCCGCGCGGCCCGCGCCCGTGACCGCGGGGGCGCCGCCACAGGTCGGGCTGTTGTAGGCGACACCGTTGACGGTCCTGGCGCCCGACCCCTCGGAGGCCATGAAGAACCAGTGGTTCAGCGGGCCCGAGGAGTAGTGCGGGTCGAGCCGGCTGGTGCTGGAGGACCAGCAGTCCTGCGAGCGGCCGTCCTTGCTCGGCCTGTCCATGTAGCGCAGCGGCGTGCCGTTGCCGTTGATGTCGATCTTCTCGCCGATGAGGTAGTCGCCCGGGTCGGCGGAGGAGTTGGCGTACCACTCGACCGCGGTGCCGAAGATGTCCGACGTGGCCTCGTTGAGGCCGCCCGCGTCACCGCGGTACACCAGCCCGGCGGTGTTCTCGGTGACGCCGTGGCTCATCTCGTGGCCGGCGACGTCGATCGCGGTCAGCGGCTTGGCGTTGTTGGCCCCGTCGCCGTAGGTCATCTGGGTGCCGTCCCAGAACGCGTTCACGTACGCGTTGCCGTAGTGGACCCGGCTGCGGGCGCCGGTGCCGTCGTCCCAGATCCCGTTGCGGCCCAGCACGTTCTTGTAGTAGTCGAACGTCTTCTCGGCACCGTAGTGCGCGTCGACCGCGGCGGTCTGGCGCGACGAGACCGAGCCGTTGCCCCACGCGTCGTCGGCGTCGGTGAACTGCGTCCCGGTGCCGGTGGTCGCCCCGTTGAGGTCGGTCGTGTAGTTGCCCACCGAGTCCTTGAGCAGGTAGCTGCCGCCCGACAGGGTCGTGCCGAGCGAGACGGTGCCCGAGTACATCGAGCTGCCGGTGCCGGGCGTGATCTCGTCCCAGGAGTCGAGCGTCGCCCCGGTCGTGGCGTCCACGACGGTGTGCAGGCGGCTCGGGGTCTGGTCGGCCTTGACGCCCTCACGCACGGTGTCCCAGGCCAGGCGCCCGCCGGACTCCGCGGCATACACGACGAGGTCGGAGCGCGTCGCCCCGCCGGCGCGCGAGGACGCCTGGGCCGCACTCAGCTTCGGGGATGTCGAGGCGACCGCGACGGACTTCGCCGCGTTCCAGCGCACGGACCGGGTGGCGCCGGCGGCGGAGCGCTCGACCACGAGGTCGCCGCCGACGACGCGCAGGCCCTGGAAGGTGCGGTCGTACCGGACGTGCACGGTGCCGTCCGGGTCGGTGACGGTGGAGCGGACGACGAGGGCCTGCCCCGGGCCGAGGCCCAGCGAGCGGGCCGCGTCGGCGACACGGGACTGCTCGGCGGCCACGCCGGGGACGGGCCGGACTGCTGCGGCGGGGGCCGCGGACGCCGAGGAGAGCGGAACTCCTGCGGCGAGGACTGCGATGCCTGCGACGGCACCGGTGGTGAGACGGTTCACTGCGATCTCCTCCATGAGATGGGCGCGCCTGCGGCGGCGCTGGTGCGGTGGGAGCGGACCCGGGCCCGGAGGACGCCCGGGGCCGCCCCCACCGGTTCAGGGGTGACGCGTCAGCTGGTGGCGACCGACGTGTCGTCAACGACGAAGGACGTCTGGAGAGACGAGTCCTCGTTCATCAGGAACTTCACCGCCACCGTCTTGCCCTTCCAGGCGGTGAGGTTGAAGGACTTCAGCGTGTACGTCGCGTTGGTGCCGACGTTGGAGTACGTGGCCAGCGTCGTCGTGGTCGAGCCGTCGACGACCTGCACCTTCATCGTGTCGTATGCCGTGGTGCCCGACTCCGCGGTGTCCGTGCGCAGGTAGAACGACAGGGTCGCGCTGGTCACGGTCGAGGGGATCGAGACGCTCTGCTGCTCGGTCTCGGTGGCGGTGGTGCCGTTGCCGCCGAGCCACATCTTCCAGGAGCCGGTGCGGGCCGGACGCCCAGTGTTGTTGGTGATCGGGCCGGAGGTGCCGGTCCAGATCGTGGCGCCGGACTCGAAGCCCGGGTTCTGCAGCAGGTTCCCGCTCGGCGGCGTGGTGGTGCCGCCGCTGCAGCTCGCGCTGCCGGCCGGGACGGCGATGGCGGTGAACGCCTTCTCGACCGCGGCGCAGGTGGCGCTGCTGGCACCAAAGAGCTCGATCGCCGAGGTGATGGCGCCCTCACGGGCGTTGAGGTACGTGCTGCTCGAGGTCAGCTTGGTCGACAGCGTGCGGTACCAGACCTTCTCGATGTTGCTGCGGCCGGCGCCGGTGACGGTCGAGCCGTCACAGGTGGGGCTGTTGTACGAGACACCGTTGATGGTCTTGGCGCCCGAGCCCTCGGAGGCCAGGTAGAACCAGTGGTTCAGCGGGCCCGAGGAGTAGTGGGGGTCCAGTCCGCCGAGCGAGGAGGACCAGCAGTCCTTGGACGCGCCGTCCTTCGAGGGCTTGTCCATGTACCGCAGCGGGGTGCCGTTGCCGTTGATGTCGATCTTCTCGCCGATGAGGTAGTCGCCCGGGTCGGCGGAGGAGTTGGCGTACCACTCCACGGCGGTGCCGAAGATGTCCGAGGTCGCCTCGTTGAGGCCGCCGGCGTCGCCGCTGTAGTTGAGGCCCGCCGTGTTCTCGGTGACGCCGTGGCTCATCTCGTGGGCCGCCACGTCGATCGCGGTCAGCGGCTTGGCGTTGTTCGCACCGTCGCCGTAGGTCATCTGGGTGCCGTCCCAGAACGCGTTGTTGTACGCGTTGCCGTAGTGGACGCGGCTGCGGGCGCCGGTGCCGTTGTTCCAGATCCCGTTCCGGCCCAGCACGTTCTTGTAGTAGGCGAAGGTCTTCTCGGCGCCGTACTCGGCATCGACGGCCGCGGTCTGGCGCGAGGACGTGGACCCGTTGCCCCACACGTCGTCGGCGTCGGTGAACTGGGTGCCGGTGCCGCTCGTGGCCCCGTTCAGGTCGGTCGTGTAGTTCCCCACCGAGTCCTTGAGCAGGTAGGAGCTGCCGGACAGCGTCGTGTTGAGGGTGACCGTGCCGGAGTACATCGAGTTGCCGCTGCCGTTCTCGATCTCGTCCCACGAGGTGATGACGGCTCCGGTCCGGGCGTCGACGACCGTGTGCAGCCGGCTCGGCGTCTGGTCGGCGCGGACGCCCTCGGTGACGACGTCCCAGGCGAGGCGCGGGGAGCCGCTGCCCGCCCAGACGACGAGCTCGCCGTCGTTGCTCCGCGCCGCGTAGCCGGCCCGGCGCGAGCCCGAGGCCTCGGCTGCCGACTCGGTGACGGACGGGGTCGTGGAGGAGACGGCGACCTTGCCGCTGGCGTTCCAGCGCACCGTGCGCAGGGCACCGCTCGAGGTCTTGTCGAGCACGAGGTCGCCCCCGAGCACGCGCAGGCCCTTGAAGGTGCGGTCGTAGCGGACGTGCTGGGTGCCGTCGCGGTCGGTGACGACGGACCGGGGCACCAGCGTCTGGTCCTTCGACAGGCCCAGGGCGTCGTGGTCACGGTCGGCTGCGGCCGAGCTGGCGGAGGGGGCCGGGGTGGCGGACTGCGGTGCGGCTGCTGCTGCGGACAGTGGGGTCGCCACTGCCGCCGCGACTGCGACGCCGAGGGCGGCGCCGGTGGACAGTCGGATCACGGGTTCCTCTTCTCTGAGCGGGCGCAGGTGTGTGCTCCTGCGCTGCATGGGGTGACGCCGCGGTCCCTCCGGCGCGACACGGGGATTGGTCGCTGGCTCGGGCGCCGTGCCGACCCAACCCCGCGTCCCGAGCGCCGGTCAACGAATCTGGCGAAGACTTTGCCAAAAGCGTGGAAACCCCTCTGCGACACCGAAAACGGACCCGGATTTCCCCCGGCTTTCGCCAAGCGAAGTCCATCCCGACACCCGACCGAACGGTCAGCTTCCCGGCATGCGGACCGTCCGACCAGCATGTGGGCGCGTAACCCGCTCCCCGGCGACCTCGTTGTCAGCACACCGGCGGCGCCAGCGGGCCCGCCCCCGAACCGTGGAGGCCCGATGACGCGCCACTCCCCCAGGCACCACAGCAGCACCCGAACCACGTCGGCCCTGGCCGCGGTCGTCCTGGCAGGCGCCGGGATGATCGCGACGAGCGCGACCGTCGCCGCCGCGGCCACCACCGCCACCACCCTGGACGGCGTGGACGTCTACACCGGCCTGCACTTCACCGTCCCGGCCGGGAACGACGACCTCGGACAGCCCCAGACCTGCACCATCGACGCCGACCTGTACCGCCCGCACTCCTCCGGCCCGTCGGCCCGCGTCCCGGCCATCCTGACGACGAACGGGTTCGGCGGGAGCAAGACCGACCAGGCCGGGCTGGGCCGGGCCTTCGCCGAGCGCGGCTACGCAGTGCTGTCGTACACCGGGCTCGGCTTCCCCGACAGCGGGTGCAAGATCTCGCTCGACGACCCGGGCGTCGACGGCAAGGCAGCGAGCGCGCTGGTGACCTTCCTCGGTGGTGGCGGCAGCGCAGCATACGACTCGGCGCAGGTGGGTGGCACCACGACCGGGCCCGGGTCGCTGACCGTGGACTTCACGAAGCTCGACGACGCGGCAACCCACGACCCGCGCATCGGGATGATCGGCGGCTCGTACGGCGGCCAGATCCAGTTCGCCACTGCCGCAACGGATCCCCGCGTCGACACCCTCGTCCCGCTCATCACCTGGAACGACCTCCGGTACTCCCTCGCGCCCAACAACACGAGCTTCACCAGGGGCGTGACCTACGCGAACTCGGCCCCGGGCACGGAGAAGCTCGGCTGGACCAACCTGTTCTTCGGGGTGGGCATCGCCGACGGCGTCCAGGGCGCGACGGTCGACCCGACCCGCGACGTCGGCTGCCCCAACTTCGTCCTCGAGGCCTGCCAGGCCAAGGCGACCCTCGACACCCTCGGCTACCCGACGAGCGACACCTACCGGCTCACCGACCGCGTCTCCGTGGGCCACTACGCCGACAAGGTGAACGTCCCGACGTTCCTCATCCAGGGCGAGAACGACACGCTGTTCGACCTGCAGGAGGCGGTCGCGACCTACCGCCAGCTTCGCTCGCGCGGCGTGCCGGTGACGATGGCCTGGCAGTCGTGGGGCCACTCCGGCGGTGCGAACGGCAACAGCGGCGCGGCCCCGGGCGAGCTCGACCTCAGCGGCCAGCACATCGAGGACACCTACCTCGGCCTGCGCATCAAGAACTGGTTCGACCACTACCTCAAGGACAGCACCGTCTCGACCGGTCCGGGCTTCGCGTACTTCCGCGACTGGGTCTCCTACACCGGGAGCGCCGCACCCGCCTACGCGTCGGCGCCGAGCTACCCGGTCGGGACGCGCCGGTCCTGGTACCTCTCCTCCAGCGACGAGCTCGTGCCCTCCAAGTCGGCGATCCTGCCCGGCACCACCTCGTGGTCCAACCCCGGTGGCGGCGCGCCCGCGTCGTACACCGAGGTGTCCGGGCTCGAGGGGCAGGTCTCGCTGCCGTCCGGCCTCACGACTCCGTACGACACCCCGGGCACCTTCGGCGCCTGGACGACCTCCCCGCTGGCGACCCCGGTGACCGTCGTGGGCTCCCCGACGCTCGACGTCCGGTTCGACTCGCCGGTCGTGGCGGGGACGCAGGCCATCGGCCCCAGCGGCCAGCTCCAGGTCTTCGCCAAGCTCTACGACGTGGCGCCCGACGGCACGCAGGTGTTGGTGCACAAGCTGATCAGCCCGGTCCGCGTCGCCGACGTCACCCAGCCCGTGCACATCGAGCTTCCGGCGATCGTCCACCGCGTCGACGCCGGGCACCGGCTGCGCCTCGTCCTGGCCAGCACCGACGCGGCATACAAGAACGCGTATGCCGTGCAGCCGGTGACGGTGCACGCCTCGCCGACGGAGCCGGCAACGCTGTCCGTCCCGACGGTCGGCTGACCCACCGCCCGGGGGTGGCCCGGGTCACACCAAAGGTGTTGGCGCACAGGACCTAGGGCCCTCGTGGGGCCGGTGGACCGGTTGAAGCATGGAGGTGCAGACAACCGGGCCATCGGCCCACCGAGGAGGAAAACCACCATGACAACCGTCCAGCGCCACCCCAAGCTCGATGTCCTCGTCGAACACGACGTGGTGACCCATGTGGCAGCCCGCAGGATGCTCGCGGTGCTGCGCGTCGCCTTCGGGCTCACCTTCCTGTGGGCCTTCTTCGACAAGCTGCTCGCCCTCGGCTGGGCGACCGGCACCAGCCAGACCACCGGAGCGGTGGACCGGTTCGGACCGGCCGCGTGGATCCACGGCGGCAGCCCTACGACGGGCTTCCTGAAGTCCGTCGACCCGGGCAACTGGTTCCACGGGTTCTTCACCGGCATGGCCGGGTCGGCCTGGGTGGACTGGCTGTTCATGATCGGCCTGGCCGGGATCGGGTTCGCCCTGACCTTCGGCATCGGGATGCGCATCGCCGCAGCGACCGGCGCGCTGCTCTACGCCTTCATGTGGGCGGCATCGTTCCCGCTGGCCAACAACCCTGTGATCGACGACCACGTCATCGGTGCGGTCACCGTGATCGCACTGGCGCTCGTCCTCGCCGGTGACGAGTGGGGCTTCGGGCAGCGCTGGGCCCGCACGTCCCTGGTTCGCCGGTACGGATGGCTGCGGTAACCCGCAGCAGACCGCGCCTCCACGGCGCGGCACGGGAGGGGCCGGGGCGGACGCCCGGCCCCTTCTTCGTGCCCGGGGTCAGAGTCGTCGTGCCCGGGGTCAGAGGGGGGTGACGTTCCCGCGGACCCACTCGACGATCTCGGTCGTCGTGGCTCCCGGCGTGAAGACCTTGGCGACACCGATCTTCTCGAGCTCGGGGATGTCGCCCTCGGGGATGATCCCGCCGCCGAACACCACGATGTCCGATGCGTCGCGCTCGCGCAGCAGCTCCATGACCTTCGCGAACAGGGTCATGTGGGCCCCGGAGAGCACCGAGAGGCCCACCGCGTCGGCGTCCTCCTGGATCGCCGCCTCGACGATCTGCTCGGGGGTCTGGTGCAGGCCGGTGTAGACGACCTCCATGCCCGCGTCGCGAAGTGCGCGGGCGACGACCTTGGCGCCACGGTCGTGTCCGTCGAGCCCGGGCTTGGCCACGACGACGCGCAGGGGGGAGTCACTCATGTGCGCAGACTAGCCACTCCCGGCGGCCCTCCCCGACACGGCGTGAGGTGCCCCACGTCAACCCAGATCGTGAAGACGGGCCGGTCCGGGCGCGTCCGGCCTGCAGGATGCGCGGACACCGTCTAGGTTCAGGAGGTCATGTCGCAGAGCGCCTCCCGCCCGCGTCGACGTCCCGCAGAGCCGCGGGCCACGTCGGGTTCCGCTGCGCGCCCCGCACCCGCCCTCGTGCGGGCGGCTCGCCGGGCAGTCTCCGCCACCGAGGCCGCGGGCGACATCGTCGGCGGGGCCGCGAAGGCGCTGGCGACCCCCACCGGTCTGGTCGGCGCCGCCGTGGAGGCGGCGTGGCTCACCACCCACATGGCGCTCTACCCCTGGGGGGTCCTCGGCCGGCACGGGCGCGAGAGCCAGCTCGGGTACCGCGTGGAACACCTCCCACCCGTGCAGCGCGGGCTGGTCATCTCCGACGTCGAGGCCGCCGGGACGCCGATCCTGCTCGTGCACGGCATGGTCGACAACCGGTCGATCTTCACGCTGCTCCGGCTCGGGCTGCGCCGCCGCGGGTTCGGCCGCGTGACGAGCATGAACTACTCGCCCTTCACGACCGACGTGCGCACCGCCGCGGCCCGCCTCGCCGAGGAGGTCGAGGCCCTCGTGGCCGAGACCGGCTACGAGCGGATCCACGTCGTCGGCCACTCCATGGGCGGGCTCATCGCGCGCTACTACGTCACCCGCCTCGGCGGCGACGAGCGTGTCCACACCCTCGTCACCCTGGGCACGCCGCACCAGGGCACGTACACGGCATACGGCTGGCACAGCTCGCTCACCCGGCAGCTGCGCCCCGGCAGCGGCCTGATGCGCGAGCTCGACCAGCCCGTCGAGGGCTGCCGGACGCGCTTCGTCGTCTACTGGTCGGACCTGGACCAGATGGTCTTCCCGCAGCGCCACGGCGCCCTCGACCACCCCGACCTGGCGGCCCGCAACATCCCCCTCCACGGGGTCGGGCACATGTCGCTGCCGATCCTGGGCAGCGTGGTGCACGGCATCTCCTCGACGCTGGCCCACCTCGACGCCGAGGGCCACACGGTCACCCCCGGCGTCACGGAACTGCACCCGAACGCGTCCTGACGGGAAAAAATACCGGGACGAAACGGACGGTTTTCGCCGAGTCGATTTTGGGTAACGAACCGGTCACGCTAACCTCGGTGACTCCCGTGTCCCCCCGCACGTCAGGTCATCTACTTCGTGAGTTCTTCCTCCTACGAGGGTCGTCACCGCGCCCCGGGTCGCCATCGCGCGCCCCGGCGTGGTGCCCGCATCCCTGTCGGACTGAAGAGCGGCTTCCTGCTCCCGAGCGCAGCCGCTGCCGCCCTCGTGGTCACCGCCAGTGGCGCCACCGTCGCCGAGTCCGCGCCCACCGTCTTCGACCTCTCCGGGTCGGCGGCCAAGGCCAAGGCGGCCAACGCCGCGGCGGCCGAGTTCGACCGGGTCGAGTCCGAGCAGCAGCGTGAGGTGCAGGCCTCCGCGGCCGCCAACCGGGTCACCGAGGCGGCGCGCATCGCCCGGGACGCCGAGCGCCGCAGCCTCGCCAAGAAGCAGGCGGCCGCCGCGGCGGTGCGCAAGGCCGAGGCCGCCCGCAAGGCCCGCGAGAAGTGGGTGCCCGCCATCGCCGGGGCCGCCTTCACCTCGGGCTTCGGCTGGCGCTGGGGGAAGATGCACGAGGGCAACGACTTCGCCACCCCCGTCGGCACCCCGGTCCACTCGATGTCCACCGGCACGGTCACCTTCGCCGGCTGGGAGAGCGGCTACGGCAACAAGGTCGAGATCACGTACTGGGACGGGACCCTCTCGGTGTACGCCCACCTCAGCTCGATCAGCGTCTCGGTAGGCGACAAGGTCGACCCGGGCGAGGTCGTCGCCCTGTCGGGCAACACCGGCCACTCGACCGGGCCCCACCTGCACCTGGAGATCCACCCCAACGGCGGCGCGGCCATCGACCCGGCCCCCTGGCTGCACGCGCACGGCCTGCAGTAGCCGCCGCTCCCCTGCTGCGAACGAAGCCCCGCGACTCGACGGTCGCGGGGCTTCGTCGTGCTGCGGCCCGCTCGGCTGCACTCCGGGCCACTGGACCCGGCATACCCGTCCCAGGACCGCGGTCAGATGGCCCGAAGTCGGAGCCAAGCCGCCACTCCGGGCCACTGGACCCGGCATACCCGTCCCAGGACCGCGGTCGGATGGCCCGAGGTCGGGAAAGCCGGCAGGGGCTCGGGTCAGAGCTTCTCGAGGGGGGCGTACCGCAGCAGGAAGCGCTTGACGCCGGTGTCGCCACCGAAGTCGACGTGGGCCTGGGTCTTGTCGCCCTCGCCCTCGGTCTTGACGACCGTGCCGAGGCCGTACGAGTCGTGGGTGACCTTGTCGCCGGCGTGCAGGGCGATGAGCGGCCGGTTGCCGGGCGACCGGACACCGGGACGCGACGCCAGGGTCGCCACCGCGGGCGTCGAGGGCCGGCGGGTCGACGTCGCCGCCTCCGCCCGCTGCCAGTCGAGCAGGTGCATGGGGATCTCGTCGAGGAACCGGCTCGGCGGGTTGTACTGCGGCGCACCCCACGCCGAGCGCACCGCGGCCCGCGACAGGTGCAGCCGCTCGCGGGCCCGGGTGATGCCGACGTACGCGAGCCGGCGCTCCTCCTCGAGCTCCTTGGGGTCGCCCAGCGCCCGCAGGTGCGGGAACGTGCCGTCCTCGAGCCCGGTGAGGAAGACGACGGGGAACTCCAGCCCCTTGGCCGTGTGCAGCGTCATCAGCGTGACGACGCCCTGGTCGGCCGCCTCCTCGTTGTCCGGGATCTCGTCGGCGTCGGCGACCAGCGACACCTGCTCGAGGAAGTCCTCGAGGCTGGCGACCTCACCCGTCTCGGCCCGGGTCTCGTCGAACTCCTGCGCGACGGCGACTAGCTCGGCGAGGTTCTCGATGCGGGTCTCGTCCTGCGGGTCGTGCGACGCGCGCAGCTCGGCGAGGTAGCCCGACCGGTCGAGCACGGCCTCGAGCAGGTCGGCGACGCCGCGCTCGTCGTCGGCGTGCACCTCGCCGAGGCCCTCGAACAGGGCCGTGAAGCCCTTGATCGCCGTGACCGAGCGGGTCGCGATGCCGGGGGCGTCCTCGGGCCGGCCGAGCGCGGCCACGAACGGGATCCGCTCGCGCTCGGCGAGCGCGGCGATGCACGCCTCAGCCCGGTCGCCGATGCCGCGCTTGGGGACGTTGAGGATGCGACGGAGGTTCACCGTGTCTGCGGGGTTGGAGAGCACGCGCAGGTATGCCAGTGCGTCCTTGACCTCGCGGCGCTCGTAGAACCGCGTGCCGCCGACGACCTTGTACGGCAGGCCGACGCGGACGAAGACCTCCTCAAGGGCACGGGACTGGGCGTTGGTGCGGTAGAACACCGCGACGTCCTTGGGCTTGACCCCGGCCCTATCGGACAGCTCGTCGATGGTCTTGGCGACGAAGGCGGCCTCGTCGTGCTCGTTGTCGGCGACGTAGCCGACGATGAGGTCGCCGTCGCCGCTGTCGGTCCACAGGTTCTTCTTGCGCCGCTCGGGGTTGCGGGCGATGACCGAGTTGGCGGCCTGGAGGATCGTCTGCGTGGACCGGTAGTTCTGCTCGAGCAGGATCGTCCGGGCGTCGGGGTAGTCGTCCTCGAACTCGATGATGTTGCGGATCGTGGCGCCGCGGAAGGCGTAGATCGACTGGTCCGCGTCACCGACGACGACGAGCTCGGCCGGCTCGACGACGGGGCCGTCGGTGTTGCCCGGGGCGGAGCCGTAGCCGCCGACGAGCTCGCGGACGAGCTGGTACTGCGCGTGGTTGGTGTCCTGGTACTCGTCGACGAGCACGTGGCGGAACCGGCGGCGGTAGTGCTCGGCGACGTCGGGGAAGGCCTGCAGGATGTTGACCGTCGTCATGATGAGGTCGTCGAAGTCGAGCGCGTTCGCGGCCCGCAGCCGGCGCTGGTACTCGGTGTAGGCCTCGGCGAGCATCCGCTCCTGGTGCGTGCCCTCGGTGACCTGCGAGGCGAACGTCTCCTCGTCGACGAGCTCGTTCTTGAGGTTGCTGACCTGGTGGCTGAACGAGCGCGGCGGGTAGCGCTTGGGGTCGAGGTCGAGGTCGCGCAGGACGAGGGCCATGAGCCGCTGGCTGTCGGCCGCGTCGTAGATGGAGAAGGTCGACTTGAGCCCGACCTTGCCCGCCTCCCGGCGCAGGATCCGCACGCACGCGCTGTGGAACGTCATGACCCACATGGCCTTGGCCCGGGGCCCGACGAGGGCGGCCACGCGCTCGCGCATCTCGGCGGCGGCCTTGTTGGTGAAGGTGATCGCCAGGACCTGGCCGGGTTGCACCCCACGGGCGGCGAGCAGGTAGGCGATGCGGTTCGTGAGCACCCGGGTCTTGCCCGACCCCGCGCCGGCGACGATGAGCAGCGGACTGCCCTCGTGCAGGACCGCTGCGCGTTGCTGCGGGTTGAGCCCCTCGAGCAGCGCCTCCGGGTCGGTCCCGTGCTGGTGCCCGTCACCGGGCCCACCGGGTATGCCGCCGGGCCGCCCCTCGGCCGCAGCCTGCGCCCATGTGGGCACACCCCGCTCGTCGACGGCGGTGGCGCGCGCGGTCGCCGCGCTCGGGCGCCCGCCGGAGTCGCCGGAGGGACCCTGCGTGTCGGCAGGGCCCTGCTTGTCTGAAGGAAAGAGGTCGTCGAACAGCGTGCTCATGTCCCCTCAAGCCTACGTGCCGAGGACGACACCCACGAACGCCGCGAGCGCGGCGACGCGGCTCAGCGGGGGTGGTCGCGGCCGGTGGGTGCGGAGACGGCATCGGGCGCGTCGGCCCACCCACCGGTGCGGCGGACCCGCGCCCGGGGCAGGGCCTCGCGCACGAGCGGGGCGACCACGGCGATCGGGGCCGGGCGCTGCCACGCGGCCCGCAGCCGGGCCCGGCGCTCGAGGTCGAGCTGGACGAGCACCTGCTCGACGGCCGCGAGCACGGAGCCGCGCAGCAGCCACAGCTCGAGGCGCCCCTCGGGCCGGCTGGTGAGCAGCTCGGTGAGGATCGCCCGCGTCTCGCGCAGGATCTCCAGGCTCTCCGCGAGCGCCTCCTCCGCCCGCTCCTCGGCCCCGCCCGCCTCGGCGTGGACGAGGCGCCCGTAGGCGCGCAGGCAGTCGCCGATGTCCGCGAGGACCACGGAGAAGGCCAGCCGCGCGTCCTCGTCGAACGCGTCGTCCGCGTGCTCCTCCGCCCGCTCGTCCTCGTCCGGCGGGAGCTCGGCGAGGATCACGGTGAACAGCGCCCGGATCGCCAGCACGGTCGCCTCCAGCCGGTCCAGGCCCTCCCGGAGCCCCGGCTCCACGTCGGCCGTCGTCAGGGCCCTCGGGTTGAACCGTCGCCCCTCCTTGACCTGCGTGACGATCGTGGAAGCCTCCGCCACCTGCGAGGCGACCCCCCGGGTCTCGTCGGCCCAGCGCTCGACCTCCGCCCGGCGCAGGCGCTCGGTCGCCATGGACCTCGATGCGCCGTCGAGGCAGTCAGCCGTGGCGTACGCGACGCGCAGCACCGCCACCCCGGCCCGGCCGGTGGGCACCGCCGACGGCAGCACGAGGTTGAACAGCACGCCGACGGCGGCTCCCACGAGGGTGAGGGCGACCCGGGCCTCGGCGGCGACGTCGGGCGACCCGACCGCGAGGATGAGCATCGCGCTGATGGGCACCTCGAGCGCCTGCTCGCCGAGCCGGAAGACCCTGGCGAGGAACAGGGACGCGGCGATGACCGCAGCGAGGCTCCACCACGACAGCCCGGCGAGGGAGGAGAACCCCACCGCGACGAGCACCCCGGTCAGGACGGCGCCGACCCGCAGCAGGCTCATGCGCAGCGTCGAGAACGCCGACGCCTGGACGACGAGCAGGGCCGTCAGGGGTGCGGTGAGGTCGACGGAGATTCCCGTCACCTGGCGGGCGATGAGCCACGCGACGACGGCCGCAGAGGTCAGCCGCAGCACCCAGGACCCGGTCGGCCGCAGCCGTGCGGGCACGTCCCGCCAGCGCGTCGGCCGCCCCGGCCACGCCCGGTCGGCGGCAGCCGACAGCCCCGCGCGCACCCGGCTCCTGTTCGCCATCCCGGAAGGGTGTCACGGCCCACGCCGGTGCGACAGGCGGGCGCCATGCCGGCGCCCCGTCTACCGTGGCCGGGTGGCCGAGACACAGCAGGACGCACCCGGGCCGCTGGAGCCGCACCCTCTGACCGGCGACCTGTTCCCCTCCCCCGTCCCGCCCGGCACGGGCTGGCCCGGCGACCCGGCCACCGCCGCCACCCCCGTCGCGAACGGACCGGCCGACGTGGTCCGCCTCGCGAACGAGGCGACCACCGTCGGGGAGCTCGACGCGCGGGTCTCGGTCTGCCGCGCCTGCCCGCGCCTCGTCCATTGGCGCGAGGGCGTCGCCACCGCGGGCCGGCGCGCCTCGTTCGCCGACCAGCCGTACTGGGGCCGGCCCGGTCCGGGCTTCGGCGACCCGGAGGCCGAGCGGATGATCGTCGGCCTGGCCCCCGCCGCCAACGGCACCAACCGCACCGGGCGCATGTTCACCGGCGACCGCTCCGGCGACTGGCTGTATGCCGCGCTGCACCGCGCCGGGTACGCCACCCAACCCACCTCGGTGGCCGCCGGCGACGGGCTCGAGCTCCATGGCATACGGATCGTGGCGACGGTGCGCTGCGCCCCGCCGGCGAACAAGCCCACGACGACCGAGAAGGCGACGTGCGCGCCGTGGCTGGACCGCGACCTGCAGCTGGCGGCACCGCGGCTGCGCACGATGATGGCGCTGGGGTCGATCGGCTGGGACGCCACCCTCGGCGCGGCCCGCCGGCTCGGGTGGACGGTGCCACGCCCCAAGCCACGCTTCGGCCACGGCGCCGAGACCCTGCTCGGGCTGCCCGACGGACGGGAGGTCCGACTGGTCGGCTGCTACCACGTGAGCCAGCAGAACACCTTCACCGGCAAGCTCACCGAGGCCATGCTCGACGCCGCGATCGCCCGACTGCGATAGTGCCCGGGTGGTCCTGCTCGCCACCCCGCACGTCCGGTTCCACCGCTCCTTCCTCGAGGCGGCGGACGAGTTCCGGGCGGCCGGGCAGCACCAGTACGACGGGATCCTCGACTGGCCGCCGGAGGGCGACTTCCCCGGCCTGCGGTTCACCCGCGAGGGACTCGAGGACCCGGACGAGTTCCGGCGCCTGGTGGACAACCGCACCGGGGACGAGCACCCGGGAAGCCTGCGGCCGCCAGGCTGGACCACGGCCACGCACTGGTGGCTCGAGGACCCCGACGAGGCCGACCGCTTCGTCGGCGCGATCTCGTTGCGGCACAACATCACCCACCCGCTGCTCGCGACCGTCGGCGGCCACGTCGGCTACGGCGTCCGGCCCTCCGCCAGGCGGCGCGGGTTCGCGAGCGACGCCCTGCGGCAGGTCGTCCCCCTGGCCGCCCGGCGCGGCATCGCACGGCTGCTCGTGACCTGCGACCTCGACAACACCGCCTCGGCCCGTGTCATCGAGTCGTGCGGCGGGGTGCTCGAGGGCGAGCTCCAGGGCAAGCGCCGCTACTGGATCGACACCGCCGGCTGAGACCGGGCAACCCCTTCAGGCGGCGGGGGCGGGCGCCTGGCCGCCGACGAGCGGCAGCCGGACCCGGAAGCAGGACCCGCCCTCGGGCGCGACGTCCGCCTCGACCCGTCCGCCCATCCCGGTCACCAGCTCGTGCACGAGCGCCAGGCCCAGCCCCGTCCCGACGGGCCGCACGCCCCGGTACCGGTCGTGCAGGGCCGACCGCTCGAAGGCGACCGCCCGGTCCTCCTCGGTGAGTCCCGGGCCACCGTCACGCACCTCCAGCACCGCCTCGGCCCCCTCGACCCGCAGCGCCAGCACGAGCGGCCGCCCCGCGGGCGTGACGCGGAGCGCGTTCTCGGCCAGCCCGTCGACGACCTGCCGCACGCGGGCCGGGTCTGCCACCACGTCCACGGCGCCGGGCGCGCGCTCCAGGCCGAAGGTCAGGCCCTCGGCCTGGCACCGCCGCCCCCACACCTGCCCGGCGGCGTCCACGAGGGTCCCGAGGTCGAACGGCCCGAGGTCGTACCGGAAGTCGTCCGCGCCGACCCGGGCGAGGTCGAGCAGGTCGGAGACCAGCCGCTCCAGCCGTGAGGACTCGGCGACGATCGTCGCGCCGGCCGCGGGCACCGCCGGCCCCGTGGCGACCCCGTCGGCGAGCGCCTCGCCGAACCCGCGGATCGCGGTCAGCGGCGTGCGCAGCTCGTGCGAGACGGACATCAGGAACTGCCGCTGCCTGCGCTCGCTGTGCTCGAGCGCCTCGGCGAGGGCGTTGAGCGAGGCGCCGACCTCCGCCAGCTCCGCCGGCCCCTCGGGCATGACCCGCACCGATCGCTCGCCCGACGCCAGCCGGTGGGCCGCGGCCGCCGTCCGGCGCAACGGCGCGGCCAGGCGCCGCGCGAACGGCACCGCCACCCCGACCGCGACCACCAGACCGATGACGAGGGCGAGGAGCACCCGGTCGAAGAGCCGCAGCGTCTGCCCGATCGCGAGGTCGGTGCGCTGCGCGAGCACCACGACCTGACCCGAGGCCAGGGGGCGGACCTCGACGAGCACCTGGCGACCGTCGACGCGCAGGGTGCGCGAGACCTCCTGGTCCCGCTCCCCCTGAGGCAGCCGGGTGTATGCCGTCCGGGCCAGCGGGTCGCCGACCAGTCGTCCGGTCGTGGTGAGCCAGGCGACGGGGGTGTCCTGGCGCCGGACCACGCGCAGGGACGGGCCGATGTCGGCGGGGCGGCTCGCGTCGAGGATGGCCGCGACGAGGTCGGCCTTGCTGTGCAACGCCTTCCGGGCCTGGGACTGGTCGGCGGACCGGACGAGCCCGAGCGAGACGAGGGCGGCCACGACGACGGCGACCGTGGCGACGGCCGCCATCGCCACCACGGTGCGGCGCTCGAGCTCCCCCGGCCGCCTCACGGGCGCTCCACGCCGTAGCCGACGCCCCGGACCGTCCGGATGGGGCTGGCCCCGCCCAGCTTCGAGCGCAGCTGCGCCACGTGGACGTCGACCGTGCGCGAGCCGTCGTCCGCCGGGTAGCCCCACACCGCGGACAGCAGCTCGGCTCGCGTGTAGACCCGTCCGGGCCGGGCCATGAGGTGGGCCAGCAGGTCGAACTCGGTGGTGGTGAGCGCCACAGGTGACCCGTCGACGGTCGCCCGCCGGGTGTCCGGCTCGAGCACGACGGCGCCGACCGCGAGGCGCGGCGCCGGGGCCGCTGCGGCGTCGCGGGCCCGCTGCTGGCGGCGGACGAGCGAGCGGACGCGCGCGGCGAGCTCCCGGGGCGAGTACGGCTTCGTGACGTAGTCGTCGGCCCCCAGCTCGAGGCCGAGGATCCGGTCCACCTCGTCGTCACGGGCGGTGACGAAGACGACCGGCGTCCAGTCGTCGGCCGCCCGGAGTCGGCGGCAGACCTCGATGCCGTCCACGGGCCCCGGCAGCCCGATGTCGAGCAGCACGACGTCGACGCCGCCGGCGGCGAGGCGGTCGAGGGCCGCGACGCCGTCGCCGACGAGGACGACGTCGTGCCCGTCGCGCTCGAGGTAGAGCCGGGCGACCTCGGCGATGGCCGGCTCGTCCTCGACGAGCAGCACCCTGGTCGCGGTCATCGGCGGGGTCCCATGGCGCAACGCTGGCGGACGCGCCGGTGCCGCGGCAAGGCCGACGCGGCGGTCGGCGGCGATCGAGAGGGCTTCGCGCCCGAACCCGAACACTCCCCGAACATTCCCGTCACACTCCCCGCACACGGCAGGGGCACCGTTGCCGGCATGACAACGCGCACGCTCCTCGTCCGGTGCGCCGCCCTGCTCACTGCCGGTGCGGCCCTCGTCCACGTCGGTGTCGCCGGCCAGCACTTCTCGGAGTGGTGGGCCGCGGGACTGTTCTTCCTCGTCGTCGCCGCTGCGCAGATCGGGTGGGCCCTGTGGGTCTGGTCGCGCCCGGCGACGCGCACGATCCTCCTGGCGGGGGCCGCCGGCTCGGTGGCGCTGGTCCTGCTCTGGGTGGTGTCCCGCACGAGCGGGCTGCCGTTCGGCCCGGGGGCCGGCGTTGCCGAGCGGGTCGGTGCGGCCGACGTCGTCTGTGGGGTGCTCGAGGTGCTGGCCGCGGCACTCGCGGTCGTCGCCACCGCGACCGAGCGGCAGCCGCGCCTCGCCGGCCCGGCGCCCCGCCGGGCTGCGGGCATCACGGCCGGCGTGGCGGCTCTAGTCGTCCTCGCCGGCGGGACGGCCCTCGCGTCCCCGACGCACGACCACACCGACCTCGCGGCCTCCGCGACCGCCGGCCACGACCACGCGGCGGACGCCGGCTCCGGTGCCGGCACCGCCGGTGGCTCCGGCCACCACCACGACGTCCCCAACCTGCCGGACACCTCGAAGGCCACCGCCGCGCAGACCGCGGCCGCACGGGACCTGCTGCAGCGCACCATCGCCGCGACGGCGGCATACCGCGACCCGGCCGTCGCGACGAAGGCGGGCTTCGACGTCCAGGCCGCCTACGAGCGGAAGCTGGCGAAGCTCGAGGCCGCCGGGCGCGCGCCCAAGGACGGCCGGGTCATGGCGATCCACGTGCCCAACAAGGCCAACCGCACGGACGGCCGCATCCTCGACCCGACCAAGCCGGAGACGCTCGTCTACGCCCGCACGGCCCAGGGGAAGTTCGAGCTCGTCGGCGTCATGTTCACGGCCGAGAAGCAGACCCCGCCGGCGCTCTACCAGCCGTACCTGCGGTGGCACACGCACACGTTCTGCGTCGGCGGCGGCAAGCCCAAGGTCAAGCCGGAGAACGGTTCCTGCCCGGCCGGCACGACCGAGCGCGAGTCCGGCGCGATGACCCACGTGTGGTTCGTCAGCCCCGACCAGCTGGCCCAGGCGTTCGCCCGCAAGCCCCCGGTCAAGGCCCTGGTCGCCTACCAGAAGTCGCTCGCCTAGGGTCGCTCCCATGACCACGGCCCGCGCGCTCCTCGTCCCCCGCACCGGCGACTCCTCCGTCCTGGAGGTGCGGGAGGTCGAGGTGCCGCCGCCCGGTCCCGGCGAGGTGCAGGTCGAGGTGGCCGCGGTCGGCGTCAACTTCATCGACGTCTACCAGCGCCAGGGCGTCTACCCGCTGCAGACGCCGTTCGTCGCCTGCTCCGAGGGCGCCGGCACCGTGACCGGGATCGGCGACGGCGTGACCGAGGTCGCCGTGGGCGACCGGGTCGCGTGGGGGCAGGGCCTCGGGGCGGCTGCCACGGTGGCGAACCGCGCCGTGGACTCCCTGGTGCCGGTGCCCGAGGGTCTCGGCCTCGACGTGGCCGCCGCGGCCATGCTCCAGGGCATGACCGCGCACTACCTCGTCACGAGCACGTATGCCGTGCACGAGGGCACGAGCGCGCTGGTCCACGCCGCCGCCGGCGGGGTGGGACAGCTGCTCGTGCAGATGATCACGGCCAGGGGCGGCCGCGTCATCGCGACAGCCGGCTCGGCGGACAAGCTCGAGATCGCGCGGCGGCTCGGCGCGGCCGCCACGATCGACTACACGCAGTCGTCCGACCTCGCCGCCGAGGTGCGGAAGGCCAACGGGGACAAGGGAGTCGACGTCGTCTACGACGGCGTCGGCAAGTCGACGTTCGACGCCTCGCTGGCCTCGCTGCGGCCCCGCGGGATGATGGTGCTCTTCGGCGGGGCGAGCGGACAGGTGCCGCCGTTCGACATCCAGCGGCTCAACTCCGGCGGCTCGCTCTTCCTGACCCGGCCGACGCTCGGCCACTACATCGCGACGCGCGAGGAGCTGCTGGAGCGCGGCACCTCCGTCCTCGGAGACCTGGCCTCCGGCGCGCTCGAGCTCGAGATCGGCGGCCGGTACTCCTTCGACGACGCCAAGGAGGCGTACGACGACCTCGAGGGCCGGCGCACGACCGGCAAGCTGCTGCTCGTCCCCTGACGGTCGTCGACGCGCGGGACCGGCGTCGACGCGCGGGACCGGCGTGCGGGCGCCCTGCACCAGCCGCGCGCGTCGGTGGTGCAGGGCAGGATGGGCAGCGTGACCACCTCGCCCACGGCCCGGCCGTGGGTGCTGCACGTCGACCTCGACCAGTTCCTCGCGGCGGTCGAGGTGCTGCGGCACCCCGAGCTCGCCGGGCTGCCCGTGGTCGTGGGCGGCCGGGGCGACCCGACCGAGCGGGCCGTGGTGTCGACCGCGTCGTACGAGGCGCGCGCGTTCGGCGTGCGGTCGGGGATGCCGCTCAAGACGGCGGTGCGCAAGTGCCCCGACGCGGTGTTCCTCCCCGTCGACGCCCCGGTCTACGAGGAGGCGTCGGCGCGGGTGATGGAGACGCTGCGGGCGGTGCCGGGCGCCGTTGTCGAGGTGCTCGGCTGGGACGAGGCGTTCCTGGGCGTGACGACCGCGGACCCGGTGGCGTGCGCGGAGTCGATCCGTGCCGCCGTGCTCGAGGCGACCGGGCTGCACTGCTCGGTCGGGATCGGCGACACCAAGGTCCGCGCGAAGATCGCGACCGACTTCGGCAAGCCGCAGGGCGTCTACCAGCTCACCCGGGACAACTGGTTCGAGGTCATGGGAGAGCGGCCCACGACCGCCCTGTGGGGCGTGGGCACGCGCATCGCCGCCCGGTTGGCGAGCCACGGCTACCGGACGGTGCAGGAGCTCGCCGACGCCGATGAGGCCGTCCTCGTCGCCGAGTTCGGACCGGCCATGGGGCCGCACTACGGCCGCCTCGGGCGCGGGGTCTCCTCCGCGCGGGTCGACGACACCCCGTGGGTCGCCCGGGCGCACGGCCGCGAGATGACCTACCAGACGAACCTCGCCTCGCCGCAGGAGGTCGCGGACGCGATCTCCGCCCTCGCCGCCCAGGTCGTCGAGGACATCCGGGCCGAGGGGCGTCCGTGCCAGCGGGTCGGCCTCAAGGTGCGGTTCGCGCCGTTTTTCACGACGAACCGCATCCGCAAGCTCACCACCCCTACCTTCGACCCGGAGGTCATCGCCACGACGGCGCTCGAGCTCTTCACCGCCCTCGAGGACGAGCGCCCGGTGCGGCTCCTCGGCGTGCGCGCCGAGATGGTGCCGCCCGAGGGCGGGTATGCCGACCCGCGCAGCACCGGGCGCGGCGGCCCGAGCGCGCGGGGCGCGGGGACGGCCGGCGCCACCGACGAGGTCACGCCCGAGCGGTGAGGCGCCGGTGCGTCCTGGGGACGCGCTGCGGCGATGCCCTCAGCAGGCGGTCGTGCGGGTCAGCTCCAGAGCGCGGCGACGAGCACGTTGAGGACGCCGAGGCCACCGGCGGCCATGACGAGGCCGCGGGTCGACTGTCCGCCCCGACGGCCACGGGCGCGGGCGATCTCGATGCAGGCCAGGGCCGCGATCGCCACGACGAGCTTGACCCCGATCTTGGCGTGGTTGAGGTCCTCACCGAGCGAGGACACGGACTCGGCCAGGCCGACGAGCAGCAGGCCGGTGACGAGCTGGGCCCGGGCACCCCAGGCCATGAGCTCCACGGTGTCGTGACCCCTCCACGCGAACGCCGCCCAGCCGCCGACGAGGGCGGCCATGCCGAGCAGGTGGAGCACGACGAGGAGGTTGTAGACGAAGCTCATGGCGCCACCCTAACCGGGCGGCCTGGGCGCGCCGACGCGGCTCAGCGCGAGGAGAGTGCTCGGCGGGACGGACCCGCCCGACGCGAGGATGCGCCTCAGAGCAGGCGGCGACCCATGGCCCAGGCGGTGAGCTCGTGCCGCGAGGAGAGCTGGAGCTTGCGCAGCACCGAGGAGACGTGGGTCTCCACCGTCTTCACCGAGATGAAGAGCTCCTTGGCGACCTCCTTGTACTGGTAGCCGCGGGCGATCAGCCGCATCACCTCGCGCTCGCGCGCGCTGAGCCGGTCCAGCTCCTCGTCGACCTCCGCGATCTCGCCTGCTGCGGCGCCGAACGCGTCGAGGACGAACCCCGCCAGCCGGGGCGAGAACACCGCGTCCCCGTCGGCGACCCGGCGGATCGCGCGGGTGAGGTCGGTCGCGTTGATGGTCTTGGTGACGTAGCCGCGGGCACCCGCGCGGATCACGGCGATGACGTCCTCGGCGGCGTCGGAGACGGACAGGGCGAGGAACCGCACCGGCTGGCCGCCGGCCGTCTCGAGGCCGCGACAGCCGTGGAGGACGTCGACCCCGCCGTTGCCGTTGCCCCCGGGCAGGTGCACGTCGAGCAGCACGACCGCCGGCCGCGTCTCGCGGATCACGGCGACCGCCGTGTCGACGTCGGGCGCCTCGCCGACGATGTCGACGGTCTCGCCGATCTCGGCCCGCACCCCCGACCGGAACATCCGGTGGTCGTCGACGAGGACGACCGGCACTCGGGTCTCAGGCGTGTTCATTGCTCTCCTCCGGGACGTCTGCTGCCACGGGCGGCAGCGTGAAGCTCACCTCGGTGCCCTGCTCGAGCCGGCGGACCCGCGCGGTCCCGCCGTGCCGCTCCATCCTGCCGAGGATCGAGCCGCGGACGCCGAGCCGGTCGTCCGGGACGTCGTCGAGCTCGAAACCGGGACCGTGGTCGCGGACGAACGCCTCCACCCCCGCCGGCCCCACCTCGAGGTAGAGGGACACCGGGGGCTCGCCGTGGCGCACGGCGTTGAGCAGGGCCTCGCGGACGGCCCGCGCGAGCGCCCGCCCGCCGTCGTCGAGGGGCCGGTCGCCGGTGGACACCACGTCGATCGGGGTGCCGTGGAGGTCCTCGACCTCGTGCGCGGCCTCGGCCACCGCGGCAGCCAGCGTCGCCTCGGAGTCGGAGGGCCCGGCATACAGCCACGAACGCAGCTCGCGCTCCTGGGCGCGCGCCAGCTGGGTGACCGCGCCGGGGTCGTCGGCCTTGCGCTGGATCAGCGCGAGCGTCTGCAGGACCGAGTCGTGCAGGTGGGCCGCGATGTCCGCGCGCTCGGTGGCACGGGCGGCCTCCGCCTGCTCGTGCCGCAGGTCCTGCCAGAGCCGCAGGCCCCACGGCGCCGCGATGAGCGCGACACCGGCGAGCACGGCGACGACGGCCGCGCCGATGTCCCACATGGCCGACAGCGAGCGCCCGCGCGTCGCCATGATGACCAGGCCGGCGAGCGCCAGGACGCCGCCGAAGACGAACCGGGCGGTGCTGAACCGGCGGGTGCCCGACTCCGACCCGAGCCACCGGCCCCGCTGCGCCTCGTCGAGCTGCGACCACGCGATGACCGCACCGACGGCCACGACGAGGAGGGGCGCGAGGATGCCCAGGCGGGCGTTGAAGCCGGCGTTCTGGGCGATGACGACGAGGCCGGCCAGCAGGACGAGGCCACCGACGACCAGGACACGGGTGGCGTCACGCTCCCCCTCCTCGGCCCGGGCCTCCTCGGGGTCGACCTGCGAGGGCGCGACCGGGACGGCTGCGGGGTCGATGGTGCGCCGGCCGCCACGAACCACGCCGTCCCGCGACTGCGGGGACAGCGCCCACAGGAACACGTAGGCGACCAGGCCGGCACCGGTCGGGATGCTGGTGAGGACGAACGCCGCCCGCACCCACCACACCGGCCAGCCGAGGTGGTCGGCGAGCCCGGCGGCCACGCCCGCGATGACCTTGCCCTCGACGGGACGGCTGAAGACGCGCCGGGCGGCGCGGCGCTCGGCGGTCCTCGCCTCCTGCGTGGTCGCAGGTCGCTCGTACGGGGTGGGCATGTCCTCATCCTGACGCACGCGCGAGCCGAAACCGAGCGGAACAGGGGTCGCCCGGGGCTGCTTCAGGGTCGGTTCAGGGTCGACCCTCATGGCAGCGCCCGCGCCCGGTCGACAGCATGGTCGGTATGACGCAGACCCCTGGGCCGGCCGCCGGCCCCACCGCCGCACCCGCCTCCGGGCTGGACCGGTTCTTCGACTGGCTCCGGTCCATCGACCTCCGCCGCGACGGCGAGGAGAAGTGGCTGGCCGGCGTCTGCTCCGGCATCGCCACCCGACTCGGCGTCGACCCCATCGTGATCCGCGCGGCCCTCGTGCTGCTCGTCCTCATGGGCGGCATCGGCATCACCGTCTACCTCATCGCGTGGGCCTTCATCCCCAACAACCGCGAGGAGATCGTCGCCGAGCGCGCGATCCGCCAGGGCGACGTCCTCGGCATCATCCTGCTCGTCGTCATCGGGCTCTCCCTCATCGGCGGCCCCGGCATCGGCCACGACAACGGGTTCGTCTGGTTCTGGTGGGTCGCCATCCCGGTGGCCGTGGTCGTCTGGCTCGTGGCCCGCCACCGCGACGGCAGGCCCGCGCACGGTTCCGCGACCCCCGCGGGCGGGACCGGGTACGCCGCGGGCGGCACCGGGACCGCCGCGGGCGGCACCGGGACCGCCGCGGGCGGCACCGGGCACACCGCGGGTGCGACGCCGTCCGCCTCCGCGACGGCCCCCGGCTCCACGGCAGGACCCGAACCGATGGCGTATGCCGCGCCGTCGGCCACGGCCACCGCCGACCACCCGGCCTGGCCGCCGCAGGGTCCGGTGCCGCCGGCGCCCGTCGCGCCGCGGCCGCCCAGGGCTCCCCGCCCCCCGCGCCGTCGCAGTGCCGGCTTCGTCGGCGCCCTGCTCGTCGGCGGCCTGGCCCTGGCGGTCTACGGCCTCACCCTGTGGCTGCACGACGCCAACTCCTGGCCCGGCAGCGACGAGACCGTCGCCCTCGCCGCCTCGCTCGCCGTGTTCGGCGTGGCCCTGGTCGGCCTCGGGCTGGCCGGCTACCGGGCCGGGCTCACCGCCTTCGTCGCCATCGTGCTGGCGTTCAGCACCTGGAGCGCCTCGGTGGTGCCGAACCTCAACCTCGGCGGCGGGATCGGCGACCGGGTGTGGCGACCCGCGGCGACCGACACCAACCCCCGGTACCGCCTGGGCATCGGCTCGGCCGAGCTGGACCTCACCGACGCCGCCAACGACCCCTCGACCCCGGCTCGAGTCGACGCCCGCGTCGGCATCGGCGAGCTGCGGATCCGCATCCCGAAGGACCTGACCGTCGAGGTGCGCAGCGAGGTCGGCGCGGGCGACATCTCCCGCACCGACCCCACCCCGGACGTGTTCCCCGGATCGCCTTCGGACAGCGACCTCTTCAACAGCTCGAGCTCCGTCCGCGACGGACGCAACGTCAGCACCACCCAGACCTTCGGCAGCGGCACCCCCGACGTCGTCGTCGATGCCCACGTCGGCCTCGGCCAGATCCTCATCGGCAAGGAGTGACTCCCGTGACCACCCCCATCCCCGGCAGCGCCGGAGACCCCCAGGACCCGCAGCCCACGGGCAGCGACCCCACCCGCGAGATCGAGCTGGACCAGACCGGCCCGGTGCAGCCCTCGGCCGACAGCCGGGTGTTCGGCACCGCGCAGGCGGGCGCCCACGAACAGCCGGCGCCGGCTGCCTGGGACGCCCCGACGAGCGTCGAGCGCGAGGAGCCGCAGCGACCCTCGGGGCCGCACCTGCCGCCGGTCCTGCTCGGCATCGTGTGCCTCGCGATCGCGGGTCTGGCCATCTGGCAGGAGGTGACCGACGTCCAGGTCGACTGGGGCAACGTCGGCCCGCTCGGGATCGTCGCCATCGGCGCCCTGCTCGTGCTGCTCGGCCTGGTCGGGCTGCTCGGCTCGCGCCGCCGGGGCCGGACGAGCTGACCCTCCACGGCGGTGGCCGCGAACCGCGGTCACCGCCGTTCTGGCGCCCGGAGGCCGGCCTCCCGGGCCAGGACCACCGCCTGGACCCGGTCGCGCAGGTCGAGCTTGGCGAAGAGGTGCCGGACGTGCGTCTTGACCGTCGCCATGCTGATGACCAGCTCCTGGGCGATCTCGGCGTTGCTGCGGCCCGCCCCGATGAGGGCGAGCACCTCGCGCTCGCGGTCGCTGAGCGAGGCGAGCACTGCGGCCAGCTCTCCCGGCACCGGTGGGCTGACGCGGTAGTGGTCCAGGACGCGGGCCAGGACGGTGGGCGCGACGACGGGCTCACCGGCCGCCGCCCGGCGCACGGCGTCGACGAGTCGCTCGGCGGTGACGTCCTTGAGCAGGAACCCCACCGCACCGGCCCGCAGCGCGTCGGCGACGTGCTCGTCGAGGTCGAACGTCGTGAGCACGAGCACCCGGCTCGCCCCGCCCGCTGCGGTGATCCGCCGGGTCGCCTCGACCCCGTCGACCCCGGGCATGCGCACGTCCATGAGGACGACGTCGGGCTGCAGCGCCGCGACGGCCTCCACGGCGCTGGCACCGTCGGCGGCCTCGCCCACCACCTCGACGCCGCCGAGCTCCAGGATCATCCGCAGGCCGGTCCGCACGAGGTCCTGGTCGTCGACGAGCAGGACCCGGGTCACGCCGGCACCCGGTCGCTGCCCGGGGCACGGACCACCGGCAGCGTCACGCGCAGCTCGAAGCCCCCGTCGGTGGCGTCCACGGCATACGTCCCGCCGAGCAGCTCGGCGCGATGGCGTATGCCGGTGAGCCCGCGGCCGTCGTGGACCGGGCCCCGGCCGGGGCGGGCGTTCCGGGCGGTCACGGCCACCTCGGTGGGGCCCCAGTCGACCCCGATCGCGACGTGCTCACCCGGCGCGTGCCGGGCGGCGTTGGTCAGGCACTCCTGCACGACGCGGTGGACGGCCAGCCCGGCCGCCGACTGCTCGGAGCCGGGCGTGCCCGTGACCGTGAGGGCGTTGGGCACGCCCGCGGCGCGGGCCCGGCCGGCCAGCTCCACCACCCCGCCGACCGCGTGGCCGTCGCGCCCAGGGGCCAGCAGGTCGACGACGCCTCGCACCTCCGCGAGCGCGCGGTGCGCGGTGGAGCGGATCGTCTCGACCGGCTCCGCCGCGAGGTCCGGCCTCAGCCTGAGGGCCTGCGAGGCCGCCTCCGCCTGGATCGCGATGAGGGTGAGCTCGTGGCCCACGACGTCGTGCAGCTCCTGCGCGATGCGGGCGCGCTCGGCGCCCACGGCCGCCTCCTCGGCCCGGAGCCGTTCCTCCCGGAGCTGGTCCGTGAGGGCGGCCAGCGCCTCGTTCTGGCCCCGAAGGTGGCGGACCAGCCGGCCCGCGAGCACCGGCGCCACCACGACCAGCACGGCACCGACCGCCGCGACCGGCAGCTCCGGCCCCAGCAGGGTGCCTACGGCCGACGCCGTCGCCGCCCACGCCGTGGTGAGGCCAACGGCCAGCCGCGGCCGGCCACGGTCGCCGAGGGCGAAGAACTGCAGCACGACCACGACGAACCCCAGCACCGGGTAGCCCTCCAGCGGCACGAGCCAGAAGGCCGAGGACACCAGCGCCGACTCGACCGGGAAGGTGCGCCGCCACGCCAGTGGGAGCGTCGACCCCAGCACGTAGAGGACGCCCGTCGCCGGCCCGGCGATCGGCACGACGACCAGCTGGGCGAGCCCTGCGAGCGTGAGCGCGAGCGCGAGGGCGGCGTCGAGCCTCGTGCTCCTGATCCGCTCGACAGCGCCCACGGCCCGAAGCCTAGGGACGACCGGCACCCGCGCACATCAGCCCGTGGGATGACGCGGGAGGGCTCGCCGGGACGACCCGGGTGCAGACCCCGGGTCGATGTGGCGGCCGGGCGGCGATTCCTACCGTCGACCAGCGGGGCGCAGACCTGCCCCGCCCACCGACGAGAGGACACCACGATGACCGCCACGACCCAGCCGACCGATGCGCTGCTGCACCTGCCTGCGCCGGCGCCGACCGAACCGGAGGCCGACCCCACCCGCCACCCGCTCACGCGGCTCAGCACCTGGTTCGGCGTGGCCTTCGCGGGGTGCCAGCTCGCGGTGATGGTGGTCATGGCCACCGTGGTGCTGCCCCAGGCGGGCTCACCCGGCGACCCGGCCCTCGCGCGCGGCCAGCGGGTGCTCGACGCCCAGGGCTCCTACCGCCTCGGCAACTTCGCCTTCGTCCTCGCCGGCACCCTGCTGCTCGGCTTCCTCGGCGCAGTCGTCGCGCACCTGCGCCGGGCCGACAGGTCGGGCACGCTCGCCACGGTGGCGGGCGCGGCCGGTGCGCTGCTCGCGCTGGTCTGGCCGCTGGGCGGGGTGCTCCACGACGTGGCGCTCGAGACGGCTGCGAGCGGGACGGACCTGCGCATCCTCGCGGGGTGGGACTCGATCGCGCCCTTCGCCCTCGCGTTCTCGGCACTCCCCCGGGTGTTCTTCCTCGGTGCCGTGGTCCTCGGGCTCCGCGCCGCCGGGTCGGCGCCGTGGCTGCAGCGGACCGGGCTCGTGCTCATCCCGCTGGCGCTCGTCGGCAGCGCCACCCTCGTGACCGGCGCCCTGTTCCCCCTGCTCGCCCTCAGCACCCTCGGGTACGAGCTGTGGGTCGGCGCCGTGGCCGTGCACTGGCTGCGGTCCACCCGCTGAACCCGGGCGGCCGGTCCCACCGGGGACCGGTCGCTCAGCCCGAGAGCCAGCGGGTCAGGGAGGTGGCGAAGCCGGTGAGCGCGCACGCGCCCACCTCCTCGCGCGCCACCCACCGCACCGACGCCGTCGATCCGCCCACGTCGTGCACGACGGGGTCGGTCGGGTCCGGGCACCACGCGGCATACACGACCCGCACGGCGTGGAAGTCCTCCAGCCGGCCGCTCGGCGCCCGGCCGACCCAGTGCGAGGTGGTCACCTCGAGCAGCTCGGGGGCGTCGACGCGCTGGCCGCTCTCCTCCCAGACCTCGCGGTGCAGGGCGGCCAGCGGCGACTCCCCCGGGTCGAGGCCGCCACCGGGCAGGGTCCACCGGCCCGGTGCGGCGGTGCGCTCGGACAGCTCGGTGAGCAGGACCCCGCGCACGCTCGTCACGACGCCGTACGCGGCAGTGCGCTGGTAGGGCTCGGGCCGCTCGTCCTCGCCGACCACGAGACCGGGGTCGGTCGGGACCGCTCGCGCCCCGGCGGTGGTCGGGGTGGCGGCCGCGACGGCATACCGCAGCTCCATCACGCCGCCGACGAGGTCGGCCGACTCCACGTGCAGCACCGCCCAGCCGCGACGAGCCAGCTCGCGCACGGGGTCCGCGCCGTGGGCCAGGGCGAAGCGGTCGACCTCGCGTCCCGGCCCGGTGGCCGCGACGACGGCGATGGGGACGGAGTGCGGCGCGCTCACGGGCCGGCCGCCCGGGCGTACTCCCGCTCGGCGAGAGCGGCCACCGCCGGCCAGTCCTGGGCGGGCGGCTGCGTGCGGTTGGTCGTCGCGATCGTCCGACGCAGCCCCTCGTCGCGGACCAGCCGGGCGAGCGCCCGCGCGAGCTCGTCGTCGTCGTCGCCCAGCAGGCCGTTCACGCCGTCGACGACGAAGTCGCCCACGCCCGTGTCGCGCCGCGCGACCACGGGCAGGCCGGCGGTCCGCGCCTCCAGGGCGGCGATGCCGAACGCCTCGAGGCGCGCGGGCGTGAGGTAGACGTCGCTGTCCCAGTAGGCGGCGCGGAGCTCCTCGCGTCCGACGCGCCCGGGCAGGCTGACCCAGTCGCCGAGGTCGTGGTGGTGGACGTACGCCTCGAGCCGTCGGCGCTCCGGGCCCTCCCCGAACAGGGTGAGCGACATCCGTGCGCCGGCGGGAGCGAGCTGGCGGGCGCGGTGGGCGACCTGGAGGACCGCCAGGGGACGCTTGCGCGCGGCGAAGCGCATCGCCGCGACCACCCGCACGGGACGGGCCGCCTCCCTCGCCTCCCCCGCGGCACCCGCGTGGCCGGGCGGCCCGGGAGCGCGCCAGTGCTCCACGTCGATGCCGTTGGGGAACACGTGCACGGGCACGTCGTGGCCCACCACGCCGGCGACGTTCGCCGCGGCCACGCTCGACACCGCCGACAGCGCGGCCCCCCGGGCCCCCCAGCGCCGGGCCTGCCCCAGCACGCGGAACAGCGGTGCCGAACGGTCCATCAGGCAGTGCCACGTGATCGCGGCCGGCAGGTCCAGGCCCAGCGCGACCCGCACCATGTCGGTGGCGAAGGGGCTCACCACGCCCATGTGCACGTGGGCGACGTCGAACCCGCCCTCGGCGAGGCGGCGGCGGACCTCCGGCGGGGCGAGCGGGTTGACGGGCAGCTCGAACGGCAGCCGGACGGCCATGCGGTGGACCGGCACGCCGTCGACCGGCCGCACGACCCCGTGCCGCTCGCCGCGCGGTCCAGGGGTGGCCGTGAACACCTCGACCTCGTGACCCCGCGCGCGCAGGTGGGCGGCCAGGTCGTGCGTCTGGACCTCGATCCCGCCCAGGCGGGGCAGGTAACAGTCGGTCAGGAGGGCCACCTTCACGATCAAGAGCCTCCCATGCGACAGGATGGCCGTGATGACCCCCACGCTGGTGGCGTTCCACGCCCACCCGGACGACGAGGCCCTGCTGACGTCCGGCACCCTCGCGCGCGCCGCGGCGGAGGGTCACCGGGTCGTCGTGGTGGTCGCGACCGACGGCGACCTCGGCCTGACCTCGTCGGAGTACGCCGCCGACGGCCGGCTCGGTGAGCGGCGGCTGGAGGAGCTGCGCCGCTCGGCGAGCGCCCTGCGGGTCGCACGGGTCGTCTACCTCGGGTACGCCGACAGCGGCCTCGGCCCCGAGACCCACCCCGACCCGCCGGGCCGCGTGCGCTTCGTCCGCGCGCCGCTGGAGGAGGCGGCCTCGCGGCTGGCGCAGGTGCTCACCGAGGAGCGGGCGGCGGTGCTGCTCACCTACGACCGCAACGGGGGCTACGGCCACCGCGACCACGTGCGGGTCCACGAGGTGGGGGCCCGCGCGGCCGAGCTGGCCGGGACGCCGCGCGTGCTGCAGGCGACCGTCCCCCGCGACACCATCGCGCGGGCGGTGGACCTCGCCGCGAAAGTGTACCGGTTCCCGCCGGAGTTCGACCGGGACTCGTTCAAGCGCGCCTTCAGCGCCCGCTCCGAGATCACCCACCGCGTCCCCGTGTGGCGGTATGCCGCCCAGAAGCGTGCGTCGATGCGTGCCCACGCGTCGCAGTCCAGCGCCGACGACGGGGCCGACCGCACGCTCGCGGCGTTCCTGCGGATCCCGCGCCCGCTGTTCGACCTGGTGTTCGGGCGCGAGTGGTTCGTCGACGCCGCGCAAGCCCCGGGGATGCCGGTGAGCCGGGACGTGTTCGAGGGCCTCGGGTGAGCACGGTGGTGGTCACGGAGCCGACGAGGAGCCGCAACCGGGTGCGACGGGTCGCCCAGGCGGTGCTCGGGCTCGGCCTCGCGGCGGCCCTGCTGATCTGGGGCCTGCCGTACTTCGGCAAGACGACGTGGTCGCACGTGTGGGAGGTGCTGACGCGGGTGCCCGCGAGCACCGCCCTGCTCCTGCTCGGCGGCGTGGTGGTGGGCCTGTACTGCTACACGTTCACGCTGACCGCGTCGATGCACGGCCTCAGGCACTGGCAGGCGCTCATCGTCAACGTCGCGGGCTCGTCCGTCGGCAACCTGCTGCCCGGCGGCGGGGCAGTCGGCCTGGCTGCGACGTACACCATCTGCCGGTCGTGGGGGTTCTCCCGGCGCGAGATCTCGACGTCGGCGATCGTCACCGGCGTGTGGAACGTCCTCGCGCGGATCGCCTTGCCGTTGCTGGCGATCGTGGGCCTGTATGCCGGGACCGACCCGGACGTGCCGCGCGCCCTCGGGGACGCCGCCCTGGCAGGAGCCCTCACGGGGTCGCTCCTGTTCGGCGCGTTCGTCGCGATCCTCGTGTCCGAGCGGGCGGCCGTCGCGATCGGGCAGGGCATCGACCGGGTCCTGGGCCGCCTCTGGCGCCGGCGCTCGATGAGCGTGCACGACCTGGTCGTCGACCTCCGCGCCCGCATCAGCGACATCGTCCGGACCGGCTGGATCTCCATGACCCTCGGGCTCGTGGGGTTCTTCGGCGTGTACTACGGGATCTTCCTCGTGTGCATGCACGTGACCGGCGTGCACCTGTTCTACGGGCAGCTGTTCGCGGCGTACGCCATAGGCCGGCTCGCCACCGCGGTCGGCGTCACCCCCGGCGGCTTGGGCATCACCGAGTCGGTCACCGCAGCGGCGCTCGTCGCGTGGGGCGCCGAGCCCGACGCGGCGGTCGCGGGAGCGGTGCTGTTCTCGGCATACACGCACTTCATGGAGATCCCGCTCGGTGCGCTCGGCTGGGCAGCCTGGACGCTGAGCCCGAAGAAGGAGCCCGTCGACGACGTGCCCCTGGAGCAGACGACGTGAGCGGCACGGGCGACGTGAGCGGCGCGGGCGACGTGAGCGGCGCGGGCGAACCAGGCGAGGCGAGCCCCGAGGCCGGGCGCCCGAGCAGCGACGCGGGCGAGCGCGCCGACTACCACGTGCGCATGCAGGAGCAGCGCCGGGCGCGGGAGTCGGCCAAGGCGCAGGTGCTGCTCGACGAGTTCGTCCGCACGGCGACCGAGCGCGGGCTGGCGACCACGGAGCTCACTGCGCGGACGTGGAAGGGCACGAGCCGCTACCGCACGGGTGTCCGCGGCTGGTACCTGCGGCTCGACCGCTCCGTGGGGGTCGACCCCGACGGGCGCTACTACTCCCTGCTGGTGCCGCCACGGTCGCTGGCCCGGTTCCGCGGCGTCGAGGTGGCACCGAGCGACCCGCCGCTGCAGGTGGGCGAGGGCGCGCGCGACGGGGAGTCCGTCACCCTCGCCGAGCTGCTGCGGCTGCGGCTCGAGGCCGGCGACGACTTCGTCGACTGACTGCGGCGACTCAGCGCGGAGGTCGTCGGGCGCGGGCCACGCGTGTCGGCCGCCAGCTGGGGCCAGCCCCAGCCGGCCCGTGGCCGGCTGGGGCCGGCCCGTGGTGGCATCGCCCCATGACCGGCATCCGCCGGTGGTCAGTATCCGCCGGCGACCGGCATCCACCGGTGGTCGGCATCCGCCGGTGGTCGGCATCCGCCGGTGGTCGGTGTCCGCCGGTGGCCGGTGTCAGTCCGTGCTGGCGGCGGAGGTGTCCACGCAGAGGACTCCCCGGTTGCCGTCCGGGTCGGCGATGACGGTGAGCCCGGGCGACTCGCTGTCGTCGACGACGGTGCCACCTGCGGCGACAGCCGCGGCGATGCGCGCCTCGACCGCCTCGGGCGGCACGTAGACCTCGAGGTGGAACCGTTGGCGCGGCCCCTCGTCGTTCTGGCCGTCGCCGTCGCCGTCGCCGAACCACAGGTTCGGCACGCGCCCGGTGGCGTCCCGGACCTCGTCGCCCGGGGTGCCCCGGCCCTGGGCTCCGGCGTCCCCGGTCAGCAGGGCGGCCCAGACCGGTGCGACAGCCGCCGAGCGCGCGGTGTCGAGGCCGAGCTCGACCTCGCTCACCGAGGCCGGGTCTGCCCGGAGCCCGTGGTCGCCTGCGATCTCGGTGACCCGGCGAGCCAGGTCGACGTCCTGCTGGGTCACCCACTCGACGACGTGCTCAGTGCCCTCGTCGTCGCGGTAGATCGCGTCGTCGCTGACGAGCTCGAGGTCGACGTACCCCGTACCCATCGCCACCCGCGGGTGGTGCCCCAGCGCGTCACCGGCCTCCCCCACCACCGCCAGGAACCGCACGGCTGCGCCGAAGTCGTCGACGAGGTACCTGGCATGCAGGCCCTGCGCCAGCTTGCGCCACTCGGTCAGGTTCGCCTCGGCGATCTGCTTCCCCCTCAACATGTCCATGCCCCGGCACCCTAACGCCGATCCAGCCGCCCAGGCGGTTTCACGACGTGGCCGCCAACTGCTGTCGGCCGGGTCCGTGGCAGTGCATCGTGACACCTGCCAACCGCCCCGGGAACCGGTCTCCGCGTCATGATCTGGACATGACGACGCTGCAGCGGGTGCTGGCTGTCGCCGAGGGCGACTGGGTCGAGGACCGCCTCATCAAGGGCGGGGGCGACGGCGTGCCGGCGGGAGCGGTGGTGCCCACAGGCTTCGACCGCGTCGTGCGTGTGCTGCACCCGGCGGGCGACGGCCGGACGTGGGCGCAGGTCGCAGCCGACGAGGGTCGCGTCATGCATCCGTTGGCGCAGTGGTGCGGCATCTACCCGGCCTTCACAGGAACCGGGCGTTCGAGCGACGTCGACCCCGAAGAGGGGTCCATGCCTCCTCGGGTCCAGCGGGCGGTCCTCGATCACTGCGTGGCCACCGGTCCCGTGTTCTACGCCGTGTGGGACGGGTTCGGCTTCTGGGACTCGCCCCACGGTGGGCCGACGATGCGGGGTCGGGGCGGATACCGCCTCTTCACCGGTCCCAAGGCGGTCCTCACGACGTGGCCCGGCATGGCCCCGCCGTGGCGGCAATCGGCCAACCTCGTCTGGCCATCAGACCGCTCGTGGTGCATCGCCACGGACATCGACTGGGACAGCACCTTGGTCGCCGGAAGCCCGACGCTTGCCGGCGCCCTTCTCGGGGATCAGCGTCTGGAAGCTGTGGAAGTCGCCTACGAGGACGACCTGAGCTGGCTCGGGGACCGGGTCAACCCGACCCCGTCCTGGCTCGTCCGCTGACCTGCGAGGTCGGCGTCGTACGTCGCGGTCACGCCAGGCGTCATCCGGGCGTGGGGACGTGGTGGCAGGTCGCGGTCGGGGGTGAGCTCGATGTCTGCCCAGCGGGCGTGCTCGCCGGTGGGTGGTCGGTATGCCGTGGAGCGACCGGGGTGCCCGACCGCGGCTATCGGCCCGGGACTGGTGCCCATCTCTGTCACCGTCGGGGGGCCGGGTGGCCCTGGTGGATGACCGCCGGCGATCCGGATGCCGTGCCTGTTGGTGGCCGTGAGGCCGTCGGGTCGGCCGGGGTCGCCGGTGATGGTGACGTCACCGCGGGTGGCGGCGTCGTGGTGGAACGAGCACAGGGACACCTGGTTGGACAGGTCGGTGCTGCCGCCGTCGGCCCAGGCTGTGAGGTGGTGGACCTCCAGGAAGCGGGTGGCGGTGCAGCCGGGGAACCGGCAGCCGCGGTCGCGGTCGGTGACCAGGCGTCGGGCGCGGTCGGGCAGGATCCGCATGGCGCGCCCGACCGACACGGGATGCCCGTTCGTCTCCCACACCGGTTGGACCAGCCCGTTGGTCAGGAGCCGGTCGAGGAGCACCTGGGGGATGGCGCCGCGGGCGTTGACCCACGCGCCGTCGGTCGACAGGTGCACGTACACCCGGTACCGGCCCGCCCGCGACGACCCACCCGAGCCCTTGCTCGGGCCGCCCTCGCCCACGTCGTCTCGGCCGGCGGCAGCCAGCGACCGGTGGGCGAGCAGCTCGAACGCGTCGGCATGGGTCGGCGACGGGCCCCTCGTCGTGGACGGCCGCTCCGCACCGGGACCGGGCTCGCCGCGGGTCTGCAGGAACAGGGCGTCCTTGGCCTCCCGCACCGCCTGCTCGACCAGGGCACCGACCGTGGCGGGGGCGGTATACCGCAGCTGGAACCGCCCGTCCCGGTCGTAGCCCATCGACAGCTCCGGCCGGGCGCACGCCCGCCGCACCGCATCGCTGTTGCCGGGGGCGCTGCTCCCGTCGTCCTGCTGGGTGCCGTCAGCCGGCTCACCGGCGGCGTCGGCCCCGTTGTCGCCGTCCTCGGTCGGGGCCACCGCGAACGCGTGTCGGGACACAGCCCGGCGCAGCTGCGGCACCGTCATGTGCCGGGCCAGCTCGCCCACAGACCGCTGGTACCCGGCCGGCACGTGGTGCGCGACCACCGCCGCCTGGTCCAGCGACAGCTCCCCCGCCGCGACCGCGTCCGCCACGACCGGCAGCTCCGCCCGCCGCCGCGCGACCGCGGCCACGTCCCTGGCATGCGCCGGCGACAACCCGGCCCGCACGACCAGGTAGTGCTCCACCGACCGGAACCCGCCATCACCCCAGTGCCGGCCCTCCAGCAGCTGCGCAGCGATGTCCACCAGCTCGGCGTGCGCCGCGTTCAGGGCCCCGGCCACCGCGGCAGTGCGGTCCCACAGGGCCCGCTGGGCCCTGTCCCGCTGCACCGCGATGTCGCTGACCGGCATAGCCCAATCGTACACCTGTTCGAACTGGTGAGCGAGAGTTGTGCACAGCGAATTCGACTGCGGCGCAACGAATCTCGCGGAGCTACGTGGTGCAACGGTCCGCTGCCCGCCGCCCGACCACCGGCCGTTGCACCCCAGAACGCGAAGGCGCGGTGGAGCGTCCGCATCCGTCAGCCCAGGAGCGGCACCAGCGCTCGGCCGTAGGCTCGCTCGACCTTGCGCGGGGCGTCTCCCGACGCCGGCGACCCGCGCCCGTCGAGGCAGTCGGCGAGCAGCCGGAACAGCGCCGCCCGCACCACCGCCTGCCGCCCGACGCCGGTCGACCACGGGTCGAGCACCGACCCGTCCGCCCCGTGCCAGGCCACCGCGTCCAGGAGGCACAACGCCTCCGCCCACCGCGCGGGCCGCCAGTAGGGGGCCACGTCGATCACGACAGGAGTCCCGGACGCGTCGAGGAGCACGTTGCCGGCCAGGTCGCCGTGGACGAGCTGGTCCGGCCCGAGGTCGACGTCGGCGCGTTCCTCGACGAGCCCGCGCACCAGCCCGGAGCCGGAACGCTCCGCAGCGGAGGCCAGGTCATCGGCCGGCCCCCAGGCCAGCCGATCGGCGACCGCCCACCGGTCCGTCCGCGCGTCCAGCCCCGCGGGCCGTGCGCGAACGGCCTCGTCGAACCGGGCGTGCAGCAGCCTGCCGGTCGCGGCGAGCAGCGCCGGGTCGTGGCACGCGGTGGTGTCCGGTTCGTACCGGCTCGCGCCCCAGCCCTCGACCACCCACGAGCCGTCCCGGGCCGGGATCGGCATGGCGACCCGCACGCCGGCCCGGCCGGACACCCGCTCGAGGTCCAGCCTCACCGCGAGCGGCGCCAGCACCGGGTTGAGCCACGCCGCGGTCTGCGCGTCGCGCCCGGGTGACAGCACGAGGTCGCCCGCCACGACACTGCGCCCCTGTCCACCCGGCACGGGGCGGACGTCCCCCGGCACGGCGAACAGGTCGAGGACCCGCTCGGACACGGTCATCGGCGCTCCGCCGGGCTCAGGACCGGAGGCGCCTGCAACTCCGGCGCCACCGCCGGCAGCTCCGGCGCCACCGCCTCCAGTTCCGGCGCCACCGCCTCCAGTTCCGGCGTCGCCGCCCCTACCGACCGGTCCCGTCACCGGCGCACGAGGCGACGCACCTGCCGGTTCCGCGCCTCGTCGGCATACGCGTCGTCCTGCGGGACCGGCTCGAACGGCCGGCCGGTGGCGCGCTCGGCCGCGAGCCCGATGAGGGCGTCGGCGAGGGCAGGGTTCGCCGGAAGGATCGGCCCGTGCAGGTAGGAGCCGATCACGTTGCCGCTGCGGGCGCCCTCGGTGCCGTCGGTGCCGTTGTTGCCCAGGCCCGAGCGGACCCGGCCGAACGCCGCTTGCCCCGAGCCGAGGGTGGTCGAGCCGGAGTGGTTCTCGTACCCCACGACCGGGCCGAAGTCGGTGTCGAGCACGACGGGGCCGATCATCCTCTTGGCGTTGCCCTGCGTCGTCACGTCGAGGATGCCGAGCCCCGGCAGGCGCTTGCCGTCGACGGTGATGAACGCGTTGCCGAACAGCTGGTACATCCCGCAGATCATCAGCATCGGCACGCCGTCGGCGGCCATCGCCCGCAGCCGGTCGCCCAGCCGCTCGAGGTCGTCCTCGACCCGGACCTGCCCGGAGTCCTGGCCGCCGCCGCCGAGCAGCAGGTGCGCCTCCTCGGGGAACGGTGCGCCGGGGTGGTGCTGGTGGACGACGGGCACGTAGCCGTGCCGGCGGATCCGCGCCGCGATGGTGCGGGTGTTGCCGAGGTCGCCGTAGATGCTCATCTCGCGCGGGTACAGGTGCACGACGTGGATCACGCCCTTGCCCTCGCGCCCCGCGTCGGGCACCCGGGCCGAGCCGGCCGGCTCCCCGGGGATCGGCACGTCGACGGGGGCCGGGTGGGCGCCGGCGTATGCCGTGCCGTCGCCGGCAGGGATGGGGCCCAGTCCGTCCGGGCCGGCGCCCTGAGGGCTCTCGTCCGCGCCACGGAGGTCCTGGCCCTCGTCGTGCAGGTCCTGGCCGTCGCTCATGAGGCCTCCTCGCCGATGTCGGGCAGGTCGTACCGGGCGGCGAGCGTCCGCCGCAGGGCCATCATCGCCGTGTAGGTGCAGAAGATCCGCTTCGGCTCGTCCGGGTGGCCGGCGAGGAAGGCGTCGAGGGCCCGGTCGAGGTCGGCCTCGACGGCATCCACGGGCACGTCGTCGTACTGCAGGCGCAGCGCCATGTCGTAGGCGCGGACGCCCGAGGTGAGGGCGACCCCGCGCTCGCGCAGGCTCTCGAAGCTCACGTCGTAGAGCCAGGACACGTCGCGGCCGTCGGCGTAGTTGTCGTTGATCGCGACCATCGTCGCGACCGGGGTCGAGCCGTAGGTGCCGAGCGCGACGGTGAAGCCTGCGGGGTTCTTGACCAGCACGAGCTCCAGCGGCTGTCCGTCGACCATCACGACCTCGCCGCGGCCGAACGGCGGCGTCACCGCGCGCAGGGCATCGGCGGCCACTGCCGGGTCGAAGGCGTCGCCGAGGAGCGCCCGCGCGGCCGTCGTCGCGGCCGTCGCGTTGATCATCGCCGCGAGGCCGCGCTGCTGGAGCTCGAGGGGCCCGACGGAGGCAGAGCCGTTCTCCCCGAACAGGATCGAGAACGTCCGGTCGTCGGCCGGCTTGAGCAGGCCGTCGTCGGGACCGGCGACCGGCGGCGTGAAGTCGTCCTCGAACCGGACGTCCTGCTCCTGGAGCTCGGGCAGGCGGTCGGCGATGGAGCCGTCCACCCCGAACCACGTCACGGTGACCCCCGGGGCCACCCGGTCGCGGATCCGAGCGATGAACGAGTCGTCGATGTTGAGCACCACGCCGGTCGTCGTCTGCTCGGCCAGCGAGGCGAGGAGCTGTGCCGTGTGGTCGATCTCGGCGAACCGGTCGAGCTGGTCGCGGGCGACGTTGAGCAGCAGGGCGTGGGTGGGCTTGACCGCGTCCGCGAACCGCAGGGCGTGCGCCTCGTCGAGCTCGAGCACCGCCATGTCGGCGGCCAGGCGGCCGCTCAGGGGCAGCTCGCCGAGCATCGAGGAGATGACACCCCTGGTGAAGTTCGAGCCCGTCGGGTTGGTGAAGACCGTGCGTCCGTGTGCGCGCAGCACCGCCACGAGCATCTTCGTCGTCGTCGTCTTGCCGTTGGTGCCGCTGACCACCACGATCCCGCCGCGGACGTCACGCAGCGCCTGGGTGAGGAACCCGGGGTCGACCCGTTCCGCCACCAGGCCCGGAAGCGCCGACCCGCCGCCACGCAGCCTCGACGCAGCCCGCGCCGCCTTGCCCGCGACCACTGCCGCCGTCGTCCTCAGCACGGGTCAACCCTAGCCAGCGACCCGCGGCGCCGGTGACACGGCACGGCCTCGTCGGCCCACCGCTGGTGTCGGGGGCGGGCGGCCCGGACACCCGCGGTGGGCCGCAGCCGCGCGGCATACGATGCGGGCCATGCCGCCCGAGCCCACCACCGCGCCCTCCACCCCCGACGCAGGCTGGCTGGCCGCGGAACGCGCACGGCTCTGGGACTTCGCCCGCGGCTCCGTGCACCCCGCCGGCGGGTTCGCGTGGCTGGACGACGACGGACGCCCCGAGCTCGACCGCCCGGTCGAGGCCTGGATCACCTGCCGGATGACGCACGTGGCGGCCCTCGAGGTGCTCGCCGGGAACGCCGACGCCGAGCCCGTCCTCGACCACGGCGTCCGCGCGCTGCGTGAGGTGCTGCGCGACGCCGAGCACGGCGGCTGGTTCTCCGCGGTCGACACCGCCACCGGTGAGCCGGTCTCGACGGGCAAGGCCTGCTACGACCACGCCTTCGTCCTGCTCGCGTCCTCCAGCGCCACGGCGGCCGGCCACCCCGACGGGGCCGGTCTGCTCGCCGAGGCGAGGGCCGTCTTCGCCGACCACTTCTGGGACGACGAGGCGGGCATGGCCGTCGAGGCGTGGGACCGCGGCTGGACGACGCTGGAGGACTACCGCGGCGTCAACGCCAACATGCACACCGTCGAGGCGCTGCTCGCCGTCCACGAGGTCACCGGCGACCCGCAGCCGCTGCGGCAGGCGGCCCGCGTCGTCGAGCGCGTGGTGCACGGGTTCGCGCGCGACAACGACTGGCGGCTGCCCGAGCACTTCACCCCGGACTGGACCGCCCTGCCCGACTACAACCGCGACTCGCCGGCCGACCCGTTCCGCCCCTACGGCGTGACCATCGGGCACCTCCTGGAGTGGTCGCGCCTCACCCTGCACCTGCGCACCGCGCTCGGGGACGACGCCCCGGACTGGCTGCTCGAGGACGCCGCAGGGCTGTTCGACCGGGCCGTGGCCGACGGCTGGCACGCCGACGACTGCGACGGGTTCGTCTACACGACCGACTTCGACGGGACGCCCGTCGTGCGCCAGCGGCTGCACTGGGTGGTCGCCGAGGGCATCGGCGCGGCCTGGGTCCTGGCCCGCGAGACCGGCGAGCACGACTACGCCGACTGGTATGCCGCGTGGTGGGCGCACGCGCAGGCGTGCTTCATCGACCGCGAGCGCGGATCGTGGCGGCACGAGCTCGACGAGCGCAACCAGCCCGCGGCCACGGTGTGGAAGGGCAAGCCCGACGTCTACCACGCCTACCAGGCGGCGCTGCTGCCCTCGCTGCGCCCGGCTGCCTCATTCGCGGGCGCCCTTCGGGGCACTGACGCCCCCGCCTGACGCGGGGACGACGCGGGCCGGGCTCCCCGGCATACCTCAGCGCCGTCCCGGACGCGGACGGGTGGGGTGACGAGTCGCCACCCCACCCGCGGTGTGGTCGGTCAGCTGTGCGCCGCGGCGTGCGCGTGGACCCAACCAGCGTGGTCGGCCACCTCGAACGCCCACACGACCAGGATCGATCCCATGAACACGGCCAGCAGGACCTCAGCGGCCGCCGTCTCCGCCAGCACCAGGGTCACGATCCCCAGCACCGCTGCGAGCCCGGCCAGCACCGCCTGTGTCGTCCCGACACGGTCGTGCTCGTTGGCACCCCTGAACGTGAGGAATGCCGCAGCACCCAGAACCAGGCCTAGTGCGGACATCCCTCGGGGGTCCTTGATGAAGGGCATCTCGCCGTTGACCAGGTACCCCACATAGGGGATGCCGATGGCCAGCACGAGCACCGTCGCCACAAGGTCTCTCATCGTCAGTCTCATCACTACACCTCCTTCCACGGCTCCATCGTCCCGACGAAGGACCTGACGCCGCAGGGGACAAGGTCCCCGCACCTCGCGCGGATCTCGCAAGACAACGGTTGCTCGGCAAACCGCGGGACACCATCCCGCGGTTTGCCGAGCAACCGCTGTTTTGCGGGTAGGTCCCTCGCCGGGGCGAGCGGGTCGCTCAGCTCCCCGCAGCCAGGGCGGCCTTGACGTCGGAGGCGTACTGGTCGGATCGCTCCTGGCCCGACAGCTCGGCGATGGCGTCCATGGTCGCGTCGGTGACCGCCCGGAGCAGCGCGCCCTTGGAGTACTGCCGCGACAGCCCCGCCACGTCGACCGGCGGCCCGAACCGCACGGTGACCTTGGCCGGGTGGAAGCCGTTGGACCCGGCCGGCTGCACCTTGTCGGTGCCGATCACGGCGCACGGCAGCAGGGTCGCCCCGGTCGCGAGCGCCATGCGGGCCACGCCGGTGCGGCCCTTGTGCAGCCGCCCGTCGGGCGAGCGCGTGCCCTCGGGGTAGACGCCGAACGCCTCGCCCTGGCGCAGCACCTCCTCGCCGAGCTCCAGCGACCTCATCGCCGCCCGCGGGTCGGACCGGTCGACGGGGATGGTGCCGGCCGTCGCGTGGAACCAGCGGACCAGGCCACCGCGCAGGCCGCGGCCCTGGAAGTACTCGGCCTTGCCGAGGAAGTGCACCTGCCGCCCGGACGCGAGCGGGATGACGATGGAGTCGATGAACGACAGGTGGTTCGAGGCGACGATGAGCGCGCCCGACCGCGGCACGTTCCGCCTGCCCTCGACGGTGAGCCGGGTGGCCAGCGACAGCGGCGGCCCGATGAGGACGTGCCGCATCACCCAGCGGCTGGCGGAGTCCTCCAGCGTCGCCAGCGAGACGGGCCGACCCACCCGCGTCACTCCCACTCGATGGTGCCCGGCGGCTTGCTCGTCACGTCGAGGACAACGCGGTTGACCTCGCGCACCTCGTTGGTGATACGGGTGGAGATCTTGGCGAGCACGTCGTACGGCACGCGCGTCCAGTCCGCGGTCATGGCGTCCTCGGACGACACCGGGCGCAGCACGACGGGGTGGCCGTAGGTGCGGCCGTCGCCCTGGACCCCGACCGACCGGACGTCGGCCAGCAGCACCACCGGGCACTGCCAGATGTCGCGGTCGAGGCCGGCGGCCGACAGCTCGTGCCGGGCGATGGCGTCCGCGGCGCGCAGGACCTCCAGGCGCTCGGCCGTCACCTCGCCGACGATGCGGATGCCGAGGCCGGGGCCGGGGAACGGCTGGCGCCAGACGATCGCCTCGGGGACGCCCAGCTCGAGCCCGACCTGGCGCACCTCGTCCTTGAACAGCGAGCGCAGCGGCTCGACGAGCTTGAACTGCAGGTCGTCGGGCAGTCCGCCCACGTTGTGGTGGCTCTTGATGTTTGCCGCACCGGTGCCGCCGCCGGACTCCACGACGTCGGGGTAGAGCGTGCCCTGGACCAGGAACTCGACGGGGTGCTCGTCGTCACCGCGGCTGCCGACGACGTCGCGAGCGGCCTGCTCGAAGACGCGGATGAACTCGCGGCCGATGATCTTGCGCTTCTCCTCGGGGTCGGACACCCCGGCGAGCGCGCTCAGGAAGCGCTCCTTGGCGTCGACGACGACCAGGTCGACCCCGGTCGCGGCAACGAAGTCCTTCTCGACCTGCTCGGCCTCACCGGAACGCAGCAGGCCGTGGTCGACGAAGACGCAGGTGAGCTGGTCACCCACGGCCTTCTGCACCAGGGCCGCCGCCACCGAGGAGTCGACCCCGCCGGAGAGCGCGCACAGCACCCGGGACTCGCCGACCTTCTCGCGGATGGCCCCGACGAGCTCGTCGACGACGTTCGCGGCGGTCCAGTCGCCGGCGAGACCCGCCCCCTTGTAGAGGAAGTTCTCCAGCACCCGCTGGCCGAACGTCGAGTGCATGACCTCGGGGTGCCACTGCACGCCGTAGAGCCGGCGCTCGTCGTCCTCGAACGCGGCGACGGGCGCGCCCGCGGTGGACGCGGTGACGCGCATGCCGTCCGGCGCCTGCGTGACGGAGTCGCCGTGGCTCATCCACACCGACTGGTCGGTCGGCTGGCCGTTGAAGAGCGTCGAGGACGGGTCGGACACCTGCGCGGGCGTCGCGCCGTACTCGCCGAGCCCGGTGTGCGCGACCGTGCCGCCCAGCGCCTGCACCATGGCCTGGAAGCCGTAGCACATGCCGAAGACCGGGACCCCCGCCTCGAGGACCGCACGGTCGAGGCCGGGCGCGCCCTCGGCATACACCGACGACGGGCCACCGGAGAGGATGATCGCCGCCGGGTCCTTGGCGAGCAGCTCCTCGACGGAGGCGGTGTGCGGCACGACCTCGCTGTAGATGTCCGCCTCGCGGACCCGCCGCGCGATGAGCTGGGCGTACTGCGCGCCGAAGTCCACGACCAGCACCGGCCGGGACTGCAGCGGCGTCGCCGGCACCTCGACGCGGTCGCCCTCGGGCGCCTCCACGCGGTCGTCGTCCTGGGCCTGGGTCACGTCACTGGCTGCGGCGTCGGTCACGGGGAAAGGCTACCGGCCAGCCGCGGCTCGACCTCCGTCGCCACCCGTCGCTCGATCCAGAACGCCACGAGCGGGACGCACGCGCCCACGACGATCGCCGCCATCCGCCCGAACGACCAGCCGACCTTGAAGCCGAGGTTCGCCACGGTGAACACGAAGACCATGAAGATCAGGCCGTGCACCGGGCTCCACCACGACAGCGCCGCGTTGTCGAAGCCGTACTTGAGGACCATCTCGGCGATCAGCACGAACATCGCGAGGCCCGCGAGGATCGCCATCACCTTGAACCAGCCGAGCGCGCGGCGCGCGCCCTGCACATCCCGGATCTCAGTCGTCGTCACGTCGGGCATCCTCTCGCACCATCCTGGACCACATGAACACGGCGAACGCCGCGAAGACCCACCACTGCACGGCGTATGCCGCGTTGCGCCACTTGAGGCCGCCCTCCACCTCGGGCGGGGGCACCCGCTGCACCCCGGCAGGGGTGGGGATGCCGGAGCCTGTCGCCGTCCGCTCCGTCTGGGCGAAGACGAACGCGTTGTAGAGCTCCCCCGGCCACTCGTTGACGAGCACCGCCAGGTCGACCGAGCCGCGGGCCTGCTGCGGCCACGCCGGCAGGCCGGGCGGCGGGTCGGAGGGCGACTCCCCCGGGGCGAGCGAGCCGTCCACCGACACCGTCCCGGTCGGCGGCTCGACCGGTCGCGTCGTGTCGGTCACGAACCCGCGCACGACGGCGATCCGCGCGTTGCTCTCGGTCACGTCGAGCGGCGTGACCACCCAGTAGCCGGTGCGGCCCTGGAGGCGACGCGGGCCGACGAGGAACTGGCCGTCCGCGGCATACGTCCCGATCGCCGTGACGCTGCGCCCGGACTGGGGGTTCGGGAACGGCTGGTGCGGCCGGATGACGGTGTCGAGCAGGGCCGGGCGCGCCTCGTGCGCCTTGCGCAGGGCGTCCGCGAGGCCCTTGTCCTGGGCGACGTGGAGCTGCCACAGGCCCAGCTGGATGCAGCCGGCCACCACGACGAGGACGACCGCGAACAGGCCGAGCCAGCGCGGCTTCAGGGCGGTTCGCAGCACGCGACGAGGCTACGTGACGTCCCTGTGCGCACGGACACGAGGCCCGACGGCCCCGCGGACGACCTGCCGCCTGCACCGTCCGGGCAGCCGGAAAACCGGTGTCGTCGTGTCCGTGCCCACGCCTACCGTGGTGCCCCTGATGCGCGAGATCCCCTTCCCGGACCCGGGCCGGCCCGACACCCGGAGCACGGTCCGGTTCCTCGTGTGGGTCGCGGCGCGGCAGTGGCCCACCCAGCTCGTCGGCATGGCCAGCGGCGCGGTGTGGATGCTCGCCATCGCCCTCATCCCCGCCGCGGTGGGCAAGGGCGTCGACGAGGGCATCGTCCCCGGCGACGCGGCGGGGCTGGTCCGCTGGGCGCTGGCGCTGCTCGGGCTGGGCGCGGTCGCCGCGTCGATGGCCGCGGCGCGGCACTGGTTCGCGGTCCAGAACTGGCTCTACGCGTCCTACCGTGGTGCCCAGCTCACCGCCCTCGGGGTCGAGCGCGCGGGGCCCGCGCTGACCCGCACGTTGCCCTCGGGCGAGGTCGTCGCCGTGTTCGCCAACGACGTCATGCGGCTCGGAGGGCTGTACGACGTCATGGGACGGTTCACCGGGGCCGTCGTCAGCTACGTCGTCGTCGGGGCGATCCTGCTCGCCGCCTCGCCCCCGCTCGGCTGGCTGGTGCTGCTCGGCGGCCCGGTCATGCTGGGGAGCCTCACCCTCATCGTGCGCCCGCTGCAGCGGCGCCAGGCGCGCCAGCGCGAGGAGGCCGGACGGCTCACCACCCTCGGCGCGGACACCGTGGCGGGGCTGCGCGTCCTGCGCGGGATCGGCGGGGAGCAGACGTTCCTGCGGCGGTACGAGGCGCAGTCGGCCAGGGTGCGCGCCACGGGATTCCGCGTGGCCGGCCTCCAGGCGGCCCTCGACTCCGCGCAGGTGCTGCTGCCGGGCGTGTTCGTCGTGCTCGTCACCTGGCTCGGGGCCCGCCAGGCGGTGGAGGGACGGATCACGCCGGGACAGCTCGTGGCGTTCTACGGGTACACCGCGTTCCTCACCATGCCGCTGCAGACGGCCGTAGAGGTGATCGACCGCGGCATCCGGGCGCACATCGCGGCGGGCCGGATGCTGAGGGTCATGGCGATCGAGCCGGACCACGTGCCGGGGCAGGATGCCCGGGCCGAGCTGCCCGACCCCGGCGCCGACCTCGTCGACCCGCTGTCGGGCACCGTGGTCCGCGGCGGCGTGCTCACCGCGATCGTCTCGGCGCGGCCGGAGGAGTCGGCCGCGGTGGCCGAGCGACTCGGCCGCCACGGCCCCGGGCCGCACCAGACGACGTGGGGCGGCGTCCGCCTCGACGACCTGCCGATCGAGCAGGTCCGGCGGTCGGTCGTGGTGAGCGAGCCGGACCCGCGCCTGTTCACCGGCGTCCTGCGCGAGGAGCTGCTGGCCGCCCGGTCGCCGTCGCTGTCGCGGTCGGCTGTGGCGTCCGCGTCGGGTGTGGCGGTGGCGGCTCCGGCACCCGCGCCTGCTCCGGCCGGGACGGCGACGGCGACGGCGACGGACGCGGAGGTGCGCCGGGCCCTGGAGACCGCCAGCGCGCTCGACGTGCTGGACGCGGTCCCCGACGGGCTCGACGGGCTCGTCGAGGAGCGCGGGCGGTCGTACTCCGGAGGTCAGCGGCAGCGGCTCGCGCTCGCACGGGCGCTGTTGACCGACGCCGACGTCCTCGTCCTCGTCGAGCCGACGAGCGCGGTCGACGCCCACACCGAGGCCCGCGTCGCCGAGCGACTGGCTGAGCACCGGCGGGGCCGCACCACCGTCGTCACCTCGGTCAGCCCGCTGCTGCTCGGTCAGGCCGACGAGGTGGTCCTGCTCGAGGACGGCCTCGTCACCGCCCGTGGCACCCACCGCGAGCTGCTCGCGGACCCCGAGCACCCGGCATACCGGCACATCGTCATCAGGGAGGAGGAGCCGGCATGATGACCGACCACGCCCGGCGCACCCTGCCGGTGGCCGACACCGCCGCCGTCTGGCGGCACACGCGTGCGCTCGCGTCCGAGCACCGGGGGCTCGTCGCCCAGGTGCTGGTCCTCCACGCCCTTGCCGCGCTCGCCGCCCTGGCCGCACCGTGGCTGGTGGGGCGGCTCGTCGACCTCGTCAGCGGGAACGGCCACACCGGCGACGTCGACCGGATCGGGGTGCTGCTGGCAGTGGCGGTCGTCGTGCAGACGGGGCTGACCTGGGCCGCCCGGCGCGCGGCGTTCCTGCTCGGCGAGACGGTGTTCGCCCAGCTGCGCGAGCAGTTCGTGGCGCGGGCGGTCAACCTGCCGCTGTCGACGGTCGAGCGGGCGGGCACGGGCGACCTGGTGGCGCGCACGACCAACGACGTCGAGGCCCTCTCCCACGTCGTGCGGTTCGGGGTGCCGTCGCTGTTCGTCGCGTCGATGACGGTCGTGATGACGGTCGTGGCGGCCCTGCTCACCTCACCGCTGGCGACCCTGCCGATCCTGCTCGGGGTGCCGTTCTACTGGTTCTCGACGCGCCGCTACCTCCGCAAGGCCGGCGACGGCTACCTGTGGGAGCGCGCGACGTATGCCGCGCTCAACGGTGTCGTCGCCGAGACCGTCGACGGCGCGCGCACCATCGACGCCCTCTCGCTGGCCTGGGTGCGCCGCAGCCGGTTCCACGACGCGCTGCGCGAGTGCTACCGCGCGGAGCGGTACACCCTGGGGCTGCGGCTGCGGTGGTTCCCGGCCGTGGTGTTCGGCTACTACGTGCCGACGGCGGGCGCGATCGTGTGGGGCGGCTGGCTGGCGATCAACGGGCACATCACGGCGGGCGTGGCGACCGCGGTGACGCTGTACATCCAGCAGATGGTCGGCCCGCTCGACGAGCTGCTGGGCTGGCTCGACGAGATCCAGGTGGGGGCGACGTCGCTGGCGCGGGTCATCGGCGTCGGCGAGGTGCCGCCGGACCGGGAGGCCACCGGGGCACGCCCCGACGGGTCCCGGATCGAGGTCGACGACGTCCGCTACGCCTACCGCGCCGGGCACGACGTGCTGCACGGCGTCTCGCTCGACCTGCGGCCCGGAGAGCGGCTCGCGATCGTCGGGCCCTCGGGCGCGGGCAAGTCGACGCTCGGTCGGCTCATGGCCGGCATCGACGGCCCACGCGAGGGCAGGATCGACGTCGGCGGGGTACCGCTCGTGGACCTCGACCTCGGCGACCTGCGCGGCGAGGTGGCGCTCGTGACCCAGGAGCACCACGTCTTCGTGGGGTCCCTCGCCGACAACCTGCTGCTCGCCCGTCCGGGTGCCGGCACCGAGGAGCTCGAGGAGGCGCTGCGCGCCGTCGACGCCCACGAGTGGGCGCTCGGGCTGCCCGAGGGGCTGGAGACGGTCGTCGGCAGCGGGGGCCACGCGCTGACCGAGGCGCAGTCGCAGCAGGTGGCGCTCGCCCGGCTGGTGCTCGCGGACCCGCACACCCTGGTGCTCGACGAGGCGACCTCGCTGCTCGACCCGCGAGCGGCCCGGCACCTCGAGCGCTCCCTGGCAGCCGTCGTCGAGGGCCGCACGGTCGTCGCGATCGCGCATCGGCTGCACACGGCCCACGACGCCGACCGGGTCGCGGTGGTGGAGGACGGGCTGGTGAGCGAGATCGGCACGCACCACGAGCTGGTGGCCGCCGACGGCCCGTATGCCGCCCTGTGGGCCTCCTGGCGCGACGAGCCCTCGCCGGCGTCCCGGGAGCGGTAGCCCGCGCGGGCCCCGAGGGCGCCCGAGCGGGGGGCCGCGAGCAGTGGGCGCTGGGCAGCAGGTCCCGGACAGCAGGTCCCGGGCAGCAGGCCTCGAGCAGCAGGGCTCGAGCAGCACGTCTCGAGCAGCACGTCTCGAGCAGCACGTCTCGAGCGCCACGTCTCCAACGGTCCGCGTTCTCGCAGCGCTCTGCGCTGCCCCGCTGCCGGGGGCAATGCACAGCGTCACGCCCCCGGCGCCACCCACCCCAAGGTCACCCTCACCACGCCCTGCACTGCCCCGCAGCCGGGGGCAATGCATAGCGCTGCTGCAGTGCCCGTTGTCCCTGGCAGCGACGCGGGAAGCCGGTGCCAGGGAAAGACACAAATTTTCCGTGACGGCGCGTAACCCCGCGAAAGAGCCGTCGTTGTCTGGGTGGTGTGGCTGGAGACCCACCCCCGGCTCGTCTCCAGTCACACCACCCAACGCTGACGGTTGGCGGGGGGCAGGGGGCCCCGTCAACCGTCCTTGGTGTCCGGGGCGGGACCCGACGTCGCGCCGGGCGCTCGACCGGGCTGGAGGCCGTGCGGCCGTCCAGACGGCGACGCCGGTGTCAACCGCCGAAGCTGGGCGCCGTGTCGGTCGCAGGCAGGGCCGACGCCTCCTGCGCCGCGGGCCCGTACCGGGTGACCGCAGGCCGCGGCGCGGGCACCGCCTCGACCCGCACGTACCCCTCCTCCTGCGCCGGTCGCGGGTCAGCTCCGCCCTTGACCGGCCAGAACGACATCGCCCGCTCCGCTTGGGCGGTGATGGTCAGCGACGGGTTCACCCCGAGGTTCGCCGACACGGCCGACCCGTCGACGACGTGCAGGTCGGGGTAGCCCCACACCCGCTGGTACCCGTCGACCACCCCCCGCTCCGGGCTCGAGCCGATCGCGACCCCGCCGAGGAAGTGCGCCGTCAGGGGGATGTCCGCGACCTCGCCCAGGCTGCTGCCCGCGAACGCCCGCAGACCGGTCGCCTCCCCGAGCCGCCGCGCCAGCACCCGCATCGCCTCCTGCCCCTCCGGGATGAAGGTCGGGTTCGGCTCGCCGTGGCCCTGCCGGGACGTCAGACCCCAGCCACCGAGGAGCCCCCGACGGCCGCTGACCTGCAGCGAGTTGTCCTTGGACTGCATGACCAGCCCGATGACCGTGCGCTCGCTCCAGCGGCGCACCGAGAACGAGCGCACGAAGACGACCGGGTGCTTGACCGCCTCGACGAGGAACTGCACGGGTCGGGGCAGCCGGCCGCCGGGCACGAGGATCGTCGCGAGCAGGCCCATGGCGTTCGAGCCGGGGCCGTAGCGGCAGTTCTCGACGTGGGTGTCCGCGGTGGGGTGGAACGAGGACGTGATCGCCACGCCGCGCGAGAGGTCCGCGCCTTCGGGCACGCGCTCGGTCATGGCGCCGTTGAGCGCCTCGGAGTTGGTCCGGGTGAGGTGCCCCAGCCGCTCCGACAGCCGCGGCAGGACCCGCTCCTCGCGCATGCGGTGCAGCAGCTTCTGGGTCCCCCAGGTGCCGGCGGCGAGCACCACCTGCTCGGCGGTGACGGTCCGCCGGCTCCCACGGGACCACGCGCCCGTCCGCTCGTGCGTCACGGCATACCCGCCACCGGGGCGCGGCTCGACCCGGACGACGGTGCGCATCGGCTCGATCGTGGCGCCGAGCGACTCGGCCAGAGCCAGGTAGTTCTTGACGAGGGTGTTCTTGGCGCCCACCCGGCAGCCGACCATGCAGTTGCCGCACTGGGTGCAGCCGGTCCGCTCCGGACCCGCGCCGCCGAAGTAGGGGTCGGGCACCCGACGCCCGGGCATGCCGTAGAACACACCGGTGGGCGTCTTGCGGTAGGTGTCCTCGACCCCGAGGTCGCGGGCGGCGAGGCGCATGACCTGCTCGACCACCCCGTCGCACGGGTTCTCGACGACGCCGAGCATCCGGCTCGCGGTCTCGTAGTGCGGTCCGAGCTCGGCCTGCCAGTCGGTGATGTCGGCCCACTGCCGGTCGGCGAAGAACTCGGCCGGCGGCACGTACAGCGTGTTGGCGTAGTTGAGCGAGCCGCCGCCGACGCCCGCACCGGCCAGGACCACCACGTCGGGCAGCCGGTGCACCCGCTGCACCCCGAAGCACCCGAGCCGCGGCGCCCACAGGTAGCGGCGCAGGTCCCACGACGTCCGCGCGAAGTCCTGGTCGGCGAACCGGCGCCCGGACTCCAGCACGTGCACCCGGTACCCCTTCTCGGCCAGCCGCAGCGCCGTCACCGAGCCGCCGAAGCCCGACCCGACGACCACGACGTCGTGGTCGAACCCGCCGTCGGTCCTCACCGGCGACCGACCGCCTTGAGCGCCTGCAGCGCCGAGGTCATGACCCGGACGTAGGTCTCCTGCGACATGCCGAACGCCGGACCGATCGGCAGGCCGTACTGCACCGTGACGTTCTGCGACTCGGTGTACTTGAGGATGCCCTCGGCGCCGTGCCGTCGCCCGACCCCGGACTGCTTCATCCCGCCCATCGGGCTGGCCACGCTCCCCCATGCCGCGGCATACCCCTCGTTGACGTTGACGGTCCCGGCGTGGATCGCGGTGGCGACGCGCTTTCCCCGGCCCACGTCGCGGGTCCAGACCGAGGCGTTGAGGCCGTAGTCGGTGTCGTTGGCGAACCGGATCGCCTCCTCGTCGCTGCCGACCCGGTAGACCGACACGACCGGGCCGAACGTCTCGCCGTCGCGCAGGTCCATCGCGCTCGTGACGCCCTCGAGCACCGTGGGCTCGTAGAAGTACGGGCCGAGGTCGGGCCGGGCCCGCCCGCCGGCGAGCACGCGCGCCCCCTTGGCCCGGGCGTCCTCGACGTGCGCACTGACGCGGTCGAGCTGGGCCTGGGAGACCAGCGACCCCATGTCGGGCCCGTAGGCGAGGTCGGCGCCGAGCCGCATCGCCTTCACCGCGGCGACGAACCGCCGGGTGAACTCGTCGTGCACCGCGTCGTGCACGAGCAGCCGCTCCACGGAGATGCACAGCTGCCCGCCGGAGGAGAAGCACGCCCGCACCGCTCCGTCGACGGCGCGGTCGAGGTCGGCGTCGTCGGCGACGTACATGGAGTTCTTGCCGCCGAGCTCGAGGGAGTACCCCACCAGCCGGCTGGCCACGGACTCGGCGACGGCGCGACCGGTGGCCGTCGACCCCGTGTAGCAGACGTAGTCGGTGAGGTCGACGACCGCCTGGCCCACGGTCGGCCCGTCACCGAGGACGACCTGCAGCACCGACTCGGGCAGCCCCGCCTCGGTGAGCAGCTGCACCGCCTGCAGCGCGGTCAGCGAGGCCTGCAGGTCCGGCCGCAGCACGACCGCGTTGCCCGCCATGAGCGCGGGGATCGCGTCAGTGATGGCCAGGCTGAGCGGGTAGTTCCACGGGCTGACGACGCCGACCACCCCGCGCGGGTGGTGGTGCTCGGTGCTCTGGGTGAGCACGGGGAAGAGGCCGGGTCGCCGTCGTGGACGCAGGTATGCCGCGGCCGAGCGCGCGTAGTGCCGCGCCACGATCGCGACGTCGGCGACCTCCTCGAAGGCCTGGGCGCGAGTCTTGCCGGACTCGAGCTGCACGATGTCGAGCAGCTCGACCTGCCGCTCGAGCACGAGGTCGTGGTAGCGGAGGAAGACCCGCTCACGCAGCTCCAGCGGCGTCCGGGCCCAGGCCCGCTGGGCCGCCCGGGCGGCGTCCACCGCGACGGCGACGTCCTCGCGCGTCGAGAGCGGTAGCGTCGCGAGCGGCGCCCCCGTCAGCGGCGTGACGCTTCGGTGCTCCGCCGCCCGGGGGGCAGCCACCACCCGCCGGGTGAGCCGGCGCACGAGCGCCGGGTCCACGGCATACGTCGCGGTGGGGTCGGTCTCGGGATCGGCGATGAGCTCCGGAGCCATGGCGTCAGCCTAGGTCCGCGACCCGTTCCTTACCAGTAGTCAGTTACGCGACCTGTCCCACACGGGTACTCACTTGTTGCCACCTGGTGGTCACGCAGCCGCCCCCGAGGGCGCACGGTGACCACGAGCTGGCAACAAGAGGAAAGGCCGTCGAGCGGGTCAGCTCTGCTGGTAGGGCGCGACGACGACCTCGACGCGCTGAAACTCCTTGACGTCGGAGTACCCGGTCGTGGCCATCGCGCGACGCAGCGCGCCCACGAGGTTGGTGGTGCCGTCGGCCACCCGGCCCGGGCCGAAGAGGATCTGCTCGAGCGAGGCGACCGCCCCCACCTCGACCCGCGACCCGCGCGGCAGCTCCTGGTGGTGCGCCTCGGGGCCCCAGTGCAGGCCGCGACCCGGCGCGTCGGTGGCCCGGGCGAGCGCCGCACCGAGCATGACCGCGTCGGCGCCGCACGCGATCGCCTTGACGATGTCGCCGCTCGTGCCGACACCGCCGTCGGCGATGACGTGCACGTAGCGGCCGCCGGACTCGTCGAGGTAGTCGCGCCGGGCGGCGGCGACGTCGGCGATCGCGCTGGCCATCGGGGCGTGGATGCCGAGGGTGCGCCGGGTCGTGTGCGCGGCGCCGCCGCCGAAACCGACGAGGACGCCGGCCGCGCCGGTGCGCATGAGGTGCAGGGCCGCGGTGTACGACGCCGCGCCGCCGACGATGACCGGCACGTCGAGCTCGTAGATGAACCGCTTGAGGTTGAGCGGCTCCGCCCGGCCGGACACGTGCTCGGCGCTGACGGTGGTGCCGCGGATGACGAAGAGGTCGACGCCTGCGTCGACCACGGTCTTCCAGAACTGCTGGGTGCGCTGCGGGCTCAGGGCACCGGCCACGGTGACGCCGGCCTCGCGCACCTCGCGCAGACGCTGGGCGATGAGCTCGGGCTGGATCTCCGGGGCGTACAGCTCCTGCATCCGGGCGGTCGCGGTTGCAGGGTCGAGCGTCGCGATCTCGGCCAGGACCGGCGCCGGGTCCTCGTAGCGGGTCCACAGCCCCTCGAGGTCGAGGACGGGGAGCCCGCCCAGACGGCCGAGCGCGATCGCCGACTCGGGCGACATGACCGAGTCCATCGGCGCGGCGATGACGGGGATGTCGAAGTGGTAGGCGTCGATCTGCCAGCCGACCGAGACCTCCTCGGGGTCGCGCGTGCGGCGCGAGGGCACCACGGCGATGTCGTCGAAGGAGTAGGCCCGGCGTCCGCGCTTGCCGCGTCCGATCTCGATCTCAGTCACCGCGCAAGGCTATCGGCCACAGCCCGCCGGGCCGAATGCGGCGGGGCGCCCACGGCAGCTTCGCGGGATGCCCTGGCCGACTGCACGGGCCGCCCCCGGCCGACTGCACAGGACGCGCCGGGTGGGGTACGGGGGATGCACGGCACCCCGCCGCCGGGTGAGGGGTGCCGACGACGGGGCGCCTGGGGACGCCGTACCACGCACCAGCGTGGTGACGACGAAACCATGGTGCTCCCCTGCTCGACCCGAGGGGGACGGGCCGTGCTGGAAGCGTAGGCGCGCCCGGTGCGGCGACGGATCACCCCAAAGGCGTACGCGTCCTCCCACACCGTCTGGACGCCCGTGCGGGTCGCCTGACGGACCCCGCCCCCGGTCGTCGGGTCGCCTGAGTGCAGCCTGCCCCGACGCGTGGGGCTCGGCGTCAGCGACCGCCGTAGTTGGGGGCCTCGACGGTCATCTGGACGTCGTGCGGGTGGCTCTCCTTGAGCGAGGCCGAGGTGATCCGCACGAAGCGGCCCTTCTGCTGCAGCTCGGGGATGGTCCGGGCGCCGATGTAGAACATCGACTGGTGGAGGCCGCCGATGAGCTGGTGCGAGACCGCCGCGAGCGGGCCCCGGTAGGCGACCTGCCCCTCGATGCCCTCGGGCACGAGCTGGTCGTCGCTGGTGACCTCGGCCTGGAAGTAGCGGTCCTTGGAGTAGGACTTCTTGCCGCGGCTCGACATCGCGGCGAGCGAACCCATGCCCCGGTAGGCCTTGTACTGCTTGCCGTTGACGAACACCAGCTCCCCCGGGGACTCCTCGCACCCCGCGAGCAGCGAGCCCAGCATCACCGTGTCGGCGCCGGCCACGATGGCCTTGGCGATCTCGCCGGAGTGCTTCATGCCGCCATCGGCGATGAGGGGTACGCCGGCCGGCTTGGTCGCCAGCGAGGCCTCGTAGACCGCGGTGACCTGCGGGACGCCCACACCGGTCACGATGCGGGTGGTGCAGATCGAGCCCGGGCCCACGCCCACCTTGACGGCGTCGGCACCGGCGTCGACGAACGCCTGGGCGCCCTCGCGGGTCGCGACGTTCCCGCCGATCACCTGCACGTGCCGGGTGGCGGGGTCGGTCTTCAGCCGCTCCACCATGTCGAGCAGGAGCCGCACGTTGCCGTGGGCGGTATCAGCCACCAGTACGTCGACCCCGGCCTCGATGAGCGTGGTTGCACGCTGCCAGGCGTCACCGAAGTAGCCGATGGCGGCTCCGACCAGCAGGCGTCCGTCGGCGTCGTAGGAGGCGTGCGGGAACTGCTCGGACTTCACGAAGTCCTTGACGGTGATCAGGCCTGCCAGGCGGCCGTCGTCGTCGACCAGCGGCAGCCGCTCCCGCTTGTGCTTGCGCAGCAGCAGCGTCGCTTCGTCGCGGGAGATGCCGACCGGGCCGGTGATCAGCGGCATCGGGGTCATGACCTCGTCGACCTTGGTGGTCGCCCACTCCGCGACCGGCGTGAAGCGCAGGTCGCGGTTGGTGATGATGCCCAGCAGCCGGTTCGAGGCGTCGACGACCGGGAGGCCGGAGACGCGGTACTCGCCGCAGATCCGGTCGAGGTCCTCCAGCGTCGCGTCCGGGCCGATCGTGACCGGGTTGGAGATGATGCCGGTCTGGGTCCGCTTCACGAGGTCGACCTGGTAGGCCTGGTCCTCGATCGAGAGGTTGCGGTGCAGCACGCCCAGGCCACCCTGGCGCGCCATCGCGATCGCCATCCGGGACTCGGTCACCGTGTCCATCGCGGCACTGACCAGGGGCACCTTGAGCGAGATCTCGCGGGTGAGCCGAGAGGTGGTGTCGATGTCCGACGGCGCGAGGTCGGAGTGACCCGGCAGCAGCAGGACGTCGTCGTACGTCAGGCCCAGCTTGGCGAAGGGGTCGTGGGCCGGCTCGGCCGGCGCGGGGCCGGGCGCGGGGGCCGCAGCGGCCTCGTGAGCGGTCAGGTCGGGCAGGCGGTCGTCGACACCAAGGCTCATTGCCCAATCGTAAACCGGCCGCCTGCGCCCCTCGTGCGCGCGTGGTCCCCGAGCCGCCGACCGGCGCGGCCCGGCGTCCACGATGCGGGACCTCGACAGGGACCTGCTCGCCCTTGAACAAGTCCATACCCTCCGTTCAGCCCTGCGCCGCTTCGCGAGCGGTAGCGTCCGAAGCGTGCGGCAGCGTGCCGCGGGAGAGCAGGACGACATGGCTGAGTTGTCACGGCTGCCGGGACCCGTCGCCGATCTGTGGGAGTGGCAGCTGCAGGGCTCCTGCCGCCAGAGCAACCCCGACGTCTTCTTCCACCCCGAGGGCGAGCGCGGTCCCGCCCGCCGGTCCCGGGACTCCGAGGCCAAGCAGGTCTGCCTCGGCTGCCCCGTCCTGGCCCAGTGCCGCGAGCACGCGCTGCGGGTGCGCGAGCCGTACGGCGTGTGGGGCGCGATGACCGAGGACGAGCGCGAGGCGCACTACGCCGGACACGCGGCACCCGCCGCCAGCTGACGCTCCTAGACTCGGGGTCGTGAGCCTGCTCGAGATCCCGATCCGTGACGAGTCCATCCGGCTCGGCCAGCTGCTCAAGCTCGCCGGGGTGGTCGAGGACGGCGCCATGGCGCGCGCGGTGGTCGAGAACGGTGAGGTCCTCCTCGACGGCACCGTCTGCCTGCGCCGCGGCACCCAGGTGCGCCCGGGCCAGACCGTGGAATATGCCGGGGAGTCCATCCAGGTCGTCCGCCCCGCCTAGCGGTAGGACACGTCGAGCCCGGTGCTGACCATCGCGGCGGACGCCGGGCCGAGCCGGAGCCACTCGCGGCGGTCGAAGTCGACACCGAGCTGCTCCGGGCAGGCCCCTGCCAGGTCGACGACTCGGCCGGTCGTGGTCCTGACCCGCAGGACGTACAGGGCGTTGGACCCGCTGCACGCCGGTCGCGGCTGGCGGGTGGAACCGTGGCTCGCCAGCTCGGCGTCGAGCTGCGCCACCTGCGACTGTGCCAGGACCAGCCTCGTGACCGGGCGCATCCTGGGGACCCGGCCGCTCACCGGCAGCGGGTGCAGGCACAGGGTCGCCAGGTCGAACCGCGTGCCGCGCGGCAGCGGCTCGGCCCCCGTCGCGCCCGTCCGCGGGTCGAAGACCGGTGGGCAGGTGAGGAAGCCGTCGGCCCAGCGCACCTGCGCGCGCACGGTGTCCTGCTCCGCCTCGGCGCGGTAGAAGCTGTCCAGGGTGGGCCACCCGTTGCAGCGCAGGCTCTCGTTCGCGTAGGTCGCGACGTGCCCGTCGGACGACTCCACGAGCACCCGGAATGCGGGCCCCTGCGGGACGTCGCCGCACCCGGACCCGGCGTCCCGCCTGGTCAGCACGACCATGGCGATCGCGCGGGGGTCGGTCACCGGCTGCGACGGGGGCAGGTAGCCGGTCCAGACCGAGTCGTCGTCGGTCCGCGCGCACACCACGACGCCGACCACCGGGTTGCCGGGCGGCCCGAGGCCCGAGCCCGGCGGCACCACGGGCGCGTCCTGCCGGCGGACGCAGTCGGAGGAGGCGAGCGCTGTTCGGGACGGTGTGTGGACCGACGGCGTGGGCTGTCCGGGCGCCCCCAGGCGGGGCGCGGCGACGGATGCCGCGATGGCCGCCGCACCCAGCAGCACCACGGCGGCGCCTGCCCACCCGGCGGTCCGGCGAGCCCTGGACGGGCGCGCGGCCGGGGGTCCGGCGAGCCCGTCGAGCGAGGGGGACGCCGGGGCCAGTCGGTCGAGGGAAGCGGCGAGCCCGGCCGCGTCGAGGCCGGTGGCCGTCTCCAGCGACCCCACGGCCGCGTCGCGACGGCGGCGGGCGGCGGCCACCGGCTCGTCGAGCGCGGCGGCCAGCTGGGCATCACCCAGTCCGTCGAAGAGGGCCAGGACGACCCGCGCCCGGTCGGCGGGCGACAGCGCCAGCAGCGCCGTGAGCACCCTGCGGTCGTCGGCCGGGGCCGCGCCCCCTGCCACGACAACCCGACGCACCCCGTGCCGGTGCAGGTCGACGAGCACCCGGCGCAGCTCCGCGTCGTAGGAACCGGCCCCGACGTCCGCCAGGTGGGCCCAGCGGGGCCACGCCCGGGCCAGCGCCGCACCCACGAGCCGTCGTGCGCCCTCGTCGCTGCCGGTCAGCAGCCAGGCGGTGCGCAGCAGGTCGACGCCTCGGGCCTCGACGTACTCCTCGAAACCCGGCGCGGACGCATACCGCTCCATCGCGACCACCTCGCCGCGCCCGCGCACCCCGTGGCGCACGGGCGACCTCTCCAATGTCGCACACGGCGAGGGCCCGCCCCCACCGGAGTGGGAGCGGGCCCTCGCGAGCAGGGAGGCGGCTGGCTCAGTGGCCGTGGCCGTGCCCGTGACCGCCGGCGGCCTCGGGCTCCTCCTCCTTCTTCTCCACGACGAGCGTGTCGGTGGTGAGGACCATCGACGCGATCGAGGCGGCGTTGCGCAGGGCGGAGCGGGTGACCTTGACCGGGTCGATGACGCCGGCCTTGACCAGGTCGACGTACTCGCCGGTCGCGGCGTTGAGGCCGTTGCCGACCTCGAGCTCGCGCACCTTGGAGACGGCGACGTAGCCCTCCATGCCGGCGTTCTCGGCGATCCAGCGCAGCGGCTCGGCCGCGGCCTTGGCCACGATCGCGGCGCCGACCTTCTCGTCGTCCTCGAGGCCGAGGCCGTCGATGACCGAGGAGGCGTGGACGAGGGCGGAGCCGCCACCGGCGACGATGCCCTCCTCGATGGCCGCGCGGGTCGCGGAGATCGCGTCCTCGATGCGGTGCTTCTTCTCCTTGAGCTCCACCTCGGTGTGGGCGCCGACCTTGATGACGCAGACGCCGCCGGCGAGCTTGGCGAGGCGCTCCTGGAGCTTCTCGCGGTCCCAGTCGGAGTCGGTGCGCTCGATCTCGGCCTTGATCTGGTTGACCCGCCCGGTGACGTCGTCGGCCGAGCCGGCGCCGTCGATGATCGTGGTGGTGTCCTTGGTGACGACGACGCGGCGGGCCTGGCCCAGCACGTCGAGGTCGGCCTGGTCGAGCTTGAGGCCGACCTCCTCGGAGATGACCTGGCCACCGGTGAGGACGGCCATGTCCTGCAGCATCGCCTTGCGGCGGTCGCCGAAGCCGGGGGCCTTGACGGCCACGACGTTGAACGTGCCGCGGATCTTGTTGACCACCAGGGTCGACAGCGCCTCGCCGTCGATGTCCTCGGCGATGATCAGCAGCGGCTTGCCGCTCTTGACGACCTTCTCCAGGACGGGGAGGACGTCGGCGATCGCGGAGATCTTGCCCTGGTTGATGAGGACGTAGGCGTCCTCGATCACGGCCTCCATGCGCTCGGCGTCGGAGATGAAGTAGGGCGAGATGTAGCCCTTGTCGAACTGCATGCCCTCGGTGAACTCGAGCTCGGTCGTCGCGGTCGAGGACTCCTCGACGGTGATGACGCCGTCCTTGCCGACCTTGTCGAAGGCGTCGGCGATGGTCGACCCGATGGTCTGGTCCTGCGCGGAGAGCGCGGCGACCTGGGCGATCTCGTCCTTGCCCTCGATCTCGCGGGCGACCTTGAGCAGCTGGTCGGACACGGCCTCGACGGCCTTGTCGATGCCGCGCTTGAGGCCGGACGGGGCGGCACCCGCGGCGACGTTGCGCAGGCCCTCCTTGACCATGGCCTGCGCGAGCACGGTGGCGGTGGTGGTGCCGTCACCCGCGACGTCGTTCGTCTTGGTCGCGACCTCCTTGGCGAGCTGGGCGCCGAGGTTCTCGTACGCGTCCTCGAGCTCGACCTCACGGGCGATGGTGACACCGTCGTTCGTGATCGTGGGGGCGCCCCACTTCTTGTCGATGACGACGTTGCGGCCCTTGGGGCCGAGCGTCACCTTGACGGCGTTCGCGAGCGCGTCGACACCGCGCTCGAGCGACTTGCGAGCGGAGTCGTTGAACTCCAGCGTCTTGGCCATGAAAGTCCTTCGTTCTCAGTGAAGTTCGGCGGTATGCCGAGCTGCCGGCATACGCGGGAAGGGTGCGTTGCGCACAACGCAGCACGCCCCGCGCGCGACCCCAGCGGGGCCCGCCGGGGCGTGCTGTGTGTGGTGCGTCGTCAGCCGACGACGGCGAGGACGTCGCGCGCGGAGAGGATGAGGTACTCCTCGCCGCCGTGCTTGATCTCGGTGCCGCCGTACTTGCTGTAGATCACGCGGTCGCCGACGTTGACGTCGAGCGGGACGCGGTTGCCGTGGTCGTCGATGCGACCCGGGCCGATCGCGAGGACCTCGCCCTCCTGGGGCTTCTCCTTCGCGGTGTCCGGGATGACGAGGCCGGACGCGGTGGTCTGCTCGGCCTCGACGCTCTTGACGACGATGCGGTCTTCGAGCGGCTTGATGGAAACCGACACGATGGTGACCTCCCCTTCGGGAATGTCGGAGTGGACAGGTGGATGCTGTGCGTCGCAGTCGTTCGGCCGCCGTCGCGGGGGTCGGCCTGCTCCTGCGTTAGCACTCGGCGAACCGGAGTGCCAACGGCAAATCTAGGCACCCTGTTAGCACTCGGTCAACTCGAGTGCCAACCCGTGTCGCGACGTTCGCCGTGGGCGGACGACGGCCCGGATATCCGGTTGAGCGGGTCGAGCCCGCTGCGGCAGGGTGGCGCCCGTGACCGACTCCCCCGACGCCCTGCTCCGCGCCTACGACGAGCAGCTCCGCGTCGAGGTCGCCTCGGCCGTCGCGGTCGAGCGGATCGGGCCGCTGGCCTGCGCCACCTACCTCGGCGGGCGTGGCTTCATCACGTACCGGAGCCTGGACACCGACGGTGAGCCCGCGACCGAGGAGCGCGTCCGCGAGCTCGTCGACGCGGCGCACGCGCACTACGAGCAGGACCCGGCCATCGTGCGGGTGGAGTGGAAGACGCGCGGTCACGACCACGCGCCGGGGCTGCACGACGCCCTCGTCGCGCGCGGATTCGTCCCGGACGAGCCGGAGTCGGTGATGGTCGGCGAGGCACGGCTGCTCGCGTACGACGTGCAGCTGCCCGAGGGCGTGGTCGTCCGGCAGGTCAGCGACGAGGACGACGTCCGGCGGATGCTGGCGATGCAGGCCGAGGTGTTCGGCGACTCCCCCGAGCTCGCCGCCGAGATGGAGCAGCAGATCTTCCACCGCCTGCGCACCCGCGACGACATGGAGATGTGGGTCGCCGAGGCCGGCGGCGAGGTCGTGAGCGCGGGCCGGCTCGAGCCGGTCGAGGGCACCGAGTTCGCGGGAATCTGGGGCGGGGCGACCCGTCCGGAGTGGCGTGGCCGGGGCATCTACCGCGCGCTGACGTCGGCCCGGGCAGGGTCGGCCCTGCGCCACGGCAAGCGGTACGTCAACAGCGACTCGACCGAGTTCTCCCGCCCGATCCTGGAGCAGTCGGGGCTGGTCAAGGTCACCACCACGACGCCCTACGAGTGGCGCCGCGACCGCTGACCGACCCCTCGCGCGCGGTAGGGAACAATGCCGCGCATGGACCTGGCCCTGCTGCGACGGCTCACCACCGGCGAGGGGTGGGGCCTGCTCCAGTCGCTCCCGCCGTACGACGAGAAGGAGGCGCTGTCGCTGCAGGACCGCCTGCGCGGCGTCGGCTTCGACGCCGACCTCGTCGCTGCGGCCCTCAACCAGTCGAGGCTGCGCGCCCGCGCCGTCGACAAGTTCGGCGAGTTCGCCCAGGGCATGGTCTTCACCTCCGACGGCCTCGAGCAGGCGACCCGACTGAGCGTGGCGGCTCGGCACGCGCAGCGCTTCCGGCAGGCCGGCATCTCCACCGTCCACGACCTCGGCTGCGGCATCGGTGCGGACGCCATGGCGATGGCCGGACTCGACCTCCGGGTCCGGGCCATCGACGCCGACGAGGTGACGGCGGCCATCGCCGCCGTCAACCTGCGCCACTGGCCCGAGTCCACGGCGGTCCAGGGCCGGGTCGAGGAGTTCGTCCCGCCGGCCGGTGAGGGCGCCCGTGGCGTGGGCGCGTGGCTGGACCCGGCGCGGCGTACGCCCGGGGTCGCCGACGTGCACGGGCGCACCCGCCGCGTGTTCGGCCTCGAGTCCATGACGCCGAGCTGGGAGCAGGTGCAGGAGATCGCCCGCGCCCTGCCCGCGACGGGCGTGAAGCTGGCGCCTGCGTTCCCGCACCACGCGCTGCCCGCGGGGGCCGAGGCCCAGTGGACCTCCCTGTCCGGCGAGGTGCTGGAGTGTGCCGTCTGGTTCGGGCCCCTGGCACAGGCCCCCGGGCGGACGGCGGCCCTGCTGCGCCCCGGCGCAGCCCCGGTCGTCGTGACCGAGGCCGACGCCCCCGAGCACGAGCGGGTCGCGTCGCTGGGTGCGGTGGGTTCGTGGCTCTACGAACCCGACAAGGCCGTGCTGCGGGCAGGGCTCGTGGGTGCGGTGGCTGCGGCCGTCGACGGGTGCGAGCTCGACGAGGGGGTGGGCTACGTGAGCGCCGACCGTGCAGAGGACGTGCCGTTCGCTCGGAGGTTCGTCGTCGTCGAGGCGATGCCGTTCAACGTCAAGGCGCTGCGCGGGTGGCTGCGCGACCACGGCTTCGACCGGCTCACCGTCAAGAAGCGCGGGGTGTCCGTCGACGCGGACCTGCTGCGCCGCCAGCTGCGCCTGCCGGCCAAGGGCTCGTCGGAGGCGACCGTCGTCCTGACCCGCGTGCGCAGCAACCAGGTGGCCCTCATCGTCCGACCCGCCTGAACGGGGCGGGTCCGAGACCGGCCGGGCGCGGGCCGCGGCGGGAGGCGACCGGCGGCTCGCGACGGGCCACGGACCGGCCGTCAAACGCCTTCGTCCACAGGCACTGCCACGGCGTCCGGCGCGTCCACAGCGACTCGCCGTGACCTCTTTGTGACCCGGCGGGCCCTTCGGTACGGTGACCGCTGGTCCCCCCGCCAACCAGGAACTGCCACCTCATGCCCGACCAGCCCACCCGCTCCGGACGACACCGCGCTCCTGCCGCGCCCCGCCCCCTGCCGCGGCCATTGCTGTTCGCCCTCCTGCGCCCCACGCGCGCCGGCCTGCTCAAGACGACCGGCGGCCTGGTCGCCGCGGTCGGCGCCCTGAGCGCGTGGTCGGGACCCATGACGGCGGCGCCCGTCTTCGACCTTGCCGACGCCCCGCGGCCCGTCGCCGCCACCACGGTGCGCGCCCCCGAGACCGCCCTGACCGCGCCCCAGACCTACGGCCTCATCGGCTTCGAGGCGACCGCACGCCGTGGCGCCTCCCCGTCTACGAAGGCTGCGTCGGCCGACCGCGCCGACACCGCCGCCTCCCGCGGCATCCGGCGCACGGGCCTGAGCCCGGAGCTGGGACTGACCCAGCACGGCCTCATCGTCCTCAACGCGATCCGCGACCACTTCCCCGAGATCCACACCTACGGCGGCTTCCGGGCCGGCGACATGGACCACGGCACGGGCAACGCGGTGGACACGATGATCAGCTCGCGGGCCCAGGGCGACGCGGTCGCGGCCTACGTCATGCAGCACGCCGCCGAGCTCAACGTGAAGTACGTCATCTGGTACCAGCGCATCTGGTACCCCAGCAGCGGCACGTGGAAGGCCATGTCCGACCGCGGCAGCCCCACCGCCAACCACATGGACCACGTCCACGTCTCGGTGAACTGACGCCGCTCCCCTCAGAGCTCGGGGTCCGGCTGCGCCCCGAGCCTGCGCACAGCGTCGGCACCGGCCAGCGAGGCCCGCTCCACTGCCTCGACCCGGTCGGCACCGTCCGCGAGCGCGGCGGCCAGCGCGCCGCAGAAGGCGTCGCCCGCCCCGGTCGTGTCCACCACCTCGCCGGCGGGCACGGCGACACCCTCGTGCCGCACCCCGTCCCAGGAGCACCCGGCCGCCCCGAAGGTCACGAGCAGCGACCCGGGCAGCACGTCGCCGTCGGCGAGCAGCATCGCCTCGTGCTCGTTGACCACGAGCGGGTCCGCGAGCGCCGCCACGTCGTGCGGTAGGGCGGCATACGGCGCGGCGTTGACCACCACGCGCACACCGCGGGAGTGGGCCGCCCGGACGGTTGCCGCCACGACCTCCAGGGGCACCTCGAGCTGGAGCAGCAGGACGTCGCCGGTGCCCCAGCCGGCGAGGTCGGGCGTCGTCGCGCGGGCGTTGGCGCCCGGGACGACGACGATCGCGTTCTCCCCCTCGCCGTCCACGGTGATCCACGCCTGCCCCGTGGCCACGCCGGGCACGACGTCGACCTGCGCCACGTCGACGCCGTGGGCCCGCAGGCGGTCGAGGTATGCCGTGCCGGCACCGTCGTCGCCGACCGCGCCGGCCATCGTCACGCCGGCGCCGGCGGCAGCCGCTGCCACGGCCTGGTTGCCGCCCTTGCCCCCGGCGAACCGGCGCAGGTCCGGGTCGGCGAGCACGGTCTCGCCCGGTCGCGGGTGGCGGTCCACGGACGCGACGAGGTCGACGTTCAGGGAACCGAGGACGAGGACGCGACCCATCAGCCCAGGCCGCCGGTGACCGTGTCGAACCAGAGGGTGGCGTAGCGCCGGGCGTCGACCTCGAGGCAGACGTCGATCTCGGACCGCGCGCGGCCGTGCGGGTCGTGGGTGAGGCCGCCGCTCCAGTCGCGGCGGTCGACGATGGTGCGGCCCCGCGACCAGGTGCCCGCGAGCTCGACGCGGACGGGCAGGGTGGCCCGGGTGACCCCGGCCGGCTCGATGACGGCGCACACCGCTCCGGCGTCGCCGATGGTCGCCGAGTCCGCCCCGAACCGGTCGCACTGGAAGGCGATGAGCCGGGCCGCGAGGTCCGCGCCGTCCCCCGCGGCGGCGTCGAGCAGCGGCTGGACCGACGCCCGGGAGACGCGGGGCTCGTAGAACACGTCGAGGCCGTACATCGTGACGGCGATCCCGAGGTCGGCGCAGGCGTCGAGCACGATCGCGGCGGCCTCGGGGTCGTGGAAGACGTTGAACTCGGCGGACGCGGTCGCGTTGCCCTCGGCCGCGGCCCCGCCCATGAAGACGACCTCGCGCAGGCCCGCGGCGACCTGCGGGTAGGTCCGCAGCAGCAGCGCGACGTTCGTGAGCGGCGCGAGCGGCACGAGGGTCACCCGGTCGGCCGGGTCGCCCGTCACGGCGGCCGCCAGGAGCACGTCGCGCAGCAGCTCCACGGCGTGCCGCGGGTCCGGCTCTCGGGTGGACCGTGGCCAGTCGAGGTCGCCCATCCCGTCGCGGCCGTGGACGTGCCGGGCGTCGACAGGGTCCTCGAGCAGGGGCAGCGCTGCCCCCGCCGCGACCGGGACGTCCTGCCGGCCGACGACGTCGAGCACGGTCAGGGTGTTCGTCACCACCACCTCGAGCGGGGCGTTCCCGCCGACGCAGGTCACCGCCCGCAGGTCGAGGGCGGGGTGCTGTGCAGCGAGCAACAGGGCGCACGCGTCGTCGACGCCCGTGTCCACGTCGAGCACGACCGGCAGAGCCATGCCGCGATCCTGCCAGAGCAGCTGCGGACGAGGCGGCCCCGGTCGGTGCCGGTGCGGTCGGGACGCGTGCGGTCGGGACGCCTGCGGTCGGCCGGGAGGGTCGGTGCCGGTTCGGTCGGGGGCGCAGGCCGGGATAGGTTCGTGCGATGACCTCGACGCGCCGACCCCGACCGGTCCTCGGGACCGGCGCCGCGGCCCTGGTGCTGGCGCTGGCCGCGGGGTGCACGAGCGGGACCGGTGGCGGCTCGGGCACCACCTCGGCCTCGAGTGCGCCGACGAGCCCCGGCTCCCCGACCACGGGCACCAGCACGGGCACGGGCACGCCGAGCCGTACGTCGCCCCCGAGCTCCTCCACGACGACGGCCGCCCCGTCCTGCGGCACCCGGCTCGCCGCAAAGCTCACCCCCGCCCAGCGGGCCGGCCAGCTCCTCATGGTGGGGCTGCAGCCCACCGGCAGCTCGCGCGCGCTCGCCGCCCAGGTCCGGCGCCAAGGGCTTGGGGGGGTCATCTACCTCGGGGGCTGGACCTCCGGCTCGGCGACCGTGCGGGCGGTCTCGGCCCGGCTCCAGGCGGCGGCCGGGGGCGACCTGCTCGTCGCCGCCGACCAGGAGGGCGGCCAGGTCCAGCAGCTGCGCGGCCCCGGGTTCACCCGCATGCCGTCCGCACGCACCCAGGCCACGACGTCGCCGGCGACCGAGCAGCGCAACGTCACGACCTGGTCGGGCGAGCTGCTGCGTGCGGGGGTCAACCTCAACCTCGCACCCGTCGCCGACACCGTCCCGACCTCGCTGGGCGCGGCGAACCAGCCGATCGGGCGCTACCGCCGGGACTTCGCCCCCGGCTCGCCCACCACCAACGCGACGTATGCCGCGGCCTTCGTCCGTGGGTCCCTCGCCGCCGGGGTGGCCCCGACCGCCAAGCACTTCCCGGGCCTGGGGCGCATCACCGGCAACACCGACGTCACGACCGTCGGCACCACCGACTCCACGACCGACGGCGACGACCCCTACCTCGCGCCGTTCCGGGCCTCGATCGCGGCGGGCGCGCCGCTGGTGATGATCTCCTCGGCGCACTACCCGCGGATCGATCCCGACAACCGGGCGATGTTCTCCCGGGCGGTCGTCACGGGGCTCCTGCGGGGCGAGCTGGGGTACGACGGCGTCGTCATCACCGACGACGTCGGGGCTGCCAAGGCCGTCGCTGCGATTCCCGTGGGGCAGCGGGCGACTCGTTTCATCGCCGCCGGTGGCGACATCGTCCTGACCGCGGAGGCTGGCCAGGCGTCGACGATGCTGGCCGCCATCGCCGCGAAGCGGAAGGCCCCGGCGTTCGCCGCGCAGGTCGACGCCGCGGCCGCGCGCGTGCTCGACCTCAAGGCCGACCTGAAGCTCGTCAGCTGCAACTGACTCTCCAGCCCCCTGCCATCCCGGGTTTGGGGGTGCAGGGGTGATGCATGTCCCACTCCAGCACCCCCGAACCCGGGAGGTGGGCGCAGTTCCGGCCTCGACCGCTACGACTGGATCTCGGTCACCGGCATCGAGGAGTCGGCCGGCAGGGCGAGGTCAGAGGGCGTGCGGCCCTTGAGCACCATCTGGGCGCCGAGGGAGGCGACCATCGCGCCGTTGTCGGTGCACAGTCCCGGACGCGGCACCCGCAGCGCGATGCCCGCCTCGTCGCAGCGCTCCTGGGCCATCGCCCGCAGGCGCGAGTTGGCAGCCACGCCGCCACCGATCTGCAGGTTCTCGACGCCGTGCTCCTTGCAGGCGGCGACCGCCTTGCGCGTGAGCACGTCCGTGACGGCCTCCTGGAACGACGCGGCGACGTCCGCCACCGGCACCGGCTCACCGGCCGCCTCCCGGGCCTGCACCCAGCGGGCGACGGCCGTCTTCAACCCGGAGAAGGAGAAGTCGAACCGGTGGCGCTCGAGGTCCCTGCCGGTCGTCAGTCCGCGGGGGAAGTCGATCGCGACCCGGTCCCCCTCCCGCGCCGCGCGGTCGATGTACGGGCCGCCCGGGAACGGCAGGCCGAGGACTCGGGCGACCTTGTCGAACGCCTCGCCCGCCGCGTCGTCGATCGTCGACCCCAGCGAGGTGATCTCGGAGGTGACGTCGGGGACGAGCAGCAGCGAGGAGTGGCCGCCCGACACGAGCATCGCCAGGGTCGGCTCGGGCAGCGGACCGTGCTCGACGATGTCGACCGCGACGTGCGACGCGAGGTGGTTCACGCCGTAGAGCGGCTTGCCGAGCGCGACCGCGAGCGACTTGGCGGCAGCCACACCGACCATGAGCGCACCGGCCAGCCCGGGGCCGGAGGTGACCGCCACCGCGTCGAGGTCGGCCAGGCGAACACCGGCGTCACGGGTCGCGCGCTCGATCGTCGGGATCATCGCCTCGAGGTGGGCGCGGCTGGCAACCTCGGGCACCACGCCGCCGAACCGCGCGTGCTCGTCGACGCTGCTGGCGATCGCGTCCACCAGCAGGGTCTCGCCCCGGACGATGCCGACACCGGTCTCGTCGCAGGACGTCTCGATGCCGAGCACCAGCGGCTGGTCGGCGATCATGCCGGCACCTCCTCGATGAGGACGCGACGCATCACGAGCGCGTCCACGTCACCCGGCTGGTAGTAGCGGCGTCGCACCGTGAGCACCTCGAATCCGTTGCTGTCGTAGAGCTTTCGGGCCGGCGCGTTGTCCGCCCTGACCTCGAGCATGAGGTGCTCGGCGGAGTCGGCGCGTGCCCGCGCGACGAGCTCCTCCAGCACCGCGCGCCCGAGCCCGCGGCCCTGCGCCTCGGGGGCGACCGCCATGGTCATGACGTCGGCGACGTCACCGCCGAGGTCGAGCCCGCCGTACGCCACCACCGCACCCGACTCGTCCTGCTCGACGACGTAGGACCGGCGGGGCCGCCCGGCCAGCTCGGACCACCATGTGGCCTGCGACCACGCGTCGTCGGGGAAGAGCCGCTGCTCGAGGGCGTCGAGCGCGGGGATGTCGGTCCAGTGCACGTCCCTCACCGCTGCGCCCGCTCCGCGGTCGTCAGGGCATCCGGCCGGCGCAGGTAGAGCGGCTCGACCGGCATCGGCTCCCCCGCGGCGATCCGCGCGGCGGCCACCTCGGCGAGCACGGCCGCGTCGACGTCGAGGACGTCCACCGCGTGGGGGAACAGGTCCGGGTAGAGCACCGGTCCCCGCCCTGCCGTCGGCAGGGCGCGCAGGTCCTCGGGCAGGTCGGCCGGGCGGTCGACGTGCGGCTCGGTGAGCCGGCGCACGCCGGCCGGCTCCACGGCATACCGGGCGGTGTAGACCTCTTTGCGGCGGGCGTCGGTCGCCACGACCAGGTCGTCGCCCTGGACGAGGCCGCGCGCCTGCGCGGCGAGGACGTCGAGGCTGCACACGCCGTGGACCGGTATGCCGCGGGCGTGCCCGAACACCAGGCCCGTCACGATGCCGACGCGCAGGCCGGTGAAGGGGCCGGGCCCCGTGCCCACCACGACGTCCGTGACGTCGGCCGGGGTGCACCCGGCCTCGTCGAGGCAGCGCTCGACCAGCGGGGTGACGTGCTCGGTGTGGCCGCGGGCGTCGAGGACCGTGGCGGCGCAACGGGTGCCGCTGTCGTCGCGCACGGCGACGGTGATCGCCGAGGTCGAGGTGTCGATCGCGAGCAGCAGCATCAGGCCTCCTGCGCCAGGGTCGCGAGCGCGTCGGTGTCCCAGTGGGACCCGTGCGCGTCGAGCCGGACCGTACGGGTGTCCTCGCCCCTCAGGACCAGCTCGAGCCGGTCGTCGGCGAGGTCCTCGGCCAGGCCGTGGCCCCACTCGACGACGGTCACGGAGTCCTCCAGCGAGGCATCGAGGTCGAGGTCGTCGAGCTCGGCGAACCCGCCCAGCCGGTAGGCGTCGACGTGCACGAGGGCGGGTCCGCCGACCAGCGACGGGTGCACCCGGGCGATGACGAAGGTGGGCGACGTGATCGGTCCGCGCACCCCGAGCCCCTCGGCCAGCCCCTGCGTCAGGGTGGTCTTGCCGGCGCCGAGCTCACCGGTCAGGACGACGAGGTCGCCGGCGCGGAGCAGGCGACCCAGCCGCTCGCCCCAGGCTCGGGTGTCCTCGGCAGCGACGAGGGGCGGGCTGGTGACCGACCAGGACTGCCAGCTCACGGCGGGCGAGGACTCAGGCACGACGGGACCTCCGGCGCGGTGCGGGCGTCCGCCGCGCGTCGGCGACCCGGCGCTTCTTGGCCAGGTCCGTGAGCGTGCGGCGGACGCGGGGCTTGCCCTCGACGGGGACGCCGGCCTCGGCCGCGCGCATGCCCCGCTCGATGAGGGAGAGGAACTGCTCGTCCAGCACCTCGGGGTGCTCGAGCATGATGATGTGCCCGGCCTCCTCGACGACGACGTGCTCGGCGCCGGGGACGAGCCGCACGATCGCCTCGGAGTGCGCCGGGGGTGTGAGCAGGTCCTGGGCGCCGTTGAGCACGAGGGTCTCGATGCCGTGGAACTGGGCGAGGGCCTTGCGCTTGTCGTGCACGTCGATCGAGGGCAGGAAGTCGGCCATCACCTGCAGCGGCGTGCCCATGATCATGTCCGCGGTGTAGCGCACGGTCTCGGGCGAGACCGGCGAGGCGAAGCTGTACCGCTCGACGATGAGGTCCTCCACCTCGCGGCCGACGCGGCGGGCGGTGTCGACGAGCGCCTGACGCGTCCCCAGCCGGGACAGGAAACGGGGCCCGAGCCGGCCCAGGACCCGGCCGACGAACTGGCCGAAGCCCAGCGTCAGCATGTTCTCCCCGCCGGCGCTGGTCGCCACGAACGCCGCGGCGACGACGCGTTCGCGCACCACCTCGGGGAACTGCTCCGCCATGGACATCACGGTCATGCCGCCCATCGAGTGGCCGATGAGCACGAGCGGGCCGTCCGGGACCGTCTCCTGCACGACCCGGTGCAGGTCGCGGCCGAGCTGGTCGATGGTGCAGGACTCCGCCGGGGCGAGCGCCGACCGCCCGTGGCTGCGCTGGTCCCACAGCACGACGCGGTAGCCGGCCTCGACGAGCGCGCGCCGCTGCAGCACCCAGCTGCGCAGGCTGAGCGTGTACCCGTGCGAGAAGACGACGGTCGGCTTGCCCGGCGAGGCGGCGGCCGGGTTCCCGTCGTCGACCTCCACGTGAAGGCTCACGCCGTCGTCGGCGAGGATCTGCATCTCGCGGTCGGCGGTGTGGGTGTAGGTCCCGTGCGGCGACAGCACGGACAGCCGCGCCTGCCGCTCCCCGCGGACCTGCCGCGCGGCGACGCCCGCGGCCGTGGCGACGCCGGCGGCGGCCAGGCCGACGCCGAGCCCCACGAGACCTCGGTTCGCGGGGCTCACAGGTCCTCACCGCCCACGTAGACGCGCGGCACCCGGGCGCCGACCCGGGTCACGACCTCGTAGTTGATGGTCCCGGCTGCGACGGCCCAGTCCTGGGCGGTCGGCTCACCCGAGGCCCCGACGCCGAACAGCACGGCCTCGTCGCCGGCCACGGCGGCGTTGTCGGCCCCGAGGACGAGCACGAACTGGTCCATGCAGACCCGGCCGGCCACGGCATACCGGCTCCCGCCGACCTGCACCGGTCCCCGGCTGGAGGCGTGGCGCGGGATGCCGTCGGCGTACCCCATCGGCACCAGGCCCAGGCGCGTCTGCTCGCTCGTGGTGTAGGTGTGGCCGTAGGAGATGCCCTGGCCCGCGGGGCAGTCCTTGACCAGCGCGAGCCGGGCCACGAGCCGCATGGCCTCGCGCAGCCCGAAGTCCTCGGGCGCGCCCAGGTCGGGCACGGGCGAGAGGCCGTAGACCGAGACGCCGGGGCGCACGAGGTCGTAGTGCGCGGACGGGTTTGTCAGCGTGGCCGCCGAGTTGGCCAGGTGGCGCACCTGCGGCCGTATGCCGGCCTGTTCGAACTGGGTGAGCAACCCCTCGAAGCGTTCCTGCTGGGCGCGCACGGTGGGGTGCTGCGGCGCGTCGGCGTAGGCGAAGTGGGAGAAGACGCCGACGACCTCGACCGCCCGGTCGGCCTGGGCACGGGCGACGTCGTCGATGAGCGCGTCGAGGTCCGCGTCCCAGGCGCCGTTGCGGCCGAGGCCGGTGTCGACCTTGACGTGGATCCGGGCGGTGCGGCCGGTGGCAGCGGCGGCGTCGAGGGCCTGCTGCAGGGACCACTGCGCCGCGATGCCGAGGTCGATGCCCAGGGCGACCGCCTCGGTGAAGTCCTGCCCCGGCACGTGCAGCCACGACAGCACGGGCACGTCGACGCCCGCCTGGCGCAGCTCGACGGCCTCCGGCAGCTGGGCGACGCCGAGCCACGTGGCGCCCCCGCGCACGGCCGCCCGGGCAGCGGGCACGAGCCCGTGCCCGTACGCGTCGGCCTTGACCACGGCCATGACCTCGGCCGAGCCGGCGCGCTCGCGCAGCGCGGCCACGTTGGCGCTGATGGCCCCCAGGTCGACCTGCGCGCACGCGGGAAGCCCCGGCGGAGCCGGGGCGGGAGGGGTGCTGGAGGTGGTGTCGCTCATCGGGATCCAGTCTTCCATGCCTGCGACGAGCGCTCTCGGCGACCGGGCATGCTGGGCGCGTGACCCCGACCGCCGATGCCCCGGGCTCCCCCGGCGATCCGGACCTTTCCGGCGGCCCGGACCTGCCCGTGGAGTCGGACCTCTCGGGCGACCGGGCGGCGCGGCGGGCCCGGTGGGCCGTCTCGGCGATGTTCGCCACGAACGGGGCGCTGTTCGCCGGGGTGGTGCCCCGCTACCCGGACATCACCAGCGCCCTGCACCTGTCGAGCGCGGCGTTCGGCACGGCGGTCGCGGGGTACGGGGTGGGCGCGGTGGTGGCGGGGCCGTTCGCCGCATCGCTGGTGCGCCGGTTCGGCTCCGCCCGGTTCGCCGTCGCCACGACGATCGGGGTGGCGGCCAACCTCGTGCTCATCGGTGCGGCGCCCGTGTGGGGCCTGCTCGCGGCCGCGCTCGCGCTGGCGGGGGCGCTGGACTCGCTCACCGACATCGCCGAGAACGCCCAGGGCCTGCGGGTGGAGCGCAGCCTGCGGCGGTCGGTGCTCGGGTCGATGCACGCCATGTGGAGCGTGGGCGCCGTGGCGGGCGGGGCGCTGGGCAGCGCCGCCGCGGGGCTCGGCATACCGGTGGTCCTCCACCTGGGTGTGGTCGGCGCAGTCGCTGCGGCCGTCGCCCTCGTGGCCGGCCGCGCGATGCTCCCGGGCCACGAGGCGCTGCCCGACGACGAGCCGGCGACGACCGTGGCGCCACCGCGCGGCCACCACCTCCGGCGGGCCGGCCTGCTCCTCGCCCTGGCGGCGGTGGCGTCGATGGGCCAGCTCATGGAGGACGTCACGGCCACGTGGAGCGCCCTGTACCTGCGTGAGTCGCTGGGGGCCGCGGCCGCGGTCGGGGGCCTGGGGTTCGTGGCGCTGCAGGTCACCCAGACGGGCGGACGGCTCGTGGGCGACCGCCTGGTCACCTCCCACGGCGACCGTCTCGTCGCCCGGGTCGGGGTCGTCCTGGCCGGTACGGCGATGACCGTGGCGCTGCTCGTGCCGAGTCCCGCCTCCGTGATTGCCGCCTTCGCCGTCGTGGGGCTCGGCATCGGCACCCTCATCCCGGCCGGGCTGCGGGCGGCCGACGGGGTGCCGGGGCTGCGCCCCGGGTCCGGGCTGACGGTGGTGGGCATGGGGTTGCGAGTGACGTTGCTGCTGTCACCCCTGGGGACGGGGTTGCTGGCGCAGGCGCGGGGACTGCCTGCGGTCCTGTGGGTCCTGCCGGGTGCGGCCGTCGTCGTGCTCCTGCTCTCCCCCAGCCTCCCCGCGCGCAGGGTCCGCTGAGGCGTCGGCCCGCAGACGCGCCGACCACCGCTGGTCGGGTGGCGCTGGGTCCGCTCAGCGACGCAGGAGGGCGGCGACCGTCCCCGGGACGGCCTGGGCCACGGCGAGCGCGCGCACCGGACCACCCGGGTTGGCGCGGTCGGCGGCGACCCCGTGGACGAGGGCGGCCAGGCTGCCCGCGTCGACCGGGTCCAGCCCGGCGGCCAGCAGCGTCCCGGCGATCCCGGCCAGGACGTCCCCGGCCCCGGCCGTCGCGAGCCACGGCGGGGCGTCGCGCTGCGAGCGCACCGGCATACCGGAGTCGCTCGGCGGCACGACCAGCGTGGTGGCGCCCTTGAGCAGAACCGTCGCGCCCGTCGCGTCCGCGGTCCGGCGGGCGTGCCCGAGCGGGTCGGCACTGACCTGCTCGCGGGTCACCTCGCCGTCCTCGAGCCGGGACAGCAGGCGCGCGAGCTCCCCTGCGTGCGGGGTGAGGAGCGTGGGGGCGTCGCGGCGACCGGTCACGAGGTCGAGGCCGCCGGCGTCGACGAGGACCGGCAGGTCGGAGGCGAGCGCGGCCCGCGCCGTGTCGAGCTGGGCCTTGCTCCCCTGGGCCCGCGAGGCGGTGTCGAGGCCGGGCCCGACCACCCAGGCCTGCACCCGCCCCTCGCCGAGCACCGCCTCGGGGACAGCCGACCGGACCTGGGCCGTGGGCGTCGGCGTGCCCACGTAGCGCACCATCCCGACGCCCGCCTCGACGGCCGCGGTGCAGCACAGCACGGGGGCACCGGTGTAGTTCTCGCCACCGGCCACGACGCCGAGCACGCCGCGGGAGTACTTGTCGGCAGACGCACCCGGCACCGGCCACAGGTCCCGCACGTCGTCGAAGTCGAGCCGCTCCACGTCGGCCGCACCCTCGAGCGAGAGCCCGATGTCGACGAGGGTGAGGACGCCGACGGCCGGCTCGGTGGCGGGCAGCAGGTGCACCGGCTTGGCGACGCCGAACGTCACCGTCTCGTCCGCGAAGACCCCGGTGTCCGAGGCGGAGCGGCCGGCCGGGTCGTGCCCCGAGGGCAGGTCCACCGAGAGCACGTATGCCGTGTCCGGCACCGCCTCGACCCAGGCGCGGGCCGCCTCGGGCAGTCCGGGTCGGCCGCCGATCCCGAGCACGCCGTCGAGCACGAGGGCCGCGTCACCCAGCGCGGCCACCTGGTCCTCGCCCGGGCCGACGACGCGCACGCCGGCCTGACTCGCCGCCGTCCGGCCGGCCTCGTGCACCGGCCAGTCGCCCACGAGGGCCACGCACTCCAGGCCCTCCCCTGCGAGGTGGGCCAGGGCCCACAGCGCGTCGCCGCCGTTGTTGCCGGGGCCGACGAGGCCCACGACGCGGCTGCCGTCACGCTCGCGGACCCGCGCGAGGCAGACCTCCGCCAGGCCCAGGGCGGCCCGGCCCATGAGCTCGCCGTCCTCGAGCGTCGCCATCAGCGACTCCTCGGCACTGCGGACGCGGTCCGCGGCATACGCCCTCAACATGCTCAGCCCTCCGCGACGACGACGGCCGACGCGATCCCCGCGTCGTGGGACAACGAGACGTGCAACGCGTGCACGCCCAGCGCCTCGGCGCGGGCGGCGACGGTGCCGGAGACGACGAGGTGGGGGCGGCCGTCGTCACCGCGGCGGACGGTCGCGTCGTGCCACTCGAGCCCGACCGGCGCGCCCAGCGCCTTGGCCAGCGCCTCCTTGGCCGCGAAGCGGGCGGCCAGGGAGTTCAGCGGCAGCGAGCACTCCTCCTCGGTGAAGAGGCGGTCGCGCAGGGCAGGCGTGCGCTCGAGCGTCGCCCCGAAGCGCTCCACGTCGACGACGTCGATCCCGACCCCGACGATCACCGCGAGCGCCTCGAGGGGCTGCCCGCAGCGCCGCGGGTGGAGCGCCCCGGCATCGCGGTCACTCGACGGTGACGGACTTGGCCAGGTTGCGGGGCTGGTCGACGTCCAGGCCCTTGGCGGTCGACAGGTGCAGCGCGAAGACCTGCAGCGGCACCACGGTCAGCAGCGGGGCGAGGAGCGGCGACGTCTGCGGGACCCGGATCACCTCGTCGGCGAACGGCACGACGTCCTCGTCGCCCTCCTCGGCGATGACGAGGGTGCGGGCGCCGCGGGCGCGGATCTCCTGGATGTTGGAGACGACCTTCTTGTGCAGGTCGTGCGGCGTGCCCGGCCCCGGGACGACGATGAACACCGGCTGGCCGGCGTCGATGAGGGCGATCGGGCCGTGCTTGAGCTCGCCCGCCGCGAAGCCCTCGGCGTGGATGTACGCGAGCTCCTTGAGCTTGAGCGCGCCCTCCATCGCGACCGGGTAGCCGACGTTGCGGCCGAGGAAGAGGACCGAGCGGGTGTCGGCCATGAACCGCGCGATCTCCTTGACGCGGCCCATCCGGCCGAGGAGCTCCTCGAGCTTGGCCGGGATCTCGTGCAGCTCCTTCATCACGGCCTGCGCGTCGTCGGCGAACGTGCCGCCGCGCAGCTGGGCGAGGTAGAGGCCGAGGACGTAGCAGGCGGTGATCTGCGCGAGGAAGGCCTTGGTCGACGCGACCGCGATCTCGGGCCCGGCGTGCGTGTAGAGCACGGCGTCGGACTCTCGCGGGATGGTCGAGCCGTGCGTGTTGCAGATGCTCAGGGTCAGCGCGCCGAGCTCGCGGGCGTGCTTGACCGCCATGAGCGTGTCCATGGTCTCGCCGGACTGGCTGATCGAGACGACGAGGGTGCGCTCGCTGGCGATCGGGTCGGAGTAGCGGAACTCGTGGGCGAGGGAGACCTCGACCGGGATCCGGGTCCAGTGCTCGATGGCGTACTTGGCGACCATGCCCGCGTATGCCGCGGTGCCGCACGCCACGATGATGATGCGGTCGACCTGGCTGAGCTGCTCCTCGGTGATCGACATGTCGTCGAGGACAAGCCGGCCGTCGGAGTCGGTGCGCCCCAGCAGCGTGTCGCCGACGGCGTGCGGCTGCTCGTGGATCTCCTTCTCCATGAAGGTCGGGTAGCCGCCCTTCTCGGCGGCGGCGGCGTCCCAGGTGACCTCGTAGTGCTTGCCGTCGGCCGGCGTCCCGTCGAAGTTCGTGACCTCGTAGGAGTCGGGGGTGATCGTGACGATCTGGTCCTGGCCGAGCTCGAGGGCGTTGCGGGTGTGGCCGATGAAGGCCGCGACGTCCGAGCCGAGGAAGTTCTCGCCCTCGCCGAGGCCCACGACGAGCGGGCTGTTGCGGCGGGCGCCGACGACGACGCCGGGGCTGTCGGCGTGCACGGCGAGGAGCGTGAACGCGCCCTCGAGCCGGTTGACGACACCGCGCATCGCCTCGGTGAGGTCGCCGGTCTTCTCGTACTCACGGGCGACGAGGTGGGCCGCGACCTCGGTGTCGGTCTCGCTGTCGAAGGTGACGCCGTCGCGCTGGAGCTCGCCCTTGAGCGAGTGGAAGTTCTCGATGATGCCGTTGTGGATGAGGGCGAGCTTGCCGTCGTCGCCGCCGCGGTGCGGGTGGGCGTTCTGGTCGGTGGGGCCGCCGTGCGTGGCCCACCGGGTGTGGCCGATGCCAGTGGTTGCCCCCGGCAGCTCGTCGGCGTCGAGCGCGCCCTGGAGGTTCACGAGCTTGCCGGCGCGCTTCTCGGTGGCGACACCCTCCCCGGTCACGAGCGCCACGCCCGCCGAGTCGTAGCCGCGGTACTCGAGCCGCGCGAGGCCCTCCATGACGACGTCGAGCGCCTTGCCGTCGGCGTTCGGCCCGACGTAACCCACGATTCCGCACATGGGAAGCAGCGTAACGGCCGCCCGGCCTGCCGCACGCCACCGGCACCGTGGGCCACAATGGCGCGCGTGACCCACCCCTCAGGCGGCACCCACACCCTCCCCTCCCCCTACGTGGAGCTCGACCGGGACGCATGGGCGCGGCTGCGCGAGAATCAGCCGCTGAGCCTGACGGCGTCGGACGTCGCCCGCGTGCGCGGGCTCGGGGACCGGATCGACCTCGGCGAGGTCGAGGAGGTCTACCTGCCGCTGTCGCGCCTGCTCAACTTCTACGTCGGCGCCGTGGCCGGGCTGCACCGGATCACGTCGGACTTCCTCGGCGAGCGACCGGCCCGGACGCCCTTCATCATCGGCGTCGCCGGGTCGGTGGCCGTCGGCAAGTCCACCACGGCCCGCCTGCTCAAGGAGCTGCTGTCGCGCTGGCCCGGCACCCCGGAGGTCGAGCTCGTGACCACCGACGGGTTCCTCTACCCCAACGCCGAGCTGGAGCGTCGGAACCTGTTGCAGCGCAAGGGTTTCCCCGAGTCGTACGACCGGCGGGCGCTCCTGCGCTTCGTGGCGGAGGTCAAGGCCGGGCGCGCCGAGGTGACCGCACCCGTCTACTCCCACCTCACGTACGACATCGTCCCCGGCGAGCAGATCGTGGTGCGCCAGCCCGACGTCCTCATCGTCGAGGGCCTCAACGTGCTGCAGGCGCCGCGCATGCACGAGGACGGCCGCTCGGGCCTGGCGGTCAGCGACTTCTTCGACTTCTCGGTCTACGTCGACGCCCGGCTCGAGGACATCCGCGAGTGGTACGTCGACCGCTTCCTGCGGCTGCGCGAGACGGCCTTCGCCGACCCGGACTCCTACTTCCACCGCTATGCCGCGCTCTCCGACGAGGAGGCGCGCGCCACCGCCCTGCGGATCTGGACCGAGATCAACGAGGTCAACCTGCGCGAGAACGTCCTGCCGACCCGCAGCCGCGCCACCCTGGTGCTGGCCAAGGGCCGCGACCACGGCGTGCGCCGGGTCCGCCTGCGCAAGCTCTGACGGCGTCGTCGGTCTTCCCGGCGCCCGTGCACCGGCGTGCGGGGACGCACATGATGGGGGTATGCCGAGTGCCCACGACCGCGCCCAGACCGCACCTGACGACGCCGAGAAGCCGCGCACCCGCACCGAGCACGACTCGATGGGGGACGTGGAGGTCCCGGCCGACGCCCTGTGGGGGGCGCAGACGGCCCGGGCGGTCGAGAACTTCCCGATCTCCGGCCAGCCCGTCCCCGCCGGGGTCGTCCACGCCCTGGCCCAGCTCAAGGCGGCCGCCGCCGAGGTGAACGCGGAGCTGGGCGTGCTGGACGAGGACCGGGCGCAGGCGATCGCGGCCGCCGCTCGCCAGGTGGCGGCCGGCGAGCACGACGACCAGTTCCCCATCGACGTGTTCCAGACCGGCTCGGGCACCTCGACCAACATGAACGTCAACGAGGTCGTCGCCCGGCTCGCACACCTCGCCACGGGCCTCGAGGTCCACCCCAACGACCACGTCAACGCCGGGCAGTCGAGCAACGACACGTTCCCCAGCGCCCTGCGCATCGCCGCCACCCTGGCCGCGACGCAGGACCTCGCCCCGGCCCTGCTCCACCTGGCGACCGCCCTGCGCCGCAAGGAGTCGGAGTTCGCAGACGTCGTCAAGGCCGGGCGCACCCACCTCATGGACGCCGTGCCGGTCACCTTGGGGCAGGAGTTCGGCGGCTACGCCCGGCAGGTGGAGCTGGGCGCCGAGCGGGTGCTCGTCGCCGCTCAGGCCACGGCCGAGCTGCCCCTCGGCGGGACGGCGGCCGGCACCGGCCTGAACGCCGCGCCGGGCTTCGCGGCCGCCGTGATCGAGCGGGTCAGCGCCCAGACCGGGGTCGCGTTCCGGGAGGCGGCCGACCACTTCGAGGCGCAGTCCGCCCAGGACGCGGTCGTCGAGCTCAGCGGCGCCATGCGGGTCGTGGCCGTCAGCCTGACCAAGATCTGCAACGACCTGCGCTGGATGTCCTCGGGCCCCCGCAGCGGGCTCGGCGAGATCCACCTGCCGGACCTGCAGCCGGGGTCGAGCATCATGCCCGGCAAGGTGAACCCGGTCCTGCCCGAGGCGACCCTCATGGTCTGCGCCCAGGTCATCGGACACGACACGACGGCCACCCTCGCGGGGGCGTCCGGCGCCTTCGAGCTCAACGTGATGCTGCCCGTCCTGGCGCGGACCGTCCTCGAGTCGGCGTCACTGCTCGCCGCGGCCACCAGGGTGCTGGCCGACCGCTGCGTCGACGGCATCACGGCCGACCGGGACCGGGCGCGCGAGCTGGCCGAGGGGTCGCCGTCGATCGTGACCCCGCTCAACCGCTTCATCGGCTACGAGGCGGCCGCGGCCGTCGCCAAGCAGTCGATCGCCGAGCGGCGGCCGATCCGCGACATCGTCGTCGAGCGCGGGCACGTCGAGCGCGGTGAGCTCACCGAGGAGCAGCTCGACGAGGCCCTCGACGTCCTGCGTATGGCCCGCCCGCCGCGCTGACGCCACGGCACACCCGTGCGGGACGCGACGAGGGCCGCACCCGGTGGGTGCGGCCCTCGTCGAGGTGCGGGGTGGTGGCTCAGTACCAGTGCGGGCTGCGGCTCTGCCAGGCGCTCCACGCGCCACAGGGAGTGCCGTAGGAGGACTTGATGTACTGCAGGCCCCACTTGATCTGGGTGACCGGGTTGGTCTGCCAGTCGTCGGCGACGGTGGCCATCTTCGACCCCGGGAGCGACTGCGGGATGCCGTAGGCGCCGGAGGAGGAGTTGGTGGCGGTGTAGCGCCAGCCCGACTCGCCCATCCAGAGGTTGTCCAAGCAGCTCCACTGGCCGTCGCCGAAGCCGTAGTCGCCCATCAGGGCGCGGGCAGCGGCCCGCGGGTCCTTCTGGGCGTTGGCCAGCAGCGCCTGCTTCTTGGCCTCCAGAGCCTGGCGCGCCTTGTCACGGGCGACCTGCTCGGCGCGGTCGCGACGGGCCTTCTCGGCCGCGGCCTGCGCGGCCAGGGCGGCGACGCGGTCCTTCTCCTGCGCGGCGGCGATGCTGGTGTTGGTCTCGTTGCGGTCCGCAGCGAGGCGCGCGGTGTCCTCGATCTGGTTGTCGGACTGCTCGTTGGCCTGCTCGATCGCCTCGCTGCTCACGGTGAACGCCGCGGTGCCGGTCTGGCGACCGTCGGTCGCCTGGTAGCCGGCCGCGGTGGTCGCGACCACTGCGAGCAGCAGGCTCGAGGTCACGGCGGGGCGACGGACGGCCCGGACGAGACCGGAGGAACGGGAGGCTGACCTGCCTTGGCGCGACACGTTGCGGTGCCGCCCCTGGTAGGGCTGACTCATGTACGAATTCCTCCAAGAAGCCACGGGGGGATGGCCTCATCGATGCCGGGGGGACATGCCGCCCGACCGACGCGGGGGCCTGGCGTTATGAAACCGAGACTTTAACCGAACTTTGCCTGCGAACTCCAACTACCCCCAGGTTTCTGGGACGGATGTGACCAATGAGGCGCAGAAGTCATCCCTTTGACCGAGGCGCTCCGGAGGTGAAGGTGCTGCACGCGGCGGTGGCGCGCCGCTGGAGAGCGACGCGCCACCAAGGTCGTGCCTGCGGGCTCAGACCTCCAGGCCCTCCAGCAGGTCGGTGACCAGCGCCGCGATCGGGCTGCGCTCGCTGCGGGTCAGTGTCACGTGGGCGAACAGCGGGTGGCCCTTGAGCGCCTCGATCACGGCTGCCACGCCGTCGTGGCGTCCCACGCGCAGGTTGTCCCGCTGGGCGACGTCGTGGGTGAGCACCACCCGGGAGTTCTGGCCCACCCGGGAGAGCACGGTGAGCAGCACGTTGCGCTCGAGGCTCTGGGCCTCGTCCACGATGACGAACGCGTCGTGCAGGGAGCGACCGCGGATGTGGGTCAGGGGCAGCACCTCGAGCATGCCGCGGTCCATGACCTCCTCGACCACCTCGTGCGAGACCAGCGCGCCGAGCGTGTCGAAGACGGCCTGGGCCCAGGGCCCCATCTTCTCCTGCTCGCTGCCCGGCAGGTAGCCGAGCTCCTGGCCGCCCACGGCATACAGGGGACGGAAGACGACCACCTTGCGCTGCTGGCGACGCTCCATCACGGCCTCGAGCCCGGCGCACAGCGCCAGCGCCGACTTCCCGGTGCCGGCGCGGCCGCCGAGGCTGATGATGCCGACGTCGGGGTCGAGCAGGAGGTCGAGGGCGATGCGCTGCTCGGCGCTGCGGCCGTGCAGCCCGAACGCGTCGCGGTCACCACGGACGAGCCGCACCTGCTTGTCGGCACCCACACGCCCCAGACCGCTTCCCCGCGGCGAGAGCAGCACGAGCCCCGTGTGGCACGGCAGCTCGGCAGCCGCCTCGTTCTCGACCCGGCCGTGCTCGTAGAGCGCGTCCATCTCCTCGACGGTCACGTCGAGCTCGGCCATGCCGGTCCACCCGGAGTCGACGACGGCGAGCTCGGCGCGGTACTCCTCGGCCTGCATGCCGACGGCAGAGGCCTTGACCCGCATGGGCAGGTCCTTGCTGACGACCGTGACGTCGTGGCCCTCGAGGGAGAGGTTCTTGGCGACCGCCAGGATGCGGGTGTCGTTGTCGCCGAGGCGGAACCCGGCCGGCAGGCTCGTCGGGTCGGTGTGGTTGAGCTCGACGCGCAGGGTGCCGCCGTCCTCGCCCACCTTCACCGGCGCGTCGAGGCGGCCCTCGCGGACCCGCAGGTCGTCGAGCAGCCGCAGGGCCTGGCGGGCGAAGTAACCCAGCTCCGGGTGGTGCCGCTTGCCCTCGAGCTCGGTGACCACCACGACCGGCAGGACGACCTCGTGCTCGGCGAACCGCATCATGGCGCGCGGGTCGGAGAGCAGCACCGAGGTGTCGAGGACGAACGTGCGGTGGGCCGGTGTGCGATGGGCGACGGCACTCGTGGCGCTCGCGTCGGCCTGGGCGGGCGCCGTGCCGCGCGCGGCGGTGCGGGCGCGACGGGTGGAGTCGGGAGTCGAAGCGTTCGAGGCCAATGTCTCTCCTCGGCACAGCGCGCCGGCCGGCGCAGTGCGCCTACTCGCGAACCAGGTGCCGGGACCACGCCCACCCACGGATGGGCCGGGTCCGGCCCTCCGTCCGGAGCTGGTTTCGCCCCATGTGGTGGACCTCCCGAACGCCGGACGGGTGCCCTGCGTCAGCGCTGACGCTACGGCTCGCGCGGGCTCGCGACGCGCAGGATCGCGGCGTGTCACCCAGAGTTAACCCGTTGGCCCGAGGGCGTCCCCCGCCGTTCGTGCAGAGAGGACGCCCGCCGAGTCCTCGTCCGGGGGCTACCCGCCGAAGCGACGGTTGCGCTCGGAGTAGGCGCGCAGTGCCCGGAGGAAGTCGACGTGGCGGAAGTCCGGCCAGTACGCCTCGCAGAAGTAGAACTCCGAGTGGGCCGACTGCCACAGCAGGAACCCGGAGAGCCGCTGCTCCCCCGACGTGCGGATCACCAGGTCGGGGTCCGGCTGGCCCTTGGTGTAGAGGTGCTCGGCGATGTGCTCGACCTGCAGCGTCTCGGCGAGCTCCTCGATGGTGGTGCCGTTGGCCGCGTGCGCGGTGAGCATCGAGCGCACCGCGTCGGTGATCTCCTGCCGCCCGCCGTACCCGACGGCGACGTTGACGGTCATCCCCTGCACGGCGGCGGTCGCGTCGGCGGCCTCCTTGAGCTTGCGCGCCGTCTCGGCGGGCAGCAGGTCCAGCGACCCCACCGGGTTGATCCGCCAGCGCTGGGTGGCGGCCAGGTCGGTGACGGCGTTCTCGATGATCGACAGCAGCGGGACGACCTCGGCCTCGGGCCGGTTGAGGTTGTCGGTCGAGAGCAGCCACAGGGTGACGACCTCGACCCGCGCCTCCTCGCACCACTCGAGGAAGTTGGCGATGTTGTCCGCCCCGGCCTGGTGGCCTTCCTTGGTCCCGTGCCCCCGCGCTGCCGCCCAGCGGCGGTTGCCGTCGAGCATGACCCCCACGTGGCGGGGAAGCGTGGCCTTGTCGAGCCGGCGCCTCAGGCGGCGCTCGTATGCCGCATACAGGAGGTCGGACAGCGCCACAACGACTCCTCACGTGGTCCGGGGACGACGGATCCGCCCGACATCCCACGCTACCCCTGTCCGGCCCCGGCGGTGCGTCAGGACGACCCCCATGTCCGCGGGCCTGCGCCGAGCAGTCCCGCAGCGGGGCGGAGCAGTTCGGCAGGGGGGCGGTGTCGTGGGTCGCGGCGTCCGGGACCTGCCCGTGCGGCCGACCTCACAACTTACTGCTCAGTAACCTACGTATCCGTAGGTTATGATGGCCCGCATGACCCCGACGCCCACCCACCACAGCCCGGAGTCACCCGAGCAGGGGCCGATCGAGGCCGTCGTGGCCGCCGTCAAGCCGCGCCTGCGCGGCTGGCTGCACGCCGGCATGGTGCCCCTGGCAGTCGCCGCGGGCATCGTCCTGATCGCCTTGGCACCGAACACGCCGGCCCGCATCGCGGCTACCGTCTTCTCGGTCACCGCGTGGCTGCTGTTCGGCACGTCCGCCGTCTACCACCGCGGCAACTGGTCGCCGCGGGCGGCGGCCGTGCTCAAGCGGATGGACCACTCGAACATCTTCCTCATCATCGCCGGCACCTACACGCCGTTCGCGATGCTGCTCCCCCGCGCGCAGGCCACCCAGATGCTGCTCATCGTCTGGATCGGCGCCATCGCGGGCGTGCTGTTCCGCGTGTTCTGGGTCGGCGCCCCGCGCTGGCTGTACACGCCCATCTACGTCGCCCTCGGCTGGGTGGCCGTGTTCTACATGGGCCCGCTGCTGCACTTCGGCGGCCCGGCGATCGTCACGCTCATCGCCGTCGGCGGGGTGCTGTACACCGTGGGGGCGCTCGTCTACGGCATCAAGCGGCCGAACCCCTCACCGCGCTGGTTCGGGTTCCACGAGATCTTCCACACCCTGACCGTGGCCGCCTTCGCGGTGCACTACATCGCCGCGTCGATGTCGCTGTACCGCACCAACGCCTGAGGCGTCGCACCAACGCCTGAGGCGTCGCACCACCGCCGCGAGGCGGCCCCGCACCGCCCGACTGGGCGTCACACGCCCTGGTGACGCGGTACCACCGCACTGCCTGACGCGTCGTCAGGCGCTGCGGTGGTGCCCGTCCGGGCCCTCGCCCGGCGGGGTGTCCGTGCCGCCGGCAGCCGTGCCCTCGTCGGGCGTTGCGGCCGCCGGGCCGTCCGCCTCGGACGGGCCCTGGGCGGCCTTGCGGTCCGTCCCCGCCTCGGCCTCCTTGCGCAGCTCCTCGGCCCGGTAGGACATGCGGCGCATCCGCGCGTTCATGTTGCGCATGAGCAGGTAGAGGGCGATCGCCAGCACGAAGAAGGCGACGAAGCCCCACAGGCCCGGGGAGACCAGCGAGGACGGGGCGCCGTTCACGCCGACACCGCCACACGGCCGTCGTAGGCGACCTCGAGCCCGGACTTCGTGGCCAGGACGTCGCCGGTCGCCACGTCGTCGATCCCGGCGAACAGGTCGTCCTCCACAGGCTCCACCGGCACGTACGACACGGCGGCCTCGAAGTCCTCGGTCGGCCAGACCCGCACCTGCAGGTCCCGGGGCACCTGGAAGAAGTGGCCGTCGGGGTCGATCTGCGTGGCGTGCGCGAGCAGCGCCTGGTCGCGCTGGTCGAACCAGTCGGCGCAGTGGATGCGGGTGGTGATCGTCCGCGCGTCCTGCTCGGTCCAGCGGTCGAGCCACTCGGCATACGGGCTCTCCCGGCCCTCCGCGAGGAAGGCCTCGTGGAAGGCGACGTACTTGGCCCGGTTGTGCGCGTTGTAGTAGATCTTCAGCGGCTGCCAGGGCTCGCCCGCGTGGGGGTACGCCTCGGGGTCGCCGGCCGCGGCGAATGCCGCCATCGAGACCGTGTGGGTCATGATGTGGTCGGGGTGGGGGTAGCCGCCGTTCTCGTCGTACGTCGTCATGACGTGCGGGCGGAACCGCCGGATCTCGCGGACGAGCGCCTCGGTCGTCACCTCGAGCGGCTCGAGGGCGAAGCAGCCGTCGGGCAGCGGCGGAAGCGGGTCGCCCTCCGGCAGCCCGGAGTCCACGAAGCCCAGCCACGTGTGCTGCACACCGAGGATCTCCTGCGCCTTGCGCATCTCCACCCGCCGCACCTGCGGGAGGTCGCGCTCGATCTGCGGGTCCCCCTTCAGCTTGGGGTTGAGCACGTCGCCGCGCTCGCCACCCGTGCACGACACGACGAGCACGTCGGCGCTCGTCGCCGCGTACTTGGCCATCGTCGCCGCGCCCTTGCTCGACTCGTCGTCGGGGTGCGCGTGCACCGCCATGAGCCGCCACCGGTCAGCCACTGTCACCCTCTCCTGGGTCATCACGGACAATGGGTGTCCGCCACGAGGCGGACACCACCTGACCTCATCCTCTCACCGCTCCGGAAGGCTCCGTCATGCCACTCCCCCGCCCCGCGCCCGGCACCGGCCGCTGGTGGGTCGTCGGCATCGTCGGCATCGGCCTCGCCACGGCCCTGGCCGTCTGGCTCGGGCTGGCGAACTCGGTGGGCCGGGTGACGTGGGTCGACACCGGCTACAAGGTCGTCGACGACCGCAGCGTCCGGGTCGAGTTCGACGTGCACCGCCCGTCGGGCGAGGCGGTCACCTGCCAGGTCAACGCGCTGGACCAGTCCTTCGGCGTCGTCGGCACCCTGGAGGTCCGTGTCCCGGCGTCCAGCGAGCGGTCGGTGCACCAGGTGGTCGTCGTCCGGACCGCGACCCGTGCCGTCACGGGCACGGTCAAGAGCTGCGACCCGTCCTGACCAGCGGGTTTCCCGTCCGACCGGACGGAAATCGCGGACGCGACGCAGCCGCTCGGCATACCCTCGGGCACGGCGCCCGGGACGGCACGAAATGGACCGTTCGGACGGCGCCGCGGTAGACTTGTCCATTCACCGAGCGGTCTGGACCTCCTGTCACCTGCGTGGCGAGGGTCCGGGCCGCATTGCGTAGCACCCCGCACCCCGGCCGACACCGCGCCGGGCGGGACCCCAGCCAAGGAGTAACACCGTGAGCGAGACCGCGACCCCCACCGCGAGCTACCTGACCCAGGACGCCTTCGACCGCCTGAAGGCCGAGCTGGACCAGCTCTCCGGGGAAGGCCGCACCGAGATCGCCAAGCGCATCGAGGCGGCGCGCGAGGAGGGCGACCTCAAGGAGAACGGCGGCTACCACGCGGCCAAGGAGGAGCAGGGCAAGATGGAGGCCCGCATCCGCCAGCTGACCCAGCTGCTCGAGAACGCCGTCGTGGGCACCAAGCCCGCGGACGACGGCATCGTCGAGCCCGGCATGGTCGTGACGATCGACATGTTCGGCGACGACATGACCTTCCTGCTGGGCTCGCGCGAGATCGCGGACGGCTCCGACCTCGAGGTCTACAGCGAGAAGTCCCCGCTCGGCGCGGCGATCAACGGCAAGAAGGTCGGCGACACCGCCTCCTACGAGGCGCCCAACGGCAAGACCATCGAGGTCACCGTCACGGCCGCCAAGCCCTACGGCGCCTGACCCCGCCAGCACCTGCACCACCGAAGGGGCCGCCCGCGACCGGGGCGGCCCCTTCGTCGTGCCCGGGCCGCACCCGGCCGCAGGTCTGCGCACAGACGACCGTGACACTGCGCGCAGAGCGGATCCGCGCGCAGTGGGACGCGGGTGTGCGAGCAGACGAGCGGGTGGCCGCGCGCGGCCGCGCCCGGCGGGTCAGCGGTCGTCGACGAGCTGGAAGAGGCGGTGGTCGGCCCAGCGCCCCGCGATGTGCAGGTATGCCGGTGCGTCACCGATCACCGTGAAGCCCACCTTGAGCAGCACCCGCTGCGAGCGCACGTTGTCCAGCAGCGTCCCGGCCTGGAGCCGGTGCAGCCCCAGCTCGTCGAACGCGACCTGCACGACCTCGCGCAGCGCGGCCGTCGCTAGCCCGCGACCGCCGACGTGCTCGGAGAGCCAGTAGCCGACGTTGGCCGACTGGGACGGCCCGCGGACGATCTCGTTGAGCGTGATCTGGCCGACCACCTCGCCCCCGTCGTCGAGCACCACGAGGGGCAGCCGGGTTCCCTCCCGGTACTCGGCGAGCCGGGTCGCGACGAGGGCCCGCTGGCCCTCCACCGTGGCGTACGACGCAGGGCGGTCGGGGGCGGTCGGCGCGAGGAACTCGCGGTTGGCGACCAGCAGCTCGGCCAGGCGCTCGGCGTCGGACTCGCGGACCAGCCGGGTGACCCGACCGGCAGCAGCCCCCGGGTGGGCGCCCGGGCCGTCGACGGTGGCCACCATCAGCCGAACTTCAGCTGGTAGCCCTTGCCGCGCAGCGTGCGCAGGACCTCCTCGCAGTGCTGGCGACCCCGGGTCTCCAGCTGCAGGCCGATCTCGACCTCGTCGACGCGGATGGTGGTGCCCGTGCGGATGTGCTCGACCTCGAGGACGTTGGCGTCGACGGCGGCGCAGTCGGCCAGCAGGCGGGCCAGGTGGCCGGGGGTGTCCGACACGCGCACGCGGAACTGCAGGTACCGGCCGGCGGCGGCCATGCCGTGGCGGATGATCCGCAGCAGCAGGAGCGGGTCGATGTTCCCGCCGGACAGCACGGCGACGACGGGTCCGTCGACCGGCTGGCCGGCCCGGCCGAGCAGGTGCGCGACGGCAGCGGCCCCCGCCGGTTCGACGACGAGCTTGGCCCGCTCGAGGACGAACAGCAGCGCCCGGGACAGCTCCTCCTCGCTCACCGTCTCGATGGCGTCGACGAGGTCGCGGACGAGCTCGTAGGGGACGTCACCCGGCATGCCGACCGCGATGCCGTCGGCCATCGTCTGCATGCGCTCGTAGGGCACCGGCTTGCCTGCCGCGAGCGAGAGCGGGTAGGCCGCTGCCTGCTCGGCCTGGACGCCGATGACGCGCACGTCGGGACGGGCCGACTTCACCGCGACCGAGATGCCGGCGAGCAGGCCGCCGCCACCGGTGCTGACCACGATCGTCTTGACGTCGGGGCACTGGTCGAGGATCTCGAGCCCCGCGGTGCCCTGGCCGGCCACGATGTCGCGGTGGTCGAACGGGTGGATCAGCACCGCACCGGTCTCGGCCTCCCACTCCCTCGCCTTGACCAGGCACTCGTCGATGGTCGTGCCGACCTGCTCGATCGTCGCGCCGTAGGCCTGGGTGGCGAGCAGCTTGGGCATCGGGGCGCCGTGCGGCATGTAGACCTTGACGTCGATGCCGAGCAGCTGCCCGGCGAGGGCGACGCCTTGGGCGTGGTTGCCGGCGCTCGCCGCGACCACGCCGCGCGCCTTCTCCTCGTCGGAGAGCCGCGCCATCCGGGTGTACGCACCGCGGATCTTGAAGGACCCGGCGCGCTGGAGGTTCTCGCACTTGAGGAAGACCTCGCAGCCGACCCGATCGGTGAGGGCCCGGCTGTACTCGAGGGGCGTGGGGCGGACGACCCCGCTGAGCAGGTCCTGCGCAGCGCGGATGTCCTCCAGGGAGACGGACAGCATCGGTGGTGCCATGGCGAGCAGGCTAGTACCCGCCGGACGCCCTCCGGACCACCCGGCGGGGACGCTAGTCGCGCACCCTGCGGTTGAACGCCCGGATCGCCAGCGGCGCCATGACGAGGGTCAGTCCCACCGTCCAGATCACGGTGGTGAGGACGGGGTGGTGCAGCGGCGGCTGGGCGTCCGCGGCCGCGGGGCCGGCGTTGCCCCAGAGCTGCCGGACGGCCTGCACCAGGGCGGAGATCGGGTTCCACTCGGCGATGACCCGCAGCCAGTGCGGCATCCGCTCACTGGGGGCGAAGGTGTTGGCCAGGAAGGTGATCGGGAACATCGTCGTGAACATGAGCCCGTTCACCGACTCGACCGAGCGCATCGCGGAGCCGACGAGGATCCCGACCCAGATCATCGCGAAGCCCCACAGGAGGAGCAGCAGGTAGGCCAGGACCGCGTCGACGAAGCCGCCGCGGATGCGCCAGCCGACGCACAGGCCGGTCAGCGACATGACGAGGATGCCGATGCTCGAGTGCATGAGGCTGGAGATGCTCCGGCCCACGAGGACTGCCGAGGGGTGGATCGGCAGGGACCGCATGCGGTCGACGATGCCCTTGTCGATGTCGGCGGTGAGGCCGACCGCGACGATGAACGAGGCGAAGGCGATGGTCTGGCCCATGATCCCGGCCATGAGCCACTCGCGGTAACCCGCGGGCGACCCCTGGACGGCGATCGAACCGCCGAAGACGAAGGCGAACAGCAGCACGAATATCACCGGCTGGACGGTGACGTCCATGAGCATCTCGGGCATCCGCTTGATGTGGATGAGGTTGCGCCTGGTGATCGCGAGGGACTGGCGCAGCAGGCCGGTGCGCTGGATCTGCGGCCTCGCCAGGCCGCTGGCGGTCCGGCGGACCCCCGTGTCGGTGCTCATGCGACGACCTCCTCGTCATGGCGGGACTCGCCGTCCTCGGCCCGGTGACCGGTGAGGCTGAGGAAGACGTCGTCGAGGCTCGGCCGCTTGAGCCCGAGGTCGTCGAGCTCGATCTCGCTGCCCTCGAAGACGGCCGCGATCCGGGTCATGTCGCGCAGCCCCCCGGCGGGTGCGGTCAGCTGGCGCGCCCCGTGGTCGACGTGCACCTCGCTGACGTGGGCGCGCAGCAGCGCCTCGGCGGCAGCGAGGTCCTCGGCGCGCGACACGGTCAGCACGATCGCCGCGGCCCCGCTGCGGTCCTTGAGCTCGAGCGCCGTCCCCTCGGCGATGACGCGGCCGCGGTCGACGACGACGATCCGGTCGGCGAGCTGGTCGGCCTCCTCGAGGTACTGGGTCGTGAGCAGCAGCGTGGTCCCGTCGCGGACGAGGCCCCGCAGCACCTCCCACAGCTCGACCCGGCTGCGCGGGTCGAGGCCGGTGGTGGGCTCGTCGAGGAAGAGCACCGGCGGCGTCGCGATCAGGCTGACGGCCAGGTCGAGCCGCCGCCGCATGCCGCCCGAGTAGGTCTTGACGACGCGGTCCCCCGCGTCGGTGAGCGAGAAGCGCTCGAGCAGGTCCCGGGTCGCGCCGCGCACGTAGGAGGAGGACAGGCCGTAGAGCGACCCGATGAGGCGCAGGTTCTCGCGCCCGGTGAGCAGCTCGTCGACCGTGGCCGCCTGGCCGGTGAGACCCATGGAGCGGCGCACGGCGTCGGGGTCGGTGCGCACGTCGTGCCCGGCGACCCGGGCGGTGCCCGCCGTCGGCTCGGTGAGCGTCGTCATCATCCGGACCGTGGTGGTCTTGCCGGCGCCGTTGGGCCCGAGCAGGCCCAGCACCGTCCCCTGCGGCACGACGAAGCTGACGTCGTCGACGGCCCGGGTGTCGCCGAAGGTCTTCACGAGGTGCTCGGCCTCGATGGCGGGCGCGCTCATCGTTCGAGCGTAGGCCGGTGCAGGGCGCTCGTTCGACCCATTTTCGCCTCCCCCGGTCCCCGATCGCGGCCTCAGCCGGCCTTCGTGGCCCGGCCGATCAGGCAGAACGGGTGGCCGGCCGGGTCGGTGTAGACCCGGAAGGTGCCCGTCTCCGACGGCTGGTGGTCGTGCACCCGCGCCCCCGCCGCCAGCACCGCCGGCTCGGCCGCGTCGATGTCGCCGGCCCACAGGTCGAGGTGGAACTGCTGCGGGTGCGCACCACCGGGCCAGGTCGGGGTCTCGAAGTCGTCGATGCGCTGGAACGCCAGCGCCGGACGCCCATCGGGGTTCTCCGGCGACAGGCCCCCGCCGGGCGGCACGAGGGTCGACCAGTCGCGGTCGGAGCCGTCCTCCAGGGGCCAGCCGAGGACCTCGGAGTAGAACCTCGCAAGCTCAAGCGCGTCGGGGCAGTCGAGGATGACGAGGTCGAGCAGCGGCTTCGGCGGGATCGGGACAGCGGTGTCGTCGGCCATGGCCCGACGCTAGGCCCGACCACCGACAACGGTCGAGGCCAGCGCCCGAGCCGCTTCCGGGTGCTCCTCGCGGAGCAGCCCCACCGCCGCGAGCAGGTATGCCGTGTCGGTCACCACCCGCGCCCCGCGCGGGACCTTCCAGCCGCCGGCGTGGTCGGTCGCGACGGCAGCCAGCACGGCGTCCCGGTCCACCTCCGGGGCGTGCCGGAGCACGCCCCCGGACCCCACGACGACGGCCACGTCCGCCAGGGGACGCGGGCTGCTGCCGGGGGCCGGCGGACGCGCGTGGCGCCGCACGGCGACCACCGCGGCGGTCCGGGCCAGGGCGAGGTCGAGCCCCCGCTCGCGGTCGTCGACCGGCAGGTGGCCGGGGGCGGCCGCCAGCTGCGCGGCATACGCCTCGAGGCCCTCGGGCAGCGGCAGGTGCTCCCGGGCGGCGGCGGCGACGACGCCCTCGGCGTTCCAGCGCATGCCGAGGTCGGCCTCGACGGTGCGGGCGTGCCACAGGGGGGCGACGACGTCCTTGGCGAGGCCGGCGTCCTCGCCCTGCGGCGTGATGACGGAGTAGACGTCGGTCGTGGCCCCGCCGATGTCGACGACGAGCACGTCGCCGCCGACCGCGTCGGCCAGCACCTCGACACCGTTCAGGACGGCGTCGGGGGTGGCGGCGCGCACCAGGCGGCCGAACTCGGGCCCGCGGGACAGGCCCTTGCCGCCGATCACGTGGTGCAGGAAGGCCGCCCGGATCGCCGCCCGCGCCGCGTCGGGTGCGATGACGCCGATCCAGGGCAGGACGTTGTCGGTGACCGTGAAGGTGCGACCGGTCGAGGCCAGCACCGCGGCGACCTCGTCTGCGGCGTCCGCGTTCCCGGCCACGACGACGGGCGCCGTGACCCGGGCCCTGGCGAGGCGGGTCGCGTTGTGCAGCAGCACGTCGGCGTTGCCGCCGTCGGTGCCGCCCACGAGCAGGACGATGTCGGGCCGGCTGGCCCGCAACGCGGCGACCCCGGCGCCGTCGAGCCGCCCAGCCGCCACGTGCTCGACCCGGGCCCCCGCGCTGAGCCCGACCCGGTGGCCCGCCTCGGCCGTGACGTCGCGCTCGTACCCGACCACCGCGAGCCGCAGGCCGCCGCCGGCGCTGGAGCAGGCGACGACCTCGTCAGGGGTGCCGTGCCGGGCCAGCTCGCCGAGGACCGCCCGGTAGCCGTCGAGGACGTCGGTGCCGATGGTCGTCGGCGTCGAGGCCGTCGCCACGAGCCGGCCGTCGCCGGTGTCGACGAGGGCGGCCTTGGTGAAGGTCGACCCGAAGTCGACGGCGAGGGCGAGGGGCATGGAGGAGGGACTTTCGCCGGTCTCGGTGGCTCTGTGGTTCGGGAGTCGGTGGCTGGTGGCCGGTGGCTCGTGGCTCGACGTCGCGGGCCGGTCGCCCGGGTCAGCCGAGCCGGTCGAGGGCCTGGCCGAGGTCGGCGATGAGGTCGTCGACGTCCTCGATGCCGCAGGACAGGCGGATCAGGTCGGCCGGCACCTCGAGCTCGGTGCCCGCGACGGACGCGTGGGTCATCCTGGCCGGGTGCTCGATGAGCGACTCGACGCCGCCGAGCGACTCGCCGAGGGTCCACAGCTGGGTCTCGCCGCAGACCTTGACGGCGACGTCCTCGCCCGCCTTGACCTGGAACGAGATCATCCCGCCGAACCGGCGCATCTGCTTCTTCGCGACCTCGTGGCCGGGGTGGCTCGCCAGGCCCGGGTAGTGCACGGCCTTCACCGCCGGGTGGCCGCTCAGGAACTCCACGACCCGCTCGGCGTTGTCGCTGTGCTTCTCCATGCGGACCGCGAGCGTCTTGAGGCCGCGCAGCACGAGCCACGCGTCCATCGGTCCTGCGACCGCGCCCATCGAGTTCTGGTGGAAGGCGATCCGGTCGGCCGCGTCGGCGTACCCCGGCACCGCGATGTCATGGCCGACGACGACCGCGCCACCGACGACGTCGGAGTGGCCGCCGCAGTACTTGGTCGTCGAGTGGGTGACGATGTCGGCGCCGAGCGACAGCGGCTGCTGCAGGTACGGGCTGGCGAACGTGTTGTCGACGACGAGCAGCGCGCCGGCCTCGTGCGCCACGGCCGCGAGCGCCTCGATGTCGGCGATGCCGAGCAGCGGGTTGGTCGGCGTCTCGACCCAGACGATCTTCGTCGCCCCGGGCCGGATGGCCGCGCGGACGGCGTCGACGTCGCCCATGGGCGCGATCGAGTGCTCGACGCCCCAGGGCGTGAGGACCTTGTTGAACAGGCGGTAGGTGCCGCCGTACGCGTCGTTGGGGACGACCACGTGGTCACCGGGTGCGAGCAGGGCGCGCAGCACGGTGTCCTGGCCGGCGAGCCCGGAGGAGAACGCGAACCCGCGGACACCGCCCTCCAGGGCGGCGAAGCACTCCTCGAGCGCCGTGCGGGTGGGGTTCGCCGAGCGCGAGTACTCGTACCCGCCGCGGAAGCCGCCGATGCCGTCCTGCTTGTAGGTCGAGACCTGGAAGATCGGCGTGATGACCGCACCGGTCCCCGCATCGGGCTCCTGCCCGGCGTGGATCGCCCTGGTCGAGAACCCCTGCTGCCGCGCGTCGTCGCTCATGGCGGCAAGGCTAGCCGTCGCCCGGGAGGCGTCGCCCACCGCCGGGTGCGGCGCTCAGCGGCCCGCACCCTCCCCGCGGGCGGTCGCCCGCTCCTCCCGGGGCGCCTCGACCACGACCAGGTCGCCGACGCGCACCGGCCCGCCCTCGAGGATGCGGAACACGGTGCCTCCGCGGGCGTGCATCGCCTTCATCGCACCGGGGGCGATCCAGTCGTCGAGCAGGCGGCACGGGGCGGCGGGTCGAACGACCTCCAGCAGCACCTCCCCCACCCGCACCCGCGTCCCCGGCTTGCCGGGCACCGGTCCGCCGGAGATCGTCAGGTTGCGCCGGGTCGCGCCGGGCTCGACGACCGACCCCAGGGCTGCACCTGCCGCCTCGAGGTCGAGGGCCGACTGGATGGTCACGTGCCGGTGCCGCGACCCGTGGTACCGGTCGCCCACCAGTCCGGCACCCGCCTCCGCGACCACCGACTCCACGGACCGCGTGGGGATCCGGCGCGCCGGTGCGACGTGGATCGAGACCACCTCACCGAGCGACGTCCCGGGCTCGACGACGACCAGGCTCACCGCAGCTCCTTCTGCCACTCGCGCATCGCCGCGTCCTCGGCATACCCGAGCTCGCGGTTGACGGCGAGCATCGGTGCGTTCTCCTCGGCGTTCCACGTGCGCACGCTCGCTGGGCCGGGCAGGTGCTCCACGAGGGCGAGCGTGTTGGCGGCCTTCATCCGCAGGCCGAGCCGGTGGCCGCGGTGCTCGCGCAGGACGAGCGTGTCCTGCTGGTAGACGACGGACGGGTCGCTGGTGACCGTGGTCTGGGTGTAGCCGGCGACCGAGCCGTCGGCGGCGAAGGCGAACGTGTCGACCGCCGTGCGACCCGCCGCCGCGATGCGGGCGTAGTCCTGGCGGACCCGCTCCTCGTCCCAGTCCTCCTCCTCGAGCTGGAGGTCGCCGAGCGGGACGTCGGTGCTCATGCGGCGACCGAGGAGGGCGCGCGCAGCGACCCACTCGTCCGGTATGCCGCCGAGCGCCGTCCGGAGGACGTAGCCGTCACCGTCGTGGTCGGCCAGGACGGTGGCGAGGCGGTCCCGGTCGAGGGGCAGCTGCAGCGAGCTGCGCAGGTTCGTCTGGGCAGGTGCGTACCCGAACCGGCGGGCGAAGCCGCCGTGGACGTCTTCTGAGCCGGCCACCCACACCGTCTCCGCGACGAGCAGGTCTCGGCCGGCGTCGCGCTGCACCTCCTCTGCCTGTCGCAGCAGGGCCCGGCCGTGACCGCGGCCACGGTGGTCGGGGTGGACGGCCAGCACGAGGACACCCAGCCGGAGGTTGTCGTGCAGCGGCATGGCGAGCGAGGCAGCCCCCACCAGCCGTCCGGCGTCGTCGTGGACGGCGAGCGCGACCGTGCGTCGTGCGGGGTCTCGCAGCAGGACGCGCCGCTCCTCAGGGGTGCGGGCGGAGTGCAGCTCCCCGAGGTCGTGCACCGCGGACGCGTACAGCACGTCGCACCACGCCTGGAAGCTCTCCTCCGGGCCGTCGGGTCGGATCTCGACGATTCCGGTCATCCGCCCACCCTGTCGCACCGGTGACGAGCACCGCAAAGGAGTTGTCGCAGCAGCGGAGCACGGGTCGTGGTTCCACCGCCGGAGGGACCGGGGTGGACGCCGAGGGACCAGGGTGGACACCGACGGACCGGGGTGGAACAGCCGCGGGCGTGGTCGCGTTGAACGGGTCGTGATCTTCGGGAGCCGCAGCAAGTCGACCATGCCCACCGCCGAGGAGGCCCTGCAGGGCCGTCCCACCCGGCCGTTCTCGATCGCACCGGAGCACCTGGTGCTGCACACCCCCGTCGAGGGTCCCTGGCCCGAGGGCACCGAGGTGCTCTACGTCGCCATGGGGTGCTTCTGGGGGGCCGAGCGCATCTTCTGGCAGCAGCCGGGTGTCGTCACGACCGCGGCCGGTTACATGGGCGGGTTCACGCCGAACCCGACCTACGAGGAGACCTGCACGGGTCGCACCGGCCACGCCGAGACCGTCCTCGTGGCCTACGACCCCGAGCAGACCTCGCCCGAGCTGCTGCTCAAGGAGTTCTGGGAGAACCACGACCCCACGACTGCGAACCGGCAGGGCAACGACATCGGCACGGCATACCGGTCGGCCATCTACTGGACCACCGAGGGCCAGCGCATCGCGGCGGAGGCCACGAGGGAGTCGTTCCAGAAGGTGCTGACCGAGCACGGGTACGGCGCCATCACGACCGAGATCCGCTCGGCCGACGACGCGGGGCCGTTCTACTACGCCGAGGACTACCACCAGCAGTACCTCTTCAAGAACCCCGGCGGCTACTGCAACCACGGGTTCAAGGGCATGACCTGCCCCGTGGGCATCGTCAAGCAGGACCAGCTGCCCTCGCAGGAGAGCGTGCTGCGCACCAACGACTCGGGCGCCTGACGCCCACGCCGTCCCCGACCGAGGGCGACTCGTGCCACAACCGGCACGAGTCGCCCTCGTCCGTGCGGACCGAGGGCGAAACGTGCCGGATCCGGCACCAGTGGGCCGCAGGACGCGGCGGTGCGTCAGCGTCGGGTGACGTAGTACGCCGAGGGAGTGGCGTCATTGAACGCCCAGCTGTCGCGGAGCACGCCCCTGGAGTCGCGCAGGTATGCCGTGTCGCCGGTGTTGTTCCAGACGTACCAGGAGCGGTTGTAGTACCGGTGCGACGCCGTGGCCGAGCCCTTGCCGGTGTGGATGGTGACGGAGGCGCCGGCCTTGAGCGTGAACGTCGGGAACCGGTACGTGTAGCCCTGCTTGTCGCGGAGGGTCCAGCCGGTCAGCGACCGGTTGGTCCGGGTCGTGTTCTTGAGGACGACGTACTCGGCGTTGAGGCTGCTGTTGCCTCCGCGGTCGGCGCCGGGCGAGTCGTACTGGATCTTGACGATCCGGATCGGCGGGGTCGTGGCCGAGGCGGCGGACGGCACGGCGAGGCCGACCCCCACGGCGACGGCGGCGGACAGGGCGAGGGAGACAGCGGTGCGGCGCATGCACCCGACCGTATTGACCCCTTGCGCCCGGTGAGGGCCGTTTCGCACCTCTGCCGACCCGGACCGACCGAACGGACGAGGCCGGACGGCACGATCATGCCCTCCGGGCCGCGACCCGGCGCACCGGACCGGAGGGCGCCGGTGCGGCGAAGGTGCCGCCCGGCGGCATACGGTGCCCACGTGATGATCCGCGAGATGACGGCGCAGGACGTACCGGCGTTCCTGCCCACCTTCCACGCGGTCGTCGACGACGGCGAGACGTACGCCTACCCGCAGGGCCTGGACGAGGACGCGGTGCGCGGGCTCTGGCTCGAGCAGCCGCCCGGCCGCACGGTGGTCGCCGTGGACGACGACGGCACCCTGCTCGGCAGCGCGAAGATGGGGCCCAACCGGCCGGGTCGCGGCTCGCACGTCGGGACGGCGAGCTTCATGGTGGCCGAGGCCGCGCGCGGTCGGGGGGTCGGGCGCGCGCTCGCCGCGGAGGTGCTGGCGTGGCACCGGCGCGAGGGCTACGCGGGCATCCAGTTCAACGCGGTCGTCGAGACGAACACCGCGGCCGTGCGGCTGTGGCAGGACCTCGGGTTCGAGGTGCTCACGACCGTCCCAGGAGCCTTCCAATCCAGGCGGCACGGCCGCGTCGGCCTGCACGTGATGTACCTGCCCCTGGGCTGACCTCGGCCGCCGCTGCCGCCCGGGCTCGTTCGGCGCGCGCCTGCTCGGCCCGCTCCTCCCGCAGGCGTCGCCACTGCCCGACCATGTCCTCGACGTCGACGGTGGGGGCGATCAGCGGCGGCATCGCACCGACAGCAGGGCGCAGCCGGTCGAGCTTGACGCGCCGGTTGAAGTCCTCGAGCACGGCCCGCACCGACTCCTCCGTGCGCAGGTCGAGCAGCGACTCGGGGAAGGTCTGCCGCTCCTTGCGCAGGGCAATCGCGGGCGGCATCGCCCCGGTCATGTCGAGCTGCTCGCGCTGCACCAGGCCCTTGACCCACCAGTCCGGGTCGTCGACGTCCGAGGCCCCGATCCCGCGCAGCGGCTTCCCGGCGCCGGGCAGGTTGTCGAACTCGCCGCGCTCCTGCGCCTCGCGGATCGCGCGCTCCACCGGCGACTCCCAGGGGTCCACCCCTCGACCCTACGTCGGGCACGCGGCCCGGCGCCGCCGTCGCCGCCCCCCGCCCGCCCGGCCGCCGCCCGCCCGGCCGCCCGGCCGCGGGCCGCGTAGGGTCGCCGCGTGCGGATCGTCTCCCTGCTGCCCTCGACCACCGAGATCCTGTTCGCGATCGGCGCGGGCGACGACGTCGTCGGCGTGACGTTCGAGTGCGACACCCCGGCGCAGGCCCGCGAGCGCCGGATCGTGTCGACGACGGCGATCCCCGAGGGCCTGTCGTCGGCCCAGATCGACGCGTTCGTCACCCGCGCGATGGCCGCCGGCGAGGACCTCTACCACCTCGACGCGGGCGCCCTGGCCGACCTCGACGCCGACCTCGTGGTGACCCAGGACCTGTGCGCAGTCTGCGCCGTCGACGTCTCCAAGGTGGACGACGCCCTCGCGCACCTCGGCTGCACCGCCGAGGTCCTCACCATCGACCCGCACAGCCTCGAGGAGGTGCTCGGCTCCGTCCTCACCCTCGGCGCCGCAACCGGTCACGAAGACGAGGCCGCCTCCCTCGTGGCCGGGCTGCGCGAGCGCCTGTATGCCGTGGAGCGGCGCGTGCGCGACCGTCCCCGCCCGCGGGCGCTGGTGCTGGAGTGGACCGACCCGCCGTTCGCCCCGGGCCACTGGGTGCCGGAGATGGTCGAGGCCGCCGGCGCGGTGAGCGCGCTCGGGTCGGCCCGGGAGAAGTCGGTCCGCGTGACGTGGGACGACGTGCGCGCGAGCGCGCCCGAGGTCATCGTCTGCGCACCGTGCGGCTACGACCTGGAGGGGTCCGCTGCCCTCGCCCGCGCGGCGCTCGACGCCGGCGAGCTGCCGGACGGCATACCGGTGTGGGCGGTGGACGCGAACGCGTCGTTCGCCCGCCCCGGGCCCCGGCTCGTCGACGGCGTCGAGGCGCTGGCCTCGGTCCTGCACCCGGACGCGGCGCAGCCGCCGCGCCCGGACATGGCGCGACGGCTGCGGTAGCGCCGGCACCGTGGGATTGGGTGCCCGGACGGTCGGAAACCCGACCGTCCGGGCACCCAGTCCCAGCGAGCGTCAGTCGACCAGTGCGATGAGCAGGTCGGCGCGGGTCAGGACCCCGACCGGCTTGCCGTCCTCGACGACCATGATCGCGTCGTGCTTCTCGAGCTCGGCCCGCGCGGCCGAGACGGGCTCGCCCGCGCCGACGAGCGGCAGCGACTGCTCCATGTGCTTCTCGACCGGGTCGGTGAGGTGGGCGGTGCCGTTGAAGAGGGCCTCGAGCAGCGCGCGCTCGCTCACCGAGCCGGCGACCTCGCCGGCCATGACCGGCGGCTCGGCCTTGACGACCGGCATCTGCGACACCGAGTACTCGTGCAGGATCTCGATGGCGTCGCGCACGGTCTCGGTCGGGTGCGTGTGCACCAGCGCGGGCAGGTCGCCCGCCTTCTTGTGCAGGACCTCGCCGACCGTCGTCTCGGTCTGGGAGTGCATGAAGCCGTAGGAGCTCATCCACTCGTCGTTGAAGATCTTGCTCATGTACCCGCGACCGCTGTCCGGCAGCAGCACGACGACGACGGCGTCGGCCGGCAGGTCCTTCGCCGCGCGCAGGGCGGCGACGACCGCCATGCCGCAGGAGCCGCCGACGAGCAGGCCCTCCTCCTTGGCCAGGCGCCGGGTCATGGCGAAGGAGTCGGCGTCGCTGACCGCGATGACCTCGTCGACCACGGCGGGGTCGTAGGCGCTCGGCCAGAAGTCCTCGCCGACGCCCTCGACGAGGTAGGGGCGGCCGGAGCCGCCGGAGTAGACCGAGCCCTCGGGGTCGGCGCCGATGATGCGGACCCGGCCGCCCTCGCGGTCGGCCGAGACGTCGCGCAGGTAGCGACCGGTGCCGGTGATGGTGCCGCCGGTGCCGACCCCCGCGACGAAGTGCGTGACCTTCCCGTCGGTGTCGGCCCAGATCTCCGGGCCGGTCGACTCGTAGTGCGAGGCCGGGCCGTTCTGGTTCGCGTACTGGTTCGGCTTCCAGGCGCCCTCGATCTCGCGGACCAGCCGGTCGGAGACGGAGTAGTAGGAGTCGGGGTGGTCGGGGGCGACCGCGGTCGGGCAGACGACGACCTCGGCGCCGTACGCCTTGAGCACGTCGCGCTTGTCCTGGCTCACCTTGTCGGGGCAGACGAACACGCACTTGTACCCGCGCCGCTGGGCGACCAGGGCCAGGCCCACGCCGGTGTTGCCGGAGGTCGGCTCGACGATGGTGCCACCGGGCTTGAGCTCCCCGGACTCCTCCGCGGCCTCGACCATCTTCAGGGCGATGCGGTCCTTCACCGAGCCGCCCGGGTTCATGTACTCCACCTTGGCGAGGACGGTGCAAGCCACACCCGCGTCCTCGGTGACCGTGTTGAGCTTGACGAGGGGCGTGTTCCCGACCAGGTCGGCGATGTGCTCTGCGTACTTCACCCGGCCATCCTCTCAGATGCTGGACACCGGGCCGGCCGGGCCGGGGCCGGCCCGCGGGGAGCCGCGGCCGACCCACTGCGGGCCCCGGATGCCCGCGAGCGCCCTCCTCCAACGGGGCTACCGCGGGTGTCGGATGCGGGGTCGGGCTGCGGGGCGCACCATCTCATCAGGGCGACCACACCGGGCCACCTCGACACCGCGACGCAGCACCGCACCCGGAAGGGGGTGGAAACCCCGATGACGACCTCGACCGTTAGCGTCAGTGGGACAGTCGACGAGAGGGGTGGTGTGCCCATGGGCAGGGCTCGACGCGCACGCAGGATCGCCGCGACGGCCGCCTACGGGGGCGGTGGGCTGGCTGCGGGGATCGGTGCGCTGGGGGCGCTCGGGTACGGCGTGCTCAAGGTCGAGGCGATGATGGCGCGCCGCGTCGTCGGCCAGCCGTTCGACGGCGCGCCCGACGACAACGGCGTCTACGGCGCCGGCACCGGCGACCCCGTCGACCTCGTGGTGCTCGGCGACAGCTCCGCGGCGGGCATGGGCTGCGATTCCCCGCACCAGACCGTCGGCGCGATCATCGGCAACGGCGTCAGCGCGCTGACCGGCCGGCCGGTACGCCTCACCAACACCGCCGTGGTCGGGGCGGAGTCCTCCGACCTCGAGCTGCAGCTCGCCAACGCCCTCGACCTGGTCCCCCGGCCCGACGTCGCGGTCATCATGGTCGGCGCCAACGACGTCACCCACCGGATCGACCGGGCCGTGGCCGTCCGCCACCTCGAGCAGGTGGTGCGGGCCCTGCGCGAACTCGGCACCGAGGTCGTCGTCGGCACCTGCCCGGACCTCGGCACCATCCAGCCGATCCCGCAGCCGCTGCGCCTGCTCGGCCGGCGGTTCTCCCGCGACCTCGCGGCGGCCCAGACCGTGGCGGTCGTCGAGGCCGGCGGTCGCACCGTGTCCCTCGGCGACCTGCTCGGCCCCGAGTTCGCCGAGCGCCCGCACGAGATGTTCAGCGAGGACCGCTTCCACCCCTCCCCGGCGGGGTACGCGCGGGCCGCGGCCGCGCTGCTGCCCAGCGTGTGCGCCGCCCTGGGCGTGTGGCCGGAAGGTACGGGCGCGGCACGCACCCCGGACTCCCGCCGCGGTGAGGGCGTCGGACCTGTCGCCGTGGCGGCGAAGTATGCCGTCATGGACCCCGGCACGGAGGTGAGCGCGACCGATGTCGGCGGCCAGAGCCGGGGACCCCGGGGCCGCTGGGCCATGCTGCTGCGCCGCCCGCGCGGTGGCGCGGCCGCGGCTGCCCCCGCTGCGGCAGCCGAGGGGAAGGCGGCGGGCTCCGAGGCGACCGGGACGGCGGGCCGCCCGGCCGACGCGACGCCGGTGGGGGCCACGGACGCCCGGACCCGGGCTCGGGACACATCCCCGACCGGCTCGGGCGAGAGCAAGCCCACATCCCCCGGACCGGCCGCACGGCATACCATCGACACGGACTAAGCGGCCGCTTATCGCGCGGCCCTCGACGAGGAGGAACCCCCGTGACCGAAGCCGTCATCGTCTCCACCGCCCGCACGCCCATCGGGCGCGCGTTCAAGGGCTCGCTCAAGGAGATGCGGCCCGACGACCTGTCCGTGCAGGTGATCCGGGCCGCGCTGGACAAGGTGCCGGGCCTGGACCCCGCCCTCGTCGAGGACCTCTACTGGGGCTGCGCCGAGCCGTCCGGCCGCCACGGCTCCAACATGGCACGCGTCATCGCCGTGCTCGCCGGCCACGACCACCTGCCCGGAGCGACGGTGAACCGGTTCTGCGCCTCGTCGGTGCAGACGACCCGCATGGCGTACCACGCGATCAAGGCCGGCGAGGGTGACGTCTTCATCAGCGGCGGCGTCGAGTGCGTGTCGCAGTACACGAACTGGGCCGGCGCAGGCGGCTCCGCCGGGGACGACCAGAACCCGCTCTTCGCCGACGCGCAGGCGCGCTCGGAGCAGATCGCGAAGACCAACGAGACCTGGACCGACCCGCGCGAGCAGGGGCTGCTGCCCGACGTCTACCTCTCGATGGGCCAGACGGCGGAGAACGTGGCCACCCTGCGCGGCATCTCCCGCCAGCGGATGGACGAGTGGGGCGTCACGAGCCAGAACCGCGCCGAGAAGGCCATCGCCGACGGCTTCTTCGAGCGCGAGATCGCGCCGGTGACCCTGCCCGACGGCACGGTCGTGAGCAGGGACGACGGCCCGCGCGCCGGCGTCACCCTCGAGTCCGTCTCGCAGCTGCAGCCGGTGTTCCGCGAGCAGGGCACCATCACGGCCGGCAACTGCTGCCCGCTCAACGACGGCGCCGCCGCCGTCGTCGTCATGAGCGACACCAAGGCCAAGGAGCTCGGCCTGACTCCCCTGGCCCGCGTCGTCGCGACCGGCGTCTCCGGCCTGTCGCCCGAGATCATGGGGCTCGGCCCGGTCGAGGCGTCGCGTCAGGCGCTGGCCCGCGCCGGCATGACCATCGGCGACATGGACCTGTACGAGATCAACGAGGCGTTCGCGGCCCAGGTGCTGCCCAGCGCCGACGACCTCGGCATGGACCTCGACAAGCTCAACGTGCACGGCGGCGCCATCGCGCTCGGCCACCCGTTCGGCTCGACCGGCGCCCGCATCACCACGACCCTGCTCAACGGGCTCGAGGCGCGTGACGGCCAGTTCGGCCTCGAGACGATGTGCGTCGGCGGTGGCCAGGGCATGGCGATCATCTACGAGCGCCTGAGCTGACCCGCAGGGCCGTCGCGTGGACGCGATGGCCCCCACGCGTTCGAGAGGGTGTCGAACGGCTGCTCCCGGGAGTCCGGGGAGCCGTTCGGCACCCTCTCGAACGTGGTGGCAGGTATGCCGTGTGCGCGCCTCAGCCCAGGGCGCGGCGCAGGTCGGCGAGGCGGCTGCCCAGCCCCTCGGCCCGCCCCGCCGCGCAGGCGTCGAACACCAGGACGGTGAGCTGGTCCAGCAGGACCGCCGGGCCCAGGTCCGGCACGGTCCCGCCCGGCCGGTCGGCGGCGGCAAGGTCGTCGACCAGGGCCCGCACGGCGGGGACGCGAGTGAGCGCGCGGTCCAGCGGCAGCTCACGCCACCGCCGGGCCACGCGCTCGAGCTCGGTCGACACCTCCTGCGGCACCGGCGAGGTCGGCGGCACGGAGGAACTCCTCGTCAGGGTCAGTTGCTGCGCATGCGGCCGAGCAGCCGCAGGATCTCGAGGTAGAGCCAGACGAGCGTCACGACGAGGCCGTGGGCCAGGAGCCACGAGTACTGCCGGGGGGCGCCGGCGGCGATGGCCCGGTCGATCGAGTCGAAGTCGACGGCCAGCATGAGCGAGGCGAGCCCGATCGCGAAGATCGAGATGCCGAAGCCGAGCATGCCGGTGCCACCGAGTCCGAACGACTGGCGCGCCACGAGGGCGTAGACGAGGTTGACCAGCGCGAAGATGGCGTAGCCCATGACCGCCATGACGACCATGCGACGGAACTTCTCGGTGACCTTGATCAGGCCGGTCTTGTAGGCGATGAGCATGCCGGCGAAGACGGCGAGCGTGCCCATGACGGCCTGCGGCACGATGCCCTGGAAGGCCGTCTCCTGGCCGGGCTGGTAGAACGCCGCGCTGTACGACTCGCTGATCGCGCCGACGAAGAGCCCCTCGAAGACGGCGTACGCCACGATGAGCGGCACGCTGACCGTCTTCTTGAAGGCGATGGCCAGGCCGAGCACGAGCGTGGCGACCACGCCGACGCCCCAGATCGCGATGCCCCAGGTCGGCGAGAGCGCCCACCCGACGGCCCCGGACACCAGCACGATGGCCAGCAGCGTGGCCGTCTTCATGATGACGTCGTCGATCGTGACGCGGCCGGTCTGGACCGGGCCGGCGGACGGGCCGTTGTAGAGGTCCTCGAGCTGCCGCTGCGACATCGCGTCGTTCGCACCCCAGCCGGTCGTGGGCTGCTGCGGGGCACGGCCGAACCCGGCGTAGCCCCGGCGGGACTCCTTGTCGATCCGGTCGATCACCGGGTTGCTGGCCATCGTTCGTCTCCTCGGGAGGCTGGTGCGGCCCTGCGGTCGGCCGCCTGCTGTCCAGACTACGTGCGACACCCGGCCCGCAGTTCCCGACGCACCAGGTCGCCCCCGGTGGCGTCGGGTCAGGAACCGGACACGTCCACCTTTGTGCGTATTTTCCCTGATGCGCCCGGCGGACCCCGTGGCCGTGCCCCCGGCACATACTCGTGCGCATCCGGGCAACCACAGGGGAGGACTGCCATGGTCGGACCGGTCTCCAGCGACCCGACGGTGCGGTGGCGCACCACGGCGCTCGTCCTGGGCGGTGTGCTGGCCCTGCTCGGGCCGTACGTCGTCCTCACCAGGGCCACGCCCTCCGACGCGAGGGACTCGACCGCCCAGGCGGTCCTGACGACCCCGCCCGGCGTGGCGAGGATGACCGTCTCCCGGGCCCCGACCTCCACCCCGCGCCCGGCGAGGCCGACCACCAGCGCGACCAGCGGGGGCGGCGACGTCACGGGCGCGGACGTCTCACCGGGCTCGCCGCTCGGTGAGGCGATGGCGTCCTGCCGCCTGGCGTCGCTGCGGGTGGCGGCCTCGATGGGGGCGGCCGACGTCTCGCTCTCGCAGTTCGACAAGCACATCGATGCGATGAACCTGCTCGTCGCCGGCAAGATCAGCCTCGCGGTGGCCACCCAGTTCTGGGACCAGACGCGGGTCGGCGCGACCCAGAACGCCGCCGACTACCGGCGCACGCAGGACTCGACGAGGGACAGCCGGTCCCAGTGCCAGGGCCTGGACCCGGACGTGGCCGCCACCCTTCCCTACGGGCCGGTGGACCAGCTCAACCGGTGCGTCTCCTACGTGGGCCGGGCCTCGACCGCCCTCACCCGTGCCGACGCCGCGGTCACCACGTGGCAGCACCACATCCACGACATGGAGATGCTGCGCATGGGCGACATCACGCCCGCCCAGGCGACCGCGATGTGGCGGAAGAACTGGCACACCGGCCAGCGCCAGCTCGCGGCGTTCGAGGCGGCGCAGAAGCAGGCCCGCGCAGTGCACTGCCCGCTCGACTGACCGACCCGGGCCGGCCTGCCTGACCGGGAACCCGCCGCGTGGGTCACGAGGGCCGTGTGTGCCCCCGACGGGAGTCGAACCCGCACCCGGGGCGATTTTAAGTCGCCTGCCTCTGCCAGTTGGGCCACGGGGGCGCGCCCAGTATGCCGGGGGCCGCGGCTCAGGCGGACGCGGCCGCCCTGCGTGCCGCGCGCTCGTTGAGCCGGCGGTGACCGGTGGCCTGCACCTGGATCATCCCGCGGGCCACGGGGGGCAGGTAGCGCAGCGTGCGCCACGTCAGGTGGGCGAGGAACCCCACCGGGATGACGGCCTTGTTCGCCGCGAGGCCGTCGACCGCCTTACGCGCCACGAGCTCCGGGGTGAGGAACGACGGCTGCATCAGTCGCACGCGAGCCCGGACGCTGTCGCCCCCGAAGCTGGGCGGGGCGGCATACACCTTGTCGAGCAGCGGGGTGTCGACGAAGCCCGGGCACAGGACGCTCACCCGCACCCCCTGGCTGGCCGCCTCGGCGCGCAGCGCCGTCGAGAGGCCGACCACGGCGTGCTTGGTCGTCGTGTACGGCAGCATCGCCGGCGCCGGGATGAGCCCGGCGAGCGAGGCCGTGTTGAGGATGTGCCCGTGTCCCTGGCGGCGCAGGTGCGGGTATGCCGCGGTGACGCCGTGGATGACGCCACGCAGGTTCACGTCGAGGGCCTTGGCCCAGTGCCGCTCGTCGAGCTCCTCGAGCAGGCCGCCGATCGCGACGCCGGCGTTGTTGACCATGACGTCGAGCCGGCCCCGCTCCGCCACGACGCCGTCGACGAGAGCCGTGACGGCGTCGGCGTCGGCCACGTCGAGGGTCGCCGCGGTCGCGGTGGCTCCCAGCCGCGTGGCCGCCGCCTGTGCCTTGGCGGGGTCGATGTCGGCGACGACCACCGAGCTGCCGCGGGCCACGAGCTCGGCCGCGATCGCCAGGCCGATGCCCGAGCCGCCGCCGGTGACGATCGAGACCTGCGGGGTGAAGTCACTGCGCGAGAACACGATCGGCCTCCGAGGCGGTCGGGGTGGACAGGGGCTGGAAGTCCTCGTCGCGGCGGCGGCGGGTGCGCCACCAGTACGAGACGGTCGAGCCGGGCCAGAGCGTCGCGTTCCTGCCGTGCTCGTCCAGGTACCAGCTGTGGCACCCGGTCGTCCACACCGTGTGCTGCGACCGACGGTCCATCTCGCGGCGGAAGGCCTCCTGCGCGGCGGGCGTGGTGACGGCGGGACCCTGCACCCGGGCGCGGGCCAGCGAGTCGAGGACGTAGCGGGTGGCGAGCTCGATCATGAGGACCACCGAGTTGTGGCCGAGGCCGGTGTTCGGCCCGAGCAGGACGTACAGCTCGGGGAAGCCGGCCACCGTCACACCGAGGTTGGTGCGCATGCCGTCGGCCCACGCGTCCGTGAGCGTGCGGCCGCCGAGGCCCCGGATGTCGATCCGCTCGTAGCTGCCGCGGACGTCGAACCCCGTGCCCAGGACGACGGCGTCGACCTCGTGGCGCGAGCCGTCCGCGGCGACGACCGCGCCGTCCTCGACGGCGGCGATGGCCGACGTCACGAGGGACACGTCCGGCCGGTTGAAGGTGGGCCAGTAGTCGCTGGACAGCAGGATGCGCTTGCAGCCGATGCGGTAGCGCGGGGTGAGCTGGTCGCGGACCTGCGGGTCGTCGACGGCCTTGTGCAGCTCGCGCAGGGCCAGGCGCTCGACGAGCCGGGCGATGGCCGGGAAGCGCACGAACAAGGGCGCCCGTGCCTCTAGCTCCCAGTAGGTGCGCCACCGGACCGCGCGCTGGAGGGCCGGGAAGCGCCGGAAGAGCCGCTGGCGCCGCGGGCTCCACGGACGGTCCTTCTTCGGTATGGTCCACGCCGGCGTGCGCTGGAAGACCGTGGTGTGCGCGGCCCGCGGGGCCAGCTCGGGCAGCAGCTGCACCGAGCTCGCGCCGGTGCCCACGAGCGCGACACGCTTGCCGTCGAGGCCGTCCTGCTCGGGCCAGTCGGCCGTGTGCAGCACCGGCCCGGGGAACGTGTCGAGCCCCGGCACGTCGGGCACCCGGGGCTCGTGCAGCGCGCCCACGCCGAGGACCAGCGCGCCCGCCGTCCAATGCCGCCCGTCGGCCGCGGTGAGGTGCCAGCGGCGGGCCTGCTCGTCCCACTCGGCCGCGCGCAGGTCGGCGCCGAAGACGGTGCGCTCGCGCACGGCATACCGGTCGGCGACGTCGCGCAGGTAGGCCCAGATCTCGCCGGCCGTGGCGTAGTCGCGGGACCAGGACGGGTTCTGCTCGAAGGAGAAGGAGTAGAGCCGTGAGGGCACGTCGCACGCGCATCCCGGGTAGCGGTTGTCGCGCCAGGTGCCGCCGACCTCGGCGGCCTTCTCCAGCACGACGTAGTCGCGCTCGCCGCGCTGGGCCAGCCGGATCGCCATGCCGAGGCCGGAGAACCCGGTGCCCACGATCGCCACGGAGTGGTGGGGGACGGACATGCTGCACAACTTACCATGAGTAAGTTGTGGGCGGGAGGCCCTAGGATCGCCGGGTGAGCACCGCCCCGCAGGACCGCCCGACCCGCCGCCGGATGCCGCGTGCCGAGCGCGAGGCGCAGATCCTCGTGGTCGCCGAGCAGGTCTTCGCCGAGCGCGGGTACTCGGCCACGACCATGGAGGACGTCGCCGAGCGCGTCGGGGTCACCAAACCGCTCATCTACGAGTACTTCGGGTCCAAGGAGGGGCTGCTCTCGGCCTGCATCGTCAAGGCGCGCACGCAGCTGCGCGAGGTCACCGAGGCCGCCTGGGAGGCCACCGGGCCGGGGGCCGAGCTCGTGGACGTGTTCCGCGCGGGGGTCCTCGCCTTCTTCGAGTTCATCGACGAGCACGCCAACGCCTTCGTCCTCATCCAGCAGGAGGGGGCGATGGCCTCGCAGGCGAGCCCCCTCATCGAGAGCATCCGCGAGCAGCAGTCCGAGGCCATCGCCCGCACCCTCGCGTCCGCGTCCGGGCTCGGCCAGGTGCCCTTCGAGCTCCTCCAGGGGTATGCCGAGGTGGTCGTCGGCGCGTGCGAGCGGGTCGCCGTGTGGCGCGCCCGGCGTCCGGGCACGACCGCGGGCGAGGCGACCGAGCTCGTGGTCTCGGCCCTATGGGGCGGCCTGGCGTCCCTGCAGCCCGACGCGGTCTGACGGCAGCGGGCGCCCGGGGTCAACGCTGGTCGACGGTGCTGCCGCGGAGCATCGGGCCGGCGAGCAGGGTCGTGATCGCCGACGGCGAGGTGGCCTGGGGTTCCAGGAGCGCGGTCACGAGCTGCTGCTCCTGCGTCGTCCCCGCGAGCCCCGCGTCCGGGTCGGGGATCGCCGCGCCCGCCGCGCCCGCGAACATCTGCGGCAGCGCCGAGTAGGACGGGTCGGAGCTGTAGCCGCCGACGTTGTGCGTGCCGTCGTCGAACTTCTTGCCCGGGACGGGGTACTCCTGGCTCGTCGGGTGGCCGAACCGGTCGTGCGGGTTCGGCAGCAGGTTGCAGGCGGCGGGACGGTGCTCGCCCCAGCGGGGCTCCTCGCCGGGTGCGTAACCGGGCCGCTGCGAGGAGCTCAGCTCGACCGTGATGTGGAACCGGCGGTCGCGGAACGCGTCGTCGATGCGCGGCTGCCAGTCGACCAGGGCCTGGGTGAAGCAGGGGTACTGCGGCGAGTACTTGGCGAACAGCTCCATGGTCGGGCGGCCGACCTGCCCGACCCGGATGATGCGGTCACCGTTGGCATCCAGGAAGTCTGCCGTCGTGTTCGCGAACCCCGCCGTCCCCGCCAGGAACCCCGCCAGCTGGTCCTTCTTCGTCACGATCGTCGTGTTCGTCGTGATCAGGTTCGTCGCCGCCCGCACCAGGTCCGGCGCCGCCACGGCATACGTGCTCGCCAGGTCAGCCAGCCCGCTGATGTCCGCCTTGATCACAGGCATCTTCGGGTTCAGCTGCTTGAAGTAGTCGTCCACCAGCACCAGGTTCTGACCCAGCCGCGTGCCGCGGCCCTCCAACGCCGACGCCAACGCGTTCAACGTCGTCGCCAGCTTCTCCGGCCGCACCGTCCGCAACAACGGCAACAGGTCGTCGAACACCTTCTCCAGCTCGATCGCCACACTCGTGCGGTCCTGCCGGATGGTGTCGCCCGACTCGAGGTGGCGCCCGGACGGGTGCGCCGGGGGCACGAGGTCGACGAAGCGCTCCCCGAACAGCGTCTTGGGCAGCAGGCGCGCGGACACGTCGGCGGGGATGAGGTCGACCTGCGCGGGGTCGAGCGCGAGGCGGAGCAGGGCACCGTGGCCGGTGGTGGAGATCCCGCGGACCTCGCCCACGATGAGGCCGCGGATCTTGACGTCGGCGGAGGTCTGGAGCTGCGAGCCGATGCGGTCGGTCAGCAGGGTGACGTCGACCGTGCGGGTGAAGACCTTGGCGTACGACGCGACGCACAGGGCCATCAGCAGGCCCACCACGAGCAGGAAGGCTGCGCCGTAGGCCCGGTCGCTCAGGCGGGCGATCCAGCCGCGCGCCGGGCCGATGGGCGAGGTCGGCGTGGTCGGGAGCACGGCGGCATCGAGGGCCCCCGGGTCGGCTGCCCGGTCGTCCTGCGGCGGTCGCACCCGTCCCTCGACCGTCCTCACCACCCCTCGCTGCGTGATGTGCGTCACCGGGCCAACGAGGCGGCGACCCGCGAGGTTACGGCCAGTCAGTTCCGGCCCGCGCTTGCTCCCGAAGTCCCGGACTTCGGCGGTCAGGCCCGGCTGGAGCCCCGAAGTCCCGGACTTCGGCGGTCAGACCCGGCTGGAGCCCCGAAGTCCCGGACTTCGGGGTCAGGTCCCAGGCGTCAGGCGGTGCGGCCGGCGACGGACAGCGCGATGCCGTCGAGGATGTCGTGCTCGGAGGTCACGACACGCTCGACGCCGCGGGCGGCCAGGCGGGAGACGACCTCGCGCCAGATCAGCGCCCCGCCGCCGATGACGTCGACGCGACCGGGGTGCATGAAGCCGAGCTCGGCGCGCTGGGCCCGGGTGCGGTGCAGCAGGTCCTCGCACGAGGCGATGACCTCGTCGGGGGTGAGCGTCGACAGGTGGATCCGGGCAGGGTCGTACTCGGGCAGGCGCAGGGCGTTCGCCGTGATCGTGGTGACGCTGCCGGCGAGGCCGACGAGCGAGGCGACGCCGTCGAGGTCGACGACCTCCTCGGCCAGGTCGAGGGCCGCGCGGACGTCGCGCACCGCCGCCTCGACCTCCTCGGCCGTCGGCGGGTCCGAGACCAGGTGCCGCTCGGTCATCCGGACGCAGCCGATGTCGACGGAGCGAGCGGACTCCACCCGGTCGGTGCCCCGGACGAGCTCGGTCGAGCCACCGCCGAGGTCGACCACGAGGTACGGCCCCGGGATGCCGTGGGCCCGCAGGTCCCCGGTCGCGCCGCGGAAGGACAGGGCGGCCTCCTCGTCGCCGGAGACGACCTCGGGGGCGACGCCGTAGTCGCCGAAGGCGTCGCGGACCCCGGCCACGAACTCCCCCGCGTTCGAGGCGTCCCGGGACGCGGAGGTGGCCACGAACCGCACCCGCTCGGCGCCCAGCTCACGGCACTGCCCGGCATACGTGCCCGCCATGGCCAGCGTGCGGGCCATGGCCTGCGGGTCGATCGAGCCGGTGCGGTCGACGCCGTAGCCCAGGCGCACGACCTCCATCCGGCGCAGCACGTCGGTGAGCTCGCCGGTGGCCGGGTCGACGTCGGCCACGAGAAGGCGGATGGAGTTGGTGCCGCAGTCGACGGCGCCGACGCGCGTCACGCGCCCGCCGCCGGGGCGTCGGGCACGCAGGACCCGTCGGCCCACCACTCGCCGAGCATGGCCAGCGCCTCGTCGCCCAGCGGGTTGACCCCGGGGCCGACGGCGAGGGAGTGCGCCACGAGGACGTGCAGGCACTTGACGCGCGTGGGCATCCCGCCGGCGGAGATGCCCTCGATCTCGGCGACCGTGCCCAGGGCCGCGCGGCGGGCGAGGTAGTCCTCGTGGGCGGCGGCGTACGCGGCGGCGAGGTCCTCGTCGGTGCCGAGCCGCTCGGTCATCTCGCGCATCACGCCCTGGCTCTCCAGGGTGGAGATGGCGCCGGTCAGCTTGGGGCAGGTGGCGTAGAAGGTCGTCGGGAACGGCGTGCCGTCGGGCAGCCTCGGCTCGGTCATGAGCACGTCCGGGCGGCCACAGGGGCAGCGGTGGGCGACGGCGGCGACGCCGCGCGGCACGCGACCGAGCTGGGCGTCGACGGCCTCGAGGTCCGCCGCGGTGGGCTGCTCGCTCACTTGCCGGGCGCCGTCGTCTCGCGCGGCCCGGCGTCGGCGGCACGGACCGACTCCCACAGCTGGCCGTACCACGGGTGGTCGCTCGCGCCGGCCGGCGCCTTCGCGACGCCGGGCTCGGCCTGGGCGACCGGCTTGCCGTCGATCACGGTGTACGACTTCTCCCCGACCTTGACGAACTTGAGCCGCTCCCGCGCCTGTTGCATGACGTACGCGTTGTCGTTCCAGCGCGCCTGCTCCTTCTGGAGCCCGATGACGTCGTCGCGCTGGCTCGCCACCTGGCCGCGCAGGGCCTCGATCTCACCCTGCTGGCGCAGGTAGGAGCGCAGCGTGGGCACGAGGGTCACGGCGAGCAGCACGAGGATCGAGGCGAGCACGACCACGCGCATGACGCCGCGAGCCGCCTTGCGCTCCTGCGACACCTGGACGGACGTCGCCTTGCGCAGGGCGCCCGAGGCCGTGGCGCGCGGGCGCCCGGGACCGGCGCCCGGCCGGGCGGAGGTGCCCCGCGCCGCGGCCCCGCGGGCGGACGACGGGCGCGCCGACGCCCCACGCGGGGAGGCCCCGCGGGGGGCGGCGGGACGGCCCGAGGCGGTGCCGCCCGGCGTCGCCGCGGTGCGGCGTGCCGGTCGCCCGCGGCCGGCGCTGCCGTGCCCGGTGCCCGCCATGTCGAGCCCTCCCTCGTCCCCTCGGTGGCGTGTCGTCGGATGCGTGCTGCGGACGCCGGCGTCAGCGGCCGGCGGTGAAGCGCGGGAAGGCGCCGGCGCCGGCGTACACGGCGGCGTCGTCGAGCTCCTCCTCGATCCGCAGCAGCTGGTTGTACTTGGCCACGCGCTCGGACCGGGCCGGGGCGCCGGTCTTGATCTGGCCGCAGTTGGTGGCGACCGCGAGGTCGGCGATGGTGACGTCCTCGGTCTCGCCGGAACGGTGGCTCATCATGCAGCGGTAGCCGTTGCGGTGCGCCAGGTCGACGGCGTCGAGGGTCTCGGTGAGCGAGCCGATCTGGTTGACCTTGACCAGCAGCGCGTTGGCGGTGCCGCTGGCGATGCCGCGGCCCAGGCGCTCGGGGTTGGTGACGAACAGGTCGTCGCCGACGAGCTGGACCTTGCTGCCGAGGCGCTCGGTCATGGCCTTCCAGCCGTCCCAGTCCTCCTCGTCGAGCGGGTCCTCGATGGACACCAGCGGGTAGGACTCGACGAGCTCGGCGTAGTAGTCGATGAGCTCGCCGCTGCTCTTGGCGACGCCCTCGAACTGGTAGGTGCCGTCCTCGTTGTGGAACTCGCTGGCCGCGACGTCGAGCGCGAGCGCGATCTGGGTGCCGGGCTGGTAGCCGGCCTTCTCGATGGCCTCGAGGATGAGGTCGAGGGCGGCGCGGTTGGACTGGAGGTTGGGGGCGAAGCCGCCCTCGTCGCCGAGGCCGGTCGCCAGGCCGCGCTCCTTGAGCACGGACTTGAGCGCGTGGTAGACCTCCGCGCCCCAGCGCAGGGCCTCGCGGAAGGACTCGGCGCCGATCGGCGCGATCATGAACTCCTGGACGTCGACGTTGGAGTCGGCGTGGCTGCCGCCGTTGAGGATGTTCATCATCGGGACGGGCAGGACGTGGGCGTTCGGGCCGCCGACGTAGCGGAAGAGCGGGAGGCCGGCCGACTCGGCGGCGGCCTTGGCGATCGCGAGCGAGACGCCGAGGATGGCGTTGGCGCCCAGCTTGCCCTTGTTGTCGGTGCCGTCGAGGTCGAGCATCACTTGGTCGACGAGCCGCTGCTCGCTCGCCTCGTAGCCGACGAGCTTGGGGTTGATCTCGTCGAGCACGGCATCGACGGCCGCCTCGACACCCTTGCCGAGGTAGCGGCCCTTGTCGCCGTCGCGGCGCTCGACCGCCTCGAAGGCACCCGTGGAGGCACCGGACGGGACCGCCGCGCGGGCGATGGTGCCGTCGTCGAGGGCCACCTCGACCTCGACCGTGGGGTTGCCGCGCGAGTCGAGGATCTCGCGGGCGCCGACTGCGTCAATGCTGGCCACAGACTTCTCCATCGTGGTGCTCCGAAGGGGTACGTCCCGAGGCTACCGGGCGAGCGGGTCGCCATCGACGACCGACCCGCTCGCCGGACCGGACCAATGGGGCGTATGCCGCGCGGCACACGCGGCGGCCGGGCTGGTCGAAGGCCCCGGGGAGGGCGGACCCCCTCGCGGGCCCGCGGGCTCAGGACGTCAGGCGCTCGTAGGCGACGGCGATGGCGGCGCCGAGGTGGGCGTTGTGGCGCACCAGGGCGATGTTCGTGTCGAGCGACTGCCCGCCGGACAGCTCGACGATGCGGCCGAGCAGGAAGGGCGTGATGTCCTTGCCCGTGATCCCCCGCTGGTCGCACTCGGCGAGGGCCCGGTCGATGAGCCGGCCGATCTCGTCGGCCGGGATCTCGTCGGCCTCCGGCACCGGGTTGGCGACCGAGATCGCGCCCTCGACCCCGAGGTCCCACTTGGCCGCCATCATCGCGGCGACCTCCTCGGGCGAGTCGACCCGCAGGGGCGCCGGGTGGCCGCTGGACCGCGAGTAGAAGGACGGGAACTCGTCGCTGCCGTGCACGACGACCGGCACGCCCAGGGTCTCGAGGGTCTCGAGCGTCAGGCCGATGTCGAGGATCGACTTCACGCCCGCGGACACCACGGCGACGTCCGTCCGGCCGAGCTCGGTGAGGTCGGCGGAGACGTCGAAGCTGTGCTCGGCGCCGCGGTGCACCCCGCCGAGGCCGCCGGTCACGAAGACCCGGATGCCGGCGAGCGCGGCCAGGCGCATCGTGCTGGCGACCGTCGTGGCGCCGTGCACCCTGCGGGCCATGACGTACGGCAGGTCGCGCAGGCTCACCTTGGCGACGTCGGGCGAGCTGGCCAGGGTCTCCAGCTCGTCCGGCGACAGGCCGATCCGGGGGACGCCGTCGAGGACGGCGATGGTGGCAGGCGTGGCCCCGCCGGCCCGGATGATGCCCTCCACCTCGAGGGCCATCTCGACGTTGCGCGGGTAGGGCATCCCGTGGCTGATGATCGTCGACTCCAGGGCGACGACCGGCCGGCCCGCGGCCAGCGAGTCGGCGACCTCGTCGCGCAGCGCGAGGGACGGGTGGGGAGTGGTCATCGCTTCTTCTCCTGGCTGGGTCGGGGTGCGTGCCGGCGCAGCTCGGCGTCGACGAGGCTGGCGGTCAGGTCGGGGCGGACGGTCTCGGTGCTGGCGACGGTCAGGCCGGCGGCGGCCTGGCCGAAGCGCGCCGCCTCGACCGGGCTGTCGCCACGCAGCCACGCGTGGACGAACGCCGCGGTCATGGAGTCCCCGGCGCCGGTGACGTCGGCCACCTCCACAGTGGGCGCGGCCAGCGTCGTCACCGTCACGCGCCCGTCGTCGTCCCGGCTGCTGAGGATGCTGCCCCGGACGCCGCGGCGGACCCAGACGTGCGTCACTCCGCGCCCGTGGAGGACACGCGCGGCACGGGTGATGGCGGCCCTGGTGTCGGCCACCGGCTCGTCGACGATCGCCGACAGCTCGTCCGAGTTCGGGGTGATCGCGAGCACCGGCCGCTCCGGCGAGAGCGTGGCGGCGAGGTGCCGGGCCTTGGGGACGCTCACCGGGTCGAGGACCACCGGCACCCCGACCGCGTGGGCGAAGTCGAGCAGCCAGGCGGTGGGCGCGGCGGGGATGTTGCCGTCGACGACGAGCAGGTCGGCGTGGGCGAGCAGGTCGCGGGCCGCCCCGAGCTGGCGGACGGTCAGGGCGTCGGTGACGGTCATGTTGGAGATGGCGACGAGCAGCTCGCCCGTGGCGTCGAGGACGGCGAGGTAGGTGCCCGTCGGGCCGTCGACGGCGATCATGTGGTCGACCACCACGCCGGCGTCGCGGGTGAGCGCCACGACCTGGTCGCCGAACGGGTCGCGGCCGACGGGGGCGACGAGATGCGTCGGGGTGCCGAGCCTGGCGAGGTTCTCGGCGATGTTGCGCCCCACCCCACCGGGTGTCGTGAACGCCTCCCCCGGGTTGGAGGTGCGCAACTCCACGGCCGCACGGGAGTGCGCCTTGATGTCCATGTTGGCGCCGCCGACGACGACGACCGAGTGGGCGGCCGCCCGCACGACGTAGCCGCGGCCCAGGATCACGCCCTTGCGGGTGAGGTTGGACAGGTGCACCGACACGGCAGCCTTGGTCGACCCGACGCGCTCGGCGAGGGCGGCGGCGTCGAGCAGGGGGTCGGCGCGCAGCAGGTCCACGATCTCGCGCTCGCGCTGCGTCAGGCTCATGCTTGGAACTCTAAGGCATCTTCAACAAACCAAGTAGACCCCGCCGGTCCGGCGGGTCGCGCACAATGGCTCCGTGGCCCTCGCGGTGTGCCTGCTCTTCGACACCCGGACCGACCGTGCGCTGCGCGGGCTGTGGGCCCGCCTCGAGGAGCACGGCATACCGACGCTGCTCACCCACACGCACCGTCGGCACGTGCCGCACGTGTCGTATGCCGTGTACCGCACCTTCGACGTCGACCGCGTGCTGGCGGCGGTCGCGGACCTCGCCCCCATCGAGCCGGTCACCCTGCACTTCGACGCGGTCGCGCTGTTCCGGCGGCGTCGCGCAGCCCTCGTCGCCGCCGCCACCCCGCAGCTCCTCGCGCGCCAGGCCGCGGTCGTGGCCGCCGGCGAGGCGACGGGCGCGGACCTGCACGTGCACTACCGCCCGGGTCAGTGGATCCCCCACGCGAGCCTGGCCACCAGCGTGCGGCGCGACGACGTCGCGACCGCCGCCACGACGGCGTTCGAGATCCTGCCGCTGCGGGCGGTCGCCGAGCGGGTCGCCCTCGTCGACAGCAGCACCGGCCGGCGGTGGGACCTGCCGGCGCCGTGACACCGGGGTGGGCCCGGCCCGGGTCAGGCCTGCTGGTCGAGGGCGCGCAGCGCCCGGCGCAGCTCGGCCTCGGCGTCCGTGCCCTCGGCGCGGGCGCGGGCGACCAGGGCCAGCAGCTGGGACGCCACGTCGTCGCCGGCGGGCGGCAGCGCGTCGCCCCGCCGCTCGAGCCGGGCGACGACCTTGTCCGCCGCGAGCAGCGCGGGCAGCGACGCCGGTATGCCGTGGAGCAGCCCGGCGTGCCCGGCCTCTCCACCGGCGTGCTCGGCCTTCGCCGCGCGCTCCTGGGCCTTGATGAGCTCCCAGTTGCGCTCGACCTCCTCGGGCGTGGCGGCCGCGTCGTCGGCGAACACGTGCGGGTGGCGGCGCACGAGCTTGGCGACGAGGCCGCCGGCGACGTCGTCGATGTCGAACGGCTGCTCCGGGTGCTCCTCGGCGACCCGCGACTGGAAGGCCACCTGCAGGAGGACGTCGCCGAGCTCCTCGCGCATGTGGTCGCGGTCGCCGGACTCGATCGCCTCGGCCGCCTCGTGCGACTCCTCGACGAGGTACTTCACCAGCGACTCGTGGGTCTGCTCGGCGTCCCACGGGCAGCCGCCGGGCGAGCGCAGGCGGTCCATGACGGCCACGACGTCGAGCAGCCGGGCACCCTGGACGTCCCAGGAGCCGACGACGACCTCGACCTCGGGCGGCTCGGGCAGGCGCGACACCTCGGCGGCGACCGCGTCCGTCAGCCCCGGGTCCGCGTCGGCCGAGGACACCCACACGACCTGCCCGGCGCCCGCCCTGGCCACGAGCTCACGGGCCAGCGCAGGAGGAGGCGCGTCACCGACATACGCCACCGGCACGCCGGACTCCACGAGGGCGGCGGCGAGCGGCTCGTCGGCTGCGCGGGCCAGCACGGAGTCGGCCGCCTCGACGGCCTGCCAGGCGGACCGGCTCAGCAGCCCCGGGGCGACCCGGGGGCTGGCGACGAGCAGGCTGAGGCGGCCGGCCACGACGGCGCGTCAGCCCTGGGGCGTGGCGGTCGCCGTCGGCGCCTGCTGCTTGATCCAGTTGGGCGAGGTCGCGTCGAACGCGATCCGCTTCGGGTCGAACGTGCCGTAGCGGGGGTTGATCGTCACCTTGGCCTTGTGCAGGGCCGCGATCGCCTCGTTCTGCTGCTGCTGGTCCAGGGCCGAGGGGTTGTTCGGGTTGAGCAGGTCGCTCGTGCGGATCAGCTCCAGGGCCGCCTCGCTGAGGCGACCGGAGGAGTCGTCCATGCTCGCGCGCACCTGGCTGTCGGAGACGCCCTTGCCCGCGCGGTCGGCGACCGGCGTGACGAAGGGGGCGTAGACCAGCAACGTGAGCGCGGTCGCCGTGTCGATCTGCGCGTTGGGCACGACCTCCTTGATGGAGGTCACCGCCTGCTGCACCTCGGTCTCGGAGATGCGCTCGCCGTTGACGACGGCGGCGGTGTCGGCGGTGGCGCAGCCGGACACGGCCAGCACGCCGGCAGCCACGACGGCCACGGCGGACGCGCGCAGGACGCGAGTTGCGTTCACGAAGTTCCCTCTCTCGGTGCTCAGCGGGCGGTCGCCGCTCCCTGTCCGGCTCCGACGCGGGCCGCGTCGGAGACGCTGCCCAGCAGCACGGCGCGGATGAGGTCGCTGGCCCACTGCAAGACTGCCGTGTCGCGCAGCGGTTTTCCACCCACCCGGGCCGTGGTCGGCTTCGGCACGAGAATGGTATGCAGTGCGTCCTTGACGAGTGACTTCGGGTACAGCCGCTGCAGGCGCAGCTGCGCCGACTCGGGCAGGTCGACCGGCCCGAACCGCACGTAGTTGCCCTGCACCGAGATGTCGGCGACCCCCGCCTGGCGGGCCACGGTGCGCAGCCTGGCCACCTCGAACAGGTGCTGCACCGGCTCCGGCGGGGGGCCGTACCGGTCCTGGAGCTCGGCCACGATCTCGGCCAGCTGGTCCTCGTCGACGACGCTCGCGAGCTTCTTGTACGCCTCGAGCCGCAGCCGCTCCCCCGGCACGTAGTCGTGCGGCAGGTGCGCGTCGACCGGCAGCTCGATCTTGATCTCCGCCGGGGCCGTCTCGCCCTCGCCGCGGAAGTCGGCCACCGCCTCGCCGACGAGCCGGACGTAGAGGTCGAAGCCGACGCCGGCGATGTGCCCGGACTGCTCGCCGCCGAGCAGGTTGCCGGCGCCGCGGATCTCGAGGTCCTTCATGGCGATCTGGATGCCGGCGCCGAGGTCGGTGTGGCTGGCCATGGTCTGCAGCCGGTCGTGCGCCGTCTCGGTCATCGGCTTCTCGGGCGGGTACAGGAAGTAGCAGTAGGCCCGCTCGCGGCCGCGGCCGACGCGGCCGCGCAGCTGGTGCAGCTGGCTCAGGCCGAGGACGTCGGCACGCTCGACGATGAGGGTGTTGGCGTTGGAGATGTCGAGGCCGGTCTCGACGATGGTGGTGCAGACGAGCACGTCGAACTTCTTGTCCCAGAAGTCGACGACGACCTGCTCGAGCTTGTGCTCGCCCATCTTGCCGTGGGCGGTGGCCACGCGGGCCTCGGGCACGAGCTCGCGGATGCGGCTCGCTGCCTTCTCGATGCTCGACACCTTGTTGTGCACCAGGAACACCTGGCCGTCGCGGAGCAGCTCGCGCCGGATCGCGGCGACGATCTGCTTCTCGTCGTAGGCACCGACGTAGGTCAGGACCGGGTGCCGCTCCTCCGGGGGCGTGGCGAGCGTGGACATCTCGCGGATGCCGGTCACGGCCATCTCGAGCGTGCGCGGGATCGGGGTCGCCGACATCGCGAGGACGTCGACGGAGGTGCGCAGGCTCTTGAGCTGCTCCTTGTGCTCGACGCCGAACCGCTGCTCCTCGTCGATGACGACCAGGCCGAGATCCTTGTAGCGGATGTCCTTGGACAGCAGGCGGTGCGTGCCGATCACGAGGTCGACGCTGCCGTCGGCGAGGCCGGCGACGGTCTCGCGGGCCTCCTTGTCGGTCTGGAACCGCGACAGGGCCTTCACCGTCACCGGGAACTGCTGGTAGCGCTCGGTGAACGTCTGAAGGTGCTGCTGGACCAGCAGCGTGGTCGGCACCAGCACGGCGACCTGCTTGCCGTCCTGGATCGCCTTGAACGCGGCCCGCACGGCGATCTCGGTCTTGCCGTACCCGACGTCGCCGCAGATGAGGCGGTCCATCGGGACGGTGCGCTCCATGTCGGCCTTGACCTCGTCGATGGACGACAGCTGGTCGGGCGTCTCGACGTAGGCGAAGGCGTCCTCGAGCTCGCGCTGCCACGGGGTGTCGGGACCGAACGCGTGGCCGCTGGTCGCCATGCGGGCGGAGTAGAGCTGGATCAGCTCGGCCGCGATCTGCTTGACATAGCGGCGGGCCTTGCTCTTGGTCTGCTTCCAGTCCGAGCCGCCCATGCGGTTCAGGGTCGGCTGCTCGCCGCCGACGTAGCGGGTCACCTGGTCGAGCTGGTCGGTGGGGACGAACAGCCGGTCGCCGGGCTGGCCCCGCTTGGACGCGGCGTACTCGATGACGAGGTACTCGCGGGTGGCACCGCCGACGGTGCGCTGGACCATCTCGACGAACTTGCCGACGCCGTGCTGCTCGTGGACGACGAAGTCGCCGGGCTTGAGCTGCAGCGGGTCGACCTGGTTGCGCCGCCGCGACGGCATCTTGCGCATGTCCTTGGTCGAGCCGCCCGTGCCGGTCGAGCCGGTCAGGTCGTTCTCGGTGATGACCGCGAACCTGCTGGCGGGGCAGAGGAAACCGTTGCCGACCGATCCGTTGGTGAGGTGGACGACGCCGTCGGTGAGGTCGGTCAGGTCGGCGTCGAGGCGGGCCGGCACCGACTCGGTCGCCAGCACCTCGGCGACGCGCCGGGCCATGCCGGGGCCCTCGGTGACGACGACGACCCGCCAGCCGTCACCGACCCAGCGCCGGAGGTCGGCCACGGCGTCGGGGGTGCTGCCGCGGTAGCGCGGCGCCTCCTCGAGGCCGGTGTTGACGACCACGGCGTCGTCGGCGGCGGTCTCCTCGTCGGCGACGAACGGCGAGAGGTCCCACCACGGCATACCGAGCTCGGCGGCGTGGGCGCGCAGGTCGGCGACGGTCCAGAACGAGGCGGTGCCCAGCACGCCCTGCAGGTCGATCGGCACGGCGTTGCCCGCGGCGGCGTTGGCCCAGCCGGCGTCGAGGAACTCCTGGCTGGTGGCGACGAGGTCGTGGGCGCGGGTGCGCACGCGCTCGGGGTCGCACAGGACGACCGCGCTGCGCTCGCGCAGGGTGTCGAGGATGCTCTCCATGCCGTCGACGAGGGCCGGCGTCAGCGACTCCATGCCCTCGACGGCGATGCCCTCGGCCAGCTTGCCGAGCAGGTCGAGGGCCCCGGGCAGCTGGTCCATGAGCGCCCTGGCCCGCTCGCGGACGGAGTCGGTGAGCAGGACCTCGCGGCACGGCGGGGCCCACAGGCCGTGCTCGGCCACCTCGAGGCTGCGCTGGTCGGCGACCTTGAACCAGCGGATCTCCTCGACCGTGTCGCCCCAGAACTCCACCCGGACCGGGTGGTCCTCCGTGGGCGGGAAGACGTCGAGGATGCCACCGCGGACGGCGAACTCGCCGCGCCGCTCGACGAGGTCGGTGCGCGTGTATGCCGCGGCCGCGAGGTCCTCGACGACCTGCTCGAGGGGTGCCTCGTCGCCGGCCCGGAGCGAGACCGGGGCGAGCTCGCCGAGGCCCTGCGCGAGCGGCTGCAGCACCGCGCGGACCGGGGCGACGACGATGTCGAGCGGGCCGTACGTGGCGTCGGTGGGGTCGGGGTGGCGCAGCCGGCGGAGCACGGCCAGCCGCTTGCCGACGGTGTCGCTGCGGGGGCTGAGCCGCTCGTGCGGCAGCGTCTCCCAGGCCGGGAAGTCGGCGACCCGGGCCGGCTCGAGGAAGCACCCGAGCGCGTCGACGAGGTCCTCGGCCTCGCGGGTGGTCGCCGTGACGACGAGGAGGGGGCGGTCGGAGGCCCGCGCCATGGCCGCGATGAGCTCGGGGCGCGCGCCGGCCGCCACGCTGAGGTCGGCGGACGGCTCGCCGGAGCGGGCGACGGTCAGGGCACCGGCCACCGCGGGGTCGGTGGCGAGGACGTCGAGCAGGGGGGCCAGCGACACGGGGACATCTCTCCTGGGGCAGCACGAACGCCCCACCGCAAGGAGCAGGTGGGGGTGCTCCCAATCTAACCGCGACCCCCGACACGGCACCCGGGCACGGGCCCGACGCGCACCCGCCCACCAGCCGGTCGCGCATACGCGCACGGGCCGGTCGTGCAGCCGGCCCACGACCTCCTACAGCATCGGCATGGGGTGCCGGCCCGCCGGCGCTCGTACCGTCGAAGGGCATGGGCAGACCGACCACCCGGGGAGAGACCATGACCACACGGACCCGCCTGGCCCTGACGAGCGCCGTGGCCGTCGTGGCCCTCGGCACCGCGGGCTGCACCGGCGGCTCCGGGTCCGGGTCGGGCGGTCACGGGTCGGCTGCACCGGCCCGCAGCGCGACCTCGTCCACGTCCGGGTCCACGCCGTCCCGGGCGACCGTCAAGGACACCCGCGCCGACATCCCGCGGGTGAGCCCGGCGAAGCTGGCCGACGTGTCGTACGCGAAGGCCTCGGCCGGGCGCATGCAGCTGTTCAGCCCGGTGGCCAAGGCGTCCGGCGGCCTGGCGACCCAGCGGTCGGTCACCACGGTCCGCGTGGGGGGCAAGGACGCCGGCGTGGTGGCCGTCTACACGCTCAAGCCGGGCTCGTCGAAGAGCACCACCTTCCAGGACCAGTACGTCGTGCAGCTGCTCAACTCCGTCTCCCGGTCGACTGCCGAGCCGCGCTTCGTCAAAGTGGGCTCGCAGGTGATGGCGCTGTCCACCGGGCAGCGCTCCGTCGCGGGCTGGGTCAGCTCGAACCAGCTCGTGCTGGTCCTGCGCCAGGGGAGCCAGCCCGACCTCGCGGCCCTCGCCGCCGCCGTGCAGGCGACACCACTCAAGGGCTGAGCCGCGCCGCGGGCTCCGGCCCACCCTGCCGGCACCCCACCCCCACCGACGGGCCGGGAGGCCGCGGTCGCCGACAGGTGTCGACGGGGCCTGTCCCGGGGTGCCCCGCCCCGGTGGTCGGGGCCGTCCACGATGGCGCGGTCCGTGCCGGTGCGTACGCATTCTGGACGATGTCCGCGCCTGCACCGCTCGGTAGCGTCGGCCGACAGTCGCACCTCCCCATGTGCAGGGCATGGGCGTCCCGGCGGCTCCACCACCAGGGAGCCGCCGGGACCTGCCTCGTCGTCCCCAGGGGGGTCCCGTCCATGCGCGTCGTCCTCAGCAGGCTGCCCGGCACGGCCTGGTTCGGGCTCGGCTCCGCGGTCTGCCTCCTCGCCCTCGGCCTGCTCGTCGCGACCGGCGCCACGCACGCCCTGGACGTCGCGACGACCGCCCGGCTGCGCCCGGGGGACGCCTGGGGCGGCGCGCAGGTCTCCGCGGCCCCGTGGATGGCACGCCTCTCCCCACCGCACATGGTGCTGGTGCTCGCGACAGCCACCGCCACCGCGTGCGTGTGGCGCCGGACGTGGCGCCCGGCGCTGTTCGCCGCCGTCCTGGCCACCTGTGCCGTGGTGCTGACGGCGGCGGTCAAGCTGGCCCTGCAGCGCCCCGACCCGCACGGCTGGGTGGCACCCTCCGGCGGGGCCTTCCCCTCCGGCCACGTGGTGGCGGTGCTCGTGTGCTGCGCCGGATCGGTGATGGTGCTGTCGTCGCGGGTCCGGTGGTGGCAGTGGGCCCCCGTGCTCGCGGCCGGCGCGCTCATGGCCCGGGCGCTCCTGGTCTCCGCGGCCCACTGGCCCACCGACGTCGCCGGCGGCGTCCTGCTGTCCCTGGTCGTCCTCAGCGGGGTCGGCCTGCTGCCGCTGCGCCAGGGGCCGCTGCGCCAGGAGCCGTCCCGGGTGGGATCCGCGGGTCCTGGGTCCTTGCGTGCCCGGTCTCAGGCCGTCCTGGCGGTGCGCACGACCTCCGCGTCGCGGAGGAACGACAGCAGCCGCGGGGCCACCACCTCGGCGTCGTAGTCGCGCTCGAACCGCGCCCGCGCCGCCCGCCCCGTGCGCAGCAGCAGCTCCGGTTCGCTCATGAGCGAGACCAGCACGCGAGTCGCACGGGCCACGTCGTCCACCGGCCAGAAGAACCCCTCGACACCGTCGTCGTACAGCTCTCCGATCCCGCCCGCCTCGGCGCACACGACGGGCAGCCCGGCCGCCATCGCCTCGATGACGGCGAGGGGTAGCGACTCGGACACGGAGGCGTGCACGTACGCCTCGTACTCGCCCAGCCGCTGCTGGACGTCCGGCTGGAAGCCCAGGAACCGGACCTGATCACCGACGCCGAGCTCCTCGCACAGCGCCACGAGCCGGTCGTGCTCGACCCCTTCGCCGAACACGTCGAGGACGTACCGGTGCCCCTGGTCGCGGGCCTGCGCCAGCACCTGCACGAGGAAGCGGTGGTTCTTCACGCCCTCGAGGTTGCCGACCGACACCAGGTGGCCCCTGCGGCGCGGCCCGTCCCCCACCCGGGGAGAGCGCACGAAGTTGTGCAGCACCCGCGCCGGTGTCCGGTCCACCTCTGGACACCACTCCCGCAGGGCGGCCCGCCCCCAGGACGACACGAAGACCAGGCCGTCGACGCTCGTCACGACCTCGCGCTCGATTCGCCGGATCCACCGGTAAACCGGCCCGCCCCTCGCGATCTGGCCCTTGTCGGCCCACTCGTCCGACTGGGAGATCCTGAAGTGCACAGCGAGCACCACGCGCTGGTGCGGGCCCTGGCGGGCCGCGAGGGCCGCCCGTGCCGAGACCGGGCACTGGGCGTAGACCGTGCACGCCCCCACGGAGGCGAGCCGGCGGCGCAGCACCCGGCGCAGGACGTACTCGTGGCCGGAGCGGTACCACCAGACGTTGGCCGGCCCCCAGACGCGCTCGAGCACCACCCGGGCGCCGAAGAGCGGCAGCAGCAGGGCCCGCCGCACGAGCGACCCCTCGGCCCAGCTGTGCGGGGTGAGCACCTCGGCGTCGGCACCGACCGAGCGCAGGTAGGCACGCAGCTGGCGCACGTGGGTGTGCACCCCTGTGATCCCCTGCTCCCTCGCGATCGAGGCGACCAGGACCGGCGTGTTCACGTCGCCGCCCGGCGCACGACCCCGAGCTGGCGCATCTTGGCGTCGGCGTCGGCGAGCACGTCGTCCAGGCCCGGCATCCCCTCCAGCCACGCGGCATACTCCGCGACGGAGTCGGCGGGGATCCGCTTGGGCTCCCAACCCAGGTCGCGCAGCGCCGAGATGTCCGAGTGGATGTGCCGGGTGTCACCGAAGCGGTACTCCCCCGAGACCCGCGCCGGCAGGTCGGACCCGTAGTGCGCCCGGACGACGTCGGCGAACTCCGCGGTCGTGTATGCCGTGCCGCCGCCGACGTTGAACACGTGGCCGGCCGCGCGGTCGTCGGTGAGGGCGAGCTCGTTGGCGGCGACGACGTCGTGGATGTTGACGTAGTCGCGGATCATGCCGCCGTCCTCGTACAGCGTCGGCGCCGAGCCGAGCAGGTAGTGCAGGCAGAAGATCCGGCACGCACCGGAGTACGCGTTGTAGATGGACTGCCGCGGGCCCTGGACGATGCTGTACCGCAGGGCGACGGTCGGGATGTCGTAGCGGCGGCCGAGGTTGACCGCCACCATCTCCTCGCCGTACTTCGACATCCCGTAGGCGTTCTGGGGGTGCGAGAACGACTCGGGCGTGAGCAGCATCTCCAGCGGGCCACCGCACTGCGGGCACCGGTGGTCCCACTCCCCCTTCGCCAGGGCCGACTCGGGTCGCATGTCCGGGGCCTGGGGTCCGTCGACGGGGCAGGAGTACAGCCCCTCCCCCATGGCCGACTGCGACGAGGCGACGACGACCCGCTGCAGGTCGAGCCCCTCCGCCACCGCGATCTCGTAGATCAGGGCCGTGGACACGACGTTGGTGGAGGTGAACCGCGAGAAGTCGGTGAGGTAGTCCTGGTAGGCGGCGAAGTGGTACACCGCGTCGACCCGGCGCAGCAGGTTGGCGAGCAGGTCCTTGTCGCGGACGTCGCCCACCCACAGCTCCGCCCCGGGCGTCAGGTAGTTGGGCTTGCCGTCGCGGTGGACCGGCGCGGTGAGCGCGTCGAGCACGACGACGTCGTGGCCGAGCTCCACCAGCCGGTCGGCGGTGTGCGAGCCGATGAAGCCGGCGCCTCCGGTGACCAGGATCCTCATCGTCCGCTCCTCATCGCGTGGACCTCGCGGTAGACCTCGAGGGTCGACTTCGCCGTCTGCGCCCACGTGAACTCGCCGGCGCGGGCGAGGCCTCGTGCCCGCAGGCCGTCGGCCGACGCCATCGCCTCGAGGATGGCGCGGCCGATCGTCTCGGGCGCCTCGGGATCGGCGAGCACCGCTGCGCCACCGGCCGTCTCGGGCATCGCGCTGCGGTCCGACGTCACCACCGGGCACCCGCACGCCATCGCCTCGAGGATGGTCAGCCCGAACGTCTCGTTGTGCGACGGGTACACGAACACGTCCGCGGCCCGGTAGAAGTCCACCGTCTCCTCGAGCGCGACGCCCCCGACCCAGACCACGTCGTCGGCGATCCCCAGCTCGTCGGCGAGGGCGTGCAGCTGCGCGACGTATGCCGTGTCGCGGCCGGGACCCACGACGACCAGCTTGTGCCCGTCGAGGTCGCCCTTGACGAGGGCGAACGCGCGCAGCAGCCCCTCGCAGTTCTTGTACGGCCACAGGGAGGACACGAAGAGCACGAACGGCCCGTGCACGGCATACCGCTCGGCGAGGCGCCGCCGCGCCTGCTCGGGGTCACCCGGCCGGAACACCTCGTGGTCGACGGCCTCGGGGATGAGCCGCAGCTTCGACGGGTCGACGTCGAGGTGCTTCTCCACCTCGGCGCGCAGGCTCTCGGAGTTGATGATGATCGCGTCGGCCACGCTCGCGGTGCGCGGGTAGCCGATGCGGCGGTACATCCGTGCCGCGGCACCGATCGCCTCGGGCGCGGTGAACGCGTGCATCGTCTTGAAGTGCGCCACGAGCCCGGGCGCCGGCTTGACCATCGGCGCGATCAGGGTGTTGAAGACGTCGATCCTCTTCAGGGGCAGGCGGATCGGCGCGTAGAGGTGCTCACTGAGGGTGCGCAGGTTCCGCCGCTCGTTCGACCACGGGAAGGTCACGTAGTGCACCCCGCGGCCGTAGCCCTGGTGCATCGACCGGGTCCGCGGGCTGACCAGCAGGTGCAGCTCCTCGTCCTCGGTGAGGTTGGCGGCCATCTCGGGTATGACCCTGGTCCAGAACCAGTGGGCGCCGGAGGGGTGGTCGGGGTCGTCGGTCAACAGGTTGATGGCGACACGCATCGCTCAGAACACCGCGCTCTCGACCGCGGCAGCCTCCATGTGCGACTGGCGGACGTACTGCGCCAACAGGTGCATGCACGCCTGGTGGCTGTCCTCGATGACGCCGTAGTTGAGCGAGTCGACGTGGATCGACACCGTGGCCAGCTCACGGGACGGACCGCCCGTGAAGCCGGTCAGCGCGATGGTCTCGACGCCGTTGGCCGCGCACCACTCCAGCGCCCGGACGATGTTCGGCGAGCGGCCCGACGAGCTGACCGCCACGACGACGTCACCGGGGCGCGCCTGCGACTGCAGCTGGTACTCGAACACGCTGTCGTAGCCGATGTCGTTGGCGATCGCGCTGAGGATCTCCACGTTGGTGCTCAGGCTCTGCACCCGGGTGAGCAGGTCGGTGCCGATGCGGACGCCCTTCACGTGGTCGCACTGGAAGTGGTTGGCGATCGAGGCCGAGCCTCCGTTGCCGATGGAGAAGACCGCAGCGCCCCGGGTGTATGCCGCGTCGAGGATCCGCGCGGCGGCCTCGAACCGCCCCTCCTCGACCGTGGCCAGTGCGCGGGCCAGCTCGTCGGCGTAGTCGCCGGCGAACCACCCGGCGTCGCCGTAGGCGTGGGCGGGGAACGCGGTCGCCGCGGCCGGCGGGGCCGCGGACACCGGCGACGGCGCGGAGACACGCGAGGACGCGGCCGCCGCGAGCGCTGCACCGTCGACCGGCCCGGCGGCCAGCTCGGCCAGGATCAGCTCGACGGCGTCGGCGAGGCTCGCCACGCTCGTGATGCCCGGCTCCACGGCCGCACTCCCGCCGACGAGGAGCGGCGAGGCGCCGACCGCGCGCGCCAGGCCGACGTCGCAGGCACTGTCGCCCACGACCCAGGAGCGGGCGAGGTCGAGCTCGAGCGCGCCGGCAGCGGCGATCGCCATGCCGGGCCCCGGCTTGCGGTCGGCGCTGGCCCGGGCGAACGGCGCCACGGTGCCGTCCGGGTGGTACGGGCAGGAGAACCACGCGTCCACGTGCGCGCCACCGCGGGCCATCTCGGCCGCCATGTGCTTGTGCACGAGCTCGACGTCCTCGAGCTCGTAGTACCCGCGCGCCACCCCCGCCTGGTTGGTCACGACCGCGACCGGGATCCCGGCGGCGTTGAGGCGGGCGATGGCCTCGATCGCGCCGTCGAGGAAGACCACGTCGTTGACCGATCCCACGTAGCCGCTGTCGACGATGATCGTGCCGTCCCGGTCGAGCAGGACTCCCCGCCCGGCGTGTCCCAGAGCCATGTCCGTCTCCCCGCGCTCCGTCGTCACCCGGTCGCCCCCGCGACCGCAGCCCCCGGCAGCACGCGCCCACGTCGGTGGGGTCGGACCGGGTCGGGGCAGAACCGCTCCGTGACCCTTGCGGAGTCGGTCACGGACGTCGGTGCGCCTTGGCTGAAGAGCACTCGAGAATCGTCGTCCCGCAGCGGAGGGGACGGCACGGGCCCGTGTAGTACAAGGGTCTACTGCACCTGCATGAGCGGCGACGGGGGTCAGGCCCGGGCTCGCAGCCAGACCCACAGGTGCCAGCCCATGGCACGGCCCAGGGGGCGTAGGCCGTGGACGGGGAGGGGAGGCGCGTGCATGTACCGCTTGAAGTGCCTGGTGAGCTCGAAGTCCGGGAAGTCCTCGCGGACCTGGGCCGGGCTGTACACGCGGGCGAACGGGTTGAGCGGCCCGTCAGTGCTGTGGTGCGTGAACGTGTCGAGGTCGAGGTAGCGCCGCAGTCCGACCTCCTCGGCGTTGGCGAGGTGCTGGCGCATCATCGAGGACCTCACTGCGACGGGGCTGTTCCGCAGCGGGTACGCCGCGGCCACGGCCGCGCGGCGCAGGACCCGGATGCTCACGAGGTGGTTGAGCGAGCGCCGGGCGTACAGCATCGCGACGAGCGTCCCGCCCGGCCGCAGGACGCGGTGGATCTCGGCCTGGGCGCGGTGGATGTCGGGGACGTGGTGCAGGACGCCGTGGCTGAAGGCCAGGTCGAAGCTGCCGTCGGGCCAGGGGATGTCCAGCACGGACCCCTGCCGTAGGTCGTCGAAGGGCTGGCCGCGGGTGGTCAGCCGGGTGCGCACCCGGTCGACCGACTCCTCGGTGAGGTCGAGCCCGGACCACGAGGCTCCCCGGCGGATCAGCTGCTCGGACTCCGCACCCTGACCGAGGCCGACTTCGAGGACCCGCTTGCCGCGCCAGTCCACGAGGTCGAGGCACTCGGGGATGTGGCGCTCCTGGTCGTACCGCCAGGCGTCGTAGGCCGCGAAGAACCGCTCGTAGTCGTCCCGGAAGCCCTCGTGCAGGCCACCCACGATGTGGTCACCGCACGGGTGGCTGTTCCAGAAGGACTGGACCGCAGACTCATCCATCTCCACCCCTTGCACTCGACGGAGCCGTCTCGTGTCGCCTGCGCCACTGCGCAGCCTCTCGTCCTCCCACTGGTGCCGGGGCGAGCAGGGAGGCGGCGACGAAGAGGTCCAGCAGGTAGGGGGACGCGTCCCCGGGGCCCGTCTCGGTGAACGACGCCGTGATGCAGTAGACGGTGAGGAACAGCGCCATGGCCCGGCGCAGCCCGCGCAGGTGCGTGGCCGCCATGAGGAGCAGCAGCAGGAGGAAGGCGACCTGGACGACGATGCCGAACCACCCGAGGTCGAGGTAGGTCGCCACCCAGTTGCTGTCGATCGGCAGGCCGTTGAAGGACTTGTTGGACAGGCCGTCCCCGAAGAGCTGGCTGGTGAGGGGGCGCTCGCCCTGCGTCGCGGCGCTCCACACCTTGGTCCGGCCGGTGAGCTCCGAGGCGTCCTGCGCGGACTGGCCGCGCGCCAGCCACTTCACCAGCTGCGGGGCGAACAGGGTCCCCCCGGCGATCCCGATGACGATGGTCCACACCGAGGTCCGGCGCACGCGCGCGTGCCCGAGGAAGAGGCTGGCCGACCCGACGGCGAGACCCACGACACAGCCCAGCAGCGCGGTTCGCGTGTGGGTGCCGATAAGCACCGCCACGCCCACCACGATCGCGAGGGAGGCGTGCCGTCCGCCGATCACGCGGCACATCCACAGCAGCGCGGAGCTGCCGACCAGCACGGCGGCGTAGTGCGCGACCTGGGTGGCGGGCATCGGCCACAGCGTCCCCGACAGGCGGCCCGACTCCCCGAACGCCGCTCCGGGGGCGATCACCGCACCGACCACGACCGAGCCCACGGCGGCCCACAGGCACAGCCGGTGCACCCGCAGGAGGGGCAGCTCGCGCCGCCCCCACCACGGGGTGAGAAGCCACAGGGCCAGCACGAAACCACAGAGCCGGACGGCCCGGTAGGTGGACCCCACCACGAACTCGCTGTGGATGCTGACGATGAGCGCCATCACCGCCATGGCGCTCACGAGGACCATGAACACGTTGGGCCGGATCACGATCCGCGGGTTGACCAGCAGGGCGAGCACGATGGCCACCAGGAGGGCGCCCTGGGCGATCGCCTGGTTGGCCGCGTGCGGGATGGGGAGGACCGTCCCGGCTCCGTAGGGAGGAAGGACGTTGAGCAGCAACGCCCCCCACGCCAGCAGCAGCAACCTCGGCACCTCGCTCGCCCGCGTGCGCAGCGACGCCGGCACCTGCGTCGCGCGCAGCGGACGCGGCAGGGCGCGAGCCCCCACGCTCACGACTGCCCGACCAGCCTGCGCGCGGCCTCGCCGAGCGCGACGGCCCCGAAGCTCTCGTCAGTGCGGTCGGCCCCCACGAGCATGGCGAAGGGCAGGACCAGCCCGGCGGCCCGGACGAGCTCGGCGGTCGTCTCCAGCAGCTCGGCCGACGCCTCACCGGCCGTCACGAGCGGCACGACGCGGTCGACCCACGTCCTGAGGTTCTCGGCGTCGATGCCCGGGTCCACCTGGACCAGGGCCAGCACGACGTCCGCCTGCTCCCACGCCTCGCGCCACGACACGTCGTCAGGGAGGTCGACCGCCCTGCCGTGTCCGGCGGCCGGGCCGGTGGCGAGGGCCGGGACCCCCGTGGGTCGGAACACCGTGACCCCGTTGGCCGCTGGGCCACCCCTGCCCCCGGACGCGTGCCGGTCAGCCGCCCGACGCCGCGCCAGCGCACCGGCGGCGCTCAGGTCGGCGACGAACGGCACCCGTCCGTGTGCGCGGACCGCGTCCACCAGCGAGTCCACGACGGCCGCGGCGATCCTGGGGTCGCCGATCGCTGCCACGGCGACGCCGTGACCGGGTCCGGGGGTGGAGAGGCGCTCGCCTCCCGCCGTCGGCGCGGACTCCTCGAGGTGGGCCTCCAGGCCCCGCACCAGCACGTCGAGGTCACTCGGCCCGGACCTCCCCCGGCGGCGCAGGCGGTTGCGCAGCCGCTGCGGCAGTCGCGAGGCGGACGCCACGCTGTAGCGGACGGGCACGCTCATGGCGACGGCCACGTCCTCACGACGCCGCACCGTGGTCGAGGTCAGGGCGCGGAACAGCACGAAGCCGACGCCCAGGGCGGTCCCGCCGATGAGCCCGGAGGCCACGTCGAGGGCCGCCGCGCGCTTGAGCGATCCCTTGACGGGCTGGGCCTCGTCGATGACATGGGTGGAGGACACGGCAGCGTCCGTGGTCAGCGCCGCGTCGGCGATCGACTGCTGCATGTCGTAGATCTGGGAGTTGAGCTGGCTGCGCCGCGTGAGCAGCTCGGTGGCCTGCGTCTGGTTGCCGCCCTCCTGGCTCGCGACGGCGTACTGCGTGTTGAGCTGCGCGACCTCCTTTTGCATGCCCGCGACGCGGGCCTCGTAACCGTTGACCAGTCCGCTGCTCAGCGAGCGCAGCTGGGTGGCCCGGAAGTCCAGGTAGACCGACGTGAGGGCAGCCGCCCGCCTGACGGCCGACTCGGTGTCGGGGGCCGAGACCGTGATGGTGAGGACCTCCGTGGTCACCGGGTCGGCCGTGATGGTCGCGCGGAAGGCCTCGGGCGTCATCGGCAGGCGCAGCCTGGCCACGGTCCTCGCCGACACCTCCCTGGTCGTCAGCAGGCTCACGTCCGTGGACATCGCCGACTGCGCCTCCAGGTTCGCCGGGTGCGCCATGAGCAGGGTCACCGAGCCCTGGCTCGGGGGTGGCAGGAAGACCGCCAGCCCGAGGCCGATCAGCGCTCCCGCGAACGACAGGCTCGCCCACGTGCGCCAGCCGCGACGCAGCGAGTTGCGCAGGTAGTGCCAGGTCCCCATCAGGGGGCGGGGCGTCCCGGTGAAGTCGACGTCCTGCTCCTCGTCCTGGATGCGCCAGGCCATGTCGATCATCGCAGCCTCCGGCGGGACTCCAGGGCGGTCGCCTCGCCGGCGACCTCCGAACCGGTCATGAGGGACGGCAGGACCACGTGCTGGGCGCGCTCGGCCGGGGCCAGGCGTCCGGTGGTCCGGTCGAGCGGGTCGGCGTCGATGACGAGGAGGCGGTCGATCGGGTGGCCCGCGTCGTCGGCGGCCAGCGCCACGCGGGCCAGCTCGTCGGCCGTCGCCCCGGCCGCCGTCACCGCGAGGAGCACCGCGGAGCCCTCGACCCGGGGCAGGTGCAGCACCGGCCGGACCCGGTCGATGACGACGACGTCGACGGCGAGGTCTCCCGTGGCCCGGCCGCCGGGCCGGGTCTCCACGGTCAGCCCGGGCCTGGGCTGGGCCTCGGTCGGAATGCCGGCGCAGGCCGCCCAGAGACGGTCACCGGAGTCGTGCGTCTGCGCGGTCACGAGGCGCGTCCGCAGGCCCGTCGACGCGGCGAAGGACGCCAGCTGCGGACCGGTCGCGAGGGCGCGCAGGTCACCGGCCAGGGTGATGACGACGACGTGGGTCGGCTGCGACTCCGGCGCCGCCGTCACGATGCTCCCCGGGTGGCCCGGGGTGAGCATCCGCAGCAGCTGCCGGAGCGTCCACATCCCGACGTTGTCCGGGGAGTACGCGGCGAGCAGGGTCGTCCACGCGGCGACCGACTTCGGCGCGCGGCTGCGCAGGGACGCCAGCACCGGGATCCCCACCGCGTCCGCGATCTCGTCGCGAGAGCGCAGGCTGCGCTCACGCCGACCGGCAACGACGATGACGCCGGCGACCACGAAGAGGTCGAGTCCGACCCCTGCGAGACCGGCGAGCGCCATCCGCAGCACGAGTGGCGTCCGCTCCGCGGGGGAGGCCTGCTGGATCACCGTGGCGTTCGCCGCGGCCGTGGTGTCGCCGGACGCCGCAGCGGCGGACTCCTTGTCGATCTGGTCCAGCTGGAGCACGAGGCTGGCCTGCTGTGCCGTCAGCTCGGCGAGCGCAGCGGCATCCGCCCGTCCCGCCGTCGACGTCGGCGACTCGCCACCGATCCGGGTCTGGGCGGCCTTGATCTCCTGGTTGACCGAGTCCAGGCTTCCCTTCAGGGTCGCGGCCCGCTCGTTGAGGGCGCTCTTCTTGTCGTCGCTGAGAGCGTTGGCCGCGTTCTTGAGGTAGTCCAGCTCCGCCTTGGCCACGGCGTTGGCCAGCGCCTCGGCCTGCGCCGGCGTCGTCCCGGTCGCCGTGATGTCGAGCACGTCGCTGGTGGGCGACTCGACGGTGACGAGCCGGGCGACTTGCTCGCCGCTGAGGGACGGCGTCACCGCCTGGCCCGCCGGGCCGAGGACCGCCTGGCTCTGGGCGATCGCCACCTGGGTGTCGATGCTGTGGCTGGAGGCCGAGGAGCTCGCCCCCGGTGACGCGGAGGGCAGCAGCACCATGCTCGTGCTCGTGTATGCCGGGGGCTGCACGTAGGCGGTGGCCGCCCCGCCCGCGGCGCCCAGTGCCGCTGCCGCGACGAGGACACCCGTGCGACGCCTCAGGATCGCCCACGTCGACCGGAGGTCGATCACCTGCTCGCTCATCGCCGTCCCTCCTGCCGGGCCGTGGCGGTCGTCCCTGCGCCTGCGTCCGTCACGCCGACCAGCTGCCTCTGCGCCTCGGCCTGTCGTGTCGCTGCGAGGTCGAGGGTCGTGGCCAGGACGAGCTCGCCGTCCAGCGCGCCGGAGCCGACCAGCGTGGTGGCCGGGACCCGCGCGCCGAACCGGGGTGAGTACCAGCCGACCACCGGGTCCGTCCCGCCACGGTGGGCGGCCCAGCCGAGCTCGTCGGGCAGCCGCAGCCGGGCGGTGCCCGCGCCGGAGGGGCCGTGCCAGGACAGCTCGGCGACCGGGCCGTCGAGGGCCACCTCCACCTCCGGGCCGAGGTGCCAGGCGAGCCGCACGGTGTGCGGGCGTGAGGACGTCAGGGTGTCGCGCACGGTGAGCAACCGCTCCCGAGTGTCCAGCCGCACTTGCCGGTCGTGGCGCAGCGCCGGGTCCAGCCGCCCGTACCCCGTGTGGTGGGCCGACCACGCCTGCACCTCGCCGTCGAGGTCGCACTCGTCGACCACCGCGTCCGTGCGGCTCGACCACAGGAACGGGCCACCCTCGACCGACTGGCTCTGGCCGTCGACCTCGATCGTGTTGTGCGCCAGCGTGGAGCGGAAGTACGACCGCCACTGCGGCTCACCGTGGTAGCAGTACGTGCCGGGGTCGGCGAGGAGGTCCACGCCGTCGCAGCGCAGCTCGACCGACAGCGCGTCGGCGTGGCCGTGCGCCGCCATCGAGCCGAAGCCCTGGGGGCCCCCGTCGCAACGGCACCAGATCTCGGGGGCGGCGTCACGGGTGCGCAGGAGGTAGAGCCCGGCGTCGGGGAACCGCACCGGTGCACGGTCCGGCCGGCCGGCCACCGGCTGCCCCGGCGTCGACCCGGTCAACGAGCCGAGGAGCACCGACCCCACGGTGGCGGGCACCGGCTGCCACCACGGCTGGGGTCCGACGACCGCCTCCCCCCACGCCAGCACCGAGGCCCACGGGTCGCGCTCGGGGTCGTCGACGACCAGCCCGCGGCCCTCGTCACCGTCGCCCTGGCGCGGCGGCCTGCCGGTGGCGTCGACCATCGCGGCGGCCGCGTCGAGGCAGGCGGCCAGCAGCCGGCGCGTCCCCGCACCCAGCGGCTCCCCCGCCGCGTCCGCCTCGACCAGGCCCAGCAGGCCCAGCTCGGCCACGAAGCGGTGGTAGTCGCTGGCCTGTTCCCGGTTGACGCCGCTGGGGAAGGTGTTGGCCTCCAGCGAGGACTCGAGGTCGGCCGCGGCGGACCGGCGCCACCGGCTGCTCTCGTCGAACCACGGGAACGCGCAGCCGGCGGCCAGCCGGCCGACCGCCTCGGCGACGAGGTGGTTGTTCGACGAGGAGCCCCGGCTGCGGAAGGCGGCGAGGTACTCCTGGTGCCAGCGCAGCTGACGCAGGGCCTCGGGGTTGTCCTCGAAGAGGGCGGGCGCACCGGCCCACCCGTCGAGCAGCCGGCGGACCCAGACCCAGCTCACCAGCCGCGTGCCCAGCTCGATGCCGCTCGTCCAGTGGACGCCCGACAGGAACGGGTTGGCCGCCCACCACGACCGCAGCTGGCGGTCCACCACCACGGCATACCGGTCGTCGCCCGTGAGCCACCACGCGGCCGCGAGCACCGTGAGGTGGTGGTGCCGCGAGAGCTCCCACACCGACTTCACGTTGCCGGTCACCGACTCGTCCCGGTGGTCCACGCGGAAGGCGAGCAGGTCCTGCGGTGCGCGCCGCCCGGTCACGGGGTCGGCGAACCAGTCGGGGTCGGCGACGTCCTGCCGCGGCACCCCCAGCACGAGCCAGTGCCCGGCGAGGATTCCGTCGGCCGCCGCGAGGACCGCCTCCCGCGCGGCGGCGGGCACGTCCTCGCGCGTCCCGGCGGGCACGGTCGAGGCGAACCGCCGCGGGCCGAGCAGCCCCGGCACGCCGTCGACGCCGGCGCCCCCGGGCGGGAGGGTGCCGGGCGCGACGCGGCGACGCGCCCACGCGAGCTGCCGGGCGCGGTCACCGACGCGCGCGCCGACCTCGCCGGGCGACATCGCGCGCAGGCGGCGGGCGTACCAGGACAGGGACCTGCTCACAGCTTGACCGGCCCTCCCGTGGTGAGGCTCTCCTCGACCGCGATCGTGGCGAGCGTCGTGGAGACCAGCGAGTCCAGGGCGATCGGCATCGGACCGCCGGTCCGGACCGCCTCGACGAACGCGGCCACCTCCGCACGCTGGCCCTTGTCCTGGCCGGCATACGACCGCTTGACGTCCTTGCCCGAGCGGCTCCACACCGTGGCGCGGGTGAAGTTGTCGAGCCGGGCGTTGCGGCCCGCCCCGGAGACGTCAATCGTCTCCTTGGGGAAGCGCGCGTTGCCGTCGGTGGCGTACGTCAGCGTCGCGAGCGAGCCGTCGGCGTACCGCAGCGTCGCCTGGAGGTCGGCGCCGTCGCCGGTCTGGAACGCGGTGACCTCCACGGGGGCGGAGCCGATCCACGCACCGACGGTGTCGATGAAGTGGCCACCCTCGCCGAGGAACCGGGATCCCTCCTGCTCCTCGTTGAGGTACCAACTGCCCGAGGACAGCTGCCCGGCGTTGACGAGGTAGCGGACGCTCACGGGTCCCGCCGTCGGGCCGAACCGCCTGCGCAGGTCCGTGAAGAGCGGGGCGAACCTGCGGTTGAAGCCGACCATGATCCTGTCGTTCCCGGTGCGGTCGACGGTCTCGAGCACCCGGTCGACCTGCTCGGCGGTCAGGGCCAGCGGCTTCTCGACGAACACCGCCTTGCCGGCCTCGAGGGCACGGCAGACGAAGTCGGCGTGCGAGTGGTGGCGCGTGACGACGAAGACCGCGTCGATGGCGGGGTCGTCGAGCACGCTCGACGCGTCGGTCGTCAGGGCGCGGAACCCGAACTTGCGCTGGGCATTCACCGCCGACAGGGACCGGGTGGTCGCCACGGTGCCCAGCGTGGCCCCGGGCAGCTTCGCCAGGTGCGGCAGCAGCATCGAGCTCGCGTAGGCACCCGCGCCGATGAAGCCGAGCCGGACCGTACCGCTGTCCGTGCCGGTCCGCGGTGACGTGCCGGCCTGCCGCGGTGCAGCCATGGTGCGGGCGTGTGCCGGTGCCGGAGCCGCCGCGAGCTGGGCCTGGTCGGCGGCCTCCGGGTACTCGAAGAGGAAGCCGATGCCCTTGAGCGAGCCGTCCCGCAGCTGTCCGTAGACCGACTCGGCGTCTGCGACCGGGTGCGTCCCGGACACCAGCGCACCGACGTCGACCGAGCCCGCGGCGAGGAGCTGCAGGAAGCACTCGAGGTTGCGGCGCTCGGTCCAGCGGACGTAGCCCGCCGGGTAGTCGACGCCCTCGAGCTCGTACCGGTCGTCGTACCGGCCCGGCCCGTACGAGCGCGAGAACCGGACGTCGAGCTCCTTCTCGTAGTAGGCGTTCCACGGCAGGTCGAGCTTGGTCTTGCCGATGTCCACGACGCGGGCGCGGTCGCGGGCGATCCGGGAGGCGAGCTCGACCGGGCCGTTGCTGTCCCCACCGGCGGCGAGGAAGACGTGGTCGGCACCCAGGCCACCGGTCGCGGCGGCGATCGCCCGCTCGAGGGCAGCGGCGCCCTCGCCGTCGGGTGTCCCGCTCGCGATGGCACCCGCCTCCTCGGCCATCCCGCAGCGCGCGGGCACGGTGTCGACGCCGACCACGCGGACCCCCGACGCGACGAGCAGCCGGACGACGAGCTGGCCGATGAGGCCGAGGCCGATCACGCAGGCGAGCTCGCCGAGCTGGGGCTCGCTGCGGCGCACGCCCTGCATGGCGATGGCGCCGACGGTGGCGAAGGCCGCGTGCTCGGGGGCGACGCCGTCGGGGACGCGGACGCACAGGTTGCGCGGCACCCAGTTGAGCTCGGCGTGGAGCGCGAACTCGTTCCCGGCCGCGGCCACGAGGTCGCCGACGGCGAACTCCTCCGCGCCGGCGCCGACCTCGACGACGACCCCGCACAGCGAGTAGCCGAGCGGCGTGTAGCTGTCGAGGGTGTTGATGGCCTTCTTGTAGGTGGCGACCGGGCCCTGCTGGGCCATCGAGTCGAGCACCTTCTTGACCTGGTCCGGCCGGGCGCGGGCCTTGCCGAGGAGCGACAGCCGCGCCTCGGTCACCTTCATCATCTCGGTGCCCGTGGAGATGAGGGAGAAGAGCGAGCGGACCAGCACTCCCCCCGGCTTGCACGACGGCACCGGGACGTCGAGCACCGTCAGCTCGCCGGACCGGTAGTTCTGCGCGACCTGCTTCACGACGCCTGCCCCCTGCTCGTGCTGTTCTCGTTCTCAGTGCTGCTGTTGCTGTTGTCGGTGCTCGTGCAGCTGCCGCTGCGGCTCCTGCTGTCGGTGCTGTTCATGCGGTGGCCACCCCCGAGGCCCGGACGTTGCGGTACCAGTACTCCAGGCACAGCAGCTGCCAGATCTGCTTGGACTCGTCGCGCCGCCCCGCACGCTGGTCGTCGACGAGTCGCTGCAACGGGTCCCGGCGCAGGAAGCCCGACCCGACGAGCTCGCCACGCAGCAGCGTGTCGTCCACCAGCTCCCTGAGGTCGTTCCCGACCCACGCGCGCAGCGGGACGCCGAAGCTCGCCTTGGGCCGGTCGATGACCTCGTCGGGCAGCCAGGCGCGGGCGGCGTCCTTGAGCGCCGCCTTCTGCACCCGGCCGCGGATCTTCTCCGGTCCGGGGATGGAGAAGGCGGCCCGGAAGACCTCGATGTCGACGAACGGCACCCGCACCTCGGTGGACGCCGCCATGCTGGCGCGGTCGGTGTAGGTGAGGTTGAGCCCCACCATGAACATCCGCGCATCGGCCAGGCACATCCGGTCGACCTGGTGCTCCAGCGCGTTGTCCTCGTACACCTCGCGGTGCCGGTCCAGGACCCGGTCGACCGTGCCGGCCAGCGCCGGGTCGACGAGGTCGACCAGCTCGTCCCGGTCGTACATCGTGTAGCTGCGCCGGAACGCCTCCTCCTCCGGCAGCTCGGCGAAGGTGAGGAACCGCTGGGCCCAGCGGACGGTGCGTATGCCGCGGCCACCGACGGCGACCGGCGTGGCCCGCACGAGCGGGGCGATGACACCCGTGCGCAACGGCGCAGGCAGCCGGCGGTACCGGGCCGTGGCGAGGGTGGCCAGGTGCTTGCGGTAGCCGCCGAAGAGCTCGTCCGCACCCATGCCGGACAGCAGCACCTTGACGCCGGCGTCGCGTGCCGCGTCGCACATGAGCAGCGTGTTGATCGCCGCCGGGTCGCCGATCGGCTCGTCGAGGATGTCCACCATCCGCGGCAGCAGGCTGACGACGTCGGGCCGGATCTCGATCTCGTGCAGGCGGATCCCGAGCGTGCGGGCCATGATCCGGGCGTACTTGGCGTCGTCCGGCATCGCCTCCAGCTTCTGGTCCTCGGCCCGGAACGCGATCGTGTACGCCTCGATGGACGGGTCGTGGCGGTGGGCAAGAGCGGTGATGATCGAGGAGTCGAGGCCGCCGCTCAGGAACGACGCGACCGGGGCGTCGGACACCAGGTGTGCCCGCACCGACTCGGCCACGACGTCCCGCAGGTCGGCCTGCGGGCCGCGCGAGGCGCGGGCGGCCTCGTCGGCGACGTCCCAAAAGGCGCCGGCGGACCGCGACCCGTCGCGGTGGTAGGTGCGCCAGGTCCCGGGCGGGAGCTTGGAGACGCCGCGCACGGAGTCGAACTCCTGCGGGACCCAGTAGTAGAGGGCCGAGGCGACCATCGCCTGCGGGTCGACGGTCAGCTCCCGGCCGACCGCCGCGAGAATCGCCTTGAGCTCGGAGGCGAAGACGACCCCGTCACCGCGCTCCATGACGTACAGCGGCTTGATGCCCAGCGGGTCGCGGACGAGGGTGATCGAGCCCGTCGACGCGTCGTGGACGGCGAAGGCGAACATGCCCCGCAGCCGCGCCAGCGACGCCGGCCCCCAGGCCCGCCAGGCCTCGAGCACGACCTCGGTGTCCGATGCCGTGGCGAAGCGGACCCCGTGGTGCCGCTCGAGCTCGGACCGCAGCTCGCGGTAGTTGTAGACCTCGCCGTTGTAGCTCAGCGTCAGGCCGTCCTTGGCGAACGGCTGGTCCGACGCGGTCGACAGGTCGATGATCGACAGCCGCCGGTGACCCAGCACCACGGAGGTCTCCGGGTCGACCAGCTCGAGCACACCGCACGCGTCCGGGCCGCGGTGGTCGATCCGCTCGACCATCGTGCTGACCACGACCTTGCCGTCCGGCTGCTGGTAGGCCCCCGCCACACCGCACACGACTAGGCCCCCGACCCCACCCGTGGGCGTCCGGCCGCCGTCGACCGGGCGGACCGCGCCGGCCCGGCGGACGCGGACCGGGTCCGCCCGCTGAGGTCGTCGAAGACCGCGAGGTAGCCGCCCCGCTGGTGCTCCCAGGCGAGCTGGGTCTCCACGCGCTCGCGGCCGTACCGGCCCATCTCCGCCCGGGTGGCCGGGTCGTCGACGAGCTCGACGATGGCACGGGCGTACGCCTCGACGTCACCGGGCTGGACGTAGCGGGCGGCGTCCTGGGCCGACACGCGCGTCTCGTGCAGGTCGAAGGCCACGACCGGCAGGCCGAACGACATGTACTCCATCGTCTTGTTCATCGTGGAGACGTCGTTCAACGGGTTGAGCGGGTCGGGTGACAGGCCGACCTCGGCGGTGGAGAAGACGGAGACGACGAAGTCGTCCGGGACGCGCCCGGGCATCTCGACGTGGTCCTCCAGGCCCAGCCGGTTCCGCTCGGCGACCAGGTCGGCCCAGCAGTCGCCGCCACCCATGAGGCAGAAGCCGATGTCGGTGCGCCCCAGCCGGTTGACGACGATGTCGGCCGCCTGCAGGGCCACGTCTACACCGTCCTGGGGGCCCATGACCCCGAGGTAGGCGACGAGGTGGTCGTGGCCGCGCCGCAGCTCCGGCTCGGCCTCGCGGCGACGCAGCTTCTCCGGGTCCGGCCCGGTCCGCACCACGGTGACCCGCTCCGGCGGCTTGCCGCCCCGGGACGTGGCGATCGCGGCATACGACTCGTTGGTGGAGGTGATCCGGTCGGCGGTCCGGAACGTCATCCGCTCCAGGAAGAGCAGGCCGCGCAGGAACGCGCGCCGGCCCGTCGGGAAGCGCGACTCGAACAGCTCGGGGCACAGGTCGTGGTGGTCGAAGACGAAGCGCGTCCCGTCGAGGACGCGCAGGGCCCACGCCAGCGGCCAGAAGATGTCCGGCGGGTTGCACGCCTGGACGACGCGGAACGCGCCGCTGCGACGGGCGCGCAGGGCCAGGCGCGCGGTGGCGAGGAAAGAGTAGGCGTACTCGGTGATGAAGCCCAGCGCTCCCCCGCCCGGGGCGTAGGGGCGGTAGGCGAGGATGCGCACGCCGTCGACGACCTGCGCGGCGCCGGTGCCGTGGCCCTGCGGGCAGACGACCGTCACGTCGTAGCCGGCCCCGGTGAGCGACTGGCACTCGAGCCAGACCCGGCGGTCGAACGGCACGGGGAGGTTCTGGACGATGACCAGGACGCGGGGCCGCGCCGAGCCGCTGCTGCGACGTCGGCTCACCAGGCCACGCCCTCGTAGGACTCCAGCGCCTCCACGTCGGCACCCAGCCGGCCGTGCAGGTCGATGACCAGCGCCGGACGGCTGGCGGCCAGGGCGCGCAGGGCAGCCGGGTCCGACGAGGAGACGAGCACGACCTCGGCGCCCTCGAGCGCCTCCTCGGGCGTCTGCGCCAGGAGCCGGTTGACGTGCGCCAGCTTGCTCTGCAGGTGGCGCAGGTTGGCACCGACGAGCTTGTCGGGGTTAACGATCGGGTCGTAGATCCGCACGTCGAGGCCCTTGCCGACGAACCGCTCGGCCACCTCGAGGTTGGGGCTCTCGCGCAGGTCGTCGGTGTCCATCTTGAAGCTGAGGCCGAGCATGCAGACGCTGCGCAGGCCGGTCTGCAGCACGCGGTCGACGACGGCTCGGACGGCGATCTCGTTGCTCACCATGGCCGAGCCGACCATCGGGATCTCGACGCCGCTCATCCGGGCCAGGCTCTGCAGGGCACGCAGGTCCTTCGGCAGGCACGAGCCGCCGAAGGCGAAGCCGGGGCGCAGGTAGGACGGCGCAATGTTGAGCTTGCGGTCCTCGCAGAAGATCTCCATGACGCGGCGGCTGTCGACGCCGTGGGCAGCGAAGACGCGGCCCATCTCGTTGGCGAAGGTGACCTTCACGGCGTGGAAGGCGTTGCAGGCGTACTTCAGCGCCTCGGCCGATGCGACGTCCACGTGGTGGATCTCCATGCCCAGGAAGGCGAACAGCTCGCTCATCGCCGCGCGGGTCCGGGTGTCGGCCGTGCCGACGACGACGAACGGCGGCGCGAAGAAGTCCTCGACACCGCAGCCCTCGCGCAGGAACTCGGGGCACATGGCCGTGCCGACGTCCCAGCCGTCCGGCAGCTCGCCGTCGAAGACCGGTGCCACGACGCCGGCCACGGTGCCGGGCGGCACCGTCGAGCGGACGACCACCGAGTGCATGCCGGATGCCGGCGGGCTGGCCACCTCCATGGCCTCGCGCAGGTCGGTCACCGCCCGCGAGATGTAGGTCAGGTCGGTGTCGCCGCGCGGCGAGGACGGCGTCCCCACGCACACGAGGGAGACGTCCGCACCCTCGACCGCGAGCCTCGCGTCGGTAGTGGCCTGCAGGCGGCCGGCGGCGACCGCGTCGCGCACCAGCTCGTCGATGCCCGGCTCCACCACGGGGCTGTGCCCGGAGGCGATCGCCTCGACCTTCATGGTGTCCACGTCCACGCCGACGACGTCATGGCCCCGCGACGCGAGACCCGCGGCCGTGACCGTGCCGACGTAGCCGAGACCGAAGACAGCAACCTTCATGAGCTTTCCCCTCCCACTGGAGACTTCATCGAACCGCGCAGCAGCGCGAGGCGGGTCGTCCCGATGCGGAAGCGTGGAGTAGGCCAAATGGTGGAGGCGCCTGCCGCCTCGGGCGGCCGGCCGGGACGAGGAGGTCAGGACCCGTCCAGCGCGCGCTCAGGACGCGTCCAGCGGCTCCAGCCGGAGCACCCGGGCCACGGGCCGCGTCACCCTGGCGGGGACGGGCAGCAGGCCCAGCGCGTCGCGCAGCACGCGCCCGCCGACGAGGCGCAGCATCAGCACGTTGACCAGGACGGTGGCGGCCGCGAGGAGCGCCAGCCCGAGCCAGACCGACGAGACGCGGGAGGTCCAGGTGGAGACCACCGCGCCGACGGCGAGGGTGACGGCCGTCGGGACCAGGGCCGTCAGGAACGGCCGCGCGACCTGGGCGGGACGCATGCCCAGGAGCCGGCCCACGAGCACCCAGCGTGCCGCCGTGGCGACCGTGGCTACGACGAGGAAGCCGAACGCCACGCCCGGCAGCCCCCAGCGCACCGCCACCACGGTGGTGGTCAGGGTCAGCGCGTCGATGACGACGGCGTACGCGAGCCACGTGCCCGGCCGGCCCAGGCCGTAGAAGAGTCCGTGGTCGACCATCGCACCGAGGGTGATGACGGCGGCCACGGACAGGGCCTGCGCGGGCACGATGCTCGCCGTCCACTGGCTGCCGAAGACGAGCGGGATCGACTGCGGCGCCGTCACGGCGATGAGCACCATCAGCGGCGACACGACGCCGTACGCGACACCGAGCGCCTTGAGGTAGGAGGCGGCCAGGCGCTCGGGGACCTCGCGGACCTTGGCGAACACCACGGTCGAGACGGGCACGAGCGAGCCGGCGGCGAGGTCCTGGGCGACCTGCACGACGCGCTGGCCGACGTTGAGCTGCCCCATCGCCGCCGGCCCCAGCACGACCGTCACCACGAGGCTCTCGGCCCACAGCCGGGCCGTGCCGACGAAGTCGACGCTGGACACGCGGACCCCGAACGCCGCCATCTGCCGGAACTTCTGCGGCGAGAACGCCAGGCCGGGGAACCACCGCACGCTCCACCAGGCGAGCACGGCGATGACCCACTGCGTCACGACCACCTGCGACACCAGCGCCCAGACGCCCCCGCCCGACACGGCCACGGCGATCGCGGCGACCTGCCCCGAGATCGCCGCGACGAGGCTCTGGACGGCCACGGCACGGAACCGCAGGGCGCGGCGGAGCAGGGCGAGCGGGACCCCGGCGAGCACGGTCGGCACGACCGAGAGGATGAGGGCGCGCAGCACCCCGACGAGGGGCTCGCTCCGGAAGGCGGCGCCCACGAGCGGGCTGGCGACCCAGAGCGCGCCCGACAGGACGGCGCCCGCCACCACCGTCGTCCAGAACGCGGTGCTCAGGCTGCGGCGGTCGGAGTCCTCGCTCTGCAGCAGGTAGGTCGAGAACCCGACGTCCGACAGCAGGTAGATGATCGGGATGAACGTCGAGGCCGCGGCGACGACACCGAAGTCCCGGGGCGAGACGTGGTGCGTCAGGACGATCAGCGTCGCGAACGCGCTGAGCCGGACGAGCCACTTCTGGACGGCCAGCCACAGCACGCCGGAGGCGGCGGCCCTCCCGAGTCCCACCCGTTCCGTGCTCTCCTCGACGCTCACGGCAGCACCCGCCCGCCCGGGCCCGCGCAGGCGAAGGGGACACGGGCACAAGCACTTTCGCGATGTGGCCTCACCCCTCGCCGAACCGTCACCGGGTCCGCGCAGACCCCGTCCACGAGGCATGGACCATCAGCACGGCCGGCAGTACCATGACCCCGCAGGGCGCCTCCGGCCGAGGTGACGACAGGCCGGATCAGGGGAAGCCGCCGGCGGGGGGCGGCCAGGGGACGCCGCCCGGGGGCGGCACGGGGAGGCCTTGTGTCCACTCCACGACGTGTGAGCACGCCACGACGAGACCGGCGACGACTGCCCGGTGACCCGGAGGCCCGGTCATGAGGGTCCTGCTGTCGTCCTACCAGTGCATGCCCGACCAGGGCAGCGAGCTCGGCAACGGATGGCACTGGGCCCGGGCCCTGGCCGAGCTCGGCCACGAGGTCACGGTCCTCACGCAGCCGAGCCACATCATCCGGGCAGCAGCACCACCGGGCATCACGTTCCTCCACGCGGCGTGCAACACCTCGCCGCTGGCGCGCGTCTCCCACCAGCTCGGCACCACCCACCACTACCTGCACTGGCAGGACGCCGCGTGGGAGTTCGCCTCCGAGTGGGACCAGGCCTTCGACGTCGTCCACCACGTGTCGTGGGGCTCGCTGCACCTGGGCAGCCAGCTCTGGCGCCTGCCGGTACCCCTCGTCTACGGGCCCATCGGGGGCGGACAGACCGCGCCGTCCGGCTACTGGCGCCAGTTCGGCCGGAGCTGGCCGACCGAGGCGGTCCGGACGGGCATCACGCGCGGGCTGCTGCGGTGGAACCGGCGCAGCCGCGACACGGTGCGCGGCGCTGCCGTCACCCTGGTGACGAACTCCGCGACCGCCGAGGCGTGCCGCGACCTCGGCGCCCGCGACGTGCGGTACATGCTCGCCGAGGGACTGCCACCGGACTGGGTCGGCGTGCCGCACGACCGGCCGGTCGGGACGCCGGTGGTCCTCTGGGTGGGTCGGATGCTGCCGCGCAAGGCACCCCTTCTGGCCCTGCACGCGTTCGCCGAGCTGCGCCGGACCATGCCGGCCCGGCTCGTCGTCGCGGGCGACGGACCACTGCTGGACCGCCTGCGTGACACCGTGGCCGAGCTCGGCCTCGGCGACGACGTCGAGGTGCGCGGGCGCGTGCCGTGGACGCAGATGCGACCGCTGTACGACGGCGCCAGCGTCTTCCTCTTCACGTCGCTGCGCGACTCGTCCGGCTCGCAGTTCCTCGAGGCCCTCGGCCGGGGGCTCCCCGCCGTGGCGCTCAACCACCACGGCATCGGCGACCTCGACGTCGGCCGGGCTGCGGTCAAGGTCGACCTGCCGGACCGGCCCCGGGACCTGCCCTGCCTCCTGGCCGCCGCCATGGCCGAGGTCGTCTCGGACCCCACCTGGGCAGGGCGCAGCGCGGACGCCGTGCGGTGGGCGTCCGGCCACAACTGGGCCGCCAAGGCCGCGGCGGCCTCGGCCGTCTACCGCGACGTGGTCGGAGCCAGGACCTGAGGGGTGGTGCACGGGCTCACCCGGCCGGGGTCATGGCGCCACCCGGACTGCCTGCCGCAGCACGTCGGCGACCCGCTCCTGCTGGCTGGGGGTGATGCCCGGGAACAGCGGCAGCGACAGGATCTGCTGCGACGCCCGCTCGGCCACCGGGAACCGGCCGGGTCCGTACCCGAGGTGGCCCATGGCGGGGGTCAGGTGCACCGGCGTCGGGTAGTGAACGCCGGCGCCGACGCCCTCCTCCTGGAGGTGGCGCAGGACCTCGTCGCGGCGGTCGACCCGCACCACGTAGAGGTGCCAGACGTGATCGTTGCCCTCCAGGGTCGTCGGCAGCCTCACGCCGTCGGTGTCGGCGAGCAGCTCGTCGTACACCGCGGCCGCGGCACGTCGCTCGGCGTTCCACCCGCGCAGGCGCGCGAGCTTGGCCGACAGCACCACTGCCTGGAGGGTGTCGAGCCGGGAGTTGAAGCCGACCACGGTGTGCTCGTACTTGGCGGGGCTGCCGTGGGCGCCCAGCAGCCGCACCGCCTGCGCGACCTCCTCGTCGTCGGTCAGCACCGCGCCGGCGTCGCCGTAGGCCCCCAGGTTCTTGCCGGGGTAGAAGCTCGTCGCCGCCACGTCGCCGAAGGTCCCGGCGGCCTTCCCGTGCCGCGTCGCCCCCTGCGACTGGGCACCGTCCTCGACGACGCGTATGCCGCGCTGCGCCAGGGCCGCGGGCAGCTGCTCGAAGGGCGCGACCTGGCCGAAGAGGTCGACGGGCACGACGGCCCGGGTGCGACCGGTCAGCGCCGCCTCGGCCGAGGCCGGGTCGAGCAGCAGCGCGTCGTCGTCGACGTCGGCGAACACGGGCGTGCCCCCGGCGCGCAGCACGGCCTCGGCAGTGGCGATGAAGGTGTTGGCCGGCAGGACGACCTCGTCCCCGGGACCGACCCCGACCGCCCGCATCGCCAGCTCCAGCGCGTCGGTGCCGTTGCCCACGCCGACGCACGCGCGGGCGCCGGTGAACTCGGCATACGCGCGCTCGAAGGCGCCCACCGCCTTGCCGCCGATGAAGTCACCGGTCGACAGCACCTCGGCGAAGCCCTGGGCGACCTCGTCCGCCACCTGCGCGTGCTGCACCGACAGGTCGACGAGGGGCACCCCGGCCCGCTGCTCGGCGCCCATCAGGCTGCCCTCAGCCCGGCCGCGCCGCGGACGCAGTCGACGACGTGCTGCTGCTCGGCCTCGGTCATGGTGTGGAACATCGGCAGGATGAGCGTGGAGTCGGTGAGCCGTTCGGTCACGGTGAGGTCCCCCCTCGGGTGGTCGGAGTACGCGGGCTGTCGGTGGGCGGCCATGATCCCGGCGCGGGCCGAGACGCCCTGGTCGGCGAGCTGGGCCAGGAGGTCGTTGCGGGACAACGGGAAACCGGGCTCGAACTCGACCCAGAACGACTGGAAGTTCGAGGTGCCCCACTCGGGGTCGCGCACGGTGCGCAGCCCCGGGACGTCGGCGAGCATCGCCCGGTAGGCCTCGGCGAGCTCGCGCCTGCGGGCGACCATGGCGTCGAGCTTGCCGAGCTGGACCAGGCCGACGGCGGCCTGGATGTCGGTCATGCGGAAGTTGAAGCCCACCTCGAGGTACTGCTCCAGGACCGGCTGCCTGCTCACGTGGCGGGCGGCGGCGCTCACGCTCATGCCGTGCTCCCGCTGGCGGCGGGCGCGCTCGGCGAGCTGCGCGTCGGTCGTCGTGAGCATGCCCCCCTCACCGGTGGTGAGCAGCTTGCGCGGGTGGAAGGACCAGGCCGCCAGGGCGGAGGACACCCCCACCGGCTGCCCGCGGTAGGTCGAGCCCGCGGCGCAGGCGGCGTCCTCCACGAGGGCGAGCCCCCGCGCGTCGCACAGCTCGCGCAGGGGCTGGACGTCGGCCGGCATCCCACCCTGGTCGACGACCACGACGGCCCTCGTCCGGTCGGTCAGGACCGCCTCGACCGTGCGCACGCTGAGGTTGCCGTCGAGCGCCTCGACGTCGGCGAACACCGGCTCGGCGCCGACGTAGCGGACGCAGTTCGCGGTGGCAATGAAGGAGAACGACGGCACGACGACCTCGTCGCCCGGACCCACCCCGAGGAGGTGCAGGGCGAGGTGCAGCGCGGTCGTGCACGACGACACCGCCACGCCCTCGGCCACGCCGACCCTGGCGGCGAAGGCCGACTCGAACTGGGCCACCCGGGGCCCCTGGGCCAGCCACCCGGAGGCGACGACGTCCGCGGCGGCCCTGGCCTCCGCGTCGTCGAGCCACGGTCTCATCACGGGGATCATGCGGTACGCACCTCAGCTCCAGATGTCTCGGTGGACGTTCAGGACCACGCGGGACCCGAACGGGTCGATCTTGATGGGAAGCTCCTTCATGGCGGCCAGGCGCTCACGCACCGCGCGCTGCCGCTCGAGCGGGCAGACGACGAGCAGGAACCCGCCGCCGCCCGCGCCGGTCACCTTGGCGCCCGTCGCGCCGCCGGCCAGGGCGGACTCGACCGCCTCGTCGATCTGGCTGTTCGACACCCCGGAGGCCAGCTCGCGCTTGGCGGCCCAGCTCTTGTTCAGCGCCACTCCGAGCGCGTCGACGTCGCCCTCGCGCAGGCCGGCGGAGGCCTCGGCCGCGAGCTCGCGCAGCTGCACGAGCTGGGCGATCCGGTCGCCGATGTTGGCCTTCTGCTCGCCGAGGATGTTGTCCGCCTTGCGGGTCGTGCCCGTGTAGAACAGCAGCAGCTCGTCCTGCACCTGGCGGCGGACCGGTGACGCGAGGTCGAGCTGGTCGACCACGACGCGGTCCCCGGGTCCGAAGTGCAGGTCGCAGATGCCGCCGTACGCGGCGGCGTACTGGTCCTGCTTGCCGATCGGCTTGCGGCAGCGGTCGATCTCGATGGCGCAGGCCCGGTCGGCGAGCTCCTCGGCCGTCACCTGGCGACCCTTGTACGCGAAGAGCGCGTGCAGCAGGCCCACGGTCACCGCGGACGACGAGCCGAGCCCCGAGCCGGCGGAGGGGATGTCGGCCAGCGTGGTGATCTCGACACCGCCCCGCACGCCGGTCATGTGCATCGCCTCGCGCACCAGCTCGTGCTGGAGGTCCTCCACGCGGGAGACGACCTCCTTGGCGGAGTAGTTGACGTAGACGTCGTCGTCGAACCGCTGCTTGACGACGACGTAGACGTACTTGTCGATGGCCGCGTTGAGGACCCGGCCGCCGTGCTCGCGGTAGAAGTCGGGCAGGTCGGTGCCACCGCCGACGAGGCCGACCCGCAGCGGGGTCTGCGTGATGATCATGCGCTCGCCCTCGCTCCCCACTCGGCCCGAGCCCGCTCCAGGGCCTGTGGCGTGCCGATGTCGAGGAACCAGCTGTCCCCGATCGAGACCGCCCGCGCCCGCCCGACCAGCCGCGGCAGCAGGTCGAAGCCCACGTCCCGCGGCAGCGAGTCGGGGATCTCGTCCAGCACCTCGGGAGCGAACGCGTACATGCCGGCGTTGGCGAGGTCGCTGCGCGGGGACGCCGGCTTCTCGACGAAGCCCACGACCCGGCCGTCGGCCACCTCGAGGATCCCGCACTCGGACGGGCGGGGCGTCCGGAAGACCGTCAGGGTCGCCACGGCCCCTCCAGCGCGGTGCGCGTCGACCAGCAGGCGGAGGTCGAAGTCGGTGAGGTTGTCAGCGTTGAGGACGAGGAACATGTCCTCGCCGTCGAGGAAGTCCCGGTTGCGCACCAGCGTGCCGGCACTGCCGAGCAGGACGGGTTCGTGGGAAAGGTGCACCTGCGGGCCCGCGGTGCGACCGGCCACGTGGACGGCGACCTGGTCGGCCAGGTGGTGGGTGTTCACCAGCACCTCGTCGACGCCGGCCACGGCCAACGCGTCGAGCCAGGTGTCCAGGAGCGTTCGCCCCGCGACCTCGACGAGGCACTTGGGGACGGCGTCGGTGACCGGGCGCAGTCGGGTCCCCAGCCCCGCCGCGAGCAGTACGGCCTTCATGCTCCGGTCCCCTCTCCTGGCGTCGGGTGCGCCCGGCCCGGGCGGGCCGCGTCCCCCGTGTCCACCAGCTCCCTTTCGCTGTGGTCGCGGCAATCCTTCCGCCGTGACGCGCAGGGCACCTCAGCCATTTGCTGAAGACCGGAGGGGGCCGACGGCATGAGGCGTGGTCGCGCCTCAGTAGCCGCGGTGGGTCCAGGCCCTGCGCCGCGCCCACCAGCGGCCCCGCTCGCGCACCATGAAGGCGATGTCGCGAGCGCCGAGGCGGTGGCCGCCCTCCAGGGTCCGGTAGAGCGGGAACCGCTTCACCTCCGGCCAGCAGTCTGCGGCGAACGCGAGCAGCTCGGTCCGCTCCTCGGCGGTGCCGGTCCCGGTGCTGCGCAGCAGGACCCGCCCGGCAGCCGTCCGGGTCAGGGCGCCGCGGTCGTACTCGCGGCCCGCAGTCCAGAGGGCCTCCCGGGCGAGCTGGCGGTGCACGGTCGTCGACAGGTTCCGGACCCCGGAGAGCCGGTGGCCGTAGCGCTCGAGCACCTGCTCGAAGACGGCCCTGCGCTGCACGAGGTCGGCGAGCGGGTCCACGCCGGTGCTCATGTTGGTGCCGTGCCGACGGTGCAGGGCCTGGTCGACCCCGCGGAGGAACCCGACGTCGGCGTGCGCCGCGAACCGCATGAACAGCTCCATGTCGGCCGCCTTGGGCAGGTTCGGGTCGTAACCCCCGAGGCGGTGCTGCAGCGAGGTCCGGACGACGACCTCGGGGGTGGTGAGCTGGTTCTCGCCCTGCCGGAACCGGTGCTCCAGCCACTCCCTGCCACGGATGACGGACTCGCCGCGCAGGTGCGTGCGGGCCGGGGGCGTCGGGACACCGTCGGTGAACCACGCCGCCCTGCCGTAGACGAAGCCGACCTCGGGGTGGGCGTCCAGCAGGTCGCAGGCCCGGCGCAGCGACCCGGGGGCGGCCAGGTCGTCGGCCGACAGCAGGGTGCAGTAGTCGCCGTCCGCCCACTCCATCAGGCCCTCGTTGAAGGTCGCGATGTTGCCCTTGTTCTCCCGGTGCAGCCGAACCTCGACCCGGGGGTCCCGGGCGGCGATCCGGGCGGCGACCTCGGCGCTGTCGTCGGGCGACGCGTCGTCGATGACCAGGACGCGGACGTCGACGCCCGGCTGGTCCTCGAGGACGCTGGCCACCGCGTCCTCGAGGAACCGGCCGTACGCGTAGCACGGGATGACGACGCTGACCGAGCTCATACCCCTGTCCCTTCTCACCCGGTGCTGAAGACGATGTCGACCCAGTAGTTCGTGGCCTTGAACGAGTTGTTCGGGAACGTGCTGCTGGCACCGTAGGCGTACACGCCGTTCCCGCCGCTCGCACCGTTCTTCAGCGCGTGCAGGGGTGGGTTGTCCACCCCTGCCGAGTTGAAGTACTGGCTGTCCTGGGAGTAACGGCCGACGGGCGCGAAGTACGACGCCACGTAGACGGTCCCGGCGGTGACGGCCACGGGTGTCGCGAAGCTCACCTGCTGCCAGCCCGAGGCGGTCTCACCGCTGAAGGTGGCCGAGGCCAGCTTCGTGCCGGTCGAGCTCCACAGGTTTCCGACGTGGGTGCCGGTGTTGGTCGAGCCCTTGTAGAAGCGGATGCCGGTGACGAAGCCACTGACGTCCGACTTGAACTTCACCCCGACCTCGACCGAGGAGGTGTCGGTGGAGCTCGCCGTGCCCGGTGTCGCCGTGGCCGCCCAGATGGTGCAGGCGGTGCACGTCACCGACTTCGGCGTGACCGCGTTCGAGGCGGTCGACGCCGGCCCGGTGCCGACCGCGTTCGTCGCGGTGACGGTGAAGGTGTACGTGGTGCCGTTCGTCAGGCCGGTGACCGTCGCCGTGGTGGCAGGCGGGTTACCCGTCACCGTGGTCGGCGTCTGGGCGGTCGTGCCCACGTACGGGGTGATCGTGTAGCTCGTGATCGCGCTGCCACCGTTGGACGGCACGCCCCAGCTCACCACCGCGCTCGCGTTGCCGGCGGTGGCCGTCACGCCCGTCGGGGCGCCCGGGGCCGTGGCGGCGGCGTTGCTGAACACCGCGTCGACCCAGTAGTTCGAGGCGTTGTACGAGTTGCTCGGGAAGATGCTCGTGCTGCCGTAGGCGTACACGCCGTTCCCGCCGTTCGTGCCGTCCTTGAGGGCGTGCAGCGGTGGGTTGTCCACCGCCGAGGCGAAGTAGCCGGAGTCGGCGGCGTAGTGGCCGACGGGCGCCAGGTAGGACACCACGTAGACGGTGCCCGCGGTGATGGTGACCGGCGTGGAGAAGTACGCCTGCTGCCAGCCCGAGGCTGTCTCGGAGGCGAACGTCGCCGACGCGAGCCTGGTCCCCGTGGAGCTCCACAGGTTGCCCACGTGGGTGCCCGTGTTGGCAGTGCTCTTCCAGAACCGGACACCGGTCACGGTCCCGCCCACGTCGGAGGTGAACTTCACCCCGAGCTCGACCGAGGACGTGTCGCCCGAGTCGCCGTTCGCCGGCGTGGCAGAGCTCGACCAGATCGTGCAGGCGCTGCACGTCACCGGCGCGGGCGTCACGCTGTTCGAGGCGGCCGATGCCGGGCTCGTGCCGACGGAGTTCGTGGCCGTGACCTTGAACGTGTATGCCGTGCCGTTGGTCAGGCCGCTCACGGCGGCCGACGTCTGGGGCGGGCTGCCGCTCACCGTCGTCGCCGTCTGGGCCGTCGTTCCGACGTACGGCGTGACCGTGTAGGACGTGATGGGGCTGCCACCGTCGGCGGGCGCCGCCCACGTGACGGTGGCGCTCGAGTCACCGGCCGCCGCCGTCACACCGGTGGGTGCGGACGGTGCGGTGGTGGCGGTCGTCGTGCTGAAGACGACGTCCACCCAGTAGTTCGACGAGTTGTAGGTGTTCGACGGGAAGGTGCTCGACCCGGCGTAGGCATAGACGCCGTTCCCGCCGCTCGTCCCGTCCTTGAGCGCGTGCAGCGGCGCGTTGTCGACCGCGGCCGTGAAGTAGCCACCATCCAGGGCGTAGCCGCCCGCGGGGGCGAAGTACGACGCGACGTAGACGGTCCCGGCGGTGACCGCCACGGGGCTGGCGAAGCTGACCTGCTGCCAGCCGGAGGCGCTCTCGCCGGTGAAGGTGGCCGAGGCCAGCTTCGTGCCCGTCGAGGACCACAGCGAGCCGACGTGCGTGCCGGTGTTGCCGGAGCCCTTGTAGAAGCGCACGCCGGAGACGTAGCCGGAGACGTCGGAGGTGAACTTGACGCCCAGCTCCACCGACGACGTGTCGCTCGCGCTGCTGGTCGTCGGCGTCGCCGTCGACGGCCAGATGGTGCACGGCGTGCAGCTGGTCGGCGCGGCCGGGGTCACCGTGTTCGACGGCAGCGAGTCCGCGCTCGTGCCGAGGGAGTTCGTGGCGGTGACCGTGAAGGTGTACGCGGTCCCGTTCGTGAGCCCGGTGACCGTCGCGGTCGTCGCCGGCGGGGTGCCGGTGACCACGGTGGCGGCGAGGGTGGTGGACCCGACGTGCGGCGTCACGGTGTAGGCCGTGATGGCGCTGCCGCCGTCCGCGGGCGCGGTCCAGCTGACGGTCGCCGCGGCGTTCCCCGCCGTCGCCGTCACGCCGGTCGGCGCGCTCGGGACGGTGTTGCTGCTGGGCGTCACCGGTGCCGACGCGGCCGAGGCCGGGCCGGTCCCGATGGCGTTGGTGGCCGTCACCGTGAACGTGTACGTCGTGCCGTTGGTCAGTCCGGAGACGGTGCCGCTGGTGGCGGCCGGGGTGCCGGTCACCGTGGTGGTCGGCTGCGCCGTCGTGCCGACCCAGGGCGTGATCGTGTACTGGGTGATCTGGCTCCCGCCGTCGGACGGCGCGGTCCAGGTCAGGCTCGCCGAGCCGTTGCCCGCCGTCGCCACGACGTTCGTGGGGGCCGACGGGGCGGTCGGGGCCTGTGGCGTGACCGACGCCGAGGCCGCGGACTGCGGACCGGTTCCCAGCGCGTTGGTGGCGGCGACCTTGAAGGTGTAGGCAGTCCCGTTGCTGAGCCCGGTCACCGTGGCCGTCGTCGCCGGCGGGGTGCCGGTGACCGTGGTGGGGGTGAGCGCGGTCGTGCCGACGTACGGCGTCACCGTGTAGCTCGTGATCGGGCTGCCGCCGTCGGCCGGCGCGGTCCAGGTGACCGTGGCCGTACCGTTGCCCGCGGTGGCGCCGACGCCGGTCGGCGCGCCGGGCACGCTCGCGGTGACCGTCGCGAACACCGGGTCGACGTAGTAGCCCTCCGAGTTGAACGTGTTGGTGGGGAAGGTCATCGACGAGCCGTAGATGTAGACACCGTTCCCGCCGCTGACGCCGTCCCGCAGGGCGTGCAGCGGGGGGTTGTCCACGCCGGAGGCGGCGAAGTACCCGGTGTCGGCCGCGTAGTGGCCCGCGGGGGCGAACAGCACGGCGACGTAGACCGTGCCGGCCGTGATGGAGACGGGGGTGGAGAAGTTGACCTGCTGCCAGCCCGACGCCGTCTCGCTGGTGAAGGTGGCCGACGCCAGCCTGGTGCCGGAGAGGGTGTAGAGACCGCCGACGTGCGTGCCGGTTCCGGTCGGGCCCTTGTAGAACCGGATGCCCTGGACCTGGCCGTTCACGTCGGACGTGAACTTGGTGCCGAGGGAGATCGAGCCGGTGTCGCCCTCGTCGAGGACGTTCGGCACGGTCGTCGGCGTCCAGATGGTGCACGGGTTGCACACCACGGGCGACGGCGTGACCGCGTTGGAGGCTGTCGACGCCGGCCCGGTCCCGACGGCGTTCGTGGCCGAGACCGTGAACGTGTAGGTCGTCCCGTTGGTCAGGCCCTGGATCGTGGCGCTGGCGTCAGCGGAGCCGCCAGGGACCGTGGTGGGCGTCTGCGCAGTCGTCCCGATGTACGGCGTGACGGTGTACGAGGTGATCGCGCTGCCGCCGTCGGACGGGATCGTCCAGCTCACCTGCGCCGAGGCGTTGCCGGGCGTGGCCGTGACGGACGTCGGCGCGCCGGGTGCCGTGGCCGGCCCGGTGTTCGGCGTGAACATCACGTCGACCCAGTAGTTCGTCGCGGTCGCCCCCGCGGAGGGGAATCCGGCGCCGCTGCGGGACAGGCCGTTCAGCGTCCCGTTGACGTTGCGCAGGGCGTGCAGCGGCGGGCTGTCGACCGAGCTGTACGTGTACGGGGTCGGTGAGGGGTTCGGATAGAAGTACGCGTCGTCGCGCGCCGTGTGCCCGACGGGGGCGTAGTACGACGCCACGTAGACGCTGTTCGCGTTGACCTGGACCGGCGAGGAGAACGTCACCTGCTGCCAGCCGGTAGAGCTCTCGTTCGTGAATGTGGCGGAGGCCAGCTTCGTCCCCGACGACGTCCACAGGCTCCCGACGTGCGTGCCGGTGTTCGCGCTCGACTTGTAGAAGCGCACGCCGGTGACGTAGCCGGACACGTCCGACTTGAACTGCATGCCGACCTCGGTCGCGCTGCCACTGCCGGAGTCCGCCTTCGTGGGCGTGGCACCGGTACCCCAGACGGAGCACGTGCAGCCGACGTTGAGGACGACTCCTGGCTTGGGCGTCTCGAGGTTGCCGCTGTCGTCGACGGCCCGCGAGCGCAGCGTCGTGCTGGGGCTCCCGTGGGCGTTCCAGGTGTACGACCAGCTCGTCGTGCCCGTCGCCGGGTGCCAGGTGGCACCGTTGTCGGTGGACACCTCGACACCCGCGACGACACCACCGGTGTCGCTGGCCGTACCGCTGATGGTGACCTTGCCACCGTCACCGACCGTGGTGGAGGACGACGGCGAGGTGATGGTCGAGGTGGGCGCCGTCGTGTCCGTCGACGGGGTCGCGGCCACCAGCCCGCTCAGCAGGGCCCACGGCTGGGCCCCCATGTCGCCCAGCAGGTTGACGGTGGCCTGGCGCATGTTACGGTCCGGCGTGAGCACCGGGTCGGCCAGGCCCCACGACCACTGCACGGTGCCCGCGCCGAAGACCAGCGCGCCGCTGCTCGCCCGGTACAGGGTCATGTTGTGGGTCGCGGTCCCGGGGCTCTGGGTGCTGCTGCCGTAGTCGGTGAAGATCTCGGCACTCGTCGAGGTGGTGGAGGAGAGACGGAAGGCCCCGGCTGGCCGGAAGCCGTTGTCCGGGTCGGAGTCCCACTCGTAGCCGAGGGTGCCGAGCCCGGACCCCAGGGTGGTCGTCTGGCCGCTCGTGAGGTTGGCGACGTCGGTGTTCCGCCAGAAGCGCAGCTTGGAGTACGTCGACGGGACCCGGATGTCGATGGTGCCCGAGTTGACCAGGAACAGCTGCCCGGTGAGCGCGTTCTGGGGGCGTCCGCCGTTGGCCGGCGGGCTGTAACGCGGGTCCTCCCACGTGCCGGTCCACTCGACCGGGTCCACCTGGCCGTCGTAGTGGGTGTCCTTGTAGCAGACCAGGGTCCGGCCGGCCGTGTTCGTGCCGTCGAAGCTGGCCTCGAAGCGCGTCTTCCAGAAGACCTCGTTGCCCGAGAAGAAGGCCAGGTTCACGCCGGCGTCACGCGCGGCCTCGACGTTGGCCCGCTGGATGCCCGACCAGTACTCGTCGTGCCCCGTGGACATGAAGACCTTGTGGTTCTGGATCAGGGTGCGCGCCCCTGTCGTCGACATGTCGACCCCGGTCGTGTACGAGACGTCGTACCCGTTCGCCTCCAGGAAGCGGATCATCGGGTACTCGCTGTACATCAGCCAGCTCCGGCCGCCCTGGTCGTCCTCGGCCGTGTGGAACGGGCGGTTGTACGACACCTTCGAGGCGCCCTTGTAGACCGCGGGGCTGCCCGGCGGGCAGTTGGTGAGCGTGCACTGGTAGAGGCTGTTGCCGCCGTAGGTGTTGTACGCCTGCCACGTCTCGTCGGACGTCTGGAACAGGACGTCGGAGTGGCTCGCGTCGTTGCGGACGACGAAGACGATGTGGCTCGACCCCTTGCCGTCGTCCCGGATGAGGTGCGCGATGTACACGCCGGAGACGGCGGTGTTCGGGACGGTCCACGAGCCCGACACGGCCCAGTTGCCGCAGTCGAACATCCCCGTTCCGTCCTGCACCGTCAGGCAGTTCGGCTGGCTCTGCGGCTGGGCCGCGGAGGGAGCGATGCCGGCGACCAGCTTCCGGGCGCCGTTGCCCTGGTAGTAGCCCATCCGCAGGATGTCGAAGTGGTACGGGTTGGCGGACTTCACCTTGAACTGGACGGTGTCACCCGGCTGGACGCTCATCTGCGTCGCGAAGCCCTGGATGGTGGCGTCGCCCGCCCCCGTGATCTGCCAGTCGGAGGTCGGCGTCCCGGTCTTGCTGTTCTCGCAGGCGATCGCGTTGACCACGGGCGGTCCGCAGGGGTCCGCGGCCGATGCCGTCGAGGCACCGATGACCTGCAGCGGCGCGAGGATCGTCGTGGCGACCGCAACGGCCACGCCAAGGGCGAGGCGGCCGAGGCGGCCACGCCCCGCAGAGCCTCCCGAGGGTCCAGGGGATGCTGACGACGCGCTCATCGGTGGGACCTTCCGACAGGTGGGACGACGGCTGACCGGTGGTCAGCCGTGACGGACGACGATGTGGTGGGGGCTCACGAGGCCCCGGCCTTGAGGGCGCGCCCCGCGGCGACCTCCGCGCGCTGCGGACGCCACCACTCGACGAGCTCGCGCAGGCCGTCCTCGAGCCCGACCTCGGCGGTGAACCCGAGGTCCTGGCGGGCCGCGGTCGTGTCGGCCAGGCGGCGCGTGACGCCGTTGACCGCGCGGTCCGGGCCGTGCTCGACGGACAGGTCGGAGTCCATGGCGCGCAGCAGCGCCTCGGCGAGGCCCAGCAGGCTCGTCTCGGTGCCGCTGGCGATGTTGTAGACGCCGTCCACGACGTCGCTGCTCGCGGCCAGGAGGTTGGCCCGGGCGATGTCGCGGGTGAAGACGAAGTCCATCGTCTGCCGGCCGTCGCCGAAGATGAGGGGCGGCTCGCCATCGGCGATCCGCTCCATCCAGCGCACGAGCACCTCGGTATAGAGCCCGTGCACGTCCATCCGGGGGCCGTAGACGTTGAAGTAGCGCAGCCCGACGTGGTTGAGGCCGTACATCGCCCGGAAGCTGCGGGCCATGCCCTCGTTGAACGACTTGGCCGCGCCGTAGAACGTGTCGTTGTTGTGGTGGTGGTGCCGCTCCCCGGTCGGGAACTCCTCCGCCAGGCCGTAGACCGACGCCGACGAGGCGTACACGAGCTTGTCCACCTTGGCGCGGGCGCAGGCCTCGAGCACGGTGAAGGTGCCGTCGACGAGCACCTCGAGCGCGAGCCGGGGCTCCTCGGCGCACTGGGTGATCCGGATCGCCGCCTGGTGGAACACCAGGTCCTTGCCACGGGTCACGTCGTGCACCAGGTCGCGGTCGCGCAGGTCTCCCTCGACGAGGGTGACCCGGCCGCCGGCGAGCGCGTCGGCCAGGTTCTCCCGCCGGCCACGCACCAGGTTGTCGAGGACGTCGACGTGGGCGACGCCGGCCTCGAGCAGCTGGTCGACGATGGTCGAGCCGATCGTCCCCGCACCGCCGGTCACCAGGACCGTGGCGCCCTCGAGCGCGGTCATCGCCCGGCTCCCGCCGCCACGAGGCCCCGCTGGGGCTGCAGGCCGGCGTGGCCGAGCGGCATACCCACTGCGGCCATGGCACCGGCACGGCGCTGGCTCTCCGTCGCGGCCTCGAGCACGGACAGCACGCGCAGGCCGGCCCACCCGTCGGTGGCGGGGGCGCGGCCCTCGGTGATGGCGGCCGCGAACTCGGCCGCCATGAGCCCCAGGGCCTCCCGCTCGGGGAGCGCCGGTGCGTGCATGTCGCCCAGCCGGTAGTTGACGTTCACGAGCCGCTTCTCCGCGGTGTCCGCACCGTCGGAGGTCAGGTCGAGGTCGACGCCGCGGTCGTAGACGGACAGCCGCTGCTGCGGGTTGAGGTCGTCCCAGACCACGGTCCGGCGGCTGCCGCCGATGACCATGTGCCGGATCTTGGTGGGGCTGAGCCAGTTGACGTGCACGTTGGCGATGGCACCGCCGGGCAGCGGCATCGTCAGGTAGCCCAGGCAGGAGTGGCCGTTGCCGATCGGGTCGGCTCCACGGGCGGAGACCTCCAGCGGCGACAGGCCCCCGGGGAGGACGAAGTCGAGGATGGACAGGTCGTGCGGGGCGAGGTCCCAGAAGACGTCGACGTCGGACCGCACGAGCCCGAGGTTGATCCGCACCGAGTCGACGAACAGGATGTCGCCGAGCTCGCCGCCCTGCACGAGCGCCCGCAGGTGCTGCACGGCGGGCGTGTAGCAGTAGGTGTGGTCGCACATGAGGACCAGGCCGAGCTCCTCCGCACGCGCGACCATCCGCTCGGCGTCGGCCCGGCTGGAGGCGATCGGCTTCTCGACCAGGACGTGCTTGCCGGCCTCGAGCGCGGCGAGCGCGATCGCGCAGTGCGTGTCCGCCGGTGTGGCCACGGCCACGGCGTCGACGTCGTCACGGGCGAGCAGCGCCTCGAGCGAGGTCTCGATGTCGACCGTGCTGCGGGGACCGAGGACGGCCGCCGCACGCTGGGCGTCGAGGTCGCAGAGCGCGACGACCTCCCAGTCCGGGCTGGACCCGAAGTTCCGAACCAGGTTCGGACCCCAGTACCCCGCCCCCACCACGGCCACGCGCAAGCTCATCGGACATCCCCTCTCGACGGGGCCCGTACGGCCCCTCTGACGGGAATCGTCGCCGTCACCGCGACACGGCGCCTCGGCTCTTTGCGGTAGGGCAGGGGTGCACCATCTGCACGGTGCGGACCGGCCGCCGACGACGGCCCGGCCATCAGTAGGCCCCAGTGCCGCGCAGGACGGCCCGAGCCGTGCGGAACAGGATCTGCAGGTCCAGCACCATCGACCAGTTGTCGACGTACCAGAGGTCGAGGCGCAGGCTCTCGTCCCACGACAGGTTGCTGCGGCCGCTGACCTGCCACAGCCCGGTGAGGCCGGGACGCACGCGCAGCCGGCGCACCGCGTCGGGCTCGTAGGCGTCGACCTCGCGCTGGAGGGCCGGCCGGGGACCCACGAGCGACATCTGGCCGGCGAGCACGTTGAGCAGCTGCGGGAGCTCGTCCAGGGAGTACCGGCGCAGGAGCCTGCCCACGCGGGTGACCCGCGGGTCGTCCTTCATCTTGAACATGACGTCGTTGCCGGCGTCACGCTGGAGGGCGGCCAGCCGCTCCTCCGCGTCCACGCACATGGTGCGGAACTTGAGCATGGAGAAGGTCTCGCCGCGGGCCCCGACCCTGTTCTGCCGGAACAGGATCGGACCCGGCGAGTCCAGGCGGATCGCCAGGGCGATGGTGAGGCCGACGGGCAGCGCGGCCAGCAGCAGCAGCGCGGTGAGCAGCCGCTCCATGGCCACCTTGAGGACCCGACGCGCACCCGACATGACGGGCCGCTCGACGTGCAGCAACGGCATACCCGCCGTGGGCCGAATGGACAGCCGCGGGCCGGCGACGCCGAGCAGGCCCGCGGAGACCACGAGGTCCACCTCCCGCTCCTCGAGAGACCACGCCAGCCGACGCAGCTCGGGACCGTGCAGGTCCGGGTCGCTGGACACCGCGACGACCTCGGCGTCGAAGAGGTCGACCGCCGACATGGCCTCCTCGGGGTACCCGAACACGGGCACGCCGTTGACCTCGGACGGCACGTCGCCGGAGAGGTCGAGCCCGGAGACGCATGCCGCCACGACGTGCAGGCCCTGCTCGGGGGCGCGCTGGATCTCGGCGATCATCGGCGCCACCGAACGCGCGTTGCCGATGATGACGGTCGCCTGCGTGTCGGTGCCCGAGCGGCGACGCCGGCCGAGGTCGCCGCGCAGCACGCGGCGCGCGGTCAGGCCCAGGACGACGAGCATCGGTGCGGCGACCAGCGGGATGGCGCGGGGCACGTCGAGCTTCAGCCCGTAGGAGACCAGGCCTGCTGCGGCCACGAGGTAGCAGGCCGTGCGCACGACGGCGCGGTACTCCTCCGGCGCGGTGCCGACGTAGCGCCCCTCGTACCCGTGGCCCAGCGCGAGCGCCCCGACCCACAGGACGGGCATGACGACCGCGGCGACGGCGGTGCGCGTCAGCGACCACCCCGGGAAGGCGAGCAGGCCCGTCACGACACCCGTGAGGACCGACACCACCAGGTCGCCAGCCACGGCGCGGCGCCGGTACGCGTCGACCCACGTGGCGCGGCGCCTGGTCACCGTCCGTGCGCCCTCCCCCACCCGTGCCGGCGACGTGAGCCCGGCGAGGATGCTGCGGCGCCGCGTGCGCTCGGCCGCCTCGCGCGAGTGCGAGCGAGCCCGGTGCGTCCCGACGTAGGCCTGTCCGGAGAGCCGTCCCTCTGCTCGGCCGGTCCCTGCGATCTCTGCCATCTCCTGCTCCCCCACGACACTGAAGTGCGTCGCACGCTAGACCCGGCACGACCTGCCGGACACCCCTCGACGACGGTCATTCGTCGTGTGGAAAAGGTTATGCAGCAATGGAATTCGGGAACTACTCCGCGGACCCGATGGCAGGGTGGACCTCTCGACTACACCACTCGGCGGACCCGTCTCAGCCGTGTGGTGGAGACGCGGGACGACGGGACGACGCAACCGGGGAGCAGCGTCCGCAAACGCAGGGATCGGCCCCTCGACGGCTCCGGTGGTTCGCGCGGCGCCGCTCGGTGACCACGTCCGAAAAATGGTCACTGACTAGTCACTGACCATCCGCGGACGCCGAAATCGGCACACTCGGCGCCGACCGGGACGGCTCCGGCGGGACGGCGCCGACCGGCTCCGGCGGGACCGCGCCGACAGCCTCCGGCGGGACCGCGCCGACGGCCTCGGGCGGGACCCGGCTGACCGCCTCAGGCGGGGCTGTGGAACTTCTGCTGGGCGACCACGAGGCCCTGCGTCACGAGCAGCTCGACGGCGTCGGCGGCGTCGCCGACGAGGAAGGGCAGCTCCTTGCGCTCCGTCGGCGAGAAGTCGCGCAGCACGAAGTCGGCCGGGTCCATCCGGCCGGGCGGCCGGCCGATGCCGACGCGCACCCGCAGGTAGTCCTTGGTGCCGAGCGCGGAGGAGATCGAGCGCAGCCCGTTGTGGCCGCCCTCGCCGCCACCCTGCTTGAGCCGGACGTCGCCGGCCGGGATGTCGAGCTCGTCGTGCACGACGACGAGGTGGTCCGGCTCGACCGAGAAGAACTTCATGAGCGCCTTCACCGGGCCGCCGGACTCGTTCATGTACGACGACGGCACCGCGACGACCGCCCGCGGCCCCGGGGCCCCGCCCGCCAGCGTCCCGACGCGGACGGTCGTCGCCGACGCGCGGGCCTTGTGGCTCGTGAGCCGGGACGACCCGCGCGAGGCCAGCTCGTCGACCACCATCGCGCCGACGTTGTGCCGGTTGCCGGCATACCGCGGCCCGGGGTTCCCGAGGCCCACCACCAGCCACACGTCGTCACTCACGGGCCGCAAGTATGCCTGATGCCGCCGCGCGCGCTGTCGTCGCCCACGTTGCCGTCGCAACACGGCAGTTGCTGACACGAAACGATGAGAAGGAAGCCCCGTTTCACGCCAGCAACTGCCGTTTCGCTCCAGACGGCGGAAGGCCGGGCCCCCTCGTGGGGACCCGGCCTTCCGGTGGTGCCTGCGGTGGGACGTCAGCCCTCGGTGGACTCGCCCTCGGCCTCGGCGGCGCCCTCGGCAGCCTCGCCCTCGCCCTCGGCGGCCTCGGCAGCCTCGCCGGCCTCCTCGTGCTCGATGCCGGCCTCGGCCTCGGCCTCGGCGAGCTCGGCCTCGAGGGCCTCGGCGGAGACCTGCTGGGTGACGTTGACGACCAGGGTGTCGCCGTCGACCGCCAGGGCGGCGCCCTCGGGGAGGGAGACCTCGGAGGCCTTGACCTGGGTGCCGGCCTCGAGGCCCTCGACCGAGACGACGACGTTCTCGGGGATGTGGGTCGCCTCGACCTCGAGCTGCAGGGTCTGCGCGTCGACCGTGACGACGGTCTCCGGGGCGGCCTCGCCCTCGACGTGGACGGGCACGTCGACGACGACCTTCTCGCCACGGCGGACGATGACGAGGTCGACGTGCTCGATGACCGGCTTGATGGCGTCGCGCTGGACGTCCTTGGCCAGGGCCAGCTGCTCCTCGCCGTCGATGACGATCGTGAGGACGGCGTTGGCGACCTTGAGGGCCAGCATGGTGTCGTGGCCCGGCAGGGTGATGTGCAGCGGCTCGGCGCCGTGGCCGTACATGACCGCGGGGATCTTGTGGTCGCGGCGGATCTTGCGGGCGGCGCCCTTGCCGAACTGCGTGCGCTTCTCGGCGACGAGCTTGGTGATCTGGGACACGGGAACTCCTGGTACGTCGGGGAACTCGGGGCGGTGGGCCTCGACGCGGGGCGCAGCACGGAGGCTCCACCGCGTCGATCACGGACGGGCCGGCGGGCCATCGTGGACCGGCCGTGCTGTGTCCCTCGCCGAGGCAACCCGGAGAGTCTAGGCGACGCCCGTGGGGAGAGGGAAATCCGCCTCCGTGTCCGCGGCTGCGGCCGCGAGCCGCTGCGCGCGGCGCACCTCGCCGGCCCGCACCGCCACCACCCCGAGCAGGATGAGCACGCCGCCGCCGAGCTGCATGGCGCCCGGGAGCTCGGCCAGCAGCACCCAGGCGAACAGCACCGCGAAGAGGACCTCCGTCAGCCCCACGAAGGACGCGACCGTGGACCCCAGGCTGCGGGCGGCGACGATGCCGAGCAGGTATGCCGCGGCCGCCGCCACGAGCGCCAGCTCGCCGATGGCGACCCACCAGGGGAGCTCGTCGCCGCGCAGTGCCACGTCGGAGGCGACGAACCGCATCGGCAGCACGCCGACCAGCCCGAGCACGCCGAGCACGACCGCGCCCGCGACCATCCCCAGGCCCGCGAGCGCGACCGGCGGCAGGCCGGAGTCGTGGGCCGCGAGCACGAAGTAGGTCGCCAGCCCGGTGGCGGCGAGCAGGCCCCAGACGACGCCCACGAGGTCGGGGCTGCTCTGCCCCGACAGGTCGAGCACGAGAGCCAGGCCCAGCACGGCCAGCACGACGCCCGCGCCGGTCAGCGCCCCGGGGGCGCGGCGGGTCCGGAGCCACACCCACAGGACGACGAGGACGACGCCGAGGTACTCGAGCAGGAGCGCGACCCCGACGTCGAGCCGCTGGACGGCGTAGAAGTACGTGACCTGGCAGCCGGCCACGGCCACCGCGCCGTAGGCGAGGACCGCCCCGGCGTTGCGGCGCAGCAGGTGCCAGCGGCCACGCATGGCGAGCGCCGTGGGGACGGCCAGCGCCAGGGCGGCACCGGCCACGCGAAGCAGGACGACGGCCCCGGAGCTCCAGCCCTCGACGAGCAGCGACTTGGCGAACGGGCCGCTCGTGCCGAAGGTCGCGGCCGAGGCGAGGGCGAACCACAGCCCCACGCCGGTGCCGGGTGCGCGCTGGCTCATCGGTTCACTCCTGTCAGGGGTCAAGGCGTCGTATGCTCATGACGCTAGCGAGCCCGCTCGTCAGGAGTCAAGATGCTTTTCGCCCATGACACCGAGGTCGCCCTGCGCGGGGCGGCAGCGCTGGTCAACACGGCTGCCACCCTCCCGACCGACCACGACGACCTGACCACGGTGGACGACCTCGACGCCTTCGTCCGGGAGTGGGGCTGGACGGGTTCGCGCACGGGCGACCGGGGCGAGCTCGACGCGGTGCGGGCCCTGCGGCCGCGGCTGCGGGCCCTGTGGACCGTGGACACCGACGAGGCCGTGACCATCGTCAACCAGCTCCTCGCCGAGGCCGCGGCCCTGCCCCAGCTCGTGCGCCACGACGAGTGGTCCTGGCACCTGCACGCGACCCCGCCCGAGGCCCCGCTGGCGACCCGCATGGCGGTCGAGGCCGCGATGGCGATGGTCGACGTCATCCGCGCGGACGAGCTCGACCGGCTCCGGGTCTGCGCGGCCGACGACTGCGAGGACGTGGTCGTCGACCTCAGCCGCAACCGCTCCAAGCGCTACTGCGACGGGACCTGCGGCAACCGCGCCAACGTCGCGGCATACCGGGCCCGCCGCGCGGGCACCGCCTGAGCCGAGCTCGGGTCCGGCGAGCGCGGCTCAGGCCAGCGCGGCTCAGGCGCGGCCGTCGAAGAGGCTCGTCACCGAGCCGTCCTCGAAGACCTCCTGGATGGCCCGGCTGATGAGCGGCGCGATCGACAGCGTCGTGAGCTTGTCGAACTCGTGCTCCGGCGGGATGGGCAGCGTGTTGGTCACGATGACCTCGCGCGCCTGGCAGGCCTTGAGCCGGTCGACCGCGGGCCCGGACAGGATGGCGTGGGTCGCCGCGATGACGACACCCGCCGCCCCGTCCGCCATGAGCGCGTCGGCCGCCTTGGTGATCGTGCCCGCCGTGTCGATCATGTCGTCGACGAGCACGCAGACGCGGCCCTCGACCTCACCGACGACCCGGTTGGCGACGGTCTCGTTCGGCCGGTCGATGTCGCGGGTCTTGTGGATGAAGGCCAGCGGCGCGCCGCCGAGCCGCTCCGACCACTGCTCGGCGACCTTGATGCGGCCGGCGTCGGGCGAGACGACGGCGAGCTGCTCGTGGCCGTACTTCTCGCGCACGTACTCGGACAGGATCGGCAGCGCCATGAGGTGGTCGACCGGGCCGTCGAAGAAGCCCTGGATCTGCGCGGTGTGCAGGTCGACCGCCATGAGCCGGTTGGCCCCCGCGGTCTTGAACAGGTCGGCGACCAGCCGGGCCGAGATCGGCTCACGACCGCGGTGCTTCTTGTCCTGGCGCGCGTAGCCGTAGAACGGCAGCACCACGGTGATCCGCTTGGCCGACGCGCGCTTCAGCGCGTCGATCATGATGAGCTGCTCCATGATCGCGTCGTTGATCGGGGTGGTGTGGCTCTGGATCACGAACGCGTCGGAGCCTCGCACCGACTCCTCGTAGCGGACGTACGTCTCGCCGTTGGCGAAGTCGTACGCGCTCGTCGGCACCAGCTCGGTGTCGAGGAGCTTGGCGACCTCCTGCGCCAGCTCGGGGTGCGCGCGGCCCGAGAAGACCATGAGGTTCTTCTCGGTGGTCCTCAGGATGCCGGTCACGCCTGGTCCTGCCCTTCGCTGCTGGAGTCGGTATGCCGGGTGGCCGCCTCGGCCGCCTCCGCCGTCCGGGTGCCCGCGCGGGACCGCGCGACCCAGCCGTCGATGTTGCGCTGGCGACCTCGGGCGACGGCGATCTGGCCGGGGTCGACGTCGCCGGTGAGGGCGGAGCCGGCTCCGACGTAGGCGCCGTCGGCGACGTTCACGGGGGCGATGAGCACGGTGTCGGAGCCGACGAACGAGTGCTTGCCGATCGTGGTGTGGTGCTTGGCGACCCCGTCGTAGTTGGCGAAGATCGTGCCGGCTCCGATGTTGGCGCCCTCGCCGATCGTGGCGTCGCCGGCATACGTCAGGTGCGGCACCTTGGCGCCCTCGCCGATCTTGGCGTTCTTCGTCTCGACGAACCCTCCGATCTTGCCGCCCGCGCCGAGCTCGGTGCCCGGGCGCAGGTAGGAGAACGGGCCGACGGTGGCGCGCGGGCCGATCACGGCCAGGTGCGCCTCGGTGCGCTTGACCTCGGCGCCGTCGCCGACCTCGGTGTCGCGCAGCGTCGTGTCGGGGCCGATGGTCGCGTCGGCGCCGACGACGGTGGCCCCGAGCAGCTGGGTGTTCGGCAGGAGGGTGGTGTCGCGGCCGATGGCGACGTCGGCGTCGATCCACGTGGTCGCGGGGTCGACGATCGTGACGCCCTCGCGCATCCACTTCTCGGTGAGCCGGCGGTTGAGCTCACGGCCGAGGCGGGCGAGCTGCACGCGGTCGTTGACCCCCTCGGTCTGCCAGAGGTCGTCGACCACGTGGGCGCTGACCCGGCCGCCGTCCTCGCGCGCGAGGCCCAGCACGTCGGTGAGGTACTTCTCGCCCTGGGCGTTGTCGGTGCCGACCGAGGCCAGGTGGGTGCGCAGGACGGCCGCGTCGAAGGCGTAGATGCCCGAGTTGATCTCGGTGATCGCGCGCTGCTCGTCGGTGGCGTCCTTCTGCTCGACGATGCCGACGACCGAGCCGTCCTCGCCGCGCAGGATCCGGCCGTAGCCGGTGGGGTCCGCGAGGTGCGCGGTGATGACGGTGACGGCGCTGCCCGACTGCTCGTGCTCGGCGACGAGCGTGTGGAGCGTCTCGCCGGCCAGCAGCGGCACGTCTCCGTAGGTGACCAGCACGGTGCCGTCGAGCTCGGGGAGGACCTCCAGCGCGCACTCGGTCGCACGCCCGGTGCCCTTGACTTCGTCCTGGTCGGCGATGACGGCCTTCGGGTCGACCTCGGCCACGTGGGCGGCGACGAGGTCGCGCTCGTGGCGCACGACCACGGCCAGGTGCTGCGGCTGCACCGCGCGCGCCGCTGCGATCGCGTGACCGAGCAGGGACCGGCCGCCGATGCGGTGCAGGACCTTGGGGGTGGCGGACTTCATCCGGGTGCCCTCACCAGCGGCGAGGACGATGACGGCGGCGAGGCGGGAACCGCCTGCAGGGGTGCTCACGCGCGAACGCTCCAGGTTTCTGGTCGGGTGCGTCGGTCGCCGTCATGCTACCGGTCGGTCAGGGTGCCGACCGCCGCCGCATCGGGGCCCTCGCGAGGGACGATCGAGCGGGCGAGCCGGCGCACGCCACGCCGCACGCCGAGGACCTGCCCGAGCATGGCGCCCGCGAGCACGGCCAGGCTCACCGGCGCCACGGCGTCGCCGTCCACCCAGTGCCCGACGAGCCGCGAGCGCGTGAGGGAGAAGACGAGGTACAGGACGAGCACCACGACGCCCACCGCGTCCAGCGTGCCGACGACGCGCTGCTCGAAGTCGTCCCAGCGCAGGTGCATCATCCGGCTCGCCCCGATGCCGACCAGGACGCCGGCGGAGAGGCCGACGACGGCCTGCCACCACGGGTGCGACGTGCGGAACGCCACCTCCGCCACGGCGGCCACGAGGACGACGACGAAGACGACGGCATACACCCGCACCCGCACCAGGATCGAGCGGTCCACGTGGGGCCGCACGACCTCCGAGCGCTCGCTCACGCGACAGGAACCCTCACGGGCGACGGTGTCACGAGACGTGATCGTAGCGACGGCCACGGGCTCGCGCCCCCGCTCGCTCGGCTCCCCAGGCTCCCCCGCTCGCTCGGCTCCCCGGGCTCCCCGGGTGGGAGCCGGGCGTGTGAGCTCCCGCTCCCCCGCTCGCTCGGCTCCCCGGGTAGGCGCCGGGCATTCCGGGTTGGCTCCCCGGGTAGGCGCCGGGCGTCCGCCCCACCTCGTTCCTCGGTGCGGCGGTCACCCTCCCCGGATTCCAGCCCGGTGAGCCACCCGGCCTGCGCTGGCGCGCATTCCGGGTTGGCTCCCCGGGTAGGAATCGAACCTACGTCGCTTGTCCTGATTCAAAGTCAGGCGGGCCCTGCCAGCAGACCAACCGGGGAACGACCCCGCCAGGGGCCGGTCACAGGGTATCCACGCCTTCCCGGGCGGCCGACCACGACGACGCCCTCGTGACAACCTACGGCAACGTAGGTTACGTTTTCGTAGGTTCGCAGCGCCGCGACTGACCGACCCACGGAAAGGTCCCCCCATGACGACCGTGACCCCCTCGGCCACCAGCTCCGACGCCACCCCGGCGGCCCCGGGCGCCCCGTCGCCGGACACTGCGTCCCAGCCCACTGGCGCGGCTGTGGAGCGCAAGGGCAACGGCGAGCAGCTGACCCTCGGCCTGTTCATCGGCGTCCCGTTCCTCGCCCTCCTGGCGGCCATCCCGGTCGCCTGGGGCTGGGGCCTGGGCTGGCACGACGTGGTCATCGCGCTCGTCATGTATGCCGTCGCCGGGCACGGCATCACGGTCGGCTTCCACCGGTACTTCACCCACGGGTCGTTCAAGGCCAGGCGGGGCCTCAAGATCGCGCTCGCGGTCGCCGGGTCGCTGGCCATCGAGGGCCCCGTGGTCCGCTGGGTCGCCGACCACCGCCGGCACCACGCGTTCTCCGACCGCGAGGGCGACCCGCACAGCCCGTGGCGCTACGGCGAGACCGTCCCCGCGCTCGCCAAGGGGCTGTGGTGGGCCCACACCGGCTGGCTGTTCGACGTGGAGCAGACCCCGCGCGGCAAGTACGCACCCGACCTCATGGCCGACCCCGACATCCAGCGGGTCGACCGGGCGTTCCCGTGGCTCGTCGCCACCTCGATGCTCCTGCCGGCCCTCGCCGGCGGGCTGTGGTCGATGAGCTGGCAGGGCGCCCTCACCGCGTTCTTCTGGGGCTCCCTCGTCCGGGTCTCCCTGCTCCACCACGTCACCTGGTCGATCAACTCGATCTGCCACACGATCGGCGAGCGGCCGTTCCGCAGCCGCGACAGGTCCGGCAACGTCTGGTGGCTGGCCTTCCTCTCCATGGGCGAGTCGTGGCACAACCTGCACCACGCCGACCCGACGTGCGCGCGCCACGGCGTCGAGAAGGGCCAGATCGACTCCAGCGCCCGTGTGATCCGCCTCTTCGAGAAGGCCGGCTGGGCCCACGACGTCCGCTGGCCCGTCGCCAAGCGACTCGACGCCCGCCGCGTGGCCTGACACGGGACGCCACGACACCGGACGCCCGACCACCGGAAGCCCGACCACCGGACGCCCGACCGCGACCCGGCGCCGTGGTCGCCGTCTCCACCATTCGGCGTACGCCCGTGCGGGCGGGCGCTGGTAGAACGCTGGCTACGGCCTGCCGGCCGGGTCGGCCCGTCGCGTGACGGTGACCGGACGCGGGCCACGCGCAGCGCTTCTCACGGGGGTTGGACGACGATGGGTGCAGGGACGACGGACGTGGGCTCGGCCCTGGGCGCGAAGCTGCGGGCGGTGCTCGACGAGCTCGCCCTCGACCTGCACGGGCGCGTGGTCCTCACCGAGGCCGCCACCGGCCCCTACGTCGTGACCGCCCTGCTCGCCGCCCTGGCCGGGGCCGAGGTGTACGCGTACGCCAGGGACACGGCATACGGCACCGCCACCCAGGCGATCGACGCCACCCGCGCCGCGGGCGAGGGGCTGGCGGCTGCCCGCGACATCACCTACCTGCAGGAGCTCACCCCCGACGTGGTGGCGCGCGCCGACGTCATCACGAACAGCGGCCAGCTGCGGCCGCTCGACGAGTCGCTGCTGCGCCACGCCAAGGACTCCCTCGTCATCCCGCTCATGTTCGAGGCGTGGGAGTGGCGCGAGGGCGACCTCGACCTCGACTACGCGCGCAGCCGCGGCATGACCGTCGGTGCCACGAACGAGCGGCACCCGGCGGTCGACGTGTTCGGCTACCTCGGCGACATGGCGCTGCGCCAGGTCCTCGACTCCGGCACGACGCCCTACCGCAACCGCTTCGTCCTGCTCACCAACAACGACTTCGGCCCCTACATCGCGCGGGTCCTCGGCACCGTGGGCGCGGGCCTGGCCGTCGTGGCGCCCGACGACCAGCGCGGGGCGTATGCCGGGCTGCCCGGCGTGGACTGGGTCGGCGGCTTCCCCGAGGTGCGGCTCCCGGCGGAGTACCGCGACGCCGAGGCGGTCGTCTTCACGGCGTACCCCTTCGACCGCACCTGGATCGGCAAGGACGGCCCCGTCGACGTCGCCGCGCTGGCGGCGGCGCTGACGCACCCACGCGTCCTGAGGTATGCCGGGGACGTCGACGTGCGCGCCCTCGAGGCGCACGGGGTGGGGTACTTCCCCCGCGAGGTGCCGTCCGGCCACATGGGCGTCCTGCCCTCGGCCGTCGGCCTCGACCCCGTCATCCGGCTGCAGGCCGGCGGTCTCAAGGCGGCCGAGGCGATGCTCACCGGGGAGCACCTGCACGCGGGGGTGCCGGTGGTCGAGCTGCTGTGACCGCCGTCGACCCCCTCGTCGCGATCGGCCGGTCGCGGCTGCTGCACGACTCCGTCGAGCACCTCGCCGCGGCGGGTCACCGGTTCGCGGCCATCGTCACGGCTCCGCCGTCGCCGGAGTACGACGTGGGCCCGGCGGACTTCGCAGCCCAGGCGGACCGGCTGGGGTGCGAGCTCTTCGTGGTCGAGAAGGGCGGCGTGCCCCCGGAGGTGTCCGCGGCGGTCGAGCGACACGGGCCGGCGGCGGCCGTCAGCGTCAACTGGCAGTACGTGCTGCCGGGTCCGTTCCTCGACCTGTTTCCCCACGGTGTGCTCAACCTGCACCTCGGCAACCTCCCCGACTACAAGGGCAACGCCACCGTCAACTGGTCGATCCTCAACGGCGAGAACGAGATCCACGCGAACGTCCACCGGATGGCGGTCGAGCTCGACGCCGGCGACGTCATCGCCCGCGCCCCGATCCCCCTCGACGACACCACCTACGTGGGCGACGTGCTCGCCCGCGCCCAGGAGCTGGCCCCCGACCTGTTCCGACAGGCCCTCGAGCGCCTCGCCGAGGACCCGACCTCCTGCGTCGTCCCGGGGTCCACGGCGGGCCTGCGCTGCTACCCGAGGCTGCCCGAGGACGGCCTGATCGACTGGACCCGCCCCGCCGGGGAGGTCGCCCGGCTGGTCCGCGCCTCCTCCCGTCCCTACCCCGGCGCCTACAGCTTCCTCGGCGGCCGGCGCATCACGGTCTGGCGGGCCGCGGTCTCCGACCGCACCGACTTCCTCGCCGTTCCCGGCCACGTGCTGGGACGCGGACCGGGGTCGACGCTGCTGGTCGCGTGCGGGGACGGGGCGCTGGAGCTGCAGGAGGTCTCGGTCGGCGAGGACTGCGTCGAACCGGCCGGCCTGACGCGCAGCATCCGGGCCCGGTTCTCCTCGTCCTGACAGGCCCGGTTCTCCTCGTCCTGACAGGCCCGGCTCTCCTCGTCCTGACGGGCACCGTCCCCTGCCGGCGGCGCACCGCGCGACCGGGCGGCCCGGCATACCGGCAGAATGGTGAGGTGAGCGACACCCAGGGGGCACCGGCGACGAGCGCAGCTCGCCTGCGCATGACCGGCAAGCAGCGACGCGAGCAGCTGATCGAGGTCGGCCGCAAGCTGTTCGCCGAGAAAGGCGTCGAGGGCACGACCGTCGAGGAGATCGCCGCGAAGGCGAGCGTCTCCAAGCCCGTCGTGTACGAGCACTTCGGCGGCAAGGAGGGCCTGTACGCCGTCGTGGTCGACCGCGAGATCGCCGCGCTGCTCGGCTCGATCACCGGCGCCCTGACCACCGAGATGGGCAGCCGGGAGACACTGGAACGGGCCGCGCTGGCGCTGCTCGACTACATCGAGACGTCGACCGACGGGTTCCGGATCCTGGTGCGGGACAGCCCCGCCGGGCAGTCGACCGGGTCGTTCGCGAGCCTCATCTCCGACGTCGCCAGCCAGGTCGAGCACATCCTCGCGGCGGAGTTCAAGCGCCGGAAGCTCGACCCGAAGGCCGCCCCCCTCTACGCGCAGATGCTCGTCGGCATGGTCGCCCTGACCGGCCAGTGGTGGCTCGACTCGCGCAGGATGAAGAAGGCGGACGTCGCGGCCCACCTCGTCAACCTGGCGTGGAACGGCCTCGCCGGGATGGAGAAGAAGCCGGACCTCGTCACCCGGCGCTAGACCGCCGACCACCCGGCCAGCGAGGCTCGGAGCGCAGGCCGCTCACCCCTTCCCCACGGCAGCGTGGCCGACGCAGAAGATGCGGCGGAACGGGAGGACCACGCCGACGTCGGTGCGCGGGTAGGCCTCGCGGAGCCGGGCGTCGTACTCGGCGAGGAAGGCGTCCCGCTCCTGCGCGTCGGGGAGGGCCTCCAGGACCGGCCGCAGCCCGGTGCCGCGGACCCACTCCAGGACCGGGCTCGCCTGCACCCCCTCGGGGTCGAGGACGTGCTGGTACGTGGTCTCCCAGGCGTCGACCTCCAGCCCGGCGGCGGCGAAGAGCTCGACGTAGTCGGCCGGCTCGGCGACGGCCAGCCGTTCGAGCGCCGGCCGCAGCCGGTCCGCCGCGGGGTGGGTGGCCGCGACCTCGCGCATGAGGCGGTGCGAGGGCGCGTCGAGGTTGCCGGGGACCTGCATCGCCAGCCAGCCACCGGGCGCCAGCGACGCGGCCCAGGCGCGCAGCAGGTCCTGGTGGCCGGGCACCCACTGCAGCGTGGCGTTGCTGACGACGACGTCGGGCGCCGCGGCGAGGCTCGCGATGTCCCACGTGGCCAGGTCGGCCTCCACCCACTCGACCCGGCCGTCCGGGTCCAATGACCGCGCGGCGTCGAGCATCTGCGGCGAGAAGTCCACGCCGACCACCCGGGCACCGGGCCACCGGTCGGCGAGCGTGAGGGTCAGCGGCCCGTTGCCGCAGCCGAGGTCGACCACCAGCCGGGGTGCGCTCGCGCCGACCCGGGCGAGCAGGTCGCCGAACGGCCGGGACCGGTGGTCGGAGAACCTCGCGTACTGGTCGGGGTCCCAGGTCGTCGTCGCCATCGCCGTCTCCCTCGCTCTAGGTATCTTGATATCAAGATACTTGACCACGGCTAGAGTTTCCACCATGAGCCCCCAGGCGGACGACGTCGACCGGATCGTCGACGCGTGGCGACGCGAGCGCCCGGACCTCGACGTCGCCCCGCTGCACGTGCTGTCGCGCATCTCGCGGCTGGCCCGGCGGCTCGACCTCGACCGGGCGCAGGCGTTCGCCCAGCACCAGCTCGAGGGCTGGGAGTTCGACGTGCTGTCGGCCCTGCGGCGGTCCGGCGCCCCCTACGAGCTGTCCCCCGGCCAGCTGATCCGCCAGACGCTCGTCACCAGCGGGACGATGACCAACCGGGTCGACCGGCTGGAGCGCCGGGGCCTGGTCGAGCGCAGCCCGAGCCCGACCGACCGGCGCGGGGTCATCGTCCGGCTGACCCCGGCCGGCCGCGACACGGTGGACGCCGCCATGGCGGACCTGCTGACCCGCGAGCGGGCGCTGCTGTCCGACCTGTCCGGCGAGGACCGCGACCACCTGGCGGCGACGCTGCGCGACCTGCTGGCACCGTTCGAGTCCGAGGCCGCCTCCGCGGAGGGCTGACGCCCGGGCGCAGCGGCCACCCGCCGCGCCCTCGACCAGCGTCCGCTGCTCCGGCTACCGCCGGTCGCCCTGCACCCAGCGCAGGACCGTCGTCGCCAACGGGGTCCACGCCGGCTCGGCGTCCGTGCCGTCGTTGAGCATCCCCCACCCGTGGCCGCCGGGCGTCGAGACGAACCGCTTGGTCCCGGCGGGCGTGGTCCCGAACGCCGCACGCGTCCGTGCCGGCTCCATCGTCCGGTCGCCCGGCGCGATCGCCACGAGCAGCGGCACCGTCACCCAGGGTGCCGCCTCCTGCGCCGAGGGCACCCCGAACCCGTCGAACGGCCCCGACAGGTCCACGATCGCGTCCGCCCCGGCCTGCTGTCCGACGCCCAGGGCGATCACCCCACCCATCGAGGCGCCCACCACCGTGACCCGCTCGGCGCCCTGCTGCCGCGCCCAGTCCACCGCGAGCCGCACCTGGGCCTCGGGGTCCCCCGCGAAGGCCGGCGTGCACCTCGCCCGACCCCACCCGCAGAGGTCGACGAGCACACCCCGCACCCCGCGCTCGGCCGCCCACGCGGCATACGACACCCAGCCGCAGAACCCCGAGGGGGCGGTCTGGTGCAGGTAGACGGCCACGGTGCGCCCGGTCCCGATCGTCGCACCCGTCATCACGCTGCCGTCGGGCGCCCGGAGGTCGACCAGGGTGCCGCCTTCGAACGGCACCTTGCAGCGCTCGGCGACCGTCGTCGGGGTGACGATCGGCAGCGGCCGCGGGGTGCGCGTGGCGCTCGCCGTGTCGGGGGCACCCCCGCCGGACCCGCACCCGGCCAGAACCAGCACCAGCACCCAGGCCAGCCCATAGACGCGCGCCATGACTCCCCACCGTCCCGGCGAGCCCGCCCCCACCCCACGCCTCCACATATGTCAACATTGACATATGCCAGCACGGGCGTCCATCCCCTCCCACCTCGGCTGCGCCGTGCTCGGCCTCCTGGCCCGCCGGCCGCGGACCGGGTACGACCTCGCCAAGGCGATGGAGCGCCCCGTCGGCTACTTCTGGACGGCGCAGCACAGCCAGATCTACCCCGAGCTCGCACGGCTCGAGGGGGCCGGGCTCGTCGAGCACGAGGTGGTGGAGGGCGCGGGACCCAGGCCCACCAAGCGGTATGCCGTGACGCCGGCCGGCCTGGAGGCCCTGCGCGCGTGGGTGGCCAGTGAGGCCGAGCCGCAGGCGGTGCGGGACCTGGAGACCCTGAGGCTGTGGTCGGTCTGGACGGTCGAGCCCGAGGTGGCGAGGGAGCTCGTCCGCACGGCCCGCGCCCGCCACGCGACGGCGCTCGAGGCCTACCGCGCAGAGCTCGACGCGCTGGTCGGCGAGCCGGCCGCGCGCGACCGCGCGCACCCCCTCTTCGCCAGCCGGCTCACCCTCGAGGGCGGGGTCCGGGCCCGGCGGGCGGCCGTGGAGTGGTGCGACTGGATGCTCGAGCAGCTCGCCTGACCAGCGACCTGGAGCCGCGCCCGGCGCCGTGCCGGGTGCCGTGCGGTCAGCCGACGACCTCGGCTGCGGCGAGCCACTCCAGCTCGAGGGCGTCGCGCTCGTCGGCCACCTCGCGCAGCTGCGCGCTGAGCTCGCCCACCCGGTCGTAGTCGGTGGCCGCCTCGGCCATGGCCAGGTGGATCCGCTCCTCGCGCTCGGCGAGCCGGGCGAGCTGGCGCTCGATCCGGGCCATGTCCTTGCGCGCCTCGCGGAGCTCGGCCGGGGTCGGGCCGCCCGCCGCGGGAACCGCCGCAGAGGCAGCCTGCGACGACGAGGCCTGCTGTCGCGCAACGGATTCCAGTGCCTGGTGCCGGAGCTCGAGGTACTGCTCCACACCACCGGGCAACTCGCGCACGTGGCCGTCACCCATGAGCGCGACCTGGCGGTCGCAGACCCGCTCGAGCAGGTACCGGTCGTGGGAGACGACGAGCAGCGTGCCGGCCCAGCCGTCGAGGACGTCCTCGAGCGAGGTCAGCGTCTCGATGTCGAGGTCGTTGGTCGGCTCGTCGAGCAGCAGCACGTTCGGCTCGTCCATGAGCAGGCGGGTCAGCTGCAGCCGGCGCCGCTCACCGCCGGACAGGTCCGACACCCGGGTCTGCTGCCGGCCACCGCTGAAGCCGAGGCGCTGCGCGAGCTGGGAGGCGCTGATCTCCTTGCGCCCCAGGTGGATGTACTTGCGGACGTCCTCCACGGCCTCGATCACCCTGCGGTCGGCGAACCGCTCGAGCTCGCGCACCTCCTGCGACAGGTAGGCGAGCCGGACCGTGACGCCCTGCTTCCGCTTGCCCGACGCGAGCGGCACCTCGCCGGCGATGGCCCGCAGCAGGGTGGACTTGCCGGCGCCGTTGACTCCCACGATGCCGATCCGCTCCCCCGGCGCGAGGTGCCACGTGATGCGGTCGAGCAGCGTCCGGTCGCCGAGGACCACCGAGGCGTCCTGGAGGTCGACCACGTCCTTGCCCAGGCGCGTCGTCGCGAAGCTCACCAGTTCGACGTCGTCGCGCGGTGGCGGCTCGTCGGCGATGAGCTGGTTGGCCGCCTCGATGCGGAACTTCGGCTTGGACGTGCGCGCCGGCGCACCGCGCCGCAGCCACGCGAGCTCCTTGCGCAGCAGGTTGTCCCGCCGCTCGGCGGTGACGGCCGCGATCCGGGCGCGTTCGGCCTTGGCGAGCACGTATGCCGCGTAGCCGCCCTCGTAGGACTGCACCGTCCCGTCGACGACCTCCCACGTCTGCGTGGCCACCGCGTCGAGGAACCACCGGTCGTGGGTGATGGTGACGAGGGCGTTGTCGGGGCGCGCACGGTGGCGCACGAGGTGCTCGGCCAGCCAGGCGACGCCCTCGACGTCGAGGTGGTTGGTGGGCTCGTCGAGCAGCAGGACCGTCGGGTCCGCCACGAGCAGGCGCGCCAGCGCGAGGCGGCGGCGCTCACCGCCCGACAGCGGCCCGACGGTGGCGTCGAGGCCGCCGACGGCCTCCGCCGCGATGCCGCCGAGCAGCCCCGTCAGGACGTCGCGGATGCGTGGGTCGCCGGCCCACTCGTGCTCGGCACGGTCCCCGAGCACGGCTTCCCGCACGGTCGACGCCGGGTCGAGCACGTCCTCCTGCGCGAGGACGCCGATGCTCGAGACGCCCGATCGCGTGACACGGCCGGAGTCGACCTCGCGCTGACCCGCGAGCACGCGCAGCAACGTGGTCTTGCCCCCGCCGTTGCGCCCGACCACCCCGATGCGGTCGCCGCCGAGGACCCCGAGGGAGACCTCGTCGAGGACCTGGGCCGTGCCGAGGGCCAGGGAGGCCCGTTCCACGCTGATGAGGTTCGCCATCAGCGGGCGCGCACCCCGCTGACCACGTGGGCGCCGTGGGCCGGTCCGGTAGCGCGGCGCACGTCCTGGACGGTGCCCGACGCGGTGAGGGACACCGCGAGGTCGAGCGCCGACTCGTTGTCCTCGGCGAGGAACGCCACGGTCGGCCCGGAGCCGGACACGATGCCGCCGATGGCCCCGAACTCCAGCCCGGCGTCGATGACGTCGGCGAGGGCGGGCATGAGCGAGATCGCGGCGGCCTGCAGGTCGTTGGCCAGCGCGGCCCCCAGCGCCCGGGGGTCGCCGGACCGCAGGGCGGTCATCATCTCGGGGGTCGGCGCCGGGTCGGGCACGGGGCGGTCGCCGCGCAGCCGGTCGCACTCGGCATACACGGCCGGCGTGGAGAGCCCGCCCTCGCTGACGGCGAGCACCCAGTGGTAGGTGCCGCGGGCGAGGACCGGCGCGAGCACCTCGCCGCGGCCCGAGGCCATGGCGGTGCCGCCCGTGAGGAGGAAGGGCACGTCGCTGCCGACCTCGGCGGCGACGTGCTCGAGCTCGACCCGCGGCGTGCCGAGGCCCCAGAGCTGGTCGCAGGCCACGAGGGCGGCGGCCGCGTCGGCCGAGCCGCCCGCCATGCCGCCGGCGACGGGGATGTCCTTGCGGATCGCGATGTGGACCGGTTCGGTGATGCCCGCGGACTCGGCCAGCAGCAGGGCCGCCCGGGCCGCGAGGTTCGTGCCGTCCTCGGGGACCCCCAGCGACTGCGGCCCCGTGACGGTCAGGCCCCACTCGTCCGCCGGCCAGACGGTGACCTCGTCGTGCAGGGAGACGGCGTGGAACACGGTCGACAGGGGGTGGTAGCCGTCGGGACGCGGGGCGCCGACGACGAGCTCGAGGTTGATCTTCGCCGGGACGCGCACCGTCACGGATGACGGCGGCGCCATGGCTGAGGTCATGGCCGCCACCCTAGTCGGACGCGGCGGGCCGGACGTCGTCGAGTCAGGCGGGGTCGGTCGGTGGCAGGGCCGCCCGGGCGGCGGCGATCGCGGCGAACTGCTCGACCCCGAGCTGCTCACCCCGGGTCCGCGGGTCGATCCCGGCCGCGCGCAGGCACTCCTCGGCGCGGGGGGCGGACCCGGCCCACCCCGCCAGCGCGGCCCGGAGTGTCTTGCGGCGCTGGGCGAAGGCTGCGTCGATGCAGGCGAACGTCTCCCGGCGGGTGGCCCCGGGGACCTGCGGCTCCGGCCTGCGGTCGAGCGCGACCAGCCCCGAGTCCACGTTGGGGACCGGCCAGAAGACGCTGCGGGGCACCGTCCCCGCCAGCCGCACCGAGGCGTACCAGGCCGCCTTGACGCTTGGCACCCCGTAGGCCTTGGAGCCCGGCGTCGCCGCCAGCCGCTCGGCGACCTCGAGCTGGACCATGACGAGCACCCTGCGGAGGGTCGGGAACGCCTCGAGGAACGACAGCACGACCGGCACGGAGACGTTGTACGGCAGGTTCGCGACGAGGGCGGTGGGCTGCGGGTCGGGCAGCTCGCGCACCTGCATCGCGTCGGCCGCGACGAGGGTGAGGCGGTCGGCGAGGCCGGGCGCGAGGCGGGCCACGGTGTCGGGCAGCGCCGCCGCGAGGGTGGGGTCGACCTCGACCGCGGTGACGTGGCCCGCCTCGGGGAGCAGCGCGAGCGTCAGCGACCCCAGGCCGGGGCCGACCTCGACGACGCAGTCCTGGGGGTCGACGCCCGCGAGCCGGACGATGCGCTTGACGGTGTTGGCGTCGACGACGAAGTTCTGGCCCCACTGCTTGGTGGGCCGCACGCCGAGGGAGGCCGCGATCTCCCGGATCTGCGCGGCGCCGAGGTAGCCGCTGGTCTCCGGGTCGCTCATGGCGCCGAGCCTAGGGCCCGACCCGGGCGGACGTGCGACAGCACCCCGGACCGTGGGTCCGGGGTGCTGTCGGTGGTGCGGGTCGCGCTGCGCGGGTGGCGGCTGGTCGCCGCCGGGCGTGGCGCGGTCGCGGGAGCCGGTCAGGCGGCGCCGGCGCAGCCCCACGGGCTCAGGCCGGCCTTGGCGTAGTACCGGTTCGCCACGGTGATCTGCTCCTCGCGGGAGGCCAGGTCGGCGCGCGGCGCGAAGTCGCCGCCACCGTTGGCCAGCCACGAGCCGGAGTCGAACTGCAGGCCGCCGTAGTAGCCGTTGCCGGTGTTGATGTGCCAGTTGCCACCGGACTCGCACTGGGCGATCCGGTCCCACATGGCGGCGTTGGCCAAGTTGAGGCCGGCACCGGAGGTGTTGCCCGCGGAGGGGGCGGACACGGCGGGCCGGGCCTTCGTGCCGACTGCGACGACGCGGGTCACGGGCTGCTGGGTCACCTTCGAGCTGACGACCTTCTTGCTCTCGACCTTGCCGTCGACCTTGGTGACCTTGTACGTCACGAGCTTGGCGCCGTCGGCACCCGCCTTCAGGGTCTTGGTCTGGCCCTTGTAGAGGCTCGAGTCGCTCTTGCGCGTGACCGGGGCGGCGATCGCCTGGGTGTCCTCGACCTCGGTCGAGCTGACGCGCTGCACCTGGATCTTCATGCCCTTGGTGACGGGCGTGGTGAGGTCGGGCTTGACGCGGTCGTCGCCGTCCTTGGTGATGCCGAGCTCGGAGAGCACGTCGGCGACGGTGGCAGCGGTGGTGGTCTCGGTGCGGTTCTTGCCGTCGGCCCGGACGGAGACGTCCTTGGGCGTGGTGACCGAGAGGGTGAGGCCCTGGCGGCCGAGGGTCATCGAGCGCGAGGCCGACAGCTTGGCCGAGTCGGCGCGGATGCCGAGCTCCTGGAGGGCCGCGGCGACGGTGGTCGCGGTGGTCCAGTACTCGCGGGTGGCCCCGTCGACGGTGACGGTCAGCTTGCGGCCGTACCGGACGACGACCTTCTCGCCGTCGGACAGGGGGCTGTTCGGGGAGGGGGCGACGACGTCGTGGTCGCCGATCGTGATGTCCTCCTTCTTCAGGACATCACCCACCGTGCTGCCGAAGGCGTGGACGGTGGAGGTCTTGCCGTCGACCGAGAGGGTCACGGACTTGTCGAGGTGCGAGACGCCAACGGCTCCAGCGACGAGGGTCGTCACGACCGCGGCTTGGACGATTCGCCGAACGGGACGGGTGATCACAGTGCTCCAGAGTTCGTGCTCCCCGGGCATCGGTCCGCGACGTCGCGCCCCCAGCCGGTACCCGGTAGGGCCCCGGACAGGGGTCGAGGGATGCTCGTCGTGACGCCGTTTCTTCGCGGCTGAGGAGCATCCCTGCTCGCGTCGTCCGGTGGTCCGACCCCGGCCAACAGTCGTCCACCATGACCCCCTCAGGACCAAAGGTCAAAATTCGATAACGGCTTGTTCAGGGTTCGGCCAAGTTCCAGCCGTGGCATTCGGAGGTGTGCCTCGGCTTCCCGGCAGGGTGCCGACGGGACTGCGAGCCCTCACCGGGCCCGGTCGGCGGCGCCTGTCACCAGGGGCCGTAGACCGCCTCGGAGTTGGCGCTCAGCGCCTCGCACAGGGTCGGCACGGCGACCCCGAGCACGCCCGCCATGGCCCGCACGGTGAGCGGCACGAGGTAGGGCGCGTTGGTGGCCCCGCGCCACGGCGACGGCGTCAGGTAGGGCGCGTCGGTCTCGACCAGGACGCGGTCGAGCGGGACGATCGACAGGGCGTCGCGCAGGCCCTTGGCGTTCTTGAACGTCACCGTGCCGGCGAACGACAGGTGGTAGCCCCGCTCGACGCAGGCGCGGGCGACGGCCATGTCGCCGGAGAAGCAGTGCATGACCGTGTGCTCCGGCGCGCCCTCCTCGTCCAGGATCCGCAGCACGTCGTCGTGGGCGTCGCGGTCGTGGATCTGCAGCGCCTTGCCGAGGCGCTTGGCGAGGTCGATGTGCCAGCGGAACGAGTCCTGTTGCACCCCAACGCCTTCCGGCCCGGTGCGGAAGTAGTCCAGACCGGTCTCCCCCACGACGCGGATGCGCGGGTGCGCGGCCAGCTCCTCGATCTCCCGGTATGCCGCGTCGAGCGTCCCGGCCGCGGCCAGCCGTGGCGCCTCGTTGGGGTGGATGGCCACGCCGCCGAGCACCTGCGGGTGCCGGTCGACGACGTCCACGGTGAACCGTGCACCGGGGAGGTCGCAGCCGATCTGGACCAGCCGGTCGACGCCGACCGCCGTCGCGGCAGCGACCGCCGCTGCGACGTCGGGCGGCTGCTCCCCGTCGCGGGCGATGTCGAGGTGCGTGTGGTTGTCGACGACCGCGATCGGCAGCGGGTCGGGCGCGTCCGGCACCCGTCCGTGGCCGCTGCGACCGGGAGCGTCCTGGGGTGCCATCCGCGCGGCCGCTCAGGCCGTCGCGGAGGTGTCGGCGCCGTCGGTCGGTTCGTCGCCCGCCAGGCGGCGCAGCTCCTCCTCGACCACCGAGTCGTCGAGCTTGGTGAAGACCGGGGTGGGCTTGGCCACGGGGGCGCCCACGACCACGGGCCGGGACTCCCACCGCGGGGTGGCGGTGTACTCGCCCGTGATGACGGGGTAGGTGCGGTCGGCGTCCCCGGGGTCGAGGCCGGCCACCTGCTCCAGCCGCGGCATCGGCATGAACTCGCCCTCGCCGCCGAGCACCCGGTGCACCGCGTTGGAGGAGTGCGGGAGGAACGGCGCCAAGATCGTGTTGAGGTCGCTCACGCACTGGACGAGGGTGTGCAGCACCGTCGCCAGCCGCTCGCGCTGGTCCTCGCCCTTGAGCTTGAACGGCTCGGTGTCGGTGACGTACTTGTTGACGTCGCCCACGACCCGCATCGCCTCGGCCACCGCGGCCTTGACCCGCTGGCGTGCCAGCAGGTCGCCGACGGTGTCGAACGCCGCGAGCACCCGAGCCCGGACGGCCTCGTCCACCGGCTCCAGGGCTGCGGGCTGCGGGACCTCGCCGAAGTTCTTGGCCACCATCGAGGCCGTGCGGTTGACGAGGTTGCCCCAGCCGGCGACGAGCTCGGAGTTGTTGCGCTGGACGAACTCGGCCCAGGTGAAGTTGGCGTCCTGGTTCTCGGGACCGGCGGCGCAGATGTAGTAGCGGATCGCGTCGGGGCCGTACCGCTCGAGCACGTCCCGGATGTAGATGACGTAGTTGCGCGACGTGGAGAACTGCTTGCCCTCCATGGTGAGGTACTCGCTGGAGACGACCTCGGTCGGCAGGTTCAGCTCGCCGAAGACGCCCGGCTCCCCGCCCTTGTCGCCCTTCCCGGCATACCCGAGCAGCTCGGCCGGCCAGATCTGGGAGTGGAAGGTGATGTTGTCCTTGCCCATGAAGTAGTAGGACAGCTGCTCGCCCTGCGCACCGTCGGCGTTCCACCACTCGCGCCAGCGCTCGGGCTCGCCGAGGCGGCGCGCCCACTCGACCGACGCCGACAGGTACCCGATGACGGCGTCGAACCAGACGTAGAGGCGCTTGCTCGGGTTGTCGCGCCAGCCGTCGAGCGGCACCGGGATGCCCCAGTCGAGGTCGCGGGTCATCGCGCGCGGGCGGATGTCGTCGAGGATGTTGAGGCTGAACTTGATGACGTTGGGGCGCCAGGTGCCCGACGCCTCGCGGCCCTCGAGCCACTCGCGCAGCGCGTCGGCGAGCGCGGGCAGGTCGAGGAAGAAGTGCTGGGTCTCGATGAACTCCGGCGTCTCCCCGTTGATCTTGCTCCTGGGGTTGATGAGGTCGGTCGGCTCGAGCTGGTTGCCGCAGTTGTCGCACTGGTCGCCGCGCGCCTCGGCGTAGCCGCAGATCGGGCAGGTGCCCTCGATGTAGCGGTCGGGCAGCGTGCGGCCGGTCGACGGGGAGATCGCGCCACGGGTCGTCTGCTCGACCATGTAGCCGTTCTTCCAGACCTGGGTGAACAGCTCCTGCGCGACGGCGTAGTGGTTGGCCGTCGTGGTGCGCGTGTACAGGTCGTAGGAGCAGCCGAGGTCGGTGAGCTCGCCAGCGATGACCGCGTGGTTGCGGTCGACGAACTCGCGTGCGGTGATCCCCTCCTTGTCGGCCTGGACGAGGATCGGGGTGCCGTGCTCGTCGGAGCCGCTGACCATGAGCACGTCGTGGCCCGCCATCCGCATGTACCGGCTGAAGACGTCGGAGGGCACGGCGAACCCCGCCACGTGGCCGAGGTGCCGCGGGCCGTTGGCGTACGGCCAGGCGACGGCGGAGAGGACCTTGCTCATGCGACGACGTCCTGAGGACACGAGCGACGAAGGAGCGAGGCCCGGAAGGCCGAGGAGCCTGAGCGGATAGGAGAGCTCATGCGGGGAATCCTATGGGTGGCCACCAAACCGGTTTCGGTGGCGGGCCCGGAGGCAGGAGGCGCTGGGTGCCGGCACTCTGCGTTGCCCCGGCCCGTGGGGCAACGCACAGCACACGTGCACCACGCCCAGTCCTCGTCGCGGGCCGCCCGCTGAGGTCGCTGACCGCCGGTGCCGCCTCGGGTCCTCAGCCGCGCTGGCCCAGCCCGGCGTCCCGGGCGCGGATGATCACCTCGGCGCGGTCGGTGGCCTGCAGCTTGGACAGGATCGCGGAGACGTTGTTGCGCACGGTCTTGGGGGCCAGGAACAGCTCGGCGGCGATCTGCGCGTTCGACCGGCCGGCCGCGATGAGGTCGAGCACCTCCCGCTCGCGCTCGGTGAGCATGGGGAACTCCGTCGCCGTCCGGGCCGGCGACGGCGAGAGCAGCTCCCCGATCCGCGACGCCAGCGACGCCCCGAAGACGACCCCACCCGCGTGGACCGCCGTGATCGCGCGGGTGACCTCCTCCTGGGACGCCCCCTTGACGAGGTAGCCGCGCGCGCCGGCCCGCATCGCCGACAGCAGGGTCCCGTCGTCCTCGCCCATGGTGAAGACGAGCACGCCGATGGACGGGTCGGCCGCCAGCACCCGGCGCGTCGCCTCGATGCCGTTCACCTCGGGCATCTGGATGTCCATGACGACCACGTCGGGCCGGTGCTCGGCCGCCAGCGCCACCGCCTCGGCCCCGTCCGCCGCCCGGGCCACCACCTCGATGTCGGGGTGGGGCTCGAGCAGGGTCGCCAGCCCGTCCCGGAACACGGGGTGGTCGTCCGCGATCAGGACCCGGATCCGGGCCCCCGCTCCGCCGCTCCCTGCCGTGCCGTCCTCGCTCATGCCGCTCCCTGTCCGACGGGCAGCCACGCCCGGACTGTGGTGCCGCCGCCGGGCGGGCACACCACCTCGTACCGTCCACCCAGCTCGTCGACCCGCTCCCGCAGCGACCGCAGCCCGACGCCGGCCACGACGTCCTCGGCGATCCCGCGCCCGTCGTCGGCCACCTCGACCGCCAGGTCCGCGGGGCCCGTGGCGAGCCGCACCGTGGCCGAGTCCGCGCCCGCGTGGCGGGCCACGTTGGCCAGCGCCTCCGAGACGATCCGGTATGCCGCGACCTCCACGGCCGCGGGCAGGTCCACCAGCGCCGCGGGGTCGGCGTCGACGACGACGGAGAGGCCACCCGACCGCACCCGCTCCGCCTGCTGCTCCACCGCCGCGAGCAGGCCCAGGTCGTCCAGGGCCGGCGGCCGCAGGCCGTGGACGAGCCGGCGGACGTCGGCGAGCGCCTCGGTGATCTCGGCCCGCGACTGCACGACGAGCCGGTGCGCGGTCTGCGGGTCCGTGGCCACGGCGTTGCCCGCCGCGTCGAGCCGCATCGCCACCCCACCGAGCACCGGGCCGAGGCCGTCGTGCAGGTCGCGCCTGATCCGGCGCCGGTCCTCCTCCCGGGCGAGCACCAGCTGCTCGCGCGACTCCTGCAGCTCGCGGGCGAGCAGGCTGGCCCGCACGGCGATCGCCGCCTGTCGGACCACGTCGAGGAGCAGCGCCTGGTCGCGCCGCGAGAGCATCCCCCGGATGCCGCCGTCGGGCAGCTCGAGGGTGCCGATCCGCTCGCCTCGGTAGGAGATCGGGAAGGTCCGGGTCTGCGTCGGGCTCGTGCCGTGGGTCGCGGCGAGCCCCTCGCCGCCACGCCCGAGCACCTCGACCCGCACGTACGCCACGCGAAACGCCTCGGCCACGGCCCCGGCGAGCATGGGCAGCTGCTCCTCCAGCCCCCCGGACTCCTCGAGCCGCTCCGCGAGCGCCGACACCACCTCGTACCGCTCACCGCGGCGGCCGAGGAGCCGGCGCCGCACCTGCCCGGTGAGCCAGGAGCGCAGTGGCCCGTATGCCGCGACGGCCAGGACCAGGACGAGCACCGTCACCTGCCGCTCCTGGAACCGGTCCCCCAGCAGCGCACTGGCGCCGGCGAGGACGAGCAGGTCGAGGGCGACGAACGCCACCGCGATGCCGCCGTAGACGAGGGTGCCGCCGACGAGGGCGTCGACGTCACCGGTCTGCGGCCGCACCACCCCGATCACGACCGAGGCACTGGTGACCACGAGCGCGGTGACGAGCGCGGCCAACCCTGCCGGGCCGCCGACGTCCAGCAGCGTGACTCCGCCCGCCAGCAGGCAGACGAGGGCGGCCCAGAGCAGCCAGCGCAGCTGCGTGCGCTCGACACCCTGCGCCCGGGAGTGCCGGGCGAACACGACCGCCGCGGACAGCGGCAGCGCCGCGAGCGTGACGACCTGCGCCACCCGCAGCGCCGCCTGGGCGACCTCGACCGACACGGGCACCGCCAGCTGCGGCAGCAGCCGGACGACCTCCGCGAACAGCCGGTCCTCGTAGACGGCCCGGTCGGGCGCGAGCATGAGCACGAGGGGCAGGACCAGCGACATGCCGACCGCCGCGACGGCGACCGGCCGCCACCGGCCCTCCGGCAGCCGGCCGGTGGGGTAGAGCACCAGCAGCACGGGCAGCGCCACCAGGAGCAGGGACCCGGCCTCGGACACGAACCAGTACGACGGCCCCACGAGCGGCGGCACGGGGTCCTGGCGCAGGCCCCACACGGCATACGCGGAGCACAGCCCGTCGGCGGCCCAGAAGAGGCCGGTCGCCGCGAGCCCGAGGCCCACGAGGTGACGCGGCCGGTGCGCGACGATCACCGCGCCGCACGCCCCGACCAGAGCGCCGACGAGTGCGGAGGAGAGGCCACGGTCGGAGGCGTACAGCGCCCGGTCGGCGTCGGTGACGGCGGCGTCGAGCACTCCGGTGACGACGACCAGCACCACGAGGACGACCCCCAGCAGCACCGGCACCGCGACGGCGCTGCGGCGCAGCGCGGGCGCGGGCGGGCTGACGGCGTGGGCGGTCACGGCGCCAGTGTGCCCGCGGGCGTGTCCCGGTGTCAGGGGATCGGTGTCCCGTCCCGACGGGACACCGGAACGGGACGCAGGTCGGGACACCGCGCCCTGCCGCCCGGGTCGCCGGGCGCCGGAGAGTTCCGGCAACGGCACCACCCGGGTGCCACCCACCAGCGAAGGAAACGCCATGGCACTCACCCAGACCCCGGCCCCGGCCCGGTCCGACGTCCGCTCCGGCCAGCACGCCACCACCCCTCCGCCGGTCGACCGGCCCTACCTGCGGCACGGCACGATGCTCACCGTCGGCGCCGTCGCCTGGGCCGCCATGATCGCCGCGTTCGGCTTCGAGAACGACGGCCCCGGCGGCCAGTACGGCCACAACGCCGGCGCCCTCCTCTTCCAGCTCGGCGTGCTCGCCCTGCTGCGGGTCCTGTGGCGCACCAACGCGATCGGCGACGGCAGGCTGGCGCGGTTCGTGCTGCGTGCCGAGACAGTGGCCCTGTCGGTCGCGATCGTCTCGACGCTGTCGGACTTCTTCGGCATCACGAACCTCGACAACCCGGTCTCGCTCGCGATCGACATGTTCTGGCCGCTGTCGATGCTCGGGATGTTCCTGATCGGCATCCGCATCGCGGTCGCCGGTCGGTGGAAGGGCCTGTCGCGGTTCTACCCGATGGTCGCCGAGAGCTGGGCGGTCGTCACCGTCCCGACCCTGGGCATCCTCGGCCCGGGCGTGGCCCGCTGGGTCGGTGCGGCGCACCTCCTCGTCGGGTATGCCGTGCTCGGCCGGATCGTGGCCCGCAAGACCGTGCCGGTCGACGGCACCGAGCCGGTCGAGGCCTGAGGCGGGGGCGGGCCCGGGCCGGGAACCCGCGCAGGAGAAAGGCATCGGGGCCGCGTGCGCAGCGCACGCGGCCCCGGTCCGTGTCGGGCGTCAGCCGACCGCGGTCACCACGAAGCTCACGTAGTGGTTGTCGCTGCCGTCGGCGCTGCGCACGTCCAGCCGGACGCTGCCGTCACCGGTGAGGGGCCCGCACAGGTTCTGGTCGATGATCATTGGCCCGCCGGGGACGAGCGCCTGCACCATCGGGATGGGACAGCCGTTGCCGACGCCTGCGCCCGACGGGAACGTGCCCGGCGGGATGGTGATCGACCAGCTGCCCGGCCCGTTGTGCGTGACCGTGAAGGTGCCGGTCCCGGACCAGATCGCCCCGGTCGAGCCGAGGAACTCACCGGCGAAGGTCTTCGGCGCGTCCTTGCCCGCCGGTCCCTGCGGGCCGGTGGCACCTGTGGCGCCGGCAGGTCCCGCCGGTCCCTGAGGCCCCGTGGCGCCCTGCGGCCCGGCCGGCCCCTGTGGTCCGGTCTGGTTCCAGGACAGGACCTTCTCGTGCGTGCGGCACTTCTGGCCCTGCGGCACGACGCGCAGGTTGCCGTTGGTGGAGTTGTAACAGGCGTTGATGACGCCGTCCGCGCCCGGGATGAGGCCGGCCGCCCAGGCCGTGCCTCCCGTGGCCCCGACGCCGACGACGACTGCGGCGGCCACTGCGGCGCCGCGCTTGCTGATCTGCATGACGAATCCTCCGAACTTCGTGGTACGGGTCGAGCTGGATCGGGCAGGAGCCGGCGCGCGCCGCCCGCAGAGGACCGCTCAGGGGTCGTGGTCCGTCAGGACGAACTCAGGATGGCGAGGACGACGCAGGCTGGTGGCAGGTTTGACGATTTCTTGACGTTTGCCGCGGCATGTCTCCGCAAAGGTCTCGTTGGTCTCGGTTCGCGGTGGTGTGCGGCTCCAGCCACCGGAACCGAGCGCCCGGGACCACCGTCGAGTAGACATGTCCGCATCGGGCGCGACGCGCCCACGGGAGGTCTCCGCATGATCGCCACACTGACCGGCGCCGGGCTGTCGGCCGCTGCCGGGCTCAACGCCTACATCCCGTTCCTGATCGTCGCCCTCGTCGCGCGCTTCACCGACGTGATCACGCTGCCGCAGTCGTACGCGTGGATCGAGTCGTGGTGGGCCATCGGCATCGGCGCGGTGCTGCTGCTCGCCGAGGTGGTGCTCGACAAGGTCCCGGCGGTCGACTCGGTCAACGACGCCATCCAGACCTTCATCCGGCCGAGCATGGGCGGCCTCATCTTCGCCGCGACCTCGGCCGCCTCGGACCTCGACCACTCCACCTGGATGGCCGACCACCCGTTCGTGGGGGTGGTCCTGGGGATCCTGGTCTCCGGCCTCGTCCACACCGGGAAGATGGCCGCGCGCCCGGCGATCAACGCGGGCACCCTCGGCTTCGGCGCGCCCGTCGTCTCGACGGTGGAGGACGGCGCGTCGGTCGGCATCAGCCTGGTGGCGGTGTTCCTGCCGGTCCTCGTGGTGCTCGTGCTCGTAGCCCTGGGGTGGCTGCTCATCTGGCTCTGGCTGAAGGTCCGCCGCTGGCGGCGGCGCCGTCGCGGACCGGCCCTCGCCTCCTGACGAGCGGCGCGGCGACGCTCAGAGCGCCTCGACCCGCACCTGCCCGTCCGCGACGAGCCAGCGGTGGGTCGGCTCCAGCGACTCGACCAGCTCGACGTCGTGGCTCACCACGACGAGCGTGCCGGTGAACGCCTCCAGCGCGTCCTGCAGCTGCTCGATCGCCACCACGTCGAGGTGGTTGGTCGGCTCGTCGAGCACCACGGTGTTGACCTCCCGGCCCTGGAAGACCGCCATCAGCGCCCGGGTCCGCTCCCCCATCGACAGGCTCCGCGACGGGCGACCGACGTGCTGCGGTCCCAGCCCGAACTTCGCCAGCAGCGTGCGGACCTCCCCCGGCTCCCGCTCGCGCCCGGTCCGCCGGTCGGGGGCGAGGGCGGCTCGCACCACGTCGACGACGCCGGTGTCGCTGTCGAGCAGCGAGCGGCCCTGGTCGAGCACCCCGAGCTGCACCCGCGCCCCGAGGGACTGCCTCCCTGCAGTGAGCGGCAGCTCACCGAAGAGCGCGGAGAGCATCGTGGTCTTCCCGCTGCCGTTGTCACCGGTCACGGCGACGCGGTCGCCCCGGCCGAGCGACAGGTCCACCGGCCCGAGCCGGAACCCCTCTCGCTCGACCACCGCGCCCGCCAGGCTCGCGACGACGTCCGACGACGGCGGCCCCTCGGTCAGCGCGTAGCGCAGCTGCCACTCCTTGCGCGGCTGCTCCACCACGTCGAGCCGCTCGACCGCCCGGGTGGCCCGGGCAGCCTTGGCCAGCTGGCGGTCGGCCCGGGCCCGGTGCTTCTCCCGGATGAACTTGTCGGCCTCGCTGCGCGTCACGGTCGCCCGCGTGACCGAGGCGCGCCCCCGGTCGGCCCAGCCCTGCCGCTGGCGCGCCTGGGCGAGCAGGCCGTCCCGGGCACCGGCGTACTCCTCGTACTCCTGCCAGGCCTGCCGCCGGGCGAGGTCGCGCTGGCGTACGTAGTCGGTCCAGCCCCCGGCGTACCGGTTCACCCGCTGCTGGTGCAGGTCGAGCTCGAGGACGTCGGTGGCGACGTCGTCGAGGAAGGCGCGGTCGTGGCTGGCGACCAGGACCGGGCCGCCGTGCCCGAGGACGAAGTCGGTCATGAGCTCGGTCCCGCGGCGGTCGAGGTCGTTCGTCGGCTCGTCGAGCAGCAGCACGTCGTACCGGCTGAGCAGCACCGCGACCAGCGACGCCCGGGCCGCCTGCCCACCCGACAGGCTGCCCAGGGCGCGCCCGGGGTCGACGGCGAGGCCGACGCGCTCCGCGACCTCCGGCAGGCGCTCGTCGAGGTCCGCGGCGCCGAGGGCCAGCCAGCGCTCGAGCGCCACGGCATACCGGTCGTCCGCGCCCGGCGCGCCGGTCGCCATCGCGGCAGCTGCCGACTCGAGCTCGCGGTCGGCCGCCGCCACACCGGTGCGGCGCCGCGCGTAGGCCAGGAGCGTCTCGGTCGGGTCGGGCAGCACCTGGGGCAGCCAGGCGATCGTCGCGTCGCCGGGCGCGAGGCGGACGCTGCCTCGCTCGACCGGCAGCTCGCCGACGAGCACGCGCAGCAGGGTCGACTTGCCCGAGCCGTTGGGCCCGACGACGGCGGTGACGTCCCCGTCGGCGACGACGAGGTCGAGTCCGGAGAACAGCGGACGGGCACCGAAGGCCACGTCGAGGTCGGAGACGGTGAGGGTGGTGGACATGCACATCCTGAGGTCGAGGGAGGACCCGGCGCGGGGGTCAGGGGCTCGGCTGCTCAGGAGAGGTCCACGGCGGCAACGGTAGACAGGTGGCCGCGCGCGGGTCCACCGGATTTCCGCGGGTTACCCTCCCGCTGTGACCGTGGACGCTGCAGGGACCCGCGCCAGGCCGCGCACGCTCGTCACCGAGACCGTGCTCGTGCTCGGGGTCAGCCTCGGGGCCTCCGCGGTGTGGTCGCTGCTGTCGCTGGTCGACAAGCTCACCCAGCACAAGGCGCTCAACCAGCAGACGACCGCCATGAACTCCTCGGTGACCCCGGACCGGCCATGGCTCGACCTGACCTACCAGCTCGTCGGCATCGTCGTCGCGCTCGTGCCGGTCGTCCTCGCCCTGCACCTGCTCACCCGCGACCGCGCCGACGCGCGGCACGCCATCGGGTTCGACCTGCGCGAGCCCGCCCGCGACCTGTGGCGCGGTGCGGCGCTCGCGGCCGTGGTCGGCATACCCGGTCTGGGCCTGTACGCCGCGGCGAAGGCGCTGGGGTTCAACACGACCGTCGCCGCCGCCAACCTGTCGGACCACTGGTGGACGGTGCCCGTGCTCGTCCTCGCCGCGGCGCAGAACGCGGTGCTGGAGGAGGTCGTGATGATCGGCTACCTCTACACGCGGTGGCTGCGGGCGGGGTGGTCGCTGCCGGTGGTGATGCTCGTGTCAGCCGTGGTGCGTGGCTCGTACCACCTGTACCAGGGCTTCGGCGGGTTCGTCGGCAACCTCGTGATGGGGCTGCTGTTCGGGTTCGTCTACACCCGCACCCGGCGCGTGGGACCGCTCGTCGTCGCGCACACCCTGCTCGACGTGGTGGCCTTCGTGGGCTACGCCCTTCTGAAGGACCACCTCGGCTTCCTCACCTGACGGCAGCGTCGTAGAGCGCCTTCTTCGACAGTCCGGTGGCTGCCGCGACGTCGGCGCACACGTCCTTGAGCCGTTCCCCCGCCTCCACGCGTGCCCGTATGCCGGGCAGCGCCTCCTCGACGCTGGTCGCCGCCGCGGTCGCGCCGCCGACGACGACGGTGATCTCGCCGCGGACACCCTCGGCCGCCCACTCGGCGAGCTCGGCGAGGCCGCCGCGGCGGACCTCCTCGTAGGTCTTGGTCAGCTCGCGGCAGACCGCGGCCGGACGGTCGGCGCCGAACGCCTCGGCCATCGCCGCCAGCGTCGCGTCGATCCGGTGCGGCGCCTCGAAGAACACCATCGTGCGCCGCTCGTCGGCGAGGCCCGCGAGCGTGCGCCCGCGCTCCCCCGCCTTGCGCGGCAGGAACCCCTCGAAGCAGAACCGGTCCACCGGCAGCCCCGACACCGCGAGCGCCATGAGCACCGCGCTCGGCCCGGGCACGCAGGTGACCCGCACGCCGGCAGCCACCGCGGCGCCCACGAGCCGGTACCCGGGGTCGGATACGGACGGCATACCGGCGTCGGTCACGACGACCACGCGCTCGCCGGCGACGAGCCGCTCGACCAGCTCGGGCGTGCGGGACGCCTCGTTGTGCTCGTGGTAGCTGAGGACCGCCCCGCCGGGCGACACGCCCAGCTCGGCGCAGAGCCGGCGCAGCCGGCGGGTGTCCTCCGCGGCGACGACGTCGGCCCCGGCCAGCTCCTGCGCCAGGCGCGGTGCCGCGTCGCGGGGGTCGCCGATCGGGGTCGCGGCGAGGACGAGGACGCCGGGGTCGGGGCTCACCCGGCCATCCTGTCAGGGTGGGCCGGGACCCGTTGCATACGATGACGCGCATGACCCGGGTGGACCAGCTGCGATCCCGCCTGCTCGGGTTCCGGCCCACCGACACCCTCTGGGGGTGGCTCGGGCCGCTGTTCTTCGCCGTCGTGGGTGGCATCCTGCGGTTCTGGTCGCTCGACCGGCCGCACCAGCTGGTCTTCGACGAGACGTACTACGTGAAGCAGGGCGTCTCGATGCTGGAGTACGGCGTCGAGATGCGCGTGCCCGACACGATCAAGAAGCCGGACGAGCTCTTCACCAACGGCACGCCCGACGTCTTCGGCACCCAGGGCGACCTCGTCGTCCACCCGCCCGTCGGCAAGTGGATCATCGCCGTGGGCGAACAGCTGTTCGGCCAGACCTCCTCGTGGGGCTGGCGGTTCTCGGTCTGCGTGCTGGGGACGCTGTCGATCCTCATGGTCGGGCGCGCGGCGCGACGGCTGTTCGGGTCCTCGCTGCTGGGCACGATCGCGGCGTTCCTCGTGGCCTTCGAGGGCCACCACTTCGTGCAGTCGCGCACCGGGCTGCTCGACCTCATCGTCATGTTCTGGGCGCTGGCGGCGTTCTGCGCGCTGCTCATCGACCGCGACCGCTCCCGGGCGATCCTCGCCGAGAAGGTCGCGGGCATGTCGGTGCGCGAGCTGGCGACCGGTCAGGGGCCGTGGCTCGGCTGGCGGCCGTGGCGCTGGGTGGCCGGCATCAGCCTGGGCCTGTGCGCCGGCACCAAGTGGTCCGGGCTGTTCTTCCTCGTCGCCTTCGGCCTGATGACGGTGTTCTGGGACCTGGGGGCCCGGCGGGCCGCCGGGGTGCGGCACTGGTTCGCGGGCGCGGTCGTGCGCGACGGCCTGTACGCCGCGGTCGTGATGTGCGGTTCCGCGGTGGCGACCTACCTCGTGTCCTGGGTCGGCTGGTTCCGCTCCTCGGGCGGCTACGACCGGCAGTGGGCCGTGCAGAACCCGGGCCAGGGCGTGCAGTGGATGCCGCCGGCGCTGCGCTCGCTGTGGCAGTACCACCAGGAGATCTACACCTTCCACGTCAACCTGCACGACAACCACCCGTACAAGACCAACCCGTGGTCGTGGGTCGTCCAGGGCCGGCCGACGTCCTTCTTCTACGAGGGGCCGAAGCAGGGGCAGGACGGGTGCGCGGTCGCCCAGTGCAGCAAGGCGATCACGTCCATCGGGACCGTGTCGGTGTGGTGGCTGGGCGCGGTCGCCATCGTGGTCCTGCTCTTCTACTGGCTGTTCCACCGCGACTGGCGGGCGGGCGCGATCCTCGCGGGCCTGGCCGGTGGCTACCTGCCGTGGTTCGGCCTCGAGGAGCGGACCATCTACTCCTTCTACACGGTCGCGTTCGAGCCGTGGATCATCTTCGGGGTCGTCTTCGTCCTCGGCCTCGTCCTGGGCAGGCGCACCGACTCGTGGCGGCGGCGGGAGGTCGGCCTCTACCTCGTGGGTGCCTACTGCCTGCTGACCTTGGCGCTGTTCGCGTTCTTCTGGCCGATCTACACCGCGCAGGTCATCCCGCAGAGCCAGTGGTCGCTGCGCATGTGGTTCCCGAGCTGGGTCTGACCGGGCTGCCGTGACGCGCTTCGAGTTCGCCCCCGGGAGCGCGCCGATGATGCTCGAGGACGAGGACGTCGCGCGGCTCGACGCCGCCAACGCGACGCTGCGGGCCGTCCTGCGCGAGGTGCGCGACACGATGGCCGGTGTGCCGCCAGAGCAGGTGTATGCCGCGCTGCGGGCCGGCATCGCGGCCCGCGAGGCCGAGGGCTTCGTCGTCGACGAGCGCAGCCTTCGCGCCGACGCGGAGGCGATCAGCGAGGGCACCCTCTTCGGCTGACGCCGACGGGCGCGCCCGGCCCACCGCACCCCGGCATCCGGCCCCGGTGGACCGACTCGGAGCCTTCCCGGGGGCGAAACCGCAGGTCAGCGGGGGTGCGAATTCCGCGCAGGGGCGTAGGGTCGCGACGTGGCCACGGCCGAGGCGGCACCACCGCCGCAGGACGAGGGAGGCGCGGGCGACGTCGCGGGCCTCATCCCGATGGTGCGCCGAATCGTCCGGGCCAGGGTCGGCGCCCACCCGCAGGCGGACGACCTCGTCCAGGAGGTCCTCGTCCGCGTGCTGGCCGCCGAGGACCGGATCGAGCCGGGGATGCTCGAGCCCTACGCCATCGCCACCGCACGCAACGTCGTCGCGTCGATGTGGCGCCAGGACGACCGGGCCGCCCGCAACCGGCACCGCGTGCACGACCCCACCGAGCCCGACGCCCCCGACGAGCTGGTCGTCGCCTCCGAGGAGCAGGAGGCCGTCAACGTCGCGCTGGAGCGGCTCACCGCGCGCGAGCGCCAGGTGCTGCTCGCCCACGAGGTCTCCGGCCAGGACACGCACAGCCTGGCCGAGGAGTCCGGCTCGACCGCGGGCGCGGTGGCCGCGCAGCTCAAGCGGACCAGGGCGCGGCTGCGGGTCGAGTACCTCCTGGCGCTCGAGCACACCGAGCCGCCGACCGAGCAGTGCCGCCCCGTCCTGCTCTCGCTGTCGGGGGCGGACCGTCGCCGGCAGCGCGAGGTCGACGCGGCACGGCACCTGCTCGAGTGCGAGCTGTGCGCCCGGCTCAGCCAGCCCCTGCTCGGGCGGGGACCGGCCCGCGACGACGAGGTGCGCGTGCCCATCGGGGCCGACCCCGACGTCGTCGCGGCACGCCAGGCGGCCCGTGAGCTCGCCGCACGGGCCGGCTTCACCGGGTCCGACCTCACCGTCCTGGCGACGGCGGTCTCGGAGATCGCCCGCAACATCGTCCGGTTCACCGACGGCGGCGAGATCGTCGTCGAGCTGCTCGACTCGCCCCGGCGCGGCATCCGGGTCGTGGCGCGCGACACCGGTCCGGGCATCAGCGACGTCGAGCAGGCCCTGGCCGACGGCTACAGCACCTACGACGGCCTCGGCCTGGGGCTGCCGGGGGCCCGCAGGCTGATGGACGAGTTCAGCATCGCCAGCGAGCCGGGGCGTGGCACGACCGTGAGCATGACCAAGTGGTTCGAGAGAGGATGACGATGGACACCGAGAGGGACACCGGGCGCGACCGGCGCGACGAGGACCGGCAGGTCGGCGACGGCGAGCACGGGGACGGCACGCAGCTGCTGCCCCAGCTCGTGGCGCACCTGCGCGAGCACCGGGCGAAGCTGCGCGACGAGTGGGCGTCCCGGATCCGCGAGGCCCACCTCCTCGAGGCGATGACCCCGCAGGAGATGGCGGCCGAGACCACGTCGGTCTACGACAACTACGTCGAGGTGCTCGAGACGGGAAGCGTGGAGGCCCTGCAGCACTACGCGCGTGACCTGTCCGAGCGGATCATCCCCCGGGGCGTGGAGACGCACGAGGTCGTCGGAATCGTGCTGCTCCTGCGCGACGTGCTGGCCCGGTCGCTGTTCGAGAAGTACCAGCGCGACTTCGGGCTCCTGAACTCGGTCCTCGACGCGTACGAGCCGGCCGCGAACCGCATCGCCAACACGGTGGCGGTGAGCTTCGTGGAGGAGCGTGAGCGCGTCATCCGGCAGCAGCAGGACGCGATCCGCGAGCTGTCGACCCCGGTGCTCCCGGTCCGCGAGCGCCTGCTGATCCTGCCCATCATCGGGGTCCTGGACCAGCAGCGGGCCCGCCAGCTCACCGAGCAGCTGCTCGCCGGCATACGCACGCACCGCGCCAAGGTCGTCGTCATCGACATCACCGGCGCCCCGGACGTCGACCACACCGTGGCGAACCACCTCGTGCAGACGGTCGACGCGTCACGGCTCATGGGCGCGAGCGTCATCATCACGGGACTGTCGCCGACGATCGCGCAGACGCTCGTGACGCTCGGCGTGGACCTCAGCAAGATGAACACCATCGGTGACCTGCAAGGAGGGCTCGAGGAGGCAGAGCGGCTGCTCGGGTACTCCGTGACGCGGAAGGACGTGACAACGGGCTCGTGAGCTCCGGACCGGCACTCGTCTCGATCCTGCGACAGGGACACACCCTGGTCGCGTCGATCCACACTGCCCTGGACGACACCGAGATGCTCCGGTTCCGGTCCGACCTCATCGCCGCGATCGGGGAGCACCGGTCCCGCGGCGTCATCATCGACGTGGCCGCCCTGGACGTGCTCGACAGCTTCGGCGCCCGGACCCTGCGCACCATCGCGGAGATGGCGCGCCTGCGAGGCGCGGTCACCGTCATCGTCGGGATCCAGCCGGACGTGGCGTTCGCCATGGTCCAGCTCGGCATGGGCACGGGGAACGTCCCGACGGCCCTCGACCTCGAGGAGGGCCTGGCCTACCTGGCCGAGGCCACCGGGCGTCCCGTGCCCACCGCCGTGCGCGACGACGGGGCGTGAGCGCGTGTATGCCGAGTCGCTGGCCCGCGACTACCGCGCCGCGTTCCTGCGGTACCTGCCGCGCCGCAGCGAGGCGGCGCTCGCAGCCGGGTACGAGCTCGGGCACCGGGCGGTCGAGGACGGGGTCAGCGTGCTCGACCTGGCCCACGTCCACCACGACGTGCTCACCGAGGTGCTCGAGCAGTCCCCCGGCGGGGAGGTCCGCAGCATCGCCACGGCCGCGTCGGAGTTCCTCCTCGAGGTGCTGGCCACGGTGGACCTGGTGCAGCGGGCCCGCACGGGCGGCGCACCTCCCGGCCAGCCTGCCGAGCACGCCGACGGCCCGGACGCCGATCCCCCCGGCGCATGACGCGGGCCGGGCGCGTCGATTTCCGAGGCGCCCACTGGTGCGGAGCCTGACCCGCGCCGGGACCTCCGCGTCACGTCACGGCTGCCGCGGACTCATCACCCTCGTACGGCCCACACGATGGGCTTCCCAGCACGAGGAGTGAGACCCGCATGATGCTACGAACCAAGCTCGTCGGAACCAGCACCGCCGTCGTCCTCGCCGGGGCGTTGGGCCTCGTCCCCGCCGCCACCGCGAACGCCGCCCCCGCACCGCAGGCCGCCTCCGCAGCCGTCCCGGCGGCGACCACGCTCCCGGTGACAGGCACCCTCGCCGACGGCACGGCCTTCACCGGCCAGCTGAGCAACCTGTCGACCAGCGTCGTCAACGGCGTCCTCATGATGAGCGGCACCATCACGGGCACCGGCATCCCGGCAGGGGGCACCACCTTCACCGCACCGGTGCAGAACCTGGCGACCACGAACGGGTGCTCGATCCTGACGCTCGACCTCGGGGCCATCCACCTCGACCTGCTCGGCCTGGTCGTCGACCTCGCGCCGGTGAACCTCGACGTCACCGCGGTCCCGGGTGCCGGCAACCTCCTGGGCAACCTGCTGTGCGCCGTGGCGGGGCTGCTGGACAACAACGGCCCCCTCACCGGGATCTCCGCCCTGCTGAACCGCCTCCTCACGGGCCTGGGCCTCTGAGGTAGGCCGCGGATGCGCCACGGTCCGCTGTTGCCGGGGGGCCGGCGGACCGTGGCCCCGGGCCGGGCAGGCGCCGCCATCCCCTCACCGCGGCGCCTGTCCTCGGCCACCCTGCTGCCACCGCTGGTTCCGCCCTGGCCGCCCCGCTCTGCTCCTTCCACCCTGGTGCGTGCCCGATGATCTTCGTGACCCTGACGCTCCCGTTGGGAGCCCTCCTGCTCATGCACGCCCTGCAGCTCCTGGAGACCTGGGCCCTCCACGAGGCGCCACGCTCGAACGCCGGCCCCCTGGCGACCGCCAGGTCGACCGGCGAGGGAGCCGACCTGCGCCATGGCTGACCCCACGCCCGGCCGCCCGGACGTCGCGGACCCACGTCCACCACTCCCCCACGACCCGCCACCGCCTCCCGGCTGGGTCGACCCCCTCGCGGAGGACAGCGTCCTGTCCGACCTGACGCGGGCCGACGAGACCACCCGGCCGGGGTCGGACGGCGCCGCCGCGGGTGGTTCCACGGCGGCGCCGCGGGCCACGACCCCGTAGACCGATCGAGGATTCGCGCAGGCCGCAGACCTCGGCCGCGGCCCCCGGCAGGCATCGGCCCGGGGGGAGGGAGGAACCTGGCCGAGGGCCGCGACCCCCGGTCCCTGCCCAGCGGTCCAGGAGCTCAAACATCCAGGTCACCCACCCCGCGGGCCTGGGTCGACGGACGTGCGACGTCGTCCCGACCGCCCCAGAATGGGAGGAACGACCGTTCCGGTCGTGACCGCGTCCGGGGTGCCGCAGAAGAGGCCCGACGGAGGATGGCAGCACACCGGCCGCGGCTGATGACACGGCTTCGTCCGACCGCGCGGGCAGGCTCCTCCAGGAGGTCCCACGTGAACGAACTGCCCCCGCCGGCCGTCCCGGCGCCCTCGCCGGCCCCCGGTGCCGCGCCCTCGCCGCCCCCCGGCGCCGCGACCGCGCAGGGCACGCCGCTGGCCCCGTCGGACCGGGTGGGCTGATGGGCAGCTTCGTCCACCACATCCTGGACGCCCCGACGTGGGTGGTCCTGGCGATCGCCGCTGCGGTGGTGTTCGCCGAGGACGCGCTGTTCGTCGGGTTCGTGCTGCCCGGTGAGACCGCCGCGGTGCTGGCCGGCGTCGCCGCCCGCCTGGGCCACGCGCCGCTCGCCGCCGTGGTGGTGACGGTGGTGCTGGCAGCCATCGTGGGCGACAGCGTCGGCTACGAGGTGGGTCGGCAGGTCGGGCCGCGCATCCTGCGCTGGTCGGTGCTCGACAAGCGACGCCAGCGGCTCGACGACGCCCAGGACTTCCTCGCCCGCCGCGGTGGCTCGGCCGTCTTCCTGGGCCGCTGGGTGGCGTTCTTCCGTGCCGTCATGCCCGCCCTCGCCGGCACCGCCCGTATGCCGTACCGCCGGTTCCTCCTCTTCAACGCCGCCGGTGGGCTCGCCTGGGGGGTCGCGGTGGTCGTGGCGGGGTACCTCGCCGGCGCGTCGTACGCCAAGGTCGAGTCGACCATGGGCAACGACGGCGCCCTCGTCGTGCTGGCGCTCGCGCTCGCGGCATACGCGGTGCACCTGGTGCGCAAGCGCCGCAGCGAGTCCCGGCAGGAGCCCGGGGAGCCGGCATGAGGAACGCCGTGGCGACGTCGGGCACCGGGCGCGGCAGCGGCGCTGACGAGGTCGACCGGCAGCTGGCACTGCGCGCGGCGACAGCAGGGCTCTCCGTCGCGGTCGGCTCGCTGCCGGTCCTGCTCCTGCTGCTGTGGGTCGAGACGAAGTGGTCGCCACTGCTGGAGCTGGACGACGGGGCACGCGACGGGCTGCACCGCTTCGCCCTCGGGCACCCGGCGTTCACGTCCGTCATGGAGGCCGTGAGCGCCGTCGCCGGCGGACTCGGCTGGCAGGTCGTCTCTGTCGTGCTCGTCGTGTGGCTGCTGTGGCGGCGCCGCGTGCGGGTCGCCGTGTTCGTCCTCGTCGCCAACGCCGGGTCCTCACTGCTCAACACGGCCCTCAAGGACGTCGTCCACCGCCACCGGCCAGTGGTCGCGCACCCCTTCATCCACCCGCCGGGGCAGAGCTTCCCCAGCGGCCACGCGCAGGCAGCCGCGACCGGCTTCACCGTGCTGCTGTTCGTGCTGTGGCCTCACCTGCGCGCCGGCTGGCAGCGCCGGGCGGCAGTCGTGGTGGCGGTCGGGGCGACCCTGCTCATCGGCTTCTCCCGCGTCGCGCTGGCGGCCCACTTCGTCTCCGACGTCGTGGCCGGGTATGCCGTGGGGGTCACCTGGACCCTCGTCCTCGCCGCCGCCTTCCACGTCTGGCGACCGCCGGCGGCACGCGCGCACAGCGCTCCCCGTTCGCGAGGCGTTTCCCGACAAGGGGATTGACGGCGTCGACCGGACACGCGCACGCTACTCGTGCGGCGACGAGGGACGCCGGTCACCGTGCTGCAGCGAAGGGGCCGCCATGTCCGAGTCCTCACCGTCCTCCCTGCCCGGGTCGTCCGAGGCGCCGCCCGGCCTGGTCCCCGGGCTGACACCCGAGCTGCGCCGACGGCTCGGCTGGGCCGGGGTGGTCGTCGGCGTGTGCAGCGTCGTCCTGGGGGTCGCGGCCATCGCCTGGCCGGGGGTGACCTTGGTCGTCGTGGCGGTGCTCTTCGGGGCCCAGCTGCTCGTCACCGGGATCCGGCGGATCCTGCTGGGGGTGGCGGCGCCGGGGCTGGAGACGTGGGTGCGGGCCCTGCTCGTGGTCCTCGGGGTGATGGTGACGATCGCGGGGCTCATCTGCATGCGCAACCCGTTCACCTCCCTGGCCGTCATCGTGGTGCTCGTGAGCGTGAGCTGGCTGCTCGACGGTGCCGGGGACCTCGTCAGCGCCTTCTCCGGCGGGCGGGAGCCGGGCCAGCGGGCGCTGCTCGCCGTGGGCGGGGTGCTCTCGGTCGTCGGGGCGCTGGTCATCCTGTTCTGGCCCGCCCTGGCGCTGCTCACGCTCACCCGGGTCGGGGGCTGGATCCTCGTGATCCTCGGCGTGGCGCAGGTGGCCACCGCAGCCCGCGCGGTGCGCAGCGGCCACGCCGCGCCGCCCGCGACCGCGGCCACCCCACCGGCCGCGCCCGCCTAGTCGCGCGTCACCCAGGACTCCGCGACGCGCGGTCGCGGCACCTGCGCCCAGGCCTGTCGGAACCGGGCCTGGGAGTCGGCGGCCGCGAGACGCTCCAGCCCGTGCAGCAGTCCGAAGGTGAAGCCGTTCTCGCCCTCGAGGAACGCCTGGGCCCCGAGCCGGCGCAGCACCTCCCGCGCCATGACCGAGTCCTGGTGCCGGCCCAGCTCCTCCTGCACCCGCTTGGCGCGCCGCACCAGCTTCCCGGCGCGGGCCGAGCCGGCGGGGCGAGCCAGCTCCGCCGCGTACCGGAGCCGCTTGGCCTTCTTGCGGGCCTCGTGCAGGGCGGCGTCGCGCTGGTCCGCAGCGGCACGGTCCACCGCCCGCACGGCCCGCCGCAGCCTGCGCGCGTCCCGGCGCACGAGGACCGGCAGGACGCGGCGGGGCGCGCCCTCGGCGGCGGGTGACAGCGGCACGTCCGCGACGAGGTCGTCGAGGCGGTCCAGCAGGCGGTAGTACCGCTCGGAGCGCAGGGCGAGGCGGGCCGCAGCCAGGGCGTCCCGCTCCTGCCTGCGCAGCTCGACGTCGAGACGACGGCGGACCGGACCCAGGACGAGGTCCGGCGGGAGGGTGTCGAGGGAGGCGCGGAGGCGTTCGCGCAGGACCTGGGCGTCGCGCACCGGGCCCAGGACCTGGCCGAACCACCGCAGCTCCTCGCGGAGGTCGTCCAGCGCCACCGCGAGGACCGGCTCGCACGTCGTCAGGGCTGCGCGGATGCGCCGCGCCGCGATGCGCAGCCGGTGCACGGCAGCGGGGTCGCCGGCACGCAGGGCGGCGTCCTGCTGGTGGAGCACCGAGACCTGGTCGGCCAGCCTGCCCCGGACGACGTCGCGTGCCGTTCGTGGCCGTTTCGTCGTGGGGGGACCGAGGTCGGCGGACAGACCCAGCGCACGGTGGACCTTGGAGAAGTCCTCGGACCGCCGGGCCCCGGCGCCGCGCAGGTGGGGGTGCACGGACTTCAGGACCTGCTTGGGCTGCAGGGCGTCCTCGGCGACCTCGAGCTCCCACTCGCGCCAGGTGGTGCGTCCGCCCCCGCCGTGGGCGGAGTCGGCCGTCACCCGGTCGTCGCAGAGCGTGGCCACCACGCCCAGGTCCGTGACGAGCGCGTACTCGGTGCGGTGCGTGGTGACCGTCGCGACGGGCGCGAGGGCGCGGTCGCGGACGATGGCGCGCACCTCGTCGACGACCGCCGACGGGACCGACCGGACCGCCCGTCCGAGCGGGTGCCTCAGCTCGGTCCGGTCTCCCTGCGCCCGGGGCACCTTGACGTGCCACCCCGCGTCCTCGCCGCCGGTGCGCCGTCGCAGCGTGACACCCCGCCGGAGCAGGTCGAGGTCGGGGGTGTCGAAGTAGACCGCCTCCAGCCGCACCTCGACCGGACCTGTCCACCGGGTCCCTGCCGGCGCCCCGTCCACCGGGACGGCGGTCTCGTCGTCGACGACGTACTTCCGCTCGACCTCCCGGTGCCTGCTGCCGTCCATGGCTCATGGTCTCGCCGTCCGCGGCGGCACGCCACGCCGGCTGGGTGCCGGCACGGCATACGCGGTGGGTGCCGGCACGGCACACGCGGTGGGGTCGGCCGGCACGGCACACGCGTCGACGAGCCGGGACGAGCGCGGCCCCGACCCCATCGGGGTCGAGGCCGCGCCGCTGGGACGGTCGGGCGGTCAGCGCCGCTCGGCGCCGCCCGTCACCTCCCAGGTGACGTTGTCGCCGTGCTGCTGGGTCCAGAAGACCCGCCACGTGCCGTCGAAGGGGTGCGGCAGCTTCGCGCCGAGCAGGCCACCGACGCCGGGGTCGCCGTCGGAGACGTGGATGCCGGTGATCTCGTTGTCGCCGTCGTTGTAGCCGGGCGAGGTGGTCGCGTCGTACAGGGCGGAGGCGTCACGGCCCTCGGCCAGCCAGCGGGTCATGCGAGCACCCTTCTTGTCGCCCTGCGCCGCACGCCGCAGGTCGATGCGGTACCCGGAGTCCAGCGCGTTCCGCTGCTGGTGCATCCCGTCGCCGGCGTCCTCGACGACGAGGAGGTCGTCACGGCCGGCGAACGCGATGTTGTCCAGGCCGCTGTGCGCCTTGTCGCCGACCGCCACGATGGACACCCGGCCGGTGTCGGCCGACGGCGAGGACTGGGCGATGCGGAAGACGCCGCCGTTGGCACCGGGCAGGGTGCTGCTGGTGCTCGTGTCGCCCGTCTCGGTGAAGTAGAACTCGCCGAAGCCGGTGCCGGGACGGAAGACGCCGTTCTCGGGTCGCTTGAACGGCGTGGCGTCGGCGGCCGCGGCCGACGCGGTGGCGTCGAAGGCAGCGGTGCCACTGTGGACGTCGACCCACTTCGTGGCGAACGAGCGGCGCGGGTCGTGCAGGGCCACGATGTCGCTCGACGCGGGGTCGGCGGCGAGCTGCGCGGCAGTGATCGGCGAGCCGTCGTGGCGCTGCACCTGCAGCGCCTGCAGGGTGCCGCCGGCGGTCAGGTCGGCCTTGTCGGTCGGCACGAAGCGGTAGACGAAGCTGTTGGGCTTCTTGCCGCCGGACACCGACGCGCCGCCGATGTCCTCCACCAGCCAGACGTTGCCGGCCGAGTCGTTCTGGATGCCCTCGTAGCCGCCGGACCCGAGCGCCGGGAGCCCGACGGCCTTGCCGGTCACGGGGTTGCCGCTGTCGTCGAGGGACAGGGCCCAGACACCGCCGTGGGGCGCCTTGGCCTCGGCCGTGAGCATGAGCTGGCGCGTGAACGGGTTCCAGGTGATGCCGTCGAAGGTGGGCAGCGTGCCGCCGGACGTGTCGCTGTCGCTCATGAGCGCGACCCGCTTGGCCGGGTCGGCCTGGTCGAGGTCGATCCGGGTGACGTAGCCGCGCGGGCCGCCCTCGTGGCCCTGGTACAGGTAGTGGTGACCGGCGAAGGTCAGGTAGACGTTCTTGTCGGGCTCGGTCTTGAACGCCTCCTTCTGGTCCTGCGTGAGCGGGCCGCCGTTCGCCGTGTCGTAGCCGTAGTGGGTGATCCCGGCCGCGGTGTCCGCGTTGGTCAGCCCGAGGGCGCCCCACGCGACCGGCGTGGTGCGGAGCCCGGGGGCCAGGACGTTGTTCTGCACGCCGACTCGCGCGTTGGGCGCGGGCACGTCGCCGCCGACCCAGGTCGACGACTCGGCCGTGGCCGAGCCGGACCCGAGCGCGAGGACGGCGCCGACGATGGCGGTGCCCGCGACCGCGGCGGTGGATGCCTTGGTGATGGTCTTCATGAAGTCCTCCGGTTTTCTGGGCCCCGGAAGGGGCGACGAGAGGACCCAACCGAGCCCCCGCGACGTCCGGGTGACGTCGAGGCGAACTCCCGGCGAAGGGCTGCGGAGCGGTTCCACCGGAGCGGCTCCGCGCGGATGGTTTCGCGGCGCATCCAATCCGCTTCCGAGGGGGTGAACGAACACCCCTGCGTCAGCACCACATTCGACGCGCGGTCGTGGACGGCCGCATCCGACAAAGGAGTCCTGCATGCGCACCACCTCCAAGCTGGCCGGCATCGCGTTCGGCGCGGCCGCCCTCGTCCCCTTCCTCGGCGCCGGCGTCGCCCACGCGGCCGACGGCACCACCACGGCCACCCTGCGCCCGGTCGCGCTCAACGGCGTCCAGGGCAGCGGCACCGCCATGGTCACCGTCACCGGCACCCGGATCGACGTCACCATGCGCGCCAACGGCCTGCTGCCGGACAACCCGCACGCGGCGCACATCCACTTCGGCGCGGACGCCCGGCACGAGTGCCCGACCGCGAGCGACGACAAGGACGGCAACGGCCACCTCAACACCACCGAGGGCGGCCCGGCATACGGACCCGTCGTGGTGTCCCTGACCAAGACCGGTGACACGTCGCCCAAGAGCACGCTGGCGGTCGACCGCTACGACACCGCGCCCGGCGGCAACCTCAGCTACGAGCGCGGCTCGATCAACGTCTCCCCCGACGTCGCGCAGGCGATCGTCGACGGCAAGGCGGTCGTGGTCGTCCACGGTGTCGACTACAACAAGGACGGCAAGTACGACGGCACCGCCAAGAGCGACCTCGACCCCAGCCTGCCGACCGAGGCCACCGACCCGGCCATCTGCGGCACCCTGCTGGCCGCGCCGGCCGGCGGCATGCAGACCGGCGGCGGCGGCACCTCCGGGTCGACCGGCGACGAGCTGATGCTGCTCGGTGGTGGGCTCCTGATCGCCGCGGCGGGCACCGGCACCCTCGCCGCCCGCAAGGTCCGCAACCGGGCCTGACGTCCCCCGCCTGACGTCCCTCGCCTGATGTCACTCATGCGCAGGATCGGTGACCACCACGGCCGCACGGCCGTGGTGGTCACCGCGCTGCTCGCACTCGCCGGCGGTGCGCTGGTCCTGCGGGGGCTGACCGCCCCTGGCCCGCCGCCGCAACCCAGCCGAGCCGCCGCCGTGGCGTCCACCGCCACGTCCCCGGCGAGCACTCCCTCGACGAGCACCGCCTCGGCGGACCCCAGCACCAGGGCCACGGCAGCGGACACCGGTGGCGCGGCCTCGGTGCAGGACGGCTCTCTCGGGCCGATCCTGCGCCCCAGCCCGCCGGTGGCGCTGTCGATCCCCTCCATCGGGGTCCGGACTCGCGGCATCGTCGACCTCCACCGCGACTCCCGCGGGGAGCTCGAGGCGCCTACGGACTTCGACCGCGCCGGCTGGTATGCCGATGGCCCCACCCCGGGCGAGTTCGGGCCCTCGGTCATCGGCGCCCACGTCGACAGCAAGGCCGGGCCTGCCGTGTTCTACCGGCTGGGATCCCTGCAGAAGGGCGCGACCGTGGTCGTGACCCGCAAGGACGGCAGCACCGCCCGGTTCGTCGTCGACAAGGTGGCCCGCTACGCCAAGAAGGACTTCCCCACTGCCGTCGTCTACGGCGACACCAAGGGCCGCGCCGAGCTCCGGCTCATCACCTGCGGCGGGGCCTTCGACCAGAGCACCGGCCACTACGTGGACAACATCGTCGCGTTCGCCCACCTGGTCGCCTGAGGGCGCAGCCACCGCCGTCGGGAGGCGTCGGGCGACAGCAGCCGGCCCTCAGGCCCACACCAGCTCGGTGCCGACACCCTCGGCACGGGCGCGGTCGATCACGAGCCGGGCGGTGACGAGGTCCTGCAGGCCCAGGCCGACGGAGTCGAACAGCGTGATGTCGCCCGGGGACCGCCGTCCCGGCGCCGTGCCCGTGACCACCTCGCCGAGCTCGGTGCTGCAGTGGTCCGCGCTGACGGCGCCCTCGGCGATCGGGATCAGCACGTCGCCCGACTCCTCCAGCGCCACCGCGCGACTGTCCACGACCACCCGGCTCCGGCGGATGCCCTCGGTGTCGACCTCACGGTGGTCGGGTCGCGGCGGCGCACCCACGACGTTGACGTGCTGGCCGGGGTGGAACCACGCGCCACGCACGTGCGCGTCCCGGGACGGGGTGAGCGTGCACACGATGTCCGCCTCCCTGACCACCTGCTCCTCGCCGGCGCACACCTCCACCTGTACACCCTCGGCGCGCAGCTCGCGGGCCAGCCCCTCGGCACGTGCCCGCGTGCGGGACCACACGAGGACCCGCTCGATGGGTCGCACCTCCCGGATCGCCCGGACGTGGGCGAGGGCCAGCCCACCGGCGCCGACCACACCGAGGGTCCGGGCGCCGGGCAGGGAGAGGTGACGGGTCGCCACCGCCGACGCGGCCGCAGTCCGTATGCGCGTGATGGCGCCCCCGTCGAGGATCGCCTCGTGGTGGCCGCGCTCGCCGTCGACGACGACGATCAGCGACTGCTGCACGGGCAGGCCCTTCGCCCGGTTGGCCGGGGTGTCGGTCATGACCTTGACGGCGGCACTGACCGGGGAGGCTGCCACCATCGGCACGAGCAGGGCCTGGCCGCCGGGCACCGCGACCGTCTCGCGCGACGGGTGGACGGCACGACCGGCGGACAGGTCGGCGTGCCCCTGCTCGACGGCGTCGATGACCTCGGCCATGACCAGCAGCGGGAGGATGTCGTCCCGGGTCAGCAGCAGCGTCACGTGACCGCCTCGCGCTCCCGCAGCCCACCGAGCGCGGACCCCGCGGCCTCCCACGACCCCGAGTCCAGGACCTCCGCCAGGGCGTCGACCGCGTCCCACACGTCGACGTGGCGCAGGTACAGCGGGGTGAGGCCGAAGCGCATGAGCTCGGGCTCCCGGTAGTCGCCGACGACCCCGCGAGCGGCGAGGGCTCGCACCACGGCATACGCGTGCGGGTGCCGGAAGCTCACGTGGCTGCCGCGCCGTCTGTGGTCGCGGGGGGTCACGAGGGTCAGGGGGTGCCTCCCGCACCGCTGCTCGACGAGCGAGATGAACAGGTCGCCCAGCGCGAGGGACTTGGCGCGCACGTGTCCCGGGTCAGCCCGCAGGTGCGCGTCGAGGCCCGTCTCGACCAGGCTCAGGCTGGCGATCGGCTGCGTGCCGCACAGGAAGCGTCCGATCCCGCCGGCCGGCTCGTATGCCGGTTCCATCGCGAACGGGCGCGCGTGCCCCCACCACCCCGACAGGGGCTGGGTGAACCGGTCCTGGTGGCGGTGTGCCACCCAGATGAACGCCGGAGCGCCCGGGCCTGCGTTGAGGTACTTGTACGTGCAGCCCACGGCCATGTCGGCCCCGGACCGGCTCAGCGAGAGCGGGACGGCACCGGCGGAGTGGGAGAGGTCCCAGACCATCAGCGCACCGGCGGCGTGCACCGCACGCGTGACGGACTCGAGGTCGAGCAGCCGTCCGGACCGGTAGCTCACGTGGCTGAGCGTGACGACGGCCACCGTGTCGTCGAGCGCCCCGGCCAGGTCTCGGGCGGCGTCGTCGACGAGCCGCAGCGTCCAGCCCCGGTCGAGGAGGTCGGCCAGGCCCTGGGCGACGTAGAGGTCCGTCGGGAAGTTGTCCCGTTCGGAGACGATGACGCGCCGTCCGGGCCTGTCCTCCTCCTGGATGCGCACCGCGGCGGCCAGGGCCTTGAAGAGGTTGACGGACGTGCTGTCCGTGACGACCGTCGTGCCCTCCCCTGCGTCGAGCAGCCGGCCCACCTGCTCACCGAGGCGACGCGGGGGGTCGAACCAGCCCGCGGTGTTCCAGCTCCGCACGAGCCCGTCGCCCCACTCGCCGGTCACGACCTCACGGGCTCGCTGCACCGCAGCCCGCGGCAGGACGCCGAGGGAGTTCCCGTTGAGGTAGACGAGCCCGTCGGGGACCGCGAACTCGTCCCGGAAGCCGCGCAGCGGGTCCTCGGCGTCGAGCGCGGCACACGCCGCCCGCGTCACGGCCACGCTCCCCATCCCGGCCGTCACCTGACCCGTCGCAGGAAGTCGACGGTGCGCTGGTGCCGGGGGTGGTCGAGCACCTCGAGCGCCGGGCCGTCCTCGACGACGCGGCCCTGGTCCATGAAGACCACGCGGTCGGCGACCTCCCGGGCGAAGGCGATCTCGTGCGTGACGACGACCATCGTCATCCCCTCCTGCGCCACCTGCTTCATCACGGAGAGGACCTCACCCACGAGCTCGGGGTCGAGGGCGCTGGTGGGCTCGTCGAACATCATGAGCTGGGGCTCCATGGCCAGGGCGCGGGCGATCGCGACCCGCTGCTGCTGCCCACCCGACAGCTGCGAGGGGTACGCCCCGGCCTTGTCGAGCATTCCGACCTTGCGCAGCAGCTCCTCCGCGCGCCGGGTGCTCTCGGCCCGGCCGTGCCGCAGGATGCGGACCGGCCCGTAGGTGACGTTCTGCAGCACCGTCATGTGCCCGAACAGGTTGAAGTGCTGGAAGACCATGCCGATCCGCTGGCGCGCCCTGGCCACGTCCCGCTCGCGCTGCTCGTACAGCTCCTGGCCACGCAGCTCGTAGCCGACCCGGGCGCCGCCGACCTCCACGACGCCGCCGTCGACGGGGTCGAGGTGGTTGATGCACCGCAGGAGCGTGCTCTTGCCGGACCCCGAGGGCCCGAGGACACAGACGATCTCGCCGGCGCGGACCTCGAGGGACACGCCACGCAGGACGTGGTTCTCGCCCAGCCACTTGTGCACGCCGTCCACCCGCAGCATCGTCGCCGCCGGGGTCGTCCGCTGGGTCGGCGTGGGCTCGGTCGGCGTGGGCTCGGTCATGGTGCTCACGGTGTGCCTCCTTGCTGGGCACCGGCGCGCAGGACGGGAAGGAACCGGCGCGGGTGGCGTGCACCCCGCACGGTCGCAGCCCGACGGCCGCGTTGCGATGCGTTGAAGTGCCGCTCGAGGAAGTGCTGGCCGATGCTGGCGACGGTGACCAGCAGCAGGTACCACAGGGTCGCCACGACGAGCAGCGGCAGGATCTTGAAGTTCTGCCCGTAGATGAGCTGGGTCTTGGTGAGCAGGTCGCTGCCACCGATCACCGAGACGAGCGAGCTGGCCTTGAGCATCCCGATGAACTGGTTGCCGGTCGGCGGGATGATCACGCGGATGCTCTGGGGAAGGACGATCCGACGCAGCGCCTGGCCGCGGGTGAGCCCGAGGCTGACACCGGCGTCGGTCTGACCCGGCGGCACGGACAGCATGCCGCCCCGGATGATCTCGGCCATGTAGCCCGACTCCGCGAGGGACAGCGCGCACAGGCCGGCGGTGAAGCCCGAGATCAGGGTGTTGGTGTCCCGCCCCAGGATCGTCGGGAAGAGGACGGCGAGGTTGTACCAGAGGAGCACCTGCACGAGCATCGGCACGCCACGGAAGAACCAGACGTAGAGGCGGCCGAGCAGGGCCGCGACGCGGTTCTCGCTCTGCGTCATCAGCGCCACGACGAAGGCGAGCGCGATCGAGATCAGCATGCTGAGCACCGACAGCTGCAGGGTGACGCCCACCCCGCGCAGGATCGTGGGGTGGAACATGAACTGGCCGGTCACCGACCAGTCCATGTTCGGGTTGCTGCGTTGGGAGTCGACGAGCAGGGCCAGCACGACGACGGTCACGGCTGCCGTGGCGACCTGCCCGTAGCGCCGTCGCTTGCGCGCCCTCACGGGGACGGCTGCCCCCGGGTCATCGAGGGGAGCCCCCGGGTCGGTGAGGGGAAGTGCGCTCGAGGATGCCACCGCGTCCTTCTCTCTGGCGGTCTGCAGGTCGCTACCCATGACGGCGACTCAGAGCGTGGCGAGGTTGATGCCGGGGGTGGGGAGGTTGATGACCTCGACGTCCCACTTCTTCAGGATGCTGTCGTAGGTGCCGTCGGCGTGGATGGCCTTGAGCGCCTCGAGGAAGGCGTCGCGCAGGGCGGTGTCCTTCTTGTTGAAGGTCATTCCCAGGAAGACCTTGTCCTCGAAGTTCACCGGGAGTGACTCGAGCTTGTTGCCAGTCTCCCGCTGGATCACCGACACCGCCATGTCCGGCCAGAAGATCGCGTCGACCCGGCCCGAGGTCAGCGCGAGGTTCTTGTCGCTGCTGTTCGGGAACGAGATGAGCTGGGTCGGCGGCTTGCCCTCCTTGGTGCAGGCGGCAGCCATGAGGTCGACCAGCCGCTTGGCGTCGCTGCCCTTGACGTCGCCGATCTTGATGCCGCATCCCCCGTCGACCTCGCTGGTGACCCCCTTGGGGTTGCCCTTGGCGACCATGAAGACCGTGCCGGCGTACTGGTAGTCGATGAAGTCGACCTGCTCCTGCCGCGTCTTGCGGTCGGTCATGCCGGCGATCGCGACGTCGAACTTCTTGCTCTGCATCCCGATGAGCAGCTGGTCGAAGGGCACCTTCTGCCAGACCACCTTGACGCCGAGCTTCGCGGCCATGGCGTTCATGAGGTCGACGTTGTAGCCCTTGATGTCCGTCTCACCGACCGGCGTGAAGTTGGCGGGCTCGAAGTCGGGCTGCGTGCCGACCACCACCTCACCCTTGTCGCGGTACTGCTGCGGCAGCTTGGACGCCAGGGGGGCCTTGGCGTCGTATCCGGCGGGGGCGACGGCGGCGGTCGACGTGGTGGGCTCGTTCACCCCGCAGGCGGCGGTGGCGAGCGCGGCCAGGGCGCAGGTGGCACCGATGGCCAGGACGCGGCGGCGGGTGTTCCCGGTGGTACGGAGGGTCATGACGTGTTCGCTTTCGATCGGCGGCCGGCCGGTGGCTGACCGTGGGGGGCACAGCGGGGAGGGTGGAGGTGGAGCGGATCGGTTGCGGGCAGGGGGACTGACGAGTGGATGTGCGGGCAGTCAGCCACAGAGCGCGGCGGGGACGAGGTCCTCGGTGGGCTGGTCCATGAAGGCGTCGGCAGCGTCCATGGCGTCCCACATGCGGGCGACCACGGCACCGGCGCGGCGCAGCAGCTGCGCTTCGTCGACGTCCATGACGACGCCGTCGCGGACCTGCCAGTGGCCGTCGGTCATGACGTTGCGCACCGAGCTGCCGTGCGCGTACAGGAGGTGGTTCAGCGGTTCGCGCGGGACCGTGCCGACACCGACGAGCGGTCCGGTGACGTCGATGCTGGTGAAGTCCGCCTTGGCCCCCACCTCGATGCGCCCGAGGTCGGGACGCCCGAGGCCGCGAGCCGCGGACAAGGTGGCCGCCTCGACAGCGGTCCACACCGACGGCCGCACGAGGGGCACGGGCGTGGTGTCGCCCAGGAAGTCGGCCCTGATCCGTCCGTAGATGACGGCCAGCTTGAGGTTCTCGACGTAGTCGTTCGAGTGTGTGTCGAGCCCGATCCCGGAGTTCACGCCGGCGCCGAGCGCCTCCGGCCACGGCCACTGGGCGGGGGTGACCCCGGCTCCCGTCCCGGACGGGCAGTTGGCGAAGGTGAAGTGGTCGCCGGCGAGGATGGGCAGGTCACGGGCGAAGTCGATGCCGAGGAGGTGCGCGCCGAAGACCCGCACCGAACCGTCGAAGATCCCGAGGCTGTCCAGCCACGGCACCTCGTCCAGGCCCCAGAGGCGGTTGAGGGCGACCGTGTCGGGCTGGGGCGCACGGCCGTAGCCGGCCTGCAGGTGGATATGCAGCCCGTGCAGGGCGCCGGCCGCCTCCTTCATCGCGGCATACGTCTCGGGCGTGTGCACCGCGTTGGTGGCAGGCGCCATCATCGGCAGGATGCGACCGTCGTCCACGCCGTCGACGGTCCGGGCGTACGCCAGGTTCTCGGCGATCTCCGCGAGCGTCTCGTCGACGGAGTCGAACAGCACCGTGTCGTCCTCGCCGCGCTTCCAGATCGGAAGGATGCGCTTCATCCCGGGCACGGCTCCGGACGGGTAGCCCCGGACCCCCAGCTCGCGCGCCACCCGCACGTAGGACTGCATCTGCTTGAGGCTCTTGGACATCTCGACCTGGGTCGTGCACCCGCCGCGCAGGATCTCGACCAGGTTGAGGCCGGTCATGACGTCGAGGTCCTCGCTGTCCAGGTCGTCCAGCATCACCATGGCGTGCAGGAACTGCCTGCCCTGGCGGAGCTCTGCGCCCCGGCTCATCGGCGTGAGGTTGCCCTCCACGTAGCCGCGCGTGGCCGTCCCGCCCGCGACGTGGCTGTGCATCGAGATCAGACCCGGCAGCAGCAGCTGGCCGCCGAGGTCGACCCGCTGGTCGACAGAGCCGGTCTGGGGCCGCACGGCGTCGATGGTGCCGTCGACCACGACCACCTCGTGGTCGCGCAGGAGGGCCAGGCCGCCGGAGGGAGTGGTGGTGACCATCCAGCTGGGGGCGAGGACGAGCGGCTGGCCCGCGCGCGGCCGGTCGGTGGGGCGTCGCAGGCTCCGCAGGGCTGCTGAGCGCTCCTGCGTCCACGCCTCCAGGACCGCGGTCTTCTCGTCGATCGACATGGGAGCCCTTTCGCTCACCGGCCTCGTTGCCGGTCTGCAGTCTATGGTCGACCATTTACCAAAAGCAAGAGTCCACGACTCGCGATCGCGACCTACCGGCCGGGAGCGGCCGGCTCCGCACCCCCGGCGTCGGTCGCGGCGTGGCCGGCGGCAGCGACCGGGACGGCGCCCATGCCCGCACGTGCCACCACCCGCCCGCCCTTGACGACGAGCCGCCTCGGCGGGCGCACGGCGACCGCCTCGGCCACCCCGCTGGCGTCCACCAGGACGAGGTCGGCCGCGCCCCCCACGGACACCCGCCCCTCGGGACGGCCGAGCACCCGGGCGCCGCCGCGGACCACCGCGTCCAGGGCCGCCTCGATCTCGTCGTCCCGGCGAAAGCCGTTGCGGTAGGCCATGAGGAACGCACGCTCGAGCATGTCCCCCGTGCCGTAGGGACCCCAGAGGTCACGGATCCCGTCGTTGCCGGCGGCCACCGTGACGCCATGACCCGCGAGCCAGCCCAGGGGCAGGACGGGCGTGTTGTAGACGGTCGCGGTGACGAGTGCGATGTCGTGCTCGGCCAGGCCGGCGGCCAGCCGATCGCCATGAGGTCGCTCGACGTCGACGATGGCCACGGCGTGCGAGAGGGCCACCCGGCCCTGCAGGCCGTGTCGCTCCGTCCGCTCGATGACGAGCTCCATGGTGTGCGCCCCGAGCGTCCCACGTTCGTGCAGGTGGATGTCGAGACGGGCTCCGTGCTCCGCGGCCAGCCCGAAGACGAGGTCCAGGTGGCGGACCGCGTCGCGGTCCACCGCCGCCGGGTCCAGCCCACCCACGCAGTCGGCCAGGCCGGTCGCCAGCGCCTCCCTCAACAGCTCGGAGGTTCCCGGCCGCATGAGCAGCCCACCCTGGGGGAAGGCCACCTGCTGGACGTCGATCGCCCCGCCCATCCCTGCTGCCGCCTCGGCAACTGCCTCCAGACCGGCCAGCCCCACCTGGGGGTCGACGTCGGTGTGGGTGCGGATGGCGGTCGTGCCCTGCGCCACCATCTGGGCGAGGAGGGCCTGCGCACTCGCCGGGTCCGGCAGGCCCAGCTCCGCCCGGCGCGACTCACCGTTGGCGATGCGGTCGGCCAGGGCCGGGCCAGCGGAGTGCGGCACCCATGGGCGCCCCCACAGCGACTTGTCGACGTGGCAGTGCGCGTCGACCAACGCAGGGAGGACCAGGGCGCCGCCACCGTCCTCCACCACGACCCCCTCGGCTGCCACGCCGGTCCCGGCCGGGACCAGGTCGGCCACCGCGCCGTCCGCGACGACCAGGTCGACCGGCGCCGCCCCCCAGGCGGTGCGCACGTTCCTCAGCAGGAGGGGGGCTGGTTTGGGCGCTTTCATGCGGTCCTCCGGTTCGTCATGGTCTATGGTCGACCATCAAAGCATCCTGCCGCCCCATTCCTCATTAGGAGTCACGTGATGGTCTCCCCCGCGGGCTCGTCCCTCGGTTCGCGTTTCCGTTCCCTGCGGGACGAGGTCGCCGACAACCTGCGTGAACGCATCGTCGAGGGGGAGCTCCCGGCGGGTCACCGGCTCGTGGAACGCGACCTCGCCGACGAGCTCGAGGTCTCGCGGATCACCCTTCGCGAGGCACTGCAGCTGCTCACCTCCGAGGGGCTCGTCACCCTGCTCCCCCGGCGCGGGGCGGTAGTCACCGCCTTCGGCGCCGACGAGGTGAGGCACCTCCTCGAGCTGCGGCTCGCCCTCGAGTCGCTCGCGGCGCGGCTGGCCGCGACCCGGCACACGGACGACGAGACCAGGGCCCTGCGCGAGACGGTGAGCCGCGCACGGGCGGCCATGGAGGCGAAGGATCCCCGAGCGGCCTCGACCGCCAACCTCGACTTTCACGAGGTCGTCGCGCAGGCCAGCGGGAACCCCCTCCTGCGAGCTCACATCGGCAGCCTGCACAGCCAGCTGCGTCGTCTGTTCCGGATGACGCAGCAGCTCCAGGGCGACCACGTGGAGGACCACGACCGCATCCTCGAGGCCATCCTCGCCGGGGACGCCGAGCGCGCCGAGCAGCTCTCCCTCGACCACCTGCGCGCGGCCATGGACCAGACCCTCCAGCAGCTGGCCGAGGAGACGGGCGGGGCGCCGAGCGCAGCCCGGTGATGAGCGTGCAGCGCGCGGTCTCCGCACGCGACGGTCAATGCACTCGGCAACTGCACCCGGTGGGCACTGGATGCGGGGATGGGGCGCGCGCGGGCTAGAGTCCCGAGGTGCTCGCCGTGCTGCTCTTCGTCGTGGCAGCCCTGCTCGTGGGCTTCGCCAAGACGGCAATCGGCGGCCTGGGGAGTGTGGCGGTGGCGATCTTCGCCAGCCTCATGCCTGCTCGCGAGTCCACGGCCGCGATCCTCGTGCTGCTGCTCGTGGGCGACGTGGTCGCGGTGTGGCACTACCACCGTGACGCCGACCTGGGCCTGCTGCGCCGGCTGATCCCGGCGGTCCTGCCCGGCCTCGCCGTCGGGGCGCTGTTCCTCGCGGTGGTCGACGACACCGTGCTGCGTCGCAGCATCGGCGTGCTGCTGCTCCTGCTCGCGGCGATGCAGCTCGTGCTGGCGCGCCGCTCCTCCGCGGCCCCACCCATCGGCCACTCCACGGCTGCCGGGCTCGGCACGGGCCTGGCCGCCGGCTTCGTGACGATGACCGCGAACGCCGCCGGAGCGGTCATGACCCTCTACCTCGTCGCCCGGGGCGTGGAGAAGAAGCGGTTCCTCGGCACGAGCGCCGTCTTCTTCTTCGGCGTCAACCTGTGCAAGGTGCCCTTCAGCGCCGCACTCGGGCTGTTCTCGACCGCGACGCTGGCGCGCACCGCCCTGCTGGCACCGGTCGTCGTGCTCGGCGCGTGGGCCGGGCTGCACTCTGCGCGCCGGCTGAGCCAGGCCCGCTTCGACCAGGCGGTCCTCGCCGCCACGGTGGTCTCCGCGCTCGCCCTGGTCGTGCGCTGACCGGCCGGCCCGCGCGGCATACCGACAAGCGGGTATGCCGCCACGGTCGCCCGCGCGTGCGGTAACGTCCGCCGCGGTGGAGGGGAGTACTCCCTGACCCGGACGTCGTCAACACGGTCAGCACGGCTGACCCGGTGCCCGGGGCCGCGACGTGCGGCGGAGGAGACCTCCGGAGATCCGTTGTGCCTCCGGAGGTTTCGTCATGGTCAGTTCCGTGCCCGCGTACGCCTGGGCGTTCACCCTCGCCCTGCTCACCCTGGTCGTCGTCGTCGACCTGCGCGTCATCGCCCGACGCGGCGGTGAGGTCGGCATGGCCCAGTCCGTCCGCTGGGTCACCTTCTACGTGGCGCTCGCCGTGGCGTTCGGGGTGGTGGTCGCCCTGACGGTTGGCGGTCGCACCGGCGCGGAGTTCTTCTCCGGCTACATCACGGAGTACAGCCTGTCCGTGGACAACCTCTTCGTCTTCGTCATCATCATGACGAAGTTCGCGGTCCCCCGCGCCGCCCAGGACAAGGTCCTGTACCTCGGCATCGTGCTGTCGATGCTCCTGCGCGCGGTGTTCATCTTCGCCGGAGCGGCTCTCATCGCGGCGGCGTCGTGGACCTTCTACCTCTTCGGGCTGCTGCTGATCTACACGGCCGTGACGCTGCTGCGCGAGGACGACGACCCGGACTTCGAGGAGTACCGCCTCCTGCGGGTCCTGCGCCGCGTGCTGCCCATGACGCCGCACTACCACGGCGACCGCCTCGCGGTGCACCACGAGGGACGGCGGCACTGGACGCCGCTGGTCATCGCGATCAGCGCCATCGGGCTGGCGAACGTCGTCTTCGCCCTCGACTCGATCCCCGCGATCTTCGGCCTCACCCAGGACGCGTTCGTGATCGTGGCGGCCAACGCCTTCGCGCTCATGGGCCTGCGCCAGCTGTACTTCCTCGTGGGCGGGCTGCTCGAGCGGCTGATCTACCTCAACATCGGGCTGTCGGCGATCCTCGCGTTCATCGGCGCCAAGCTCATCATCGAGGCGCTGCACGGGTCGCACATCGACCACCTGGGCTCGATCCCGTTGCCGCAGATCGGCATCCTCACCTCGCTCGGCTTCATCGTCGTCGTGCTGGTGACGGCCGCCCTGGCCAGCCTCGCCAAGAACTGGCTGGACCAGCGCAGCACCTCCGCCTGAACAGGTCGAGCGTCCGGTCCGTGGCCACGACTGGACAGGCCGGCGCCCCATCACCATCATCTGAGCATGCGTTCAGATGAGAAGGTGGTCGCCCTCGAGGCCTGCGCGGACCGGTGCGTCCACCCGGACAAGGTGGAGATGGTCCGCCGAGCCGCGCTGTCGACGGAGGCGCTCACCCGGTCCGCATCGTTGTTCAAGCTCTTGGGCGACCCGACACGGGCACGGTTGCTGTACGCGCTCCTGGAGGCCGGAGAGCTGTGCGTGTGCGACCTCGCCGCGGCCACCGACCAGCAGGAGACGACCGTGTCGCAGTCGTTGCGGATGCTGCGGGCCTCGGGCGTCGTGACGGGACGGCGGCAGGGGCGGCTGGTCTACTACCGGCTCGCCGACGCGCACGTGCGGATGCTCCTGGACCTCACGCGCGAGCACGTGCACCACGAGCAGGCACGATGAGCGGGCACTCGCACGGGCACAGCCACGGGCACGCCGGCGCCACGCACCGGTGGCGCCTGCAGCTCGCGTTCGTCCTGATCGCCGCCTTCTTCGTCGTCGAGCTGGTCACGGCGCTGACGTCCGGCTCGCTGGCGTTGCTGTCCGACGCCGGGCACATGGCGGCGGACGTCGTGGCGCTCGGCGCGGCACTGGTGGCCACGCGGATCGCCACCCGTCCGGACAGCACCGGACTGCGCACCTTCGGCTCCTACCGGGCCGAGGTCTTCGCCTCCGGCCTCGCGGTCCTGCTCATGATCGGGGTGTCGGTGTACATCGCCGTCGAGGCGATCGGGCGCATCGGGTCGACGCCGGAGATCGCGTCCGGCGCGATGCTGGTCGTCGGCGCCATCGGGCTCGTGGTCAACGTGGCGGCCCTTCTGCTGCTGCGCGGCGGGGCGAGCGAGTCGCTCAACGTCAAGGGCGCCTACCTCGAGGTCGTCGCGGACACCGTCGGCTCCCTCGGCGTGATCGTCGCCGGAACGCTGGTCCGCACCACCGGGAACCCGTGGTGGGACACCGGGATCGCTCTGGCCATCGCGGCATTCGTCGCCGTGCGGGCCGTCATGCTCGGCCGGGAGGTGCTGCTCGTCCTGGGCCAGCACGCCCCTTCGGACACCCCGCCCGAGACCGTCGCAGACGCGCTGGCCGCGGTGCCGGGCGTGACCGACGTGCACGACCTGCACCTGTGGACCCTGACGTCCGGCATGAACGTCGCGACCGCCCACCTGATGACCGATGCCAGCGCCGACCCGCACACCGTCCTCGACGAGGCGAGCCAGGTCATGCGGACGCGGTTCGGCGTCGAGCACGCCACCCTCCAGGTCGAGCCCGACACCCACACCGGGTGCAAGGAGGTCGCCTGGTGAGCACCACCGCGGCCACCCACCCGTGAGCCGTGGCCGCGGGGTGCGCCCGGCCAGGTGGTCACGCGGCATACCCCCGCGGCCTCTCGGACGAACCCCTTGACAGCCCGGCACGGCCCCTCCATTGTTGGTATACCGCATACCAGTGTTCCGCCCATCCCCGCGGAACGGGATCAGTCAGCACCCCGCAGTGATCCACCCCTGGAGTTCCCATGCCGAACGTCCCCCACCCCCACCTGGCGGCGCTCGACCCCGAAGGTCGGCTCTACAACGAGGACCTCGCGCCCTCGACCGAACGTCACTGGCACTCGTACAACTACTTCGCCGTCTGGATGTCCGCCATCCACAACATCGGCACCTACACCTTCGTGGCGGGGATGTTCGCCCTCGGCCTGACGGCCTGGCAGGTGCTCCTCTCCCTCGCCATCGGCATCACGGTCCTGTACTTCGGGCTCCTGCTCGCCGGACGCATGGGCGTCGAGACCGGCGTCCCCTTCCCCGTCATGGCACGACTCAGCTTCGGCATCTGGGGGGCGAACCTGCCGGCGCTCGTCAGGGCCGTCATCGCGATCGCCTGGTACGGCATCCAGACCTACCTGGCGTCCCTGGCCGTCGTCGTGCTGCTGCTGCGGATCGACCCGGGGCTGAGCGCGTGGCAGGAGCGCTCGTTCCTCGGCCTCTCGCTGCTCGGCTGGGCGTGCTTCCTCCTGCTGTGGCTGCTCCAGATGTTCGTCGTGACGCGAGGGATGGAGGCCGTCCGCCGGTTCCAGGACTGGGCCGGCCCGCTGATCTGGGTGGTCATGCTGGGCATGGCGGTCTGGCTCTTCTCCCAGGCGAACTGGCACCTGCCGATGAACCGGTCCGTGCAGCCGGTCAAGGGTGGGGCTCCCCTGGCCGTGATCGGCGGGGCATTCCTCCTCGTCGCCACCTACGCGACGATGATGCTCAACTACTGCGACTTCACCCGTTTCGGCAAGGACAAGAAGGCCGTTCGCTTCGGGACCTTCTGGGGGATCCCGGTCAACTTCGTCGCCTTCGCCGCCGTCAGCGTGGCGACGACGGTCGGCGCCCTCACGGTGTTCGGGGAGACCATCACGGACCCCGCGCTGATCATCGCCAAGGTGCCCAACACCGCCGTCCTCGTCGTCGGCGCCGTCATGTTCATCATCGCCACGGTCGGCGTGAACGTCGTGCTGAACTTCGTCTCCCCGGCATACGACCTGGCCAACATCTGGCCCAAGAAGATCACCTTCAAGCGTGGCGGCCTCATCAGTGCCGTGCTCGCCCTGGTCGTCATGCCGTGGAAGCTGTACTCCAGCCCGGTGGTCGTCAACTACTTCCTCGGCGGGCTCGGCGCCCTCCTCGGGCCGCTCTTCGGGATCCTGGCCGTCGACTACTTCCTCGTCCGCCGCGGCCACATCGTCCTCGACGACCTGTACCGGGTCGACGAGGGCGGCGCGTACCACTACTCCCGCGGTGTGAACCGCACCGCCATCGCGGTCTTCGTGCCCACCGCGACGGTCTCGGCGATCATCGCCCTCGTGCCGGCCTTCTCCTCGGCCGCACCCTTCTCCTGGCCCCTCGGTGTCGTGCTCTCCGGGGTCGCGTACCACTGGGCCATGCGCCGGTCGGCCGCCTCCACCCGTCAGGTGGCGGTGTCCAGGACCATCGCACCGCAGACCGTCGACGCGCTCGACTGAGAGAGGGACGAACCATGAGCAAGGACATCAAGATCTGTCTCGGTGTGGACGTCGACGCAGTCGCGGGCTGGCTGGGGTCCTACGGCGGGCAGGACTCGCCGAACGACATCCAGCGTGGGGTCTTCGCAGGGGAGGTGGGCTCTCCCCGGCTGTTGCGGCTGTTCGAGAGGTACGAGCTGCAGACCACCTGGTTCATCCCGGGGCACTCCATCGAGTCCTTCCCCGCGCAGATGCAGGCGGTGGCCGATGCCGGCCACGAGATCGGCGCCCACGGGTACTGCCACGAGAACCCGGTGGCGATGAGCCTCGAGCAGGAGCGGGAGGTGCTGCTCCACAGCATCGAGCTGGTGCACAAGCTGTCCGGCCAGGCCCCACGCGGGTACGTCGCCCCCTGGTGGGAGATGAGCGAGCACACGGCGGCGCTGCTCCTGGAGAACGGCTTCACCTACGACCACTCGCAGAACTACAACGACTTCGTCCCGTTCTACGCACGCGTCGGCGACGACTGGACGAAGATCGACTTCTCCGCCAAGGCCGACGCCTGGATGAAGCCGATGGGCCACGGCAGCGAGGTGGACCTCGTCGAGTTCTGCGGCAACTGGTACGTCGACGACCTGCCTCCGATGATGTTCAACAAGCACGCCAGCAACAGCCACGGCTACGTGAGTCCCCATGACATCGAGCGCCTGTGGAACGACCAGTTCGACTGGGTCTACCGCGAGCTCGACTACGCGGTGTTCCCGGTGACGCTGCACCCGGACGTCTCGGGGCGGCCGCAGGTCCTGCTCATGCTCGAGCGGCTGATCGAGTACTGGCGCTCACACGAGGGCGTCACGTTCACCACCTTCGACACCGCAGCAGCCGACTTCCGGCAGCGATTCCCCTTCGCGCAACCGGAACGACCAGACTGCGTCGGACGCTGACCCGACGCACCACCGGCTGCCCGCCAGACCGTCACCCCGGCGCGGCGGGCAGCCGGCAACCACGACCGGAGGAGACCCGAATGCAGAGTCCAGCCGAACGAGCGCCGCTCGGGATGCTCCACACCCCGCTGCGCGACCAGGTCCGTGACGAGCTCCGGCGCAGGATCGCCGACGGTCGGCTGCAGCCGGGCAGCAAGATGGTCGAGCGCGAGCTCGCCGAGGAGTTCGGCGTCTCGCGGGTCCCCGTCCGGGAGGCGCTGCGGACCCTCGAGACCGAGGGCTTCGTGCAGGTCGTCCCCCGCAAGGGCGTCGTCGTCCGCCACCTGTCCCGGCGCGACGTGGAGGAGCTCTTCGACGTCCGCGAGGCCCTCGAGTTCCTGGCCACGCGCCTGGCCACGGAACAGGCCACGAACGAGGAGCTGGCGGCGCTGCGACACGTACTGGCCGAGGGTGAGGCAGCCCTGGCCCGAGGCGACGCCGCCGGTGCACAGGAGTCCAACGAGGCCTTCCACGACGCGATCGTCCGGTTCGCCCACAACGACCTCCTCGCCAGCCTCCTCGAACCGCTCCAGGGGCGCCTGCACTGGCTGTTCCGCCAGAACGAGGACGTCTCCGAGCTGCTGCACGAGCACGAGGGCCTGTTCGCCGCGATGGCGTCCCGCGACTCCGAGCACGCGGCCACGCTCGCCCTCGAGCACGTCCGCGTCAACCGGCAGATCGCCCTGCGAATCCTCTTCGGTACCAAAGACGGCGAGGCCGCCGAGCAGGGCGCCTGACCAGCACCGGGCACCAGGCGCCGATGTCGGTGTCGGTGTCGGTGTCGATCGAATGGTCCAGGCCCACCGTCTCCGCAGCGTGGGGTGTTCAGTCGTGACGGCTCCGCGCCCGCCACACGGCTCGGTCCTCCCTGGGGGGCCCTCAGCAGGGGACGGTCGACGGAGCGACTGCGGTCGCGCCGAGGTTGCGGCAGACGCCGAGTCCACGGGCGTTGAGGCCTGCCTTGATCTGCGCAATGGCGTTGCCGTTGAACGCATGCCAGCCCATGTGCATGAGGACGGTGCTTCCCGCGCGGGCGTACGTCACGGCATACGACACGACTGCGGACTGGGACTTCCCCGTCCAGTCGCGGGTGTCGACGTTCCAGGTCCACACGCGCATCGCCTTCACCGCGTAGGCGTTCAGGACGGTCAGCGTGTTGTAGTTGCCACCCGGCGGCCGGCCGAAGGTCGTCACGACACCGGGCGGACCGAGCTGCTTCAGGACGCCGGCGTAGGTGAGGGTGGTGAGGTTCGGGTGGGTGATCGTGTGGTTGAAGACCCAGTGGCCGTGGCTGCGCGCGTATGCCGGGCTGAACTTCCCGGACGCGATGCACGTGCCGGTCGGGAACAGCACGAGCGCGATGCCGAGCCTCTGGGCTGCGAGGACCGTGCTCTGGAATGCCGCGAGGCTCGTCGGGCAGTCGTCGTAGCTCAGGACGACCCGGCTCGACCGGTTCGGGCCGGTGCTCCGCGCGTACCGCGTGCCACCGTTGATGAGCGTCCGCCAGGTCTGCTGACCGACGATGCCGTCGATGGTCACGCCGACGTAGTCGGACTGGAAGCGCCGCACCGCGAGGTAGGTCGCGTTGCCGAAGGCCCCGTCGGCACCCCACACGCCGACGGAGTAGCCCTTGGCGACCAGGGACCGCTGCAGGACCTTGACGCAGCTTCCCGTGTCCCCGATCCGCAGGGTTGGCCGGTAGGCGACGGGCGTCGTGGACGAGCACGACCGGACTGCAGCCCGGGCAGGCGGAGCAATGCCTTGCGGCGCCAGGGCCGGGGCGAGCACGAGGCCGAGCGTGAGGGCCAACGTACCTGCCAGGATCGAGATGCGGTGTCGCCGAGCTGGGCGGGTCCCGGACATGGTCGCCTCCGAGGTGCGCCTGTGTGCAACGTTGGCGCTGCCCCGAGAGGCGGGCGGGAACGTCTCCCTCACCCTGCACCCGTGACGGTGAGGACAAGTTCAACTCTCGTTCCGCTGGGATGGGGTGGACAGGGACCATCGGCCCCCGCGCTAGCGAGGATCTCGGTCTCCCTTGAGGCTCACGGGTTTCCGGTACCCCTGTGCAGTGCCACGATGAGGGCATGACCGCAGAGCTGACCGTGCTGACGGCGGGCTACGCCGGCGACCGGGTCGCCAGCACCGTGGTGCTCGTCCGCGAGCCCGGCCACACCGTCGTCGTCGACCCCGGCATGGTCGCGAACCGCGCCATGATCCTCGACCCCCTGTCGTCCCTCGGCCTCGACCCCACGGACGTCGCCGACGTGGTCTTCAGCCACCACCACCCCGACCACACCCTCAACGCCGCCCTCTTCACGAAGGCCCGGTTCCACGACTTCTGGGCGATCTACCAGGACGACACCTGGGTCGACCGGCCGGCCGACGGGTTCGAGCTGTCGCCCTCGGTGCGCCTGATGGCCACCCCCGGGCACACCGCCCAGGACATCACCACGCTGGTCGACACCGCCGACGGCCTCGTCGCCTGCACCCACCTGTGGTGGTCGCAGGACGGCCCGGTCGTCGACCCGCTGGCGGAGGACCAGCAGGCGTTGGAGCGCTCACGCGCCGCCCTCCTGGCCCTCGAACCCGTGCTGATCGTGCCGGGCCACGGTGCCCCCTTCCGCCCCGAACAGCTCGCAGAGGGCTGACGCAACACAGTCGGGCACAACGTGGACGCTGCTTCGACCGGGAGCGCTCGTGACGAGCGCGCAGCACCCGTGATTCGGCGAGGCAAACCCCATGGGGTCGACGTGGTCCGATGACCGTCCACGTGGACAGCTCTTGCGCTGACCGGGCGCAACACGTTGACTGGCGTCACATTGTCGACAATCGGACGGTTGAATCATGACGAGTGGCGAAGACGCGAAGAAGCGCCTGCTGCCCGAGTTGACCGGGCTACGTCATGAGTTGCACGCCATCCCGGAGCTCGGGCTGGAGCTGCCGGCCACCCAGGGCCTGATCCTCGACGCCCTGTCAGGTCTCGATCTCGAGGTGCGGACTGGCACACGCTGCTCGTCGATCACCGCGGTGCTGCATGGTTCGGGGACGACCCACGGGGAACGCCCGGTCACGCTCTTGCGCGCGGACATGGACGGACTTCCCATCGAGGAGCGGGCCGAGGTCGACTACCGCAGCCGTCACCGGGGTCGCATGCACGCCTGCGGCCATGACCTGCACATGGCGATGCTCGTCGGTGCGGCGAAGACGCTCTGCTCGCGTCGAGAAGAGGTGAAGGGGGACGTCATCTTCGCGTTCCAGCCGGGCGAGGAGGAGGGCGGCGGCGCGGAGGTGATGCTCAGTGAGGGACTTCTTCAGGTGGCAGGTCGAAGGCCGGATGTCGCATGGGCCCTGCACGTCCTCAGTGGGACCGTGCCCCGCGGTCAGGTCCTTTCCCGCCAAGGGCCCTTGATGGCGGCGAGCAACCAGCTGCACGTGACCGTCCGCGGGATGGGTGGGCACGGGTCCGCGCCGCATCGCGCCAAGGACCCGGTGCCGGTGGCGGCCGCGATGGTCGGCGGCCTGCAGACCATCATGACGCGGACGGTGTCAGCCTTCGCCCCAGCCGTTCTCACCGTAGGGAGGTTCAACGCCGGCAACGCCGCCTACATCATCCCCGAGTCGGCGTCCTTCGCCGCCACGATCCGATGCTTCGACTCCGAGGTGCTTGACGGTCTTGAACACGACGTCGTGCGCTTTTGTCGTGGTGTCGCGGACTCTCACGGGCTGGACGCCGACGTCCGCTTCGAGCGGCACTACCCGGTGACCGTGAACGCCGGCGGCGCCGTCACCGTCGCCGAGGAGGTCGTCGGCACGGTTCTCGGGCAGCGTCGCTGGGAGTGGATGCCGGACCCGACGATGTTGGCCGAGGACTTCTCCAGGATCCTGGAGAGGGTCCCGGGCGCGATGCTCCTACTCGGCGCGTCCACAGGCGGCGAGGCGTGGCAGACCTCCGCTGACAACCACTCCCCCTACGCGACCTTCTCCGACGAGGTCCTCGCAGACGGAGCGGCGTTGCACGCGGCTCTCGCCGTGCGGTCCCTCTCCGACATGGTGTCGTCGCGAGCCTGACTGGCCCCTGCGAGACTCGGCGTCTCGAACAGGGCCACGAAGCCGGGTGGTCCCCGGCGCACCTCGTGTGCTGATACTGGCCTCCGCGATCGGCGACTGCGCCGACACTGGACCTCGACAGCAGAAGGAGTTGGTGGACGGGTGGCCAGCGCTGAGTCTCTCGGGGGACCGGAACTCGGTGAGCGCCCCCCACCTGCTCGAGTCGCGTGCCGCCACCCGTCGTCGGAGCACCTCCATGAACACGCCTGAACCGCTCTCCCCCCAGACGCTCCGAAACCAGAACCTGTCGCTGCTGCTGCGCGCCCTCCTGCGTCGTGACGAGGTGACTCGCAAGCAGCTGGAGGAGGAGACAGCGCTCAGCAAGGCCACGGTCTGGCGACTCGTCGACGACCTGCTCGACGTGGGCGCAGTGGTGATGGAAACGTCCGAACCGGTCGACCCTTCCGCGCGCGGGCGCCGCCCGGGGTCGCTCCGCGCCACGAGTGCGCTCGGCGCGAGCGCCGGCCTCAGCCTCGGGCTGCGGAGCTCGAGGGTTCTGGTGACCGACCTGCTCGGAACCGAGCTCGCCCAGGAGCAGCTCCAGACGCCCACCTGGAGGGACCTCGGCGATGCTGTGGACTGGGCTGCCGGCGTCGTGACGGCGGCACTGGAGCGCGTGCACCCGAGGTTGAGGCGTCTCGTCGTGGCGGTCCCGGCCCGAGCCATCAACGGCCAGGTCGGGGCCCGCCTGCCCTTGTTCATGGGCGTCATCGAGGGTCCCGAGTTCGGGCGGCTGCTCGCGGACAGGCTCGGCTGCCCTGTCCGGATCGAGACCGATGCCGCGATGATCCTTGCCGGGCTCGAGGCGCTGAGGCTCCTTGATCGCGAGGCCTTCCCCGTGCTGCTGAACTTCGGCTCGGTCCTGACGATGTCCCTGCGGCGAGCCGACGGGACCATCGCGGAGGGCAGGAGCTCGTCCTTCGGCGACTTCGGCCTCATCCCCGTGGAGACCGAGCTGGGGCGCCTCCGGATCGGCGACCTGCTCGGCGCGCACGGGCTTTTCGAGGCTTCCAGGCGGCTGGGACGCGAGCTGCCCGCGATGGAGGACCTGTGGCAGACGGACTCGGAGGAGGTCAAGCGCTTGGGCCGCGCCTTCGCGGTCGCCCTCGAGCACGCCCTGCGCGCCATCGTCGTGATGTCGGATCCCAAGGAGATCGTCTTCACCGGCAGACTCGCGCCCCTCGTCGAGCGGAGCCTCGCCGAGGTGGAGCGGCACCTGGCGGACGAGGTCGCCGAGCCTCCCCGGCTTCGCGTGGTCGACTACACAGAGGAAGGCCACGCGGCAGCCGTCGGCGCTGCCGAGGAGGCCCGCTGGGGCGCCACCATCGAGCTCCTTGATCGCGTCGCCAGACAGGGCGTCGAAGCGCTCCGGTGACTGCGCGAGGTGTGCTCAACCCGCCGTGTAGCCCCCATCGATGGGCAGGACGACGCCCGTGACGTACGAGGAAGCCGGCGAGGCGAGGAAGTAGATGGGCTCGGCGATCTCGCTGGGCTCGGCAAGACGTCGCAGTGGGATCGTCGAGGCCCGCTGCGCGGTGTAATCCGCTGGGTCGTCCTTCCGCGCGAAGCTGGTCCGTATCGCCGGCGTCAGTGTCAGGCCGGGAGCTGCGACGTTGACGCGGATGCCCTGCGGGGCCAGCTCGATCGCGGCGGCCCTCGCGAACATGATGAGGCCGCCCTTGGCGGCCGAGTAGAGCACCTGGCCGGCCATCCCCACCATCCCCAGCCGAGAGCTCACGCAGACGATGGACCCTCGTTCGCGGCTCATGTGCGGTATCGCGTGCTTCACGACCGTGAAGACGCTGAGGAGGTTGGCGTCGATGACCTCAGCAGCGTCCTCGACCGCCATCTCGGTCAGCCCGGCGTCTCGCTGCAACCCGTGGCAGAGAACAAGGCTGTCGATCTCACCGAACCGTGCGACCGCTTCGCCCAGGATGTGCCTGGCCTGGGACTCATCACCGAGATCAGCGGGGATGTACTGGTCGCGGGGTCCCAGTCCGGATGGCGACTGTGTTCGACGCCCGGTCAGCAGGAGCTCGGCGCCATCCCTGCGGAACCGTTCGGCCACGGCCTCACCGATGCCACTGGAGGCGCCCGTGATGACCACGCGCAGGGGCCTGCTCATGAACCGGCCTCCGTCTGGCATGCGTTGCGGATGTCGCTGTACTGGCAGCCAGCTCGCGCTCGAGGGGACGGGAGACAGCCCTGCCCGGGCATCACTGCGCGACCTCGACGACCAGCTGGACCTCCACGGGGCTGGTCCGCGGGAGGGCAGCGACACCGATCGCGGTCCGTGCATGCCGCCCGCGCTCACCGAGGACCTCGACGAGCAGCTCGCTGCCTGCGTCCGCGACGTTCGACTGACCGCCGAACCCTGGTGCGCTGGCGACGAGTGCGAGCATCTGCACGATCCGGAGTCGTCCGATGCCTCCCGTGGCCTGAGACGCCACGGCCAAGGCGTTGACCGTCGCGGTACGCATCAGGTCCCGGGCCGTCTCCACGTCCACATCGTCTCCGACGGCCCCTGTCCGGGGCAGGACCCCGTCCCGGTAGGGCAGCTGTCCGGCGACGAAGATGAGGCCGGCGGCGGAGGCGCGCCAGCTGGTGTACTTGGGGTCCTCGGCCACCACCGGGAGTGTGATGCCGAGCTCCCGCAGTGCCTCTTCAGGCGTTCTGTCCGTCACAGCGCATCCTTACTGGTCGATTGAGGTGTTTTGTCGATCGAGGTGTGTCTCGTCCGACGTATGGAGGTGCGGTGGCTCAGCTGAGCTGGCCTTGGGCGTCGACTCGCCAACGGTCCAGGAGGCTGCCGGCGCTGTCGGTGACCAGGAGCTCGTCGAAGCTGTTGACGACCGGGCAGACGTGGTGGGGCACGACCGCGATCCGCTCCCCGACCCGGGGCCTAGCGCCTCCCGGGGGCAGGCGCAGGAAGCCGTGGTACTCGTTGAGCTTCGCCAGGTAGCCGCCGTAGCTCGGGACCTGGCCGTAGCCCCGGTCAGGATTGCCCTCACGCGCGAGGGCCTTCGTGCCCGCATCGAGGATCACGTGCTCATGACCTTGGTCGCTCACGACCGTGCTGGCAAGGAACAGACCGACATCCTGGGTCGCGCAGTCACCGAGCCGGAAGTTGTCGTAGTCGTTGAAGACGTACTCCCCGGGCCGGATCTCGGAGATGACCGGGTCGATGCTGAACTCCGCGGTCGGCGTCGACCCCGCGCTCACGACCTCCGCCTCGATGCCGTTCTCGGTCAGAGCGTCCACGGCCTCACGCAGCGCCGCAGCCTGGTCGCGTGCGGCGTCCTCTCGCGCACCCACGGTGCCGCCATGGCCCGGGTAGGTGAACACGCCCCGAGCGTGGAGACCGCGTGACCTCGCGTATGCCGCGAGCGCGCCCGCCGCGTCCGGGCGCACACCCGAACGCCTGGCGCCACAGTCGACCTCGACGACGACTCCCAGTCGGCTGCGAAGGGTTCCCATCGCGTCGGCGAGCGCGTCGACGGCCTCACGGCTCTCGATGCCGACGCTGAGGTCCGTGCGTTGCACCAGGCGCTGGAGCCGTTCGCCCTTCGACCCGGCCGGCCACACCGGGTACGCCAGCAAGATGCTGTCGCACCCGGCTCCGGCGAAGATCTCCGCCTCGCTGAGGGTGCCGGCAGTCAGCCCGCAGGCACCTGCCGACAGCTGCAGACGCCCGATCTCGAGGCTCTTGTGGGTCTTGACGTGGGGGCGCAGCTGCTTGCCGTGGGTCTGCGCAAAGGCCTGCATCCTGTTGATGTTCTCCTCCACGACGTCGATGAGGACGATGGGAGCCGGCGTGCTGACGCGGTCGCCGAGGGACGCGATGACCGATGGGAACTGGTGCACGAGAGGCCGTCCGCGTCTCTAGGCGCCGACCAGGTCCGCCACGCCTGCGAGCGTGGTGCGTCGGACGCCGGCGTAGTCGAGGGGCTCGTCACCGTGGTCGATGTACGCGATCTCCTTGATCCCCATCGCGGTGGCTGGGATGACGTCGTACCAGATGTGCGCCGACACGTGCAGCAGGTCGGCCGGGTCGGCGTCCAGCTCGTCGAGCATGTACTCGAACGCACGAAGGCGTGGCTTGTAGGCCCCCGCCTGCTCGGCTGTGAACACCCGGTAGAACTCCACGCCGAGCTTCTCGACGTTGCCGTTGACGAGGTGGTCGGAGTGGTTCGTCAGGATCACCAGGGGGTACTTCTTCGCAAGCCGCTGCAGCGGCTCCACGACGTCCGGGTGCGGCCCCCAGGTCGGGATGGCGTCGACCATCTGGTCGACGTCGGACTGGCGGAACTCGATCTTCCACCGCTTGCACGTCCGCTCCCAGGAGTCACGGATGACCTGGGGGTAGGGCTTGTACTCGCCCAGCACCTCGTCCTCGCGGTAGCTGCTGAAGTGGTCCCGAAGGAGGGAGTGGTCATCAGGCGGCACGACCCCGTCGAGAACGGAGGTGACGATCGGAGCGAGCTGGAAGTTCGTGAGCGTGCCCAGCATGTCGAAGGTGATGAACCTGGGGGTGAGGATGTCGCTCATTGGTCGGTGCCTCCATCGGCAGTCAGCTGTCTCGGGATGTGGTGCTGCGAGCGTACACATTAGATTCATGTTGAATCAATTGTTTCCAGCGATCATTCTCGGTTTTCTGCGTCGCCAGCGGCTGCACCCAATTGCGTTGGAGCACAACGACATACAAGTTGATGCCGCCCTCCTCGTGTGCCGGTGCTGCACCACTCGCCGGCCCCACCACCGCCGCCCGGGGTGGGGCGCTCGCGGCCGTCCTCAGGCCGGCACCCTCCGGGCCGCAGCGACGCGTCTGAGCTCTGCGAGACATCGCCGGGTCACCTGCTCGGGGGTCCCGCGCCCGTCCACCACGGCGAGGAGGCCCCGGGCCTGGAACCAGGACAGCAACGGCCCGACCGTGTCGTCGAAGCCCACGACCCGTCGCCTCAGCCGGTCGCCATCGGCCGGGAGCCGGCGCAGTGCCTCCTGGTGCGGTACGCCCAGCAGGATGGCCAGGTCGAGCGTCTGCCCGCAGTCCGTGCACCATCGCTCGAGGTGCTGGGCCTGCTCAGGGGTGCGGGGGAACCCGTGCAGCAACCAGCCTCGTCGGGTGTCACGGTGGGACAGCCGCTCGCGGACCAGGGCCACGCAGTCGACGTCCGTGGGTTCCATCCCCGCGGCGAGTGCCGCCCGCACTCGCGCTCCGAGGGGTGTGCCCGCCGCGTGGACGCGCAGGACGTGGTCGCCACCGACAGCGGGCAGCCCCAGCGACTCGGACAGGAGGCCGGCCTGGGTGGCTGCTCCCGCGCCCGGCGCTCCCAGGAGCACGACCCTCACGACGTCGCTCGACCATCGGCCGTGACCGCGGGCGGCGGTTGCCGGCGCACCGCGACGATCTTGGGTTCGGTCAGCTCGCGAACGACCAGCTCGGGCCCCTCCCGTCCGATCCCCGAACGCTTGAAACCGCCGAACGGCATGGCGTCCACGCGGAAGTCGGAGCTCTCGTTGATCATCACCGCCCCTACTCGCAGGTCCGCGGCGACGGAAAGGGCCACGTCGAGGTCGCGGGTGAAGACACCGGCCTGCAAACCTGTCTCGACCGCGTTGGCGGATGCCACGGCCTCGGTCAGGTCCTCGAACGGCTCCAGGGACACCACCGGTCCGAAGACCTCCTCGAGGCGGAGCCTCGCGTCCTCGGGCACGCCGGTCAGGACGGCAGGCGTCAGGAAGGCTCCGGTGCGCACGCCACCGGTGTGCAGTGTCGCCCCGGCCCGGACCGCCTCGTCCACCCAGCTGCTGACCCGGGTCGCCTCCTCCACCGAGATGAGCGGACCCACATCCGTGTCCTCGCTCCGTTTGCTCCCGACCCTCAGTGCCTGCGCCCCGGCCACGACTCGGTCGAGCACGGCATCGAAGAGCTCGGCCGCGATGAAGACGCGCTGCACCGACAGGCAGTTCTGCCCCGCGACACCGAAGGCACCCTGGACGACCGCGTCGGCCACCTGGCCGGGGTCTGCGTCCGCACATGCGATCAGGGCGTTGTTACCGCCCAGCTCCATCAACAGCTTTCGAGCCGGGCCGCCGGCCGCGATGCGGTCGGCCGTGCGCGGCCCCCCGGTGAAGGAGATGACCTCCACCCGGCGGTCGGCGACGAGCGCCGGCCCGGCGTCCGCGCCGCTCACCACCGCCAGGAACGATCCCGGCACCCCGCACTCCAGGAGGAGGTCGACCAGCGCGTACGCCGACAGCGGGGTGGGGGCGGCGGGCTTGAGGACCACGGGGTTCCCGGCGATCAGAGCCGGACCGAGCTTGTGGGCCACGAGGTTGAGCGGGTCGTTGAAGGGAGTGATGGCCCCCACCACGCCGATGGGTTCACGGGTGTACCAGCCGAGCCACCCAGTCCCGCGAGCTGTGTCGTCGAAGGGCACCGTGCCGCCTGCCAGCTCGCCTGCCGCTCGCGCCGAGACCCGCAGGGTGTCCGTCGCCCGCAGGACCTCGCTCCGCGCCTGGGCGAGTGTCTTACACCCCTCCGCGGCGATGAGATGGGCGAAGCGCTCGACGAGGTGCGTCAGCCGGTGCGCGGCACTCTCCAAGGTCTCTCGGCGCTGCCACAGCGGCCACGAGGTGGACTGCCAGTTGCGAGCGAGGTAATCCACCGCACGCCGAACCTCGTCCTCCGTGGCGTCCATGACGCGCCCGAGCTCCGCACCGTCCTCCGGGTCGTGGACGCTCAGCCAGCGGGCACCGTCCTGCCAGCGACCCTCCCAGAAGCCACCAGCAAGTGGCTGCCACACCTCGACCTCGGACGAGGTGCGCGTGCCTTCCTCCACCGGGCTCATGCGTTCGCCTCCTCTTCGTGCACCAGGAGCTGTCGCGACTCCTCCCATCGGTGGCACCTGACCTGGTGCCCGTCCCCGACCTCGCGGAGCTCCGGCATCACCGTGCGGCACGTGTCGGTCGCCAGGGGACACCGCGTGTTGAACCGGCATCCGGAAGGGGGGTTGATGGGTGACGGGGGCTCGCCGGCGACGACCGTGTCGCCGGCCGTGACGGAAGCCGACAGGAGGGCGATCGTGTACGGGTGGAGGGCTCCTTCGAACAGGTCCTCCCGCGGCGCCGTCTCCACGATCTGGCCGAGGTACATGACGGCAACGCGGTCACTCACGAACCGGACCACGCGCAGGTCGTGCGAGATCACGATCATCGAGAGGTGGTGGTCTCGGCGCAGCCGGTTGAGCAGGTTCAGCACCTTGGCCTGCACGGAGGCGTCCAGGGCCGACGTGGGCTCGTCACAGACCAGCAGCTTGGGGCTGGTGAGCAGCGCCCTTGCGATCACGACCCGCTGGAGCTGGCCACCCGAGCACTCGCCGGGATACCTGTCCACATAGGTCGGGTCCAGGCCCACCTCCTCCAGGGCTGCCACGACCCGGTCACGACGATCCGCCCTCGTCCCGATCGCGTGGGTGGCCAGGACGGCCGCCAGGCTCGCCCCGAGCGTCATCCGCGGGTCCATGGCCGCATGCGGGTCCTGGAAGACCAGCTGGGCCTTGGTTCGCAGTTCCCTGACCGTCGCGCCGGAGCCCCTCGTGACGTCGGTGCCGTCGACCGAGACCACTCCCGAGTCGATCCGCAGCAGGCGCAGGACCACCCGGGCCAAGGTGCTCTTGCCCGAGCCCGACTCGCCGACCAGTCCCAGCACCTCGCCCTGCCCCACCCGCAGGGACACGCCATCGACGGAGTGCACGACGTCGGGCTTGCCCAGGAGGTGACGACGACCCACGCGGAAGTGCTTGACGACGTCGCGCAGGACGACGATGTCCTCCGCGGTCGGCTGGACGGTCGGCGTCGACGGGGCCGCTTCCACCATGCTCATCCCGCCTTCTCCGTCACTGCCGTGGCCCAGCACCGTGCCGTGTGCTGCACCGAGCCACAGTCCGCCAGCGCCGGCTCCTGGGTCTCGCACTTGACCTCGATGTGCTCTGCCGTGCACACCAGGCACCGTGGGCGGAAACGACACCCGTCACCGACCGCCCGTGCCGTGTTCGCGTCACCGGGGATCATGAAGAGGTCGCCGTCTCGCTGCGGCTCCAACAGGGAGCACTGGATCAGGGCCTTGGTGTACGGGTGCTGCGGCGCCTTCAGGATCTCCTGCGCAGGCCCGGTCTCGACGATGCGCCCGGCATACATGACCGCGATCCGGTCCGCGATCGAGGAGACGACGCCGAGGTCGTGGGACACGAAGAGGACGGACATCCCCGTCTCGGCCTGCTTCGCCTTGATGAGCCTCAGTATCTGCACCTCAACCGTGACGTCGAGGGCTGTTGTCGGCTCGTCGGCGATCAGGACGTCCGGCTGGCCGGCCAGCGCCATGGCGATCATCACCCGTTGCGCGATCCCGCCCGAGAGCTGGTGGGCGTAGGAGCGCGCCCGGCGCTCCGGTTCGGCGATGCCCACGTCCGCCAGCAGCTCGACGACGCGCGCGTGGGCCTGGCGCCGGCTCAGCCCGGCGTGCCGACGAAGGGGCTCGGCGACCTGGGCCGCGACGGTCGAGGTGGGATCGAGCATGCGCTTGGGTTGCTGGAACAGCATGCTGATGCGCCCGCCACGGACCTCGTTCATGGCACGTTCGCTGGCGTTGAGGACATCCACGTCCCCGAGGCGCAACGTCTCGGCGCTCATGCGGGCCCCAGGAGGGAGCAGCCGCATGATCGACAGGGCCGTCATGCTCTTGCCGGACCCCGACTCCCCCACCAGGGCCAGCACCTCCCCCGGAGCCGTGGACAGCGACACGCCGTCGAGGACCGGGGCCGAGTCCTGTCGGCCCAGCCTGACGGTGAGCCCCTCGACGGTCAGCGCGTCACCCATGGCCGTCTCCCGCGTGAACCACCCCGGTGCCGTCACCCGGGGCGATGGTCATGAGCGTGTTCAGCCCGGTCTGCAGGTGGCCCTCGAGCTCCTTGATCAGCGCCTCCCTGTCCCCGGCCACGAGGTGCTGGAAGATCTGCTGGTGCTCCTCCACGTAGTCCGTCCGCCCCTCGATCGTCGACAACAGCAGGTTGATTCCGAGCCGGGACTCCCCCAGCAACGTGGCATACATGCGGGAGAGCCGCGGTGACCCTGCGGCCTCCACGACCACCTCGTGGAACCGGAGGTCCGCGGCTGCCACGGCTCTCCAGTCCTCGTCCCTGATCCCCGCCGCCATCTGGCCTAGCGCCTGCTCGAGGGCTGCGATGTCAGCCGCCTTGAGGCCGGACTCGACGATCCGGATCATGGCTGCGCGCTCGATGGCGGCCCGTGCGAAGTAGACGTCCTTGAGGTCCTCCTCCGTGAGGACCGGCACGAACACCCCACGGTGGGGCTCGCTGATCAGGAGTCCCTCCTGGACCAGGCGTTGCAGGCCCTCGCGCAGCGGTCCCCGGCTCGTCGCGAACTGCGTGGCGAGGTCGACCTCGTTGAGCTGCATCCCCGGCGGGTAGGTGCCGTCAAGGATCCGCCGTCGGACCTGGGAGGTGATGACGGACGACAGCGTCCGCTTCCGCACGTCCGGTTGCCCCTGCTGCCGCCTGCTGCTCACTGGTACTCCTGTCCGGTCACTCTCGCCAAAACCTCGCCTCATGATGGCCTCATTCCTGCCGCCGTCGTCGCACGTCGATCCCCTGGCCGATCAGGGTCACCGAGAGGGCCGTCAGGAAGATGGCCAGTCCCGGGAAGACGACCGGTCCCGCCGATCGGCTCATGTAGGGGAGCCCGGCTGCGAGCATGGATCCCCAGTCCGCCGCCGGCGGTTGCACTCCCAGGCCGAGGAAGGACAGGGCGCCCACGGTGATGAGCATGTGCCCGAACCTGAGCGAGGCGTGCGCCAGCAAGGGACCCGAGGCGTTGGGCAGCACGTGCCGCAGCACGATGAACCGCCGGGAGAAGCCCAGGCTCTCGGCCGCCTCGATGAAGTCGCGAGAGCTGATCTCGAGCGCAAGCCCGCGCGCGAGCCGGGCGAAGGGTGTCCAGCCCCCCACGACCAACGCGATGACCAGCGTGCCGTAGCCCGGGCTCAGGATCGCCACCAGGAACATGGCGACGATCATCTCGGGGAAGGCGAGCAGGACGTCTGACACCCGCATCACGAACTCGTCGAACGCTCCCCTGACCCGGGCGCAGACGATTCCCAGAAGCGTGCCGAGGACGGCGGAGATGACGAGCGTGACAGCGGCTATCGAGACCGAGAACCGCCCTCCCCACATGATGCGGCTCAGCACGTCACGGCCCAGCTGGTCGGTGCCGAGCCAGTTCCGGGCACTCGGCGGCTGCAACCGACGCGCCAGGTCCTGGGCCGCGGGGTCGTGGGGAGCGATCCACGGCGTCAGCAGCAGGACCACGACCACGAGCCCCAGGCCGACGAGTCCGACCCGCAGGCTCCATGGCCAGGTGCCGACCTGGCGCCACCCCCTCGACATCGCACCGCCTCCCATGGGGACCACGTCATGGGTGCCGTCCAGGGCCGGGGAGGCAGGGTTGTCAACGAGCGACATGCGAGGACCTCACCGTCGGGTTGATGAGCGCGTAGAGCACGTCGGTGAGGGTGGTGATCAGCACTGTCAGCCCCACGATGCAGACGATGGCCGCCTGGATGACCGGGATGTCGCCGTTGGTCACGGACTCGTAGAGCAGCCGCCCCATACCGGGAACGGCGAAGATGACCTCGACGACCACGGACCCGCCGAGCAGACCAGCCAGCCACACCGAGAAGAGAGTCACGACCGGCAGCACGGCGTTCCGGAGCCCGTGCCTCACCATGGACTGGGCGAAGCTGAGGCCCCGGCTCCGTGCCGCTGTGATGTGGGGTGACTCGAGCACGTCAACCATCGACGCGCGGGTGACCTGCGTGAAGTAGCTCAACGGCCGCAGCGCCAGGGTCGCGCAGGGCAGGACCATCGAGGCAGGGTTCGTCCAACCGGCCGAGGGCAGCACCGCCAGGTTGAGCGCGAAGACCAGGACGAGCACCGGCGCCATCCAGTACTCGGGGATCGCCACGAATCCCTGCGTGACGGTGGTGATGGCGCGGTCGGTGACGGTTCCCCGCTTGACTGCCGCCAAGGACCCCAGTGGCAGCGCGACCAGCAGCGCGATGAGCAGTGCCACCGCCGCAAGGCTGGCCGTCACCGCCAGGGCGCTGCCGACCATCTGCACCACCTCGGTGCGACTGATGTAGGAGAGACCGAGGTTGCCGTGGAGGACGTTGTCGAGCCACGTCCAGTACTGGGCCAGCACCGGCTTGTCCAGGCCGTACTTGATCCGCGCGGCATCGACGGCGGCCGGGTCGAGGTTCGGGTCGCCCGTCCGCGCCCTGAGGATCTTGCGCGTGGGGTCCCCGGGCGTCACGTAGGGAAGCAGGAAGACCAGGAACGACACCGTCACCAGGGTCGCGAGCAGGACGCCGAGGCGTCTCAGGAAGAAGAACACGGTTCTCTCCTCAAGCGGTCGTGGGGCAGCGGGCTGAGGTCACTTCACAGCGTCGAGCACCTTGTAGTAGGCGCCGGCAGGCGGCAGGAACCAGGGCGGCCCGAAGTGACCCGGCACCGCCGGGAACGACAGGTTGCGCCAGGTGTTCGAGGACGAGTCTCCGGCGACCATCTCGGCGAGGACCTTCCCCATGTGCGTAGCCATCTGCACACCATGACCGCTGTACCCCACGGAGTACAGGACCCCGTCACGTTCGCCGGCATGCACCATCTGGTCGAGGGTCATGTCCACGAGGCCGCCCCAGCAGTAGTCGATGCGGGTGCCCCGCAGCTGGGGAAAGACCTTGGTCATGCCCCGCTGCAGGATCCGACCGCTCTTGACGTCGGACTCCTGGCTTGACATGGCGAAGCGGGCACGACCGCCGAAGAGCAGGCGGTTGTCCGGCGTGATGCGGAAGTAGTAGAGGAGGTTGTTGCTGTCGGACGCCATGCGACGGTGCGGGAGGAGCTCGTCCACCACCTCCTGGCTCAGCGGCTCGGTGACGATGATGAAGCTGCCGATCGGCACGACCCGTCGCCGCAGCCATGGAGTCACCGAACCGGTGTACCCGCTCGTGGCGACGACCACCTGGTCGGCCCGCACGACGCCCTGGGAGGTCTGCACGTCATGGACCCGGCCGCCTATCCGACGCAGCTCGCTCACCTCGCAGCTCTCGTGGATCGACACACCCCTCGCGTCGCCCGCCCGGGCCAGGCCTGCGCAGAGCTTGCCGACGTGGGCCCCGGCAGCCATCGGGTCCACCATGGCGCCGTGGTAGTGGTCGCTGCCGATCTCGCTGCGGATCGCCGAGCGCGGGACGAGCTCCACCGCGTGGCCCAGGTCCTGGTGCAGGAGTCTGGCCGAGGTCTCGAAGTGCTCGTAGTGCGACGGCTTGCACGCGAGGGTCAGCTTGCCGGTGCGGGCGAAGTCGCAGTCGATCCCCTCGTCCTGGACCACCTTCTCGACGGTGTCGATGGCGTCGTTGTATGCCGTGAACATGCGGGCGGCTTCCCGATGGCCGTAACGCTTCACGGCCTTGGGGTAGGAGATCGCCAGACCAGTGGTGGCCATGCCGCCGTTGCGCCCGGACGCGCCCCATCCGACCGTGTTCGCCTCGAGCAGCACCACCTCGGCTCCCGACCGGGCCAGGTGCAGTGCGGTCGACAGACCGGTGAGGCCGGCCCCAATCACCGCCACGTCTGCCCTGGAGGGCAGCTCCCGGCGGCGGAAGTCGCCGGCGGGCTCAGCGGTGTCGAGCCAGTACGAGCGCAGCTTCATGAGTCCCTACTTCCTTCGCCTACAGTCCCAGCAGCTTCGGGACGCCCGCCAGGTCCTCTGTCTCCGCGTAGCCGTAGTACGGGGTCGAGGGGTCGTAGCCGCGGTTCACGTAGACCTTGTGCTCGATGCGCAGCTCGTTGCAGGGGATGATGTCGTACCAGATGTGCGAGGAGACGTGGAGGATCTCGTCCCTTCCACACCCGAGCTGGTCGAGCATGTACTCGAAGGCCGCGTACCGCGGCTTGTACGCACGGGCCTGCTCCGCCGTGAACACGCGGTGGAAGTCGACTCCGAGCTTCTCCACGTTCCCCTCCAGCATCGCGTCGTCGGCGTTCGAGAGGATCACCAGCGGGTACTTCTCCGCGAGCCGGGCCAACGGTTCCGGGACGTCATCGTGCGGGCCCCACGAGCCAACGGCCTCGACGATGGCGTCGACGTCGCTCGACCGGTACTGCAGGCGCCAACGGTTGCAGGCACGCTGCCAGGAGTCCCGAAGGACCTGCCGGTAGGGCTTGTAGGCACCCAGCACCTCGTCGATGCGGTACGCCCTGAAGTCCTTGAGGAAGACCGCGGTGTGCTCCTCGGGCACGACGTCGGCGACGAGGGGGCGGACGGCCGCCTCCATCTGGTAGTTGGTCAACGTGCCGTAGCAGTCGAAGGTGATGTACTTCGGTTCGAATCCGTTGAGGTCCATGCGAATGCTCTCCTTGGTCGAGCGGGTGCGTCAGACGGTCACTTGCCCAGGGCAAGGGCCGAGGTGATGGCCACCCGTGAGAGGGGGTCGTTCTGGAAGTTCTTCACGGTGCTGCGGGTCGCCGTGATCGTCTGCGGGTGCACGAGGTAGACCGTCACGGCGTCGTCCTGCAGCTTCTGCGCGACCTTGGCGTAGACGGCATACCGGCTCTCCGCCTTGTCCATGGTCGCGGCGCCTGCCAGTTCCTGGTCGACCTGCGCGTCGCAGTAGTGGCTGATGTTGTAGGTCCCCTTGCAGGTGTAGTCGGCCGTGAGGGCACCGATCGGGTCCGGGATGTCGATGGTGTAGTTCCGCGACAGCAGGCTCATGTCGTAGTTGCCGGAAAGAAGATCGGGCTCGATGGCGGCGTAGCTCGTGGACTTCACCTTCACGGTGATGCCGATCTTCGCCAGGTCGGACTGGATGACGGTCGCGAGGTCGGCGAACTCCGGCTGGTCCGTGTAGGCGAGCAGCGTGAAGGTGCGCTTCTTGGGGTCCACCCCCGACGCGGCCAGGAGGGACTTCGCCTTCGCGAGGTCCTGCTTCACCGGGTCTCCCTTGGGCGACCAGGGCTGGTTGGCCGAGAAGGGACCGATCGCCGGCTGGGCTGTCCCGTCGTAGACCTGGGAGGCGATGCTCGACGTGTCGATCGCGGACTGGATGGCCTGACGCAGTGCCTTGTTGTTGAAGGGCGCCTTGGACACGTTGAAGTACAACGCGTTCGTCCGGGTGGACTCCGCCTTGCTCACCACCACGCTCTTGTCGGCCGTCAGGTCCGTCAGGCTGGCGGCGGGGATGCCCATGGCGATGTCGGACTCACCCGTGCGGACCTGCGTGGCCCGCGTGGCGCCGTCAGGGACGAACTTGGCGGTCACCGAGGAAATCGCGGCCTTGGGGCCCCAGTAGCTGTCGTTGCGGACCAGCGACATGGTCTGTCCGGGGGTGTACGAGGTGGGCTTGAACGGGCCTGTGCACATGCCGATGGGGTTGACCCCAGTGCCCTTGAACGCCTCGGGGGCGAGGATCCCGGTGTTCACACTCGACAAGCGGGCTGGGATGAGGGGGCTCGGGCTGGGGGTCGTGATGCGGACCGTCTTGTCGTCGGGTGCCGTCACGGAGGAGATGAAAGCCGGCTTGAACGCCTTCGCGGGGGTCTCGACCTTGAGCGCGCGGGTGAGGTCGTCGACGACCACCTGCGCGGTGAGCTTGGTGCCGTTCTGGAAGGTGACTCCAGGCCGGAGGGTGAAGTCCCACTGCTGGGGCGAGGTCTGCTTCCACTCCGTCGCCAAGGACGGCTCCAGCTTGCCCGCCTGGCTGTCGTAGCGAACCAGCGTCTCCAGGCACCCGACCTGGCTGAGGACGAATGCATCGTCCGTCTCGAGGGCGAAGTTGGCCCGCGGGCTGAACTGCATGCTGATGTTGAGTCCGTGCCCGTCCGCGGCCGAGGCGCTGGAACCAGCGCCCCCCGAGAACGAACACGCACTCAGGCCGACGGCCAGGAGGAGGGGGCCAGCGCCGACGAGGACTGTCTTGTTGCTTCGCATTTCGGGACCGCCTTGTTCACGGGGGTTCGGCTCCACGGCCGACCAGGGCTGCCGTTCAGGCTGACAGCGGTCCCCGTCATTGTCAACAATTTCTCCCATCACATTTTCTTGACGACAAGAGCGCCTGGCGGCCGCCTGCCCCGACCACGGTCCGTGGGTGCCGGCTGGCCTCGGCACAGCGGCCGAGGTAAGCCTTCCCTCACTTAAAGTGAGCACGGATTGACCTCGCTTGCTGCCCACGCTCTTCCCGCGACCAGACCCCGGCGCCTGTCTGCCGAACCGCCAGGCTCGCCTGACGAACAATTGTCGACAATGTGTTGACCCCTGTGCGGTTGGTGTCATACGGTCCCCCTGCACGAGCGACCCAGCGCCCCATGCCGGGCACCGCCAAGAGGGGACTGTCGATGAGCCAGCAGACGAGCGTCGGTTACCAGGTCACCGAGCTGCGCCCGGAGGACGTGGAGCAGGCACGCGAGGTCATGTTCCGGTCGATCGCCGAGGACTTCGGGTCCGACTACGACCCGGTGGTGCACGCGGACATCGACGACCTCGAGGGTTGGTACTCGAAGCCGCAGGGGCCCTTCATGCTGGTCGTCCGGGACGACGCCACGGGGCGCGTGATCGCGACCGGCGGCATCCGCGGAGGCGAGCTCAAGGAAGGGCGGAGCCCGCAGCACCTCGTGGACCGCTACCGCGACCGACGGACCGGACAGGTCGTGCGGGTGTATGTCCTGCGCGAGGAACGGCGTCGCGGGATCGCTCGAGCGCTGGTGGGCGCGATCCTGGACCGGGCGCGGTCGGAGGGGCACTACGACCGCATCGTCCTGCACACCTACCTCCACTCGCCCGGGGCCGTCGCCTTCTGGACGTCGACGGGTGCCGTCCTCGTCGAGGACGACACCGAGGGGGTCTCGAACGCGATGTTCTACGAGTTCGACAGCTCCCCAGTCGCAGCACCCTGAGGGCTCCGGCCCCTGTCTCACCACCCCTTCGACCTGCCGGCAAACCCAACGAGAACAAGCAAAGGACGCACACCATGACCAAGCGCCGTGACCTCTTCATCTTCGTCGCCGACCCGGAGAAGGGCGACGAGGCCCGCGCCTACCTCAGCGACTGGCTGCGCGAGCTCGACGGGCACCCCGGCTACCTCGGAGGTGCGGTGCTCAGGGAGTCCGCAGGTGAGCTGTTCGACAACACCCTGGTCCTGGCCCTCGACTTCGAGTCGACCGAGGCCGCGCGCGCACTGTGGCCCAAGATCGAGAACACGGTGAACCCGCTCTACCCGGACGACAAGTCCGACAAGAGCCCCGACCAGGGCACCGCGTTCTACGACGGGACGGCCAAGGCCGTCGCCGAGGGCGCTCCCCTGCCGCTGAAGTTCACGCGTGGGAACGGCCTGCTTGCCCGGATGCTGCACATCCACGCCGAGGCCGTCGACGAGTTCGCCACCGCGTCCTGATCCGCCCGCCGGCTCACGCCGACGTCGCCGTCCCCTCCCCAAGCAGAGGAGCACGAAAGTGAAGCCCATCGGCACCCTGTGGCACCCGCAGACGTCCATGCCCAGCGCCGTGGAGCGCCGGCTCGTGATCACCTCCGGTGAGGGTGCGTGGGTCACCACCGAGGACGGGCAGCGCCTGCTCGACCTGCCTGCAGGTCTCTGGCACGCCAACGTTGGGCACGGCCGCCGTCGGCTGGCCGAGGTGGCGGCTCGTCAGCTGTCCACCCTGGAGACCTACCACCTGTTCGGGGCACACGCGAACCGCCCCGCACTGGAGCTCGCGGACCGCCTGTCGGACATGGTGCCCATCCAGGACGCCACGATCTTCTTCACCTCCGGCGGCTCGGACTCCATCGACACGGCCTGTAAGCTCGCCCGCCGCTACTGGCAGGCGGTGGGCGAGCCCGACCGGAAGGTCATCCTGAGCAGGGACGGCGGGTACCACGGCCTGCACGGCTACGGCACGAGCATCGCCGGCCTGGACTTCAACCGTGAGGGCTACGGCACCGAGTCCCTCGTCCCCGACACCCGACGCCTGCCTCGCGACGACCTGCAGAGGACCGCGGACCTGATCGACGAGATCGGTCCGGAGAACGTCGCCGCCGTCGTCGTGGAACCGGTCATCGGTACGGGCGGGGTGTTCCCGCCCCCGCCCGGCTACCTCCGCGGGCTGCGGGAGCTGACCGCCCGCCACGGCATCCTGTTGGTGGCCGACGAGGTGATCACCGGCTTCGGGCGCACCGGCTCGTGGTTCGCGTGCGAGCGGTGGGGCATCGAGCCCGACATCATCACCATGGCCAAGGGCATCACGTCGGGGTATCTCCCCCTCGGGGCGGTCGCCTTCGCCCCCCGGCTCGCAGAGCCGTTCTTCGTGGGAGCCGATGCGCCGACGTTCCGCCACGGACTCACCTACTCCGGTCACGCGACGGCCTGCGCGGTGGCGATGGCCAACCTCGACATCATCGAGGAGGAGCACCTGGTGGAGCGGGTCGAGCAGCTCGAGCCGGTCCTCGCGGACGCGGTGGCGGGCGTGGCCACGTCCCCCTTGGTCAAGGACGCGCGATCCGTCGGCCTGATGGCCGGGATCCAGCTGGACCCGACCGTCGACGGGGACGCACTCGTCCGCGCAGTCCGGGACGACGGCGTCCTCACCCGACTGATCACCGACAACACCCTGCACGTGTCGCCGCCGTTCGTGGTGACCGAGCAGGAGCTGCGCGACGCACTGGGGGCGGTCACGAACCGCCTGGCCGAGCTCGAGAGGAGTGCCTGACATGACCGAGCTGAGCGAACGTCCTAGGGTGTCGCCGCGTCTCGTGGGGAGTCTCCCCACGGGGTTCCTCGCAGCGACGTGGCAGCAACCGGCGGAGGGTCGGACCTTCGGCGTCACGGACCCGGCCACGGGCGAGGTCGTCGCGCAGGTCGCCGACTGCGACCCACAGGACGCGATGACGGCCCTCGACGCGGCCTGCGCGGTCGCGCCCTCCTGGACGAGGACATCTCCTCGACACCGGGCCGACGTCCTGCACCGCGTCTACTCGCTCATGCACGAGCGTCGTGAACACCTCGCAGGGCTGATCACCCTGGAGGTCGGCAAGACGCTGACCGAGGCGCGCGGCGAGGTCGACTACGCCGCGGACTACGTGCGCTGGTACGCCGAGGAGGCCGTGCGCCCGGCTGGTCGCTCCACCACCGCCCCCAACGGCGAGTACCAGATCCTCACCGTCGCCGAGCCCGTCGGGCCGTGCCTGCTGATCACACCCTGGAACGTCCCCCTCGCCATGGCCACGCGCAAGGCCGCGCCCGCCCTGGCCGCGGGGTGCACGGCCGTGTTGAAGCCGTCCGAGCTCACTCCCCTGTCCTCCATCGCCTTCGCCCAGCTCGTGCTGGACGCGGGTGCGCCTCCCGGGGCGCTCACCCTCGTCACCACGGTGTCGGCAGGGCCGTTGTGCGCCCAGGTCATGGCTGACGAGCGGCTGCGCAAGGTCTCCTTCACGGGCTCCACAGCCGTGGGCCGGACATTGCTGTCCCACGCGGGGGCGCGCGTGCTGCGGACCTCGATGGAGCTGGGAGGCAACGCCCCCTTCATCGTCTTCGACGACGCGGACCTCGAGGTCGCGGTGGAGCAGGCGGTCATCGCCAAGATGCGCCTGGGGGGACAGTCCTGCGTCGCGGCAAACCGCTTCCTCGTCCAGGACGGCATCGCTGGGCGGTTCGCCACCGCGCTCGGCGAGCGCCTGGCGGCATACCGGCTCGGACCCGGCGACGCCGACGGCGTGGGCTTGGGCCCTCTGGTGGACGACCGGGCCGTCGACAAGGCGACCAGGCTCCGGGATGACGCACTGGCCCGGGGCGCCACGCTCGTCGCGCAGGCGCAGATGCCTGAGCCCCAGGTGGCCTCCCGGGGCAGCTACTTCGCTCCCGTCGTCCTCGACCTGGTGCCCCCTGACGCTGCCATCACGCACGAGGAGGTGTTCGCCCCCGTCGCGGCGATCACCCGGTTCCGGACCGAAGATGAAGCCGTCGCCCTGGCCAACGACACGGAGCACGGCCTCGTCTCCTACCTGTTCACGCAGGACCTGACGCGCGCGAGCCGGGTGACCGGCCTGCTGCAGAGCGGCATGGTCGGCATCAACCGCGGTCTGGTCTCGGACGTCGCCGCGCCGTTCGGTGGCATCAAGCAGTCGGGTCTCGGCCGTGAAGGCGGACCCGAGGGGATCACCGAGTACCAGCAGCTCAAGTACGTGGCCGCTCCGGGACTGCGCACCTGAGGTCCCTGGCCCCTCCCCGCCGGCCCCCCTCGGGGAAAGGCATCTCTTCGCCGCGCTCGCGGGCCCGGGTTCCACCGCCCCTTCCACCACCATCGCCACGGCGCACGTCCGTGGCGCCCACCACCAGGAGAGCTCGATGACATCTGTCGCCGCGGAACGTCCGCACCACGTCGACCACCACCGCGACGTCACCGGAGGGTGGCTGCGCGCGGGTGTGTTCGGGGCCATGGACGGCCTCATCTCGAACTTCGCCCTCATCTCCGGCGTCGTGGGGGGCGGCGCACCATCCAAGGTGGTCGTGCTGACCGGCGTCGCCGGCCTGTCCGCCGGGGCCCTCTCCATGGCGGTCGGCGAGTTCATCTCCGTGGCGTCGCAGAGCGAGGCGACCATGGCCGAGATCGAGAAGGAGCGGCGGGAGCTGCACCGCCACCCCGGCCAGGAAGCAGCAGAGCTGGCCCAGGTGTACGAGTCGTACGGCGTGGAACCGGAACTGGCCCAGGCCGTCGCCACCCAGATCGCCAAGGACCCCGAGGTGGCCCTGCGCGTCCACGTGCGCGAGGAGATGGGCGTGGACGCGGACGACCTCCCGTCGCCCTGGACCGCCGCGCTCGCGTCCTTCATCTGCTTCTCGGTGGGCGCCCTCATCCCCCTCATCCCGTTCCTGTTGGGCGCAAGCACGATCGTCGTCGCGGCGATCCTGAGCGCGGTCGGCCTGTTCACATCCGGGGCCGTCGTCTCCCGCCTGACCGTGCGCTCCCCGTTCTACGGGGGCGTGCGGCAGCTGTTGCTCGGCATCTTCGCGGCCGCCGCGACCTACGGCATCGGAAGCCTCGTCGGCACCTCCTTGTGAGGGTCGTGGTCCCAGCACGACTGACCGGCGGCAGACGTAGGCGTCTGCCGCCGGTCAGTCATGTCGAGCGCTCCTCAGGGCCGACACAGCCGGCGGCGGCGCACCAGGCCAGCAGCCCACCGGGTCAGCTGCCCGCCACCTCCTGCGGCGGGCCGGGTCAGCGGGCCGGGGCGACAGCGGTCCTGGCGTCCTGTGGGAGCATGAAGGCGGCATCGCGGCGCGTCCGGCCGTCGATGACGTAGTCGGCGACGATGTCGCCCATCACCGGCGCGAACTTGAACCCAGAACCCGAGAAGCCGCACGCCGCATACACCCCGTCGTGACCGGGCACCGGGCCCACCAGCGGTGTCGAGTCGTGGGTGTAACCCTCGATGTGGATGGACAGGTTGACCGGCTCCGGGTGCAGGCCGGGAAGGAACCTCCTGACCTGCTCTCGGAGCTCGAGTGCCTTGGCGACGTCGACCACGTGGTCGACGGCCTCGACGTCGCCCACGACCGGGTGCTCCCCGGTCCAGAACCCGAGCTTCACGGTGGCGCCGTCGACCGTGGGGAACCCGTAGGCGCGCACGTCCCCGACGCGCTCGAACACCGGAAAGCGCTCCGCACGGTACAGGGCGATGTCCTGCGGCACGTACCACGCCTGGACCAGCCGACGCGGGACGACGTCCGCGCCGGCACCGGGGACCAGCTGGCTCGCCCAGGCGCCAGGCGCCACCACGACCGCGTCGTGGTGTGCCTCTCCCTCATCGGTCCGGACGACGACATGGTTCCCGCGGCCCTCGATGCCCAGAACCCTCGTGTACTGGGACACGGTTGCCCCTGCACCCATGGCGGCTTCGACGGCGGCGACGACGCTGAGCTCCGGCCGGATGTAGCCGGTCAGCTCGTCCGTGACGCCCGCATCCCCGATCCGGACGTGGTGTTGGGGGAACCTGGCCTTCAGGTCCTCGGACCCCAGCACCTCGTGCGCCAGGTCATTGGTGCGCGCCGACTCGATGGCGCTGGTCAGGGCGGGGGCGTCCTCGGGACCGAAGATCAGGCCGCCCGTGAGAGTCAGCACCTCGTGCTCGGTGGTCCGACGCAGCTCACGCCACAGCTCGAGCGCCTCCAGGGCCAGCGGCGTGTTCTGCTGGATGCGCTGGCTGAGCGTGGAGAAGCGCCGCGTCTGGCCTCCTGCGGCCCCACGGTGGTGGCCGACGCCGAAGCGTTCGTAGCCGTGGACCCGCACACCTCGTTCAGCGAGGCGCCACAACGCCATGCTGCCCATGGTTCCCAGCCCCACGACCCCCACGTTCACGCTGCTCGTCACCTGCGGACTCCTTTCGTATCCAGCGCGGCGACGACCGCATCGGTCACCTCGCCCGTGCTTGCCGTCCCACCGACGTCCGGTGTGCGCGTGGCGGGGTCGCGAAGGGACGACTCCACCGCTCCCATGAGCACCGCGCTCGCCTCCTTCATGCCGAGGTGGTCCAACATCATGACCACCGACCACAGCATGCCCACGGGGTTGGCCAGTCCCTGGCCGGCGATGTCCGGCGCCGAGCCGTGCACAGGCTCGAACATGGATGGGTTGGTACCAGTGGGGTCGAGGTTGGCGGACGGCGCGATGCCGATGCTCCCGCAGACCCCCGCTGCCAGGTCGCTGAGGATGTCCCCGAACAGGTTCGAGCCCAGCACCACGTCGAAGGAGCTGGGCACCATGACCAGCTTCGCGGCCAAGGCGTCGATGTGCTCCAGGCGCAGCTGGACCGGGAGCCCGGAGAGGGTCTCTGCGACCACCTCGTCCCAGAACGGCATGGTGTGCACGATGCCGTTGGACTTCGTCGCTGCCGTGACCAGTCCGCGTCGAGACATCGCCTCCTGCGCGGCGAAGCGCGCGATGCGTTCGACGCCCGTCCTCGTGAAGATCGCCTGTTGCACAGCCTGCTCGTGAGGGGTCCCTGCGCCGAACCGTCCGCCGACCTCGCTGTACTCGCCCTCACTGTTCTCGCGCACGATGAGCAGGTCGACGCCGGCGGCGAGGTCGGGGCGCAGCGGTCCGGTCACGCCGTCGAGGGCGCGGACCGGCCGCAGGTTGACGTACTGGCCGAAGGCGCGCCGGATGGGGATGAGCAGCCCCCACAGCGACACGTGGTCGGGGACACCCGGCCAGCCGACAGCGCCGAGCAGGATCGCGTCGTGACCTCGAAGAACCTCGAGGCCGTCCTCGGGCATCATCGAGCCGCGTTCGAGGTAGCGCTGGCACGACCAGTCGAGCTCGGTGAACTCGAACCGTTCACCCGCCACGCGTTCCAGGGACCGGAGCACGCTGCGTGCTGCAGCCATCACCTCCACCCCGATGCCGTCGCCCGGGATGAGCGCCACAGACGTCGTCATCCGACGCACCGATGCCGAGCGGTCCCAGCTGCGAACGACACCGTACCTCCAGGGAAGATCGAGAGCCACAATTGTCGACAACCGGGACCCGCATGTCAATCACCCTTTCGGAGTGCGAACGCGTCTGCGTTGAAGCGCAATCTCTTTCGTCGTCATCACAGCGCGTGCAAGACTGCGCCCATCCTGTCGACAATTGGGGAGAACGATGACGGATCTGGTCGCGCTGAGGCGGGCACTGCACGCCCGGCCGGAGCTCGCGTTCACCGAGATCGAGACCGCCGCCAAGGTCGTGACGGAGCTGACAGGCAGAGCCGACAGCATCCAGGCAGGTACCGCGGTGTGCGACCTCGACTGCGTGACCGGGCTCCCCGACCCCGATCAGCTCGAGGCCAGTCGGCGGCGCGCCCTTGCCTCCGGAGTACCCCAAGAGCTCGTGCGCACCCTCGGCGAGGGCGCCACGGGTGTCGTCGTCACGGTCCGAGGCCGGCGCCCGGGGCCGACGATCGGGATCCGCTTCGACATGGACGCGATCGCTGTCGGTGAGAGCACGAGCCCGGCCCACGCCCCGACGCGTGGGGGGTTCGCCTCGACGCGTCCCGGGATCATGCACGCGTGCGGACACGACGGGCACGTGGCCGTGGGCATCGAGCTCGGCCGGCGGCTGTGCGCGGACCGCGACTTCGCCGGCAGAGTCCTGCTCGTCTTCCAGCCCGGCGAGGAGGGGGTACGAGGTGCGCAGGCCATGGTCGCAGCCGGAGTGGTGGACGACGTGAGCGTCATGCTCGGACTCCACCTCGGCATCGACCTGCCTGTCGGCACCGTCGCGGCGGGCACGCAGGGCCTGCTCGCCACCCAGAAGCTGCGCGTCGAGTTCGAGGGCGAAGCCGCCCACGCCGCGCTGGCCCCGCACCAGGGTAGGAACGCGTTGCTCGGGGCGGCATCCGCGAGCCTGGCACTCCACACCCTCCCGCCGCACGGCGACCACACCACGCGAGTCAATGTCGGTCGACTCGTCGCAGGCACCGCCGCAGGCATCGTTCCCGAGCGAGCGGTGATGGACTGCGAGCTGCGGGCAGACGACGAGACCGTCCTGGAGTGGCTTCGCGGTCGCGCCGGCGACATCGTCCGCGGCGCGGCAAGAAGCTACGGCCTCGCCGCCTCCGTCACGCAGATGGGCGCCGCCACCGTGGCGCGGTGCGACGCGCGGCTGGTCCAGGACCTCATGACGGCAGCGTCCACCTTGGCCGCGGTCCAGACCTCGCTCGCGTCCGCGCCCATGCGGGCCAGCGACGACATGACCCTGTTCATGTCCCACGTGCAGGAGCGCGGGGGCGTGGCCACCTTCGCCCTCGTCGGGGCGTCGAGCCCTGCCCCACACCACCACCCGCTGTTCGACATCGATGAGCGCGCCCTCCCCATCGCGGCGGACTGGCTGGAGCGCCTGATTCGCGCCGGCTTGTGACCGAGTGGCGGACGAGGGTTGTCCGGGTCCACCGATCGTGCAACTATCTGCGCATGAACGCAGATAGCCAGACATTCGCGGGTGAGCGATCTCCCACCCCCGACGAGGTGGATCTCGCCACGGAGGTCTTCCGGATGCTGGCGGACAGCACCCGCTTCCGACTCCTCCTCGCACTCGTCGATCGCGAGCTGTCGGTCAACGACCTCGCCCAAGCCCTCGAGAAGCCGTCCACCGGCGTCTCGCAGCACCTCGCGAAGCTGCGGCTGGCCCGTCTCGTCGCCACCCGCCGACAGGGCACGCACGTCTACTACCGCCTGGAGAACGAGCATGTCCGGCAGCTCGTGGTGGATGTCCTCGACCACGCGGAACACCTCGGCCCATCCGTTCCGAGGCACCACCAACAGCAGTCGCACCCGATCACCCGACGAGCAGCAGGAGACCGATGATGAGCACGCCGATCCCGCCGTCCCACGGGAGGGCAACCGCAGAGACGGGCCACGCGCACCCCCACCCGCACCCGGCAACGGAGCACGGTCACGACCACGGGGAGCACGGTCACGGGGACCACGGTCACGACCACGGGGAGCACGGTCACGGGGACCACGGTCACGGGGACCACGGTCACGCCCACGCCGAGCACGACCACGGGGACCACGGCCACGGCCACGGCCACGGCCACGGCGACCACGACCACGACCACGAGCACCCGGGCGGCATCAAGGGCTTCTTCCTCGACATCTTCAAGCCGCACAGCCACGACTCTGCGGACTCCGTGGACCAGGCGCTGGAATCCAGCACCGAGGGCATCCGTGCGGTGAAGATCAGCCTCGTCGCCCTGGGCGTCACGGCCCTCCTGCAGGCACTCGTCGTGGTCATCACGGGCTCGGTGGCCCTCCTCGCCGACACGATCCACAACTTCTCGGACGCCCTCACCGCGGTTCCCCTCTGGATCGCCTTCGTCCTGGGCCGCCGGGCGGCCAACCGTCGGTTCACCTATGGCTACGGCCGCGCCGAGGACATCGCCGGAGTGTTCATCGTCCTCATGATCACCCTGTCCGCGGTCCTGGCCGGCTACGAGTCGGTGGTGCGCATCATCGATCCGCACCCCATCGAGAACGTCGGCGTCGTCCTCGCCGCAGGGTTCCTCGGCTTTGTCGGCAACGAGCTCGTCGCCCAGTACCGCATCCGCGTGGGCAACCGGATCGGCTCGGCGGCCCTCGTCGCCGACGGCCTGCACGCCCGAACCGACGGATTCACCTCCTTGGCGGTCGCGGTCGGGGCCGTCGGGGTCATGCTGGGATTCCCCCTTGCCGACCCCATCATCGGACTGCTCATCACCGTCGCCATTCTCGTGGTCCTGAAGGGCGCGATCGTCGACATCGGCCGCCGGCTGATGGATGCCGTTGACCCGGAGCTCGTCGACCGGGCCGAGGGCGTACTGCTCTCCGTCCCCGGCGTGCAGGCCGTCGACTCCCTCAAGGTCCGCTGGGTGGGCCACCGCCTGCGCGCGGAGACCGGCGTGGAGATCGCCGGCTCCCTCGACGTCTTCCAGGCCCACGACATCGCGCACGAAGCGGAGCGCCGGCTGGTTGCCGGAGTCCCCAAGCTGGTCGAGGCAACCGTCCACGTGAGCCCGGCGCCCGTCCCGGCGACGACCGAGATCCCGACGGGCGCCGCGGCCTTCCACTAGCTGGGGGCAGGATCCCCCTGACTGGCGTCGACGCCCCGCGGCCGTTCGTGAAGGCCGCGGGGCGTCGACGTGCGAGCCCCCGGGCGAGGAGCGGGTGGCCCGCAGAACCCCGCTACGTGTCGAGCGCGCTCGTGAAATGACGCGCCAGCTCCCACCCGAAGGCCTCCACGTCGTCCTCGAGCACCGCCTCTGCCAGGGGCTCGTGCTCAGCGGCGACGTCCTGCAGGGTCGGGTACGTGCCGTGGTCCACGGAGAGATAGAGACGGAGCCTGCTCTCCCAGCCGTCCCAGAGCTCCTGGAGGAGCCCGTGTCCGGACATGGCGTAGAACAACCGGTGGAACTGCAGGTGCGCGTCGATGCTGGCCGGCGCGTCCTGGGAGGCGGTCGCCGACCTCAGCGCCTCGAGGGCGGTCGCCACCGCCTCCCGGACGCTCACCCGCGCCCTTGCGAGGGCAAGCTGACCGGCATACGGCTCCACGAGCAGCCGGATCGACGCGATCTCAGCGATCTCCGCTTCACCCACCTCCACGACGAAGGCGCCCCGGAACGGGACCCTCGTGAGCAGACCCTCCTCTTCGAGCCTGCTCATGGCTTCGCGCAGCGGGGTCCTGCTCGTGCCCAGGTCCCGGGCGAGGTCCACCTCCCGCAGCGCCTCACCCTGTCGGATCCTGCCCGCGAGGATCGCCGATCGGAGCACCGCATGGATGCCCTCCCCGGTGGTGCTTCGCTGCAGGCCGACGAATCTGCGGTCCAACGGCGTTCTCCTTCAAGAGAGCGTGCCCTCAGGCCCTGTCAGGCCCCAAGGACCACGGGCAGGTCCGCAATGTCGGTGATCCGCTCGTAGCCCAGCCAGTTCTCGTCGTGCTCGAAGCCGCGATCCATGTAGACCTTGTGCGTGATCCCCATCGCCGCCGCCGGTCGAAGGTCGTAGGTGGGGCTCGCCGACACGTGGACGACCTCGTGCGGCGCCGCCCCGAGCCGTTCCAGCATGTACTCGAAGGCCCGGAGTCGAGGCTTGTAGACGCCCATCTCCTCCGCCGTGATCACGGTGTCGAAGGGAGCACGGAGGTTGTCGACCAGCTGGGCCGCGTGGGCGTTGTCGCTGTTCGTGACGATCACCAGGGGGTAGGACGCCGCCAGGCGATTGAGGGCGTCGGTGACGCCCGGATAGGGGCCCCACGTCGGGATCTGGTCGTAGACGGCCTTGGCGTCGCCCTCGTGCGCCTCGATCCCGAACCGGTGCGTGGCACGGGCGAGTGAGCTCCCGACGACGTCGAGGAAGGACTGGTACTCCCCCAGGCACTCATCGACGCGGTAGACCTTGCAGGCCCGGAGGAAGTCGTCCGCCACCTCGTCGGGGAGTCGACTGCCCAACGTCGCTCGAATGGCGTCGTTGATTCGGAAGCGGATCAACGTCCCGTTCATGTCGAACGTGACGAATCGGGGCTCGATGTCGAACTGCACGGGCTCTCCTCAACTCGTCCACCCCGGGACCTCCGTGGTGTCGATTGTCGACAATACGCTGTCGCTGATCATTGTCAACAATAGAAGGACGAGGATGCCATGACGCTGATCGTGCACGGCTCGCTCTGGATTGCTTGGCACGTCACGCTTTGCGGCACACACGAAACAGGTCGACCTGCTCGCGCCCTCGACCGTCGTGGGGTTCCGCGTACCTGTTGACAATGTGCCTGCCGCCTTCCTACCGTGGGTCGGGCCCCGGTTCGGACGGTCGTCACGCCGCCACGTGACCGCGGATCGCGACCCATGCGGGAGCTGCCCGCACCCACACCCCAGGAGCCGAACCATGGCGAAGTACGTCCACATCCCCGCCGACACGGTGCAGGGTTCGCTGGCCGCGCAGGGGCAGCGGCCGGGGGCGGACGCCGGCGACCCCCAGGTCTCCCTGGCACGCCTCGACGGCCCCGTCGACGTGCGCGCGGGCATCTGGCAGTGCACTCCTGGCGGATGGCCCGTGGAACCCCGCACTGACACCGAGACCTGCTACATCCTCAGCGGAAGCGCCAGGGTGACCGACGGCACGACCGGCACGGTGTACGAGGTGGGCGCCGGCGACGTCATCATCCAGCCGAAGGGGTGGTCCGGTCGCTGGGACGTCACCGAGACGATCCGCAAGGTCTACAGCATCGGCGTTCCCGGCGTGCCCGCGTGACCCCCCTGCGGCGGCCTTGCGGCGGCGTATGAGCGTTCGCCCGTGGCCTCGACGGCTGGCGGGCCCGCACGACAGGCAGTTGCTCTCACTCGCCGCACCAGCGTTGGGCGCCCTCTTCGCCGAACCCCTGTTCCTCGCCGTCGACAGCGCCACCGTCGGCCATCTGGGCACGGCCCAGATGGCCGGCCTGGGCGTGGCTTCCGCGGTTCTGCTCAACGTGGTGCTGCTCTGCGTCTTCCTCGCCTACGGCACCACAACCGTCGTCGCACGGGACATCGGGGCCGGACGGCCTCGCGCCGGCCTCGAGGGCGGCATCGACGGAATGTGGCTGGGCCTCCTGATGGGGGGCGCCTTCGCGTGCGTGGCCCTCCCCATGGCGCCCGAGCTCGTCCAGGTCTTCGGGTCCTCAGCCCGCGCCGCTCCGTATGCGACGACGTACCTGCAGATCAGCGCGACCGGCCTGCCCTCGATGCTGCTCGTCCTGGCGGCGACCGGCGTGATGCGGGGGCTCCAGCACGTCAACACCATCCTGACCGTGACCGTGACCGCGCTCGCGGCGAACGTCGCGCTGAACTTCGTGCTGGTCTACCCCGCCGGGATGGGCATAGCAGGGTCGGCACTCGGCACCGTCATCGCGCAGACGGGTGCTGCTGCCGTCCTGGCCGGTGCGGTGCTCCGCGAGGCACGCAGGCGGGGAGCCCGCACCCGCCCTACCGCCAAGGGGGTCCTGGCCGCGGCGATCACAGGAGTCCCCTTGTTGTTGCGAACTGCCCTGATGCGCGTCGCGGTCGTGGTCATGGCCTTCGTCGCGACCGCACAGGGGGACCGCGGACTCGCGGCCCACCAGATCGCCTTCACCCTGTGGTTCCTGCTGGCGATCCCCCCGGAAGCCTTCGGTATCGCGGCGCAGTCGATGGTGGCCCAGGCCGTGGGGGCCACAGCAGCCGGTCACCCGCGGGCGATCGGCCACCGGGCCGTCGCCTGGGGGTTGGCTTCTGGAGTCTGCCTGGCGCTCCTGGTCGTCGTCCTCCGACCAGCGTTCGTGCCGCTGTTCACCCGCGATCCCGCGGTTCGTGAGATCGCCTTGACCCTGGTCCTCGTGGTGGCTGCAACCCAGCCCGTCGGCGCTGTGCTGTACGTCATCGAGGACGTGCTGATCGGCGCAGGGGACGGGGGGTTTCTTGCCTGGTCGAGCCTCGTGGCTCTCGCTGGCTTCCTGCCGCTGGCGTGGCTGGTCCTGGCCAGGAGGGAAGGCGTTGTCGCCCTGTGGGGCGCCCTGTGTGCATGGCTCGTCGTCCGGTTCGCCTGTGCCGCCTGGCGGTTCGCGTCCGACGGGTGGATCGAGCGTGACCCTCGGGTGCGGGCTGGACGGGCAGGATGAGGCGGCCGACGTGGTGCCCAGCAGCGCGCGGCCCCGCGCAAAGCACCTGGGAGAGGAAGGCGTCGGACCGGGAGGTCAGCCCCCCTGCGCGGGCTGCGACGTCGGCCTGTCCGGAGCACTCAGCCGCAGGTGCTCAGCGTGGTAGACCGCCTGGTCGAGGAGCTCCGCGACGTGGTTGTCGTACAGCGAGTACACGATCGTGCGGCCCTTGCGCTCACCGTCGACCAGGCCCAGGTGACGCAGGAGGCGCAGCTGGTGCGAGACCGCCGACTGCTCCATCTGGACAGCCTGGGCCAGCTCGCCCACCGTGGCCGGGCCTTGGTGGAGCCGGCCGAGGATCATCAGGCGGCTCGGGGCCGCCAGCGCCTGGAGTGTCGCGGCGACCGCCTTGGCGGAGGACAGGTCGAGTCGGCTGGTTGGCGATGCCTGCTCGTCGAGCCCGTGTCCCACTCCTCGAGCATAACATCGACCCATGCTTGCATGAACGTATGTTCATCCTTTAATTTCTAGAGTACCCCTCCCCAGCCACCGGAGTCCCTCATGTCATCCAGCCTCACTGCCCCGCCGCGCGACGTCGCCGCCCACACGCTTTCCCAGCCCAGGCGGTCCGCCCAGGTCTGGTCGGTCCTGGCGATGGCGGAAGTCCGTTGGGCCGCCCTGGCCACGGCGCTCTTCCTCGGGGGGATGGTCGCCCAGGCCGCTGGTGCGCCGTCGGCGGTGTGGTGGACGTTGTACCTGGCGTGCTACGTGACCGGGGGCTGGGAGCCGGCGCTCTCGGGCCTCCAGGCACTGCGCGAGAGGACCTTGGACGTCGACATCCTCATGATCGTGGCAGCCATCCTGGCTGTGACGATCGGGCAGGTCTTCGACGGCGCCCTCCTCGTCGTCATCTTCTCGACCTCTGGGGCACTCGAGGCATTCGTCACCCGGCGCACGGCAGACTCGGTCCGGGCCCTGCTCGACCTCGCCCCCGAACGTGCCTGCAGGGTGGGCACCGACGGAGACGAGGAGGTTGTCGAGACCGCGGCGCTCGCTGTCGGGGACATCGTGGTCGTTCGCCCCGGCGAGCGAGTGGGTGCAGACGGCGAGGTGGTGGAAGGCCTCAGCGACGTCGACCAGGCCTCCATCACGGGTGAACCGCTCCCCGTCACCAAGGGCGTCGGCGACGAGGTCTTCGCAGGGAGCCTCAACGGCACCGGGGCGCTCAGGATCGCAGTCAACCGCGAGGCGACAGACTCGGTGGTGGCGCGCATCGTCGCCATGGTCGAGGAGGCTTCCGAGACCAAGGCCAAGACCCAGCTCTTCATCGAGAAGGTCGAACAGCGCTACTCCATCGGAGTGGTGGTGGCGACGCTCGCCCTGTTCTTCATCCCGCTTGCGCTCGGCCACGCGTTTGAACCCACGCTCCTGCGCGCCATGACGTTCATGATCGTCGCCTCCCCCTGCGCCGTGGTGCTGGCCACCATGCCGCCGCTGCTGTCGACGATTGCGAATGCCGGCCGTCATGGCGTCCTGGTCAAGTCCGCCGTGGCCCTGGAGCGCTTCCGGGAGGTCGACCTGGTCGCCTTCGACAAGACCGGCACGCTGACCCTGGGGACGCCCCGGGTCGCCGAGGTCGAGGTGCTCGACCTCGGCGCCATCAGCACCGAGACGCTCCTGTCCTTCGCCGCTGCGGCGGAACGGCCGAGCGAGCACCCCCTTGCCTCGGCAGTCGTCGCCGCCGCCCAGGAACGGGGTGTCGCCATCCCCCATGCGACCGACTTCTCCTCGACGCCGGGTCGTGGCGTCACAGCTACCGTCGAGGGTCGCCACGTGTGGGTGGGGTCCCCCGCCATCCTCGACGAGGTGGCAGGGAGGAGGGATGTCGGGGACGCCCGCCTTCTCGTGTCCGAGCTCGAGGAGGTCGGACGTACAGCAGTCGTCGTCGTCGTCGACCACAGCCCGGCAGGCGTCCTGGGACTGGCAGACCAGGTGCGACCGGGCGCCCGTGAGGCCGTTGCCGCGTTCACCGAGCTGACCGGCCGGACCCCGGTCCTGCTGACCGGCGACAACGAGCGGGCCGCGCGTCGGCTCGCCGAGGAGGTGGGCATCACCGACGTCCGAGCCGGGCTCCTGCCGGACGAGAAGGTCGAAGCCGTGCGCACGCTGCAGGAGCAGGGCCGGCGCGTCATGCTCGTGGGCGACGGAGTCAACGACGCGCCCGCCATGGCCGCGGCAGAGCTCGGCGTTGCCATGGGGCGGCACGGATCGGATCTGGCACTGGAGACCGCGGACGCCGTGGTCGTCAGGGACGAGCTCGGCACACTGCCCAAGGTCATCGGGCTCTCCCGGCGAGCACACGGGCTGGTGAAGGCAAACCTGGCCTTCGCCGCGACCGTCATCACGGTGCTGGTGCTGTGGGACATCCTCTGGGTCCTGCCCCTGCCGCTCGGAGTGGCGGGCCACGAGGGGTCCACCATGGTGGTCGGCCTCAACGGGCTGCGACTGCTGCGGCGAGCCGCCTGGGCCCGGGCCGACCGTGGCCTGCGGACATGACGCCCCCCGCGACCCGCTCCACGCCGAGGCTCCGCAACGTCGTCATAGTCGGGGCGTCGCTGGCCGGCCATCACGTGGCCGCCACCCTTCGGCGCCTGGGCTACCAGGGGACGGTCACGGTGGTGGGTGAGGAGGTGGAGGCGCCCTACGACCGGTACCCGCTGTCCAAGGCGTTTCTCGTCGGAACTGCCACCCGAGCGCAGCTCAGCCTGGACGACACGGTGCCCGACGTCGAGTGGCACCTGGGCCGCAGGGCCACCGGCCTGGACCTCACTCGACGACGGGTGACCGTCGACGAGGTGGGCGAGCTCCCCTTCGACGGTCTCGTCATCGCGTCGGGTGCACGCCCCCGCGACCGGGAGGCCGTTGCCGGGATCGACGGGGCGTTCGTGCTCCGCACCCTGGGTGACGCTGTCGCTCTCCGGAAAACCCTGCAGGGGCAACGACTACGAGTGGTCGTCGTGGGCGGCGGTCTCATCGGGGCCGAGATCGTCTCGGAGGCCGCGCGCGGCGGTCACCACACGACCTGGGCCCACAGCGGCTCACTTCCCACGTCGACGAGCCTCGGGACACTCGTGGCGAAGCACCTCGTGGAGCTGCATCGGGCTGCGGAGGTCCGGATCGAGGGCCGCCAGCGGGTGGAGAGCCTCGGGGTGGCAGGTGGTCGCGTCACGCACGTGAACCTCCACGACGGCCGACGGGTCGACGCCGACGTCGTCGTCATGGCGACCGGGACACTGCCCAACGTCGAGTGGCTCGGCGCCGTGGTGCCGACCGCGAACGGTGTCCTCTGCGGACCCACGATGCACGTGCGTGGCACCGACCGCGTCGTCGCCGTCGGAGACGTCGCTCGCGCACCCCACGCCGCCCTCGCCGGCCAGGCGGTACGTGTCGAGCACTGGGCCAGCGCCCGTCACCAGGCCGAGCTCGCGGCCCGCAACCTGGTGTCGCCGCCCACCGCCCGCCGAGGGTGGACAGAGCTCCCGACCTTCGGCACGACCATCCAGGGAACACGCATCCGGTGCGTCGGCTTTCCCGGACTGGCCGACAGGAGCGACCTGTCGTGGGGCTCCCTCGACAGCGGGTCCGCCGGTGTCTGCCTCAGCCGTCGGGGACAGGTCGTGGCCGCGATCGGGGTCAATGCGGAGGACTCGGTCGACCGCCTCCACCGCCTGGTGCGGGGACGTCCGACGGTCGACCACCTCGGGAACAGCCTTAGGCCCGCCGCGCCGCCCGGCGCGCCTCTTCACGGACAGGATGTCTGCACATGACCAGACGCAGGGACGGCAAACCCGACAAGGGGCGGGCAGCGACCGAGCCCACGAGCTCCGCCGTCACGGTCACCGTGTGCCGCGGTTGCTGCTGCGGCAGCCGGCGCAAGCACCCGGCGTTCGACCACGAGGGCCAGCTGGAGCTCATACGAGCCGGTGGTGGGGACGACGTGCGCGTGCGGGTCGCGGACTGTCTCGACGCGTGCGAGCGGTCCAACGTCATGGTGGTGACGCCATCGGCCGCGGGGCGCGCGGCCGGTGCCCGACCAGTCTGGCTCGGTGACCTCCTGGACGACGACGTGGCGACCGATGTCATCGAGTGGGCCGCGTCCGGTGGACCTGGCATCGCCGAGGTCCCGGCCGTCCTCGACCTGTACGAGTTCCGCCCGTCGCGCCGTGCCCGGGGCGGACTGGTCGGCTGATCCCGGCGGCGGCAGGACTCAGTAGGCGGGTGCGGACCCCGCCGGGTCCGCGGACCGGTGTCGAGTCGACAGCACCGATTCCCGCAGCTCCTCGCGAACCGTCGCGAGGCACGCATACACCGCGCCGCGCGCCACGGAGAGGCCCAGGACCTGCGTGGGCGTCGACACCTCTGGCGCCTTCGGGAGCCTCTCGCCCAGCCTTCGCCGAACCATGGGGAGCACCTCCTCGACGAGGGGTTGCAGCCGTCCCACAAAGTACACGCGGTCCGGCTCGAGCGTCACGGCGACGGCACTGACCGCGGTCACCAGGGCAGTGGTCAACGCATCCAGCACCTCGGGACGCGACGCCTGCGAGCCCGCGTCGAGCCACAGGTCCTCGACGCGCTGGACGTCCGGGTCCCGCAGACGAGCGAAGCGGAGCAGACCGCCCGTGCTCATCAAGCCCTCGAGGGACTCTCCCGGCACGCCGGACCACAGCACCCCCAGGTCGCCGAAGGTCGGCGTGCGGCCCCGGTCGAGTACGTGGTCAGCGCAGCTCGCGAAGTTCAGGATGCTGCTCAGGCTGAAGAGAGCAGCGTTGCCGATCGCCCGGCCCTCGGTGAGGATCCCCAGCAGGGAGGCGTTCGCGTCGCTGTCGAACTCCACGCGGGCACCGAGCCGAGCTGCAAGTGTCCGCTGCAGGTCCGGGCCGACGAGTGCCTTCATGGCCTCCGCCGGGCCCAGGATCTCCGCGCCGGACCGCACCCGCCCGGGCACCGCGACCACGACCTCACGGAGAGGGCCCTTCGCCCCCTTGGTGACGTCGCCGACCATGTCGACCAGCCACCGCGCCGCGGCGGCGGCGTCGTGGTGCTCCACGGTCGGGCGGAGGACGCGCCCGATGTCCCGGCCCCGGAGGTCGGCGGCGAGGACGCAGGTGTCCTGGGCGCCGAAGCTCACCCCGACGACGTGACCGGCGGTGTCAGGCACGTCCAGGTAGGTCGACCGCCGTCCACGACCGGTGGCGTCGTCGAGCCCTCCGTCGACGACGAACCCGTCCGCCCGGAGCTCCTCCACGGCTCGCGACACCGTGGCCTTGCTCAAGCCCGTCTGCTCCATGACCTCTGTGCGCGTCAGCGGCGCCCGCGAAAGGACCACGTCGAGGACAGCGGCCTTGTTGTGGTCGCGCGAGGTCGGGTTGCCGGTCACCGGGCGACCCTAGCGACGGCGGGTGCGTCACGTCTGGTCACCGAGGTGCCGTCCGCAGCTGGGAGAGGACCTCGTCCATGGGCACGGCGATGGAACGCTGCAATCTGACCCAGTCGTCCTTGGCGTGGGCGAGGACGTAGTCCCTGCGGCCCGGGACGCGGCTCGCGCGCCAGTTGGTGACCAGCGCCCGCAGGGTGAGACGTGCGAGGGCGGCAACCGGGAGCACTGCGAGCTCCCGGTCCACCATGGGGGAGACCTGTTCGTACCCGGCCACGAAGGCGCCGGCATCGCGCCAGGGCTCTTGCTCCCCCCGTCCGATCAGGTTCGCCAGCGCCACGGCGGGATCGAACACCTTCGCACTGCGCATGGTGTCCCCGAAGTCGATCACGCCGGTGACGTATGCGTCGCTCAGCTCGTCGACGACCACGTTGTAAGGGCTGTAGTCCCCGTGGATCACCTGCGTCTCGAGCTGCCCGAGGCCTGGCACGACGGTTGTCTCGAACAGTCGGAAGACAGCCTCTGCCAGTCTTCGGTGCTCCGTGCTGGACGTGTGCTCCAGGAGCTCGGTCATCTCGCGGAAGTGCCGGAGATCCCAGACCAGCGCTCGCGTGTCCGCCGGGTGGGCGAACGACTTCAGGGCTGCGTCGACCCGCGCGAGCATCCGCCCGAGCTTGGCCAGCTGGTCGACGTTCGGGACCGTCCCGGCCCAGAGCGTTCCCTCGACGAACCCGAGCACGCGCAGGACGCGCGTCCCACCCACGGCCGTGTCGATGGCCACGCTGTCCAGACCACCGCCGGTGAGTCGCACCCGCTGGGCGGGGACATCCGGCGCAGCCCGGTGCAGGAAGCGCATTGCAGCTGTCTGTAGATCCACGACTGTCCGCGGCTCGTCGCTCTGCGAGACCTTGACGAGCCAGCTGCCGGTCGACCCCGTGAGCAACCTGAAGGTGTCGTCCTTCTCCGTCGACACGGCTTGGAGACGTCCGGTGAGGCCGTAGTGGCGACGCAGCAGACTTCGCAACTGACGCACGTCGATGGGTTCGTGTGTCGCTGCGAGACCGCTGTCGGCAAAGAGTCCCTGTACGCGCGTCACGGGAGGTGATGCGTCCACCGTGTTCCTTCCATCCTCGGCGCTAGAGGTGCTTCCTGGAGATCTCGGCGAAAGTGTCCAGGAACCGGGTGACGTCAGCAGAGCTGAACGCCAAGGGAGGGCGGACCTTCAGCACGTTCGCCGCCCTGCCGGTTCCGCTGATGAGAACACGACGATCCCGCATCGCGTTGATGACGTCCTCGGCGCGAGCGCGGTCGGGGACACGGGCCTCCCGGTCGCGGACGACCTCGACGGCAACGTACAGGCCGCTGCCGCGGACCTCGCTGACGTGGGGCGACTCCCGCGTGAGCTCCTCCAGACCGGCACGCAGAGCATCGCCGTTACCGAGCACACGGGCCGGCACGCCCTCCTCCTCGAACACGTCCAGCACCGCGGTCGCCGCCGCGACCGGGATCGAGCTGCCGGCGAAGGTGTTGAAGTAGCGGACGCTGCGCCCGAACTCCTCACAGACCTCGGGTCGGAAGACCACGCCTGAGATGGGCAGGCCGTTGCCCATCGGCTTGCCCATCGTGACGATGTCAGGGAGGACCTGATGACGGCTGAAGCCCCACATCGACTCTCCCAGCCGGGCGAAACCTGCCTGCACCTCGTCCGCGATGTACACGCCGCCCGCGGAGTGGACCGCGTCGACGACGTCCGGCAGATACCCCACGGGATGGGTGAAGATGCCGTCGCTGCTGTACGCGGAGTCACTGATGAACGCCGCGAGGCGATGACCGTGACGCTCGAGGTCCACGATCGCCGCACGGACCTCGGCAACCATGTGGTCGGCCAGAGTGACGCCCGGGGGAATCGCCCGTGGGTCGGGTGCATCGACGACCCTGACGGCGGGGCCCAGTGGCGAGCCGTCGCCGAGGGAGGGTGAGAAGCTGGCGACCTCGCGCGTGATGCCGTGGTACGCCCAGCGGGTGACGATGACGCCCTCGTTGCCGGTGTGGAACTTCGCCACGCGCATGGCGAGGTCGTTGGCCTCGGAGCCACTGCAGGCGAAGCTCACTCGCGACAGCTCCGCGGGGAACGTGGCGAGAAGCCGCTCCGCATAGTCGACCAGGGCCTCTTCGACGTACCTGGTGTTGGTGTTCACCATCGCGATCTGCTGGGACACCGCCTCGACCACGCGAGGATGCGCGTGCCCGACGCAGGGAACGTTGTTGTACGCGTCGAGGTAGTCGTTTCCGTCGCGGTCGAACAGGTGCGCCCCGCGGCCGGAGACGAACTCCACCGGCTCTCGATAGATCAGCGTGTAGCCCGGACCCAGGACATCGCTGCGCCGTCGGATGGTCCTCTGGAGCCGGTCGGGCAACGCATCGAGGGCAGCAGGGTCGAAGCGGTTGGGGTAGTTGTCGATCGCGCGACTGAGCGTTGAGGTCATCGCGAGGTCCTCCGTGCGGGTGTCGTCGAGTGCGCCGCGCCAACCAGAGGGCCGGCCCCCGGGCGGGCGCCGTGGCCGGCGCCCATCACAGTCCGAGCATGGTGTTGAGCTCGTCGAGCGACTTCACCACGGTGAGGCCGTAGCCCGGCGGCACGGGGTCGTAGCCGCGGTCGAGCAGCACCAGGTTGCGGAACCCCATGTCGTGCATGGGAAGCGGGTCGTAGCGGGTGTGTGAGGAGACGTGCACGAAGTCGTCGGGTACCGCATCGAGCTGCTCGAGCATGTACTCGAAGGCGGCATACCGCGGCTTGTAGTACCCAGCCTGGTCAGCCGTGAACACGGCGTGGAAGTTCGCGCCCAGCCGCGGCACGCTCTCCTCCAGGAAGGAGCCCTCGGCGTTGGAGAGGATCACCAGCTTGTAGTGCTCGCCCATCGTCTTCAGCGGTGCCGGGACGTCGGGGTGGGGTCCCCAGCTGCGCACCCCGTCGGCGAACCGCTTGCCTGCGGTGGGGTCGGACCTGATGCCCCACTTTCGGCACACCCTGTCGAACGAGTCCTGTAGGACCTGCTCGTAGGGGTAGTACTCCCCGCACACCTGGTCGTACCGGTAGCCCCGGAACTCCGCCACGAAGCGGTCCCAGTCCGCGGGTGGCACCTGGTCACCCACGAGCTCCTTGGTGATGGGCGTCATCGGCCAGCTGATCAGTGTGCCGTAGCAGTCGAACGAGACGTACTTCGGACGGAACGAAGGGGTGCTCATCAGGGTGCCTCTCCAATCGCAGGGTTGCGGAGGTGTCGACGCATCCAACGGCGGTTAGGCGCAGGCTCGGCACCATCGATCGAACCGTCCGGAGCCTCCTGGCTGGGCGGCGCCACCGACATCACAACGGTACCATTATTATTCTCTGTTTGAAACAGAAACTTATATCTACACGGCCGCGCCCCGGATCGTCGATCATCAAGGAAGATGACGCCATGAGGCTTCTCGGGGTACTCGGCGGCATGAGCTGGACGAGCACCGCGGAGTACTACCGGCTGCTCAACCACGGTGTCGCTTCCCGGCTCGGCGGGCTGCACTCCGCCCGAATCGTGCTGCACAGCGTCGACTTCGAACCGGTCGCCGCCATGCAGCACGACGGGAACTGGAACGGCACCGCCCACGTGCTGGTGGAGGCCGCCCGCGGGCTCGAACGCGCTGGCGCCGAAGGGCTCGTCCTCGCGACCAACACCATGCACAAGGTCGCCGACCAGATCCAGGCAGCGACGGACATCCCCCTCCTGCACATCGCCGACGCCACGGCGGCGCGCATCCGCGCCGACGGTGTCAGCTCGGTCGCCCTGCTCGCGACGGCCTTCACCATGGAGGAAGACTTCTACATCGGCCGGCTGCGTGCTCGAGGTCTCGAGGTCATCACCCCCGGCGCAGCTGAGCGTGCCGACGTCCACCGCATCATCTACGAGGAGCTGTGCCAGGACGTCGTCCTCGACTCCTCCCGTGCTCGATTTCGCACGGTGATGGATCGCCTGGTCCGACACGGCGCGCAAGGCATCATCCTGGGCTGCACGGAGATCGGCCTCCTGGTGAAGTCGGGCGATGCCTCCGTCCCGCTGTACGACACCGCCGCGATCCACGCCGAGGAGGCCGTCAGCTGGATGCTCGCCCCCTAGTCGGGTGACGGAGGGCTCTCCGTGCGACCCGAGAGGACGAACAGCCGGGTCAGCCGGCTCGGCGCGCGCGGAGCACTCGGTCGTCGGCGTGGTGGGATGCGCTCGCCGATCCTGCCGGGCGCGGGCGCTTGTCGTTGACCTCGATGGTCCAGCCCGGCGCGGCGGTGAGCGCGGCGGCGAAGTCGTCGAGGTGGAGGTAAGCCTCGGGGTCGAACGGGCGATGCTGGTGCTCGGGGTGACGCATCGCCTCGAGGTCGTGGCTGAGGACGACGAGGGTGCCACCGGGGGCGACCGCGTCGAGGATGTTGTGCACGCCGCGCAGGTCGGGCGTGCGCGGGATCGACGCGTATGCCGCCGTGACCAGGTCGAAGGCACCCCGCGGGAAGGGCTCCCGCGCATTGGCGTCGGCCAGGAGGCACGTGACCGCCAGGCCGCGCCGTTCTGCCTCGGCCCGGATGGTCTCGAGCGCGCGCGAGGACACGTCGCTGGCCGTCACTTCCCAGTCCTTCTCGGCCAACCAGATCGCGTCGCCACCCTCACCGGCGCCGACGTCCAGCGCGCGGCCGGTGGGCAGGTCGGCCACTTCCGCGACAAGCGAGCCGTTCGGGTTGCCGCTCCACACCGGGGCGCCGGAGTAGCGGTGGTCCCAGTCGGCGACCGAGGCGGACGGGCGGGCAGAGAGTCCCATGTCCTCGGCAGCGAGGCTGACGGCGACCGCTCCCCCGACGCGGCTGCCGTGTGCGGCGGCCGAGAGCACCTGCTGGCTCGGGTCCGTGACGTTGCCGGCGGCGAAGACCCCGGCGACGGACGTCGCACCGGTCGCGTCGACCTCGACGACCTCCCCCAGGCCGGTGGGGTGGGGTGCACGCGCCACTCCGAGCCCGGCGCAGGGCTCCACCCGCGGACGGAATCGCGGTCCGATGAGCACGGCGTCGGCGTCGATTCGCGAGCCGTCGGCCAGCTCCACACCGGTCAACCGAGCCTCCCCATCCGCGAGCACCCGTGTTGCCGTCGCCGCGACTCGGACGTCGACACCTGCAGCGGCCATGGTCGCGAGCTCGGCATCGTCGACCTCCACCCCGGCGGCGACCAGCACCGTCAGGCGGTCGGTGAGCTGGCGCAGCATCGCGACGACGTGCAGCCCCATCGGGTGGGTGACCAACTGGACCAACCGCTGGTCCCGCACCTCGTACCCGTGGCAGAACGGGCAGTGGATCACATCACGACCCCAGTGGGCGGCCAGTCCCTCGACGTCGGGCAGGTCGTCGACCAGTCCTGTCGCGATGACGACCCGGCGCGCAGCGACGCTGTCCCCGGTGGCGAGCTGGACGACGAACCGCCCTTCCTCCCGGGTGACGGCCAGCGCCTCGCCGGCCAGTACCTCACCGCCGTAGCTGCGCACCTCGGCTCGCCCCGCCTCCAGCAGCTCCGCCGGGTCGGTGCCGTCACGGCCGAGGAAGCTGTGCATGTGCGCGGCCGGCGCGTTGCGCGGCTCGCCGGAGTCCACGACGATCACCGACCTCCGCTGACGGCCCAGCTGCAGGGCGGCGGCGAGACCCGCGGCCGACCCGCCGATGACCGCGACGTCACAGTGGCGGACGAGCGCAGGGATGGCGGAGCCATGGGCTTCCTCGTGGGAGTTCTCGTCGATCATGCTGCAACCGTACGAGGCGCCTGGCGGCATACGCTAGAGTCCTTGCACTATCTGCAAGGAGGAACGGTGGCCGCCCTCTCCGACATCGAGCACGTCGTCCGGACGCGCCTGCGCAGTCTGCGCTCCACGCTTGGGCTGTCCCTCGACGAGCTGGCGGCGCGCACGAACCTCAGCCCGTCGACGATCAGCCGGGTGGAGACCGGCAAGCGCAGTCTCAGTCTCGACGTCCTGTTGCCGCTGGCCGCCGGCCTCCAGGTCGGCCTGGAGGCGCTTCTCGACGTGAGCAGCGACGAGGACGTGGTCATCCGCCCCACGCCGAGCCGGTCCGACGGCCGCACGACCTGGGCGTTGAGCCGGCCTGACAGCAGCACGGTCGCGGTGAAGACGCGGGTCGAGCCCAGCAGGGCACGACCGCAACAGCGCGTCCACCCCGGCCACGACTGGCTCTTCGTACTCAGCGGTCGCCTTCTCCTGCTCCTCGGCGACCGCGAGATCACCGTCGAGGCAGGCGAGGCGGCCGAGTTCGCGACCATGACCCCGCACGCGTTCGTCGCGGTCGACGGACCGGCCGAGCTGTTGATGATCTTCGACCGCGATGGCCAGCGCGCCCATGTGCACCGCGGCGGGGAGTGAGCAGTCGCCGCTCGCCCCCGGCAACGGGGCGCTACTCGCCGCGGGCACCCCGCTGGACGGGCTCCGCCTCGAGGGTGGCCTTCAGGTTGGCGAGGTTCTTCCGGTACCCGGACCGGACGAACGCCGGCATCACGGGCTGGAACAGCCGGAAGACGCCCTTCAGCCGGATCTCGTCGGTGAGCACCACCAGGGTTCCGCCCTGCTGGCTCTCGAACGTGTAGAGGTTGTTCGTCCTCAGGGGTCCCCTCGTGGGCCGGTACCCGAACGCCGATCCGGGCTGCAGCACGGTCACCTCGACGTCGATGGGGACCGTCCGTCCGAGGACGAGGGCGAGTCCTCGCGCCTGTGACCCCACCCTCATGGGGCCCTCGGTGAGCAGCTCGCCCCCCACGACGTCACTGCGCCACTGCGGCCAGCGGTCCAGGTCGACGGTGTAGGCGTACACCTCCTCGACCGGGCGGTCGATCCAGACCCGGACCTCCACCGTCCTCATGTCGCCTCCATCTCGTGTCGCCCGTGGCCGGGTCGCGACTGGCCGGCCGGCCGCCGTATGCCGCGTGCCCGCGTCCGATCACGCGGGTCCACGGCCCCTCGCGACCACTCGCCGCTCGTGGCGCCGAGGTTTGCGCGAACTCACGCTCCATGGTGACCGGCAACGGGTAGGTGGTCGTCACTCGATCGAGCGATGTCACGGGATTCGCGGCCCTCCCACACTGGTGCCACAGACGCCACGAGAAGGAGACACACGGTGACTGAGCACCCAGACGCGGCGGTGGTTCGCTCCGCCTACGAGGCACTGGCACGCGGTGACATGGCCGGCTTCGCCGACCTCCTGCACGAGGACATCGTGTGGCACGAGTCCGCCGCCGGAATGGAGGGGGACTACCGCGGGCGCGAGGAGACCCTGGCGTTCCTGGCACGGGTCTTCCAGGAGTCGGGTCTCGAGATGACGTCGATGGAGATCCACGACGTCCTGGCGAGCGACGACCACGTCGTGATCCTGCACGAGGACGCCATGACCATGGGCGGTCGCAGCCTCTCCGCCAAGTACGTGGACGTCTACCACGTACGTGACCGCAAGCTCGCCGAACACTGGCACCTCGCTGTCGATCCGACGGCGGACGCGGCCTTCATGACCGGCTGACGCGTACGCCCCGGGCCGGGCGAGACGCAACAGGACAGTCGGGCTCCACCAAGGCCCCTCGCTCGAACGAGTGATGTCCGGCGGGCGGGCTGCGTCGAGCATCGATGTCATCACCAGGCCGGCACACCGCACCGGCCGGAACAGCAACGGAGGTCGCCATGCCCAGAGTCATCATCAGCCACGACATCCGCGAGGTCGACCGCTGGCTGGCCGGCAAGAGCGAACGGGCGGCAGCGATGCCGGGGGCGGTCGGCGTCACCGACCTCGTGGCGATGGACGGCAGCAACCGGGCGGCCGTGACCTTCGAGACCGACGACCTCGATGCGCTCAGGGCCCTGCTCGAGTCGATGCCACCGGAGGTCGCCGCCCAGGCGGAGTCGCACGGAGTCGTGCCGCCGTTCACCGTCTACGTGGAGCGCTAGGCCCTCCACGGGACTCGAGCCGAGTCTGCGAGCATCGAGCGGAGAGGGCTTCCCCGCGACGAATGCCGGATCCGCCCCACTTGCCCGCGGGGCGGGTGCCCCCGGGCTCTGGACGGCCCCTTCGCGTTGCGGGACCCTTGAGCGTGGCCGCTGCTCACGGGCTGGTCGGGCGCCTGGACGAGCTGGCGACCGCAGAGACCGCGATCCGGAGCCTCGTCGCCAGGAGGGCCTCGGCGCTCGTCGTCGAGGGGGAGGCCGGCATCGGCAAGACCCGCCTGGTGGAGGCCATGGTCGAGGCGGCGCAGCCACACGGCCTGACGGTTCTCCGCGGTCAGGCGCACCCCTTCGAGCGCAGCCGCCCCTTCGGTCTGGTCTCGGCGGCGCTGGGCCTGAGACGCCGCGCGGTCGACCCCCGCCGGGCAGCGATCGCGGCGCTGCTGTCCGGCGGGGCCGGCCCCGGTTCGGGCGAGCTGCACTACCGGGTCGTCGAGGAGGTCGTCGACCTGGTCGAGTCGTCCTGCGCGGACCGTCCGGTGCTGCTGGTGGCCGAGGACGTCCACTGGGCCGACCCGGCGAGCCTGCTGACCATCTCCTCACTCGTGCGGCGGCTGCCGCTTTCCGCCTTGTCCGTCGTTGTGACCGTGCGCCCGGCGCCCCGGTCCGCCGACGTCGTTCGGCTCCTCGAGGACCTCTCGGAGGCAGGCGGCGCCGTCCTGCGCCTGGGGCCCCTCTCGTCCGCGGAGATCCTGGACCTGGCTGCACAACGACTGGGAGGGCTGCCCGGGCCGGGCCTCGCCGCCATGCTCGAAGGCGCAAGGGGAAACCCCCTGTGGGCATTGGCGCTGCTGCGCTCCCTCGTCGACGACGGGATGCTGTCGCGAACCGGTGTGGGCGTGGAGGCGGCCTCCCCCGGCGTTCCCACCTCGCTGAGCGAGCTGGTCGTTCGTCGCCTGGGCGACCTCCCGGAGGAGACGTTGGAGATGCTCCGAGTCGCAGCGGCCCTCGGGGACGCCGTGCAGCTCCGCGACCTCGGTGCCGTTGCCCAGCGGTCGGAGGCCGACGTCGCCCGGCACCTGCGCCCGGCGTACGACGCACGACTTCTCGACGAGGCACAGGACCAGGTGGTGTTCAGGCACCAGCTGGTGCACGACGCCATCCACCAGGACATCCCGGGGCCGGTCCGACGGGCGCTGCACCGCGAGGCGGCAGTAGCCCTCATGGCCGCGGGAGCCTCGCCGCTCGGCGTGGCCGACCACCTGATGCTCGGCTCGCAGACCGGCGACCACGAGGCGGTCGCCTGGCTCCGGGCCGCCGCCCGGGACGCGGCGGCACAGTCGGGGTCCGTCGCCGTCGAGCTCCTCCGACGAGCCGAGGCCCTCTTGCCCGACGGCCACCCCGACGCCGACCTCCTGGCGCTCGAGGTGGTCCAGGCGATGATCCGTGCCGGGCTCGTGACCGAGGGGACGGCCCGCGCGGAGGCCGTCCTCGCCCGACGCCACGCGCCGGAGACGGACACGCCCCTGCGCCTCGCGCTCGTCGGCGGCCTCGCCCTGCTGAACCGGGCCGACGAGCTCATGGCTCTGGTCCGCGACAGCCTCGATGAGCTCGGGCCGGCAGAGCAGGTGCCGGTGTTGGCCCAGCTGAGCTGGGTGCTCACCTACCGTGGTGACCCACGCGCCGGAGAGGAGTCCGCGCGCCGCGCCCTGCGCCTCGCCGAGGCGACGGGCCACGCCGGGCTGACGGTGTGGGCGCTCACCGCGCTGCTCGTGGCCGTAGGACGTCAGGGCCGCTTCGACGAGGCACTGGGTCAGGCCCGGCGCGCGGCCGACCTCGCCGAGGGCGGCTCAGACGTCTCGTCGTTGCCCCTGCAACCAAGCCTCTTCCTCGGCCTCGCCCTCTTCGACGCCGACCTCGTCGCGGAGGCACGCGCCGCCTACCGGGCTGCCCTCGACGACGAGTTCGGGTCCGGCTGGTGGCTGGCCGAGACGCTGATGGCGGACGCCGAGGCCTGCTTCGCCGTGGGCGACTGGGACGACGCGGTACCTCGGCTCGTCGCGGGAGGTGAGGCCGCACGGGAGAAGGGCAAGCCGATGCTGCTGGCGCAGTCGCTGGCCCACCGTACCGTCATCGCCACCGCGACCGGCGACCTGGAGGCGGCCGGGCAGCTGGCGCGCGAGCTGGCAGCGTGGGTCGCGGAAGAGGACCTGCCGTACAACGCCGGCGCTGTGGCCGTCGCCCTGTCAGGGGTCTGGGAGGCCGAAGGCGACCGTCAGGCTGCCTACGACCTCCTGCTGCGGTGCTGGCGCTCCGACACGGCAGGAGGGAGCCGGTACTACCACCGCCGCCTCGGCCCCGACCTGGTGCGCCTCGCACTCGCGCTGGGTCATCCCGACGTCGCGGCGGAAGTGGCGGCCGACCTCGCCGCGGACGCTGCGCTCGCGCCGGGCGTCGGCTCCGTCCGCAGCGTCGCGCTCCGGTGCCGGGGCCTGGTGGACGCCGATGCCGACACGGCCCTGGAGGCGGTGGACCTGGCCCGACAGGCGCCGTTCCTCCTCGACCGCACCGGGGCCTGTGAGGACGCCGCGACACTACTGGTCCGGTCCCGGCGAAGCGACGAGGCTGTCGCCCTGCTCCTCGAGGCACTGGCCTGCTACGAGGACGCCGGCGCCAGCGCCCGGGCCGCACGGGTGCGGGCGCAGCTGCGGGAACTCGGGGCGCACCCCCGGGCCCGCGGACACCGCAACGGGTCACGGGCGGGGTGGGACGGCCTGACCAGGACCGAGCGCGCCGTGTCGCTCCTCGTGGCCGAGGGGCTCACCAACGGCGCGGTCGCCAAGCGGCTGTACGTGTCCCCGCACACCGTGAACACCCATCTCCGGCATGTCTTCGCCAAGCTCGGGGTGTCGAACCGCGTCGAGCTCGCACGCGTGGTGCATCGCTCGATCGGGTGATGTCCCTCAGCCGCCCAGGACGCACGCTCGACCAGGGGCACCCGACGCGCGGCCACGGACTGCCAGCACGTGGCCCGAGCCGGAGCCTGCCCGCGGAGTGCGGGCGTCATCGCAAGGGAGGAGTGTGCACATGCCCATCACCGTGGTCATCGAGTTCCGGGCCAGGCCCGGGAGGCGCGAGGAGCTGCGAAGCGTGCTCGCCGGGATCTCGGCCACGCACGGGCCGAGCGCACCCGGGTACCTCGGGAGCAGCATCCACGACACGCTCGACGACGAGGCCGGCCTGGTCGAGATCGCCACGTGGGAGTCCGCGGCGGCCCAGGCCGAGGCGGTGCAGAGGGCGATGACGACGGGCATCTACGCACCCGTCATCGAGCTCGTCGCCGAGCCCTTCCGCGCCCTCAGGCTCGGCTGAACGGCTGCGGACGCCGACCTCGAGACGCAGCACGGATCTGTCCCGTCTCGACGACATCCGCCGGGAGCAGTGTTGCCAGGTCCTATGCCTCCGATGCTTCGGCGTGGGAAGCGAGGTCACGGACGCCGCCCGGCCGTCCGGCGCGTACCCACGCGCGGTGGAGGACCGCGGCGATGATGAGTGCAGCGGCGAGGCTGACCAACGGCAGTCCGCGGGCCAGGTTGATGACCAGCGTGAAGGTGACGACCGCGGCGCCGGCGACGTTCAGGAGAACGTGGCCCGTCCGACCTTCCTGGTGCGCGAACTTGGCCATGGCCAGGAGACCGGCGAGGAAGCTCAGGAAGACCGAGACCGCGTAGAACAGCACGAGCTCTTGGTCGTGACCTCCGGCTGCCGCAACGACCGCGGCGGACACTGCGGTGAACAGGGCGACTCCCCAGAACGGCGTGTGATGGACGTTGGTGCGGCCGACAAGGCTCGGCAGGATGCCAGTGTGTCCGCCGCCCGGTGCGGGGCGACGGGCCAGCGCCTTCAGCAGTCCGGGTCCGGCTTGGAAGGACGAGCTGGCGGCCGAGAGCAGCAGCAGTGCGGTGACGAGCTGGAAGGCAGCGAACAGCCCACCGGGTGCGGCGACGCGGGCGAGCTCGGCGATCTGCGTGCTGTCGTGGTGCGGTATGCCGATGCGCAGCCGGTGGGCTTCCAGGGCCAGTCCGAGGGTGATCGTGCCGACGATGCCAAGGGTGAGCCAAAGGGTGACTCGCCCGAACTGTCGTCGGCCGTCGTCGTCGAGGTGGCCGAGCTGGGCGATCGCCGAGGAGGGGGCCTCGACCCCGGTGGCGAGTGCCATCGCGACCGGGAAGGCGAGCGCGACCGCGAGCACCGAGGCGTGGCCGGGAGTGCTGGTGAGGGTGCCGCCGGGGTGCGGCGCAGCAGCGATGCCGAAGACCAGCACCGCGGCCGCGACGGCAATGAACGCCAGCGTCATCAGCGCGAAGAACAACCGGCCCAGGTGCCCGAACCAGGTGATGCCCCCGACGACCAGCACCAGCACCAGGGCTAGGACCAGGCGCCACGGCGCCAACGCCGGGAAGTAGGCGATCACCGCTGAGGCGCCAGCCGAGACGCTGATGGCGATAGTGAGGACGAAGTCGACGACCAGGGCGCCGATCGGTATGAACGCCCACCCGTCACCAAAAGCGTCTCCGGCGGCCGCGGATGCCCCTCCTCCCGTGGGGTACCGGGCCACCAGCTGCTGGTAGTTGACGATGACGAGCGCGATGATGCACAGCACCAGCGCCATGGTCGGGACGAGCAGGGCCAAGTCGCCGTGCAGGGCGCGCAGGGCGGCCTCCACGGCATACGCGACGGATGACACGGGGTCTGCCATCACCGCGAAGGCGAACGCGAGGAGCAGGATCGGACGCCGGTGGAGGAGTCCGGACACTCCTGAGGAACCCTGTCGTCCGCCGCCGGGACGGCCGATCGGCGCGTCCAGGCTCGCCATTGAGTTCTGCGTGGTGTCCTGCGGCGTTGTGCCTGCCATCAGTGCTCCTGGAGTCGACGACATGTCCTCGCCGACCAGACTTCCCGGCACACCGCGTGGAACAGTACACCGCACTTGAGGCACGGACACGGCAACCCGCGCATGGTGCAGCGCCTGGACAGGACGTCTGTACCTGTAGGTGCTGGGGTCGTCTGCGACGGGTAGGAAGGTGGGGTGGTTTCTCACTGGCTTGTTGTCGTCTCCTGGGTGTTCATCCTCGGTGCAGTCGTGTGTGCGCTCGACATAGGCGTCGACATCTGGGTGCGCAGGTATCGCCAGCCGATGCGGGTGATGGAGGCGGTGTGGCCGGTCACCGCCTTGTACTTCGGGCCGCTCGCGTCGTGGGCGTACCGCCGCTTCGGCAGGCCGATGTCCCGCCGATGGCAACAGGAGGAGGGTGTGGACGGACCGCCTGACAAGCCCGGGTGGGCGACAACCGCCATCGGGGTGAGTCACTGCGGGGCGGGTTGCACGCTTGGGGACATCGTCGCGGAGTTCGCGGTGTTCGCCGCAGCCATCACCATCGCCTCCCACGCCGTCTTTGCGGAGATGGTCGCCGACTACGTCCTCGCGGTCCTGCTGGGGGTGGTCTTCCAGTACTTCGCCATCGCACCAATGCGGGGCCTGGGCCTGCGCAAGGGCCTGGCCGCCGCCGTGAAGGCGGACATCCTCAGCCTGACGGCGTTCGAGGTGGGCTTGTTCGGGTGGATGCTGCTGATGGCGTTCGTGTTCTTTCCCGGGCCCCACCTGCACCCAGATCAGGTCACGTACTGGTTCCTGATGCAGATCGGGATGGTGATCGGCTTCTTCACCGCGTGGCCGGCGAACGTCTGGCTCATTCGCCGTGGCATCAAGGAGGCCATGTGATCCTGGGGTCTCTGCCCGGCCGGGCAAGCCCTTCAGCGCAGGTCCAGCCGGTCGAAACCCCAGAAGGCGACGGCCCCGAGCACGGCGGTGGTTGCGATGAGCGCGACCAGTGCGGGCAGAGGCAGCCCTCTTTCGACCTGGTTCTGGCCGACCGACCAGTAGAGGGGAGACAGCAGTCGCAGGTGGTGCACCCAGTCGACGCTGCCGGCCAAGGAGCTGATGACGTACGAGGCGGCCGCGAACGTCGAGGCGACGCCGATGGCGACTCCGCGACTGTTGGTCAGGCATCCCACGGCCAGCGCCAGGCAGCCGAACAACATGGCCGTCAACGCCACCCCGACGGTGACACCCACCAGACCGGCCCATGGGGGTCGCAGCTCGTAGAACCGGCCAACCACATCAGCTGCCAGGGTCGCGATCGCTACCGGCAGGGACAGCACCGCCAGAGTGAGCAGCTTCTGCGCCAGCACGGCGTGCCTGCTGACGGGTAAGGCAGCAAACAGGCCGAGTCGTTCGTCGCTGTTGTCACCGGCGACAGCGGTCGCCCCGTAGCCGATGGTCAGCAGCAGCGCGAACAGCGGGACGATGTTGGCGTAGAGGTTCGCGTTCAACCATCCCGCTGGCGAGATCAGGGATCCCGAGATGCCAAACAAGGCGGCGACGGTCGGGTTACCGCGCATGAGCTGGTCCAGAGACGAGTCGTGCTTGAAGGCGGGGTAGAGGACGACGATCAGCAGGGCGTAGGCGGCGACACCGAGGGAGTAGGCCCAGGATCCCCGACGCCTCAGTCTCAGGTCCAACCGCGCGAGGTCAGTGCGCATGGATCTCCTCCCTTCCGGGAGTGTCCTCGTAGAACGACCGGAAGATCGCATCCAACGAGGCCGGCCGAGCGGTCAGGTCGGCGACGCCCAACGGCTCGACCACGTGCAGCAGGTCCCCCAACGGGCCGGTCACCTCGAGCCGCACCTCCGTGGCGTTCGCGTCCAGCGCCCGAACACCGGGCACCGCCAGGAGCCGGGTCGGGTCGGTGGGTCCGACGAAGCGCACCTCCACCTGTCGCGGCGCGCGTTGCCGGAGGTGGTCCAGGGTGTCCACCCCGACAAGTCGGCCGTTTCGGATGATCGCCACGCGGTCCACGACCCGGTCGACCTCCTCCAGGTCGTGCGAGGAGAGGAAGACCGTCGCGCCGTCACGCACGCGTTCGTGGACCAGACGCTCGAACTCCTCCTGCAGCAACGGATCCAGGCCGGAGCCGGGCTCGTCGAGCATGAGCAGGTCCGGCTGGTGCATGAAGGCCAGGACCAGTCCGACCTTCTGGCGGTTTCCCTTCGACAGGGCACGAACCGGGCGGTCGAGCTCTACCCGCAGCCGGTCGACCAGCCGGTCGACCTGCGTGGCGTCGACACCCCCGCGGATCCCCGCGACGCGGCCGATCAGCTCGCGCCCACTGAGCGAGGGGAACAGGGCCAGCTCGCCGGGCAGGTAGCCGACCCTTCGTCGCACCGAGACGTCGCGGCGAGGATCCGAGCCGAAGACCCGGACGGAGCCGGCGTTGGGAAGCAGCAGCCCCATCACCAACCGGATCGTGGTGGACTTACCGGCGCCGTTCGGCCCGAGGAAGCCGAGCACCTCCCCCTCGCGGACCTCAAGGCACACCTCCTCGACCCCCCGCCGCGCGCCGAACCTCTTCGTGAGCCGGTCCAGCTCCACGGCGACCCCCGGATGCACTGCCTGTCGTGTCGACACCGCCCCTCCTCGATCCGTTGCTTACTTCAATGATTGCACTAAGCAATCAATTGGGAAAGGGGTTACCGCAGTCGATCGACACACAACTGCAAAGTGATCGACACCGGGATCGTCATCCGCGGCCAGCACGGTGATGAGGAGGGCGCAGCCCAGTGTCGTGTCTGCGCCCTCGCCAACCGTCCACGACAGCGACTGGAGGTCGACCGGAATGTCCGAGCGAAGCGTCGTCAAGCTCGAGCCCCACCACCGACTGGGATCCGAGAGTGCGCACGCCGTGGTTGCTGCCCAGCTGCGCGGAGAGTCCAGGGCCCAGGACGAGGAGCCGGGCGCGGTGGTGGCCGCTGTCGCCCGCGAGATCGAGGACCTCGGTCTCGTGCCGGACCGGGAGGAGCTGCGTGACCGCTACGACGTCCCGGCCGAGCTGCCGGAGGGATTCACCGACCGCCCAACGGCGGGGTGAGGCGCGCCCGAGGGTCGACAGCCTGTGCGCACCCCGCCCGAGGGTCTCGGATCACCAGCCCCAGACGGTGGCCGCGTCCAGTGCGGCGGTCGGCTCGTCCGCGGCGGCCGCGAAAGCGGTGAGGGCCCGGACGAGCTGCTCGGCCTCCGGTCGCGGCATCGCCTCGGCGATGGTCCGGATCGCCGACCGCCTCTGTGCCGTCACCTCGTCGACGACCTGCACCCCTCGCGCGGTGAGGTCGATGACCACCTCACGACGGTCCTGGTCGTTCTCCCGCCGCGTCACCAGGTCGGCACCGATCAGCCGGTCCACCGTTCGCAGCGCCGTCGAAGGGCTCACACCGAGACGCTCGGCAAGCAGGTTCAAGCGGGTCTCGCCGTGCCCACGCAGGACGACCAGCACACGGAACTGCGTCACCGTGACCGACTCGTCGAGGTGGGCCAGGGAACGGGCAGAGACGCCGACCAGCACCCGGGACGCCGTCAGCAGGGCCGTCACCAGGTCGTCGACATCGGGTTCGTCACCACGCACGCGCCATTCTCCCCAGGTCGTGGGCCCCACTGCGGTCGCGAGGCACCCTTGCGCTGATCATCCCGATTCTTTCACGATGCAATTCATCGAGGGGGTCGGGCCCGGGGAAGGAACGAGCAGCCACCGCCACCGTCCCGCTGACACCGGACGCGTCAGGGGTTGCCCATGGTCCCGGTGGGCAGCGGCGCCGGTCTGCGAGTGAGCGGCAGGTAGTCGCGCGCACCCACGGGTGACCCGGTCAGAGCTCCTCCCGGCAGGGGAAGCTCCACCGGCTGCCCGTCCCGGGTCATCCGCACCCGGTCGACTCCGGGGACGGACGTCACCGTGAGGACCACCTGCGCGACCGCCAGCGGCACCCTCGACGCCGCCGGCGCCTGGTCCCCGGACGTCAGGTCGACAGTGGCCACGTTCTCGGCGAGGACGCGCAGTCGGAGTGCGGTCCCGGGGCCGAGGGCAGTCGAGAGGCCCGCCGCCCGTTCGCGCTCCGACGGACCCTCGGCGAGCTGGGCCAGGACGTCGGTGACGGCCGCTGACGGCAGGGTGGCCCGGTCGGTCTGCGCCTTGACCGGGACGACGACGTCGTCCCGGACGAGGTACACGTACGGACGTGCGGTGCCGGCCGGGTCCGGGGTGCCCGTCGACCCCGGGGAAGGACTGGTGAGGTCGTACGGCACGCGCGTGATCGTGACGGGTGGGCCGTGGTCCGGCGCCCCGCAACCGGCAAGGAGGAACACGGCCGCGGCCGTCGCCCAACGCCGCCGAGCGGTACGGCTGCTCACGTCACCACCTCCTGGGACTCGGGGGTCGTCGTCTCCTCGCCGCCGCGGGCGCGCGGGAGTCGCAGCACGAAGCGCGCGCCGCCACCAGGAGCCTCCGCGCACAGGACGTCACCGGAGTGTGCTCGCATCGTCTCTGCGACGAGGCTGAGCCCGAGTCCGGAGCCGGGGCGCGAGGCCCTCGAGCCGGACCGCGCGAAGCGTTCGAAGATGCGTCGCCTCTCCTCCTGCGGGACGCCGGGGCCCGCGTCGTCGATCGCCACGAAGCCCCACCTCCCCTGGCGGCCGACGACGACGCGTACGACTCCCCCGCCGTGGATGTCCGCGTTGTCCAGCAGGTTCGTCACGCTGCGCAGCAGCGCGGCCTTGTCCGCCTGCACCAGGAGCCCATCACTGGCGTCCTGCATCAGTGAGACCGGTCGGTGCGTCACGGTCAGCGTGTTGGCCACGAGCTCGGCCAGGGCGACGCGTCCGCGGGGGGCGTCGTCCACGCCCGCCTCGAGACGCCCCAGCGCGAGCAGCTGCTCGAGGACGTGCCCCAGCCGGTCGACCTCGCGCCGGAGCAGCCGCACCGACTCAGCACGGTGCCGATCGTCCGGGGTCTGCTCCAGGAGGCCGACCGTCGTCGTGAGGGCAGTGACCGGGGACCTCAGCTCGTGCGCGACGTCGGCGGCGAAACGCGCGTCCCGGTCCAGTCGCTCCTGTAACGCCTCCACCATCGCGTTGAACGACCCGACGATGACGCTGAGGTCGGGATCGCGGGTCGGGCCGAGCCGCGCGTGGATGTCCCCGCCCGCGATGCGGGCAGTGGCGGTGGCGATGCCGTCCAGGGGCGCGACCACACCACCTGCAGCACGGCGTCCCAAGGCTGCACCGCCGGCAGTGGTCAACAGCGCGAAGGTGAGCAGCGCGAGGCGCAGCGTGTCGAGGGTGGAGGAGAGCTCCTTGGCCGGCGAGACCTCGAAGAGCTCGGCTCCGACCGCGGTCAACGGCGTGCCGACGACGATGGCGGGCGCGCCGTCCACCCGGGTCCACGAGCTCGCAGCAGCTCCACCGATCACGGTCTCGCGCAACGCGGACGGCACGACCGCCCGGTCGGCGCCGAGGGACGAGGAGTACCACCTGCCCCGCCGGTGCAGCAGGACGACGGCACCGGAGGGTGGGGACGTGGAGGCAAGGACGTCGTCGACCTGGGCACCCGAGGTCAGCAGTCCCTGCCGGACGAACGACGCGTCGACGAAGGCCTGCCGCGCAGCCGTGTGCTCACGCTGCGCCACGAGGTAGTGGCGTGCGGTCAGGTAGGTCCCCAGGGCGAGGGTCACGGAGACGGTCAGGGCCAGGGCCGCGAAGACCAGGGTGATGCGCGTCCGCAGACCTGGCGGCTGCCAAGGCATCCCGAGCCGCTGCCACGCCATCAGGGGCGCCGGTCGAACCGATACCCCAGACCACGCACCGTCACGAGGAGCTCGGGTCGGCCGGGGTCACGCTCGATCTTCGTTCGCAGGCGACGGATGTGGACGTCGACGATCCTCTCGTCGCCGAAGTAGTCGCGCTCCCACACCCTGTCGAGCAGGGCTTGCCGGCTCAGGACGCGGCCGGACGGCTGGTTCAGCTCACAGAGCAGGCGGAACTCCGTGCTCGTGAGGTGGATCTCCTGGTCCCCCCGCCGGACGGTCCCGGCTCCCCACTCCAGGACCAGGGGACCGTCGGCGCCATCGAGGACGACGGCCTCTGCCTCGGACCGGGCGAGGGCAGGAGGCCGTCTGCGCAGGGCACGCACGCGGGCGGAGACCTCCTTGACCTGGAAGGGCTTGGTCACGTAGTCGTCGGCGCCCGACTCCAGCGCCGCGACGATGTCATGGGTGTCGGCGCGAGCGCTGACGACGATGATCGGGACGTCGCTGCGCTGCCGTACCTCGCGCACGAAGGTGAACCCGTCCATCTCGCCGAGCATGAGGTCGACGAGCATGAGGTCGACCGACAGCCCGGGAAGCTCGGCCAGGGCGTGCTCGGCCAGACCGAAGGGGATCGTCTCGTAGCCCTCTGCCTGCAGGGCCAGGCACAACGAGCTCCGGATCCCCTCGTCGTCCTCGAGAACGAGCAGGGTGGCAGCCATCGGGCGCCATTCTGCCAGCGGGACACCGTGAGGTCCGGCGCACCGGCGCGCGCCCGGCATTCGTCACGGAAACGCAAAGAAACGACCGGCGCCATCGTCACACTCGTCCGGCAGCCTCCTGTGCTGTGACCGAGGAGGTGCCATGACCACCATCGAGGAGCCCAGCACGGGGACCCGCTCAGCGGCGCTGCACGAGTCGTCGCTGACCCAGGACCTGCTCGTCCTGCGCTCGACCGTCGCGGACGTCCTGCTCACGCGCAGCCACCGCGTCGTCGTGGATGTCTCCTGCCTCGACCGGCCCTCGTCGACGGCGGTCGCGGCACTGCTCTGGGCCAAGCGCAGCTGCGCCCGCGCGGGGGTGGACTTTCAGGTCCACGGTGCGCGGCCGGCAAACCGCGACGTCTTGAGGCGATGCGGCCTGGTCGTCAGGGGCGGTGGCGCCGGGTGAGCGCGCCTGCCCTGGTGTTCACCCCATCGGGGTGCCGCACCGCGCCGACGCGACCAGGTGGGCGTGAGCTCGTCTCCTTGGGCGGGGACGAGGCCTTCCTCCTTCCCGTCTCGTCGGTTCTCGAGGCATTTCCCACCCGCACCCACAGCCCAACCGATCCCGAGGAGTGACGTCGATGAACGCCTTCAACTCAGCACTTGCCGACGAGGTGGCACAGGCCTGGGCGACGCTCGCTCGCGCCCGGCGCGAGCAGGACGAGGCAGCGGTGACCGACGCGGTGGACCGCCTGCACGACCTCGACGAGATCCGCCAGCGCGTCAGCGAAGGGCTCGTGCTGGCGGCGATCCACCCCTGAGGCGCAGCTCGCGGGGGCTCGACCGACGGCGTCGTTGCCATGCCGGAGCCGGGGCCGCCCGACACGTGGACGAATTTGTGTTGACCGTGGCAAGTATTGCATCATGCAATTCATGTCCGATGCCACCATCAGTCCTCTTCCGGCGCCCACCGCGAGCTCGGGTCGTCGTCGACTGGCAGGCATGTCGGGCAGCCGACTGGGCGCCGCCGCCCGCACCTCGAACGCGGGTCTCCTGGCACTGTCTCTGGCCGTCGGGGCAGCTGCTGCCGCCTTCGCGGTGCTCTTCCGGTGGCTGATCCGGACGTTCACGCTGCTGTTCTCGGGACACGCGGACTATGCCGGCGCTGCCGGCGCCGCCCACCCGTCACTGCCAGGGCTGGGTCGCTGGTTCGTCATCGGCGCACCGGTCGTGGCCGGTCTGCTCTACGGCCCCCTGGTGCACTTCTTCGCCCGGGAGGCACGCGGGCACGGCGTGCCCGAGGTCATGTATGCCGTGTCGCACCGTGGGGGCCGGATCGCACCCCAGGTGGCGGCGGTCAAGGCACTGGCGTCGGCACTGTGCATCGGCGGCGGCGGGTCCGTGGGACGCGAGGGCCCGATCGTGCAGATCGGCTCCGCCCTGGGCTCAACCCTCGGCCGCGTGCTGCGCGTCCCGGAGGTGCGGCTGCGCGTCCTCGTCGCCTGTGGGGCAGCGGCGGGGATCGCGGCAACCTTCAACGCACCTCTGGCCGGGGTGTTCTTCGCGATGGAGCTGATCCTGGCCGACTTCACCGCCCAGGCGTTCGGCATGGTCGTGCTCTCCTCCGTCGCCGCCAGCGTCATCGGGCGCGCAGTGCTGGGCGACACGCCCTTCCTCCGCCTGCCGTCCTTCACGGTCCAGCACCCGTCCGAGTACCTCCTCTTCGCACTGCTCGGCCTGCTCGCGGGCGGGGTGGGCGTGGTGTTCACGAAGGTGCTCTACGCGATCGAGGACCTGTGCGACACCGTGTGGCGCGGCCCCGAGTGGCTGCGCCCGGCAGTCGGCGGAATCGTGCTCGGGCTGCTCCTGCTCGTGCTCCCCCAGATGTACGGCGTCGGCTACCCCGTCCTGGGCAACGCCGTGGACGGCCGCTACACGGTCGCCTTCCTCCTGCTGCTCCTGCTCGGCAAGATGGTGGCGACCAGCCTCACGATCGGCATCGGGGGCTCCGGCGGCGTCTTCGCCCCCAGCCTGTTCATCGGCGCCATGCTCGGGGCCGGGTTCGGCGAGGCCGCCCACACGCTCGCGCCGGGCATCGCAGGTCCGGTCGGCGCCTACGGCCTCATCGGGATGGGCGCGGTGTTCGCGGGTGCGGCGCGCGCACCCATCACGGCCGTGATCATCCTCTTCGAGCTGACCGGCGAGTACACGATCATCCTGCCCCTCATGGCCGCGATCGTGCTGGCCACCGGCATCAGCCACCGCCTCTCGCCGGACACCATCTACACGTTGAAGTTGCGGCGCCGCGGAGTCTCCCTGGCCCGCCCCGAGACCCTGCCGGTCCACCACGGGCCCGTCCAGGTGCGCGAGGTCATGACTCCGGTACCGCAGCCGGTCTCCGAGGACGCCACCCTCGCCGACGTCGCGACCGCCCTCGCCGGCAGCCGGTTCGGCATCCTGCCCGTCCTTGCCGCGAGTGGCGACTACCTCGGGGTGGTCACCGCCCGCGGCGTCTCCGCCGCCCTCGCGGACGGACGACACGACGCAGCAGCCGCGTCGATGGCCACCGAGGTCCCGACCGTCATCCGGGGCAACGACAGCCTCGACGCCGCCGCCGAGGCCCTGTCGCGCGACGACACCAGCGCCCTGCCCGTCGTCGACGACGACGACACCGTCATCGGCTGGCTCGACTACCGCGCCCTCTTCACCGCCCGACGTACCGCCGCCGCGGGGTCACCGACGACGAACGGGTCGGCCACTCCAGAGCAGGTGTGACCGTGGGACCCACCACCGCCGCCCTGATGTGGATGCCGTTGCACCCGCCGGTGCTGCGGACCCTGGTGGCTTGGCACCCTCAGCCGCTTCCGCTGCTGCCGACGCTGTGCGTGGTGGCTTTCCTCGTCTACAGCTGGGGTGTCCTGCGCCTGCGCCGGCGCGGCCACACCTGGCCCGTCGGCAGGTGGATCAGCTTCACCGGCGGCCTCGTCACGGTCGTCGCCGTCACCGGCACCGCCCTCAACGGGTATGCGATGCGGCTCTTCAGCGTCCACATGGTCCAGCACATGGTGCTGAGCATGGTCTCGCCGCTCCTGCTGCTCATGGGCGCGCCGGTCATGCTGTGCCTGCGGGCGACACCGGCACGGGGCGCCGGTTCGTTCCTCAGGCGCACCGTCGTGCGGTGCCTGCACAGCCGGGTCCTGTCGGTGATCACGAAGCCTGCGGTCACGTTGCCGCTGTTCATCGCCAGCCTCTACGGGCTCTACTTCACGCCGGTGTTCGACGCCGCCATGCGGACCTGGTGGGGCCACGACCTGATGCTGCTGCACTTCCTCCTCGTAGGCCTCCTGCTGTTCTGGCCGATCATGGCCATCGACCCCAGCCCACGGGCCACAAGTCCCGTCCTGCGGATGCTCGAGCTGTTCGTGGCGATGCCGTTCCACGCCTTCTTCGGCGTCATCGTGATGACCAGCACGACGCTCCTCGTCCAGACCTTCAGGACAACGCCGGCAGGATGGGGCATCACTCCGGTGGGCGACCAGCAGCTCGGCGGAGGGATCGCGTGGGCGTTCAGCGAGATCCCCACGCTGCTGGTGGTGGCGGTGCTCTTCGTGCAGTGGGCCCGCTCCAGTGACCGCGAGGCACGGAGGTCCGACCGGGCGGCAGACCGGCACGACGACGCCCTGGACGCCTACAACGCCTGGCTCGGCCGGCTGGCACGAGAGGGCAGCACCCCTCCACGTGGACGGGGACTGCGGTGACCACGAGCACGGCGGGCAGTCGTGGCGGCAGCGGGAGGATCGGCGCGCGAGGCCGACTCGCGCCGGCCCTGGGTCTCGTGCCCGCCGCACTGCTCCTCGCGGGCTGCAGCGGTGTCGACGCCGCACCACCGCGCACGCCACCCACGCCGACCTCGGGAACGGTGCTCGACGAGCCGCTCCCGGCCCGGATCGCGAACCTCCCGCTGGTCGACCAGCACGGTCGGCACTTCACCCTCGCCTCCCTGCGTGGCAAGACGGTCGTGCTCGGCGACTTCCTGACCCTGTGCCAGGAGGTCTGCCCCATGACCAGCGTCAACCTCCGCGACGTCGCCAAGGCGGTCCATCGCGACGGCCGGTCCGACGACATCGAGGTCGTGGAAGCGACCGTCGACCCGCACAGGGACACCCCGGCCAGGCTCGCGGCATACGAGAAGCTCTTCGGGGCACAGCAGGACTGGACCCTCGCCACCGGTGGGCAACGCCCCCTCGACGCACTGTGGGCATATCTCGGCGTGTACCACCAGAAGGCCCGGGAGGACGTGTCCCCCGCACCGCGGGACTGGTGGACGGGCGCCCCCCTCACGTACGACGTCCACCACCAGGACGTCGTCTACGTCATCGACGCACGCGGTCACGCCCGCTGGCTCGACGACGGCACGCCGAACACGCTGGGAGAGAAGCCGTCGGGACCGATGCTCCGGTTCCTCAACAACGAGGGCAGGCACAACCTGGCCTCTCCCACTGATCCCTCGTGGACGGTCCGCGACGTCGAGCAGGCCGTCACCTACGTGACCGGGGTACCGCTGACCTGAGACGTCTCCACGCTCCCCGACGGCTGGGCCCTGTCCGTGTCGGCTCACATGGTCGCGACCATGCCACCGTCGACGAGGACGTCGGCTCCGGTCAGGTTGCCGACCGCGTCTGATGCGAGGAAGTTTCATTGCGAAGGCCTCAGTGGCGCACCGCATCGCCTGCCCTTGTGCTCGGGAGACACCCCGCCGGTGCATCCAATGCACCGCGTGAACCTCCGGGAGCACAAAGGGGGCACAAGCAGCCGGCTCGCCGGGAGGGTCGAACTGGACCGTCCTGCGGTCCGCAGAGGCGACGGATCTACAGCCCGCCGTATGCCGCCGCCCACCAGCGGAGACGAAGCTCGCGAGGGAACATCGCCGCGAAATTCGCCATGGATTCTCGACGCCAGTCCGTGTTCCCGCACCACTCCGGACACCGCGTCACCTCTCCTGTCGCGCCCAACGCTCGCGTCGCAACCGCTCTCGAGGCACTGCGTTCGCCCACTATGGGTGACCCACTTCGTTGAAAAAGACGCAGTCCCACCACTTTCCGGGGCCCCGCCTAGAGAGTCTGCGTCACTTTCGAGAGTCCGCGCGGGGAATCTGGGTTATGCCCGCGTGCGACGGCCATTGAGAGGGCGAGGCGTTGGAACGGGATGATCTCGATCAGGGGTGACAGCTCTGGGATCGTGAAGGGCACCTCGACATCTGGGCTTGGCAAGCCGGGGATACGAGCGCCGATGACGTGCACGTCGCCGCCCCGCTCCTTCACCCGGTCCAGGACCGGACCCATCGCCTCCCCTCCCGCACCCGGCGAGAGGGCCGCCAGGACAGGCTGCCCGGGGTCGACCATGGCGAGTGGCCCGTGCAGGAGGTCAGCACCGGAGAACGCCTGCGCACCGAGATAGGAGGTCTCCATGAGCTTCAGTGCCGCCTCACGCGCGGTCGGGTAAGAGAACCCGCGCCCCGTGACAAGCATCCGTTCGGCGAAGCGGAACCGGTTGGCCAATTCCACAACTGCCTCGTCGCCTACCGCCTTCTCCGCCAGCGGCGGCAGTTCGCGAGCCGCCTGCCCGTCGCCACCACGCCAAGCGTCGACGAGCAGCCACAGCGTCAGAAGGGTCGCGGTGTAGGTCTTGGTCGCCGCGACCGCCCGCTCGACCCCCGCCCGCAGGTCCAGGCCGAGCTCCGAGGCGTCCCGGAGGGCCGAGGCGGGATTGTTGGTCACGGCGAGGGTCAACGCCCCACCAGTGCGTGCGGCACGGGTGGAGGCGATGAGGTCCGGCGACCCACCGGACTGGCTCACGGCGACCCACAGCACGTCCTTGGCATGGGGGCTGACCCGGAAGGTGGTCACGGTCGAGGGTGATGCCAGCCCAGCGGGTAGTCCCAGACCGACTTCCACGAGGTACTTGAGGTAGAGCGCGGCATGGTCACTCGTCCCCCGGGCGGCGATCACCACGAACCGCGGTCGGGCGCGCTCGATCTTCTCCGCAACACGCCGGATCTGCGCGGCACTCTCGAGCAGGATGCGGTCGAAGACGGCAGGCTGCTCGGCGATCTCGGCCGCCATGATGGCGCCCAGAGTTGCTGGCTCGTTCACTGGTGCGGCTCCTCGGGGTGGGCCTGCGTCACGGCTTCGGCGAACCAGCCAGTGACGGTGGTGGGGTGGGTGATGGCGGTGCCGACGACCACGCTCCAGGCGCCAGCGCGGACTGCGTCCGCTGCCTGGTTCGGCGTGTGGATGCGCCCTTCGGCCACCACCGGGATCGGCGTGCGCGCCGCAAGCGCGCGCACCATCTCGAGGTCCGGGCCGGCGCCTTTGGCGGTGTATGCCGTGTAGCCGGCAAGCGTGGTGCCCACCAGGTCGGCGCCCGCCGCAGCAGCCCGCATGCCTTCCTCGACGGTCGAGCAGTCAGCCATGACGAGAGCGCTCGTCCGCTCGTGGAGCGCCGCGATCGTGGCGGCGAGAGTGAGTCCATCCGGACGCGGACGTCTCGTCCCGTCTATGGCGACGACGTGCGCCCCCGCCCTGGCCACCGCCAGCGCGTGGTCGAGGGTGGGGGTGATGAAGACGTCGTCGTCACCGTCCTTCCAGAGCCCGATGAGGGGAAGGTCGACCGACCCTCGGATGGCTGTGATGTCGGAGAGTCCCTGCGCCCGAATGCCGGCAGCGCCACCATGTGCGACGGCCTGCGCGACGCGCCGCATCGTCTCCGGGTCACGCATCGGCTCCCCGGGGTAGGCCTGGCAGGAGACCACCAGCCGGCCACGAATGTGCTGGATGACAGCCTTCACGGTGCTTCCACCGGAGCGATCGAGGCGGCCCCCAGCAAGGCGCCGTCGCCACCCAGGGAGGTCGGGCGCACTGTGGTGCCGCGCAGAACCGGCAAGACTTCTGCAGTGAACGCGGCGCGCAGGGCTTGCCACCACGCTCTGCCGAGGCCGGTCACTCCCCCGCCGACGACCACGCTGTGCGGATCCAGCAGATTGGCCATGCCACCTAAGGCGGCGCCCACCGCGCGCCCACCGAGCTCGGCCACGCCGAGGGCCACCTCATCGCCCCGCTCCGCGAGGGCTGCCACCTGGTGCAAGACGACGTCGGTCGCGCCGGCGCGCCGGCCGTACTCGGCTGCAAGGGCCGGACCGGCCGCGACCGCCTCGAGGTGACCACGCCCGCCGCACGTGCAGGCGCGGTCCGCGGCATACACCGAAGGAAGGTGACCGGCATGGCCGGCGACACCATGGGCCCCGGTGAGCACCTCGCCCCTGAACACGAACGACGCACCAACCCCTGTGCCGACGGCAAGGAACAGCAGGCTCGGCTGCCCGGCCCCCACCCCGAACCGGGCCTCCCCCAGGGCGTGGGCGTGCACGTCGTTGACCACCGCTGTGGGCAGGCCCGTGCGGCGGGACAGCTCACCCCGCAGGTCGGTGCCCATCCAGTCACGCAGCACGTCGGTGGACCCGGTCACGCGCCCGGAGGCACTGTCGACGACTCCTGCGCTGCCCACCCCGAGGGCGGCGGGGGTGGTGGCGGCCGACCTCGCGGCGAGGGACTTCACGAGGTCGGCCGCGGTCTGGAGGATGGCGGCAGGGCCGGCCCGGCCTGGTGTGGGGGCGGTTGCGCGGGCCACGACCGCGCCTGAGCCGTCGACGAGGGCTGCGGCTGTCTTGGTGCCACCGATGTCCAGGGCGGCGACGGTGCGGTCGGTCATGGTCAGAGCAGGCCGGCCTCTGCAAGCCCGAGCCGGACACGGTCGGTCTCGTCCTCGTCCAGGGGTCGCATCGGCAGGGAGACGCTGTTGGATTCGATGACCCCCAGCAGTGCCAAGGCCGTCTTGAAGGCGCCCACGCCGCGGGTCGCCCCGGCGGTGGTCGCCGGGTCTGCGGCGTCGACGATGCGGAACAGTCGGGTGAGGCGGTCCTGTTCGTTACGGGCGGCCTTCCAGTCACCGCCGACGCAGGCACGATGCAGGCGGACGTAGCCGTCCGGGTCGACGTTCGCCAGCCCGGGTACCGAGCCGGACGCGCCGGCGAGCATCATGGCGTCGACGACCACCTCGTGACCGGTGAGAAGGCTGAAGTCTGCCGCGGGCGCCTGCTCGCGCACTGCGAGGGCCAGCTGCCGGAACGCGACGTCGTCGCCGCTGGAGTCCTTGACCCCGGCCAGCACGCCCTCGGCAGCGAGTCGGGTGAGCAGCCCGACCGACAGCTTGGTGTGCACGCACTGGGGGAGGTCGTAGGCGAACAGTGGCAAAGCGGTGGACGCGCCCACCGCCCGCAGGTGCCGCTCGACCTCGTGCGGTCCCACGATGGCGTAGAACGGTGCGGTAACGACAACGGCGTCCGCGCCCAGGGTCTCAGCCGCTGCCACTCGCGCCCGCACCCGGGGGGTCGTGGGCTCGATGCACCCTGCCAGAACGGGTACCTGGCCTCCGACTGTCTTGATGGTGACCTCGAGCACCTTGTCGCGCGCCTCGTCCGTGAGGAACACCGTCTCGCCCGAGCTGCCCAGGGCGAACACGCCGTCGACGCCCGCCGCGAGCTGCCGCTCCACCAGCCGCTCGAGGGAGGGGACGTCGACCGCGCCATCGGGGGTGAGCGGAGTGACTGTGGGTGGCACGACGCCGGTGAAAGTGGGTGGTGTGGTCATGGGATTCGTCCTTCTACGAAGTGGGTGGAGGCGGGGACACCTCGGCCGGTTGGCCGGTCGTCACGGAGCGGTACGCCGCCTCGGTGACTGCCAGGGCCGCACGGGCATCGGCCAGGGTGTAGTCAGGTGTGTCACCGGCTGCCAGCTGGATGAGGGTGGGTGCGAGCAGACGGCGCAGGATCGCGTCAGAGCTGGGCCCGTCCACGGGCCGGCACTCGACGCCACCGTCGCCCCGGTGGACGCGGACGGCGGGAAGGTCGTCGTCGGAACTGGCCTGGCCGTGGGAGCCCAGGACCCGCATGGTGGATGTCACCGGGCCGAGGCCAGGAGCGGCGGGGACGCGAGCGAGCGTCACCGTGGCGGTGACCCCGTGGTCCAACCGAAGGGAGCAGACCGCCGCATCCTCGGCGCCGTGGGCGCGGTGCAGTTCGCTGAACAGCGTCGCCGCCTCACAGTGGACTTCGAGGACGTCCAGCCCTGTGACGGTCCGGATGTAGTCGACGGGATAGAGCAGGAAGTTGAGCAACTCCCCACCCCCGGCGAGCGCCGGGTCGACCACGAGTTCGGGACGCTCGACAGACGTCGCGAAGTGGGCCCCACTGGCGTACCACTCGACGTCGACGTGCAGCGGCAAACCGAGGTGGCCGGCGTCGACCCACCGGCGCACGCGTTGTACGGCCGGGCTGAGTGACCGGTTGACCACGCCGACCGGCGTTCCTGTTTCTCGCGCCACCGCCGCGAGCCGGTCGACCTCTGCGACCGAGACGGCGACGGGCTTGTCGACGAGCGCAGGTATGCCTGCGCGGACGGCCTGAATCGCGAGTTCGGCATGCCGAGTCGGTTCGCTGCAGACGACGACGACGTCGACAGCTCCGGAGCCGAGCAGGTCATCCACCTGGTCGTGGAGAGGGACCCCCATGGCGGCGGCGGCACGCTCGCTGTCGCTGCGTACCCAGCTGGGGGAATGTGCCGGCTCCGCCACACCCACGACCTCGATGTCCGGCTCCGCCGCCAGGATCGCGGCATACGGACCTGCGTGGCGAACGGCGGAGAGGAAGCCGACCCGCACGGGCGGGCGCTCGCTCATCGGCCCTCCCCCGTCGTCTGGGCGGGCTGTCCCGCATCTGCTGGGGCAGTCAGGTCCGCAGGGTGGTCGACCGCTTCCGCCCGGCCGGTCTCGAGCGAGCGTTGTGCGGCGAGGGCGGTGGCGAGCGCCATGCGTACCTCAGGCAGGCGGACCACCGGTTGGGCGCCGCGGACGACGTCGATCCAGTGCGTCAGCTGGGCGCCCATGGCGCCCTCGACCGAGCTCGGCGCGGGGCGCACCCCGTCGCTGATCAGCCCGGGGTCCTGATCGGTGGAGTGGCTCAGGGTGCCCGTTGTCCCGGCAACCACGAGCCGGCGCATCATGTCGGCGTGCTTGCGCAGGGCATAGGAGATCTCGAGCAGGGCCAGGGAGTCGTCGTCGAACCGCACGGTGAGGTGGAAGCTGTCGTGCACGGGCATCTGCGCCGCGTAGCTGGGGAAGCTGCGCGCGAATACCTTCACCGGTGCGCGCTGGAACAGCCACACGGCGAGGTCGAGGCAGTGCGTGCCGTTGTGCACGGGGTGACCGCCAGACCGAGCCGGGTCCAGCTGCCACCCGCGCCAGCCACCTGGCCAGACGTAGCCGGTGTACCAACTGACGTGCACGAGCCGCGGACGGCCGACCTCTCCCGCGTGCAGGGACCGGGCCAGCGTCGCAACAGCAGGCTGGAACCGCACGGTCTGGCCCACCATGAGCGAGGTCGAGCGGGTGGCCGCCACCATGGCGTCGAAGTCCGCAAGGGACAGCGCCACCGGCTTCTCGACGTGGACGTGCTTGCCGGCGCGGCCGGCGCGCAGGGTGAACGGTGCGTGGTCGGGGGTGGCGTTGACGACGTCGACACCTGTGACGCTCTCGTCCTCGAGCACCCGGTCCAGCTCGGTCGTCGCCATCGCACCGGGCGCCAACGCCGCGACCGACTCGGCTCTTGCCAGGTCAGACCCGTAGACGTAGGCCACCCGCACGCCCGGCACCGCGGCCAGGGCCTTGACGTGGTCGCGGGCGATGCTGCCGCTGCCGACCACGGCAACGTTCACGGTCATGCGTGCACCGTGGACCGGGCGGCGTCCCCGAGTGCCACCCGGCCCGCCGCGAAAGCGTCCAGGGCCGCCAGGACCGCCGAATCGGGAAATTGCGTCAGCACACCGTCGCCGGTGGTGAGGGTGTGGACGACCTGATCCATCTCGTGCCGCACGGCCCGCGTCATCCACGACGGGGGCACCGAGGCGCCGTCGTTGTGTCGGTGGTAGGCCTGCTTCGACCTCGCGGACTCCCGCAGCGATTCGTTCGCCGTCGGGTCGTCGAAGACACCCCAGGCGTCGACCTCGTGCCCATCGACCACGTGCCGCACGGTGGCCGTCTTGAAGTCCACCTCGAGCGCCGCCTCCGTGCCGGTCACACGGAACGACCAGGCCGAGGCGTGCGCGGAGGTGGACAGGTCGTGGAACCCCACAGCGCGGTTGGGGAAGAGCATGGTGGTCCGGGTCACGGTGTCGAGCTGGTGTTCCGCGACCCTCACCGGCGCACCGGAGAGGGACACGACCCGCTCCGGCCTGCCGCCGAGGAACCAGCAGACCAGATCGAGTTCGTGCAGCTCGTGCAGCAGTTCACCGCCGCTGCGGGAGGGGTCGAGCTTCCACCAGTCCCCCGCGCCGTCGGGCACGTGTACCACTCGGGTGCGGGTGCCGGTCGCCTCGAGCAGCTCTCCTAGCTCACCGGAGGTAGCCATCCGGTGCATGCGCAGCACGCCGGGCAGGGTGCGAAGCACGTGGCCGACCATGAGCAGGCGCCCGGTACGGGCAGCCGCGGTGGTCAGGGCCATCGCGTCATCGGCGGTGATGGTGAGGGGCTTCTCGACGAAGACGTGTTTGCCGGCCTCCAGCGCCGCGAGCACATGGGCCGCATGCAGGTGGTTGGGTGTCGCCACGAAGACCAGGTCGACATCGGAGGACGTCACCTGTGCCAGGTCGTCGACGGCCTGCGCGTCCAGCCTCGCGGCCAGCGACGTCGCCGAGGAGAGGTCGCGGTCGGCCACCAGCTCCACCTGGATGTCTGGGTGGCGTGCTGCTTCGTGCGCCAGGATCGATCCGAAGAAGCCTGCGCCCAGGGCGGCAGCGCGGATCTGCGGGACGGGCATGGGCGGGTCCTCCTGGAGTTGCGAGTACGGGGTCGTCGAGGTCATGAGGGACGGATGCTTTCTTCAGGTACGTCTCCGGCTCCGGCGAGCTGGTGGTGGCACCGGACCATGTGCCGGGGGCTCATGGCGAGCACGTCCACTGGTGGCATCTCCTCCGCGCACGCGGCGGTGGCTTTCCAGCAGCGAGGATGGAAGGGGCAGCCCGACGGTGGGGTGACTGCCGACGGGACGGGTCCGGACAGCGAGATGGGGTGGATCTCGTCCAACAGGCTGGGCGTGGCTGAGAACAGCGCTTGGGTGTAGGGGTGCCTGATGTCCTCGGGGCCGTTGTCCCCCGGCAGCTCCTCCACGATCCGGCCGAGATACATGGTCACCACGCGGTCGCTCATCCGCCGGACGGTCTGGATGTCGTGGGAGATGAAGACCATCGAGAGGCCGAGCTGGTCCTTGAGCTCCAACAGCAGGTTCAGCACCTGGGCGCGCACCGAGACGTCGAGCGCCGAGGTCGGCTCGTCGGCCACGAGCAGGGTCGGGTCGAGGGCCAACGCGCGGGCGATCGCCACGCGCTGGCGCTGTCCGCCGGACAGCTGTGCGGGCAGGGCGTCGGCAGCGCTGTCCGGCAGACCGACGAGCTGCATGAGCCCGCGCACGCGCTCGACCCGGCTCCGGGGCGTGCCCACGCGGTGCACGGTGAGGGGGTCCTCGAGGATCTTGCGTACCGGCAGGCGCCGGTTCAGAGCGGTCGACGGGTCCTGGAAGATCATCCCCACCGCGCGCCCGAAGTGACTCCGCCGCTCGGCCGCCGGCATGCTCCACAACGACCGACCATGGAACAGCACCTCACCCTCAGCGGGTCGCTGCAGGCCGACGATGGTGCGGGCCAGAGTGGACTTGCCGCAGCCGGACTCACCGACGACGCCGACGGTCTCTCCCGCCTCGACCTGGAGGTCCGCGCCGGTGAGGGCGTAGACCGTGTCCTTGGCGAAGAGGCGTGCGCCGGGCACGAGGTGCCGCACGTGGACGTCGCGCAGGTCGAGCACTGGGGCGCCGGGGCGAGTCTGGGGCTCGTTGGCCCGGTGCTGGGTCAGCGAGCTCATGCGTTCGCCTTCTCTCGGGTCGGGGTGTCCAGGTCGGCCACCGGGTGGTGGCACGCCACGAGGTGGGACGCGACGGTCACGACCGGCGGGGCCACGTCGTGGCACTGTTGGGTGGCTGCTGGACAACGGTCGGAGAACCTGCAGCCGCGCGGGAAGTGAGCGGGTGACGGGACCACGCCGGCGATCTGCTCGAGTTCGACCGAGCCCACCTCGAGGGACAGCACCGAGGAGAGCAGTCCGCGTGTGTAGTGGTGTTGGGGCGCCCCGACGATCCGGTCCACCGCTCCGCTCTCGACGACGCGTCCGCCGTACATCACGACGACGCGATCAGCCACGTCCGAGACGAGGGCCAGGTCGTGGGAAACGAGGAGCAGGGCGAAGCCGAGCTCGTCCTTCAGCGACAACAGGAGCTTGATGACCTGCGCCTGGACGGTCACGTCGAGGGCGGTGGTGGGCTCGTCGGCGATGACGAGTCCGGGGTTGCGCGACAACGCCATGGCGATGAGCACGCGCTGCCGCTGACCTCCGGACAGCTCGTGGGGGTAGGCCTTGAGGGTACGTGCGGGGTCGAGGTGGACCAGCTGGAGAAGCTCAGTCTCGGTCCTGGTGCCGCCACGGCGCACGAACTGGTGGAGCTGCTGGCGGATGGTCATGGCCGGGTTGAGGGAGGACAGCGCGTCCTGGTAGATCATGGCGATCCCACGCCCCATGACGCCCCGGCGCTCCTTGGCTGACATGCGCTGGAGGTCCTGGTCGCGGAACCAGATTTCGCCGCCCACCACGGCACCACGGGGCTCGAGCCCGAGGATTGCCAGCGACGTCAGTGACTTGCCGCAGCCGGATTCACCGATCAGGCTGACAACCTCTCCCGGCCGCACGTCGAAGCTCACGCCGTCGACGACGTTGACGCCGTCATGCCTCCCCGGGAAGGAGATGGTGAGGTCGCGCACCTGCAGCACCGGTGCAAGGTTGCTGCGGTCAACGAGCCGCTGCCGGATGCGTGCCGCGGTGGCGGTCGTGTCGGGTAGGACGAAGCTCGAGCGGGCTGCGGGCGTCGTCTGCGCGCCGCTCATCGTCCTGTGGACGGCCTTGGCGGCCTTGGAGGCCTTGGCCGAGGGTGCGGCGAGCGCGTCGGAGATGCCCTCGGACAGCACGTTGAGGGCTACCACGGTGAGGAAGATCAACAGGCCGGGGAAGGCGGTGGCCCACCACCCGCCGAGTAGCAGCAGCTGCTTGCCGTCCGCGATGACGTTGCCCCACGAGGGATCGGGTTGTTGCACTCCGGCCCCGATGAAGGACAAAGAAGCCTCGAAGACGATGGCATCCGCCACGAGGACGGTGCAGAAGACGAGGACGGGAGCCGCACAGTTGACGGCCACGTGACGAGCGAGGATGTATGGCGTGCGAGCACCGATGATCTGCTCGGCCGCCACATAGTCCTCGCCGTACTGGGCCATGACGTTGGCCCGGACGATTCGCGCCACCATGGGCATGTAGAGGAAGCCGATGGCGGCGACCAGGACGGGCAGCGCCCGCCCGAACACAGCGACGAGCACTGCCGCAAGGGCGATGCCGGGGAACGCCATGACGACGTCCAGCACCCGCATCATGACCTCGTCGGCGGCTCGGGGGGCGGTTGCCGCGATGGCGCCCACCACGGCACCGACCGCGAGCGCCAAGGCGGTGGCGCCGAGGCCGATGGCGAGTGACCAGCGGGCACCGTGCACCAGCCTGGAAAGGATGTCGCGGCCCTGGATGTCGAGGCCGAGCAAATGAGCCGCGCTCGGCGCCTTGTCGGCCGTCACGGACTGGGCGTTCGGGCTGGCTGAGAGGAGCATCGGTCCGAAGACCGCCGCCAAGACGATGAGCGCCACGATCGCGAGTGACACCCAGCCGGCCGGCGTCAGCCTGCCCAGACGCAGGCCCGGCGTCTCCAGTCGTTTGGTCAGTTGGGCTCTCATGGCCGGGCACTCCTCAACCGCGGGTTGGCCAGCAAGGACAGGATGTCGACGCCTAGGTTGACGACGACGAAGCCGAGGGCGATGGTCAGGACGGCACCTTGGACCACGGCCGGTTCGTTGTTCTTGACTGCTTCGATCATCAGCTGGCCCATGCCCGGCAGGTTGAACATCTGCTCGATGACGACCGCGCCGCCCATGAGGTAACCGATGCGCAGGCCCAGCACGTTGAGCGGGTTGATGAGGGCGTTGCGCAACACGTTTCGGCCGACCACCACGATCGGGGGCAGGCCACCACCCCGGGCGGTGCGGACGTAGTCACGGTCCAGCTCCTCCACCATCGACGTACGGATGATGCGGGTCATCTGGGCAGCGATCGGCATGGCAAGGGAGACGGCTGGGAGCGTCATGGTTCTCAGCCACCCAGTGAACGAGTCCGCTGGATTGACGTATTGGCTCGAAGGGAAGATGGGGTGGTCGATCGCGAACCACTGGACCAGCAGGAGCGCAACCCAGAAGGAGGGTGCCGCCACCCCGACGAGCGTCACGACTCGAACCACCTGGTCGACCCACCGGTCCCGGTGGATTGCGGAGAGGGTGCCCAGCACGAGCGCGAGGACCAGCGCGATCAGCAGGCCGAGGAAGGTCAGTTGAAGGGTGAGGGGCAGCGCGGTCGAGATCATCGAAAGCACGCTCTGGCCGGTGGCGAGGCTGCTACCCAGGTGGCCATGAGCGAGGAGCCCGAGGAACGAGATGTAACGGACCACGAACGGGCGGTCCAGGCCGTGCTCGTGGCGGAACTGGTCAAGCTGGTCGGCGGACACCGGTGCGTCGGCGAATACGGCCACGGCCGGGTCGGTCTTGGAGAACTGCATCACCGTGAAGACGAACAGGGTGATACCGAGAACCAGCGGGACCAGGGACAGCAGCCGCCGGCCGAGAAGACGCAGGACGAGGGTCACGGCGCCCCTCCTTTCCGGGGATCAGGGTCTTGCTCACGGGGATGGCGCCCCTGGGTGAGGGGCGCCATCCCCTGTTGTTCAGACCGCGGACGTGGTCTTCAGCAGGTTGACGCCCGGAATATCGAGCGGCGTGACCGACGTGAGCTTCTTGGGGTCCCACGAGGTGAAGAGCTGCATGTGCATCACCGGGTAGATCACACCCTCGTCCGCGATGGTGTCCATCGCCTGGTCGAGCAACGCCTTGTGCTTGGCCTGGTCGGGCTCGCGCTGGGCGGCGGCGAGCTGGGCGTCGAGCTTCTTGTACTCCGGCGTCTGGCCCCACTTGTTCCACGGGAGGAACGGGGTGGACGGGGAGTAGAACCAGCGGATGTTGAGGTCGGCGTCCGCCCCGAACTGGTTCGGGTTGCCCGAGAAGGTCAACACGTCCGCGGGCTCACCCGCCGCGACGGCGGTGTTGAACGCGGCAGTCTCCCGTACGTCCAGCGTCGTCGCGACGCCGATGGCCTCCCACGACTCCTTGATCGTGTTGACCGCGATGGCGGTCCAGGAGATGTTCGTGGACAGCAGCCTGAGCTTGAGGTTGGTGACACCGGCCTCCTTGAGCAGGGCCTTGGCCTTCTCAGGGTCGTAGGTGTACTGCGTCGCGGCCCGGTGGAACTCGGGGCTGGCCTCATGCAGGAAGCCGGTGGCAGGCGTGCCCTTGCCAGCGATCGCCACGTCGATGAGCTTCTTGGTGTCGATGGCCATGCGCAGTGCCTGCCGGACGCGCTTGTCCCCGAACGGCTTCTTGCTCGTATTGAAGGCCAGGCCCAGCAGGTTCATGCTGTCGACGCCCTGCACGGTCAGCCCACGGCCCTTGATGGCGTCGATGTTGGCTTGCGGGATGTTGTCCGAGATCTGCACGCCCCCAGAGGTCAACAAGGCGATCCGGGCCGCCGCGTCCACCGAGACGTTCCATTGCATGGTCTCGAAGGACGGCTTCAGCGACCCGTTGTACTTGTCATGGCGAGCGAACTTGGTGAATGAGGTGTCCTGGTGGCCGGCGACCTTGTACGGCCCGGAGCCCAGAGCGTTGGCCCCCGACTTGAAGAAGTCGTCGGGCTTGGACTCGAAGTGGTGCTTGGGCACGATCTTGAGGATGGAGAACCGCTGAAGGGCTGCCGCGAAGGGGAAGGCGAGGGTGAGCTTTACCGTGCGGTCGTCCACCTTGGTGGCGCCGGTCAGCCAGCTGGCGAAGAACGCATTGGTGAGGACCTTGGCGTCCTTGGACAGGATGCGGTTGACGGAGTAGATGACGTCGTCGGCAGTGACCGGCTTGCCGTCGTGCCACGTTGCGCCATCACGAAGTGTGACGGTCCATTCGGTGGCCTGGGTGTCCTTGGGCAGTTCGGAGGCCAGCGCGGCGAACGGTTCGCGGGTTCGGGGGGCGGCGTCCCAGAGCGGCTCGTACACGTGCTGGTGGGCTGCCATGGCGAAGGCTGAACCGGTGTTGTGCGGGTCCCAACTGCTGTTGTTGTTGTAGCCGATGGCCACGTCCACGTGGCTGCCCTTTGCGCCCTTGCCGATGCTTCCGCTCGACGCAGGTCCGCTGCAGGCCGCGATCGAGGCGCTGAGCACCGCGCCCAGCGAAAGTCCCCCAGTGACCTGGAGGAAACTACGGCGACTGAAACCGGTGCTGGCCCAGGTGACGTCGCCCGACGGCGACTGCGTGTTCATGCTTCAGAACCTCCAAAGACAGGCGGAACGATGGTGGGCGGCGAAATCAGACATCTGACGTCCTATCCCGGGCGACTCTTCCATAAGGAGGGGACCGGAGACAAGGGGTGCCACGAACTTGCTCTCGCATCCACTGGTCTTCCGGCAATGGGCGGCCTGATATGAAGCGGTCGGTTCCTCGGCAGCCTCCTGGTCCTCGCCCGTGACCCACTACCGTCGGATGCGTACTACCAGTATTGTCATCTGATGTCTGACCAACGGCTACCACCTTCAGGGGAACCATGACGACCGACCAAACTCCGCTGACGCCGATCGTCCCCGTGGCATTCGGGCAGCGACGTCAGGAGGTGGTCGCCCGGATCAAGGACTACATCGTCGCCAACAGCCTGAAGCCGGGTGACCCGCTGCCGACCGAGACGGAGCTGTGCGAGGCCATTGGGGCCAGTCGCTCCAGCGTTCGGGAGGCCGTCAAAACCCTGGCCGCCCTCGACATCGTCGAAGTCCGCCATGGCCACGGCACCTTCGTCGGCAGCCTGTCGCTCGCTGCGCTGGTGGAGAGCCTGGCATTTCGTGGCCTGCTGAGCGGCGAGGACGACCACCGAGTGCTCGGTCAAGTGGTCGAGGTCCGCCAGACCTTGGAACAGGGGCTGAGCAGCCAGATCATCAACAACACGACCAGGGCCGACCACGCGCGACTGCTCGACCTGGCGCAGGAGATGGTGGAGCGCGCTGACCGTGGAGAGGACTTCCTCGAAGTCGACCGCCAGTTCCACCTCAAGCTGATGGAGCCGCTGGGCAGCGACCTGCTCCTCCAGCTGACGGAGGCCTTCTGGCAGGTGCAGGCGATCGTCGCCCCGACCCTGCGCCCCGAACCGCCAGCGCACATCCTCACAGCAAGACTGCACGTGGCAATCGCGGAGGCCATCGCTCAGGGCGACGAGTCAGACTTGCGGACCGCGATAGCCGACCACTACGCGCCCGTGCGAAGCGCTATCGCACAAGCCCACCGGCGCGGGTAACGGCGCCCCCGTGGGCCGGGATGCAGCAGGGCGCTGGCGGGACGGCCGCTACCGCCCACCTCTTTGCCTCAACAAGGCATCTCGCAGCGCGACGCGGCACCGCCTGAAGGCAGGTGCCGCCTCGCGGTCTTGCAGGGACTGCCGCCGGGCCGCCCGGGAGGAACCGCACGAAGATCAGAACGTGGGCTTGCTCCTCAGCATCTGCTCGAGCAGCACGTGATCCCAAGCGGTCTCACACTCGATTCGGTAGGCACCTGCACGGAAGCCACGAGCGCCGACGAGTCGGGTCCACAGCCGGGAAGCCTTGTACCGCGCGGTGGACCGGATCCGCCGGCGCGAGGCGTCAGGCGACAAGGCTCACCCCCGCGAAGGCGACCGATGCGACGACGACAGTGGACGCGGTCGCCAGCGCGAACGGACGCCATCCCAGCGAGCGGAACGCGGCCAGCCTGACCCCGGTTCCGAGCGCGAACATGGCCGTGGCCAGCAGGAAGTCCTGAGCCTGGTGCGCCAGTCCCAGCGCCGTCGTGGGCAGGATCCGGTGGACCGAAACGCGACCATGGCCAGGAACCCAAGGACGAACAGCGGGATCAGCGGCGGACGTTTGGTGATCACCTCTCCACGTGTCGGCCCGGACAGACGCCGCACCACGCTGATGGCCATGAGGGTGGGAGCCAACATCAGCACGCGACCGAGCTTGACGACGACGGCGACAGTCAACGCTGCGGACGATACGGCGCCGCCCGCCGCAACGACCTGCGCCACCTCGTGGATGGGAGCACCGGCCCACAGACCAGCGTCCGTGTCCGAGAGCCCAGCGGCCCGTCCGAGCAGTGGCACGACCGGAATCATCAGTGACCCGAACAGGACCACAAGCCCGATGGCCGTGGCGACTTCTTCTTCCTCGGCCTCGACGACGCCGTCGGCCGCGGCCACCGCGGCAGCCCCGCAGATGGAGAATCCACACGCGATCAGCAACGCCTGTTTGGCACCGACCCGGAAGACCCGTCCCAGCCCCACTGAGGAGAGCACGCCAACGGCCACGACCGTGACGATGACGCCGACCATGCCGCCCCCCAACCCGAGGATGTCCTGGAAGGCGACTTGCAGTCCCAGCAGGACGACTCCGGCGCGCAGCGCCTTGCGTGCCACGACAGCAACGCCGGGCGCCACCCGCCTCAGCATCTCGGCCACGTTGGCAAGCAGGACTCCCAACACGATGGCCCAGACCAGTGGCCCGATGCCGTGAGTGGCGCGGGACCCGCGGCACGCCCGCACAGTCCAGCAAGGGTGGCCAATCGGGCCTTCCTCCATGCGCTGCAGGCCGGCCGCCTACGCGCCCCGCCAGGACGGCAGCCCCTTCTGGGCTGAGCTCGCCATGCAGCGGCTCGCGATCATCATCACTAGTTCGCCGACGGATCGCGGGTGTCGGTTAAGGGTCGACACGATGCCAGGGCTGCTGCTGGCCATTGAACTTGCACGCCGCTCCTTCGCACCTTCGGGCGCCGTCAAGCAGAGTCAGACGCACATGCCGCTGCATGTGGAGGCATGGAGTGCATCCACCGACTTGTGCCACACCGGGGGCACAAGCCAATGGGTCAAATAGCAACACCCTGTGTCCATCCTGCGACGTTTCCGCAGTTCAGACCCGGTGTCCTTTGGTGGAGCTGAGGGGATTCGAACCCCTGACCTTCTCATTGCGAACGAGACGCGCTACCAACTGCGCCACAGCCCCTTGATGCGGACGAAACTGTAACACCAGCCCGGCACCGGCGAGAAAACGGCCCACCGTTGCCGAGCCGGGCGGTCACCGGCGCCTTTGCCGTGGCACCCACCCTGCGTTGCCCCAGCCTCCGGGGCAACGCAGAGCACCGACGAGACGACGTCCGCACAGGCCCTCGGCGACAGCCGCACCCACATCAGCTCAGGCGCGCCCGCATCACCGTGGCGCCGTCCGTCACGCGGCGGATCTCCACGGCGCCGATACGGCCGACGGGCAGGTCCGAGCGCCCCACGGGACGCATCACGCGGTCGGGCCGGGCGGTCCAGGCGTGCAGCTCCGTGGCCGCCCCGGAGCGGTCGACGACCCAGATCGCGTATGCGACGCCGTCCTCACCCGGGTACCGACCGTCCGACGCGCCTGAGGTGGAGTCCGCGGAGGACCGCGCGTACTGGCACTCGACCCGCAGCTCGGTCCCGGACGCGACTGGCACCACGTCGACCACCGCCGTCATCAGCGACGGCTGAACCGGGGAGAAGGCCAGTCGCGCGGCCCCGGCGCCTCCGGCCACACTGCCGCCACCGGTCGAGGTCGCCGTCGCCACCGGGCCCGGCGAGCGGTCCCCTAGAACGGCCGACACGGCATACCCCGCGAGCGCGCCGAGCACCACGGCGGCGGCGAGCCCGAGCGCCACCCACCTCGGCGCACGGGCCGTGACCGGCAGCGCGCGCAGGGGTCTCGGCGCGGACCTCGGCACGGAGCCCCGCCCGGGCCCCCGTCCCGACTCGCCGTCGCGGGGCAGTACGGGCATGAGCGACGACGGCGGCTCGGGCCACTCGCCGCCCTCGGCCTCGTCCAGCGCCAACGCCTCACCCGGGGGCACCTGGGCGAGCAGACCGGGGACTCCGGCGAGCTCGGCCACCGCGGCCTGGCAGCGCGGGCACCCGGCCAGGTGAGCCTCGTACTCCACGCGCTCGGGGCCGCTCAGGGCACCCAGGACGTAGGCGGCGTCCCAGTCGGCGTATGCGTCGGTGCCGGTCACGAGCCCGTCACCCCCTTCTCCTGCAGCACCAGGCGCAGGCTTCGCAGCCCGTAGTGCAGGCGGGACTTGACGGTGCCCTCGGGCACCCGCAGCTCGGCGGCGATCTCCGCCACGCTCCTTCCCTCGTAGTAGGCGGCCGTGATGACCTGGCGGTGGTCACGCGACAGGCGGGACAGGCCGTCGGCGACCAGCCAGCGGTCGAGCACCTCGCCGGTCCGGTCGGCCTCCCCCGGGTCGAGCAGGTCGGCGCCGGTGAGCTCGTGCCGCGCGGCCGCGCTGCGCCACCGGTCCACCACGAGGTGGCGCACGACGGTGAAGAGCCACGCCCGCGACTGCGGGTCCGGGCGCTCGAGCAGGCCCGGGTCGCGCCAGGCCCGCAGCAGGGCCTCCTGCACGAGGTCCTCGGCGACCTGCGGGTCACGGGTCAGCCGCAGCGCGAACCGCCACAGCTCGGCGGCGTGCCGGTCGTGCAGCCCCTGCAGCACGGTCTCCCGCTGGTCCGGTTCCACCGCCTCTCCTTCACCCTCGCCCACGATTGTCGCGGTGGTGCACCGCGCTGGGAAGGACGAGACAGGGCCGCGTGTGGTTCACCACCTCCGCGGCCTGGCTGCCCCCGGCGCAGGGGTCGCGGTGAACCGAACGCGTGCGTGCCACGTTCCCCCGGCATGGAGATCAACGGCCTGCCGGCACACCCCCTCCTCGTCCACCTCGTCGTCGTGCTCCTGCCGCTCAGCGCGGCCGGCGGCATCCTGGTGAGCACCTGGCCGGCGGCCCAGCGCAAGCTCGGTCTCCTCGTGCCGCTCGGCGCCGTCGTCGGCATGCTCGCCGTCCCGCTGACCACCCGTGCCGGACGCGACCTGGCCCGCCACTTCGGCAACCCGCCGTTCATCGCCCAGCACCAGAACTACGGCAACCAGGTCCTGCCGTGGGCGATCGCCCTCGCCGCCACCACGACGCTGCAGTGGCTCGTGCTGCGTCGACCCAGGACGACCACCTCGAGGGCGCTCCGGGCGGCGCTGGGACTGGCCGTGGTCGTCAGCGCGGTCGGCACCGTCGTCATCGTCGTGCTCACCGGTGACTCCGGCGCGCGCGCCGTCTGGGGCTCCCGCTAGGCGGGGCCAGCCGGGCCCAGGCGCTTCGTCGGCTCCAGATGCCTCGTCGGCACCGGGCCCCGGTTGGGCTCAGGCGCCGGCGGCGCGACGGACCGGCTGCTCGTCCTCGACGGGGGCGTACTCGGTGTCCGCGTCACCGACCAGGTCGGCCGAGGTGGGTGCGGGCCGGGTGACCCGGGCCTTCATCGTGTAGGTCGGGCGCGGGACCGGCACCGGGTCCCAGGTCAGCGGGATGTCGTCCTCGTCGACGAGCGGCCGAGCCGGGACGACGAGCTCCTCGACCGGCGCAGCAACCTCGACGGGCCCCGCGGACCGGGTCGCGTGGGCGGCCTCGACCGCCTGCACGTCGTAGAGCTCCGCCCCCCGGGCCACAGGTGAGCCGGCGACGGCCTCGACCGCCTCCTCGATCTCCTCCATGCCCTCGACCCGAGGAGTCGCAGCGACACCAGCGGGTGCAGCGGCACGAACGGGTGCAGGGACGCGAACGGGTGTGCGCGACTCCGCACGCTTCTGCGCCCAGCTCTCGGACGCGTCGACCGCACGCCGCTGCGGGCGGCCGGCGGCGCGGCGAGCGCGCTGCTCGGCCCGAGCCGAGGCCCGCACCCAGCCGAATGAGCCCGCGATCGACAGCACCGGCACGAGCAGCGTCCACAGCGGCAGCAGCGACAGGGCCAGGAGGGGAAGGGTGACGACAGCGGTGGACAGCGCCCCGAGCATGACCAGGGCGCGGGTGCGCCGGACGGACGCGGCAGGACGACCCGCCTGCTCGCCCTCGCGGGGGCCGCCTGCAGCCTCGGCGTGGTCGTCGGAGTGGCCGGAGGTCGCCGGCACCTGCGCGGAGGAGGCCGCACGCCGCAGGAGCAGCTGGCTGTATGCCGCGTGGGCCGTGGTCGCGGGCGCGTCCGAGCCGCCGGCAGCGGACGTCACCGGCTGCGGGTTGCGGCGCTCGAGGACGCGCATCGACTCCGAGAACTGGTCCACCGACTGGGCCGTCGCGAGGTGCTCGCGCCGACGGACCCAGTACTGGATGAAGTAGGCAGCCCAGACACCGATGATGACCACGAAGATGAGACTGCTGAGACCGCCTGGCTGCACGGAGAAGACGTTAGGTCTCGCTCGGCTCCCCTCCGGGGAGGTGGGGCGGTGTGTCGCCAATGTGGCGGATGTGATCAGTGTGAATCCGCTCCAGGTACCGCTCGAGGAGGCTGTGCCCACCCAGGTCCTCGGTGGTCAGCGCGAAGGTCCGGTGGTCGCGCCAGGACCCCGAGATGTGCAGGTATGCCGCGCGCGTCCCCTCGTCGCGGAACCCCAGCTTGCGCACGACCGCGAGGCTGCGCGCGTTCTCCGGGCGGATGTTCACCTCGACCCGGTGCAGTCCCATGGTCTGCATGGCATGGTCGCCCGCGAGCGCCAGGGCCGTCGGCGCGACGCCGGCGCCGGCGACCCGCTCGTCGACCCAGTACCCCGCAGCCGCCGACAGCAGCGACCCCCAGGCGATCCCGAAGAGGACGACCTGCCCCACGAGCCGGCCGTCGAGCCGGATCGTCAGCGGCACCATCCGCCCGGCCCGGGCCTCGCCGTTGTAGTGACGGACCAGTCCGGCGAAGGACACCCGTTGCGGCTCGGCCTCGGGCGAGGTCGCCTCCCAGGGCCCGAGCCAGTTGCGGTTGCGGGAGCGAACCTCGATCCACTCGTCCTTGTCCCGGCGGCGCAGGGCGTCGAGCACGAGCGCCCGGCCGCCGGGCGTCTGGCCGTGCAGTTCGATCGGCCAGGCCGACCGGGACATCAGTGGTCGCCGCCCCGGACCTGCGACACGGCGTGCCGCACCACGGGCTCGAGCACCTCGAGCGCGTCGCGGACCCCGCCGCTCGAGCCCGGGAGGTTCACGACCAGCGTCCGACCGGCCAGGCCGGCGACCCCGCGGGACAGCATCGCCGTCGGCACGCCCTTGGCGACGCCGGCCGCCCGGATGGCCTCGGCGATGCCCGGCACCTCGCGGTCGAGGACCGCGCGGGTGGCCTCCGGTGTGCCGTCGGTGGGCGACAGTCCCGTGCCCCCGGTGGTGACGACCACGTCGGCGCCGGACGACAGGGCCGCCGAGAGCGCCTCGGCGACCTCGGGACCGTCGGGCACGACCGTCGGGTCCGCCACCTCGAAACCCCACTGCCGCAACGCCTCGACGACCAGCGGGCCGCCGCGGTCGGGGTAGACGCCGCCGGCCGCGCGGGTCGAGCACGTGATGACGACTGCGCGCCCGAGCGGCATGGCCGCCTGCTCGCTCACGGCCCCTCCACCCAGTCGCCCGAGCGGCCCCCGGACTTCGCGGTGACCCGCACGTCGGTGATCCGCGCGTGCTTGTCCACGGCCTTGACCATGTCGATGAGGGCCAGGGCGCCGACGGCGACCGCGGTCAGGGCCTCCATCTCGATGCCCGTGCGGTCGGCGGTGCGCACCGTCGCCACGATGTCGACTCCGTCGTCGGCCACGGACAGGTCCACCTCGACGGCGTGCACGGCGATGGGGTGGGCGAGCGGGATGAGCTCGGGGGTGCGCTTGACCGCCTGGATGCCGGCGATCCGCGCCACGGCGAGCGCGTCGCCCTTGGGCACCTCCCCGTCCCTCAGCGCCGCCACGGCAGCCGCGGAGAGCAGCACCCGGCCGGCCGCGCTGGCCGAGCGGGCCGTCACCGCCTTGGCCGAGACGTCGACCATGTGGGCCGACCCGTCGGCGCGCACGTGGGTCAGCCCGGAACGCGCGCTGCCGTCCCCGGACGTCACAGCCCCTCCCGGCCGAGCAGCGGCAGGCACTCGATCGCGTCGCCCGCCTGCACGGAGGTGACGTCCTCGGGGATCACGGCCAGGGCGTCGGCCGCGGCCAGGGCGCCGAGCATGTGCGAGCCCTGCCCGCCGGCCAGCCGGGCGGAGTCGCCGTCGAGGACGACCCGCAGGAACTCCATCTTCCCGGGCACCGAGGTGAACGGCTCGGACGCCACGGCCGGCACGTAGCCCGGCGGGTAGGACGGCTCGGGCCGACCGGCCATCGCCCGCAGCGCAGGCGCGACGAAGACGTGGAAGGACACCAGGGCGCTGACCGGGTTGCCGGGCAGGGTGAACACCGGCACCTGCTCGTCGCCGAGCAGCCCGAACCCCTGGGGCATCCCCGGGCGCATCGCGACCTTGTCGAACTGCACGGTGCCGACGCGCGACAGCACCTCCTTGACCGTGTCGAACGCGCCCATCGACACCCCGCCCGTCGTGATGATCGCGTCGGCCCGGACCAGCTGGCCCTCGAGGGTGTCCATCAGCTCGCGGGCGTCGTCCTTGACTCCCCCGACGCGGAAGGGCGTCGCCCCCACGGCCGTGACCGCCGCCGAGATCATCACCGAGTTGGAGTCGACGATCTGCCCGAAGCCCGGGGTCAACCCGACCTGCACCAGCTCGTCCCCCGTCGACAGCACGACGACCCGCGGTCGCGGCACCACCTTGAGCCGGGCGATGCCGGCCGCCGCCAGCAGGGCGATCTGTCCCGGCCCGAGCAGCGTCCCGCGCCGGAGCACGACGTCCCCCGCCTCGACGTCCTCGCCGGCCTCGCGGACGTGCTGGCCGACGACGGACCGCTGGCGCACCTGCACCCGGACGACGCCGCCGTCGGTGGCCTCCACGGGGACGACCGCGTCGGCCCCGCGCGGCATCGGCGCGCCGGTCATGATGCGCATCGTCTGGCCCTGGGCGAGGGACAGCGCGTGGGTGTTGCCGGCCGCGATGTCGTTGACGACGGGCAGGACGACCGGGTCCTCCGGGGTCGCCGACGCCACGTCGGCGGCGTGCACGGCATACCCGTCCATCGCGGAGTTGGTGAAGCCGGGCAGCGAGCCGCGGGCGGTGATGTCCTCGGCCAGGACGCACCCCTGCGCATCGAGCACCCCGAGCTCGAACGGGCGGATGACCTTGACGGTGCCCATGATCCGCGACAGGTGCTGCTCGACCGAGATCACCGGCCGACCTCCGCCGGCGACTCCTCGAGGCTGTCGTGCAGGACGGTGTCGTCGGCGATGGTCCGCGGCTCGTCCGCCTCGACCACGACGTCGCCCACGCAGCGCACGCCCGCGCCGAACGTCACGTCACCGTGCACGACGAGCGACGTGCACTCGACCAGCGACGGCGCCCCGGCCGGGAACCGCTCGTCGAAGTCGCCGATCAGCGTGTAGTGGTCGTCGAGGTCCACGCGCGGGTCACGCCGGTCGCTCTGCGCCACCACCCGGGACAGCTCGTCGAACGCGAACAGGTCCGAGCGCAGCAGCAGCAGCTCGTTCGTCGTCTTCACCGGCCGGAACCGGCTGCGCGGGATCCGCAGGGCGCGCGACCCGGCGAACACCTCGATCGCCGTTCCCATCGCCGACTCGACCTGGATGACCGGCGTCGAGTCCTTGCGGCTGGGGTCCACGGTCTTGCGGTTGACGATGATCGGCAGGCCGAGCACGCCGTCGCTCTCGGTGAGCTTGGCCTCGAGCGCGTCGAGGTCGACCCACAGGTTGTTGGCGTGGAACAGCGGGTGGCGCTCGGTGTCCTGGAACCAGCGGTCGTCCTCCTCCGACACCATCGACCGCTCGCGCAGCACGATGCGGCCGTCGGAGCGGCGGATCGCCAGGTGGCCGCCCTTGCGGTCGTTGGCGGTGCGGTCGCACACCTCCGACACGTACGGGATGCCCTCCTTGGCCATCCACACCGGCACGGTCGGGTCGCAGGTCGCGCCCAGGTTGTCGGAGTTCGAGAGGAAGACGTAGCGGAAGCCCTTGTCCCGCAACGCCTGCAGCACCCCACTGGCCAGCATCGCGACGTAGACGTCACCGTGGCCGGGCGGGCACCACTCGAGCTCGGGGTCGTCGGGCCACTCGACGGGGGTGAGGTCGTCGGCCCGCAGCTTCGGCTCGGCGTTCTGCAGGAAGTCCAGCGGCAGCCCCTCGACCTCGAGCTCGGGGTAGGCCGCCAGTGCCTCGAGCGACGCCTCCCGGGTGCGGAACGAGTTCATGAGCAGCAGCGGCACCTCGACGCCGTACTCCTCGCGCAGCGCCAGCACCTGGCGGGCGATGACGTCGAGGAACGTGCGGCCGTCGCGGACCTCCAGCAGCGACTTCGGGCCGGAGAGGCCCATGCTCGTCCCGAGCCCGCCGTTGAGCTTGACCACCGCCGTCCGCGACAGCGCCTCACGCCGCTCGTCCTCGGTCGCCTGCAGCTGCTCGAGCGAGGTCACCTCGCTCAGCGGCTCGATGTCCGACTCGGCGATCAGGCCGGTCGTCCCCTGCTCGAGCTGCTCGTAGTAGTGGGAGAAGACACGGATCGCGCGCTCGTCGACCCCGCGCTCCTCCAGCCGCTCCACGGCCGCTGCCAGACCAGATTGGCTCATGCCAGCCACCCTAGTGCGACGATCAGGGCATGGCTGGTGCGACCAAGGACGCCGAGCGCCGCCGCCTCGCGGCGCTGCGGCGCGAACGCGTGCCCGGGCGGGACCGGGCCAAGGACGCCGAGTCCCTCGAGCTCGGCGCCCTCGAGGTGGCGTATGCCGAGGGGCTGGGTCCCGGGGACTGGGTCGCGGCATACGAGTCTCTGGCGAGCGAGCCACCCACGGAGTCCCTCATCGGCGCCCTCGCGGCGCGGGGCATCCGCGTCATGGTCCCGGTGACGCTGCCGGACTGGGACCTGGACTGGCGCGAGGCCGGGGACGACCGGCTGCTGGGCCGCGATGCCGTCGCGGACGCCCGGGTGGTGTTCCTGCCCGCGCAGGCGGTCGACCGCCACGGCACCCGGCTCGGGCGCGGCAAGGGCTGCTACGACCGCGCCCTGTCGCGCACCGCCGCCCGGACCGTCGCCCTCGTCCACCCGTGGGAGGTGCTCGACGAGGCCCTGCCGGCCGAGCCGCACGACCACCCGGTCGACGCGGCCCTCACCGCCGAGCAGGGCCTGGTCCGCCTGGGCAACTGACCGACCGACCGGGGCAGGTCAGTTGGAGTTGGGTGCCGGCACCAGGGTCAGCGTGTCGCCGCCGGCGGCGTCCACGGCCTTGCGGGTGAACGGCCAGTCGAACAGCTCGCCCTTGACCCAGGCGTCGGTCTGGTCGTCGTAGTGGTCGTTCCAGGCGTGGCCGCTGTTGCCGGTCTGGTTGACCCAGCGCGACCGGTCGAGGTCGGACAGGTCGACGACCATCCGCATCGAGGGCGCCCAGTCGACGTCGTACGCGCCGTTCTTGAAGCACTCGTCCGGGGGCTGCACCGTCGTGCACGCGGCGTTCCAGCCGTTGGCGTCGACGATGGCCGAGCCGCCGGGCATCTCCTTGGGCGAGAGGTTGAAGATCGACCGGACGATGCCGGGCACGTCGTCGCCGCCGAGCACCTGGTGGCGCAGGGTCAGCTGGTGCAGCCGGCCCCACTTCCAGTCCGACGGGTCCTTGCCGAGCTGACGGGTCAGCTCCAGCCGCGCCTCGACGAGCGCGCGACGCAGGATCTCGGACTTGCCCTCGGTGATGCCCGCGGTGCGCTTGTCGTCCCACCAGGCCGAGGTGCCCTTCTGCGACAGCAGCGAGGCCATGGCCGCCATCCACTGGTCACCGCCGTCGGCCCGCAGGTCACGCGGCAGCTCGTCGTTGAAGGTCAGGTCGAGCAGCTTGGCCCACACGGCGTTGTAGTAGGCGGCCGCGGCGGCCGAGTCGCTGTCGTCGGCCGGCTGGCTGAAGTTCCACCCGCGCAGCAGGTCCTGCGCCTGCTTGGTGAAGTCGTCGTGCCCGAGGTCGATGTCGAGCAGCGCCTTGACCAGGGTCGGCGCGAACTGGTTGCGCGTGTCCATCTGGATCCGCGCCATGTCGGCGGGGCTGACCTTGTCGTCCTTGCCGAGCAGGTCGCGGATGCGCTGCGCCCGGTAGCCGTAGTCCCACTCGGTGGTCAGGAACGGCGTCCCGCTGGCGGTGACGGCCTGGTTCGCCGTGACGAGGTAGCCCTCGCTGGGGTTGTACGTCCACGGCATCTCGTCGAAGGGGACCCAGCCCTTCCAGTCCCACGAGGAGACCCAGCCCGGGCGGATCCAGTACCCGGGCGCGGCGTCCATGTAGCGGCTGCGGATCGGGATCGCACCCGGCGCCTGGTAGCCGATGTTGCCCTTGGTGTCGGCGTAGATGAGGTTCTGCGCCGGGACGGCGAAGTCCTTGGCCGCCGCGCGGAACTGCTGGAAGTCCTGCGCGGTGTTGAGCCCGAAGATGGCGTCGGCGGTCTGGCCGACCTTCAGGCCGGTCCAGTCCAGGGCGACCTCGTAGGCGCCCGGGCTGCGCCGCCCGTTGACCGGCGGCGAGTCGCCGGCCTGGTCCACGCCCTTGATCGCGTCGGAGAGGATCGGCCCGTGGACCGTGGAGCGGACGGTGATCGTCTGCTCTCCCCCGCCGCCGACCTTGATCGTCTCGGTGCGCATGGTGAGCGGCACCTGCTTGCCGTCGCGCAGGTAGGTGCGGCCCTTGACCTGCTCGAGGAAGAAGTCGCTGACGTCGGGCCCGAGGTTGGTGAAGCCCCACGCGATGGACTGGTTGTGGCCGATGACGACGCCCGGCAGGCCGGAGAAGGAGTAGCCGGCCACGTCGAACGGGCAGCTCGGGCCGACCGACCGGCAGTGCAGGCCGACCTGGTACCAGATGCCGGGCACGCTGACGCCGAGGTGCGGGTCGTTGGCCAGCAGCGGCTTGCCCGTCGTGGTCCGGCTGCCCGAGACGACCCACGAGTTGGACCCGATGCCGTCACCCCGGCCGAGCGTCTGGGGCACCGCGGCGAGCGCCCGCGACACCGCGGCATACGCCTGCTGCACCTGCTTGTTCCCGGGACCGGGCAGCTGCGAACCGGCCGGCGCGACGCCGGCCTTCGTCGGCGCGGTGCCCGTCGTGGACGCGGCGCCGGTCTGCGGCGCGGTGCCGGACTTCGACGCGGTCCCGGCCTTCGCGCCCACGGTGGGGACGGCGGACCCGGCGCTGGAGGTGGTGGGGGCGGCCGTGCCCGGCGACCAGTCCTGGGCGGAGAGGATCGGCTTGTTGGTGGCGTACTGGTACGGCGGCCACAGCTCGTCGATCTGGCTCATCGGCATGGTGCTGGCGAGCCGCGCCCGCATCAGCTCGGCGGAGTAGTCGCCACGCAGGTCCCAGGCCATGGCCTTGAGCCAGGCCAAGGAGTCGGCCGGCGTCCAGTCCTCGACCCGGTAGTCGGGCACCTTCTGCCCCAGGACGACGTACTCCAGCGACATCTTCGACGGCGAGCCGGCCTGGTGGATGTAGGCGTTGACGCCGTCGGCGTAGGCCTGCAGGTAGCGGCGGGTCTCCGGCTTGAGGGTCGGCAGCTCGGCCTCGGCGGTGCGGCGCCAGCCCAGCGTGCGCACGACGCGGTCGGTCTCGACCCCGCCCTCGCCGACGAGCTCGGCGAGGCGGCCGGCCGTGATGTGCCGGCGCAGGTCCATCTCGAAGAAGCGGTCCTGCGCGTGGACGAACCCCTCTGCCTTGAACAGGTCCTCGGAGGAGTCCGCGTAGATCTGCGGGATGCCGTGGTCGCCGCGGACCACGGTCACCTTGCCGGTCAGGCCCGGCACCTGGACCTGCCCGTCGGTCACGGGGAACGGACGCCGGACCCAGGTCACGGCCAGGACCGCCACGATGCCGATCACGACGACCAGCAGGGCCGCCAGCGCGACGGCGACACGGCGGAGGAGTTTCAGGCGGGGCACCCTGCGAGACTATCCGCACCGCCACGAGGGGAAGGGAGGGGACAGGCCGTGCCGTTCGGATTGTCCAGCGCCGGTGCGGCGTTCACGCTGCACGAGCTGACCCCCGCCCTCCTGGTGGGTTCGGTCGTGCTCCTCGTCTCGGTCGCGGCGGTCCGGTTGTCGACCAAGTCGGGGCTGCCGTCGCTGCTGCTCTACCTCGGGATCGGGCTGGTCATCGGCGAGGCCGGCTTCGGCATCCGGTTCGACTCCGGCGAGCTGACACAGGTCCTCGGCTACTCGGCGCTGATCCTCATCCTCAGCGAGGGCGGCCTCAGCACCCGCTGGGAGGGCATCCGCCGGGCGGTGGCGCCCGCGGCGGTCCTGTCGACCGTCGGCGTGATGGTCTCGGTGGTCGTGGTCGCCCTGGCCGCCCGGTTCGTCCTGCACCTCGACTGGGACACCGCCCTGCTCGTCGGCGCGATCCTGTCCTCCACCGACGCCGCCGCCGTGTTCTCCGTGCTGCGCCGGGTGCCGCTGCCACGCCGGGTCACCGGGATGCTCGAGGCGGAGTCCGGCTTCAACGACGCGCCCGTGGTCATCCTCGTGACGGCCCTCGCCGCCCGCAGCGCCGACCCGGCCGGTGCCGACCCGTGGTGGCACCTGCTCGGGCTGGCCGTGTTCGAGCTGACGGTCGGCGCGGCGATCGGCCTCGCGGTGGGGTGGCTGGGCGCGCAGTTCATGCGCCGCGCCGCGTCCGGGTCCTCGGGCCTGTTCAGCCTCGGGGTCGTGGCCCTGACGGTGCTCGCGTATGCCGCGGCCGCCAGCGTGCACACCAGCGGCTTCATCGCCTGCTACCTGGCGGCCCTGCTGCTGGGCAACCTCCAGCTCCCCCACCGGCCGGCGGTGCAGGGGCTCTCGACCGCGCTCGGCTGGCTGGCCCAGATCGGGCTCTTCGTGCTCCTCGGCCTGCTCGCCGCCCCCGGTCACATGTGGAGCCAGGTGCTGCCGGCGATCGTGATCGGCCTCGTCCTGCTGCTCGTCGCCCGGCCGCTGTCGGTGCTGGTGTCGGTCGCGCCGTTCCGGCTGGGGTGGCGCGACCAGGTGTTCCTCTCGTGGGCCGGGCTGCGCGGGGCCGTCCCGGTCGTGCTCGCCACCGTCCCGGCGACGATGGGGGCCCGCGGCGTCGACTGGATCTTCGAGCTGGTCTTCGTGCTCGTCGTCATCTTCACCCTCGTCCAGGGCCCGACCCTGCCGTGGGTGGCCCAGCGCCTCGGGATCGTGGAGGACCACAGCACCCTGGACCTCGCCGTGGAGGCGACGCCCCTGGAGGAGCTCGGCGCCGAGGTGATCCAGGTGACCGTCGGGCCCGCGTCCAGGCTGCACGGCGTCGACGTCTTCGAGCTGCGGCTGCCCGAGGGGGCGAACGTGACCCTCGTCGTCCGCGGCGGGGAGGGGTTCGTCCCCGCGTCGAACACGGTGATCCGCCGCGGCGACCAGCTGCTCATCGTGGCCACGGCCGCGAGCCGGGCGCGGGCCGAGAAGCGCGTCCGGGCCGTGAGCACGTACGGGCGCCTCGCCGGCTGGAGCGAGAAGGGCGGCCGGGAGCAGGCCGACGGTCGCGAGGCCCGCGGCCGCTGGTGGTCCGGCCTGCGGGCCGCCCGGACCCTCGACGGGAAGAAGTAGGGCGCTCTGGGCCTTATAGTTGGCACTCGAACCGATCGAGTGCCAGACCGCGCGGGGGCGCGTGGCCTGTGACCGTCCAGGAGGAACCGTGCCGACGTACGCCTACGCCTGCACCGAGTGCGACCACCGCTTCGACATCGTGCAGTCCTTCAGCGACGACTCGCTGACCGTCTGCCCGGAGTGCGACGGGAAGCTGCGCAAGGTGTTCAACGCCGTCGGGGTCGTCTTCAAGGGTGGCGGCTTCTACCGCACCGACTCGCGCAGCGGGTCGTCCTCGTCCGTGCCCGCGTCGAGCTCGTCGGACTCCGGCAGCTCGAAGTCGGAGTCGTCGTCGAGCTCGACCAGGAGCGCTGCCGCGGACGGCTCCGCCGCCTGACGCCGCACCACCTGCGCCCGCGCCTGTCCACAGGCGCGGGCGTCGCAGCACCTCGTTCACAGGCCTGCTGCGCGGATGCCGGGTGCTCGCGGCCCGTGCGTAGGCTGCCGCCATGACTTCCTCCCCCGTGCCCGACGGAGGGGCCGACCTCGGGCTCATCGGCGGCTCCGGCTTCTACGAGTTCTTCGAGGGCGCCGAGCGCGTCCGGGTGACGACCCCGTTCGGCGACCCGAGCGACGACGTCGTCATCGGTGAGGTCGACGGCCGGCGGGTCGCGTTCCTCGCCCGGCACGGCCAGGGCCACCGGTTCCCCCCGCACCGGGTCAACTACCGCGCCAACCTCTGGGCACTGCGCTCGGTCGGCGTGCGCCAGGTGCTCGCGCCGTGCGCGGTCGGCTCGCTGAAGGCCGAGAACGGCCCCGGCACGGTCGTGGTCCCCGACCAGGTCGTGGACCGCACGTGGGGCCGCGACCACACCGTGTATGCCGAGGAGGGCCCGGTCGTCCACGTCTCGTTCGCCGACCCCTACTGCCCGCGGGGCCGGGCGGTCGCGATCGAGTCGGCGGAGCGCGCCGGGCTGCCGGTCGTCGAGGACGGCACCCTGGTCGTGGTCAACGGACCCCGCTTCTCCTCCAAGGCCGAGTCCGCCTGGCACCAGGCCGCGGGCTGGTCGATCGTGGGCATGACCGCCATGCCGGAGGCCGCGATCGCCCGCGAGCTGGCGATGTGCTTCACCACGGTGGCGCTGGTCACCGACCTCGACGCCGGGGTCGACGGCGGTGACGCGGTCACCCACGAGGAGGTGCTCGCCGTCTTCGCGAAGAACGTCGAGGGCCTCAAGACCGTCCTGCGGTCCGCGCTGGCCGCCCTCCCTGCGCCCGAGCCCGACGCCGAGGCGACCTGTCCGTGCCGTCGAGCGCTCGACGGCATCGAGCTGCCGTTCGCCCTGCCGGGCTGAGGCCGCAGCCGTGCCGACGTCGCCGCTGGCCGCCGTGACCGCCTGGGTGCGCGGTCCCGGTCGCCGACGCGAGTGGCGTCGCAGGGTCCTGCGTCGGGGCGTGGCAGCCGCCTGCGCCGCGGCCGCTGTGGTCGGCGTCGTCTCGATCGCCCGCCAGCCGGGCGAGCCCGTCGTCCCGGTCGTCGTCGCCTCCCGGCCGCTCGCCGTCGGCGAGGTCGTAACCGCTGCCTCGGTGCGGCTCGTCGCGTGGCCCCGGCGGCTGGTCCCGCCGGGCGCCGCCCAGGACCTCGCCGAGGTCGTCGGACGACCGCTCGCCTCCCCGGTCGGGCTCGGCGAGACGGTGAACCAGTCCCGGTTCAACGCGCACTCGCTGCTGGCGGGACGTCCCGCGGGCGAGGTCGCCGTCCACGTCACGGTGGCCGACGACGGTGCAGTGTCGATGGTGACGTCGGGCGACCGGATCGACCTGCTCGGGGCCGACCGCGTGGTGGCGCGGGACGTGTTGGTGCTGCGGGTGGAACGGCCGCTGCGGACCGACTTCGGGTCGGTGATCCAGGGCCAGGGCTCCTCGGGTGGGTACGCGCTCGAGGGCCCCGGGTTGGTCGTGGCAGCCGACGACAACACCGCGCGTGCGATCACCGCCGCGCCGCTCGACGCCTCGGGCCGGGCCGCTCTCCAAGTGGTGTTGAGGGGGCGCTGAGGCGCGACCCCTGAGCTCGTCGTCCCGGCGCCACCCGGTGTTCCGCCGCGAGATCGGGCACTTCGGTCGCTACGGTGCAGAGGTCAGGCTTTCACTCCAGAGCGAAAGGTCGGGGGCCCATGAAGGGTTTCAAGGACTTCATCATGCGGGGCAACCTCATCGAGCTTGCCGTTGCCTTCATCATCGGCGCGGCCTTCGCAGCCGTGGTCACGTCCTTCACCAAGGTCATCATCGAGCTCCTGGCCAAGGCCGGGGGCGCACCCAACTTCGACAAGTGGCAGCCGGGCGGCCTGGTGTCGGTGGGTCCCTTCCTCACGGCGCTGGTGGCGTTCCTGATCATGGCGGCCGTCGTCTACTTCTTCATCGTCAAGCCGTACGAGGCCGTCAAGGCGCGCTACGCCAAGGCCGAGGAGGACGCCGCTCCCGACGAGCAGGTCGTCCTGCTCCGCGAGATCCGCGACGCCCTGACCCGGCGGATCTGACACTCCCCCGAGACGTAGGCCGACGGCGCCGGACCCTGAAGGGCCGGCGCCGTCGTCATGTCCCGTCGGCTCTCGCCAGGCAGGGTCGTGTGCCGCCGGTGGAGGCACCTGCCGCCCGCGTCAGTCTCTGCCCCAGTGCGGCGGGCGCTGCTCCTCGAGCCACCGGTCGTGGGCGGCGCGGTCGGAGTACTCGCCCCAGCCCGCGTCGGTGTCGTCCTTGGTCTGCTCCGGCGGACGCCTCTTCCGACCCCGGACGCGCCGCGTCCGGGCGCCCTCGTCCGGCGTCGGCACGAACTCCGGCTCGCGCTCGGGCTCCTGCATCTCGTCCACGGCTCCATCCTCCACCGGAGCCTGGCCGTCCCCCACGCCCGGGTCGGCCGGTCCGGCGGCGGCGGGTGCGGCGTCGGCGCGTCCGGCGTCCCGCCCCTCCGTCCCACCGGAGTCGGCTCGTCCCGCGTCGCGAGCCGGGGCCGGTCGGGCCTGCTGCGCCTCTGCCTCGGCGCGGGCGGCCGCGGCCTGCTGCACCGCGGCGTGCACCCGGGCGACGTCCCGCGCCGGGTCGCGGAAGATGTCCGTCGACCAGACCCGCACGTGCATCCAGCCGAGGCGCCCGAGCTGCTCGCCCCGCAGCCGGTCACGGTCACGGGTGCTGGGCATCGCGGCATACCCCGGGCCGTCGGTCTCCACGGCGACGAGGACGGTGCCCGGCCGGTCGGGGTGCTCGACGGCGAGGTCGATCGGCTGGCCGGCGACCCCGTAGCGCTCGTGCACCACGAGCCCGCTGGCGCGCAGCCGCTGGGCGAACTCGGCGACGACCGCGTCCGGGCGGTCGTGGTCGCCGGAACCGGCGGCCGTCGCCGCACGCGCGCCGTTCCCGGGCGGGGCGGCCGCGGCGGCACCGTCGGCGGCAGCACCGCCGGCGGCGGACCCGGGGAGGGAGCCGTCAGCGGCATACGCGAGGAAGTCCCGCAGCATCATGGCGCCGCGCGCCTTGAGCCGCGCCGGGTCCAGGTCACCCGCGACGAGCGAGGAGACCACGGTCATCCGGCGACGCGAGCGGGTGATGGCGACGTTGAGGCGACGCTCGCCGCCCTCGAGGTTGAGCGGCCCGAACCGGTGCAGCACCCGGCCGTGCGGGGTCTTGCCGTAACCGACGGCGAGGATGATCGCGTCGCGCTCGTCGCCCTGGACCCGCTCGAGGTTCTTGACGAAGAATCGCTCCGGCCGGTCCTCGTCGAAGAAGTCGCCGACTCCGGCGGCCGCGTCGCCCGCGAGGGCGCGTCGCAGGGCGTCGTCGATGCGGGCGGCGTGCTTGATGCCGAGGGCGATGACGCCGAGGGACTCCCACGGACGGGTGCGGGCATGCTCGAGCACGAGCTCGACGACCCGCTCGACCTCCGCCTCGGTCGACTCGATGGCCTCCTCGCCGGGCGAGACGACGCCGGCTCCCTCGACGGCCTCGAGCCGGACGACGGGGTCGGTGCCCGTGCCGGGGAAGGTGACGAGCGAGCCGTCGTACATCTCGCGGTTGGCGAAGGCGATGAGCCGCTCGTCGAGCGACCGGTAGTGCCACGCCAGGCGGCGGGTCGGCAGGGCGGCCGTGAGCACGTCGAGCACCGACTCGAAGCCCTCGGTCAGCGTCTCGGTCTCGGGCGAGCCCGCGGCCTCCTCGTCGACGGCGGAGGTGAAGAACGACGTCGGGGGCAGCTGGCGCTCGTCGCCGGCGACGACGACCTGGTGGGCACGGGAGATCGCCGAGACGGCCTGAGCGGGCGGGATCTGCGAGGCCTCGTCGAAGATCACCACGTCGAACCAGCGCCCCGGCGGCAGCACCGAGGCCACGACCAGCGGCGACATGGCCCAGGCCGGCTTGACCGCGGTGAGCGTCTCGCCGGCGCGGGGCAGCAGGTCGCGCAGCGGCCGGTGGCGACGGGACTTGCCCGCCTCCGCCCGGACCAGCGACTCCTGCTCGGGGTGGTCGGCCAGCACCTCGCGCAGCCGCCGCCCGGCCCCCGCCTTGACCCGCTCGGCGCTGGCGCGCAGGTGCGCGTGGTCGGCGGCGACGTACTCGCGGGCGACCCGCTGGAGCTGGGCACCGTCGTGGGCGCCGTAGCGCGGGTCGCGCACGGTGAGGTCCTCCGACAGCGAGGTCCACCAGACGAACTCGAGCTCGGCGGCCACGTCGTCGGCCTCGACCCCGCGCGCGGCGAGGTCGTCGACCAGCGGGCCCATGCCCGCGGCGCGCAGGGCGTCGAGCGCCCCGAGCACCTGCGGCACGACCGCGAGCCGCTCGGGCGCCGCGGCGAGCGTGGTCAGCCGCTCCCGCAGAGCCGGCAGGTCGGTGTCGAGGAGGGCTCCCCCGGCCGCGGTGGTGGCCAGCCGCTCGCCGAGCCACGTGAGGTCGGCGGCCACGGCGGCATACGCGGCTCGCGCACGGTCGAGGTCGATCGGGATCTCGGGGCGCCCACCGGCGCCGGCCATCTGCTGCCACGCGGTCCGCTGGACCTGGGCGTCGGCGAGCGCGGCGTGCAGGTCGGCGGGCGGCGGGCCGGGGCGCAGCAGCGCGCGCGCCTGCCGGCGCAGCCGCCAGCGCGACCACGCGCCGAGGTCGACGTCGTGGTCGCGGCGGTACTGCGCGGACCCGGTCGCGGAAACCAGCTCGCCGAGCGGGATGTCGAAGACCTCCGGCCGGAACACCTCGAGCGTGTCGCGGACCCGGCCGACGGACTCGAGCACCGCGCCCCAGTCCCGCGCGCGCTGGGCCTGCGGCAGGCTCACCTCGGCGAAGACCTCCTGCATGGTCCGCTCGAGCTCGTCGAGCCCGCCCTCGCTGAGGCGGCTGGTGATGTCGCGGGCCCGGACGGCGTCCTCCTGGGTCTCGACGCGCGCGCCGAACCAGGGGTCCTCGCCCTCGCGGGTCGACCACGCGCCGAGCGAGGCTGCCTCGGTGAGCTGCCGGCCGAGCTCGTCGACCCGCTGGCGGGAGAGCCCGGCGAGCTGGTCGCCACGCACGCGCACCCGCGAGGTCGGCGGGTGCTCGCGACCGGTCAGCCCCGTGATGGCCTGCTGCGCCTGGTAGACCGAGACGCCCCACGGCTGGCGGACCTCGTGCAGGGCGGCCGCGTGCTCGACGAGGCGCGTGCGCCGGTCGACGAGCGCGCGCTCGAGCTCGCCGGTGTCGGGGTCGCGCGTCTGGGTGGAGCGCTCGAGCGCGTCACCGAGCTCGCGGGCCAGCCGCCGCTTGTTGACCGCGCCGTCGTAGGCGTCGAGGACGAGGTCGGACAGGCCCACCCCGTCGAGCCGGGAGAGCACCGCGTCGATGGCCGCGCGCTTCTCGGCGACGAACAGCACGCGCTTGCCCTCACCGGCGAGCGAGGCGATGAGGTTGGCGATGGTCTGGGACTTGCCGGTGCCGGGCGGGCCTTTGATGACCAGGTGCGCGCCGGAGCGGACGGCGTCGATCGCCGCCTGCTGGGTGGAGTCGGCGTCGAGGATCAGCAGCTCGTGCGAGGGGTCGGCGTCGGCCGGCGAGTCAGGGACGGCCGTGCGGACCGTACGCAGCGCGCCCGGGTCGCCGGCCAGCGCCGCCACGACGTCGTGGTCGGCGAGCGACGGGCCCTGCGCGGCCAGGTCGGCGACCATGGGCAGCTTGGCGTAGGAGAAGGTGCCGACGACCAGCCGCGGGGTGATGGAGAAGTCGGGGACCGAGGCGCACAGCCGCCCCAGCTCCTCGTAGACCGGGTACGGGTCGAAGGCGTCGCCTGCCGTGGCCAGGTCCTCCAGCGAACCGGTGTCGAGCTCGAGCCCCTGCTCCGAGCGCAGGTAGTGCTCCAGGACGGGGTTGAGCTCGACGTCCGGGCCGAGGTCGATGTCGAAGTCCTCGCGCGCGGCGCCCGTCGGCTTGAGCACGCACGACCGCAGCAGCACGGGCGCGGCCGGGGGCCGGTTCGCGCCGCGGACGGTCCACGACGCCATGCCGATGGCGATGAACCCGGCCGCGATGCCGCGCTCCTCCGCGAGCTCGAGGGTCTTGGCCCGGATGGTCCGCGCCCGGCGGCGCGCCTCGTCGAGCGCGACCGGCTCGCGGACGAGGTCGGACAGCCGGGTCGGGCGCCCGGCGAGCAGCATGGCGAGCCCGCCGGGATGGGCGGTGGTGAGGTCGAGGGTGCCGCTGGGCAGGTCGCGGTACCAGAGCAGGGTGTTGCGACCACCGAGGTCGACGAGGTGCCGCTGCCAGGTGCGGACCGCCGCCGCGACCCTCTCCCCGCGGGGGTCGGCGTCGCGGGGGTCGGCGTCCTGGGGCTCGGTGGGCTGACTCACCCGTGCAGGCTAACCAACCTCGCTGTCCACTTCGCCGGGCAACACCGGTGGCGGCGAGACCCGCTCCAGATCGGTCGGCCGCAGGAGCAGGGCGGCCACCCCGACGGCCCCGGCGAGGCACGCCGCGAGGGTGCCGAGCACGGCATACCCGAGCTGCCCGACGACGACGCCGGCGAGCGCACCCCCGCCACCGGCGGCCAGACCCATGGCGAGGTCGGAGGCGCCCTGCGCCCCGGCGCGCTCGCTCAGCGGCACCGCCCGCACCACGAGGGTCGACCCGCTGACGAGGGTGAACGACCAGCCCAGCCCCAGCAGGAACAGGCCCACCGCGAGCCCCGGCGACCAGCCGGTGGGCGCCTGCGCGGCGAGCACGCCGGCGGCGACGAGGATGGCTGCGCCCGCGAGCGCCGTCGCGCGGCCGCCCCACCGGTCGACGGCGAACCCGACCACCGGCGAGAACGCGAACATGCCGAGCACGTGGGCACTGATGACCAGCCCGATGACCTGCAGGTCGGCTCCGCCGTGGTGCATGTGGAGCGGGGTCATCACCATGACACTGACCATGACGGTGTGCCCGATCGCCATCGTGATGACGCCGAGCAGGGCACCGGGGTAGGCGCCGAGGGTGCGCAGGCCTCGCCAGACCGACCCGTGCTGGCGCTCGAGCGGCTCGGTCGCGCGGGCGGCCTCGACCTGACGGGCCAGGAGCAGGGGGTCGGGGCGCAGCCGCAGCAGGATGACCAGGGCGCCGAGCAGCAGGCCGCCGAGGGAGAAGACGTAGGGGCCGGCGAGTGAGGGGACGCCGAGGAAGCGCGCGACCGGCTCACCCGGCCCGGCGAGGTTGGGCCCGAAGACCGCGCCGACGGTCGTCGCCCACACGACGATCGACAGGTCGCGGCCGCGGCGGTGCTCGTCGGCGAGGTCGGCCGCGACGTAGCGGGCCTGGCTGTTGGCGGCGTTGGCGCCGCCGAAGAGGGTGGTGCCGAGCAACAGGAGCGGGAAGCTGCGCAGCGCCGCCGCCACGATGATCGTCACGGCGCCGAGGATCCCCAGCCCGTAGCCGGCTAGCATGCCCCAGCGGCGGCCGCGGGCGGCCATGACGTGCGCCATCGGGATCGCGACGAGGGCGCCGCCGAGCACCTGGAACGTGCCGCCCAGACCCGCGAGGTCGGCCGAGCCGCTGGTCTGCTCCGCGAGCAGCGCGCCGACGGCGGCACCGGCCGAGACGCCGACCCCGACGAGCACCTGGGTGCCGACGAGTGTGGTGACGGTGCGCCGCTGGACGGCGTGGACGTCGGCGGTCGTGGGCACGGCTTCGGGCACCGCGACAGTATGCCGCCGGGTGCCGACACCGCCGTACCGGTTTGTTCGCGGCGTCCGGCTGGCTGGTTCAGGGTCGGCGCGCCGGTCCGGGGCGGCCCGCGAGCGAAGGCCCTGGGCACAGGCCCTGCGCCCTGCCCAGGGCCTCCGCCCTCCCGGGACCCCCGTCAACCGGCGTTCGTGGCCGCGCGACCCGGGCTGACCACCCCCGTGAGGGTCAGCGGGAAGGTCGCGTCGCGGCAGCTGTCCTGCCCCGGCAGCGCCAACCGCATGACCGTCACCGGGATGCGGATGCTGGACCCGCGCGGCACCACGTAGGTGGGCGCGCCGGTCCGGTCCGAGCGGTAGGAGCTCACGACCAGGGACCGGTCGGCCCGGCAGTCCGTGCCGGTGTCACGGGGCGTGGCGGTGAGCTCGAGCACCCGGTATGCCGTGCTGCCCGGGTTCGTCACCGTCACCTCGACGGTCCGCAGCTCCCCCGGCGCGAGCGCCCGGATGCCGTCGGCAGCGGCCCAGGGCGCGTCCTGGGTCGGCTTGGGTGCGGCGACTTCCCCGGCCGCGGCGACGACCTGGAGGGTGCCCGCCCGGGTGGTCTTGGCGGCACCCGCGTGGTGCGACGACGCCACGACGGCGACCACCCCGAGCGCGACCACGCCGGCGACGGCGGCCGTGACGGTGCGGATCGCGCGGGTGGTGGACATCGGGGCGCTCCTTCGTGGCGGATGAGGAGGACCCGGTGGCGTCTCAGGGGCGAACGCCACCGGGTCGGTCTCTGGCCCGGCCCCCAGCTGGAGGACTGAGTGGGGCTCGGGCCGGGGCTCCTTCCCCCGAAGGAGCCGACACCCATGGTTGTCGCTGGAGCCACCTCGGCACATCAGCCCTCGGGGCACGGCCGACTCAGCCGTTCAGGTAAAGGCAACCCCATGTAAAGGTAAAGGGATGGTAAAGCGCGGATCGCGGTGGTAGCGACGCGAGCGGGCTGCGGCCGAGGTCGGCACGGCGTCACCACGGGGCGGCACGACGTCACGACGGGGCGGCACGACGTCACGACGGGGCACATGCACGACGCCCGCCCACCGGGTGACGGTGGACGGGCATCGGGTTCGGGGGCGTGCCGGGGTCGGCCTCGGGGGGGATCGGGTGGGGATCGGCCCGCTGGCGGCCGACCGGCCGGCTCGCGGCTAGCTGAGGTCCCTGTACGGCAGGCCCGTGGTGCTCAGGCAGCCCGCGCCACGACCGAGCCTGGCCAGGCCGGCCAGGTCACCGGTGGCGTACGCGTACGGAGACGTGGTGCGCAGCGTCGGGTACATCTGCTCGCGCGTGTCGCTGACGTGCTGCAGCCCCATGACGTGGCCGAGCTCGTGCATGAGCAGGTTGGTGCGCCGCAGCCCCGACCCGAAGCCGCCGCGCAGCTGCGCGAACGCCTGCGGGGTGTCGAGGACGACGAAGCCGCGCTGCGCGGCATACGTGTAGGTGGTCCGGCCGTTGACCCAGCGCGAGGCCCAGGCGTAGCTGAAGCCGCCCTGGCCGGCAGTGGCGCCGGTGAGGGAGTAGCGGGTCTTGGCCGGCGTGGTCCACGCGA